>NZ_JBISHF010000006.1:0-765032 GCF_045066615.1 Cobetia sp. Ld8 | reverse complement strand
TCCTTCTTCCCCCTCGCCCCTTTTCCCCCCTTTGCACCGATGAACCTCGTATATCACGAAAGCTACCCAGCTGCTGACTGTCCACTGCCCAGTTGCACCGCTTCGTCTCCGTACAACCTGTCATAACGCTTGATCAGTCACTGCGGGCATCGTCTGCGCCGCCCGCGCGGCAACATGACAGCCAGGCGCTTCATGAAAATGTCACGCCATGATCAGAGACTGAGAAAAAACACCGGCAAGACAACAGGTTGAATATCAGGCAATCCTCAGTTGCCAGACACTCGCCCAAATGATCACTTCCGAAAGCTATCAGCGCAGAAGAATCCCCTTGATGTTCGACTTTTGCTAAGCTATGTTCACTTTCGAAAAACTATTATCGCGCACCTTGCCGGTGCAGACTCATTCGCCCCACCCGGTAGCGCCGGGCACGAGCAGGAGCAGCCCATGTCCCGCGACAACGATGCACTTCTTGACCTCTTCATCATCGGCGGCGGCATCAATGGCGCCGGTATCGCCAACGATGCCAGCGGCCGCGGCCTGAGCGTGGCCCTGTGCGAGCAGAATGACCTCGCCAGTGCGACCTCCTCCGCCAGCAGCAAGCTGATCCACGGCGGCCTGCGCTATCTGGAACACTACGAATTCCGTCTGGTGCGCGAAGCCCTGCAGGAGCGCGAGGTACTGCTCAAGAAGGCACCGCATATCATCTGGCCGCTGCGCTTCATCCTGCCGCACCAGCCGCATCTGCGTCCGGCGTGGATGATTCGCGCGGGTCTGTTCCTGTATGACCACATCGGCAAGCGCGAGACCCTGCCAGCTTCCAAGGGCCTCAAGTTCGGCGAGCAGAGCCCGCTGGTCAGCGAGATCAATCAGGGCTTCGAATACTCGGATTGCTGGGTCGATGATGCCCGTCTGGTCATCACCAATGCGCTGCAGGCGCGCGAGCAAGGCGCCGAGATCATGACGGGCACCCGCTGCGTCGGCGCCCGTGATGTCGAGGGCCACTGGGAGCTGACGCTTGAAGATGTCAGCAGCGGCGAGACCTTCATCCGTCGCGCACGCACCCTGGTGAATGCGGCAGGCCCGTGGGTGGAGTCCTTCATCAAGGGCGCCACCGAACGCACGCCGCGCTACGGCATCCGCATGATCCAGGGCAGCCACCTGATCGTGCCGCGCATCAACACCGATGACCGCGCCTTCATCCTGCAGAACAAGGACAAGCGCATCGTCTTCGTGCTGCCCTATCAGGAAGACTTCAGCCTGATCGGCACCACCGACGTGCGCTACAAGGGCGACCCCTCCGAGGTGGCCTGCTCCAGCGATGAGACCGACTACATGCTCGAGGTGGTCAACCATCACTTCAAGCGCAAGCTGAGCCGCGATGACGTGGTCTCGACCTTCTCCGGCGTGCGCCCGCTGTGTGACGACGAGTCGGCAGACCCGTCCGCGATGACGCGTGATTACACCCTGCATCTGGATGACAGCGGCGCACCGATGCTGTCCATCTTCGGCGGCAAGATCACCACCTATCGCAAGCTGGCCGAGTCGGCACTCGAAGACCTCAAGCCGCTGCTGCCGAGCATGGGCGAGCCGTGGACCCACGAGAAGGCCCTGCCCGGCGGCGATATCGAGAGCCGCGCAGCCTTCACCCGCCAGCTGCAGCGCGACTACCCGTTCCTCGGCGAAGCACGCGCCAGACGCTTCGCCTCAAGCTACGGCAGCCTGTGCCTGCACTTCCTCGACGGCAAGAAGAGCGAGGCGGACCTGGGCGAGGACTTCGGCGCCGGCCTGAGCGCCGCCGAGATCGACTACCTGGTCGAGCACGAATGGGCGCGCGAGGTGCAGGATGTCGTCTGGCGCCGCACCAAGCTGACGCTGCGCCTGAGCGATGAGCAGAAGACGCGCATCGGCGACTACCTCAAGGAACGCCTGCTGGCACGCGCCGCCTGATGAAAACCGGCTGAGCCAGCAGCAAAGAAAGCCCGCCCCTCCGGCAAGGAGGGGCGGGCTTTTCGTTCAAGGACAGGCGGATTTTTAGGTCATGTATTGACGACTTACTGGATACCGCCCGCCGTCAGCTTGGCCGGATCGAGCAGACGCTCCAGCTCCTCGCGTGACAGTTCAGTCTCTTCCTCGGCCACATCCAGAATCGGACGCCCGGCCTGATAGGCCACCTTGGCCACTCGCGCCGCCTCGTTGTAACCGATCACCGGATTGAGCGCCGTGACCAGAATCGGGTTCTTGGCCAGCGGTGCCTCGATGTTGTCCTGACGCACGTTGAAGGTGGCAATGGCCTTGTCCGCCAGCAGGCGGCTGACATTGGCACTCAACGTGATCGAGGACAGCAGGTTGTTGGCGATCAGCGGCAGCATGACATTGAGCTGGAAGTTGCCGCTCTGCCCGGCGATGCCGATGGTGGCGTCATTGCCCATCACCTGCGCCGCCACCTGGGCGGCCGCCTCGGGAATCACCGGATTGACCTTGCCCGGCATGATGGAGCTGCCCGGCTGCAGGGCCTCAAGCTCGATCTCGCCCAGCCCTGCCAGCGGGCCGGAATTCATCCAGCGCAGGTCGTTGCTGATCTTCATCATCGCCACGGCGTAGGTACGCAGGTGGCCGGAGAGCTCGACTGCCGTGTCCTGGGAGGACAGCGCCGCGAAGAAGCTCTCGGCGGGACGGAAGGCATGACCGGTCTGGTGCGAGAGGCGGTCGGCAATGCGTTCGGCGAATTCCGGATGCGCATTGATGCCACTGCCGACGGCAGTGCCGCCCTGGGCGAGGCGCTCGAGGCGCGGCAGCACCTGCTCGATACGCTCGATAGCCTGCCCGACCTGCGCCTGCCAGGCACCCAGCTCCTGACTCATGCGAATCGGCATCGCATCCATCAGGTGAGTGCGACCGGTCTTGACGACGTCGTCCACCTCAGAGGCCTTGCGGGAGATCACCTCATGCAGATGGCGCAGCGCCGGCAACAGGGTGTCCGAGACAGCGATGACGGCGGACAGATGAATGGCCGTCGGGATGACATCATTGCTCGACTGCCCCATGTTGACGTGGTCGTTGGCGCCGACGGTCACGTCCTTGTCGCCCAGATGCTGATTGGCAAGCTGCGTCAGCACCTCGTTGACGTTCATGTTGGTCGAGGTACCGGAACCGGTCTGGAAGACATCGACCGGGAATTGGTCGGCGTGCTCACCGTCGATGATCTGACGTGCCGCCTTGATGATCGCCTCGGCACGCACGTCATCCAGCAGCTCCAGGTCACGGTTGACCTCGGCCGCGGCCAGCTTGATACGCGCCACGGCGCGAATGAAGGCAGCAGGCAACGGCTGGCCACTGACGGGGAAGTTGTCGACCGCTCGCTGAGTCTGGGCGCCATAGAGTGCGCTGGCCGGCACTTCGAGTTCACCCATGCTGTCGCGTTCACGGCGGGTCTGGCTGCTCATGCTTGTCTCCCTGTGCTGTTGCATATGACGTCGCACCTGGCTGGCGTCACTGATGGGCGGCTGGCAATAACGTGATCGATGACCTGATCGCCAGCTTCGATCCCCTGATGATCACTTGGGGACGTACAGGATACCAATCAAGCCACTTCATGAGAGTGATTATCAATAACAATCGCCATTTTTCGATCTTTCCCCTTGATGGTGCGCTCGAGTCAGTACTCACGCCTGCTTGCCCCTCATGCCTGCTTCCCACCCAAGGCCCTCTTACCAAGACCTCTTTCTGCGCTCTCTGTACGCATCTCTCGTTGCCTGCTCCTATTTGCCTATCCCTCTTGCCCCTTCTCTTGACCGGCCTTTCTTGCCCGCCATCCGGTCTCTGCCCTGAGCGCCATCAGCAGCATTCGCAGAGCAAGGGCGCAGCGTCACAGTGCGCCGCAAGGGCCTGAAAGCCTCTGGGACGACCTTGAGGGGTCGGTTACACTGTGCAGCGCTTCCACCATGGTCATGGCCCCCTTGGCCACGCCTCTTGAATCCTGTCGACGGAATGACCGCGAACCTGATGTCCACCTCTTCGCTGCTGAAACCCGCCGTGTGTGCGGTGCGCACCATCCCTCACTTCCTCGTGCCTGCCGGAGGGGAGATCGCATCATGAAATGGTTCTCGCACAACCCTTACTTCACCTACCTGCACCGCCAGCGCCTGCATATCCTGCGCGTGACCGTCGCCCTGACGCTGTGCTTTTCCATCATCGAACTGTTCAGCCTGCCGCACAGTTCCTGGGCATTGGTCAGCACCGTGATGGTCATGGGCAACCTGCCCCACGTCGGCGGTGTCATCGACAAGGGCTGGCAACGTCTGGTCGGCACGCTGCTTGGCGGCCTGTGGGGCCTGATATTGATTCTGGTCGCCGAGCCGCTGCCCGGCGTGGTGCCCTTCTGGAGCATCGTCGGCATCGCCCTGGCACTGAATGCCACCTTCAGCAATCGCTATGGCTACAGCTCGCTGCTGTTCTGCGTCACGCTGCTGATGGTAATCGGTGATGGCAATCATGATCTCGGCATCGGGCTGTGGCGCGTCTTCAATGTGGTGCTGGGCACCCTGATCAGCATCGTGGTCAGCATGGTGCTGCTGCCCCAGAAGGCGACGGATGTCTTCCGCTTCCTGCTGGCCGACAACCTCGACAAGCTGGCACGCCTCTACCACGGTCATACCAAGGCCGAGCGTGAGGGCGTCAATGAGGGGCTCGCGCTGGTGCGTGCCACCTCGGCACAGCTGGTCAAGCAGCGCGGGCTGGTCGATGCCGTCGCTCAGGAAGGCCGCATCAATCGTGCCGACATCGAGGAAATCCTGTCCTTCGAGCGCCGCATGATCTCGACCATCGAACTGCTGCAGGAAACCCACTGGAACACCCGCGAGGGGCATGAATTCATCGAGGGGCTGGATGGCCTGCGCGATGCCCAGCATCGTCTGGCCCGCGCGCTTGGCACCCTGGCCTTTCAGGTGCGCACCGGCCAGAGCATTGAACTGACGGTGACGCCCTTCGACCTGCAACGCTATGCCGATGTCCGCAATGTCGAGAGCCGCAACGGCCGCGCGCTGTTCAGCCCGGCAGGCTACCTGTGGCTCAATCGCGAGCTGGCACGCCTGACCGAAGCCCTGGGCGAGCGCCTGGCCTTGCTGGAGCGGCTGCCGAGCCAGCGCCTGCAACGCCGACTGCCGGGCCATGGCCTGATCAGTGATGCCCGCCGCCTCTTCCTGCCCGAAGACCCGACACCGGGCGATACGGCAGCCCCCACCAGACGCGAGAACAGCGCTGGCGAGCAACACTCTGCAGTCGGCAAAGCGCCGGCCAGCAAAGCGCCAGCGAGTGATGGCAGTATCAGTGATGACAGCAGCAGTGATGAGCCAGACCGCCACGACAGGCACCAGCCGGACTCGGCCGGCAATGAGACTGCCAGGAAAGACACATGAACTCAGTATCCGGAGTGACTCCCGCAAGCCAGCATGACGTGCTGATCGTCGGCGGCGGCGCGGCAGGTTTGACCCTGGCACTCAGCCTCGCCAATCGCCTGCCAGCCGGCCCGCGCACCCGCCGCGTCACGCTGTTGCGTCCAGCGCGTGAGGCCCAGGGCGCCAGCCGCTGGGCGCAGGGCGGTATCGCGGCGGTGCTGGCGCCCGAGGACGATGTGGAATCCCATGTCGCCGACACCCTGATTGCCGGCGATGGCCTGTGCAACGAGCGCGCGGTGCGCTTCACCGTCGGCCACTCGCGGGAGGCCATCGAATGGCTGATCGCGCTTGGCGTACCCTTCACCCCGGCCGACGCCGACGCCAGCTACCCCTTCCATCTCACCCGTGAAGGCGGGCATGGTCGCCGCCGCATCATCCACGCCGCCGACGCCACCGGGCGAGCGCTGCTCGATACGCTCAGCGCCCACGTCGAAGCCCACCCGAACATCGAGATTCTCGAAGACCTGCTGGCCGTCGACATCGCGGTCAACGCGGGTCGCGCCAGCGGTCTGTGGGTGATGGACGGCACGGGCCAGCGCCAATGGCTGGCAGCCAATGACCTGGTACTGGCTACCGGCGGTGCCAGCGGCCTGTTCGCCCACGCCACCAGCCCGAGCGCCAGCGTCGGTGATGGCATGGCGATGGCGACCCGCGCCGGCGCCAGCCTGATGAACCTGGAGTTCCAGCAGTTTCATCCCACCTGCCTGTATGACCCTGATGGCACGCCCTTTTTGATCTCCGAGGCGGTAAGGGGCGAAGGGGGACTGCTGCTGCGCCCGGATGGGCATCGCTTCATGGCCGATCATGATCCGCGCCTGGAGCTAGCGCCGCGTGATGTCGTGGCACGCGCCATCCTCGCCGAGATGCGCACGCACGGTCTCGAGCATGTCTGTCTGGATATCAGCGCGCTGGGGGCCGAGGCCATCGAGCACCACTTCCCGACCATCGCCGAGCACTGCCTGGCACGCGGGATCGATATTCGTCATGCACCGATTCCCGTCGTCCCTGCCGCCCACTACAGCTGCGGCGGCATCGCCACCGGGCTGGATGGCGCCAGCGACCTGCCCGGGCTGTGGGCCATCGGCGAAGTCGCCTGCACGGGCCTGCACGGCGCCAATCGCATGGCCAGCAACTCGCTGCTCGAGTGCCTGGTGCAGGCGCGCGCCTGTGGTGAAGCACTCGGGCAGCCGCGCCGCGCCGACGAACCACGCCTGATGAGCACGCTCGACTCGCTGATGCCGCAACACGCCGCCCTGCTCACACAGCTGGCCGACAATGGTCAGGTCTGGCGCTGCGTGATGCGTCTGAGCGCCGACGAGGCGCGCACGCGCCTGCAAAGCTTGCGCCAGCTGATGAGTCTGCAAGCGGGGATAGAGCGCAGCCAGCACGGCCTGAGGGAGGCGTTGCAGCAGATAGCGCAGTGGGTCTCGCTGGAGGCGGGGCAAACGGCGGAGCCCGAGCAGCACAGGCAAGCTTCAGCGCCGCGGGCAGGGCTTGATCACCTTGCGCTCTATCAGGCCCTGACACTGGCACCGCTGCTGCTGCTGTGCGCCCATCAGCGCCATGAGTCACGTGGCCTGCACTTCATCCGCGACTTCCCGATGCCGGCGCCGCGTGCCCGCGATAGCGTCATTCGCCTCTCGGCCTTCGCTGCCGCGACCTGAGCGGCTCTTGAGAAGGCTTATGCGAAGACCCATGAAAAGGCCCATGAGCAGGCTCAGCGTGGGCGGGAGCCCTGGGCAGCGACGCGCCGCAGGGTCTCCAATGGCGGCGGCTGACGCGGCAAGCCATGCGGCAAGGGCGGCCACAGCAACCACAGCCGCAGCTGGTGAAGGTCTTCGCTGGAGGCGCTATCCGGCCACAGCCACACCCGCTGGGTTTTCAGGTGCTGCTGGTCCGCGCCCTGCGCTCTCAAGCCCTGTAGCCCCATCCCCTGTGGTCCCACTCCCTGTGGCCCGAAGCCCTGCGGCGAGATCTCGAGCCCCAGCAGACGTGGTGAGCACCACAGACAGCGCACTTTGACGGGCTGCCAGCTGCGTGAGGCACCATCGGCCCACCACCAGCAGAGCTGCATCTCCGGGTGACGGTGGCGCGCATCTGACGCAGTCGGGGTATCGCTGACTTCGCTCTCGGCTTCGCTCTCTGCTTCGCTCTCTGCTTCAGCCTCGTTCTCCGGCGCTGGCGCCTGGCCACCGCTGGCCAGCGCCGCATCGGCGCAGAGGCTGCCCCCCAGGGCCAGCCAGACTCGCGCCTCGGGGTCCTTGAGACGCCGCCGAGCCTGGCGCCACCATGACACCAGCTCTACGGCCTGCAGCAGCCAGCCCAGCCCCATCACGCCCAGCAGCGCCATGACGCCATCCGGCAGCTGAGCGTGCCCCTCAAACGCACAATGCCCCGCCTCGAAAGGCAGGGCATTGCGTAGATATTGCCACTGACAGGACCACCAGGTACTGACAAGGAACTGGCCAGTCGCCAGCTCGGCAAGCCAGACCCACAAGGCGAGACTCGCCGCCAACAGCCCGACGCGCAGGCTGGCGTGGGTCGCGAACGCCTGCCTAGAGGCCCTTGAACTGATCGCGCTCGCCATTCTCGGCATTGGCGATCACCATGTTGATCAGGCGCTGGTACTCGGCATTGCCGCACGGGTCGCGCTTCATCAGCCACACGAAGAGGTCCTGGTCCTCTTCGGCCAGCAGCTGCACATAGAGTGCCTTGTCATCTTCGCTCAAGGCGTCGAAACGCTGCTCCAGAAACGGCAGCAGCAGCAGATCGAGCTCCCACATGCCGCGACGCGAATGCCAATGAAGCCGCTTGCGAATCACATCTTCCATTGCCTGAACCTCAGTCGTCACATCAATGCGCGCAGTATACCCGAGGGGGGCGTCAGCGGCATCCGTTGACCCGTTGCTCGGGCAGGAATTGGCAATCCGTGCCGTGATCGGCAATGATGTCCCTAGTGCGTTGTTTTCTCAGGATTTGCCCATTATGCTGAGGAGATAACAATCACAAGGATGCGTGTGCCTGTCCGGTGACAAGAGGTCGCCCGGCTGCCGCATCACGAACGCCTTTCGCGAGAAAGGTGCAGGCATGGAGAGATCCGATGACCAAGTCCGAGCTGATCGAACAGATAGCCATGCGACAGCCTGAGTTGTCGCTCAAGGATGTAGAGGCCGCGGTTCGCATCATCCTCGATGATGTGACAGACGCCCTGGCCCACGGCGGTCGCGTCGAGATTCGCGGTTTCGGCAGCTTCTCGCTGCACTACCGTGAGCCACGACTGGGGCGCAACCCCAAGACCGGTGAGCCGGTGGACCTGGATGGCAAGTTCGTCCCCCACTTCAAGCCCGGCAAGGAGCTGCGCGAGCAGGTCGATGCCAGTCGCGCGCTGGGGTATTGACGACAGCGCGACTGATGACGGTGCTAAAGACGACGGTGCGGCTGACTGACAGCGCTGCCCGCAGAGCAAGACCCGGCGTGACGGGGCCGGCTGGCTCAGCGCCGGCCGACATCTGCTCAAGCCGTCATGCCAGAGACGACAGCCACCCACCTCACGGCGTCGCCGCCAAGACTCGCGCGATGGGCAGTGATACACTCGCTCCCAGATGATTCACGACTGCATTTCATGACAAGGAAACCGTTATGCGTTGGCTAAAAGGTCTCGTTCTGGCCGTGATCCTGCTGATCGTCCTGCTGGTCGGTATTCTCTTTGCCGTTCACAACCAGCAAGCCGTGCCCCTCGACCTCATCTGGGTAGAGCTGCCTGCTGCGTCTCTTTCCATGTGGCTGCTGTTCTCGCTGGCCGTCGGCGTCGTGCTTGGCATGGTCGCGATGACGGGCATGTACCTGCGACTGCGCACGCTGTTGACCCGTGCCCAGCGTCGCAACCAGCAGCAACGCAAGGAACTGGACCAACTGCGCATCCAGGAGATCAAGGAAGTGGCATAAATGCCTGATCTGATATTGCTGGGATTGCTGATGGCGGCCATCGCCATCGGATTCTGGCTGGGGCGGCGTGATCGTCGCCCCGATGAACAAGCACCGGCTCCTGCCACCCTGTCCCGCGACTACTTCGTCGGCCTCAATCATCTGCTCAACGAGCAGCCTGATCGTGCCATCGAAACCTTCGTTCAGGCCTTGGAAGTCAACAGCGACACCGTCGATACCCACATCGCGCTGGGCAATCTCTATCGCAGTCGCGGCGAAGTCGATCGTGCCGTCAAGATTCACCAGAACCTGCTGGCCCGCCCTGCCCTGGATAGCGAACAGGGCGAGCGTGTCCAGCTGGAACTGGCCCGCGACTTCATGCGCAGCGGTGTCTATGACCGCGCCGAGAAGCTGCTGGAAACCCTCCTCAAGCAAGCGCAACACGACAGCCATCGGCGTGCCGGCCGCCGCCTGTTGATCGACCTCCTCGAGCGGGAACGCGAATGGGAGGCCGCACTCGAAGTCGCCCACGCCATTCTGCGTCAGGAAGGCGGCATCCGCCGCGCGGCGGCCCACTGGCACTGCGAACTGGCCGCGCTGGATATCGCCGAAGGCAGTCAGGCGATGGCCCGCAAGCGCCTCAAGCAGGCGCTCTCCACCGATGAGAAATGCGTACGCGCCAACTGGATGCTGGCCGAGATCGAATTCGATCATGCCAACTACAAGCAGTGCATCCGCCTGCTGCAGCGCATCCCGCGTCAGGACACCGGCTTCACCCCCATCATCCTCGAGCCACTGGGCAACGCCTTTCGCATGCTGGATGACGAGAGCGGCCTGGTACGCTTGCTGCATCAGGAAGTCGAGCGCGCGCCCTACACCACGACGGTCATCAGCCTGGCGCAACTGATCGAACGCCGCGAGGGCGTCGAGGCCGCTGCCAGCTTCGCCAGCGAGCAACTGCATCGTCACCCCAGCCTGCGCGGCGTCGACTATCTGCTCGATCTCTACCTGCTGGACGCCGATGAGCGCGAGACCGAGCGTTTCAATCTGCTCAAGCGTCATACCCAGCAACTGATCCAGGCGCGTCCTCGCCATCGCTGTCATCGCTGCGGCTTCGAAGCCTCGATGCTGCTCTGGCAATGTCCGAAGTGCCGCCACTGGGGCACGGTCAAGCCGATCACCGGCCTGGAAGGCGAGTAACGGCGCCAGCTGGCACACAGATACCAGCAGACAGACAGGCCACAGACATCAGAACGAAAAGCCCCCTGCAGCACGCTGCAGGGGGCTTTTTCATGCCGCTCTCATGACTACCGGGCTGGCGCTATCGAACTGATGCTAGCGATCATATCAGCCCTGCTCGGCGGCACGCTCGCGCAGGCGCGGCGAGAGTAGCTCGCCCACGAGACAGGCTGCCAGGATGACGGCCACGAAATACGGCCAGTCGCCGAATGACAGCTCTGCGACACCCAGGGCATCGACGAAGATCGCCAGGATGCAGACCGGGCTGACATAACGAATCATGAACAGCCACAGACGATAGCCGGCATCGCTCAGATTCAGCTCATCGCGCAGCATGCTGCTCTTGAAGACGAACCCGGCCAGCAGCGCCATGGCGATGCCACCGATCGGCATCATCCAGCGCGAGGTCAGGTAATCGAGCCAGTCGAAGAAGTGCTTGCCGGCCAGCGTCCAGTCCGCGCCGAGATTGAACGACAGCATCGCGAACATCGCCACCAGCCACAGCACGCTGCCGGCCAGCCACGAGGCCTTGGTGCGGCTCATGTTGCGGTTCTCGCTCAGCCAGGCGACGGTCGCCTCGATCATCGAGATGGCGGAAGTCAGGGCGGCGATCGAGAGCATGGCGAAGAACAGCACCCCGAACAGCTGCCCGAAGGGCATCTGGTTGAAGGCCACCGGCAGGCTCATGAAGATCAGCCCCGGCCCGGAGGACGGGTCCATGCCATTGGCGAAGATGATCGGGAAGATCGCCAGCCCCGCCATCAGCGCCACCAGGGTATCGGCGATCGCCACCGTGAAGGTGGTGCGGGCGATGGAGGTGCCCGACGGCAGGTAGGAGCCGTAGGTGAGGATGGCGCCGGAGGCCAGCGACAGGGTAAAGAAGGCATGCCCCAGCGCGGCCAGCACCCCTTCACTGCTCAAGCGCGTGACATCGAAATCGAACAGGAAGTGGAAGCCTGCCGAGAAGTTGCCCGAGGTCAGGGCATAGCCGATCATGATCAGCAGCATGATCACCATGCCCGGCATCATCCAGCGCACGCTCTTCTCGACGCCTTCCTGCACCCCGCGCCCGACGATCAGCATCGTCACCACCGTCACCAGCGTGGCCCAGCCACCCAGCGCCCAGGGGTTGGCGTTGCCGGCCTCGAAGATGGCACCCAGCTCCGCGACGCTGTGTCCGGACAGCGCGCCACTGGCCATCTTCCACAGGTAACTGAACGACCACCCCGCCACCACGACATAGAACGACAGGATCATGAAGCCGGCCAGCATCGCGATCCAGCCGAAGACCTTCCACAACGGACTGGCCCCCGCTTCACGCGCCAGATTGGCAATCGCCTCGATGGGGCTGCCGCGCCCGCGCCGCCCGAAGGCGATCTCCGCCATCATCACGGGCACGCCCACGGCGAGGATGCAGGCCAGATACACCAGCACGAAGGCGCCCCCGCCGTACTCACCGGTGATATAGGGAAACTTCCAGATATTGCCCAGCCCTACCGCGGAACCGGTAGCTGCAAGGATGAAGCCCCAGCGACTGATCCAGAGATTCTTGGGTTGCTGTCTTGCCGTCATGGAATACCTTACGAGTTATTGTTGTGAGCCAGTGGTGATCGACGCAACGCCTGGCCGTCTTGGGTGCTCACACAGACCATTTTACTGATATGAAGCAGGTTCGTCCGCGATTCCCATCGAAAATCACCACGATTCCCTCAGAATTCCTCTGCGAAAACGCCATCACCACACGACGGCAATCACTCTACATTAGATGCTTCAAATTGGTAACATTTGAAACGATAACTGCCACTCAGACTTGAAAAGCAACCTCCCCTGAGACGCACGGCGCCGCAAAAGGGCCCGACAACCCCGCATCACTGGAGTAGGCTCATTCAAGAGACGCCGACCAGAACGCTCTGGCCTGAGAGGGCTGGGCCTGGGAGTGCCTGGCCAGTGAGCGTCGGAACAAAGTGCGTCTGGTCTCACCCAGCAGCGCAGACAAGGAGTCGTCATGCATCGTCAATTCGCGGTTATCGGACTGGGCTATTTCGGCAGCACCGTCGCGCGGGAGCTCAGGCGCCATGACCATGAAGTGCTCGGCGTGGACGCCGATGAGAAGCGCCTCAATGCCGTGGCAGACCTGCTCAACCAGGCCGTGATCGCGGACCCCACCGACGAACATGCCCTGCAGGAGCTGGGGCTTGAGCAGTACGACGCCGTCTTGATCGATCTGGCCGACTCGATGGAACAGAGCCTGATCTGCGCGCTGCTGGCCAAGGAGCTCGGCGCCAGGGAGCTGTGGGTCAAGGCCACCTCGGATGCACACCACAAGCTGCTCAGTCGTCTGGGTGTCGATCACATCGTGCATCCGGAGTACGACCTGGGCGTGCGCGTGGCGGAAAGCCTCGCCTACCATGCCATGGTCGACTTCATCCATCTCGGCGATCACCAGTTCGTGGTCGAGCTGGAGGTCAGCGCACGACTGGGCGATGACTGCCAGCAGCTCGATCAGCTGCCCATCGATGACGACATCAGCGTGATCGCACTGCGCAAGGGCAAGACCCTCGACCGCCAACCCTCCGGCAGCACGCGACTGGCCGCCGGTGACCATCTGGTCCTGATCGGCGAGCTGAGCGCGCTGCGCAAGCTTGGAGCACATCTATGAGGCAGCGCTACCGGCGCTATCTCCGCCCCCTGACCCGCAGCCCACGCGGGCCCATCATCCATCTATCGCCGCCGGAGATTCTGCTGAGCGGCTTTCTAGGCCTCGGCATGATGGGCGCCTGCCTGCTGAAACTGCCCGGCATGCATCAGCAGGGCTTGAGCTGGCTGTCGGCGCTATTCACCGCAACCTCTGCCGTCACGGTCACCGGCCTCTCCGTCACTCCGCTCAGCGACTTCACCCTCGCAGGCCAGACCATCGTGTTGATACTGATCCAGCTCGGCGGTCTCGGCTTCATGACCATCGCCGCCCTGTCGCTGGTGATGCTGGGCCAGCGCCTGCCGATGCATCAGACCAGCCTGCTGCGCGAGGCGCTCAATCGCAGCAGCTCACGCGAGATAGGCCGCCTGCTCAAGATCATCACCGCCTTTGCGCTGACGCTCGAGCTGGCAGGCGCCTCCTTGCTGGCGCTGGACTGGGTGCCCGAGCACGGCTGGCAGGAGGGGCTCTGGCTGAGCCTCTTCCACTCGGTCTCGGCCTTCAACAATGCCGGCTTCACCCTGTGGCCGGACAGCCTGATGCGCGAGGCGGCAAATCCCCTGACCAGCAGCGTGATCGGCATTCTGTTCATGACCGGCGGCATCGGCTTTGCCGTCATCGGCGAGCTGCGCGAGCGGCGGCGCCAACATGGCTGGCGCGTATTGCTGCAGCCGTCACGCTTCTCGGTGCAGACACGCCTGGTGATCGAGGCCACCGTGGCGCTCAACCTGCTGAGTCTGGTGGTGATACTGGCGCTTGAATGGCGCAACCCCGGCACGCTGGGCGCCATGGCCAGTCACGGCGAACGCCTGCTCGCCGCTGCCTTCATGGCCATCACACCGCGCACCGCCGGGTTCAGCGTCATCGATTCCGCCGAGATGACACAAGCCTCGACCCTGTGGACCATGGCGCTGATGTTCATCGGCGGCGGCAGCGGCTCGACGGCCAGCGGCATCAAGTTGACCACCTTCGTGGTGCTGCTGCTGACCACGCGTGCCTTTCTGCGCAGCGAGCCCTCCCCCACTCTGCACGGCCGCCGCATCGGCGATGACACCGTCTTCAAGTCGATCGCCGTGGCACTGGCGGCGATGCTGCTGATCTTCAGCATGCTGTTCGGCCTGACCATCACCGATCCGGACCACGCCTTTCTGTCGCTGGCCTTCGAGACCGTCTCGGCCTTCGGCACCGTCGGCCTGAGCCACGGCCTGACGCCCGAGCTCTCGCCCGGCGGGCAATTGCTGATCATCGCGACCATGCTGCTGGGCCGCACCGGACCACTCGCCCTCGGCTATCTGCTGGCGACCCGCAGCCGCCTCGGCATCAGCTATGCACGCACCGAGCTCTCGATCGGCTGATGACGCACGGCTGATGACACAACAAACGATGCCTCAGAACGACGAAAGCCCCGACGCTGGGCGTCGGGGCTTTCGTGAGCATGGTCACCCGCTCAGGGAGCGGCGGGTGAGGTCAGGCAATGACCTCAGTGATCATCATCATGATCATCGTGGTCATCATGCTCTTCAAGACGCTGATGTGCGTGCGTCTCGCCGTCGTACTCATCCACTCGGGCCTTGAGCTTCTGACCTGGGCGGAATGTCACCACGCGACGCGCGGAGATCGGAATCTCCTCGCCTGTCTTGGGATTGCGCCCCGGACGTTCGCGCTTGTCACGTAGATCGAAGTTGCCGAAACCGGACAGCTTCACCTGTTCATTTTCCCGCAGGCAACCGCGAATCTCGTCGAAGAATACCTCTACCATCGACTTGGCTTCGCGCTTGGACATGCCGAGTTCTGCGTGCAGATGCTCGGCAAGTTCCGCCTTGGTCAACGCTCCCATGTCCGCTCCCTCGTTCAAGTGGCGACTCATGCTCTCAGCGCCGCCCCGAAACGTGTGTGGCCATCGGTGACGATCGCATCGACTAACTGATTGATTTCCTCATCATTCAGCGTGCGCGAAGGATGCTGCCAGGTCAAGCCCAGGGCGAGCGACTTGTGACCATCGGCTACCCCCTGGCCCTGATAGACGTCAAACAGGCGCAGGTCCGTCAGCCATTCACCGGCTTGCGAGCGGATGGCGTCGAGCAGCGACTGCACGTGAACGCCCTCTTCGACCACGAAGGCCAGGTCACGACGCACTTCCGGATACTTGGAGAGCGGCGCGAAGCGTGGCAGACGGCCCGCGCAGGCAGAGGCCAGTGTGATCTCGAACACGAACACCTCGACCTTCAGGCCAAGCTCGGCGCGCGCCGCCGGGTGCAGGGCACCCATCCAGCCCGCCGGCTCGCCATTGAAGAACAGCTGAGCGCACTGGCCCGGGTGCAGTGCCGGATGCTCGGCGGCTTCGAAGCGCCAGGCATCCAGATTGCCGCCCAGTGCCAGCAGTGCCTCGACATCGCCCTTGAGATCGAAGAAGTCGACCTTGTCACGACCGCCATTCCAGCCTTCCGGCAGACGGGCGCCGGTGATCAGGCCACCGATCATCGGCGTCTGCTCGAGGGAGTCCAGCTCACCGCGGAACACAAGCCCGGTCTCGAACAGGCGCACGCGCGACTGCTGACGATTGAGGTTGTGGCTCAGCGCCTTGACCAGCCCCGGCAGCAGCGAGCTGCGCATCACGGCCATGTCGCTGGAAATCGGGTTGGCCAGTGCCGGTGCCACCCCTTGCGGGTCCAGCGTCTTCTGCAGCTCTGGGGCGACGAAGCTATAGCTGATCGCTTCCTGATAGCCCCGCGCCACCAGCTGACGACGCAGGCTGGTCAGCGGCTGGGTGGTCTCATTGGCCACGGCCGGTGCCAGACGCGCGTTCGGACGGCTGACCGGCAGATTGTTGTAGCCGTGGATGCGCGCCAGCTCTTCGATCAGATCAGCCTCGATGCTGACATCGAAACGCCAGCTCGGCACCGTCACCTGCCATTGGCTATCGCCATTCGCGGCGACCTGCATGCCCAGACGCTCGAGAATCTCGACGATCTCGTCATCCGGCAGCGCCATGCCCAGCGTGCGCTCGACACTGGCGCCGCTCAGGCTGACGACGGCGGCCTTGGGCAGCGCTGCGTCGCTGGCGACCTCGATGATCGGGCCCGGCTTGCCGCCGGTGATCTCGAGCAGCAGGGCCGTCGCGCGTTCGATGGCATCACGCTGCAGCTGGGCGTCCACACCACGCTCGAAACGATGCGAGCTGTCAGTGTGCAGGCCGTAGCTGCGCGCCTTGCCAGCGACGCTCAACGGCGCGAAGAAGGCCGACTCGAAGAAGATGTCGCGCGTCTCGGCATTCACGCCACTGCCTTCGCCGCCCATCACGCCAGCGATGGCCAGCGGGCCCTTCTCGTCGGCGATGACCAGGGTGTCGTCACGCAGCGCGACTTCCTGACCGTCGAGCAGCGTCAGCGGCTCTTCAGCGGCTGCCATGCGCACTTCGATGCCACCGTTCAGGCGTGCCAGATCGAAGGCGTGCATCGGCTGGCCGAGTTCGAGCAGCACGTAGTTGGTGACGTCGACGACGGGGTCGATGCTGCGGATGCCACTGCGACGCAGACGCTCCTCGAGCCACAGCGGCGAGTTCGCGGTGACATTGACGTCACGCACGACACGTCCCAGATAGCGCGGGCACGCCTCTGGCGCGCTGACGGTGACCGGGAAGGTATCGTCGATCTGGGCGGCGACCGGCTCGATGCTCGGCGCCGTGACGGCGAGACGGTTGAGCACGCCGACTTCGCGCGCCAGACCCTTGACGCTCAGGCAGTCGCCGCGGTTCGGGGTCAGATCGACCTCGATGGCGTTGTCGTCAAGATTCAGGAAGTCACGGGCATCACGGCCCACCGGCGCGTCCGCGACCAGCACCATGATGCCGTCGGAGGCTTCAGCTTCCAGACCCAGCTCGGAGGCGCCACAGATCATGCCGCGGGATTCGACACCGCGCAGTTTGGCCTTGCGAATCTTGAAGTCGCCCGGCAGCTTGGCGCCGACCTGAGCGAAGAGCACCTTTTGGCCAGCGGCGACATTCGGCGCGCCACAGACGACCTGCACCAGCGCACCGCTGCCATCATCCACCTGGCAGACATTGAGGCGATCGGCCTCCGGGTGCGGTTGCTTGTCCTTGACCTCGGCCACGACCACACCGGTGAACTCACCGGCGACCGGTTCGATACCATCGACTTCCAGACCGGCCATGGTGACCTGATCGGCCAGCTGCTGGGTGTTCAGTTCCGGCGACACCCACTCACGCAGCCACTGTTCGGAAAATTTCATCTTGCTGTCCTGTTCCGTAAGTTCACGCCCTCAAGGCGCGATACGTGAATGAGTGCCTAGCTGAACTGGCGAAGGAAACGCAGGTCATTCTCGAAGAACAACCGCAGGTCGTTGACGCCGTAACGCAGCATCGCCAGACGCTCCACGCCCATGCCGAAGGCGAAGCCGCGGAAGCGCTCGCTATCGATACCGGAGTGACGGAAGACTTCCGGATGCACCATGCCGCACCCCATCACCTCGAGCCAGCCGGTGTGGGAGCAGACACGACAGCCGTCACCGGCACACATCACGCACTGGATATCGACTTCAGCGGACGGTTCTGTGAACGGGAAGTAGGACGGGCGGAAGCGCACTTCCAGGTCATCACGCTCGAAGAAGGCATGCAGGAACTCTTCGACGGTACCCTTGAGGTCGGCGAAGCTGACATTCTCGTCGACCAGCAGACCCTCGACCTGGTGGAACATCGGTGTATGGGTCAGATCGGAGTCGCAGCGATAGACGCGGCCCGGGCAGACGATACGCAGCGGCGGCTCACTGGCCTTCATGCTGCGCACCTGCACCGGAGAGGTGTGAGTGCGCAGAAGACGCGTGGCATCGAAATAGAAGGTGTCATGCATCGCGCGCGCCGGGTGATGCGACGGGATGTTCAGCGCTTCGAAGTTGTGATGGTCATCTTCGATTTCCGGCCCTTCAGCGACACCGTAACCAATGTGCGAGAAGAAGCTTTCGATACGCTCAAGCGTGCGGGTGACCGGGTGCAGGCCGCCTACCGGCTCACCACGGCCCGGCAGGGTCACATCGACGCGCTCGGCGGCAAGACGCGCATTGAGCGCCGCCGTTTCCAGCGTATTGCGACGTGCATCCAACTCGCCACTCAGCAGTTGCTTGGCTTCGTTGATGGTCTCACCGGCCTTGGGACGCTCTTCGGGGGACAGCTTGCCGAGGCCCTTGAGCAGTGCGGTGATCTCGCCCTTCTTGCCGAGAAAACGTACCCGTACCTCGTCGAGGGTCTGGACGTCTTCGGCCGCCTGGATCGCGGTGCGTGCTTCGTCCACCAGGGTGGAAAGATGTTCCATCCGTTCAGCTCCGATCGCTTGAGTCACTGGCGCGGCAATGTCCGCCACCAATGGAAGTCGCGCCGACCCGAAGGTCGGCAGGGAGAGCGCTCCGCCTGCGGTGAGTCACACAGACGATCGCGCCCTTGCCAGAGACCGGCCCACAACGCGGCCAATCCCGTTCATGTCGCTGCTGACCCACCGCCGGTTCTCTGACGGCAGGCCAAACAAAAACAGGGGAAGAGCGGCTGCTCTTCCCCTGTGACGTAACACGTCATCTCGATACCGCCTGAGTTGTCCAATGCAAGCATTCGACAGTCACGGCCCGATTCGCCACCTGAGCGGCTCGCCGGGACTGGGCGACATCTGATCCGGTCACTTACTGAGCAGCCTTGGCCTTCTCGACGATGGCAGCAAAGGCAGCTTTTTCGTGAACCGCGATATCGGCGAGGACCTTGCGGTCGATCTCGATATTGGCCTTCTTCAGGCCAGCGATGAAGCGGCTGTAGGACATGCCATTGATGCGGGCCGCAGCGTTGATACGCGCGATCCACAGGGCACGGAACTGACGCTTGCGGACACGACGGTCACGGTAAGCGTACTGGCCGGCCTTGATGACAGCCTGCTTGGCTACGCGGAAGACGCGTGAACGCGCTCCGTAGTAACCCTTGGCCTGCTTCATGATCTTCTTGTGACGGCGACGTGCGACGACGCCACGCTTGACGCGGGACATAGCGTACTCCTGATATTAAGAAAGTTGGACCGAGGTAAGGACGGCTTACAGGTTCGGCAGCATGCGCTGGATCAGCGCCTTGTCTGCAGCGTGAACCTGCTTCATGCCACGCAGCTGACGCTTACGCTTGGTCGACTTCTTGGTCAGGATGTGGCTACGGAAGGACTGCTTGTGCTTGAAGCCGTTGGCAGTCTTCTTGAAGCGCTTGGCAGCGCCGCGGTTAGTCTTGATCTTCGGCATGAGTATTAACTCCGCTCGGTTTCTTGAGAAAATCCAGGGCCGACAAAAAGAGCCACGCCCGCAGGCGTGACCCTGATGTGTCCGTTTTACTGCCTATGGATCACTTCTTTTTCGGCGCGAGAATCATGATCATCTGACGGCCTTCCATTTTCGGGAAGGACTCGACGGTCACGAGCTCCGAGAGGTCGCCGGCGATCCGTTCCATCAGCTTGCGGCCGATGTCCTGGTGCGCCATTTCGCGACCACGGAAGCGCAAGGTTACCTTACCCTTGTCTCCGCCTTCGATGAAGCGAGTCAGGTTGCGTAGCTTGACCTGATAATCGCCTTCATCGGTACCAGGACGGAATTTGACTTCCTTGACCTGGATCTGTTTCTGCTTCTTCTTCTGCAGATTCTTCTGTTTCTTCTCGTCGAAAAGAAACTTGCCGTAATCCATGATCTTGCAGACGATGGGGTCGGCATTGGAAATCTGGACGAGGTCGAGCCCTGCCTCTTCGGCCTTGACAAGCGCATCTTTGGTTGACACTACGCCAACCTGCTCGCCATCTGCGTCGATGAGGCGGACTTCGTCCGCACGAATACGGTCATTGATGGGAGCCCGCTTTTCCTGGGGGCGTCCGCGCTGATTATTCCGCTTGATCGTTGCGTCTCCGTTTGGCTGAAATTCGTTACTGTCAGACCTGTTCTTCCTTCAGGCGTTCCATGAATTCTGAAACTTTCATGGTGCCGAGGTCTTCACCGGAACGGGTTCTGACAGCTACTGCATCAGCTTCCACTTCCTTGTCGCCAACGACGATGAGGTAAGGAACCTTCTGCAGAGTATGCTCACGGATTTTAAAGCCGATCTTCTCGTTCCTCAAGTCTGCTTTGACACGGATGTCATGTTTCTCGAGGCGGGAGACCAGATCCTTGGCATATTCTGCCTGGGAATCCGTGATATTCATTACGACAACCTGCTCCGGGGCGAGCCAGAATGGCATCGCGCCTGCGTGGTGCTCGATCAGGATGCCGAGGAAGCGCTCGAAGGAGCCGAGAATCGCGCGGTGCAACATGACCGGCATGCGACGCTCTCCACTTTCATCGACAAACTGGGCACTGAGACGCTCAGGCAGATTGAAGTCGAGCTGTAGAGTACCACACTGCCAGACACGATTCAGACAATCTCGCAGAGAGAATTCAATCTTTGGTCCATAGAAGGCACCCTCACCCGGCTGCAGCTCCCACGGCAGGCCAGTCGCATCCAGTGCTGCCTGCAGGCCGGCTTCGGCCTTGTCCCACGCTTCCGGCTCACCGATGAAGGATTCCGGACGGGTGGAGAGCTTCAGCTCGACGTCTTCGAAGCCGAACTGACGGTAGACTTCCAGCGTCAGACGGATGAAGTCCTCGGCCTCGGACTCGACCTGATTCTCGGTACAGAAGATGTGGGCGTCATCCTGGGTGAAGCCACGCACGCGCATCAGACCATGCAGAGAGCCGGACGGCTCGTTGCGGTGGCAGGAGCCGAACTCGGCCAGACGCAGCGGCAGGTCACGGTAGCTCTTCAGGCCCTGATTGAAGACCTGGACGTGACACGGGCAGTTCATCGGCTTGACCGCGTACTCACGCTTCTCGGACTCGGTGGTGAACATCAGCTCGTTGTAATGTCCCCAGTGCCCGGACTTCTTCCACAGCGAAAGATCGACCACCTGCGGCGTCTTGATCTCCTGGTAGCCATTGGCACGCTGGATACGACGCATGTACTGCTCGAGCACCTGATACATGGTCCAGCCATTCGGGTGCCAGAACACCATGCCCGGCGCTTCTTCCTGCATATGGAAGAGGTCCAGCTTCTTGGCCAGCTTGCGGTGATCGCGCTTCTCGGCTTCCTCGAGACGCTTGAGGTAGGCCTTGAGCTGCTTCTTGTCCGGCCAGGCGGTGCCATAGATGCGGGTCAGCATCGGCTTGGTGGAATCACCACGCCAGTAGGCACCGGCCAACTTGAGCAGCTGGAAGTGCTTGAGGTGACGGGTATTCGGCACGTGCGGGCCGCGGCACATGTCGGTGTATTCTTCGTGGTGGTAAAGGCGGATGGTGTCGCCTTCGCCGATGCCCTCGATGATCTCCTGCTTGTACGGCTCATCGCGCTTCTCGAAAGCGGCCATGGCCTGGTCACGCGAGACATACTCACGCACCACATCGTACTCGCTGTCGATCAGCTGCTTCATGCGCTTCTCGATGGTCTCGAGATCTTCCGGGGTGACCGAGCGGCCAAAGTCGATGTCGTAGTAGAAACCGTCATCGATGACCGGGCCGATGGCCATCTTGGCCTCCGGGTAGAGCTGCTTGACGGCATGACCGATCAGATGCGCGCAGGAGTGACGAATCACGTCCAGGCCTTCCGCATCACGCGCCGTGAGAATGGCGACGTTGGCGTCTTCGGTGATCATGTCAGCGGCATCGACCTCGACGCCATTGATCTTGCCGGCCACACAGGCCTTGGCAAGACCGGGACCGATGGACTCGGCCAGCTGCATCACGGAAATCGGGGTATCGAAGGTACGCTGGCTGCCGTCAGGCAGAGTAACGATAGGCATGAAGAATTCCTTGCGTTCAGTGGTGGCCCTTACCAAGGGTCACGTGAAGCGAATTTGGCCGAACACGGGGCGTCGGCTCGAAATGGGGGCAATGACGATCACGCCCCTCACGCTACTGACCCCGGCCTACAATGCCTGGGGCGCCGCCCACTGCCCCATGATGATCGAGCGACCAGTCAGGGTGTGGACACATAACGCGGGAACATGAGCGAGGCAAGACCTTAGCAGCCCGTTCAAAAGTCGTAAAGATACGCTTGAGCCACTGAAGACCATGCACGACACGAACGCAGACGGGGCGCCCTGAGGCGCCCCGTCTGATTCAGCTTACCGCGTTCGGCTTACTTGACTTCAGCAAGCTCGACACGACGGTTTTCGGCACGGCCTGCAGCGGTATCGTTGCTGGCGACCGGCTGCTCTTCACCGTAACCCACAGTCTGGATACGGTTGGCGCCAACACCTTCGGAAGCCAGGTAGGCCTTCACGGAGTCAGCACGCTTCTGGGACAGCTGCTTGTTGTAGGAGTCAGAACCCACGGAGTCAGTGTGACCTTCGACGCGAACGCGGACGTTCTCGTTGGAGACCAGCTTGGCCGCCACACCGTTCAGCACTTTCTCAGCGTTGGCAGTCAGCTTGGCGGAGTCGAACTCGAAGTTCACGTCACGCAGGACGAGGTCAGCGACGCAACCCAGTGCATTGACCTTGGCGCCGGCCGGGGTGTTCGGGCACTGGTCCTGGTAGTCCGGCACGCCGTCACCGTCGGAATCGAGCGGGCAGCCTTTCGCGTCAACAGTGACGCCGGCCGGAGTACCCGGGCACTGGTCCTTGTAGTCAGCAACGCCGTCACCGTCGGTGTCCAGCGGGCAGCCTTTCGCATCAACAGCGACGCCTGCCGGAGTCCCCGGGCATTCGTCACGGTCGTTCGGCACGCCGTCGCCATCGTCGTCCATGGACTTCGGAGCATCGTCAGCACACAGCAGTGCGCCAGCGGTCGCGCCGCCGACAGCACCCAGAGAAGCGCCGGTGTCTTCGTCGCTGTCGCCAGAGACGCCGTAACCAATCCCGCCACCGATCAGGCCACCGGCCAGACCGCAGACGAACGGCTGGCTGTACCAGGGCTTCTCAGCAGATGAAGACTGGGAAGCAGAGCTTGCGCAGCCAGACAGGCCAACAACCAATGCAGAACCCAGAACCAGGCCAGTCGTAGATCTTTTCATGTAAGACTCCTTCTTAACACAGCGCAATATGTAACGAGGGTGTTACGTATCGACTCAGTATAAGAGCCGAACTCGTTACGATGAAAGGAATTTTATTCAAATCTTCCTTTAAGAAGAAAGCACATGCAGGTGCGTCCTTCCAGCTCTGATCGGGTCTGTTTCCCTTGAAAACGGTACCGATCCTCATGCATACGGTGAAGGAAAACAGTGTTTTTTGCAACGTCGAAAAACTTTGACACTAACTGTATCCGAATAGCGACGCTGTAAAACCCCTGTTTTACTCTCTTCCAAGGTGCTGGCGCACCAGCCCCTCGAAAATCTCGACGCCGGGCGCCAACAGCGTATCAGGAAAATCGTAATCGGGGTGGTGAAGGCCCGGCATTTCCTCACCTGCGCCAAATGTAAACATGGCGGCATGGCAGTCACGTGCCAGCACGCCAAAGTCCTCGGACCAGCGATGTGCCTGAGGAAGTTCCACGCAATCAAGCCCTTGCTGTCGCGCCACGCGACGAATCATGTCGTTCGCCTCAGGCGAATTCCAGGTCGCATCGAAGGTGTCACACCAGTCCACGTCGATGCCCAGACGGTCTTCTTCCGCCTCGCTGCGCGCCAGTGACACCGCCGCTTCGGCCAGCGCCTTCATCATGTCATCGCTCTCGGTGCGCAGGGTGACCATCACCTCGGCGCCGCCCGGTGAGGTGCCGAACGCGACCTCGCCCAGGCGCGCATGAATCAGGGTCACCATCGCAAGTCCGGTCTCATCGGCAAATTGCAACGGCAGACGCGACAGGCCTTGCATGATGCGACACATGGCCATCGCCGGGCTGCGACCATTTTCCGGGTGGGCCGCATGTGCACAGAGCCCGGAAAGCCGCACGATCATGCCGCGCGAGGCGCAGGTGAAGGCATGGTCACGCACGCTGACCTCCCTGAGGGGGCGCCCCGGCAGGTTGTGGCACGAATAGAGATAGTCCGGCTTGAGCGCGGCAAAGGCCTTACTGCGCACGACGGCGCGCGCGCCTTCGCCGGTTTCCTCGGCGGGCTGGAACAGCAACACCACCTCACCCCTGGCGACCGGAGACGCCGCCAGGCGCTGCGCCACGCCCAGCATCCAGCTCATGTGGCCGTCATGGCCGCACAGGTGCCCGACATGCGGATGACAGGAGGACCAGTCGCCGCGCGGCGCCTCATCGATTGGCAGCGCATCCAGCTCGCAGCGCAGCATGACGCGCGGGCCTGGCTCGGCGCCGCGGAAGATGGCGGCCAGACCATGCCCGCCCAGCCCGCTGACCACCTCGGCGCCGGCCTCCTGCATCCAGCCGGCGATGCAGGCCGCCGTGGCGGCTTCCTGTCCGGAGAGTTCCGGTGAGCGGTGCAGCGCGTGACGCAGCTCGGCCAGCGGCGTGCCCAGCAAGGAAATTGTCGTGTTCATGCCTGCCTCGTGAAGACTCATCAGATGGCCTGCCCCAGATCTGCTGGCGAAGCGGGACGCTTGCGCCCCAGGTAATGCTGATGCCAGAACTCCATGTTGCTCAGCACGCGACTCGCCGCCAGTTGCAGCGGCTCTGCCAGCGCTTCCTCGACGGCGATGCGCTCCTTGTCTTCGGCCAGACGCTCACGCGGCGACAGCTCCTTGCGCGCCGAATGGGTGTGCAGGTGTGATACCCGCCCATGCAGGACACCGAAGACCGAGAGCACGTCATCTTCGGCCAGACTGGTATCGAGAATCTCGATCAACACCTTGCAGCGCAGACCGCCTTCCACCATGTCGACCTGCCCGGCCTGCATGGCGCGTGCGATGGCTTCGAGGCTTTCCAGACAGTTGGCGCGCGCCTGGATGAGCTCTTGCTCACGACGCGCCTCACGCACCTTGACCTCGCGGCGCAGCTTGAGGGCATAGAACGCCAATCCCGCGATGATGATGATCGCGATGACGGCCAGAATGATGCTGATAGTCAGGGACATGCCTTTCTCCTGCGGTAAACAAGCCATGAGTATAGGGACTGCACACGCGACACCCAAGGCGGGGCACTGCGACCGATGACCACGCAGCCCGCCCTCGCCCACCTCTTGCGTCAACAAAAGGCCCCGCATCAGGGATACGGGGCCAGTCGCGTCATTCACTCTTGCACGCTTTTCTCTGTCGCACTCATGCTTCGTCCGGCACGCGAGCGGTCAATCTGTCAGCGCAGATCTTCACCGCCCCGCCATCAAGGCCTCGAAGCTGGACTTGAGCTTGAGATTCTGCGCCTGATGCGAGTAATTGCGTGCCAGACTGGCCAGCGCAGCGCTCAGCGCCTGCGTGTCGCTCTCGAGCAGATGGGTGCAGCGCTCGGCCCACTGCTGTGGCGTGGACTCTGCCGCCATGACCAGCTCAGGGTAATCATCGAGCAACTCAGCCGAGCCGACCCGCGCATTAAGCAGCACCGGCGCACCACAGGCCATCGCCTCCAGCGCGACACGCCCGAACTCCTCGATATGGGCTGGCATCACGAACAGGTCCAGCGCACCATAGAGCGTCTCGACCTCGGGAATGGTCGAGCGCCAGATCATACGCTCGGCGATGCCCGCCTCCCTGGCCTGCTGCTGGTAAGGCGCGGCATCATCCTTGCCTACTACCAGGAAGCGATAGCGGCCCGGTGAGGCCTGCTCCATCAGCGCCGCCATCGCCACGAACCCGGCCACGTTGCGCTTGGTGAAGTTGCCGGATGACACAAGACCGACCAGCAGCTCATCCTCAGCCACGCCCAATGCCTCACGCTGGGCGGTGCGCCCTGCGCGCGCGCGCTCGACCGTGAATTGCACCGGATCATAGCCCGGGTAGCTGATCTCGATCCGCTCAGGCGCGATACCGTAGCGCGCCATCAGGTCCTCGCCCATCATGCGCGAATTGACCGCAACCTGACGGAACTTGCCACCCTTGAGCACGTGATCATGAATCGCCGCCACTTCGTGGTCGCGAGGCAGCTCACGGCCATGGATGCACTGCGAGGCAAGGTGCACGCAATTGTGCAGATAGACGGTATCCGGGCTTTCGCAGTCACCATGACTGATCAGCAGGTCGGGCGCATGACGGCTGGCCCAGGCCTGAACACGGCGATTGAACCAGAAACGTCGATACGCCCCCTTGAAGGGCCAGCGCCACAGGCGCACCAGTTCCGCGCCGTGTGAGCGAGCCAGCTCAGGCTTGCCGCGCTCGGCGAGAATCACCACGCGATAGCCCAGCGCGCGCAACGCATCCGCCTGCTCGAAGGCATTGCGGCTGGCACCGGTATTCTTCTCGACCTGACGAATGGCGATCGCGGCCAGTTTGCCTGCACCAGTGCTCACGACGCCTCCTGCACACGACGCATGGAGTCACCGCGGCCGACGGCGTAGTACATCAGGCCAGCGGACTTCATGGCGGCGGGCTCGAACAGGTTGCGGCCATCGACCACCACCGGGAAACCGAGCTGCGCCTTGAGCCACTCACCGTCCAGGGTGCGGAATTCCTTCCACTCGGTGCACACCACCAGTGCATCGGCACCCTTGACTGCCTGCTGACGGTCCGCGACCAGCATCAGGTCGTCGCGCTCGCCGTAGATGCGGCGGCATTCCTTCATCGCTTCCGGGTCATAGGCCTGCACGGTCGCACCAGCGGCCCACAGCGCTTCCATCAGCGTGCGGCTCGGCGCGTCGCGCATGTCATCGGTGTTGGGCTTGAAGGCCAGACCCCAGACGGCGATGGTCTTGCCCTTGAGATCACCATCGAAGGCCCGCGACAGCTTATCGAACAGCGTGACCTTCTGGCGCTTGTTGACGGATTCCACGGCGGTCAGCAGCTCGGCGTCATAGCCGACCTGACTGGCAGTACGCGCCAATGCCTGGACATCCTTCGGGAAGCAGGAACCGCCATAGCCACAACCGGGATAGATGAAGTGGTAGCCGATACGCGGGTCACTGCCGATGCCGCGACGCACTTCCTCGATGTCCGCGCCCAGGCGCTCGGCCAGATTGGAGATCTCGTTCATGAAGCTGATCTTGGTCGCCAGCATGGCGTTGGCGGCGTACTTGGTCAGCTCGGCGGCGCGCACGTCCATGAACATCAGCTTTTCATGGTTGCGGTTGTAGGGCGCGTAGCATTCGCGCATGCGCTCACGCACCTTCTCGGAATCGGTGCCGACCACGATGCGCGCGCCACGCGTGAAGTCCTCCAGCGCCGCGCCTTCCTTGAGAAATTCCGGGTTGGAGCAGACATCGAAGTCGACACTTTCGCCGCGCTCGGCAAGCACTTCGGCGACTCGCGCCGTGACACGATCCGCCGTGCCCACCGGCACGGTGGACTTGTCGATGATGACCTTGTAGTCATTCATGTGCTCGCCGATGGTGCCGGCCACCGCAAGCACGTACTTGAGATCGGCGCTGCCGTCTTCGTCCGGCGGTGTGCCCACGGCGATGAACTGCAGCACGCCATGCTCGACGGCTTCACGCGCGTCAGTGGTGAAGTTGAGACGGCCGGCCTCGACATTGCGCAGCACCATGCTCTCCAGCCCCGGCTCGAAGATGGGGATCTCGCCTTGCTTGAGGCCATCGATCTTGGCCGCATCAACATCCATGCAGATCACGTCATGGCCGACATCGGCCAGACAGGTGCCAGTCACCAGGCCTACGTAGCCTGTTCCGAAGACAGTGATTTTCATGTCAGTCCTTGAGGGTTTCTGAAGGTAATGAAGCAGGTGACAAGGTGAACGCCGATGAATCCTCCGACGGCGTCACGCGGGAATCCGGTTGTGGGACTTGCCCGTCGCGTTTCGCGCCCTGCCCGGACATGAACTCCGGGCGCTCCAGCAGCTCGGTGGTCGCCTCGACCGCTTCCTCGAGCTCTTCGGCACCCGGCGCGAGAGGTCGGGAAAGAAAGTCCGACGGCAGGGCTTCATAGAAGTTCAATCGTCCCAGCTGGTCCAGCACCGGATGACGTTCACGTGGCTGATAGCAGACCGCCCAGGGCGACAGGCACGGCTTGTCACCGGAGAAGCGGATGCCCAGCCAGTCGCTGGCCAGATAGGGCAGGTCAAAACTGGCGAAAGGCTCATCGGCGTGCGAGCGCAGGCGCGTCAGCTCGCGCGCGGGATTGGGCGCCTGCCCCGTCTGCCACAGCCACAGCGGAATGCGGTACGGCGCCTGACTGGGGCGATCACCGCCATGCACATAGGCGTCACTGAGCGGGTCATGCTCGAGGCCGTGGTCCGATAGATAGAGCACGCCAGCGGGTCGCCCTTCCAGGCGCTGGAAAACGCCCTCGATCACCTGATCCGTGAAGCGGATGCTGTCATCGTAGGCATCGGTCAGCGGCGAGCGGCTGTCCGGGGTCAGGAAATAGCGCAGTGAATCCGGGTACTGCAGGCTGGCCGGCGGGTGACTGCCGTAGAGATGCAGCACGATCAGCCGCGGCCCATCGACCTCGCGCGCCAGCGCCTCATCCAGTGCATCCAGCAAGCCATCGTCATAGTCGGTCATGATGGTGCCAGCGACATCGGCACGCTGGGCGATGGCGGTGATCCAGGTGCGCTCGGAAGTGATATCGAGCCCCTGGCGCGACAGCCACTCGGTATGATAGCCGGCCTGATTGGCCAGCGAGATCAGATTGGCGTCCAGGTAGCGCGGCGAGAAGGTCCGCGGGTCGGTCAGACTGGCCAGCATCGGTACCGCCAGCACGGTCTGTGGTGCCGGCGCGATGGCCTGATCGAAGACCACCAGCTCATCGCGGCGCGCATCGAGATTCGGCGTCGTGGCACGGGAATAGCCATACAGCGACAGCTGGTCGCGGCGCTGGGATTCACCGATGATCAGGACGAAGACGGCATCATCCGACACCTCGGGGCTGCGCGAGACGCCACCGAAATCATAGTCATCCGCCATCAGCGCCTTGTAGCGCTCCTTCTCCCACCAGGCATGCGAGGTGGTGGCCAGATTCCAGCCCGGCGAGACCGACAGCGTCGTGATGGCCAACGGCACACTGGCCCGCCCCCACTGCCAGCTACCGGCCAGCAGCATCAGCATCCAGAGCACGAAGGCGATTCCGCTGCGCCCGCCCAGCCGGGCGCGAGCCAGCCCCGCCCCGAAGCGATTGCCCAATGACAGCGCCAGCAGGAAGAACCCCAACGGGACGATCAGGGCCAGCGGGAACTTGAACAGCATCGCCATCGATTCGCTGCGGCTGGTATCCAGCGAGCTGAGCGCAAAGGCCAGCCCATAGCGGGAATCGTAATAGACGGCGCTGACCACGCTTGCGGAGAGATTGACGCCCAGCGCCGCCATCAGCCCCAGCGCCGGCCAACGCCAGCGCGGACGATGCAGCGCCGCCAGCAGACACGGCCACAGCAACAGATTGCCGAACAGGATCAGGCCGCCCTCGAGCAGGCCGTGATAGATCAACGGCACCAGACTCGCCAGCAGGGCCAGCGTGATGGCGGAGATCACCCCGGCCCACTTGCTCGCCTGATCGCTGCGTGCAAACAGGCGACGGACGAGGCGCTGCAGCAGGCCCTTCATGCGCGTCCTCGCAACGGCATGAACGCTTCAGCCCTCACGCGGGCCAATGGATGCACGAGCCATCGAGCCCCGGCCACCCTCAGACGTCCAGCGCCTGGCGCCAGCGACCATCCGCTTGGCCACAGGCGATGAAGAAGGGATTCACCAGCGTATCGCGGGCGTTGTAGTCCAGACGACGCGATTGTGCGGGCAATGACTCGGCATCGAAGACCTGGCCGCCGGCCGCTTCCAGCACGGCCTGGGCCGCCGCGGTGTCCCACTCGCTGGTCGGCGCGTAGCGCGGATAGAGATCCGCATTGCCTTCCGCGATGCGACAGAACTTGAGCGAGCTGCCACAGCTGACGTTCTCCACCGGTGCCAGTCGCTCGATCAGCGCCGCCGTACGCGCATCGAGATGCGACTTGCTGGCCACGACTCTCAATACCTCGGGCTCCGGGCTGACCGCGATCGCGACACGCCCGGCGGCGTCTTCCCGGAAGGCCCCCACGCCGGCAAGGCCGCTCCAGGTCGTCGCCAGCACCGGCGCATCCACCACGCCCAGCACGCTGCGCGAGCCCTGGATCAGCGCCACGTTGACGGTGTATTCACCGCTGCCGGTGACGAATTCACGCGTGCCATCCAGTGGGTCGACCAGCCAGAAGGTCTGCCAGTCACGCCGCGCCGCGATATCGGCCTTGTCGCTCTCCTCCGAGAGCACCGGGATCTGCGGCGTCAGGCGGGCCAGCCCCTCGACCAGCACATGATGCGCCGCCATATCCGCCGCCGTGACGGGGCTGTCATCCGCCTTGGCGCGCGTGCCGAGCTCTCCCCCACGGGCAACGGCGAGTATCGCCTGCCCCGCTTCACGGCAAAGCTGTTCAATGGCCGTCAGCAGTTCAAGATCGAGGGTGACATCAGACTGGGTCATGGGGGTCTCGCAGAGAATTCGAAGGAGTCGACACGGGCCCTTCGGCCCGCCGTCATCATACGCAAAAGCGGCCGCGGATGCTGCCCGCGACCGCTTCGAGAGGTCTTCACACAAGCGCCGTCAACTCAAGCTTGGTCAACTCAAGCTCGGTCAATGCAGGCGCACTGACCCTGCAGTGTCAGTTTTCAGGCACTGCGATAGCCGTTGGGGTTGCGTGACTGCCAACGCCAGCTGTCGGCCATCATGCGATCGAGACCCAGCTCGGCCTTCCACTTCAGCTCGTTGAAGGCCTTGTCCGGCTCTGCCCAGCATTCGGCGATATCGCCGGCGCGACGCGGTGCGATGCGATACGGCACCGGACGACCGCTGGCCTTCTCGAACGCCTTGACCATGTCCAGCACGCTGTAGCCGGTCCCAGTGCCCAGGTTATAAGTGTGAACGCCATCCCGCGCATCACCGGCCAGGTAGTCCAGCGCCTTGAGGTGGCCATCGGCCAGGTCGACGACGTGGATGTAGTCGCGCACCCCGGTGCCATCCGGCGTCGGGTAGTCATCACCGAACACGGCCAGTTCCTCGAGGCGGCCCACGGCGACCTGGCTGATATACGGCACCAGGTTGTTGGGGATGCCGTTGGGGTCTTCACCGATGGTGCCGGACTCATGGGCGCCCACCGGATTGAAGTAGCGCAGCAGCGCGATGCGCCAGCTGTCATCCGCGACGGCCAGGTCGCGCAGTACTTCCTCGACCATCAGCTTGGAGCGGCCATAGGGGTTGGTCGCGGAGGTCGGGAAGTCTTCACGGATCGGCGTGGAGGCCGGATCGCCATACACGGTGGCGGAGGAAGAGAACACGATACGCTTGACGCCGGCACGCGCCATGGCGTCACACAGCACCAGGGTGCCGTTGACGTTGTTGTCGTAGTAGGCCAGCGGCTTGGCGACGCTCTCGCCGACCGCCTTGAGCCCGGCGAAGTGGACCACGGCCTCGATATCGTGACGCTCGAACAGGCTGTCGAGCAGCGCACCGTTGCGGATATCCCCTTCGACGAACGGCACTTCGCGCCCGGCAAGCGTCGCCACACGCGCAAGAGAGGCTTCGCTGGCATTGGACAGGTTGTCCAGCACCAGCACCTGATGGCCGGCCTCCATGAGCGCCAATACCGTATGAGAGCCGATGTAGCCTGCACCACCCGTGACCAGAATCATCAATCATCTTCCTTGTGAAAGTAACGCGACAGTGGGCCACGCAGTTGTCCTGCGCTGGCCCTGTTCATGGCTGCTAACCCTACCTTCCAGCCCTTGCGCTCACAAGTCCACAGCCAACGACAGCGTCTGTCGCCAGACAGCAACCTGACCCGTGCAAGATGGCGTCACACAGGGCCTGGCCCGAGGTGTGAGCGCCTCGGATCAAGCGTCGCGCTTGCGCGGCGTCAAGGTTTCACTTGCCGGAGTTTCAAAACAGGCAATGAAGGCTATTGAGACGCGCCTCAATGCTGAGACAATGGCCGCGCCTTGCCGCCTGAGCGCCCGGCTGATCGACTCGCGAGCGACTTTCTGACAAGGCAGGCAACATGACACGCCGTGCACGTCACCCCGACCGGGAATACATGCGCGACATGTAATGAACAACACCAACACGACAACTCGCCATCACCTACCATGACCCATACCAACAACACGATGACCACCATGATGAGGAAGCCAGTCGCCGACCGGCTTCTCTGGAGTCGACATGCCTGAGCAATCTCCCGATCACGCCGCTGATCAATCCACTACGCCGCCACAAGCGCCACTCGCGGCGCGCATCGGCCTGATACTCGGACCCCTCCTGTTGCTGCTGACCTGGCTGACACCGGCGCCGGGTGACATGCCGGACAGCGCCTGGCTCTGCGTCGGCCTGGCCCTGCTGATGGCCACCTGGTGGGCCACCGAGGCCCTGCCGATTCCGGTGACCTCGCTGCTGCCCATCGTGCTGGTGCCGGCGCTTGGCATCGACGACATCAAGAGCACCACCGCCGCCTATGCCAACCCGACCATCTACCTGTTCCTCGGTGGCTTCCTGCTCGGGATCGCCATGCAGCGCTGGGATCTGCATCGCCGCGTGGCCCTGCATACGCTGAAGCTTGCCGGCCACTCGCCGCGCCGCCAGATCGCCGGCTTCATGATCGCCACCGGCTTCATCAGCATGTGGGTGTCCAACACCGCCACCAGCATCATGATGCTGCCCATCGGCATGTCAGTGGTCAGCCTGATGTCCAGTGGTCAGGACGAGCGCGACAGCAATGACCCGGAACTGAAGCGCTACGCCGCCGCCCTGCTGCTGGGCATCGCCTATTCCGCCAGCCTCGGCGGTATCGCGACCCTGATCGGCACGCCGCCCAATGCCCTGCTGGCAGGTTACCTGTCCAGTGATCAAGGCATCGAGATCGGCTTCGCCCAGTGGATGGTCGTCGGCCTGCCGGTCGCCATCGCGATGTGTGCCATCACCTGGTGGTGGCTGACGCGCACACCCTTCTCCTTCAAGTCCGAGACGGCAGACAGCGGCGAGATGATCAGCCGTGAGCTCAAGGCACTGGGCGCCATGAGCAGCGCCGAGAAACGTGTCGGCGTCGCCTTCCTGGTGGCTGCCCTGCTGTGGATGTTCCGTCCGCTGATCAACCAGATGGGCCTTGCCTGGCTGTCGGACACCGGCATCGCCATGGCCATCGGCGTGGGCCTGTTCGCCATTCCCTCCGGCACCTCACGCGGCCGCCGCCTGCTGGTGTGGGAAGACGCGCGTGACCTGCCCTGGGGCGTGTTGCTGCTGTTCGGGGGTGGTCTGGCACTGGCGGGCGTGATCAAGAGCTCGGGTCTCGCCGAGTGGATCGCCGGCCAGCTGTCGATGTTCAGCGTGCTGCCGCTCATCGGCCTGGTCGCCATCGTGGTCGTGGTGATCATCTTCCTGACCGAGGTCACCTCCAATACCGCGACGGCAGCCGCCTTCCTGCCGCTGCTGGGGGCACTGGCGCTGTCACTGGACATCGATCCGCTGCTGATCACCGTGCCGGCGGCCATCGCGGCCAGCTGTGCCTTCATGATGCCGGTGGCGACGCCGCCCAACGCCATCGTGTTCGCCACCGGCCACCTCAAGATCCAGACCATGATGCGCGCCGGCTTCTTCCTGAACCTGGCCGGTACCGTGGTCGTCACCCTGCTGGCCTATGGCCTGATCGTGGCACTGTGGGTGTAGATGAGGCTGCTGACGCGGGGCCGGGAAGAGAGCGAAGGTGAAAGCGAAGGTGAGAACGAGGGCGAGAGCACAAGCGCCTGACGAGCTTCTCACCGCCCTTGAAGCCTGAGCCCTTGAAGCTTCCGTCCTTGAAACTTCAGCCCCCGAAACGACAACGCCGGACTCCAATGGAGTCCGGCGTTGTCGTTCATGCCAGGCAGATTCTGCGACTTCTCATCATGACACCTGCTGTCATGTTCAGAAGAAGCCGAGGAAGCCCTTGATGATCAGCGAGTTGGCGATATCGATCAGGAAGCCACCCACCACCGGCACAATGATGAAGGCCAGACGCGACGGCCCGTGGTGCTGCGTGACCGCCTGCATGTTGGCGATCGCCGTCGGCGTGGCGCCCATGCCGAAACCACAGTTACCCGCGACCAGGACTGCTGCGTCGTAGTTCTTGCCCATCAGGCGGAAGGTGACCTGGGTGGTGTAGAGGAACACCAGCGCGACCTGTGCCAGCAGGATGGCCAGAATCGGCAGTGCCAGGTTGGCCAGATCCCAGAGCTTGAGCGTCATCAGCGCCAGCGCCAGGAAGATCGACAGGCTGATGTTGCCCAACACATCCACGGCGTGGGTATTGAGGTGCTTGTCGCCGAAGGCGCGCACCACGTTGCCGATGACGATACAGCTGAACAGCACCCACACGAAGGTCGGCAGCGAGAAGGCGGTGCCAGAGGTGAGTGACTGCAGCTGCTGGCCACAGACGACCCCGAGCAGCAGCATGAAGAGTGTCTTCAGGGCATTGGACGTATTCAGCGGATGCTGGACTTCCGTCTCGTCATATTCGGAATCGCTGACCTGGGCGTTGATGTCCTGCCCTTCACGCTTCATGCGATTGATCAGGAAACGCGCCGTCGGCCCACCGATCAGGGAACCGAACACCAGTCCGAAGGTGGCACAGGCCATCGCGACTTCCATCGCGCCATTGATGCCATATTCGTCGGCGAAGACGTTGGCCCATGCCGCGCCGGTACCGTGGCCACCGGACATGGTGATGGAACCGCCGAGCAGACCCAGTACCGGATCAAGACCGAACAGACTGGCAACACCGACACCCAGCAGGTTCTGCAGGATGAGCAGACCGATGACCAGCGCGAGGAACAGCACCAGCTTGCTGCCGCCGGCACGAATCATGCGAACGTCTGCCGACAGGCCAACGGAGCCGAAGAACAGCAACATGAAGGGAGTCTGGAGACCGCCGAAGAACTGGAACTCGTAACCCAGGCCGCGCAGGCCGGTGACGATGATGGTAGCGATGAGGCCGCCGACCACAGGCTCGGGGATATTGAATTCGCGCAGCACGCGCACGCGCTCGACGATCAGATGGCCAACGACGAGGACAAGCGCCGCCAGCAACAGGGTGGTGATAGCATCAAGTTGAATCATGCGATACCGATGAGTAGTTGTGGGTTGTTCTAGCGGACCTCCTGAACGAGAGGTGCACTGGCGATGCCCGATCAGAGCAGGGATGGGGACGCATCCATTATCTCTTCAATCAGGGGGTTTGCCTTTGCACCGCTTGGAATTGTTGTGTTCTCGAATCCGGTCTGCCACCAGATCGTTATCATTATGCGGGTGCAGCGATGATACGCAGGGTGGGCACCGGTGCAAGCCCGGATGTTGACTGAGCCGTCAACATCAGACAAAAGTCTATAGCGGCCTGGCGAGCATGACACGTATTTTCCACGCAAGCCTGCCCGCGTCAGCCCAGCAACGGCGGGCGTGAGCGCCAGCCGGGCAACTTCTGCCCTGCTACAAAACGCAAAGACCCCCGCTCTGATGAGCGAGGGTCTCGAGAGAGGCAAAAAAGCCCCTGATCAGTCACGCATGAGGCGTGTTGTCGTCAGACAGCGACCGGACCGGCTTCCTCGGCACGTTCCGCTTCGCTGCGTGCACTGCTTTCCAGGCCGCGATTGACCGCCGACAGCACGGCCTTGAGCGATGCGCTCACGGTATCGCCATCCTCGGCCATGCCGCAGACACGCTTGCCATCCAGGTTGAGCATCACGAAGGCCACCGCGACGGCATCGCTGCCTTCGCCGAGGGCGTGCTCACCGTAGTCCACCACGCTGACGGTGGAACCGGTGTGACGCTGCCAGGCATCCATGAAGGCGGAGATGGCGCCGTTGCCTTCGCCGGCCAGCGCGATCTGCTCGCCCTTGTCATCGACCAGCGTCGCGGTGAGCTGCTCGGCCCCTTCACGATCCAGACGATAGCCCTTGAGACTCAGCGGCGCCTCACGCTTGAAGCTGGCATCGAGAATCGCGCGAATCTGGTCGCTGGACAGCTCACCACTGACCTGCTCGCTGGCCTTCTGCACGTGCGGCGCAAGCTCGAGGCTCATCCAGCGCGGCAGGCTGATGCCGTGATCGCGCTCGAGCAGGAAGGCCATGCCACCCTTGCCGGACTGACTGTTGACGCGGATCACCGCCTGGAAGTCGCGGCCCAGATCCTGCGGGTCGATGGGCAGATAGGCGACCTGCCACGACTCGTCAGGCTGCTGCTTCTTGAGGCACTTGCGGATGGCGTCCTGGTGGCTGCCGGAGAAGGCGGTGTAGACCAGCTCGCCGACCCACGGGTGACGCGGGTGAACCGGCAGATTGGTGCACTCGGTGTAGACCTGGATGATCTCGTCCGGGTTGGAGAGATCCAGCTCCGGATCGATGCCCTGGCTGTAGAGGTTCATCGCCAGGGTGATCAGGTCCATGTTGCCGGTACGCTCACCGTTGCCCAGCAGGGTGCCTTCGATGCGGTCAGCGCCGGCCAGCAGGCCAAGTTCGGCGGCGGCGGCGGCACCACCGCGGTCGTTGTGGGTGTGCAGCGAGATGATCGCGCAGTCACGACGGCTCAGGTGCTTGATGAAGTACTCGACCTGGTCGGCGAAGTGATTGGCCGGGCCCACTTCCACCGTGGCCGGCAGGTTGAGGATGCAGCGTTTTTCCGGCGTCGGCTGCCAGACATCCATCACCGCCTCACACACCTCGACGGCGTAATCCATCTCGGTGGAGGTGAAACTCTCCGGCGAGTACTGGAACACCCAGTTGGTGTCCGGATAGCGCTCGGCGTAGTCCTTGACCAGCTGTGCACCCTCGACGGCGATGGCCTTGATGCCGTCACGGTCCATCTCGAACACCCGCTCACGCTGCACGGTGGAGGTGGAGTTGTAGACGTGAACGACGGCATCACGCGCGCCGACCAGCGATTCGAAGGTACGCGCGATCAGATGCTCACGCGCCTGCACCAGCACCTGGATACTGACGCCTTCCGGGACCTGATCTTCCTCGATCAACCAGCGCACGAAGTCGAAATCGAGCTGACTGGCGGAGGGGAAACCGACTTCGATCTCCTTGAGGCCGATCTTGACCAGCAGCTTCCACATCAGCTTCTTCTGCTCGACCGTCATCGGCTCGAGCAGCGCCTGATTGCCATCACGCAGGTCGACACTCGCCCATAGCGGCGCCTGGGTCACGGTACGCGACGGCCACTGGCGGTCGGTCAGTGCAACAGGCGTCACGGGGCGATATTTGGTGTGGTCGAAGGCAGCACTTGGCGTGGATGCAGCAGTCATGGTCGTGTCCTTGGCGGTCTGGGTGCGAAAAACCGGCAATCGAGGCCCGATACGGGAGATCGATGGCACCTTTCGCACTCAACAGTGTCCCAATCGGGGCGCCTGAGTAAATGTGAGATGTCGAAGGCGTGAAGGCCTTGCATCCGAAAGCTTGCCGTCAGCAGGGCAAGCAAGCAAGTCGGGGGCAGCGTAACGTCACTGCCCGCCGCAAGCTCCGGGACCGGATCACGGTCTCCAGCGCGGAGAGAAGGACGGTGGGATCACCACCAGAGCTCTTTCGGCAGCCTCGCTTCGATCAGAAGCCGACTGCGTTCCGCGTTCACCGGTTGCAAGAGGCGTGTCGCCAGCGCCGGTGGCTCATCCTGCTCAGGTCTGTCGTTCGTGTCGTGCGTCGTGTCATGCGACAGCCACGACTCGAACGGGCGTCTTCATCGCTGAGCAGTGATTACAGTATATGCCGCATATCAGGGCGGACGATTGCGAAAACCACATGACATCGCCATCTTAAAAGCAGATTATTTCACCATTCACATCTTCACCGCTAATGGATTGCGAAAATGAGCCAGAATATTCCTCTCCCGACACTGGACCGCTTCGACCGTCGCATTCTTGACGAGCTTCAGCACTCGGGTCGCATCAGCAATCAGGAACTCGCGGAGCGCATTGGCCTGTCACCGTCGCCTTGCCTGCGCCGTGTCCGTGCGCTGGAAGAAAGCGGCATGATCACCGGCTACCGCGCCCAGATAGATGCCCGCAAGCTGGGACTCAGCCTGATGGCGTTGCTGCATATCTCGATGGACCGCCACACCCCGGAGCGCTTCACCAACTTCGAGGACACCATCGCCTCGCTGCCTCAGGTGATGGAATGCCTGCTGATCACCGGCCAGGAAGCCGACTACCAGCTCAAGGTGGTGGTCAAGGACATGGATGACTATCACGACCTGCTGCTCAAGCAGATCACGCGGATCGAGGGGGTGACCGGCGTGCATTCAAGCTTCGTGCTGCGTCAGGTGATCGATCACCAGCGCGTCCCGACAACCTCCTGAGCCTGACTGCCTGAATCAAGACTTCAGCAACACGAAAGCCCCGTCGGCTATCACCGGCGGGGCTTTCGTGTTGCTGAAGATGCCATCGTGATCACGCCCTGATCAGGGCGTGCCGGAATGGGTGGATCACTCGGCGCTGATGATGCCGCGGCGGATCTGGTCTTCCTCGATGGATTCGAACAGCGCCTTGAAGTTGCCCTCGCCGAAACCATCGTTGCCCTTGCGCTGGATGATCTCGAAGAAGATCGGCCCGATCACCGTCTCGGTGAAGATCTGCAACAGAATGCCCTCCCCCGGCGCGCCATCGACCAGCAGGTTCAATGCCTTGAGGTCCTCGACATTCTCTTCGTGGTTGGGCACCCGCGCATCGACCTTCTCATAATAGGTGGCCGGCGTGGTCAGGAAGGTAACGCCATTGGCCTTGAGCGCCTTGACGGTGGCTTGGATATCATCCGTCGCCATCGCCAGATGCTGGATACCCTCGCCATGGTATTCGCGGATGAACTCCGCGATCTGGGAGTCATCATCCGCTGACTCGTTGATGGGAATGTGCATCTTGCCGCAGGGCGCCGTCATCGCGCGCGAGAAGAGCCCGGTCATCTTGCCTTCGATATCGAAATAGCGGATCTCGCGGAAGTTGGCGATACGCGCATAGAAGTCGGCCCACACATCCATCTGGCCACGCCCGACATTGTGGGTCAGGTGATCCAGCGTATGCAGGCCGACACTGTTGGCATTCTCGATTGCGCCGTCGATGGCGACGAAATCGGTATCGTAGATCGAGCGCTCGCGGTGATGGTCCACGAAGTACAGCACCGAACCGCCGATGCCTTGCACCGCGGGGATGCCTACCTCGCCCGGCCCGACCGGATGCTCGACGCTGCGCGCACCGTGCGCCAGGGCGTAGCGATGCGCCTGCTCGGCATCCGCCACGCGCCAGGCCATCGCACAGGCACTCGGGCCGTGAATCGCCGCGAATTCCGCCGCCGGGCTGTTCGGCTCGGCGTTGAGCACCACATTGATGCCGTGCTGCTGGAACAGGAACACCTGCTTGGAGCGATGGCGACGGGTCTCGGTAAATCCGAGCTGGTTGAACAACTTGCGCAGGGCATCGATGCCGGCCGCATCCGGGGCCGTGAATTCGACGAACTCGAAGCCGTCCGTGCCGATGGGATTGTGCTGTTCGATACGCGCCGGTGCGTTCATGAGGGGCTCCTGAGTCAGGCTGCCGACAAGGCAGGCAAGGTAGAGAAAAGGCGGGCAACATCCTTCACGACAGGCGAACGCATCGCGCTGATCACCTGTCGTGTCCCGATTCCGTTATCGGAAATCTATGCCTTGCCTGCCGCCCTGCCCATTCGCCTTGCGCCCTCATTGGTGCCGTGTCCGGCCTCCCCTCACGCCAGACATGTAACGAAACCCTGCCATGGCGCTGACGGCCATCTCGACACTGCCCACTCGGGGCGCTCCCACTGCCGCCAGCGCCTGACACTGCGTCATGCTTTCTTTACACCTATCGACGCGTCTCGCCTGCCGTTGCCTCTTGCCCGTCTTGCGTTGGTCGCTAGAGCCAGGCACCGCTGCCCAGCTGCCAGGCCACCCACAGCAGAATCGTGGCGATGAAGGCCTCGATGACCTGCCAGGCACGCGGACTGGTCAGACGTGGCGCCAGCCAACCGGCACATGCCACCAGACCGAAGAACCAGCCGAAGGAGGCCAGGCTCGCCCCGACGATAAAGCTTTGCGGGGACGGCTGCTGCGCGCCGATCGCGCCCAGCATCACCAGCGTATCCAGATAGACCTGGGGATTGAGCAGCGTGACGGCCAAGGTTGCCGCCAGCACCTTGCCGAGATTGGCCTTGAGGGCGTTGCTCGCCGTCAGCTGGCCACCAGTGCGCATGCGCCCCAACGCCTTGAGTGCCTGCCAGAGCAGAAACGCCACCCCTCCCCAGCGGGCAATGCTCATCAACAGCGGCGATTGCTGCATCAGCGCGCCCAGCCCGAGCACGCCGGCGATGATCAGCACGCCATCACACAGCGCGCAGAGCCCCGCCACCCACCATTGATGCTCGCGCTTGAGCCCCTGTCCCAACACGAAGGCATTCTGCGCCCCGATGGCGATGATCAAGCCTGCGCCTACCCCTGCCCCATTGAAGAATGACCACCACATATCGCCTGTCCTTTCGTCGTGTCGTTGCCGTGACTGACGACGTCTGCCACGGCTGTCAGTGCTGAGGCAGGCAGAGTACGCTAGGATGAATCCATCAAGGAAATTGATTCATGGAATGGATCATAAGGAATACTGATGCTGGACTATAAATTGCTGGAGGCGCTGGCAGCCGTCATCGATCAGGCGGGCTTTGAACGCGGGGCGCGAGCACTGGGGCTGACGCAGTCAGCGGTCTCGCAGCGCATCAAGTTGCTGGAGGCACGGCTGGGGCAGCCGGTACTGGTGCGTACACCGCGGCTGGGGCCGACACCGCTCGGGCGGCGCCTGCTCAATCATGTCCAGCAGGTGCGTCTGCTGGAGCATGATCTGCTCGACCAGATTCCCGCCCTCGGCGAGAGCGAGCAGCGACTGCGCATCGCCATCAATGCCGATTCGCTGGCCACCTGGTGGCCGACCGTCACCGGCAGTTTCTGTCGCGAGCGTGACCTGTTGCTGGACATGCTGGTGGAGGATCAGGAAGTGGCGCTCAGGCGCATGCGCGATGGAGAAGTCGCGGGCTGCATCTGCGCCACGCCGCGTCCGGTGCAGGGGGCGCGCTCCCACCCGCTGGGCAGCATGCGTTATCGGGCGCTGGCCAGCCCGGACTTCGTGCAGCGCCATATCGCGAAGAAAGGCCACGCCATCCCGCCCATTCTGCCGGCCGAGACCCTGCGCAGCATGCCCGCCATCGTCTATGGCCGTGATGACCGCCTGCAACACCGGCTGTTGTCGACCATGGGCTTCGATGAGCCCTTCCCCCACCATCTCTGCCCGTCGTCGGAGGGTTTCGTGCGCCTGGCCTTGAGCGGCATGGGCTACGGCATGATTCCCGAGCAGCAGGCGGCGCATCTGCTGGCCAGTGGTGAGCTGGTGGATATCGCGCCGAACCATGCCCTGGATGTGCCGCTTTACTGGCATCACTGGCGCCACGGCGGCAGCACGCTGGACAAGCTCACCGACCACCTGCTGCGGGAATGTGCCACGGTATTGCGCCCGATGCCGGAGCAGGAGACGCCCCGCCCCGGCATGCTGTGAGAGCACGCTTCAGTCGTGCATCAGGCCCAACACAGGAGCCTCAGCCGCCCTGTTGCTCACGCACCAGCTGGGCCAGGAAGCGATCACAGGCCGCCAGCTGGCTGAGCTCGATATACTCGTTGGCCTGATGCGCGACCCCGATGGAGCCTGGCCCGCAGACCACCGTCGGCCAGCCTTCGCTCTGGAACTGGCCCGCCTCGGTGGTGTACGCCACGGCCTCGCTGGCCCGCTCATCGCCCAGCAGGCGCTGGCAGAGGCGAATGGCCGGGTCCCGATCGCCATGCCCGAGTGAAGGCACCGTTTCCACCGTGCGTTCGCTACGAATCGCCACTTCTGGCGCGCGCTCCCGATAGGGAGCGACCAGACGCTCGGCGTGGGCATCGATCTCCGCCAGCATCGCCTCGACATCCTCGCCCGGCAGATGGCGCAGCTCCCAGTCGAAGATGCACTCCCCGGCGGTGATGTTGACCGCTGTGCCGCCCTCGATGCGCCCGACATGCAGACTGGCGTGAGGCACATCGAAGCGCTCGTCCAGATGACCGCAGTCGATGCGCGCCTGCATGCGGTCCTCGATGAAGGTCACTATGCGCGCCGCCAGATGGATGGCACTCACCCCCTGATAGACCAGGCTGGAATGCGACGGCTTGCCGGTCACCGTGGTGCGCAGATCGGTAATGCCCTTGTGGGCATCGACGATCGCCATCATGGTCGGCTCGCCCACCAGCACCGCCGCCGGACGCGGCAGGCGGTCACGCAGGCGCGCGATCATGCGCGGCGCCCCCAGACAGCCGATCTCCTCGTCATAGGAGAAGGCAAGAATCACCGGCTTTTTCAGCGTGCCCGCACGCTGGGCATTCACCAGCGCCGGCACCGCCGCCATGCAGCAGGCGATGAAGCCCTTCATGTCGGCGGAACCGCGCCCATGAAGGCGACCCTCGGCCTCACGCAGCGTGAAGGGATCGCTGTCCCAGGCCTGGCCCTCAACTGGCACCACATCGGTGTGCCCGGAGAGCACCACGCCGCCCTCGACCTCCGGCCCGATCACCGCCAGCAGATTGGCCTTGTCGCCGCCATCATTGTGGATGACCTCGGCACTGACGCCGACCACTTCCAGGGCGTCGCGCAGGCAATGGATCAACGCCAGATTCGACTCGCGCGACACGGTATTGAAGCTGACCAAGTGCGCCAGCCAGTCGCGGCTGTTGGGCCAGTCGGAGAAATCGGCGTGCTGCGGCATCAGGCTGGCGGTATTGGCGATGGGGGACGCTGAAGCGGACATGGGCATTCCTGTGCAGATACATCAGAGCGGAGAGCACCATACGCAGCGCGCTGGCCTCATATGCCCACCGGTATAGCGCAGCGCCTCTTCGACAACAAGGGCCTGACTGCAACATCCGACTGGCAGGCACGCTTCAAAAAAGACGACGCCGCCACACCCGATCAGAGGGCGTGGCGGCGTCGTCTGTGGCGACAGAACTCCGCTACGGGCGGGATTCAGGCCGTGATGGCATCAAGCGGCACGGCCGTTGCGCACCATGGCGTGGGGGTCGATGACGAATTTCTTGGCAGCGCCGCCATCGAAGTCCGCATAGCCCTGCGGGGCTTCTTCCAGACTGATGACCTGCACATTGACCGCATCGGCGATATTGACGCGCCCGAACAGGATCGCCTGCATCAGCGGACGGTGATACTTCATCACCGGGCACTGGCCCGTGTGCAGCGAGTGGGACTTGGCCCAGCCCAGCCCGAAGCGCATCGACAGCGCCCCGACCTTGGCGGCCTCATCCTCGGCGCCCGGGTCTTCGGTGACATAAAGCCCGGGAATGCCGATCTGGCCGCCGGCACGCGTCAGCGCCATCGCCGAGTTGAGCACCGTGGCCGGCTGCTCGCGGCCGTGGTCACAACCACAGCCATGCGCCTCGAAGCCGACGCAATCGACGAAGCAATCCACTTCGCGCTCGCCGAGAATCACCTCGACCTTGTCTTCCATCGAGCCTTCCTGACGCAGATCGATGGTCTCGCAGCCGAAGCTCTCGGCCTGCTGCAAACGCTCGGGGATCATGTCGCCGACGATGACACAGGCCGCCCCCAGTAGCTGGGCGGACACGGCCGCCGCCAGCCCGACCGGCCCGGCGCCCGCGATATACACCGTGGAGCCCGGCCCGACACCCGCGGTCACACAGCCGTGGAAGCCGGTGGGGAAGATATCGGACAGCAGCGTCAGATCACGGATCTTCTCCATCGCCTGGTCGGCATCCGGGAACTTGAGCAGGTTAAAGTCGGCATAGGGCACCATGACGTAATCTGTCTGACCGCCAGTCCAGCCGCCCATGTCGACATAGCCGTAGGCCGCGCCGGGACGCGCCGGATTGACGTTCAGACAGATCCCCGTCTTGCCTTCCTTGCAGTTGCGGCAGCGGCCGCAGGCAATGTTGAAGGGGACCGAGACGATGTCACCAACCTTGATGAATTCCACATCGCGCCCGGCCTCGACGACCAGACCGGTGATCTCGTGGCCCAGCACCAGGCCCTGCGGCGCCGTGGTGCGGCCACGCACCATGTGCTGATCACTGCCGCAGATATTGGTCGAGACGACCTTGAGAATGACCCCGTGTTCACACTTGCGATTTCCCAGCGCCAGGGTCGGATAGTCCAGTGATTCGACACTCACCTTCCCCGCTCCCTGGTATACGACTCCGCGATTGGCATTGGCTGACATGACGTGCTCCTGGCTGGCATGGGGTTTGGCAGGTGGCCGGCGACAGGCAGACAAGCTGGCTTGCGCCGCCCGTCACTTTTCCTGCATCGGCCACCAGCCCCCGGTCGGTGGCGTCCAACCGGTAGGGCTTATGCAGACTAGGTCAGTTGTCACAGGCTGGCTGTCCAGATGAGGCATCGACATGCCTAAATGAGACAGTTCACGACCAAAGTGTCACTTCGGTTGCCCGCAAGCCCGTTCGCCAGTGCCTCCGCGCCTCTGCTGTTGGCGGCAGGCGACAGCCAGCGTCGATGCATCTCGACACTTGAAGCACGCGCCCATACCCCCCAGTACTGATGTCAGCGTCATCTTGACGACAGATATTGCGACCCGAGCCCGTTTACGACAGCTTTGAAAGACACTTCAAGGAGAGATCATGACCCTGACATCCAACGCCCTGCGCAATTCCTGCATGACCCTGGCCCTCGTCGGTTCCGCCTTCATCGCCGGTTGCGGCAACACCAGCGTGATCGAGAAGCAGGACACGCGCTACGAAGTCAGCGCCGTCGATGAAGACCGCGATGATGCCATCGCACAGGTCAAGGAACGCGCGCTCGAGGTGTGTGAAGAGCAGGACCGCGACAAGTACGATGTGCTCGACTCGCGCGTCTTCGGCCCGCACGACGCCACCGCCAAGGCCGCCGATGGCAATGACCAGCTGGAAGGTGGCACCGTCAATGAAGACACCGAAATGGCTGCCGCCACCCATGAAGGCGAAGGCTACAAGGTCGTCTGGACCGTGCGCTGCCGCTGAGGCATTCCCCCGTCAGGTAGCGTGACCTGACAGCGCGATCGAACGCGAAAGCGAAAGTCGCAACGACGGCGAAAGCGAAAGCGCAGCATCCATCAGAAAGCCGCCCCCAGGGGCGGCTTTCTTGCGTTCCGACACCCGAAGAGAACCCCGGAAAACCGCCACTGCGGTGCCTGAGTTTCGAGGACGCAACCTTCGGTTTCCCCAGAAATCAGTCTATTGCGTCACCGCATTAGACGACTCTTGACTATGCTGAGACGAAAGCTGTCCCAGCGCCGCCCCTGATCGCCATATGAAACTGGTGAAGAGAGAGCCCCCCCACCCGGCTGGCACGCCAGTGGCGACTCGGACGCTGTACTTGCAACCTCGCTGCATGCACCTCGCTGCATGAAGCTCGCGCATTGCCATGCGAGACGTTCGACAGCCCTATCGCCCGGGGACTGTCGATCACTGCCATACGCCATGACGAACCCATCAGGACTCTCTGCGCCCGCGCGCCGTCAAGGAGGCTTTTCCATGAGTATCGAACAACGCCTGGCCCCCGTTGCACTCCCCGACACCCGTCATCGACGCACCGTCGAACATCTGCTGGCAAGTTCCGGCGTCAGACTCAACGGGCCCGATCCCTGGGACATTCGCGTTCGCCATCCAGACCTGTTCCGGCGAGTGCTGCAGCAAGGCAGCCTGGGGCTGGGCGAGGCTTACATGGAAGGCTGGTGGGACTGCGAGCAGATCGACGAGATGATCTGTCGCCTGCTGCGACATGGCCTGGGCAGCCGCGCCCACACCACCAGCGAGCGCATCGCCTATCGACTGCAGGCCGGAGTGATCAACCTGCAGAGCCGCCGCCGCGCCGGCGTGGTAGGCAAGGTGCATTATGACTTCGGCAATGACCTCTTCACGCGCATGCTGGATGACACCTTGTGCTACAGCTGCGGCTACTGGAAAGACCTGCCGGTGAGCGCGGAGAACCTGGGCAAGGCGCAACAGGCCAAGCTGGATCTGGTGTGCCGCAAGCTGGGGCTGGCGCCCGGCATGCGCCTGCTGGATATCGGCTGTGGCTGGGGGAGCCTTGCCGCCTACGCCGCGCGCCATTACGGCGTGGAGGTCGTCGGCATCACCATCTCCGCCGAGCAGGCCGCGCTGGCGCGTGAGCATTGCGCAGGGCTACCGGTGGAAATCCTGCTCAAGGACTATCGCGACTCCGACTTCCGGCGCACGGTGGGCAGCTTTGATGCCATCGCCTCGATTGGCATGTTCGAACACGTCGGCCACAAGAACTACGCCACCTACTTTGCCCATGCCGCGCACCTGCTGCGCCCCGGCGGACGCTTCGTGCTGCACACCATCGGCTCCAACCAGAGCGATATCTCGGCCGACCCCTGGGTCAACCGCTATATCTTCCCCAATGGCGTGCTGCCCAGCGCCAGTCAGCTGGTACGCGCCAGCGAAGCGCATCTGGTGATGGAGGACTGGCACAACTTCGGCGCCGACTATGACCCGACATTGATGGCGTGGCGCGCCAATCTCGACCAGCACTGGCATGAGCTGGCCGATACCTACTCACCGCGCGACAAGCGCATGTTCGAGTACTATCTCGGCGCCTGCGCAGGCGCCTTCCGCGCCCGCCAGCTGCAGCTGTGGCAGGTGGTATTCACCCACGGCACCGCAGGGCGCTACGACGCGCCACGCTGATCCGCCGCTCGCGGGGCGGCGACAATCTCGACCGGGAACGACTGCCTCAAGCGGCGGGGCGAATCAGACGCGTCGCCGCAAAACGATTGAGCAGCGCATGCATCAGGTAGATCAGCAACATCGCGCTGCAGACCGCGACCAGCACGGAGCTGGTGCGGTAGAGCGCGCTGTAGATCAGGTCCTTGTCGGGCGACATGTACTGGCCAAACAGGATCGCCATGGTGGTCATGGCGCCCAGACCCGCACCGGAGCCCACCCGCTCCATAACATGGTGGCGCGCGAACAGCATCAAGCTCAGCCAGAGCCCCAGCGCTACCAGCCACAGCAACGAATAGTGCGTCATCAACACCAGCTGGATCGCCACCGCCACGTTGCAGCCCACCAACGTACCCGCGGCGCGCCGAATGCTGGCCTGAATGGCACCGAACCAGTTCATCGGAAAGAGAATCAGGATCGAGGCGATCTGCGCCGACAGCGAATCGCTCAGATCGAGCACCTGGAACATCACATAGACCACCATCGCCACCGCGGTGGTCAACAGCACTTCGTGACGGCGATTGGATGGCGGCTTGGCGGGGCGTGACGGTGGCTGACGCGGCGCCTTGTCCGGGAAGCAGTAATGCATCAGGGCCACGATCGAAAGCGTGGTGCCGCCACCGACGAAGTTGCACCACACCAGATCACTGATATCCGTGCTCGGGTAGCTGGCGAAATTCAGCTGCACATGCATGCCGACCACACTCAGGGCACCGAACAGGAACAATGGCCCGCGGCTCATGCAGTTGAACAGCACCAGCTGCATGCCAAGCACCAGCAGCAACATGATCGCCGGGTTGTCACCGAACAGGCCCTGCACGACGAGGGTGAAGGCGTTGTTGAGAAAGACGCTGGCCAGAAACTGCCGCGCGATGGAGGCGTTCAGTACCGGCACCAGGGCCAGCAGCAGAATAGGGTTGACCACGAAGAAGGTGCCGTAGGTCCAATCCATCCACTTGAGCAGCACGAAGCCCAGGGTGCCGCCGAAGGCGATCCGCAGGCACTGCTGGACATCGTTCTCGCTCAGGAGTGGCTCACTACCCTCGACGCGCGGCAAGGTCTCGCCACGTGTCCACAGACGGGACAGCCGGTCTCGCAATGCATTCGCCAACATGCCGCCGCCTCAATAGATGTAATGCAGCAGGCTGACCGCACGCGCCTGGGCATGCGCCAGCCAGCTGGCTAGCCCAGCCACGGGGAACAGCTGTACGGTGGCACGCGAGCCGGTCGGCAGCTGGCTGAGCGAGAGGCCATGAGCCCTCGGCATCACGAGATGGACGCGCATGCGCTGGGCATCACGCACCCAGCGATCGCTGTCCTCGGGGGCGGCCAGATAGCCATCGGCGTTGAGCTGACCCGCCTGTACGCCTGAATCCCGCGATGAAAGCGTTGCCGTGAAGACCCGCCCCGGCTGCGCATCGAAGATGATGCTTGCCTGATCGCCGATCGCGACGCGTGACAGAGACTTCTCGCGAAAGTCGGCAATGACATCGGCACGATCGGCCACGATGGCCAGCCGCGCCTGACCGGTGCTGGCGTAGGCACCGGCCACCAGCTGCATGTTGGACACCGTCCCGGCCTCGCGGGCGCGCACCTCGGTATAGGCCAGATCGAGACGCGCCTGCTCCAGCGCATTGCGCGCCTGGCGCAGGCTCAGGTTATCGTCTCCCGTCAGGCCCCGCTGCACCTTGAGCGCTGCCAGATCGGCCTGATCGGCCCTGACCGTCGCCTGCGCGCCCTGATAGCTGGCACGTGTCTGATCGTACTGCTGGCGCGAGATGCTGTGCGACTTGATCAACCGCGTGACGCGCGCCATCTCCAGCCGCTGCTCTTCCTCGCTGACACGGCTCTGCTCGAGCTGCGCCTTGGCCGCCAGAATCGAGGCATCCAGCTGTTGATTGGCCTGAATGGCGGCTTCCAGCGCCAGCTCCGCCTGCTGCACGGCCAACTGATAGGGCTTTGCATCAATACGAAACAGCACATCGCCTGCCTCGACATGCTGGTTGTCGTGGACCAGCACCTCATCGATACGACCACTGACCCGCGATGCCACACTGACCACCGGGTGCATCACGCGCGCCTGGGACGTCATCGGCATCCACAGGTCCGCGATCAGGAAATACACGAAACTGAATACGGCGATCAGCAAGGCTCCCCGCACCCAGCGCCGAAAGCGCTGATCGGATGTCACCCCTGACGACTCCGCTGATATTCAGCCTGGGAGCGCGCGATGCTGGCGCTGGCATTGTCTTCAAACTGGAGCAGAGTGCGGGCGAAGGCATTGAGCGCTTCGTCATCGAAGCCGACGTACAGCTCGGCACGCACTCGCTCGATGCGCTCCGTCAACTGTGTCAGGCACTGGCGGCCTTGCTCGGTGAACCACAGGCAACGCGCCCGCTTGTCGGTCTCGTGCGGCACGCGCGCGATCAGCTGCTGAGCCTCGAGCTGGTTGAGGGTACGCGTCAGCGACGGCATCTCGATGCCCAGCTCGCTGGCCAGCATCTGTTGGGTACAGCCCTCGCCGAGCTTTTCCAGATGGACCATGACCGTCCAGCGCGATTCCGTCATGTCCAGGCTACGCACCGCGCTGGTGATGGCGGTGCGCCAGAGACGGTGGACCCGGCCGACCTGGCCACCCAGCGAGGGCTTGATCTGCTCGTGAAACGGGATTTCCTGTGTCGAATCCGTCCCCGGAGAATGTGCGTTCATGTATCATCTCTCGACATGAAGGCTCCCATGACACTCCCCCTCATCGGTACTGAGCGGAAGACCCACGAGAGCCTTGATTGGTGCGGCGTCAGGGCGGCTGTTGCCGCCGATATCAGACGCCATCTATATTAGCTTGCTAACAATATGAGAATCATACCCTTTATTAGCGAGCAAAACAATTCACCAATTCCGATATTCAAACACGCATTTAAGCGCCTCTGCGCTTCTGTCTTCTGACTTGTCTTCTTCCCCTTCTCCTCTTTCTCCTCTATCTCCTTTTGCTGCTCGTCTGCTTTCCTCTCGCCCTGCTATCTCTTCTGTCCCGCCATCACCTGCGCCGCCGGTCATTCCTGCGCGATGCCGTGACGCTTGAGCTTGTTGGCGATGGTGGTATGCGAGACCCCCAGGCGCTTGGCCAGCAATCGGCTGGACGGATACTCCGGGTAGAGATGCGCCAGGATGCGCCGTTCGACCTCGTCATGGATATCGCCCAGACTGCCGGTCAGGTCGATGTTGTCGAGCCCCTCATCACGCGCCTCACCGGTCAGGCGCAGATGCTGCGCCTCGATCACCTCTCCATCGCACAGCGAGACGGCCTGGAACAGCACGTTCTCCAGCTGACGCACGTTGCCCGGCCAGTGATAGCCCTGCAGGCGCGCCATGGCCTCGGGCGAGATATCCCGCACGCGAGCGCCGATCTGACGCACTGCGCGCTCGAGAAAATGCCGCGCCAGCTCCTCGAGCCCATCCAGACATTCCCTGAGCGGCGGAATCTGCACACACAGCACATTGAGGCGATGGAAGAGATCGTGGCGGAAGCGCCCTTCGCTGCACAGTGCCGGCAGGTCCTGTTGAGTGGCGCAGATCACGCGCACATCGAGGAAGGTCTCCTCATCGCTGCCGACACGCCGGAAACCGCCGTCCTGCAAAAAGCGCAGCAGCTTGACCTGCATGCGCGGACTCATCTCGCCGACCTCATCCAGGAAGATGGTGCCGCCACTGGTCAGCTCGAGCAGGCCCAGCTTGCCCTCCGGCCGTGCGCCCTCGAAGGCACCCGGGGCGTATCCGAACAGCTCCGTCTCGGCCATCGACTCCGGCAGCCCCGCGCAATTGAGCGCCATGAAGGGGGCCTGGCCGCGGGAACTTGCCAGGTGGCAGGCTCGCGCCAGCAGCTCCTTGCCGGTGCCGGTCTCACCCTCGATCAAGAGTGGCGCATCCAGCGGTGCCATGCGGCGAGCCTCCTTGACCACCGCCGACAGCTGACGGCTCGCCTGGAATATCGCTTCGAAGCCGCGCACCTCGGTGCGCTGGATCTGATAGATACGCGAGCCCAGGCGGTCTGCACGATGCAGGGTGACCACGGCGCCCGCCAGCGAGGCGACATCCTCGTTCTCGGTGTGCAGTGGCGCGATATCGGCGAGGAAGGTCTCCTCCCCCACCCGCAGGCGCAGGCCATTGACGCGGGCATTGTTGCGCCGGATCAGTTCCGGCAGGTCGACATCCTGGACGTGACGCGTCAGCGCCAGCCCCGGCACCTCATCGATGCGCACCCCGAGCAACTTGCCCGCCGCGCGATTGGCCGCCACCACGCGCCCGTCCATGTCGATGGACATCACCGGGTCTGACAGCGATGACAGCAGTGCATTGAGCTCCAGATGGCGTCGCTCGGTGGGCATCAGACTGACGCGACTGACCTTGAAGACCCCGGGAATCTCCTCGAGGGTCGGCTTCAGGGTCGAGAGCTGCATGCGCAGCATGTTGGGCACATGCAGATAGATGGAGTTGTTGGCCTCCCCGCCGACCTCACCGCGCAGCACGTTGAGGCCGTAATCGGCAAAGGGGGCCAGGATGTCGCGCAGAATCCCGATTCGATTCTGGCAGGTCAGTTTGAGGCGCATGGCGTTCTCGGCATTGTCGTTGGAATTCTTGTAGGCATTGTCATCGAAATGGTGTCGCCGGCCTGGCGGCGCCACTCGAGTCACGGGCGTCTTAGCGACGGACAGCTTCGCGACGGGCGGCTGAGTGACGTTAACGTAAGCGTTATCAAAAACGTCGTAAAGCATTCCTTACAAAAGACGGCGACACAGCAGTACATGAACGCCCGAATGGCACAGGATGCGCCCGATTACCGCTCCAGTGTCACAATTATGTGACAAGACACGCGCCATCGCAGCGTTATCTGCGGCGCAGAGCCACGCCTGACCACTGGTCAACGCCACCCGACAAGGCCTAGCGTTGTCATCGACATGCAAGGACTGGCATGTACGCCATAATGACAACACGGCAGCCTGCTCGGCAGCGCCGCCATCTGGTTGGGGAGGTTGCATGAACGCACCGCAGGGTCGTCATTGGCCACAGACATCCCAGGAAGCTCAGCCCGGCTCGCAAGCCAAGGCCAAGGGCACCCGCTACGTGGCCCATGAGCCGGACGCCCGGGGCAGGATCCATTACAGCGATCAGGAGAACTCTACCTGGCAGACACTGATGGCGCGCCAGATGGCGCTTGTCGAGGGGCGTGTCTGTCGCGAGTATCGGCAAGGGCTCGAGCGCCTTGCCCTGCCGGAGGACCGCATCCCCCAGCTTGGCGAGATCGATCGTGTCCTCGAGGCCACCACCGGCTGGCGAACCGCACGTGTGCCGGCCTTGATCCCCTTCACGCGCTTCTTCGAGCTGCTCGCCGAGCGGCGCTTCCCGGTCGCCACCTTCATCCGCTCCCCGGAAGAACTCGACTACCTGCAGGAGCCGGACATCTTCCACGAGATCTTCGGCCACTGCCCGATGCTCACCCACCCCGCCTTCGCCGAATTCACCGCCACCTACGGACGCCTCGGCCTCGCCGCCAGCAAGGAAGAGCGCGTCTATCTGGCCCGCCTCTACTGGATGACGGTGGAATTCGGCATGCTGCGCGAGACTCAACCCGATGGCAGCCGTGCGCTGCGCCTCTACGGCGGCGGCATCATCTCCTCGCCGCGCGAGACCCGCTACGCCCTGGGTGAGCTTGCGGAGAGTCTCGAGCGCCCCGAGCATCTGCCCTTCGATGCCGTCGAGGCACTGCGCACCCCGTATCGCATCGACATCCTGCAGCCGCTCTACTATGTCCTTGAGTCACTGGACGACCTGCATGAACTCGCCAGCCGCGACATCATGGCACTGGTGCACGAGGCCATGGCTCTCGGCCTCAAGACGCCGCGCTTCGCACCACGTTGATCGCACCGGCGCTGATCGCACAGACGCCCTTGCCCCAAGGGGTACGCCTTTTCACCAGTCCCCTCTTTCCTCAAGCCGGAGATAGTGACATGACCGAACTCGCCAGACAGTCCTGTGAAGCCTGCAGCTTCGATGCGCCCAAGGTCAGCGATAGCGACATCGAGACGCTCAAGACCGCCATTCCCGAGTGGCAGTTGCTCAATCGCGATGGCATCATGCAACTGGAACGGTGCTTCACGTTCCGCAATTTCAAGCAGGCACTGGCATTCACCAATCGCGTAGGCGAGATTGCCGAGGAAGTCGGGCACCACCCGGCACTTCTCACCGAGTGGGGCAAGGTCACCGTGACCTGGTGGTCCCACGAGATGAAGGGTCTGCACAAGAACGATTTCATCATGGCCGCCAGAACCGACGAGGTAGCGAAATAAGATGTTCGAGCAGATTGCGCGTGTACCCGGGGATGCCATCCTCGGCCTGATCGAAGCCTTCAACAACGACACCAACCCGCAGAAGGTCGACCTCGGCGTGGGCGTCTATCGCGATGCGAACGGCAATACGCCGGTCATGCGTGCGGTCAAGCAGGCCGAGAACCGCCTGGTCGAGAATGAAGTCACCAAGACCTACATCGGCTCCCACGGCGACCCGCGCTTCGGCAAGGTCGTACTGCCGATGGTGCTGGGCGCCGAGTCGCCGGTGCTGGCCGCCAATCGCGCCAGCGCCACCCAGGCGCCCGGCGGTACCGGTGCCCTGCGTCTGGCCGCGGACTTCATCGCCAGCAACCTCAAGGGACGTGATATCTGGCTGTCCACCCCGACCTGGCCGAACCACCTGGGCATCTTCGACGCCGCTGGCGTGACGCGCCACAACTACCCCTACGTCGACGAGAACAACCGCCTCGACTTCGATGGCATGCTGGCGACGCTCAAGACCATCCCGGAAGGTGACGTGGTGGTGCTGCACGCCTGCTGCCACAACCCGACCGGTTTCGATCTGAGCCGCGAGCAGTGGGACCAGGTGCTGGAAGTCGTCCAGGCGCGCAAGCTGATGCCGCTGATCGACTTCGCCTACCAGGGCTTCGGTGACGGCCTGGAAGAAGACGCCTACGGCGTGCGCCTGCTGGCCGAGAATGTCGATGAAGCCATCATCACCAGCTCCTGCTCCAAGAATTTCGGCATCTACTGCGAGCGCACCGGCTGCCTGATCCTGATCGCCAAGGACGAGGAGAGCATGCTCGACGTGCGCTCCCAGGCCGCGATCACCGCGCGCGAGAACTACTCCAATCCGCCGGCACATGGCGGTGCGGTGGTCATCGATATCCTCGAGGACGACACCCTGCGTGGCGAGTGGAAAAGCGAGCTGACCGAGATGCGTGAGCGCATCAACGGCCTGCGTCGTGACTTCGTCGAGGCACTCAAGCCGTATGGTCTGGATGAGCAGTTCGCCTTCATCGCCGAACAGCGTGGCATGTTCTCCTACACCGGCCTCTCGCCGGAACAGGTCGATCGCCTGCGTGACGAGTTCGGTATCTACATGGTGCGCTCCGGGCGTGCCAACGTGGCCGGCTTCTCCACCGAGAACCTGCCCTACGTGGCCAAGGCCATCGCGACCGTCGTCAAGGGCTGAGCCCGAACGAGTGCTGTCGTGAAAGACAAGAAAAACCCCGCCAATCGGCGGGGTTTTTCTTGAATGGTCGGTTGTCCGGCCTGTTGTCTGACCTGATCTCTACTCTGAGGCAAGGCTTCCGCCAGGCGCCTGCGCCATCAGCCGATCAGCCCTCCTCGTCCGCCAGCGGCAAGCGGGCAAGACTCGCCGCCACCTCCTCTTCGAGCAGACTGATCAGCAGGGCCTGCACCGCGTGCAGCGACTCCCCTTCCTCGGCCGTCGGCAACTGCCACTTGAGCTCCAGATAGCGCTCGCTGCGCATCGAGAGCGGCAGGCCGATCAGGTCGCCTCTGGCATCCTCGAGCACCTGCAGCGCTGACAGCGCATCAATGATGGTGGCGGCACTGCCCGAGCGCGCCAGACGCCCGGCGCTGGCCGGCGTGGCGACTTCCAGCAGACTCGCTGGCGTCACGCGCTCACGCTTGAGCAGCCCACGAATCAAGCGCCCCTGACTGCTGGTTTCCGGCAGGTCGACGAAGGGGCGTTCATTGAGGCGTGCAAGGGTCAGCGGCTTGTCCAGCAGCGGCCAGCGTGAGGGCCACAGCAGCATCAAGGGTAGCTTCAGCGCGGGCGGTGCCTCGGCTTGCGCCTCGTCACTGGCCTCTTCACTTGTCCCGCTGCGGGAAGCGGCCCCTTCGGCATTGTGCGCATCATCCTCGACGTCAAACGGCAACTCCGGCGTATCCCCCAGCTCGGGCATGGCAGCCTTGGCGGTAGGCTTTGCCTCGTCGTCATCGCCTTCGATGAGTGTCGTCTCCTCGCGCGCACGCTGACGCAGGCTGGCCTTGAGCTCGCGGGCGCGTGCCGCTGCCGTCTTGGCACGCTTGCCGCCCTGGGGCTCCGGCGGTGCTTCCAGGCTCACCGCCATCGCGACCCGCCCCTCGCGGATGGCGAGATCATGCTGTGACACCTCGAGCACTTCCAGGCTTGGCAGCCACTCACTCAAGGCTTCACTGGCCGCGATGCGTGTCAGCCAACCGGCACTGAAGGCCTCAAGACCAGGTGTGACTGCCAGCACGAGACGCGGACGCTTGCCGCTGCCCGGCCCGAAGGCCAGTCGCCTGAGCTCGGATTGAGCGCTGAACATCCGGGCGAGTGATGGCGTCAGGCGCTCGGCTTCCGGGGTCGGCACCAGCTTGCCACCCTCGCGCAGAAACAACGAATAGCCCAGCGTCTGCTCGAGTTGTGCCAAGCCCCGCGAGACCACCGGCACGCTGATCCCCAGTTGTGCGGCACCGCCTTTCATCGAGCCACACTCGATCACCGCCCACAGCATTTCCAGCTGACGCAGCCGTATGCCGGGTTCACGGGTGCCTGTGTCTGACTGCGCCATGGTGTTGCTCCTTGAAGGGTTCGTCCGCGATGCTCCGAGAGCCAGCGCTGGTCGCTGGCTCATTTAGCCTTACGCTAATCATGCTGGCGCCAAATGTCACGCTCAAGCTGCCTACAGGACGTCACGACCCCTGAAACGACACTCCCCCCGCTGATGAATCAGCGAGGGGAGTGAGAGACAAGGCATCGATCGCGCCAGTCGGTCGATCAGAGCGACAAAGAACGAGCGATCAGGAGAGTGCCAGTACACCTTCTGCTTCAAACAGCACGCCCTTGGGCAGCTCCTTGACGCCGACGGCCGCACGCGCCGGATACGGCTGGCTGAAGTACTGCTCCATCAGCGTGTTGACCACGGCGAAGTTGCTGAGATCGGTCAGGAACAGATTGACCTTGACCAGTTGATCCAGGCTGCCACCGGAGGCTTCACACACCGCCTTGAGATTGCGGAACACCTGGTCTGCCTGGGCTTCAAAACCGCCTTCCACCACTTCCATGGTCGCTGGGTCCAGCGGGATCTGGCCGGACAGGAACACCAGATTACCCGTGCGCACCGCCTGGGAATACGGGCCGATGGCAGCCGGTGCGGACTCGGTAGAGATAATCTGCTTGGTCATGCGCAATTCCTTGTTCAATCAGTTGACGGAGAGACACTCGAAAAAAGACGACTACACGGCAGTACGCACTGCCTGGCAGACCCTGGCGCAGCCACTGACACTGATACAGACACTGCTCTGAGTTTCAGGTCACAGACACAGACACTGCTCTGAGCATCAGGCAGCGTAGCGACCAAGACTGAGACCGTTGGGGTCGATGGTGGGCTTGCGACCATCCACCAGGTCCGCCAACAGACTCGCACTGCCGCAGCTCATGGTCCAGCCCAAGGTGCCGTGTCCGGTGTTCAACCACAGATTGTCGTACTTGGTGCCACCGATGATCGGCGTGGAATCCGGCGTCATCGGACGCAGGCCGGCCCAGAATTCCGCCCGCGCATAGTCACCGGCTTCCGGGAATACATCACGCACCACCATGTTGATGGTCGCACGGCGCTTCTCGATCAAGGAAAGATCGAACGAGGCCAGCTCGGCGGTGCCACCGACGCGGATGCGGTCATCGAAGCGCGTCAGCGCGACCTTGAAGGTCTCGTCCATCACGGTGGACTGAGGCGCGGCATCGGCATTGATGATCGGCACGGTCAGGCTGTAGCCCTTGACCGGATAGATCGGCAGATCCAGATCCAGATCACGCGCCAGGAACGGCGAGTAGCTGCCCAGACACATCACGTAGCTGTCTGCGGTCATCTCGCCACGGTCGGTGATGACCTTCTCGATGCGGCTGCCGCTGCGCTGGATGCGCTGGATGGTGGTATTGAAGACGAAATTGACGCCCAGGGTGTCGCGGCAGTAATCCGCCAGCCGGTTGGTGAACAGATGGCAATCGCCGGTTTGGTCATCCGGCAGGTGCAGGCCGGCGATGAACTTGCCCGGCACGCGGGTCAGTGCCGGCTCCACCGTGGCGCAGGCGTCGGCGTCCAGCAGCTGATGGCGCACGCCACAGCCCGCCAGCACCTTCATGTCGCTCTGCACGGCATCGACCTGCGCCTGGGTACGAAACAGCTGCAACAGCCCCTTCTGGCGGTCTTCGTAGCGCAGTCCGGTCTCTTCGCGCAGGGCGTTGATGCAGGCGCGGCTGTACTCGGAGACCCGTACCATGCGCTCCTTGTTGACGGCATAGCGGTCGGCGTTGCAGTTGGCGAACATCTTGACCATGAACTTGGCCATCTGCGGGTCCATGCGCGGCTGGATCTTGAGCGGCGCATGCTCCTGGAACATCCACTTGACGGCTTTCTGCGGAATGCCCGGCGCCGCCCACGGCGAGGAGAAGCCGAAGGAGACCTGACCGGCGTTGCCGTAGCTGGTTTCCATCGCCGGGCTGGCCTGACGGTCGACGACCGTGACCTCATGCCCCTGACGCGCCAGATAATAGGCACTGGTGACACCGACGACGCCGCTACCGAGTACAAGAATCTTCATGTTGGCCTACCCCATGACTGCAAGCCGCGCCCCACGGCAAATGACAGGCGTATTCGCGCACTCGGCAGCGAATAAAGACGATGAAGGCCAACACCGGTCGACAAGGCGACTCACAGTGGCTTGGCCTGAATGCATCCAGTATAGAGGCGCAAACCACGGTTAATATTCTGTTATGAGACCCTATATCAGAAAATAAGCAGGTAAATTTCGTGTCATGGCAGTGATAAAAAACAAAAAAGCGGCCATTTTTGGGATGGCCGCTTTCGGTGCTTCTCAGCGGGACTGCTGACGGGGCTTCTGGCAAGGTCTACTGGCTGGGTCTCCAGCAGGACCTTCCGGACAGAATCTTCTGAATAGCACCTGACACCTCAAGGGAGCGCTCGTGCTGGACGCCATGAGGGCCCGGGCGATCAGGTCGTCGCGACATAGGCATGGCGACGCACTGACTTGCCACGGTCGCCCAGGGCCTGACGATAGACGCGCCATGCCACCACACCCGCCAGCAGGTTGCCGATCGCCGAGCCGATGGCGACACCGCGCAGCCCATCCAGATGTGCCCCCAGCCATACCGCCGGCATGAAGCAGATGAAGAGCCGCACGAAGGAGAGCGCCGTGGCACGCAGCGGCCACCCCAGCGCGTTGGCAGCCGACACGACCAGCATGCAGATGCCGAGGAAGGAGTAGCTGGGCAACATCCACGGCAACAGGACCGCCAGCGCCGCCGAGACCTCGTCACTGCCCACCAGCACATAGGCCAGCGGTGTCGCCAGCACTGCGGCGATGATGCCCAGCACCAGCTGCCAGATCACCACCACGCGGGCGGCCAGGTTCATCAGGCGGCGAATTTCCTGCCAACGGCCGGCGCCATAGCAGCGCCCGAGCCACGGCGGCAGCGACATGGTCAGGGCCAGCACCACGATCAGCGAGAAGGTTTCCAGGCGTGAGGCGATCCCCCAGGCGGCCACCTCCGTCTGGCCCAGTCCCGCGACGATGGCGGTGACCAGCATCGCGGAGAGCGCCGGCATCATCTGGCACAGAATCGCGGGTATCGCGATCCCCGCCAGCTGACGGCGCGAGGCCTGCCATTCGGCCCACAGGCCGCGATATTCCATCCAGTCGCGGCGCGAGAGCTTGAATGCCGTGATGGCAAGCCCGGCCCCGAAGGAGAGTACGGTCGCCCAGGCAGCGCCCGCCAGACCGAAGCCGGGCAGCGGCCCCGCGCCGAAGATCAGCAGCGGGTCCAGCACCAGGTTGAAGACACTGGTCAGCAGCATCATCTCGCCCGGCAGACGCGTGTCGCCGTGGGCGCGGAACAGGCTGTAGAGCACATAGGCCATGGCCCCCAGCCAGCTGGCGATCAGCGATGGGCCCCAATAGACCTCGATCAGCGTCATTTCAGTGGCATTGGCCCCCAGCAACTCGAAGGCCGGCACCCTGATGCCCCACAACAGCAGCATCAGCAGTGCCATCAACACACCGGATCCCAGCAGCACCACACCGCCCAGGCGCCGGGCACGCGCCTCATCCTCGGCGCCCAGGGTCCGCGAGACGATCGCGGCGATCGCGATGCCCATGCCGACCTGCACCCCGATGATCAAAAAGGTCAGCGGGAAGGTGAAGGATTGCGCGGCCAGCGGCGCGGTGCCCAGGTGCGAGACGAAGGCGGCATCGACCAGGTTGAAGCCCAGCAATCCCATGATGCCGAGTGTCATCGGCAAGGTGCTGCGCCACAGGCGTGACATCAGCTCACGCGTCGTCGGCGTTTCCGACGTTGGCGGGGTCGATGTTGCAGAGGCGTCAGTGGACATAGAAGAAGACATGAACTCACTCCCAGCATGTCGAGCATGGCTGGTTGGATGAAGGTATAAGGCGTCGGAACACTTCCGTGACGCTGGAGGGATGATTCTAGGGATTTCGCCGGACCCCAGATAGGCTCAGTGGGACATGTCTTTGATGCATTGTCGGCAACAGGAAGAGCGAGAAACGCGTTGATGCGTGGTATTAGAGGAAACAGTGACCGTGATAAACTCACCTTGTCAGGGATTTCCGTCACCTGGATTCGTGATGATGACCCATGCAATGTCACCGATTATCGACTGCTACCGAAGTTGGACCGTCGCTTTATATGCACTGACTGCCTCACGGATGGCTGGCAGAGTGTTCCCCTCCCCATGGCATCACGAGAGGTCAGACCGTGGATAAAGCATCCCGTTTGTTGCTGTTTCTCGATGTGGTAGAAGCACAGAGTTTTTCCAAGGCGGCTGACCATCGTCAGGTCAACCGCTCGGTGGTCTCCAAGCAGATCAGCCGTCTGGAAGAAGAACTGCAGATTCGCCTGTTCAATCGCTCGACTCGCTCGCTGGCCCTGACGGATGCGGGGCGCGAGATCCATCAGCACGCACTGCGTCTGCGTGAAGTGCTGGAAGATACCGATGATGTGGCCGGCGCCTATCAGGATGGCCCGCGTGGCATCCTGAAGATCACCAGCCCGAGCCACTTCGGGCGCACCTATGTCGCCCAGGCTGTGCGCCTGTACATGGAGCGCTACCCGGACACCCAGGTGGAAGTGCGCCTGGAAGACCACCTGACCGACCTGATCGGCGGCGGTTATGACCTGGCCATTCGCATGTCGGAGCTGGAAGACTCCAACCTGATCGCGCGTCCGCTGGCTGCACACCGTCACCTGATCTGCGCCTCGCCGGCCTTCATCGAGCGTCACGGCATGCCCCAGACCCCCGCCGATCTGTCTGGCCTGCCGGCAGCGGTGTATTCCCGCGATGGCTTCATTCTCGATCGCCTGCGCGTCTGCACCGAGAGCGGTGTCGAGGAAAAGGTGGCGCTGGATTCGCGCCTCAAGGTCAATGATGCCGACGTGCTGATCGGCGCCATCAAGTCGGGTGCCTGCTATGGCATGGTGTCCGCGATCAACATCAAGGACGAGATCCTGAATGGTGAGCTGGTGCCGCTGTTGACCAACGTGCCGATGAAGCCACTGCCTTCGATCCACCTGGTCTACCCGCACCGCCAGTACCTGCCGCAGAAGACGCGTCGCTTCAGCGATTGCCTGCAGGAGGTCGTCGGCACGCCGCCCGTCTGGGAGCAGCGCATTCCGGGCTTCGAGAACATGTACGGCTACGGTAGCGGTTGCAGCGAATGAGACGTCGCCACGGCTCTCGAGTCTGAACGCACGCCATCACCTCCCGCGGCCACTGCCAGACCCGAATGCCCAGCATGAAAACGCCCGCCATGCAGAGTCACTGCGTGGCGGGCGTTTTCATTTCAGGCCCCTTTCATTTCAGGCCCCTTCATTTCAAGCGCCTTTCACTTCAGCCCCCTTCATCTAGCACCCTTCAAAAGAAATACTCAGGGGCAGGGATGGATCGACGGCTTGCGCTTGAGCCACTCGACCAGCTCCGGCAGGCGCTTGGGCCGTGCATAGCGGAAGCCCTGCACCAGATGACAACCCATCTCGACCAGCAGGCGCTCCTGCTCTGCGGTCTCGACACCCTCCGCCAGCACCTCCATGCCCAGGCTGTCGGCCAGCGAGATCGCGTGGGAGACGATGGCGCGGTCGCGGGCATCATGGTCAAGGCTACCGACGAAGCGCTGATCGACCTTGAGGCGGCAAGCACGCAGGTCGCGCACGTAGAGCAGTGACGCGAAGCCGGTGCCGAAATCATCGATTGCCAGGCGCACGCCGCGTTCGATCAGGCCGGTGAGTCGCTCCACGACGCGATCGAGATCCGGCACGCGTGAGGATTCGGTGATCTCCAGCTCCAGGCGTTCCGGCGCGAAGTCATGACGCGCCAGAGCCTCCGAGACACGCTCGGGGAAGCCGGGGTCACGAAACTCCTGAGCCGAGACATTGATCGCCACCGACAATGGCTTGCCGTTGGGCGTCACCAGGTCACGCGTCGCCGAGAGGGCCGTGTCCATCACCCGCGCGCCGACGGTGCCGATCAAGCCGTATTGCTCCGCCAGCGGGATGAAGCGTCCCGGCCCGATGGTGCCAAGCTCGGGGTGGTCCCAGCGCACCAGCACCTCGACGCCGACTGCCTCGCCACTGGCGAGGTCGAACTGGGGCTGGAAGGCGAGATCCAGCTCTTCGAGATGCTCGCGCAGGTCACTGGTCAGGCGATAGTCGTTGAGGTGCTGCATGTGCGCGCCGGGCGAGAACACATGCAGGGGGCCGCAGACATCGATGTCATCGTATTCCCCGTGCAACATGGCGAGTTCGGCCAGATGCATCAGGCGATGGGCACGCCGCGCGTGCTGCGGCGCCAGACTGATGCCGACCCGCGCCGTGACCGGCAGGGCCTTGCCATCCAGTCGCATCAGCATCACCAGCCGTTCGCACAGCTCGTTGGCTCGCGCGATCAGGCTGGCCTCATCCCCGACGAAGAACAGCGCGAAGGCATTGCCCAGGGGGCGGCAGACCAGGGCGTCGCGATACTGCAGGGACATGGCTTCTGCCACCCGCTCCAGCAGCGGATCGATACGCTCGGCACCGTGCGCCGAGTTGATGATTTCCAGGTGGGTCAGCGACAGATAGATGATGCCGCCATCGATGCTGCCGTCGACGCTTTCTTCCAGCAGCAGTTCATCGATCTGGGCATTGAAGCGATCGCGCGACAGCAGGTTGATGGGCTGCAGGCGGCGCAGGGCGATCAAGACCTTGTCATCCACCCCGGCCGCCCGAGCCTCCGCCAGCCCCGAGAACGGCGCCTTGAGGCGAACTCGCCGCTCGCTGACCGGTTCGAGACGCGGCCGCTGGGTGCCGAACAGCTCCTGCCAACCGCAGGTGTTGGCCACCAGACACTCGGCATCGAAGATCGCCATGCGCCACGGCAGATTGGCCTTCTGCACCAGCAGCCACTCCCCCAGCTCGCCGGTGATGCCCATCAACCAGAAGCCGGGCTGGCCGCTGATACCACAAGGCTCCGGCTGCTTGGGCAGCGGGGATGGCAGCTCCGGCACCCTGTCTTCCTTGCGAGCGCGCGGCGACGTCCAGGCGAGCTGGCCGAAGCGGTCATGAACCCATAACGGCTCTTCGATGGACGACAGCAATTTGATCAAGATATCGAGAGGCACGCTCACTCCACCTGCAGTCATAAGGAAAGGGGCTTGATGCCCCGCAAGGGCCGCCTGTCGCCAGTGATGCTGGCCGTTGGCTGGCGCAACGCGGGTAACACCGCCGGGACATGACACGTCATTCACGCTTCCGGCTGTTCTCGCGCTTATCTGCTTACACCTGCTTTCATTGTGGCCGCTGGCTGCCGCAAGGCTCGGGCCGCATGACTAGTACGGCAAGGCCCGGGCGCCCATGCTACTCCTCCAATGGACATCACCAGGCGCCAGACTGCTGCACTTTGTCTCTTCTGATCGCCCTTTTGAACGCCAGACGCGTCCCGCTTCGTCTGTCACGTCAAGCGCTGCTCCAGGCGCCATTGCGAGAGCCACTCCAAGAGCCATTCGGCAAGCCACTCAACCGGCTCCTCGACCTGCTCCTCAACCCGTCATCCCGAAGTGCGTGCCATCAGGCGAAGCACTAGGTGGACAAGCGTGCAGCACGCAGACGACTCTCTCTACGCTTCGCTAATACTCCGAGTCTATGCCAGCCTGTGGTGCGGGTACCAAGGCTATTTTCTCGCCGACTCAACGCTTGGCTACCGTGGCCGCCTCAGAACCTGGCGACAGGCGGCGTATCCGCGCCCCGCACCAGTGCACGAGTGGCATCAAGGCGTGCGGAAGAGTAGGATAGGCGCCCGTTTCGCCCGGACCGGATCCCGGGCGCCGAATCCATCGGTCAAAGAAATTCTCCGTCATGACTCTCAACGTCCAGAATTCCGCTGTACCCGCTTCTGCCTCCTCTGCAGAGCGCCCCCGCGCCGTCGTCATCTACTCCGGTGGCATGGACTCCTACACTGTCCTGCACCAGGCGCTGAAGGAAGGCTTCGAGGTACACGCCCTCTCCTTCCATTATGGCCAACGTCACTCGCGTGAGCTCGACGTCGCACGCCAGGTCTGCGAGTCGCTGGGCGTCGCCCACGAAGTCGTCGACATTCGCGCCATCCATGGCCTGATCGACAACTCCGCGCTGACCAACAGTGACCAGGCGATGCCCAAGGCCGACTACGACGAGGCCTCCATGACCTCGACCGTGGTGCCCAACCGCAACATGATCCTGCTGTCACTGGCCATCGCCAAGGCCGTCAACATCGAGGCCGAGGTCTGCTTCTATGGTGCCCACGGTGGCGATCACGTGCTCTACCCGGATTGCCGTCCGGAGTTCGTCGACAAGATGAACGCCGTCGCCGCGATCGCCAACTTCTCGCCGGTGGAGATTCGCGCGCCCTTCCTGCACGCGAGCAAGGACGAGATTCTTGCCGCCGGCATCGCCATGCAGCTCGATTACGCCCAGACCTGGACCTGCTACGAAGGCCGCGAACTGGCCTGCGGGGAATGCGGCAGCTGCCGTGAGCGTCTCGAGGCCTTCGCCGCCCATGGGCTGCGCGATCCGCTCGGTTACGAAACGACCGACTCGGCCAAGGGCGCAGGCACTCTCTGATGTATACGGTAAAGGAAGCGTTCTACACCCTGCAGGGCGAAGGTGCTCGCGCAGGGCGCGCCAGCGTGTTCTGCCGCTTTGCCGGCTGCAATCTGTGGAGTGGCCGCGAGCAGGACCGCGACACCTCGGTCTGCCGCTTCTGCGACACCGATTTCGTCGGCACCAACGGCCAGAATGGCGGCAAGTTCCGCACCGCAAACGCGCTGGCGGACTTTTTGGCCAGCCTGTGGCCGGAGCACACCGGCATCGCCACGCCCTATGTGGTCTTCACCGGCGGTGAGCCGCTGTTGCAGCTCGACAGTGAGCTGGTGGACGCGATGCACGCCCGCGGCTTCGAGATCGCGGTGGAGACCAACGGCACCGTCGAGCCGCCTGCCGGCATCGACTGGCTATGTGTGAGCCCCAAGGGCGCCAGCGAGCTGGTCCTCACCGGCGGCGATGAGCTCAAGCTCGTCTACCCGCAGCCGGAGGCCCTGCCGGAGCGCTTCGTCAGCCTTGACTTCGCACACTTCTATCTGCAGCCACTGGATACCGCCGCCCTCGACGCCCTGCCCGCGCCTGCCGCGGCCCGCGAGCATTACCGCGAGGTGCTGGCGTCCGACACGCCGATGAACCAGTGCGTCAGCTACTGCATGCGCAATCCCCAGTGGCAGCTCTCGCTGCAGACTCACAAGATCAGTGGTATCGATTGATGACCGCAATGACTCCCAAGACCCTGTTCGTCAGGGCCCTCACCGCGGTGGATGCCTCGGTGTGGAGCAATACCCGCGGCCTGTACGGCATCAGCCAGCATCTGGATCTGGAGCTGGACGGTGCCGTCGGCCATGACGGCATGCTGTTCGACTTCGGCGACGTCAAGCCGTGGGCCAAGCGCATGATCGATCAGGACGCCGATCACACCCTGATCGTGCCCAGTCAGGCCGAAGGCGTGAGCGTCACGGACTGCCCGGAAGGACTGTGCCTGCGCTTCACCCAGCCCTATGCCATGGAAGTGCGCGGCCCGCGTCAGGCCTTCTGCCTGCTGCCGGTAGCCGAGGTCACCACCGAGGTACTGGCCAATCACTTCGAGAAGCTGCTGACTCGCCGCCTGCCACCGCGCGTCGAGGCGCTGCGCGTGCGTCTGCGAGACGAGACCATCGACGGCGCCGCCTACACCTACAGTCATGGCCTGCGTCATCACAGTGGCAACTGCCAGCGTATCGCGCATGGGCATCGCTCTCCGCTGATCATCGAGCGCAATGGTGTGCGGGACACTGCGCTCGAAGCCGAGTGGGCCGAGAAGCTCAACGACCGCTATCTGGCCGAGGAAGGCGATCTGATCGACCGCCCGGGGCGTGAGCTGGTATTCAGCTATGAGGCGCCGCAGGGCAGGTTCCGCATCCGCCTGCCGCGCAAGCAGGTCTGGCTGCTGCCGACACCGACCACCATCGAGTGGATCGCCGACTGGCTGGCGCGCCAGATCGCCCTCGACAGCGGTGACAGCATCCGCGTCGAAGCCTATGAGGGCATCAACAAGGGCGCCATCGCGCGGCATACCCCGCAGACGGCGCGTGAGCCTCTCGTCCTCCCCGAGCACGAAGACACGTCCGCTACCTCATGACGCAGACTGCCGCCCTTTCTGCAGAAGCTGCCGCTCCCGGCTGTCGTGCCGGTTGCGGCGGCTGCTGCATCGCCCCCTCGATCTCGAGCCCGATTCCCGGCATGCCCAATGGCAAGCCGGCGGGGGTGCGTTGCGTGCAGCTGGATGACGACAATCTGTGCAAGCTGTTCGGCACGCCGCAGCGTCCGGCGGTGTGCGGCGACTTCGATTTCGATTACGAGCTGTGTGGCGATTCCCGCGAAGAGGCCCTGCGCCTGATCGGCGAGTGGGAGCGCCTGACGTAAGTAGCGCTTCCTGAGGCATACGCCTCAGCTTACTCGCCGAAGAAGTTGAAGGGCCTGGCGGCGCCGTCGCTGCGACAGGCCAGCAAGGCCGCATTCAACTGACGGGAATCCTCAAGCGGCAACGCAGCCACCATCCCTTCCTGCTCCTGCTTCTGCTCCTGCCCGTCCAGCGGTGCAATCAGCTCAAGCCGCGAATCCTCGCGCCAACTGGACGGCGCAAGCTCGGCACGCCCATTGGCGCGGTTATAGCTGCGCCAACCATCCTGGGTGTGAAAGACGCCCTTGATGCGCCACTCGCGCGGCAAGCCATCCAGCCACTGGGTCAGCTGATCGAGATCGAAGACCTCGCTTGCGGCGATTCGCCAGCCCAGGCTGGCATGCTCAAGCCCCTCGGCCTGTTCGATCACCGGTGCGCCGGGCAGCGGCATCGCGCCTGAGGCGGACGGTTCTTCACTGGCCTGCGCCAGACGCGCCCTATCCCGCGCAGCGCGATGGGCGGCCGGCATGCTGATCTCGGGCTGGTCTACACGCGCTGCGCTTACGTGCCCGCCGCCCTGGCGCTGAGGCGTGCGTTCTGCTGACAGCAGCCAATCGATCAGCGCGACCTCCTGCCCGGCCATGCGGGCCTGCGTCGACTGGCTTTCGCCCTCGGCTCTACCCAGCTCACCGACCCAGCGCTTGCGCGGCCACATCCCCGCCAGAAACTCATGCGCGGCCGCCAGCTGCTGCTCACTCGCCAGATCACGCTTGCTGAGGACGACGCCGCCCGCCAGCGTCAGCTGATCCTGGAAGGTGCCGTGTTCGCGAGTGCGGGTATCGTCCAGTGCGCGCGGGTCCAGCAGGGTGATGACTTCCTCAAGCGCAAGCGCCGAGGCCAGCCCTTCGCTGCGCAGTACATCGATCAGCCCCGCAGGATGGCCCAGCCCCGAAGGTTCGATGATCAGACGATCAGGACGCGTCTGATGGATCAGGCTGACCAGCCCCGCCTGCAGCACGAAGGCCAGCTGGCAGCACAGACACCCGCCGGGCAGCCCCTTGACGCTGACATCCTCACGCCCGGCAAACAGTGCCTGATCGATCCCCACCTGACCGAACTCATTGACCAGGATCGCCCAGTGTTCATCCGCCGGCTTGGCCGCGACCAATGCCTGGATGAAACTGCTCTTGCCTGTTCCCAGAAAGCCGGTGATCAGATGCACCGGAATCGGAACCGGACTCGTCGGGGCGTCGCCGCTCCTGGCGCCGCGTGAAGCCACAGACATGCTGAAATCTCCGCAAGGTGAAGGGCGTGCAAAAAGTTATAGAGTAACAAAAACCGGCCGACGACGAAGTCTCGTCAAGTGAATCCGGCCTTTTGGAGTGACGCGATCTGACGGACGGCAAGCTGCGGCAAGGGGGGAGACAAGGAGGGAGATACGCAAAACCCCTCGCCACCAGAGGTGACGAGGGGTTTGAGGCTGACACTCGGCCCTGACTGACGCGTGCGATCAGGCAGCGCGGGTCAGGATACGACGCGCCACGTCCGGCGTGATATCGCCGTGCTCACCGATGGCGGTGAAGCCGTGACGGGTCAGGTTGTCGACCAGCTGATCGATGCTGTCGGCACTGATACCGGCTTCGCTCAACGACACCGGCGCACCCAGACGAGTGAAGAACTCACGGGTCTTGTCGATGGCGGCGCGCGCGACGCTCTCCTCATCGCCCTCCAGCGCCCAGACGCGGCGACCGTATTGCGCCAGCTTGGCACGCTTGGCCTCGAACAGCTCCTCCCACAGCGCCGGCATCACGATGGTCAGGGTGCGACCATGATCGACACCGTGCAGTGCGGTGATCTCGTGACCGATCATGTGGGTGGCCCAGTCCTGCGGCACGCCACGTCCGATCAGGCCGTTGAGGCCCAGGTTGGCGGCCCACATGATGTTGGCGCGCACGGCCAGATCATCCGGCTGGCTCAGCACCTTGGGGCCTTCCTCGATCAGCGTCATCAGCAGCCCTTCGGAGAAGCGGTCCTGCACCGGCGCATTGACCGGATAGGTCAGGTACTGCTCGCTGACGTGGATGAAGGCATCGACGACGCCATTCACGCTCTGACGCTCCGGCAGGGTCAGGGTGGTGGCCGGGTCCAGCACCGCGAAGCGCGGATAGGCCAGCTCGCTGAACATCGGCAGCTTGTCGTGGGTCTCGTAGTTGGTGACCACGGCGTTGCCATTGGACTCGGAGCCCGTGGCCGGCAATGTCAGCACCACGCCCAGCGGCAGCGCCGTCTCGGGGTGCTTGCCCTCGGCAAGAATCTCCCACGGATCACCGGCATGACAGGCGGCGAGCGCGAGGAACTTGCTGCCATCGGCGACGCTGCCACCTCCGACCGCCAGTAGATAATCGATCTTCTCTCGCTTGATGACTTTCAGAGCTTCGAGCAAGGTGTGATAGCTCGGATTCGGCTCGATGCCGCCGAAGCTCCACCACTGACGGCCTTCCAGCGCGGCTTCGATCTGATCCATCACGCCGTTGCGCTTGATCGACCCGCCACCGTAGGTGACCAGCACGCGGGCATCCGCCGGAATCTCGTCACGCACCTTGGCGATCTGGCCGGCACCGAAGTGCACGCGGGTCGGGTTCTGATAGGTAAAGTCCTGCATGATGCTCTCCTCGCAGAGTCAGGGGCGGCACGGCGGCAATGCAGAACGCCGCCATGATCAGGCGCCACCTGACACAGGGTGTCGCGTGAGGGCCTGGTGACACGAAAACGAAATGAAGACGTCACCACCCCACGAATGTTGCGCACATTCTAGAGCAGCATCTACGACGAAAGTAGAGAGCAGTGCGCACGTCTTTGGTTCTTGTGAATCACCAATCCTGACGACCAGTAATTCGTGATGACCAGTAATGTGTGATGAACAACGCCTGGCCACCCACGCAAAAGGCCCGCCGCAGCGAGCCTTTCGTAAGTGCCTGAGCAGCGCGCGTACGCGAGGCGTCAGGTGTTCGGGTCTTCAGTCAGGATCTTCAGCAATGCTGTCGCAGCTCTCAGCACTCAGCACTCAGATCACAGACGCACCAGCATCTTGCCCTTGTTGGCACCCGAGAACAGCTTGAGGAAGGCGTCCGGCGTCTGCTCGAGCCCTTCTTCCACCGTCTCTTCGTAGTCGATATCGCCCTTGGCGACCTGCGGCCCTACCTCTTCGAGGAAGCGGCTGTAGTTCTGCCAGTGATCGAAGACGATGAATCCCTGCATGCGCGCGCGTCGGATCAGGATCATCGAGATGTTCGAGGGGCCAGGTGCCGCCTCGGTATCGTTGTAGCTGGAGATCATGCCGCAGACGGCGATGCGTGCGCCGACATTCAGGTTGTTCAGCGCCGCCACCAGGCAATCACCGCCGACATTCTCATAGTAGACATCGAAGCCGTCCGGGCAGGCTTCCTTGAGCGCCTTCGTCAGCTGCTCGGCATCCTTGCCCTTGTAGCTGACCGCCTTGACGCCCCGCGCTTCCAGCCAATCGAGCTTTTCCTGGCTGCCGGCGATGCCGACGACAGTGCCGCCCTTGGCCTTGGCCAGCTGGACGGCGAGCGAGCCGACCGCACCGGAGGCCGCGCTGACCAGCACGTTATCGCCCTCTTTCATCTCGGCGATGATGTTGAGACCGGTCCAGGCGGTCATGCCCGGCATGCCCAGCACGCCCAGGTAAGCCTGCTCCGGCACCTCGATGCTCGGCAGCGGCTCGACCTGGTCACCAGAGAGCTGCGCGATGTCACGCCAGCCGCCCATGTGACGTACCTTGTCGCCGCTCTTGAAGCGAGAGTCACGTGACTCGATCACTTCACCGACGGCTGCGCCCTGCAGCGGCTCATTGAGCTCGAAGGGGTCGATATAGGTCTTCACGCCGCTCATGCGGCCACGCATGTAGGGATCCACGGACAGCCAGCTGTTGCGAATGCGCACCTCGCCTTCGCCGAGCTCGCTCAGCTCTTCCTCACGCAACTGGAACAGATCGCGTTCCGGGGTGCCTTTCGGATAGTCAGTGATCGTGTAATAGCGTGTCTGCATGCAATGCTCCTTGCGAATGATCTGGTCAAACGACATGTGATCAGAATCGTCATCAGGCCGCTGGCCCGTAGCCTCAACCCTGTGACGACTGGCCGCCGCAAGCGTTGCTCGGCGACGAAGTGCTCCCAGATTACGCGCGCTCCCGATATCACACCAATGACAGAAACTGAATCCCGGTATGCATGAGACTGATATCATGTGCGGTTGAAACTGCACACTTTCATCCCAGTGACTGGGCCGCCTCGCTACCGGGAACCGCTTGCCATGCACCTGGCTGAACTTGCCCGCCATGATCTCAATACGCTGGTCGCGCTGCATGCGCTGCTGGAAACCCGCAGCGTGTCGCGGGCCGCTGAGCGCCTCAACCTGAGCCAGCCTGCGGTGTCCCGCACCCTGGGCCGGCTGCGCGAGGCCTTTGATGACCCCCTGTTCGTGCGCGCGCAACGCGGTCTGCGCCCCACCGCACGCGCAGAGGCCCTCAGGCAGCCCCTCGCCCGCCTGCTGCAGGAGCTGGGCGCCCTGTTGGCGCCGCCCGAGTTCTCGCCGGAAGATAGCCAACGTCGCTTTCAGCTGGCCACCACCGATTACGGCATGCACGCCTTCGTGGCGCCCCAGATCGCCCCGCTGCACGAGCAGGCGCCCGGCATCCGTCTGGATATCCAGGCCTATGGCGGCAATGTCGAACAGCAGCTGGAAGAAGGCGGGCCGGAGCTTGCGATGTGCGTGCCCACCGCCAGAGTGCCGGCCGGCGTGCATGGTCGCGAGATCGGGGATGACCAGTTCGTCTGCGTGATGCGCAAGGACCATCCGCTGGCAGCGAAAGAGACCTTGAGCCTGGAGGACTTCCTCGCCGCCAGTCACCAATTGATCAGCATGGGCGGTGATGAGCGAGGCGCGGTGGACCTCAAGCTGGCGGAACTGGGCTTGAGTCGTCAGGTCGTCATGCGCCAGCCCCATTTTCTGGCCGCCTTCAGTGTCAGCTGCCACAGCGACCTGCTGCTGTGCGTGCCGGGCTGTCTGGCCATCAGCATGCTCGATCAGCTGCCGCTGGCCCTGCGTCCGCTGCCCATCACCCTCAACCGCTTCTCCTACTGGCTGGTGTGGCACGAACGCCTGCATCATGACGCCGGCCACCGCTGGCTGCGCCAGACGCTCTCCACGGGCATTCAGGCCCGTCACCGCGAACTCTCCCAGCGCCTGCGTCAGCGGCTGGGCTCGTGACTTGATACATGACTCGTGACCTGACGCCACACCCGCACGTAGCCTCGCGGCCTGAGCTTCGATACCTGAGCCTGCGAGGCTTGACCCAAAGGCCTGAACCCAATGGCTTGAACCAAAAAAAGACCGCCACCCCAAGGGGTGACGGTCTCATTGGCAGGGAAAGCTGCCCACGCCAGTTGCCTGGCTCATTTGCGCTCGATCAGTTGCGCTCGATCTCGGCACGCTCACGCAGAGATTCCTGCAGGCCCGTGACAGCGGCCTGAGCACGCAGACGCGTGGCCAGACGCGAGAGGAACTGGTCCATCTCGCCCGGCTCGGCCTCGCCGATCTCGGTCAGGGCGATCAGCGCGATGCCACCACTGAGCGACGCCTTGCCGTAGACCGGCTGGCCATCTTGCGGGTGCGCCAACGTGAAGGCCTGCTTGACCAGACTCTGCGGCAGCTGGGTGCTGGCCTGACGGCTGACGTCGTCAGCCTGCTGCCAGTCGATCCCCTCGAGTGATCCACCCTGACGCAGGGTCTCCAGACGCTTCTCGGCCAGTGCTTCGAGTGCCTTGGCAGTCTTGTCGGCCTTGGCTTCGCGCTGAACCTGCTGCTTGACCTCATCCAGTGCCAGCGTGGTGGCCGGACGCTGCTCGAGAACGCGCAGCACCAGACGGCGGCTGTCGTCCAGTTCGATGACGTCACTGTTGTAGCCCTCTTCCAGCACTTCGTCACCGAAGGCTGCCGCCATCACACCCGGCTCGGACAGCAGTTCGTCATCATTTTCCTGCGCGACCCAGTCGGTCTTCTTCAGCGGCAGGTCCAGATCCTCAGCGACGCTGGCTAGATCATCCGCCGCGAAGCTCTCATCCTTCAGCTGCTGCGCCTTCTCGTTGAAGGTATCGCGGGAAGCGGCCTGACGGGCTTGCGTCAGCAGCTCGTCGCGCATGTCCTCGAAGGGCGCGATGTCCAGACCGGTCACCTTGATCAGGTGCAGGCTGTCGCCGGTATCGACGATATCCGAGACCTGACCTTCATCCAGTGCGAAGGCCGCGTCATCGAAGTCCTCACCGAAGATACCGCGGGTGATCACGCCAAGCTCACCGCCGTCCTCGGCCGTGGAGCTGTCTTCGGAGACCTCGGCCGCCACCTTGGCGAAGTCTTCGCCATTGGCGAGTGCGTCACGTGCGCCCTCGAGCTTGGCACGTGCCGCCGCATCATCGTCACCCTTCTCGACCATGATGTGCGCGATTTCCCGCGGCGCATCGGCACGCTTGGCCGCATATTCGGCCTTCAGCGTGTCTTCGCTGATATCGCCACCGCTTGCCAGTTCGTTCTGGTCCAGCAGCACGTAGGCCAGCTTGACCTGTGCCGGGCGACGGTAGTTGTCCTGGTGGCTGTCATACCAGGCCTTGAGCTCGTCTTCGCTGACCGTCACCGGCGCATCGAGGTCCGCACTGCTCAGCGTGGCATAGCGGAAGGTGCGCGTCTGACGCTGCAGCTGGCTGAGCTTCTCTTCTTCGCCCGGCAGCACGAAGGCACTGGCGGCGAAGCCGTCGGTCAACTGCTGGCGCAGGGTGTCGCTGCTCAGCTGCTGGCGGAAGGAGGTGGGAGAATAGCCGGCGCTGGCCAGACGATTGCGGAACAGGTCGGCATCGAAGCGTCCCTTGTCGTCCTGGAAGTCCGGAATGCTCACGATCAGTTGATCGAGCTGCGCATCGGACATGTGCAGGCCGCCTTCCTCGGCGTATTGATCCAGCAGGCGGGAATCGATCATCTGGTTGATGATCTGATTGCGTGCTTCGCGCTCCTGTTCCGGCGCTACCTGGCCAGAACGGATGGCACGCTGGACTTCGGTTTCCACCGCCTGACGGCTGATGGTATCGCCATTGACCGTGGCCACGTCGTCACTGCTGGCAGTGAAGGCGCCAATGATCGACTCAACACCAAAGAAGGCAAAGGTGACGACAATGAAACCAACGATCGTCTTGGCCACCCAGCCATGCGACCGGTCTCGAATTCGTTGCAGCATGCAGGCCTCGAACTACAGGGATTGGAATGGCCACAAGGGCCGCGACTCAGTGACTGATGATTATACGCATGCCGCAGACAGATGCAGGTGACTTTGCACGACTGACTGACTCGCCAGGGTCATCGAACGCTTGCGCCCTGCCGACATGGCCGGGTTCAGCCACAAAAAAAGCGCATCGCCAGGCGATGCGCTTCGATGTTCTGGTGCCGGTTCGGCAGTCATCAGACCACTCCCGAACCGGTACCGCGCCACCGGGTGCCTGCGAAGCAGGCAGGCCTCAGTTGACGGCGTCTTTCAGTGCCTTGCCAGCCTTGAAGCTCGGCACCTTGGCAGCACTGATCTCGATCGGAGCGCCAGTCTGCGGGTTACGGCCAGTACGTGCAGCACGTTCCTTGACAATAAAGGTGCCGAACCCGACCAGTGCCACGGTCTCACCCTTCTTCAGGCTATCAGTGACGGTGTCGACCATCGCATCGAGTGCACGGCTAGCTGCTGCTTTCGGAATATCGGCAGATGCAGCAATGGCTTCGATCAGCTCGGATTTATTCACTCTTCACCCCTTGAATTTGCAAAAATTACCAGAAATCAGCGCGAAAATTACGGGTGCTAAACGCGATCGCGACGAAGCGGAGTTTATAGCAACGCCCTCAAACGACTGTCAAGCAACCTCACGCGCAAAACCGCACCACGCCGCCGTTTCGACAGCGGCATGGCCAAAAAAATCCCGTCAATGTGTACTGATCATTGTCTGACGACCACTGGCATCGTCTGAACGAGAATCGTCCTTCTCAGCAGTAGACTTTTCTGCTAGAGCCACCTCAAGCACTTCGTCGATCCAGCGCACCGGCCGAATATCGAGTGCATCCTTGATGGTGTCCGGAACCTCCTTGAGGTCACGGCGATTTTCCTCGGGAATCAGCACAAGCTTTATACCACCGCGTCGCGCCGCCAGCAATTTCTCCTTGAGGCCACCGATCGGCATGACTTCGCCGCGCAGGTTGACCTCACCGGTCATTGCCACGTCACAGCGCACGGGGCGTCCACAGTAAGCGGATACCATCGCGGTAACCATGGCAGCGCCCGCACTGGGGCCATCCTTGGGCGTGGCGCCTTCCGGCACGTGAATGTGCAGGTCTTCCTTCTCGAAGCGCTCAGCCTCGATACCGAAGGCCTCGGCACGCGCACGCACCACGGTGTGCGCCGCACTCACCGATTCCTTCATGACGTCGCCCAGTGACCCGGTCTTGCTGACACGGCCCTTGCCCGGTGTGACGACAGATTCGATGGTCAGAAGCTCACCGCCGACGGAGGTCCAGGCCAGGCCAGTGACACGGCCGATCTGGTCCTCGGCATCGGCGAGGCCGAAGCTGTACTTGCGCACACCCGCGTAGCGCTCGACCTGCTCGGCCTCAAGGTGCATGGAGGACAGTGCACCCTCCTTGGCCTCGGCGACCACACGCTCACGCACGATCTTGCGGCAGACCTTGGCGAGCTGGCGCTCAAGTTCACGCACGCCGGCTTCACGCGAGTAGTAACGGATCAGCTCGAGCACGGAGGCTTCGCTGAAGGTCAGCTCGCCCGGCTTCAGACCATTGGCCTTGAGCTGCTTGGGCGCCAGGTAGCGCATCGCGATGGCCAGCTTCTCGTCTTCGGTGTAACCCGGCAGACGGATGATTTCCATGCGGTCACGCAGCGGACCCGGAATGTTCATCGAGTTGGACGTACAGATGAACAGGGTCTCGGACAGATCGTAATCAAGCTCGAGGTAGTGATCGGCGAACTTGTCGTTCTGCTCCGGGTCCAGCACCTCAAGCAGCGCCGAGGCCGGATCACCGCGGTGGTCCATGCCCAGCTTGTCGATCTCGTCGAGCAGCACCAGCGGATTCTTCACGCCCGTCTTGGCCATGCGCTGGATGATCTTGCCCGGCAGTGCCCCGATATAGGTGCGGCGGTGACCGCGGATCTCGGACTCATCGCGCACACCGCCCAGCGCCATACGGGTGTACTGACGGTTGGTGGCACGTGCAATGGACTTGCCCAGCGAGGTCTTGCCGACACCCGGCGGACCGACCAGACACAGCACCGGCCCCTTGAGCTTCTTGACGCGCTTCTGCACGGCGAGATACTCGAGGATGCGTTCCTTGACCTCATCCAGACCGTAGTGGTCCTCGTCCAGCACCTTGGCGGCGTGGTCGATGTCATGACGCACACGCGTGCGCTTCTTCCACGGCACGTCGCACAGCCAGTCCAGATAGGTGCGCACCACGGTCGCCTCGGCGGAAGTCGGCCCCATCATCTTGAGCTTGTTGAGCTCCTGAGTGGCCTTCTCCTCTGCCTCCTTCGGCATGCCGGCGTCCTTGATGCGACGCTCGTACTGCTCGACCTCGTTGGGCACGTCATCCAGCTCACCCATTTCCTTCTGGATGGCCTTCATCTGCTCATTGAGGTAGTACTCGCGCTGCGACTTCTCCATCTGCTCCTTGACGCGGGTACGAATGCGCTTCTCGACCTGCAACAGGTCGATCTCCGCTTCGATCAGCGTCATCAGGTGCTCAATGCGGTCACGCACCTTGTCCATCTCAAGCAGCGCCTGCTTGTCATTGATGCCCAGCGACAGATGCGCGCTGATGGTGTCCACCAGACGGCTCGGGTCTTCAATGCCCTGCAGGCTGCCCAGCACTTCGTTGGGCACCTTCTTGGAAAGCTTCACATACTGCTCGAACTGGTTGAGCAGCACGCGCACCAAGGTTTCCTGCTCTCGCTCGGACAGCGGCTGGCTGTCACGCAGGGCGACGTCGGCGATGCTGTGGCCGTCGTCGTGCAGGCGAATCGCCTGGATATCGGCGCGCGAGCTGCCCTCGATCAGCACCTTGACGGTGCCATCGGGGAGTTTGAGCAGCTGCATGATGTCGGCAACGGTGCCGATGGCGAACAGGTCTTCCGCCGTCGGGTCGTCCTGGCTGGCTTCACGCTGCGCCGCAAGCAGGATCTTCTTGTCGCCTTCCATGGCCACTTCGAGGGCCTGGATCGACTTTTCCCGGCCGACGAACAGCGGAATCACCATCTGGGGATAGACCACCACATCCCGCAGCGGCAGCAGCGGAAGTGTCAGGGTCTGATCTTCGTTCTGCTCCATGGCAGACGTTCCTCGGTATTCTGTGGGTGGGCCGCCTCACACGGCACTTTGATACTGAGACCATGGGGGCAAGGTCATGATTTTGCAATGATCCCGACACGCCTGGCGGTAACTCAACGCTGAATGAAGCCGTGCGTGACCCGCGAATGCATCACAGTAAGGATGGCTTGCGAGCGCAAACGCAACGGGGGGCCTTGCGGCCCCCCGTTGGTGCGACTCAGGCCCGGACGTTTCAGCCGTCCTTGCCGGCCACCTTGCCCTGACTCTCTTCGTTCTTGGAGTAGATCAGCAGCGGCTTGCTGTCGCCGGCAATCACCGACTCATCCACCACCACCTTGCTGACACTCTCCTCGGACGGGATGTCATACATGGTGTCGAGCAGCACGGACTCGAGGATCGAGCGCAGACCACGTGCGCCGGTACGACGCTCGATGGCCTTGCGAGCCACGGCACGCAGCGCATCTTCACGCAGGTCCAGCTCGACATCTTCCATCTCGAACAGGCGCGAGTACTGCTTGACCAGCGAGTTCTTCGGCTCGGTCAGAATCTGCACCAGGGCATCTTCGTCCAGCTCGGTCAGTGTCGCGATGACCGGCAGGCGGCCAACGAACTCGGGAATGAGACCGAACTTGACCAGATCACCCGGCTCGACGTCTGCCAGCACGCGACCCACGGTCTTCTCGTCCTGCTTGCTCTTGACCTCGGCATTGAAGCCGATGCCGCCCTTCTCGGCGCGTTCGCGGATCACCTTGTCCAGCCCGGCGAAAGCACCGCCGACGATGAACAGGATGTTGCCGGTATTCACCTGCAGGAATTCCTGCTGAGGGTGCTTGCGACCGCCCTGCGGCGGCACCGAGGCAGTGGTGCCCTCGATCAGCTTGAGCAGTGCCTGCTGCACGCCTTCACCCGAGACATCACGCGTGATGGAGGGGTTGTCGGACTTGCGCGAGATCTTGTCGATCTCATCGATGTAGACAATGCCACGCTCGGCCTTCTCGACATCGTAATCGCATTTCTGCAGCAGCTTCTGGATGATGTTCTCGACGTCCTCACCGACATAGCCCGCTTCGGTCAGGGTGGTCGCATCCGCGATGGTGAACGGGACGTTCAACAGGCGCGCCAGCGTCTCGGCCAGCAGCGTCTTGCCGCTACCGGTCGGGCCGATGAGCAGGATATTGGACTTGCCCAGTTCCACTTCATCCGCGGCCTTCTGACCGGCACGCAGACGCTTGTAGTGGTTGTACACCGCCACGGACAGCACACGCTTGGCGCGATCCTGGCCGATCACGTAATCGTCGAGAGTGGAACGAATCTCACGCGGCGCCGGCAGGCGATCATCATCACCTTCGGCGTCGGCTTCGAGGACCTCTTCGCGAATGATGTCATTGCACAGATCGACACATTCGTCGCAGATGTAGACGGAAGGTCCCGCGATCAGCTTGCGCACTTCATTCTGGTTCTTGCCACAGAAGGAGCAGTACAGCAGTTTGCCGTTCTCGTCCTTGCCTTTGCCGTCAGCCATTCGCGTACCTCTCAATGGCGGCGACTCCCCGGGGAGCCGCCGGAAATGCATGTTTGCCGACGTCAGGTCAGCCGTTTACGCGGATCACTCCACGTCGGGACGGCGTTCCAGCACGGCATCGATCAGGCCGTACTCCACTGCCTGATTGGCCGCCATGAAGTTGTCACGGTCGGTATCATTGGCAATGGTGTCGAAGTCCTGGCCAGTGTGGTGCGCGAGAATGCGATTGAGCTTCTCACGGATGGTCAGGATTTCCTTGGTGTGAATCTCGATATCCGTGGCCTGACCCTGATAGCCGCCCAGCGGCTGGTGGATCATGACGCGGGAATTCGGCAGCGCGTAGCGCTTGCCGGCGGCACCGCCTGCCAGCAGCAAGGCACCCATGCTGGCTGCCTGGCCGATGCACACGGTGGACACGTCGGGCTTGATGAACTGCATGGTGTCGTAGATCGCCATCCCTGCAGTCACGGAGCCACCCGGCGAGTTGATGTACAGATGGATGTCCTTGTCCGGGTTTTCAGACTCGAGGAACAACAGCTGAGCCACGACCAGATTGGCCATGTAATCCTCAACCGGACCCACAAGGAAGATCACCCGTTCCTTCAGCAGGCGGGAATAGATGTCATAGGCCCGTTCGCCGCGAGCATTCTGCTCGACAACCATCGGAACCAGACCGCCAGCATTCTTGATGTCGAAGTCGTTCATGGGGGCTTCCTTCATCCGATGACATTGATATCCATTGAGCATGCCACTTTACCCCGCCCACTGACCAGAGACCCGGCCGTAGCCGGGTCCTGGTCTAGCAAGCACTAGGGGTCAACCAAGCTTCAGGCTTGCTCGCCTTCGGCTTCAGCAGCCTCTTCTTCAGCTTCTTCCTGCTGCTGTGCAGCCTGCAGGGCTTCCTGGTAGGACATGGCAACGTCCTTAACCTGAGCCTGTGCCAGCAGCTTGTCAACGGCCTTCTCTTCAAGCAGCACGGACTTGAGCTGGTTGCGAGCCTGTTCGTTGGAACCATAGTACTCGGTGACCTGAGCCGGGTCCTGGTACTGCTGAGCCATTTCTTCAACGCGAGCATTCAGCTCTTCGTCGCTGACGTCCATCTCGTTGCTGCTGACGACTTCGCTGAGCAGCAGGCCAGTCTTGACGCGCTGGACCGCCTGGTCCTGGAACAGCTCGCCCGGCAGCTGGGAGACATCGAAATCTTCGCCCAGACCGAACTGCTGTGCAGCCTGACGCTTCAGACCGTCGATTTCCTGGTCGGCCAGAGCCTGCGGCACGAGAATGTCGTTGGCCTTGGTCAGTTCGGCCAGCACCTGCTGCTTGACGCGATTCTCGATCGCGTTCTTCAGCTCACGCTGCATGTTCTTCTTCACTTCCACCTTGAAGCTTTCGACATCGGCAGCTTCCAGGCCGAACTGGGCGATGAACTCTTCGTTCACTTCCGGCAGTTCCTGAGCCTTGACGGCGTGGACCTTGACCTTGAAGGTCGCTTCCTGACCGGCGAGGTGCTCGGCCTGGTAGTCAGCCGGGAAGGAAACCTTGATTTCCTTGTCGTCGCCGGCAGCAGCGCCGACCAGCTGTTCTTCGAAGCCCGGGATGAAGCTGTTGGAGCCCAGCACCAGCTCGTGACCTTCTGCCTTGCCGCCTTCGAAGGCCTCTTCACCGAGGAAGCCTTCAAAGTCGATCTTGACCTGGTCGCCGTCAGCGGCAGCGCGCTCGACGTCGGTCCAGGAGGCGTTCTGCTTGCGCAGGGTCTCGATCATCTCTTCGACGTCGGCATCGGTCACTTCAGCCTGCGGGCGCTCGATTTCAGCGCCTTCGATCGGCTTCAGTTCGATTTCCGGGTAGATTTCCAGAGTCGCGACGAACTCCAGATCCTTGCCGGCTTCATCGACGGTCGCGTCGATCTTTGGCCAGCCAGCCGGGTTCAGTTCGTTTTCGGTGACGGCGGTCACGTAATGCTGGCGCATGATCTCGCCAACGATTTCGTTGCGCACGTCCTTGCCGTAACGCTGTTGCACCACTGCCATCGGCACGTGGCCCTTGCGGAAGCCGTTCAGACGAACGGTCTTGGCGGTTTCCAGAAGACGGGCGTTGACGGCCTGGTCGACTTCAGAAGCCGGCACCGTGATGGTGACCGTGCGCTCGATCGGAGAAGTCGTTGCGACAGAAGCTTGCATGAAAGTTCCTCTACCCACTGGTGGCGTTCGAATCATAAAGGCGAAGATTGTAGAAACCCCGCCACGCGCTGGCAAGCGCGGATATGACCCTTTCATATGGTGCCTTGGTCCAAGTTATTCAAGGACCCCGGCCATTTTCTGCTCCACCTACCCGCCAGACAGGCACCTGGAGCGCCCGGCAACCCGGAATCGTCATGCATGGAGCAGTGCGAAAAAACCAAAAAAAAGGAGGAGAAAGCCATTGGCCTTCTCCCCCTTTTGCGGCATGCCGCCCGCCCAAGTGGGCCAGGCAGCATCCTGATATTCATCGAGACGTGGGGTGGATGATGGGGTTCGAACCCACGACCACCGGAGTCACAATCCGGGGCTCTACCACTGAGCTACACCCACCACTTCTGGAGGTTGGACAGAAAGCCTGCCGTCTCCATCTCGTTGATACTGCTCAAGCTGACATGCAATGGGGTGGATGATGGGGTTCGAACCCACGACCACCGGAGTCACAATCCGGGGCTCTACCACTGAGCTACACCCACCACTGCATGAACATCTTCACATCGTCTGGTCGCAGTCATCAGGCTCAATGAAGAGCATTCCGACATCCACTTCGATAACAAACGTCATCTCGATGGCACGCCCAGCAGGACTCGAACCTGCAACCTACGGCTTAGAAGGCCGTTGCTCTATCCGGTTGAGCTATAGGCGCAGAAACTAATGCTGCGAGTCAACCTCCGGACAAAGCCCTGAATACTGTTCCAGAAGACCGAAGCCTTGCGATACGTTGTATTCAAGTGGTCGGGATAGAGGGATTCGAACCCCCGACATCCTGCTCCCAAAGCAGGCGCGCTACCAGACTGCGCTATATCCCGAAACCGTCTTCAACCGACCGTCGAACCCCGTCGATGCGAGGCGTATTCTACCGAACTTTCGTCTGCGGTCAAGCCCTTACGTGAATTCTTTCCAAAAGAATCGTTTGCCCCTCGCGCTGTCATGCCAATGTCATGTCGCGGGCTTTCATCCCTGCAGCCCCCAACATCTCTCCCTGCTGATACAAGACGCCTTACATGTCATCGCTTCTGCCACTGACGCAGTGATGACTTGCGACGGCTGAGCGCCGCCGGTGGACTGACTATCGTCTTCACGCTTTCTGCCTCTCTGCCATCCGCCCTCTCCCATCTGCCCCAGCCTTCTCCTTACTCCGCTCTCTGCTTCACCCTTTGTCTCTCCCTTTGCTTCTACCTCTGCTTGCGCCTCTACAGAGGGAGCATCAGGGCGATAAGCGCATGGCATGACCCCACTCTCGCCTGCCTCCTGGAGCCGTCTTCTGGCCTATCGGGCGCCCGTGAAAGACCTGACGGCCATGACAGCTTTCGACCAAGGTCGTCATTCGGCGTTGACTGGAGGGCAAGGCATGCGAAAATTGGCCATCGTTGTCCCTCCTGCATTTATCGCCCACGAGAAGGAATGATCGCTGATGTCAGCACAACTGATAGATGGCAAGGCCATTGCCGAACGCGTACGCCAACAGGTAGGCCGTCAGGTCGATGCGCGTCGTGATGCCGGTGAACGTATTCCGGGGCTTGCCGTCGTGCTGGTCGGTGAAGACGCGGCGTCCGAGGTCTATGTCCGCAACAAGCACCTCGCCTGCGAGAAGGCTGGCATCCTCTCCACCCAGCACCGCCTGTCCGCTGACACCACTCAGCAGGAACTGGAAGCCCTGGTCGACCAGCTGAATGACGACACCAGCATCGACGGCATCCTGGTGCAGCTGCCACTACCGGCGCATCTCGATTCACGCCCGATTCTCGAGCGCATCCGCACCGACAAGGACGTGGACGGCTTCCACCCCTACAACCTCGGTCGTCTGGCGCAGCGCCTGCCGGTAATGCGCCCCTGCACCCCCAAGGGCATCATGACGCTGCTGTCCGAGAGCGGCCTGCAGGTGCGCGGCATGGACGCCACCATCGTGGGCGCCTCCAACATCGTCGGTCGCCCGATGTCACTGGAGCTGATGCTGGCCGGCTGCACCACCACCGTCTGCCACCGCTTCACCAAGGACCTGGAGAGCAAGGTCCGCCAGGCAGACCTCGTCGTGGTCGGCGTCGGCAAGCCGGGCCTGGTCAAGGGTGAGTGGATCAAGGAAGGCGCCATCGTCATCGATGTGGGCATCAACCGCCTCGACAACGGCTCGCTGGTCGGTGACGTGGAGTTCGCCCCGGCGGCGGAGCGTGCAGGCTGGATCACGCCGGTACCGGGCGGCGTAGGGCCGATGACCGTTGCCTCGCTGCTGGAGAACACCCTGTTCGCCGCCGAGCTGCACGATGCCCAGCTGGCCGGCAAGTAAGCACGCACCCTCTCGCTGACACCTCCCCCGGCCGCGGGGTATCGCATGACAGGATGCCCCGCAGGCCCTGCTTCAGGATTTCACCATGTCCCTCAAGACACTTGGCATCATCGGCGCCATGGCCGAGGAAGTCGCCATCCTCGCCGAGCTGCTGGAAGACAGCACCACGACTCAACATGCCGGCTCCACCTTCCACGTCGGCCAGCTGCACGGCCTCAAGATCGTGCTGCTGCAGTCCGGCATCGGCAAGGTCAACGCCGCCGTGGGCGCCTGCCAGCTGATCGAGCGCTATCAGCCGGACGCCATCATCAACACCGGTTCCGCCGGGGGCTTCGCCTCTGATCTGGAGATCGGCGACGTGGTCATCTCCAGCGAAGTGCGTCACCACGACGTCGATGCCGTGGTGTTCGGCTACGAATACGGCCAGGTGCCGCAGATGCCGGCCGCCTACCCGTCAGACCCGGCACTGGTGAAGATCGCGCGTGAGTGCGTCGAAGCCCAGGGCGAGATCAAGGCGCGTGAAGGCCTGATCTGCACCGGCGACATCTTCATGGCAGACCCGGAACTGGTCGCACTGACACGCTCGCGCTTCCCGGACATGCTGGCCGCCGAGATGGAAGCCGCCGCCATCGCCCAGACCTGCTTCGTCTATGAGATGCCGTTCGTGGTCATCCGTGCGCTGTCTGACATCGCCGGCAAGGACAACAACAGCCAGTCCTTCGAGGAATTCCTGAACGTCGCCGCGCGTCAGTCCTCGCGCATGGTCGAGGCCATGGTCAAACGCCTCGCCAGCTGATCAGCAGCTGCCCGACGGCGACCCCGCCCGACTGGCCATGAAAAACCGCCGCCCCTCTCGGGACGGCGGTTTTTTTTCGCGGTGACAATGCGTCACGCCAACGGCATCAGCCTTCCAGCACCCAGGTCGTCCCCTCGCGGGAATCCTTGAGGATGATGCCCTGAGCGGCCAGCTCGTCACGAATGCGGTCAGCACCCGCGAAATCCTTGGCCTTCTTGGCGGCAGCACGCGCCTCGATCTGCGCCTGGATCTCGTCTTCCGATAACGCCAATGCCGCAGTGTCACCCTTGAGGAAGACCGCCGGGTCCTGGCCGAACAGCCCCAGAAGACCGCCCAGCGAGGTCAGTTCGAAGGCCAGCGCCGGCGCCTGCTGCGGCGCCTCCTTCTTGGCACGGTTCAGCTCGCGAGCCAGCTCGAACAACACCGACAGCGCACCGGCCGTATTGAAGTCGTCATCCATGGCAGCCACGAAGCGTGCCCGCCAGTCGCCGGACACCTCGCCTTGTTCGGGCGTGACGTTCTCCAGCGCATTGTAGAAGCGCTCCAGCGAACGACGCGCTTCATCCAGCGAGTTGGCCTCGTAACTGATCGCGCTGCGGTAGTGGCTGGCCACCAGCAGGTAATGCACCACTTCCGGGTTGTGCTGCTCCAGCACATCACGAATCGTGAAGAAGTTGCCCAGCGACTTGGACATCTTGTCCTGCCCGACACGCACCGCGCCGGCGTGCATCCACACGTTGGCATACTGCTGGCCAGTGGCGGCTTCGGACTGGGCGATCTCGTTCTCGTGGTGCGGGAAGGTCAGGTCCGGCCCGCCACCGTGAATATCGAAGGTATTGCCCAGGCAGCAGGTCGACATCGCGGAGCACTCGATATGCCAACCCGGACGACCATCGCCCCAGGGGGACGGCCAGCTGGCCTCGCCCGGCTTGGCGGCCTTCCACAACACGAAGTCGAGCGGGTCTTCCTTGGCCTCTTCCACTTCCACGCGAGCGCCGGACTGCATGTCATCGAGCTGACGGTTGTTGAGCTTGCCGTAGCCCTCGAAACGACGCACACGGTAGTAGACATCACCGTTGCTGGCCGCGTAGGCAAAGCCCTTGTCGATCAGCGTCTCGGTCATCGCGATGATATCGCCGATGTGCGCGGTCGCCCGTGGCTCACGATCAGGACGCAGGATCCCCAGGCGCCCTTCGTCTTCGTGCATCGCCTGGATCATGCGCTCGGTCAGCGCCTCGAAGGCTTCGCCATTCTCGTCGGCACGCTTGAGGATCTTATCGTCGATATCGGTGATGTTGCGCACATAGGTGACGTCATAGCCACGCGCACGCAGGTAACGCGTGATGATGTCGAAGGCCACCATCACACGCGCATGGCCGATGTGACAGAGGTCATAGACCGTCACGCCACAGACGTACATGCGCACCTTGTTGCCTTCCAATGGCACGAAGGGTGCCTTGGTCCGGCTCAGGGTACTGTAGATGGACAGTGTGCTCGCGGCATCTTCGAGTGAAATCATTCAGTCATCGCCCTTGGCTACTTTGCTGACAGCACTCTGCCAGCCTTGCGAAATGGAGCGGCCCGCAGGCCGGTCATGCAGCTTCGTCATCGAAGGTACAGGATCAGCCTGCGGGCCGTGAAGCGGGTCAAAAGTCATGCCAGCAGACCTCCCGCGGGAGGCCTGGCAGCCATCAACCCTTCTTCTGGGCCTTGGCCCAACCGTCCTTCAGGCTGACGGTACGGTTGAAGACCAGCGCGCCATCGACACAGTCATGGCGGTCGGCGACGAAGTAGCCGATACGCTCGAACTGGTAACGCGTTTCCGGCGCGGCATTGCGCAGGCTCGGCTCACCGAAGCCCTTGACGATGCTCAGCGAGTCCGGATTGAGGTGCTCAAGGAAGTCGACATCCTTGTCACGGTCCGGCTCGGCTTCCAGGAACAGGTTCTCGTACTGACGCACCTCGACCGGCACCGCGTGCTCGGCGCTGACCCAGTGGATGACACCCTTGACCTTGCGGCCTTCCGGGTTCTTGCCGAGGGTATCGAGGTCGACACTGCAACGCAGCTCGACGAGCTCGCCGGCCTCATCCTTGATCACTTCATCACAGCGGATGACGTAACCGTTGCGCAGACGCACTTCCTTCTCGGGCGCGAGACGGAAGAACTTCTTCGGCGCGTCTTCCATGAAGTCATCGGCGTCGATCCACAGCTCACGGGTCAGCGGAATCTGGCGCGTGCCCATGTCGTCACGTGCCGGATGACCGGGCACCTCGAAGACTTCCTCATGACCTTCCGGCAGGTTGGTCAGCACCACCTTGAGCGGATTGAGCACGCACATGGCCCGCAGCGCGTTGTCTTCCAGGTCGGAACGGATGGCGTGGTGCAGCATGCCGATCTCGACCATGCCGCCATCCGCGCGGCTCACGCCGATCATGTCGCAGAACTTGCGAATGGAAGCGGCCGTGTAGCCACGACGACGCATGCCCGAGATGGTCGGCATGCGCGGGTCATCCCAGCCATCGACGACGCCTTCGTCCACCAGCAGCTTCAGCTTGCGCTTGGAGGTGACGGTGTAATCCAGGTTCAGACGCGCGAACTCGATCTGACGCGGCGTGACCGGTACCGGCAGGTTGGCCAGGAACCACTCATACAGCGGACGATGGTCCTCGAATTCCAGCGTACAGATGGAATGCGTCACGCCTTCCAGCGCATCGGACTGACCATGCGTGAAATCGTAGGACGGGTAGATCTTCCACTTGTCGCCGGTCTGGTGATGGCTGGCATGGCGGATACGATAGAGAATCGGATCACGCAGATTGATGTTGGGCGCCGCCATGTCGATGCGGGCACGCAGCACCTTCTCGCTCTCGCCGAATTCGCCCTTCTTCATGCGCTCGAGCAGATCGAGGTTTTCCTCGGGGCTACGCTCACGGTAAGGGCTCGGGCGACCCGGCTCCTTCAACGTGCCACGATATTCACGAATCTCGTCCGGCGACAGGTCATCGACATAGGCCTTGCCTTCACGCACCAGGTGCTGGGCCCAGGCATAGAGCTGGTCGAAATAATCGGAAGCGAAGCGCACCTTGCCGGCCCACTCGAAGCCCAACCATTCGACGTCTTCCTTGATGGCGTCGATATAGGCCTGCTCTTCCTTGGCCGGGTTGGTGTCATCGAAGCGCAGGTGACAATCGCCACCGAGCTGCTGCGCCAGACCGAAGTTCAGACAGATCGACTTGGCGTGCCCGATATGCAGGAAGCCATTGGGCTCCGGCGGGAAACGCGTGACAACCTTATCGGCACGGCCGGCCTCGAGTTCTTCGCGGATCTGGTTAAGCACGAAGTTCGGGGCGCTCTGGGTCTCGGTACTCATGAAGTTTCGCTGCACCTCTGTGTGGTTCCTGGGCGTCGTATTGCGGGTCGTCATGTGGTTGAACGAACGTGCGCAAGGACAACAAGACGGATGATCGGGACTGCATCCACGCGCCTGCCGCCCGCTCAGGCTTTCGTGTCTGGATGCAAAGCCGCTATTATAGCGCGACGCCCGCAGGCGATGCCATGAAGCCGCGCCTGCCTGACACTTGAGCAAGACAGATGACCGGGAAGCCCGAATGATCGTTCTTCACACCAACTACGGCGATATCACCCTCGAACTCAACCACGAGAAGGCCCCGAAGACCGCGGCCAACTTCGAGCAGTACGTGCGTGAAGGCCACTACAGCAACGTCCTTTTCCACCGCGTCATTCCGGGTTTCATGGTTCAGGGCGGTGGCTTTGACACCGACTTCAACCAGAAGCCGACCAATGGCGTGATCGAGAACGAAGCCGACAACGGCCTCAAGAACGACCGCGGCACCGTGGCCATGGCTCGCACCATGGACCCGCACTCCGCCAGCGCCCAGTTCTTCATCAACGTTAATGACAACGACTTCCTGAACTTCACCAGCAAGACCAGCCAGGGCTGGGGTTACTGCGTGTTCGGCAAGGTCGTCGAAGGCATGGACGTGGTCGAGAAGATCGAAGCGGTCAAGACCACCCGTCGCGACGGCCACGCCGACGTGCCGGCAGAAGACGTGATCATCACCAGCGCTGAAATCACCGAATAAGCGATTTCGCCTGATCACGCCGCAAGGCGTGCCTGCCGCCCGGCCTTGCCTCGTGATCGCGAGTGTCAGGCTGGGCGGTTTGCGTTATGAACTCCTACGGCAGTGCGCCCTTGCGATGCCCTGCTGACCGCCCACCTTCGCGGACCCCGACCATGAACACGACTGCCACCACCCTCTTCATCTCCGACCTGCACCTGCAACCCGACACGCCCGAGATCGCCCAGGGCTTCCTCGACTATCTGGCACGCCTGGCTATCTGCCAGCCTGCCGTCGAGCGTCTGTTCCTGCTGGGTGACATCTTCGAGGTCTGGGTCGGCGATGACTATCGCAACGACTTCACCGACAGCATGAGCGCTGCGCTCAAGCGCATCGCCGAGCGCGGCACCGCGATCTTCTTCATGCACGGCAATCGCGACTTCCTGGTCGGCGAGACCTTCGCGGCCGAGGCCGGCGTGACGCTGCTGCCCGACCCGAGCGTGATCGAGCTGGACGGCGAGCGCGTGCTGCTGATGCACGGCGACAGCATGTGCACCCGCGACGAGGCCTACATGAAGTTCCGCGCCATGACCCGCGACCCTCAGTGGCAGGCGCAGATTCTGGCCATGCCGCTGGAGCAGCGTCTGGCGCTGGCCCAGTCACTGCGCATGCAGTCCGGCGAGACCAACAGCGAGAAGGACGAGGCGATCATGGACGTCACGCCCGAGGAAGTGGTGCGCGAGATGCGTGAGCACGACGTGCGCACGCTGATCCATGGCCATACGCATCGCCCGGCGGTGCATGAACTCGAGATCGATGGCCAGCCGGCGCGCCGCATCGTGCTCGGCGACTGGCGCCCGACTCAGGCCTTCGACATCATCGCCCGTGGCCAGGGGCCGGAGCTGCGTGAATTTGCGCTGCCGCTGGTCGATGCGATCACCCACGGCTGATTGCTTGCACACACCAAAAAGCCCCGCTGCCGATCACGGCAGCGGGGCTTTTTTCTTACGCTCTCACAGTATCAGGCGCTTCGCTGCGCCAGGCGCTTCGCTCAGGCCGGTGACGACGCCTTGCGGCGCGCACGCCCCTCGGCAATCTCCACCAGCTGATGCCAGCCCAGCACCGCAGGGGCATCGGCGCTCGGCAGCTCTTCCAGCAACACCTTCAGACGCTGACACCGCTCGGCATCATGGGCATCGACCAGACGCAGCCAGGTGGCAAGCCCCATGGCCTCATGATGGGTATTTTCCTGCTCGATGGAGTAGGACAGCCCCTGCTCGATCAGGGAGCGCACCTTCTCCAGCGGCAGGCCCTGAGCACTGCGCAGGCTCGCGACCAGATAGCTGACTTCTGACAGGTAGAAGGAATTGCGCTCCTGGGCGACCAGCAGCACTTTCTCCATGTATTCCTCAGCGGCAGCGTGCTCGCCCAGCGCCATCACGGCGTCCATGTACCACAGGTTGGGGCGCTGATGACGCTCGCGTCCGGTCAGCTCGGCGAACTCGTTCATGCTCGACTGCAGCATGGACAGGCCATCGCGGTCGCCGTTCATCGCTCGCGCCCAGCCCAGCACACCATGCGCGGCCATGTGCCACAGGTGAAGGTCCGCTGAACGCGTCACTTCCAGGGCCCGCTCGGCGCGCTGGGTCGCCAGATGGGTGTGGCCCAGCTGGCGATACAGGGAGGTGGAGAACATCAACGCCATCGCCAGCGAACCGGGCTGACCGATCTGCTCGGCCATGCGAATCGCCGCCTCGGCCTGCTGCTCGGCCTTCACGTAGTCGCAGCGCAGGCACGATGTCCAGCTCTGCAGACAGGAGGCCGCCACCTGCGGGTGATCGCTGAACGGCAGCCATTCGAGCACCATCGGATGGTTGACCGGATCGATCTCATCCAGGTGCTCGCCCGCCACACGCACGCGGCCGGCCCAGAACTCGCAGTGGGCACGCGCATAGTCAGCCAGGCGACGATAGCGATCATCGGAAAGCTCTTCCGCCAGCTCGCTGAGGCCCGAGGCCAGCGCGAAGGCATCGGCGTGGGCATGACGCTCGCTGCAGCCGACCCACAGGCCCCATTTGACGATGAAGGCCTGCTCGAGGTCCGGCTCGTCGTCCTCGACCAGCGCAGGGCTGCTGAGCAGGTTGCGTGCCTGCACGAAGCTCTCGTGGGCGATGCGTGAGCCATGGCCTTCCAGCGCGAAGCCGGACTGGCCACGTACCGTCAGCAGGCTGACTTCGCGCTCTTCCTGACCATCGACATGCTTGAGGCAGGCCAGGCCGTTGTCCGCCATCTTGAGCGCGGTGCGGTTGGCGCTGATCTTGAGCGCCTCGCGCGCCGAGAGCTCGAAGTAACGCGCGGCACGGCTGAAGTTCTGCGACTTGCGCAGGTGAACGGCGAAGTAGCCGGGGTGACGACTGATCCAGGCGGGATACTTGTCCTCGATCAGCGCGACCACCTGATGGTGAATCCGGCGCCGCACATCCCGCGGACACGACAGGTAGGCCGCTTCCTGGATCAGCTGATGGGTAAACTGGTAGTCGAATTCACTGTCGCTGCTGCAGGCCTCGATGATCTCCAGACGCTGCATGTTCTCGATGGCGCGCTTGAGGCGGCCCTCCTCGAACTCACAGCTCTGGCGCACGAAGCTCAGCTTGAAGACACGCCCCAATACGGCGGCGGCGTGGGCGACATCGCGCCCTTCTTCCAGCTGATCGATACGACTGGAGAGCAGACCGATCAGGCCCTTGGGCAACTCGTCGAGCTGCACCGGACGCCCTTCGCGGCGGTCCATGTCGAGACGACGGCAGATTTCCTGCAGGTAGAGCGGCACGCCATCGCAGCGCTCGATGAGCTGGCTGCGCATGCGCGGACTCAGGTGCAGGCGATAGCGACGTGACAGGTGCGACAGCAGGCGCGAGACCTGCATCGGGTCGAGGCGACCCAACGCGATGTGCTGGTCCCAGTTGAGCTTGACCGCCAGGCTGTCGCGACCGTTGTGGCTCGCGGCCAGCATGAAGCCGATGTTGATCGGCAGACGCGCCTGCAGGCCAGCCAGCACCTTGAGCGACGGCTCGTCGAGCCACTGCAGGTCATCGATCATCATCACCAACGGACGCAGGCTGGCTGACTTCTCGATCACCAGATGCAGCACGCGCACGACGCGTTCGACCGTCTCGCTGGACTGGATCAGCACTTCATCTTCGGCAGTATCTTCCGCCGTGCCGAGCACCGCGTGGAAGGAGCGACGCACTTCCTCGCTGATGCTCTGCAACGCCTCGGAAGACTCGAACAGCTGCTCGACGCTTTCGCGATCGATATTGCCGTCCAGACGCCAGCGAATCAGCGCCGTCACGACACTGTAGGGCTCAAGCTGCGAGAGACGCGTGGTCGGCATCCAGCACAGCCCGACATCCTGGCTCTGCTCCAGCTGACGGAAATTGACCATCAAGGCCGACTTGCCCATGCCGGAGTTGCCACTGACCAGCACGCTCTGGCGCAGGCCGATGCTGGCGCGGGCCAGCGCATCGCGCAGACGACGCAGCTCGCCCTCGCGACCGATCAAGGTCGGCAGCGAGGATTCACGAGTGGCGACACTGCTGCCCAGCACCAGCGCACGCAGACGCACGCGACCATCAGCGGCCAACAGGCGCGAGGTCAAGCGGGGCTGCAGGTCCAGTGCCGGCGGCATGTGCTGACTGGCTTCCTGGGAGATCACCAGCTCGCTGCCTTCGGCGGCGGTCATCAACTCGAGGGAATATTGCGTGACCTGACCCAGCGGGTCGGCCAGCTGACGCTCCGGCAGGTAGATGACCTGACCGGAGTGCAGGCCCGCCGACAGCGAGAAGGCCGGCGGCTTGCCTTCGCCATCCCACAGCTTGGCGATCTCGTCGAGGATCGCCTTGCTGCAGTGCTCATAGAGCGCGACCAGCTCGGCGAGCTGATGCGCCGGGCCGTGGGTGCCGAAACATGCCAGGCCCACGCCACCCGTGGCGCCCGGCAGCCAGAAGCCGCCCAGGTGATGACACTGCTGCTCCAGCCAGCGCAACAGTTCGATCTGCAGCGTCAGGCAGGCACGCGCCCAGACGCGGTCACGATGACTGTCCTTGACGCTCAGGCGAATGGCCATGACCGACAGCTGACGGTGATCGATTTCCTCTTCGCGCAGCGGCGCGCTGTCCAGCGACAGGGTCCGTGAGATGGCGCCCTGGGGCGTCATGGCGCTCATGGTCTCGCTCTTGCCATCGGACCAGTAGCGCGCCAGCTGCAGGAAGCCGGGGTCCGGCTGCTGGCCGGAGAGCGCCAGCTGCTGCAGGAAGGCATTGAACTGCTCATGGGCCGCGGCCGACTGGCCGCCTTCGGCCAGCTGACGCACGAGACGCTCATGGAAGGGGCCGTAACCGGAGAAGCGGCTGACCAGCGTGCGCAGCACGTCATCGGGCAGCGGCTCGTCCGTGGCCAGCACCCGCTCGGCGAACTGGATGACGCGCTGACGCCACTCGCCACGCACCTTGATCATCCAGCGCTGGAAGTCAGGGCACTGAGTCAAGGAGAGCTCCTCGACCAGGTCGCCACGATACAGGGTGAGGATCTCCCCCAGGGTGGCGACGGAGGGCGGTGCCAGCAGCAGGCCGTTGAGCTCGTCGAGATCAAGCTCCCAGTGTTCCGGCAGCGAGAGCGCGATGGTCTGGCGCGACACCGTCAACAGGTTGTCGGCCTCTTCGCCGAGACTCTGACGCAGACAGTGCAAGGCGTGGCGAAGGTTGGTCCGTCCGGAGGACAGTCCCTGATCCGGCCAGAGCAACTCCGCCAACCCGGCACGGGAGACGGCCTGATCATGCAGCAGCAGATGCAGAAGTAGCGCCTTGACCTTGTCGTAGCTGAACTGAGTCAGCGTGTCATCACCCAACGTCAGCTGGAAATGTCCCAGCAGTGCCAGTTGAGCTTGACCAGATGTTTCCTGCGTCATGTGTCATCCATTTCAAAGTCGCGAACGAAACGCCAGCCCTGCCACGGCGCCGGTGATCCCCTGTCCTTGATCCTTGCCTTAGTCTCTCGTGCCTTGATCCATCGCGTCCCGACCCACCCTGGCCGAGGCGCGCGCTGCCCGTCGTGCGCTCGGCTGACCACTGTGGAAGCGGAAGACAGCGTCGGGGGTTTCGATCAGCTCTCGTTCCACTTCACGTAGCACCGCGAGACGGGGTTCCAGTGGTTCATTGGTGTATTGCTCCGCCAACATGAGGTAATCCTCATAGTGACGTCCTTCTGACTTAACCAAAGTGCGATAGAACTTTGCAAGCTCTGGTTCCAGATACGGGATGAGGCGCGCGAAGCGCTCACACGACCTTGCCTCTATCAGGGCGCCGATCAGCAGGATGTCCACCAGGCGTTGCGGGTCTTCGTCCCTGACCTGCTGGCGCAGGGCTTCGGCATAGCGCGAGGCCTTGATATGCCGATAGACGATGCCCCGCTTCTCCATCAGCCCGACCACCTGCTCGAAGTGCAGCAGCTCTTCGCGCGCCAGCTGTGACATCTTGGTCAACAGCAGTGGCCGGTTCACGTAGCGGTACATCAGGCTCATGGCGGTGGAGGCGGCTTTCTTCTCGCACTGCGCATGGTCGATCAGCAACAGCTCCGGATTCTCAAGCGCCGCCTCGACCCAGCTCAGGGGCGTCCTGCAGGGCAGAAAGGCCAGCAGCGACGCCGGCAGCAAGGCATCGGTATCTTCATCGCTTGGCCCCTGCGACGCTGCGATCACGCGCGCCCCAGCCTCACTCTCGCCATACTGGCCAGCATGAGTATCATCATGCTGCTTGCTCTGCTCAGGCGCAATCACATTGCGCTCGGTCACGTCGGTCATTGAATTCATCATCACGTCAGTCTTTTGTCTCGCTCGCTTGCGTCTGCTGCTGACTGACAGGAGACACCTCAACGACGGAGTTCATATCATTATCGGCACGCTTTGCCGCTTCCACCATGATTTCATCGTTTATATGGGCAAAAAGCTGTTCGGGCTCAAGTTCTCGCGCATGGGCCAGTGGCGCGATGCCATACGCCGACAAGTCCTTGATGCGGGTGCGCCCGACGCGCAGCAGCTCAACGGCGCGTGACAGCGCCGACTGATCGGCACGAAAACGGATGCGATGGCGGGTCAGCTGCTCGGCCAGCATGGCGTCATCGGCGACGCGCAGCCAGCGGGCGGCGACCTGACTGCGCAGCTCGTCCAGTGCCAGCATGCGCTGGGCGCGCTGGTCACTGTCATAGCCGAACCAGGCCAGGATCTCATGATCATGACGCTGGCAGCCGCGACAGACGCTATCGCCGACCGTAGTGGAGCAGACACCTACGCAAGGAGAAAGAATACGGCTCATGTTGCCCTCGGGGGAGGCGGAAAGTGTGATTCGGGGTAACCCCCATCATACCGCGCGTACCTGAGAGCCGACAGCATCGCGCCGTCGGTGCCCAAAGGGCCTCTCGTCAGCACCGCGCTGGGCGTCATCAGCGCGTCATCAGGGTTGCCGCATAGTGTTTGCTCAGCGTGATTTCCTGACAATCAGATGAAATATCAGAATGTTATGCCGCAATAGGCGACCAAAGTCTCAGCCCCCGCCACTGGGCGCTCCTTAACATTGTCGACAAAGTTGAGTAGACTCGCATTCGCCCCGTAGCGCCTGATTCGCTCGCAATAAGACGCTTGAATTACCCGCAAGAAGCCTCGAGGTGCCCCGCCCTGCGTCTTCAAGACGACTGGCCCGCGCATTTCGACACGATTACAGATGAGGGTCTCCCACGTGCTTGAAGCCTACCGTCAACAGGTTGAAGAACGCGCCCAGCAGGGCATCCCGGCAAAGCCGCTGACTGCCGAGCAGACCGCCGAGCTGGTCGAACTGCTCAAGAATCCGCTGGCCGGTGAAGAAGAGTTCATCCTCGATCTGTTCACCAATCGCATTCCCCCGGGCGTTGATGAAGCCGCTTACGTCAAGGCTGGCTTCCTGACCGCCATCGTACGTGGCGAAGCCGCTTCTCCGCTGATCGACAAGACTCATGCCGTCAAGCTGCTCGGCACCATGCAGGGCGGCTACAACATCGCCACGCTGGTCGAGCTGCTGGACGACGAAAGCCTGGCCAAGGAAGCCGGCGAACAGCTCAAGCACACCCTGCTGATGTTCGACGCCTTCCACGATGTCGCTGACCGCGCCAAGGCCGGCAACGCCGTCGCCCAGGCCGTGCTGCAGTCCTGGGCCGACGCCGAATGGTTCCTGTCCAAGCCGGCGCTGGCCGAGAAGATCTCGCTGGCCGTCTTCAAGGTGCCGGGCGAGACCAACACCGATGACCTGTCTCCGGCGCCTGACGCCTGGTCACGTCCGGACATCCCGCTGCACGCCAACGCGATGCTCAAGAACCCGCGTGAAGGCATCAACCCGCAGGAAGATGGCGTCGTCGGCCCGCTGGCCCAGATCGAGGAAGTGAAGGCCAAGGGCTTCCCGGTCGCCTACGTCGGTGACGTGGTCGGTACCGGTTCCTCACGCAAGTCCGCCACCAACTCCGTGCTGTGGTTCTTCGGCGACGACATCCCGTTCGTGCCCAACAAGCGCGCCGGCGGTTTCTGCATCGGCAACAAGATCGCGCCGATCTTCTTCAACACCATGGAAGATGCCGGCGCCCTGCCCATCGAGATGGACGTCGAGAAGATGGCCATGGGCGATGTCATCGACATCTACCCGTACGAAGGCAAGGTCTGCCGTCACGACACCGACGAAGTCATCTCCACCTTCTCCCTCAAGACTCAGGTCCTGCTGGACGAAGTGCGTGCTGGCGGCCGTATCCCGCTGATCATCGGTCGCGGTCTGACCGACAAGGCGCGTACCGAGCTGGGTCTGGAGGCATCTGACGTCTTCCGCCTGCCGGAACAGCCGAAGGACACCGGCAAGGGCTTCACCCTCGCACAGAAGATGGTCGGCAAGGCCTGCAACCTGGAAGGCGTGCGTCCGGGCATGTACTGCGAGCCGAAGATGACCACCGTCGGCTCCCAGGACACCACTGGCCCGATGACCCGCGACGAGCTGAAGGATCTGGCATGTCTGGGCTTCCAGGCCGACCTGGTGATGCAGTCCTTCTGCCACACCGCTGCCTACCCGAAGCCGGTCGACGTCGAGACTCACCACACCCTGCCCGACTTCATCATGAACCGCGGCGGCGTCTCCCTGCGTCCGGGCGACGGCATCATCCACTCGTGGCTGAACCGCATGCTGCTGCCGGACACCGTCGGCACCGGTGGTGATTCCCACACCCGCTTCCCGATGGGCATCTCCTTCCCGGCGGGTTCTGGCCTGGTGGCCTTCGCCGCCGCCACTGGCGTGATGCCGCTGGACATGCCGGAATCCATCCTGGTGCGCTTCAAGGGCGAACGTCGTCCGGGCATCACCCTGCGTGACCTGGTCCACGCCATCCCGCTGTACGCCATCAAGCAGGGCCTGCTGACCGTCGACAAGGCCAACAAGAAGAACGCCTTCTCTGGCCGCATTCTGGAAATCGAAGGTCTGGAAGATCTGACGGCCGAACAGGCATTCGAGCTCTCCGACGCCTCTGCCGAGCGTTCCGCCGCCGGTTGTACCATCACGCTGTCCGACGAGAGCGTGACCGAGTACCTGAAGTCCAACATCACCCTGCTCAAGTGGATGATCGCCAACGGTTACGGCGATGCCCGTACCATCGAGCGTCGTATCGCGGGCATGGAAGAGTGGTTGGCCAACCCGAGCCAGATGCGTGCCGACAAGGACGCGGAATACGCCGAGATCATCGAGATCGACCTCGCCGAGATCGACCAGCCGGTACTGTGTGCGCCGAACGACCCGGACGATGCCCGTCTGCTGTCCGACGTCGCCGGTCAGAAGATCGACGAAGTCTTCATCGGCTCGTGCATGACCAACATCGGTCACTTCCGCGCCGCAGGCAAGCTGCTCGAGAAGCAGCCGGCCGGTAGCCTGAAGACCAAGCTGTGGCTGGCACCGCCGACCAAGATGGACCAGCACCAGCTGACCGAGGAAGGCTACTACGGCATCTACGGCCGTGCCGGCGCGCGCATGGAAATGCCGGGCTGCTCACTGTGCATGGGTAACCAGGCACGTGTGGCTGCCAAGTCCACCGTGGTGTCCACCTCCACGCGCAACTTCCCGAACCGTCTGGGCGATGGCGCCAACGTCTTCCTGGCGTCTGCCGAGCTTGCAGCCATCGCGGCCGTGGTCGGTCGTCTGCCGACCGTCGAGGAATATCAGGGCTACATGGGCGAATTCGATGCCATGGCGGGCGAGATCTATCGCTACCTGAACTTCCATGAGATCGAAGAGTTCCAGAACGCCGCTTCCAACGTGATTCCGGTCACCCAGGAAGCCTGATCAGGCGGGGAGTCATGCGCCACTGCATGACTCCCCTCTGACAGCAGCATTGGCGTCATGCCAACTGGCGTCATGCCAGACAACGAAACGGGCCGCCCCTCAAGGGACGGCCCGTTTTTTCATGCCTGCGACAAGCTCAGTGGGCGCAAGCGCCCTGCCTCAGAACTTGTAGCCGACCGAGGCGGTGAAGGCATCTACCTGATAATCGCTGTCGAAGTCATAGCGCTCGTACTCGGCACGGATCAGGAACGGGTCCAGATTGACCTGCGCACCGGCACCATAGACCGGATCAAAGCCGTCGTTGTCCTTCAGATCGACGCTGGAATTGCCCAGATTGCCATCGACATCGGTTTCCCACTTGGCCACCCCCGCCTTGGCGAACAGCGAGAAGTACTGACCGATGGGCAGGATACCCACCACGTTGACACCGTAGGCCTTGGACTCGAGATCGGTATTGCTGAAGTCATTGCCCTTGAGCTGGACAGTCCCCAGGTCGGTGTAGAAGGCCTCAGTGGCGAAGTACGGATTGTACTGATAGCCCACGAAGGCCTTGTAGACGTTGTCGTCATCATCCACATCGAAGTCATCACTGCCGGATTCGATGAAGTCACCGGCCTCATCGGAATCATCGTTCTCAAGGCTGGAGAAGCCGGTACCGGCACCGATGTAGAGCCCTTCGCTGGCATTGCCAGCCGCCTGAGCATGACCACTGAGCGCCAGAGCGAGAGCGGCGAAGGAAACGGTAGCCAACGGGGCGGCCAGAAGACGTGACTTGCTCATGTATTGCTCCTTGATCCAATGGGCGGCACAGGCAGCTGCCGGCCAGGTACTGACGGCCAGGTACTGACGGCAAGACCCCGCCTGTCATGGGTTGCAGGAGCATCGTGGTAGATATAGAACAGTGTTTCAAGAGTGGCGTTTTGACTACTTGTCACGTCGCAAGCCGGCAACATGTCCTCGTGACCTTCCCGCTCCCCCCGCTTGCGCGTGCCCGAGGCCCGCTTAGCCCTTCGCAGAGATGCAAAGCCTTGGCGTATCGGGCATTCTCGGAGTTGTGGCATTGCAGCAATCAAAGCGCTCCGTCCCTCAAGCGGCCTGCCCCGGCCGCCCAGCACAAGGAATCCGACATGACGCATCCCATCTCCACCCCCGACCTCTGCGATGAGTTCCCCGACGTGCAGGTGCTCGAGCCACTGTTCATCAACTACGGCGGCGTCGAGTCCTTCGGCGGCGAAGTCGTGACCATCAAGTGCTTCGAGGACAACTCGCTGGTCAAGGAAGCCGTCGCGGAACCCGGCGCAGGCCGCGTCCTGGTCGTCGATGCCGGCGGCTCGATGCGCTGCGCCATGCTGGGCGACATGCTCGCCGAGCAGGCCGCCAAGAGCGGCTGGGCCGGCGTGATCATGTATGGCTGCATCCGCGATGTGGATGAGATCCACGCCACCAATCTCGGCGTGCAGGCATTGGGCTGCTACCCGCGCCCCAGCATCAAGCGCGGCGAAGGCCAGCGCGATATCCCGGTCACCTTCGCCGGCGTCACCATCGTGCCGGGCGACTATCTCTACGCCGACAACAATGGCGTCATCACCGCCAAGGAAGCGCTGATCCGTACCCAGCCGACTCCCTGAGTCGCCGTCTCGCGCCGCGGTGCACGCCGCAATGAAAACGCCCCCGCAACCAGGCAGGTTGCGGGGGCGTTTCGCGTTCAGAATCGCGGACTCAGCGAGTGCTGGCGGGCTCTGCGTTGGATGAGTCGGTCTGTGAACCGGCTTGAGCACTGGCCTGAGAGGCCGCAGCCGCATCATCGGCACGCGCGTAGCGGTCCACCACGGCGGCGCAGGCAGCGTCACCGGTGATATTGAGCGCGGTGCGCGTCATGTCGAAGATACGATCCAGCGCGAACAGCAGCGGCAGACCTTCGATGGGAATACCGGCAGCCAGCAGCACGGCGACCACCAGGAACGACGGCCCCGGCACACCGGCCTGACCGATGGCACCCAGAGTCGCGGTGAACACGATGGCGGCGTAGGCGGAGAAGCCGAGGTCGACATTGAAGACCTGGGCGAAGAACATCGCCACCAGCCCGTAATAGATGGCATTGCCGCTCATGTTGATGGTCGCGCCCAGCGGCAGCACAAAGGCAGAGGTGGCGTTCTTGAGGCCCAGCTCCTTCTCGCAGACTTCCATGTTGACCGGCAGGGTCGCCATGGAGGACGCCGTGGACAGCGCGACGGCCTGCGGCTTCTTCATCGCGGACATGAAGCGACCCAGCGGCACGTCAGAGCCGAACTTGACCACCAGCGGGTAGAACACGAAGCCGTAGATGAGGATGGCGCCCATGTAGACGAGGAACAGCTTCATCACCAGCGTCAGTACATCGAAGCCGAAGGTGCCGACGGCGTCCGCCATCAGGCCGAAGACGCCGATCGGCGCGATCAGCATCACCACGTTGATCATCCACACGAAGGCTTCGATGATGGTGTTGAGGCCTTCGATCAGCGGCTTGCCACGCTCGCCGGTCTTGGACAGGCCAATGCCGAGGAACAGGCAGAACACCAGAATCTGCAGGATATTGGCATCGGTGAGTGCACCGAAGATATTGGTCGGCACCATGCCCAGAATGGTGTCCATCACGCCCGGCACGCTGCCCTTGTCAGCGTAGGCATTGGAGAACATGCCCTTGGCGCTTTCCAGGTCCACTCCGCTGCCCGGCTGGAAGACATGCCCCATTACCAGCGCCAGCATCACGGCCACGGCAGAGGTCAGCATGAAGAAGGCGAAGGTGGAGATGCCGATCTTGCCGGCAGAAGGACTGTCGCCCAGATTGGCGGCTCCCGACACGATGGAGACCGCGATCAGCGGCACGACCAGCATCTTGATCAGGTGAATGAACAGCTCACCCAGTGGCGCGAACATCGAGGCGTCTTCGCCCATGTACGCCCCGACACCTGCACCCAGGATCATGGCGATGACTACCTGGACGCCGATGTTTTTCCATAAAGACTGTTTCACGTTACGACTACCTTGGATTGTGTCTGAAAGGTCGGTTGTTGCGTGCCACCGCAGTGCTGGCTACCGGTGAGGCCTGCCGTCATAGTCACCATGGATTAATTGCCACCATGGATATTGTGGTCAGCGGGGTGACTGGGATTATAAATGACTGCCTTTTTTACATAAGGTAGAAAGATAATCATTTAGTCGCGCAATCGAGATCATTTTGTTGCTATTTGTTACTAACTGACGTCTTTGTGCTGCTTTCTCCCCCATTGGTCTAATGCCTGAACTGACCAATCATTCAGGTTTCAGGCACGAAACGAAAAACGCCCACCGCACATTGAGTGCGATGGGCGCCCTGGGTGACAACGACCGTCTGCGCCTCAGCGCGTCAGGTCACCATCCTGGGAAGCCTGGGTTACACCAGCTCCTTGTCCGCCAGCATGAACCAGGTTTCCAGCACGGAATCCGGGTTGAGGGAGACGCTGTCGATGCCCTCTTCCATCAGCCACTTGGCCAGCTCCGGATGGTCCGACGGGCCCTGACCACAGATGCCGACGTACTTGCCCTGCGCCTTGCAGGCACGGATCGCCATCGACATCAGCTGCTTGACCGCCGGGTTACGCTCATCGAAGAGGTGAGCGACGATGCCGGAGTCGCGATCCAGCCCCAGGGTCAGCTGGGTCAGGTCGTTGGAGCCGATGGAGAAGCCATCGAAGTGCTCGAGGAACTGATCCGCCAGCAGCGCGTTGGTCGGCAGCTCGCACATCATGATGACGCGCAGGCCGTTCTCGCCACGTACCAGACCATTCTCGCCCAGCAGCTTGATGACCTGCTCCGCCTCGCCGGTGGTACGCACGAAGGGCACCATGATCTCGACGTTGGTCAGCCCCATCTCGTCACGCACGCGCTTGAGGGCACGGCATTCCAGATCGAAGCAGTCGCGGAAGGTGTCAGACACGTAGCGCGAGGCACCACGGAAGCCCAGCATCGGGTTCTCTTCGCCCGGCTCGTACATCTTGCCGCCGATCAGGTTCTCGTACTCGTTGGACTTGAAGTCCGACATGCGCACGATGACCTTCTGCGGGTGGAAGGCGGCCGCCAGGGTGGAGATGCCCTCGACCAGCTTGTCGACGTAGAAGTCGACCGGGCTTGCGTAGCCGGCGGTGCGCGCATCGATGGTCTGCTGCAGATCGATGGGCAGGGTGGCGTAGTCGAGCAGCGCCTTGGGGTGCACGCCGATCATGCGGTTGATGATGAACTCGAGACGCGCCAGGCCCACACCGGCATTCGGCAGACGCGAGAAGCTGAAGGCGCGGTCCGGGTTGCCGACGTTCATCATGATCTTGAACGGAATCTCCGGCATCTCGTTGACGCTGGTGACGGTGCGATCGAAGTTGAGGATACCGTCATAGACATGACCGGTATCGCCTTCGGCGCAGGAGACCGTCACTTCGCGGCCTTCGGCGAGCACCGAGGTCGCGTCGCCACAGCCGACCACGGCCGGAATTCCCAGCTCACGCGCGATGATCGCCGCGTGGCAGGTACGTCCGCCACGGTTGGTGACGATGGCGGAGGCGCGCTTCATGACTGGCTCCCAGTCCGGATCGGTCATGTCGGTGACCAGCACGTCGCCGACCTGCACCTTGTCCATCTGTTCCGGGTTGTCGATCACGCGCACCGCGCCCTGGCCGATACGCTGACCGATGGCACGCCCGGTGACCAGGGTGCGGCCCTTCTCGCGCAGCTGGAAGCGCTCGAGGTTGCCACCCTCTTCCTGGCTGACGACCGTTTCCGGACGCGCCTGGACGATGTAGAGCTTGCCGTCGTCACCATCACGCGCCCATTCGATATCCATCGGACGCTGGTAGTGCTTCTCGATGATCATGGCCTGGCGCGCCAGGGCCTCGACATCGGCATCGCTGATGCAGAAACGGTGGCGGTCCGGCACCGGCACGTCGACGGTCTCGACGGAGCGACCCGCACTGGTGTCGTCGGTGTAGACCATCTTGATCAGCTTGGAGCCCAGGTTGCGGCGCAGTACCGCCGGGCGGCCAGCGGCCAGCGTGGTCTTGTGGACGTAGAACTCGTCAGGATTGACCGCGCCCTGCACCACGGTCTCGCCCAGGCCCCAGGAGCCGGTGACGAAGACGGCGTCGCGGTAGCCGGATTCGGTGTCCAGGGTGAACATCACGCCAGAAGCGGCCGTCTCGGAACGCACCATCTTCTGTACGCCGGCAGACAGCGCGACCAGTGAGTGATCGAAGCCCTTGTGCACGCGGTAGGAAATGGCGCGGTCGTTGAACAGTGACGCGAACACCTCGTGAACCGCACGCTTGATGTTGTCGAAGCCTTCGATGTTGAGGAAGGTTTCCTGCTGACCGGCGAAGGAGGCATCCGGCAGATCTTCCGCGGTGGCGGAGGAGCGCACGGCGACCTTCAGGTTCGGGTGCCTGGCCTGAAGCTCGGCATAGGCACGTTCCATCTCGGCCTCGAAGGCCGGCGGCAGCGGCGTGTCGATGATCCACTGACGAATCTCGGCACCGACGCGCGCCAGTTCGACCACGTCGTCCACATCGAGGGCATCGAGGGCGGCATTGATACGCTTGTCGAGGCCTTCGTGGGCCAGAAACTCGCGATAGGCATAGGAGGTAGTCGCAAAGCCGCCGGGCACGGTGACACCGGCATCGGCCAGATTGGAGATCATCTCACCGAGCGAGGCGTTCTTGCCGCCAACGCGATCAACATCGTTCATGCCGAGCTGATCGAAATCGACGACGTATTCGGATGTGGCTTGCTGTGACAAGGGAACCCCCTGGTACCAATGGATGGAAACGAATGATCGATGGAGGACGATGAACCGCCTTCCGTTCAGCAATGACGCCACCCTAACAAGCTCTCTCTAGTATTAGCCATTGGTCTAACCGGCTAGTCAGTGGAGGAGGACTACAACCCTGAGCCTGTTTCAGACGTTATGTCGCCATCGTCGGCGAACATGTCGACAAGCCAGGAACGGCCGCTACAGGAATGTAGTCATGAGGCGCTTTTTTAAAGGACGGGAACACGGGATTTCTCATATCGCGCCACTGGCCCTGTACCGGATATTGCAAGCTCGACAGGGAACACCGACACTTGGGGTCTTCACGGGGCAACAGCCTGAGCGGGCTGGTGTCTTCGATTCGTTCTTCACGAGTGCCCGTCATGACCCGAACCGCCTTCTTCATTTCCGATGGCACCGGCATCACCGCCGAGACACTGGGACGCAGTCTGCTCGCCCAGTTCGAGAATACCGACATCCGCATGGTGACCAAGCCCTACATCGATTCGGCTGAAAAGGCGACGGCACTGGTCAAGGCCATCGAGAGCGCGCATGCCAATGACGGCGAGCGCCCGATCATCATCGACACCATCGTCGACCAGAACATCCGCGACATCATCTCCGAATCCTCCGGCTTCAAGGTCGACATCTTCTCGACCTTCCTCAAGCCGCTGGAAGAGGAACTGGACACCCACTCGTCCTACAGCGTCGGCAAGACCCACTCCATCGGGCAGGACGACGTCTACATGAATCGCATCGATTCGGTGCATTTCGCCCTCGACAACGATGATGGCGCGCGCACGCATCAATACGACAAGGCCGACGTCATCCTCATCGGCGTCTCACGCTGCGGAAAGACGCCGACCTCGCTGTATCTGGCGCTGCAGTTCGGCATCCGCGCGGCCAACTACCCGCTGACCGAGGATGATCTGGACGAGTCCGGCACCCTCAAGATGCCCGCCTCACTGGCGCAATATCGTCACAAGCTGTTCGGGCTGACCATCGACCCGCGCCGTCTGGCCGCCATCCGCACCGAGCGTCGCCCCAACAGCCGCTACTGCTCGATCGACCAGTGTCTGCAGGAAGTCGAGCAGACCGAGGCACTCTTCCGCCGCTCCAAGGTGCCCTACATCGATACCACGCGTTTCTCGATCGAAGAGATCTCGACACGCATGATCGCCGAGACCGGCCTGGCACGCCGCTTCTCACCGCGCTGACCCCGACGCCAGATCATCACAAGTCGAACACAACAACACACGTCGACCACGACGACAGACATCGACCACAACAACAGCGCTACTCACCCAGGAAATCCTCCCATGTTCAACACCAACCACTACTTCGACGGCCAGGTGGCCTCCATCGCCTTCCAGAGTGCAGACCTTCCTGCCACGGTCGGCGTGATGGCCATCGGCGAATTCGTGTTCGCCACCAGCCAACGCGAATACATGACCCTGATCAGCGGCGACATGCAGGTACTGCTGCCGGGCGCGGAAGAGTGGTATCAGCTCGCCGCCGGTGAAAGCTTCATCGTCGAAGCCAACCAGAGCTTCGAGGTGCGCACCACGGTCGAATCCGCCTATCTGTGCAAGTACGAAGACGCCTAAGGCACTGGGCAACAGCCGCCTAAGGCACTGAAAAACAGCCGCCTGAGGCACTGGTAAACAACCGCCTAAGGCACTGGGAATAAGCCGCCCAAGGCACTGAAAGCCAGACATGAAAAAGCCGCCGCCCCCTCTCGGGTCACGGCGGCTTTTTTTCGTCACGACAGCGGTCTCTCTCTACCAGGCTCAGGCGCGCTGCCTAAGGACCGAACGCAGCGCCAGATAACTGATGCCGCCCATCAACAGATAACTTGTCGCCACCCCGGCAAAAATACCGATCACGCCATACAGGGCGCCGCCAAGCCAGGCCAGCGGCACCAGCAAGGCGAACAGACGCACCAGCGAGAGCATCATCGCGCGGCGCGGCTTGTGCAGCGCATTGAGGCTGGAATTGGCGAGAATGATCACGCCCTGTGCCCCGAGGGCGGCGGGTATCAGCCACAGATAGGTGCTGACCAGCCCCGCGACCTCCTGGCTCTCGGCGAAACGCGCCGCGATCCACTCTCCCCCCAGCCCGAGCCCCAACCAGACCACCAGCTGCCAGACGAGAATGAAGGCCAGCACGCCGTGTATGGCGCGCCATACACGCTTCTGCTGCCCGGCACCGTCGTTCTGGCTGATGAAGGGCGACAGCGTCATGGACAGCGCCAGCACCAGAATCAGCGCCAGCGACTCGATGCGCGAGCCGATGCCGTAAGCCGCCACCGCCGCGTGCCCATGCTGACTGACGATACGCGTGACCAGCGCGGTGGCAATCGGCGTCATCACGCTGGTCAGCGCGGCAGGCAGGCCGATCGCCCCGACCTCGCGCCATGACGTTACCAACCGCGTCACGCTCAGGTGACGAAAATCAAGCCGCGCGCGCAGCAGTGGCAATGCCAGCAAGCCCAGCGTCATCGCCAGCCATGACAGCACCGTGGCCAGCGCCGCGCCCGCCACGCCCATGCCCTGCCAGTCACCGATGCCGAAGATCAGCAGCGGGTCGAGCAACGCATTGAGCACCCCCGCCGCCGCCATCACCAGCGAGGGCACCAGCGTATTGCCCTCGGCGCGCAGCACGCTGCCCAGCACACGCGGCAGCAACACGAAGGGCGCGCCGAAATACCACACCTGCATGTAGTCGCGGATATGCGGCATCAGGGTGTCATCGGCTCCCAGCAGCCCGAACAGCGGCTCGATGCTGGCAAGCCCCAGCACCAGCATCACCAGCCCCAGCAGCAGCCCCAGCAGACTGGAATCCGTAGTACGCGCCTTGACGGTCTCGAGCTCGCCTCGCCCCAGCCGGCGCCCCACCACGGCGGTGGTGCCGATGGACAGCCCGATGGCGATGCTGATCACGCCGAAGGTGACCGGGAAGGTCATGGTCACCGCCGCCAGCTCCGGCGTGCCCAGCTGGGCGATGAACCAGGCATCCACCAGGTTGAACAGCATCATGGTGACGATGCCGCCGATCACCGGCCCCGTCATGCGCGCCAGCGTCGAGGCGATCGGGTCACGCACCAGATCGCGCGTGCCACGCCGAGACGAGGCACGTTTGGGGGTGGCAGGGGTATCAGGGTCAGACATACAGGCTCCGGACAGAAAACGACCCCGACCGGCGAGGCGCCAGCGGGGCCGAACAGTGTAAAGCATCAGCGTGTCAGGTGAGGGGCAACGCTGGATCGCGCCGAGCAATCCCGCGCTGCGTCAGTTGCCCTGCATGAAGGGCGAGACGACCTCTCCCCCCGCCTCACGCCAGGCCGCGAAGCCGCCACCCAGATGGGCCACCGGCCCGAACCCCATGTCCTTGAGCGACTTGGTGGCCAGCGCCGAGCGCAGCCCGCCGGCACAGAACAGCACATAGCGCCCTTCGCGCGCGAAGTCGGCGCGGTGATAGGGCGAGGCCGGGTCGACCCAGAACTCCAGCATGCCGCGCGGCGCGTGGATGGCGCCGGGAATACGCCCTTCTCGCTCCAGCTCACGCACATCGCGGATATCCACCAGCGTCAGCGGCGTGCCGCCGGCGCGGGCCTCTTCCAGCGCCTCGCGTAGCTCGCGGGGCGACAGGGTCTCGATCTCCGTCTCGGCGGCGGCCACCAGCTCACTGACCGGTCGAATCATGGGGTGCTCCTTGCAGATGATGTTGTCCTCGGGGTGCATGTCAGCGGCTGACTGCGTGACAGCTCACGCATCCGCCTCGCCACAGCGATAGAAGCGCTGGATGCTCGAAAAATCGAGGCGTCCTGCGCCTTGGGCTGCATGCTGGACGAACAGATTACGCGCCTGGGAGCCCATTGGCACCGCCGATTTCGAGCCCAGCGCCATCTCCCAGGCAAGGCCAAGATCCTTGGTCATCAGATCGACCAGGAAACCGCCCTGATAGTCATTGGAGGCCGGCGCGGCTTCCATCACGCCGGGCCAGGGATTGTAGACGTTGAGCGCCCAGTTGCCGCCGGATGACTGCTTCATCACCTCCGAGAGCACGGCTGGGTCCAGCCCGTTCTTGACCCCCAGCGCCAGCGCCTCGGCGGTGCCGCTCATCAGGATGCCCAGCAGCATGTTGTTGCAGATCTTGGCGACCTGACCGCTGCCGGCCGGGCCGGCATGGAACAGATTCTTGCCCATCACTTCCAGCAGCGGCACGGCACGCGCATAGCCGTCGGCCTCGCCGCCGACGATGAAACTCAGCGTACCGGCACGTGCACCACCGACCCCGCCGGACACCGGGGCATCCATGAAGGTGATGCCACGCTCGGCGGCGTGGCGCGCGACCAGACGGGCATCATCTGGCGCGATGGTCGAGGCGTCGATCACCAGTACCGAGGGGTCGAGCGTGGCCAGGAGGCCACCCGCACCGTCTTCCTTGTCACCGAGATAGAGCTTTCGCACGTGCTGACCGGCCGGCAGCATGCTGATCAACACCTCGACACCCTCGACGACCTCTCCGGGAGATGCCGCGCGGGTGGCGCCCGCCTCGACCAGCTCGCTCATGGCCGACTCGACCAGATCGAAGACCCTTACCGCATGGCCAGCCTTGACCAGATTGAGCGCCATGGGCCCGCCCATGTTGCCGAGTCCGATGAAACCGATGGATGTCATGGCAATGCTTCCTTGTGAACAGATTCTTGTTGTCATTGGCGTCCGGTGGCATGGCCGCGCCTGCCGCCGGTGCTGAAAAGCGCGCTCAGAGGTCCATCAGCGGATGCTCATTCTCTTCCCACAGCGGTGCGAAGAAGCCGTCGATGTATTCCTCGGAGACCTGGGCGATCGAGGCATAGGCCCACTGCGGCTGCTTGTCCTTGTCGATCAGCAGGGCGCGCACCCCTTCGGCAAGTTCGGTACCCATGCAGCAGCGCACCGACAGGGTCAGCTCGTCGCGGAAGGCCTCCGCCAGCGAGGAGTGGCGATGGCGCCCCAGCATGCGAAATACCAGATGCGGTGAACTGGGGCAGCCGGCCAGCAGTCGCTCGCGGTTGGCGTTCAGCCACGCATTGCAGTCACTGCGCGCCTGGGGGTCATCGATGATCCGCTGGCAGGCCTGCTGCACTTCGCGCCCGGCGACCAGCTGCTGAAGATGATCGAAGAGCGGCAGCACCTGCCCCGGCGGCGCCAGTTCACGGCGCTCGAACTCGCTCAGCACCTGGCTCAGATGACGCGACGGGTGACGGCCGAATTCACCCTCGCACAGCGCCTGCTTGAGCGATTCGCGCTGCTCATCGGGAATCAGGCGTGTCGCAAGGCCAAGATCCAGCGCATCGCGGGCATTCAGCTGCGCACCGGTCGCGCCGAGATATTCTCCGATGCCACGCGGCAGGCGATTGAGCAACCAGCTGGCACCGACATCCGGGTACAGACCGATGCTGACTTCCGGCATCGCCAGTCGCGAACTCTCGGTGACCACACGCTCACAGCCGCCGGCGAACAGCCCCATGCCGCCGCCCATCACGATGCCGCCACCCCACACCAGCAGCGGCTTGGGGAAGGTATGCAGGCGGTGATCGAGCCGGTATTCGGCGGTGAAGTAGCGGGTGGCGAAGAAATCATCCAGCGCCTCGAGGGGGTCTGCGCCTTCGCTGGCAGGCGCCGTGGTCATCGCCTGATAGAGCGCCACGATATCGCCACCGGCACACAGCGCACGCTCGCCGGCGCCTTCCAGCCACACCATGGCGATGCTGCTGTCCAGTTCCCAGGCATCCAGCTGCGCCTCGATGCGCTCGATCATGGCCAGCGACAGCGCATTCAGCGAACGCGGCGCGTTCAGGCGCACGATTCCCAGCTGCTTGCCGTCGCGGGCGCGACGCGTCTCGAACACCACGGGCGCCTCGACATCGGTCGCGGCCTTGGCGGTGACACCTTCTATCTGGCTCATGAGCGCCCTCCTCCCTTCACCTCTTCCTGACGCGAGACCCACTGCGGGGCGCGCTTCTCGAGGAAGGCGCTCACGCCTTCCTTCTGGTTGGGGTCATCGAACAGCTCGACGAACAGCTCGCGCTCCATGCGCAGGCCATCGCTCATGCCGCGATGGCGTGACGACATGATCAACGCCTTGCAGCGCGCCACCGCGCTCGGGCTCTGGTTGGCGACGCTCTCGGCGATCGCCAGCGCGCGCTCGAAGCTCTGGCCGGTCTCGACCACCTCTTCCGCCAGCCCGATGCGACCGGCGGTCTCCGCGTCTACCTGTTCACCACACAGGATCATGCGCTTGGCCCAGCCTTCGCCGACCAGCCACGGCAGGTGCTGGGTGCCGCCCGCACACGGCAGCAGCCCCACCTTGGCCTCCGGCAGTGCCAGCCTGGCCTGCCGCTCGACGATACGCATGTCACAGGCCAGCGCGCACTCGAGCCCGCCGCCCATCGCGTAGCCGTTGACGGCGGCGATCGTCACGCCCGGGAAGTTGGCCAGCCGCTCGAAGGCCAGCCCGAAGCGGCGCGCCATGGTGGCGGCGACGCCCTTGTCACCATCGGCGAAGGTCTTGAGATCGGCGCCGGCGGAGAAGAACTTGTCGCCCTCACCGGTGATCACCACCGCACTCACGCTGCCATCGCCCTCCAGCTCGTCGAGCAGCTGCTCCAGCTCGATCAAGGACGCTTCCGTCCAGGTGTTGGCCGGCGGGTTATTGATGGTGACCCGGGCGATATGACGATCCTTCTCGAGAACGAGGCATGGCCCTTGACTGGATGACATCATGTAACTCCCTGAAAGATGGTAACCAATGACGAATTGAAGTGGAGGCGGCGTTACGCCAGCGACTCGATCATGCCCGGCGTCAGAAGACGCCGCGCAATGATCAGACGCATGATCTCGTTGGTGCCTTCCAGAATCTGGTGCACACGGGTGTCACGCACCAGCCGCTCCAATGGGTACTCGCGGATATAACCGTAGCCGCCATGCAGCTGGAGTGCCTGATTGCAGACCTCGAAGCCCATGTCGGTGGCGAAGCGCTTGGCCATCGCACAGTGGGCGCTGGCCTCGGCGTCACCCTCATCGAGCTTGAAGGCCGCCAGCCGCACCAGGGTGCGCGCCGCGGTCAGTTCGGTGGCCATGTCGGCCAGCTTGAACTGCAGGGCCTGGAACTGGGCCAGCTCACGCCCGAACTGCTTGCGCTCGCCGAGATAATCCCGCGACAGCTCCAGCGCCTTCTGGGCCGCGCCCAGTGAGCAGGTGGCGATGTTGATGCGACCGCCATCCAGCGCCTTCATCGCGAAGCGGAAGCCCTCGCCCTCCTCGCCCAGACGATTGGCCGCCGCAACCCGCACGCGATCGAAGCTCACCAGCCGGGTCGGCTGGCTGTTCCAGCCCATCTTGTCTTCCTTCTTGCCGTAGCTGATGCCCTCGGCGTCAGCCGGCACCACGAAGGCCGAGATACCCGCCGCGCCGCTGTCCGGCTCGCCGGTGCGCGCCATCACCACCAGCACGTCCGTGGCGCCGGCACCGGAGATGAACATCTTGGAGCCACTCAGATAGTAGTCATCGCCCTCGCGCTCGGCGCGGGTACGCAGACTGGCAGCATCACTGCCGCTGCCCGGCTCGGTCAGGCAGTAGGAACCGAGCTTGTCGCCCGCCACCATCGCCGGCACCCACTGCTCGCGGCAGCTGCCCGTGGCGAAACTGGCGATCATCCAGCCCACCATGTTGTGGATGGTGATGTAGGCAGTGGTCGAGATGCAGCCGGTCGCCAGCTGCTCGAGAATGATGGAGCTGTCGAGGCGCGGCAGGCCAAGGCCGCCGTGCTCCTCGGGGACGTAAAGCCCCATGAAGCCGGCCTCGCCCGCCTTGCGAAGTGTCTCGATGGGGAAGTGGGCCGTGGCGTCCCACTCGGCGGCATGCGGGGCAAGCTCGGCATCCGCGAAGGCACGCGCCCCCTCCTGGAGGGCACGCTGGTCATCGGTCAGCGAAAAGTTCATGCAGCTGCCTCCTGTTGTCCTTGTTCTGTCGGCCCGGGCCTATCGCTCGGGCCTGTCAAAGCGGCTCAACGCATCTGAGGAGCCATCAGCGCATCTGAAGAGCCCTCAGCGGTCTTGTGAAGAGAGCCCTCGGCGGTGTTGTAAAGAGAGCCCTCAGCGCATCTGGATCGAGAAGTTGGGCTGATTGCCCTCGGCCGGCGCATCGTCGAACCAGCGCGCCGTCACCGTCTTGGTCTCGGTATAGAAGCGCACCGCCTGCTTGCCATAGGCATGCAGATCACCGAAGAAGCTGCCGCGCCAGCCGGTGAAGGAGAAGAACGGCAGCGGCACCGGAATCGGCACGTTGATGCCGACCTGACCGACCGCGATCTCGTTCTGGAAGCGCCGTGCCGCGCCGCCGGAGCGCGTGAAGATGGAGGTGCCGTTGCCGTAGGGGTTGTTGTTGATCAGCTCGATGGCTTCGGACAGGTCCGCCGCCTCCATGCAGCACAGCACCGGCCCGAAGATTTCCTCGCGATAGAGCACCATCTCCGGCGTCACCCTGGAGAACAGGCACGGCCCCAGCCAGTTGCCGTCGGGATAGCCCGCCACCGAGACGCCGCGACCATCCAGCAGCAGCTCGGCGCCTTCCTGCTCGCCCTGCTGGATCCAGCCGGTCACGCGCTCCAGCGCCTGCGGCGAGATCAGCGGCCCGTAGCTGGCGCCCTTGTCATCCCAGGCGCCCGGGCGCACCTCGGCCAGCGCATCGCGCACCCGCTCGATCAAGGCCTTCGAATCACCGACGAAGACCGCCACCGAGATCGCCATGCAGCGCTGACCCGCCGCGCCGACACTGGCACCGACCAGCGCGTTGACGACCTGGTCGGCCGGAGCGTCCGGCATGATCACCATGTGGTTCTTGGCGCCGGCGAAGCACTGGGCGCGCTTGAGGTTGTCGGTGGCGGTGCGATAGATGTGCTGACCCACCGGTACCGAGCCGACGAAGCTGACGGTGCGCGGAATCTCGTGGGCGAGCAGATGATTGACCTGATCGCGCCCACCCTGCATCACGGTCAGGATGCCCTCGGGGGCACCTGCTTCCATGAACAGCTCCGCCAGCCGCAGCGTGGTCAGCGGCACCTGCTCGGACGGCTTGATCACGAAGGCATTGCCACAGGCGATGGACAGCGGGAACATCCACAGCGGTATCATGGCGGGGAAGTTGAACGGCGTGATGCCCAGGCAGACACCCAGCGACTGGGTCACGGAATAGCTGTCGATGCCGGTGGCGACGTTCTCCACCGTCTCGCCCATCAGCAGGCTGGGAATGTTGGCGGCGTGCTCGACCACCTCGATGCCGCGCCACACATCGCCCTTGGCGTCCTCGAAGGTCTTGCCCAGCTCGTGGGAGATGATCTCGGCCAGCTCGTCATGATGCTGCTTGAGCAGATGCTGATAACTGAGCATCAGGCGGGCGCGGGTCGGCACCGGCGTGTTGCGCCAGCGCTGGAAGGCCTGTTCGGCGTGGTCCAGCGCTTCATCCAGCTCACTCAGCGGTGACAGGGGCACGCGAGCGATCTCGCCGTTGGTGGCCGGGTTGGTGACGCTCAGGTGCTGATCGGCGCGACTTTCGACAAACTGACCATTGATCAGCTGAGGCAGCACCAGCGGCGCGCTGTCACCGGCGACCACGGCGCGCAGGCGTGACAGCAGCTCCAGTGAACCGGTAGAGGACGCGGCAGTAGAGGGCGTGAGAGACGTCGAAGACATGGCGTGGCATTCCTGTGGCTGTTGTTATTGGAAGGAAGACAGTGTGTCAACAGAGCCGAAGTCGTCAGGCGAGCCGCCTTGCAGAGCTGAAGACGACCTGCAGAACCAGGCCGTCCTGCAGAAAACGGCAAGCCGAGACTGTGATCTGATTCAACCTAGCATCTGCTTGGTTGGCTGCAAATACTATTACCCTTTACGTTAACGTAAACAATGCTAGTCTGTAGAAAATTCACGGCCAGACGCCGCTGGCACCCACTGCGCCAAGGAGCATTCCCCTCTCCTTGGCGCGCACAGCATCCGGAGCGGCAGCGCCCATGACAGATACGATGATGACCCCAAGTCCTGACCCCAAATCCCGGGCAACGCCTGATGGCACGACGCACGATGCCGGTGTGGAGTCCCTGCTGAGCACCACCAGCACCAGCGACGCCATCCGTCCGACCCAGCGCACCTGGAGCATCGGCGAGCTGGCACGCCATTTCGACGTGACCACGCGCACCATCCGCTTCTACGAGCAGGAAGGTCTGCTGCACCCGGAGCGGCGCGGTCAGACGCGCGTCTATCGCGACAAGGACCGCGTGCGTCTCAAACTGACCCTGCGCGGCAAGCGACTGGGCTTCTCGCTGGCCGAGATTCGTGAAGTGGTCGACCTCTACGACGCCGCCGACGGCGGTGGCGAGAAGCAGCTCACCCGCCTGCTTGGCATCCTGAGCGAAAAGCGCGAGGGCCTTGAACGGCAGCTGCGCGATCTCACCGCCATGCAACGCGAGCTGGATGACGTCGAGACACGTGCCCGCGAAGCCCTCGCCCGCCTGGCCGGCGACAGCGAGGGCTGATTGGAGTCCACAACACCAGAACCCACTCGCGCCAGCAGCAGCTATATAACTGCCGGCTACACAAGTGACAGCGACTAGACTGTCTATAGAGAATCGTCAGTAGAAAACTGACCAGCGCCTCGCGAGTGCGGGCGACAGCAGACTGCCGGAGAGCAGCGCGTCGCCCGCTGATCACGCGACTCATGACAAGACGACAGCACGACCAGACGACAAAAACGAAAAGAACGACAACACTGCGTCACCGCCTCCCTGAGGCGGCTCCCCCTGACAAGCCTTGCCTCACCAATAACAACCAAGGACACAGGAAAGCACCATGTCACAGGACGCCATCGCCACACGCCAGCCTGCCAGCGAAATGGCACACGCAAGCCAGTCAGCCAGCTATCTCAGCGCTACCTCCGACACCCCACTGATGGGAGAAACCATCGGGGATTGCCTTGATCGCATCTGCGCGCGCTGGCCCGAGCGCGACGCCCTGATCAGTCGCCATCAGGGACTGCGCTACACCTGGGCCGAACTGCACGCAGAGGTCGAGCGCGTGGCGCGCGGCCTGCTGGCGATGGGCATCGAGCGCGGCGACCGCGTCGGGATCTGGGCGCCCAATCGCGCCGAATGGACGCTGATCCAGTACGCCACCGCCAAGATCGGCGTGGTGCTGGTCAATCTCAACCCGAGCTATCGTGGCCATGAACTGGCCTACGCCCTCAAGCAGTCCGGCGCGGCGACGCTGATCTTCCAGTCTCGCTTCAAGGCGTCCGACTATGTGGCGATCCTCGAGGAGCTGTTCCCTGAGGCCAGGGAGGCCCGCGGCCGTGATGGCATTCACAATGCCGCGCTGCCGAACCTCAGACGCCTGATCTGCTTCGAGGCCGAAGATGCCCTGCCCGGCATGCTCAACTGGCAGGATGTGCTCAGCGGTGCCGATAGCGTCCCCGTCGAGACACTCGGCGAGCTGCAGGCCAGTCTGACCTTCGATGACCCGATCAATATCCAGTACACCTCCGGCACCACCGGTGCGCCCAAGGGCGCGACCCTCTCGCACCACAACATCCTCAACAACGGCTTCTTCGTCGCCGAGCGCATGAATCTCAGCGAGCACGACAAACTGGTGATGCCGGTACCGCTCTATCACTGCTTCGGCATGGTGATGGGCAATCTGGGCTGCCTGACCCACGGCGCCGCCATCGTCTATCCGGAAGCGGGCTTCGATCCGCTGGCCACCCTGCAGGCGGTCAGCGAGGAGAGCGCCACCGCGATGTTCGGCGTGCCGACGATGTTCATCGCCGAACTCGAACACCCGCGCTTCGCCGAATTCGACCTCACCAGCCTGCGTACCGGCACCATGGCCGGCTCCATCTGCCCCATCGAGGTGATGCGCCAGGTCATCGAGCGCATGCACATGCGCGAGGTCACCATCGCCTACGGCATGACCGAGACCAGCCCGGTCAGCCTGCAGACCACCCGTGAGGCGCCGCTGGACAAGCGTGTCTCCACCGTCGGCACCCTGCACCCGCATCTGGAGATCAAGATCATCGACCCTGACAGCGGACGCGTGGTGCCGCTCGGCGAGAAGGGCGAGCTGTGCACGCGGGGTTACAGCGTGATGCTGGGCTACTGGAACAACCCGGAGGCCACCGCCAAGGCCATCGATGCCGGCCGCTGGATGCATACCGGCGACCTCGCTACGCTGGATGAAGACGGCTACGTGACGATCGTGGGACGTATCAAGGACATGATCATCCGCGGGGGCGAGAACATCTATCCGCGCGAGATCGAGGACTTCCTCTACACCCACCCGGCGGTGTCGGACGTGCAGGTGATCGGCGTGCCCGATGAGCGGTATGGCGAGGAAGTGATGGCATGGGTCAAGCTCAAGGAAGGCGAGCAGCTCGATGAACCGGCGCTCAAGGCGTTCTGCCAGGGACGTATCGCTCACTTCAAGGTGCCGCGCTACATCAAGTTCGTGGAGGAATTCCCGATGACCGTGACCGGCAAGATCCAGAAGTTCAAGATGCGCGAGGCCGCGACGCAAGAACTGGGACTGGCCAGGTGAGCACGTCACGTGAGGAGGAGGATGACGCCCCCGCCACACGCCACCTGAGCAGCGCTCGTCAGCAGGTCGCCCACTATGCGGCGAGCCACCATCATGCGGCCCTCGACGAGGCGCTCGAGACGCTGATCAATGCCCACCCGAGCGGCGAACTGCCGATCATGGCACTGGCCGGGCTGGACCAACTGCATCTGGGTGGCGTGACAGGCACCCGCGAGCTGCTGGCCCTCGCCCGGCTGGAACCCCAGTCGCGGGGGCTGGCGATGCTCGAACTCGGCGCCGGCCTCGGCGGGCTGGCGCGCCATATTGCCAGCCAGTCGCGCGACACCGGCGCGGACCACCACATCACCACGCTGGATCTCTCGAGCAGCCTCTGCGAGCTGGCGATCGCCCTCAACCGGGCCACCGGACTGCGCGAGTCGATTCGCGTGCTGGAGGGCGATGCCTGCTACCCCGAGCTGCACCCGGCACTGTCGGGCCGCCGCTTTGATCGCCTCTTCAGCCAGCACCTGCTGGTGCATCTGAGCGACAAGGTCAGCACGCTCACCCAGTGGCATGACTGTCTCGAGCAGGATGGCTATCTCCTGCTGCACGAGCCGGTGCTCAGCGTGCAGGCGCAGGCGTTTGGCGAGCGCCCTGCCCTGCCACTGCCGTGGGCGCTGTCACCGCGTGGCGATCAGCTGGCCAGTTGCGAGGAGTTGCATGAGGCGATGGCCAGCAGTGGCTTCGAGGTCGATGCCCATGTCGAGCTGACCGATCAGGTGCTGAGCTGGCAGGCGCGCCGCATGCGCGAGAGCACCAGCGAGCAGCCCAGTGCCTACCGCGAGGACGCACCTGCGCCCTCGCCGGCCATGCTGGCCGCTCGCGGCCTGACGCCGGAACTGGTGTTCGGCCCGGCCTTTTCCCAGATGCAACGCAACCTGATGCTGGCCCTGGAAGCCGGCTGGCTGGAGGTTCACCTGTGGCGCCTGCGCAAGCGTCCTGCCAAACAGTGAAGGGCGCGATGAATCAGTAGAACTCACCGCAGGGATGCGGCGAGAAAAAAATTAGGAAACAGCGCTCGCAAATGACTGGCATCCGCCTGCCTCAACCGTTATTCTTGCCAGTACAGTCCCGTTCGGGGGATAAGCCGTTCGTTACCCGTCAGCATGTGAGGGTAATGTGCCCGACATGATGACCGCATTGCTTCGTGTTTCATCGATACCCACGAGTCAGTGCAACGTTTCCCGATGCTCGCGCAACGTTTCTCCGGGAATCTGTTCATCAAGGGTGTGATCTGATCAATCACTCCCAACAGCATCAAAGATTCCCTCACGGGAAAACCGAAAGGGCCTCCACTTGGAGGCCCTTTTTTTGTCTGCGCGCTTTGGTCTAGTCACTCTGGCCTGCAGGCGTCGAGCTGACAGCTCCGCTGCGGCGCATCACGACTGCCAGCCGGCCAGCACCTCGAGATGATCACGACGTGCCTGGCCCGGTGTCACGGCGGCCAGTCGCACCCGGGTACCCGGCACACATTGCCCGAGCTGTGCGCAGGCCAGTGGCGTCAGCGCGCCAAGGCGCGGGTAGCCGCCGATGGTCTGGCGATCATTGAGCAATATGATGGGCTGGCCATCGGCCGGCACCTGCACGGCGCCCAGCGGGATGCCTTCGGACACCATGCCCGCTCCTTCACGCTCGAGACGCGGGCCGGTCAGGCGCACGCCCATGCGATCGGCGCGACCATCCACCGCCCATTCGCTGTTGAAGGCGCGATAGAGGCTGTCGCCACTGAACTCGGCGATCTGCGCTCCCACGACCAGCGGCAACTCGAGCGCCTCGCCTTCCCAGGGGGTCAGCGACTGCTGCCATGCCTGTGCCGACACCGGCAGCTCGCGCAGCGACAGCTCATTGCTGGCAGCCGCCAGCACATCACCGCTGGCCAATGCTCGCCCTTCGCCATCCAGCCCGCCGAGGCCGTCGCGCACCGTGCTGGCGGCACTGCCCAGCACCGGGGCGACATCCAGGCCACCGGGGAAGGCCAGATAGGCGCGCAGCCCGGCGACGGGACGCTCGAACTTGAGCTGCTGTCCGCTGGTCACCTCGAAGGCCTGACCCGGCGCGAGCGCCTCGCCGTCGAGGGTCGCGGCCAGGTCCGCGCCGCACAGCGCCAGGGTGCCGGCCTGTTCGACCTTGAGCAGCAAGCCACCGCCCATGGTGATCTCGAGCCCCGGCGCATCATGGGCGTTGCCCAGCAGCCAGTTGGCCCAACCCAGCGACACCCAGTCCGCCGCGCCGCCCTGGGTCACGCCCAGATGACGCACGCCCAGACGGCCAGCGTCCTGTACCAGTGCCAGGGCACCACTGCGTTCGACGCGCAGCGTCGTCTTCGTCTTCACGTCGCTCATGCGCGTTCCTCCAGCGGGGTGACATCGCCGCCCAGGCGAACGAATTCCTCTCGGCTCACGGAGACAAAGCGCACACGATCACCGGGCATGAAACGACTGGACGGTTCACCGGCCTCATTGCGCCCGAACAGCGTGATGGGCGTACGGCCCAGAATGTTCCAGCCGCCGGGTGAGCGTGACGGGTAGATGGCGGCCTGACGGTCGGCGATGCCGACGCTGCCGGGGGCGATCTTCTGGCGCGGCGTCTTGAGGCGCGGTGTGGTCAGCGCCTCTTCCAGCACGCCCATGAAGGCGAAACCGGGCGCGAAGCCGAGGGCGAACACGCAATAGTCATGCGCCCCGTGACGCTCGATCAGTGCCTCGACGCTGATGCCCAGCCGCGCGGCGATCGGCGCCAGCTCCGGCCCGACACTGTCGTCATACCAGACGGGCACTTCATGCAGCTGGCCCTGCTGGCCACTGCCCGGGGCGAGGTCCGCCAGCGCGGCCTGAATGCGGGCACGCGCCTCGCCTTCTTCCAGCGCGGCCACATCGTAGTGCAGCAGCAGCGTGGTGTAGGACGGCACCAGATCGACCAGCGCCGCGCCGAAGGCCTCACGCAGCGCACTGTCGGCGGCCAGCACCCAGGCCATGTTGGATTCCTCGATGCGATCGAACAGCCGGATGATCAGCGAGTCCATGCCGACGGTCTCGAGGCGCAGTTGCGGTGACGTGCCACGGCCGTGGCTGTCAGCCCCCGCCATCAGGCACCCGCCAACGTATCGAAGGCTTCACGGATAGCGCGCACCGCGGCCACGGACTCGGCGTTGTCACCGTGCACGCACAGCGTATCGGCGGACAGCACCAGGTCACCGCCGCTGCTGTCGGTCAGTGCTTCACCACGCGCCAATGTCACGGACTGGGCGATGATCACCTCGCTGTCGTGATGCACGGCACCCGGCTCACGGCGCGACACCAGGTGGCCGCGTGAGTCATAGGCACGGTCGGCGAAGGCCTCGAACCACAGCGTGATGCCCATCTCGTCGGCCAGCGCCTGCATCGGCGCGGGGTTGGCGGTCGCCATCACCATCAGCGGCAGGCTGGCGTCATAGCGCACCACGGCCTGCATGACGGCGCGCAGCAGCGTCGGGTCGGCGGCCATGTCGTTGTAGAGCGCGCCATGCGGCTTCACGTACTGGACGCGAGTGCCCTCGGCGCGACAGATACCATCGAGCGCGCCGATCTGGTAGAGCAGCATGTCCTCGACCTCGGCAGGCGAACACGCCATCGAGCGACGGCCGAAGCCTTGCAGGTCCGGATAGGCCGGGTGCGCACCGATGCGCACGTCATGCTTGACCGCCAGACGCACGGTGCGGCGCATGATGCTGGGGTCGGAGGCGTGGAAACCACAGGCGATATTGGCGCAGTCGACGAAGGGCATGACCTCTTCATCCAGACCGATCTTCCAGTTGCCGAAGCTTTCGCCCATATCGCAGTTGAGCAGGGGGAGGGAGGGAGCAGAGCGGGACATAGCGGAACCTCACAGGTCAGATCTTGTGTGTTGTTATGCCTCCACTCTATGTAAGGGGCCGCCTTGGTATCCAATCGTATTTTATGATTCGTCATATCGGTGAAATCTTTCATCATCTTGCGCCATGAAAGCACCGGCCGTGTATCGCTTGCCCGACAGCGCGCGTCATGCTTCTGTCTTGTGCGAGCCGAGCGGTGACTTCAGGGCCTGTCACCCCGCCCACCGCTGGTCTGAAGTCATTCCTTGCTCAGCCGAATCCCCCAACAACAACAGGAGTTTCACCATGGCCGTCAGCGACCCGTTCCACCTCGCCATCCAGGTCCGCGATATCGCCGAGGCACGCCGCTTCTATGGCGAGTTTCTGGGCTGCCCCGAGGGCCGCTCGTCCGACAGCTGGGTCGATTTCGACCTCTATGGCCACCAGTTCGTCTGCCACCTGAACCCGGCGCTGGCCGACCCGGCAAGCGCCGTCGCTCAGCACCGCAATCCGGTCGATGGCCATGGCGTGCCGGTGCCGCACTTCGGCGTGGTGCTGGAGATGGACGCCTGGCAGGCACTGGCGGACCGCCTCATCGCCGAGGGCGTCACCTTCGAGATCGAACCCCATATCCGCTTCAAGGGCGAACCCGGCGAACAGGCAACGATGTTCTTCCTCGACCCCACCGGCAATGCACTGGAATTCAAGGCCTTCAAGGACCGCGAGAGCCAGCTGTTTCGCAAATGACGTGAGCGACCCGCGCAAGCGAATGAGCCCGCGCCCGGCCTGACGCGGGCCATGCCCCGAGATGAAAGCTGACGCCCCGCGCCGCATGCGGCAAGATGGGCGGTCTTCACGATTCATCACGGGGCATCTGCCATGTTCGACTTCAAGGAACTCGAGGCCTTCGTCTGGGTGGTCCGGCTTGGCTCGTTCCGCAAGGGCGCGACCAAGCTTCACCTGACCCAGCCCTCCATCTCGGACCGCATCAACCGCCTGGAAGCCACCGTTGGCGAATCCCTGCTGGAACGCGCCACCCGCCCCATCCAGCCCACCCTGCGCGGGCGAGAGTTCTTCGCCCACGCCGAGCGCCTGCTCAGTGGCCGCGACGAAGCCATGCGCCTGTTTCAGGAAGAAGGCGCCTTCTCAGGCACCCTGCGTCTGGGCGTGATCGAGACCATCGCCAACAGCTGGTTCCCTGCCTTCATGCGCCAGCTGGCCGAACGCTATCCCAAGCTGACGCTGGAAATGACCGTCGATATCTCGCCCTCCCTGCATCAGCGTCTGGCCGACAACGATCTCGACATGCTGTTCGCGATGGACAGCGCCGCCATGGGGCCCTACGCCACCCAGACTCCGCTGTGCACCTTCGAGATGGGCATGTTCGCCTCGCCGACCCTCGCCGGGCAGCTGGCCGAGGATGGCGAGCGCTTCGCCACCACGCCATTCATCTCCTTCAGCAAGCAGGCGCGCCCCTATACCGAGCTGGTCAGCTATCTGTCGGAACAGGGCATCACCCAGCCCAAGGTGCACTGCACCAGCACCCTGATGACCATCCTGCGCATGAGCAGCGAAGGGCTCGGCATCGGCGTACTGCCGGTCGCCACGGTGGAGGATGTCATCAGCCACGGCGAACTGGTGCGCCTGCCACTGAAGACCCCATTGCCGCCAATGGTCTATGAAGCCATCTGGCGCAATGCCAACTATCCCGATTTCTGTGCCAGCGTGGCACGCCTCGGCCGCCAGTGTGCCGAGACCTACTCGCAGCAACACGCGCATTCCGATCCCTGATCAGGCCGCCTGCCATGCGCTGAGTCAGGGTTGATCGCGCCCTGCCCTGCATCAGATCAGCGTCAGACCAAGGTCTAACAATATCGTCAAAGGCTTTCATGCGACGACACTGTGAAAGATTTCATCGATACTACGCATCAGAATTAACGATTGGACGGGATGGCCCGTCGCTTGAAGAATGAAATTGTCTGCCGACAACATTCAATAATAATGAGGAACAAGACATGCGTAAGCCCAACGATTCCCTCACTCGCAAGACCCCGACAGTCAAGTCCTTCGCCTGGCTGGCGACAGTGGGTGCCCTGGCCTTCAGTGGCTCGGCGCTCGCGGCACAGTGGAACCTCGCCACTCCGTATGGCGATGCCAGCTTCCACACCAAGAACACCAAGCAGTTCGCCGAGGACGTCACCGAGGCCACCGATAGCGAGCTGACCGTGACCGTGCACAGCGGCGGTTCCCTGATCTCCCACGGCGAGATCAAGCCTTCCGTGCGTCGCGGCACCGTCCAGGCTGGTGAGATCTTCCTGTCGATTCTCTCCAACGAATCGCCGGTCTACGAGCTGGACACCCTGCCGGGCGTCGCCTCCAGCTACGAAGAAGCCTTCGCCCTCTGGCAGGCCTCCAAGCCGGACATCACCGAGCTGTTCGCCAAGGAAGGTCTGATGCCGCTGTACGCGGTCGCCTGGCCGGCCCAGGGCATCTACACCGACTTCGATCTGACCGACGTCTCCCAGCTCAAGGGGCTGCGTATCCGCGCGCCCAACATCAACACCCAGCGCTTCGTCGAGAACGTCGGCGGCAAGCCCACCGAGACCGAAGAAGCCGACATCCCCACCGCCTTCAGCACCGGCCGTGTCGACGCGATGATCACCTCCAGCTCCACCGGCAAGTCCATGTCGGCCTGGGATTACGTCAAGCACTACAACGACGCCAAGCTGTGGCTGCCGAAGAACATCGTCTTCGTCAACAAGCGTGCCTTCGATCGTCTCGACGAGAGCACCCAGCAAGCCGTGCTCGATGCCGCCAAGGCCGCCGAAACCCGCGGCTGGGAAGCCAGCAAGGCCGATGCCGACGAGAGCGCCAAGGTGCTGACCGAGAATGGCTTCACCATCAGCGAGCCTGACGCCAAGCTGGCGGAAGATCTGAAGGCCGCCGGTGACAAGCTGTTCCAGGACTGGAAATCGCGTGCCGGTGAAGAAGGCCAGCAGCTGCTCGAGCGCTACCGCGCAGACCTGGATGCCTGAGATCCGCTCGCAAGCCCGACTGCCCGGCGCTGAACGCGGGTCACGTGGCTGAGCGCATCGACCGTGCACTGCCTGAGCAACGTCTGAGCATTGCCTGAGCGCTGCAGATGTCCTGACTGACCCCAGCTGCAGCGTTGCTATCCCGCCACGCGATATGCCACTCGAGACTCCGACACCTGCCGTCCGCCGGCAGGTGACCCACGGAAAAGCCTGTGCGCAGCATCGCGTGGCCACCCTCACCTTCCCTGTGAGCGCCCGTCATGACCTATTTCTTCGACAGACTCTATCGCCTCGGTGCGTGGGGTGCGGCGGCCTGCATGCTGCTGATCTGCACCCTCGTCAGCCTGCAAGTCTTCCTGCGCCTGATCGACGCCATCATGGTGATGTTCGGTGCCGAGCGTCTCGGCTTCGAGATCTCCGGCGTGTCGGAAATGGCTGCCTTCCTGCTGGTCGGCGCCACCTTCCTGAGCCTCGCCTACACCTTCACGCATCACGCCCATATCCGCGTGACGCTGGTCATCAACCGCCTGCCGGCCGCCGTGCGCGTATGGATCGAAAGCCTCGCGCTGCTGATCGCACTCGGCCTGAGCGTATTGATCACCCATGAACTGGTACTGCTGGTCGGCGAGAGCCTCGAGTACCACGACATCTCCTCCGGCCTGCTGGCGCTGCCGCTGTGGATTCCGCAGAGCGTGCTGGTCGCCGGTACCGGCCTGCTGTGCCTGGCGATTCTCGAGACCCTGATCGCCACGCTGCGCACCGCCTTCACCGCGCCCTCAAGCTACGTGGCGCCCGAGCCCGAAGACGGAGCCGAATGACATGCTGACACTCATCCTCGTCACTCTGCTGGCCCTCGCCTTGCTGCTCGGCAGCGGCGTGTGGGTCGCCTTCTCGCTGATCGGCACCGGCTGGATCGTGCTGACCTTCTTCTCCACCTTCGAGACCGGCCCGATCCTGGCCTCCGATTTCTGGGGTGCCAGCTACGGCTGGGACCTGACCGCCCTGCCGATGTTCGTGTGGATGGGCGAGATCCTGTTCCGCTCCGGGCTGGCCGACAACATGTTCCGCGCGCTGGCACCGTGGCTCAATCGCCTGCCGGGCCGTCTGCTGCACTCCAACATCATCGGCAGCGGTCTGTTCGCCGCCGTGTGCGGCTCCTCCGCCGCCACCTGTGCCACCGTCGGCAAGATGACGCTGCCAGAGCTTGAACGTCGCGGCTACGACAGCAACCTGGCCATCGGTACCCTCGCCAGTGCCTCGACCCTCGGCCTGCTGATTCCGCCGTCGATCATGATGATCGTCTATGGCGTGGTCACGGAGCAGTCCATCTCGCGTCTGTTCATCGCCGGTGTCCTGCCGGGCATGCTGCTGCTGGCCCTGTTCATGGGCTACCTGGCGATCTGGTCGAAGGTCGTCGGTGAGCCGCAGGGCCGCGCCGGCCATGACGAGCCGCACATGGGCTTCATGGCCAAGCTGCGCAACAGCGCCCAGCTGATTCCGCTGCTGGCACTGATCGGCGGCATCCTCGGCAGCATCTACGGTGGCCTGGCGTCACCCACCGAAGCGGCCGCGGTCGGCGTGGTACTGTCGCTGATCATCGCGCGCCTCAACGGCCACATGACCGCCGCCACCTTCAAGGAATCGCTGTTCGCGGCGCTGCGCACCTCGTGCATGATCGCCTTCATCATCGCCGGTGCCTCCTTCCTGTCCTCCGCGATGAGCTTCACCCAGATTCCGATGCAGCTGGCCGAAGGCATCGCCACCCTGGGTCTGTCGCCGACCATGCTGCTGGTGGTGCTGACGCTGTTCCTGTTGATCCTGGGCTGCTTCCTCGACGGCATCTCGCTGATCCTGCTGGTGACCTCCATCATCATGCCGGTCATCGAAGCCGCCGGTTTCGACCTGATCTGGTTCGGTATCTACCTGATCATCGTGGTCGAGATGTCGCAGATCACCCCGCCGGTCGGCTTCAACCTGTTCGTGATCCAGAGCCTGACCGGCAAGGACATCATCACCATCACCAAGGCGACGCTGCCGTTCTTCCTGCTGATGATCTTCTCCATCGTGCTGATGCACGTCTTCCCGGAGATCGTGCTCTATCTTCCGCAGGCCATGAACAACTGATCATCTGACCCCGATGCCATGGATGGCAGCTGGTAGCGCTTCCAGACTCAGGAACCGCAGCTGTCGGCACCTCTATCGGTCGACCCTTGCCTCAAGGGCACCGAGCGTCACGGCAGACATACGGTGACGTGCTTGCAGACCTCCCCTCGGGGAGGTCTTTTTTATGCCACCTGCCCGGCGCTTGCCGCTCGCCGCTTGCAGAGCATCGCGATTCAAAGCATCGCGACGGAAAGCACCGTCCTCGCACACACACGGCCCAGCCCCACACAGCCCAGCTCAGATCGGCACACGAACACGAACATGGACACGGACACAAAAAAGCCGCCCCTTCCTTGCCGTGAGGCAGAAAGGGGCGGCTTTTTCGTCAACCGACAGGCGAGGCTAGATCAGGACAGATGATCCGCCGGTGCACTGGCCGGGGTATCGATCATCGCGTGACCTTTGCCACCACCGCCACCGCCGTGACCACCATGGCCGTGGCCATGACCGAACAGACCACAACCACTCAGGGCCAGAGTCGCCGCGACCAGTGCAATCGGAAACAGATTTTTGATACGCATGAATCTCTCCTTCAAAGGGGGGTAGAGGCTGCTGCAGGACCGAGCCGTACAAGATTGCCCGGCGCTGTCTGCAAACCCTATCTGCAAGCCCTGTCAGCAAGCCCTTACTTTCCCCTTCACATTACTCTGATCGACGACCAACGTTAAACCTTCGCAGTAGCCTTCCTTTTTTACTGCACGCCTTGTACAAGAGTTGCGACATGATTGTCGTGTAATGTACTACGCCGTTTTTTCCGGCTCAGCGCGACTTCAAGCCCCGCATATGCGCCGGTATCACCAGGCGCTCGAACAGCTCGAACAGCAGCTCGGCGCAGATGGCCAGCAATGCCGCGGGAATCGCCCCGTAAAGCACCAGATCATAGTCATTGAGCGAAAGCCCGGTGACGATCGGCTCGCCCAGACCACCGGCGCCGATGAAGGCTGCCAGCGTCGCGGTGCCGATATTGATGATGGCAGCGGTCTTGATGCCGGTGAGCAGATTTGGCGTCGCCAGCGGCAGGATGACGTGACGCAACTGCTCGCGACGCGTCAGGCCCATGCCACGTGCCACCTTGACCAGCAGCGGGTCCACCGTCAGCAGCGCGGTGATCGCCGCGCGGATGATCGGCAGCAAGGAATAGACGAACAGCGCGATCACCGCCGGTACCACCCCGATGCCGAACAGCGGAATCATCAGCGCCAGCAGCGCGATGGAGGGGATGGTCTGCAGCAGGCCGGTGACATAGAGCACCACCCGCGAGACCTTCGGATTGCGATAGACAAGCAGTGACAGCGGCAGGCCGACCAGACACGCCAGCAGCAGCGCGGACAGCGTCAACTGCAGGTGCTCGATCAGATTGGTGCCCAGCTTGTCCCACTTGGCGCCGCTGACTTCACGCTGCTCGGTGGTGATGCCCTGCTCCTGAATGAAGCGACTGGCGACCTGGGCGAAGCTCTGCTCGTCGGTGGAGACGCGGGCGTTGAGCGCCTGCATGCTGTCTTCATCGAGGCTGCCCGCCAGCTGGTTGAGCGCCGCGACGGCATCTTCCGGCAAGGCGGCATTCACGAAGGGCACCGCCAGATACTCGGGGAAGTAGCCCTTGTCATCGTCGAGCAGCACGAAGTCGAAGCGCTTGATGTCGCCCTCGGTGGAATAGGCATCGGTGGCGTCGATCTTGCTCTCGCGCAGCGCCTGATAGGCGATGCCGTGCTCGATGCCACGCGGCACCTGGGAAAGCCCGTATTCCGCGGCCAGTCCCGGCCAGCCATCCGGACGCTTGATGAACTCATGCGACATCGCGACGGACAGATCCGGGTGATCGGCCATATCGCCGATGGTACTGATGCCCAGCGACTCGGCCTGATCGCGGCGCATGCTGACGGCGTAGGTATTGTTGAAGCCCAGCGGCTCGAGCACGCGCAGGCCCTGCTCGCGACTCAGCTCATCGAGCTTCTCAAGCGGAGGCACGTCATCCAGCTTGAGAATGGCGTGGGCCAGGGTGCCGGTGTATTCGGGATAGACATCCAGCTCGCCTTCCGCCAGTCCCTGATAGGTGATGATGGTCTGTCCCAGCCCCAGACGGCGCTCGACCGTGAAGCCGGCGTCCTCCAGCACCTGCGCGAAGATCTCGCCCAGCAGATGCCCTTCGCGGTCAGCCTTGGAGCCGACCACGATCGCCTTGTCCTCGGGCCACGCCGCGGCTTGCTCTTCCGCGCTGGCAAGCGGGCTGGACACCAGCGCCCCCAGACTGGCAAGCGCCAGGCCGGCGACCATCAACGCGCCAGACAGCCTGCGGCGCGAGCGTTGCAGGACGGGAGTCGTCATCAGCGTCTTCATGCGCGTGCCTCCAGCAGTCGGGCCACGCGCTCATCCGCTGGCGCCGTGGTGATGGTGTCGGGGCTGGCGGCCTGCAGCACCACACCGGGCGCCATCACCACCATGTGATCAGACAGGCTCAGCGCCTCGTTCATGTCGTGGGTGACCATCACCACGCTGCGCGGCTCCTCCTGCTGCATGCGCTGGAACTGGGCGTGCACCTCGATGCGCGTGATCGGGTCGACGGCCGAGAAGGCCTCATCGAGCAGCAGCAACGGTGGTTCCAGCATCATGGCGCGACACAGCCCGACGCGCTGGGCCTGACCGCCGGAAATCTCGTGGGGATAGCGGGTCAGCAGCGCCATGTCGAGATCCATCATCTGGAACAAGCGCGCGATGCGTGCCTTGACGCGCTCGGCGTTCCAGCCTTCGCGGTCAGCGAGAATGGCGACGTTGTCGCGTACGCTGAGATGGGGAAAGAGGCCGATCTGCTGGACGGCATAGCCGATGCGGCGACGCATGACTGGCAGGTTGGCGTAATCGACGGCGGCGCCGAACACCTTCACCTCGCCTTCATCCGGGCGGATCAAGCCGTTGATCAGCTGCAGCAGGGTCGATTTGCCACAGCCGCTGGCACCGACCAGGGCGGTGATACGGTCACGCGGCAGTTCAAGATCAATGCCTTCAAACAGGCGCTGACCGGCAAAGCCCTTGTGCAGGCCGCTGAAGCGGACTGCCGGGGCGGCGTCATCACTCATCGAGTAGGTCCTTCTAGGCAGGTGAGCATGAGTCTGGAATGGTGGAAAGCGCTGGCGAGTCAGCGCACTTGCACACTAAAGAGTGCCGGTGACACCAGACAGGGGACGGGAATGCTCCCCACTGACGCCCTCACGACTTCCTCAATCAACAGTGACTACAGCGTCTCAGCTTATCAAGTCAGCCCGGCGATGCCGGAGGAATTTCGTTTCCTGAGCTGATTTTCTCGACTTGAGTTTCTCTACCTGACACTCCCCTTCCCGAGTCTCCCTGCTGACCGTCTACCGCAAGCCCTGCGACCTTGGTCAAAGCGCCGCATAATGACCTTTACGTTAACGTCAACTTTGACCTAGAGTAATTTCCATCACACGCCAAGGCGGCCCATGGCGCGCGCACTTGATAAGCCCTACGTGAAAGACCCTTCGCGACAGACCGTTCGCGACAGTCCGTTTGCGACAGACCGTCCGCCATCAGGTCATCACAGCCCCTGGCGGGCCTTGCTCATCGCGCTTCACCGATCTACAGGATGCCAGATCATGCACAGCCTCTATTCACCGCTGGATTTCGGACTCGACGAGACACACACCCTGCTGCGTGAGCAGGTCAACGCCTTTGCCCGCGACGAGATCGCCCCGCGCGCCGCCGAGATCGATGCCAGCAATGCCTTCCCCGATGACCTGTGGCAGAAATTCGGCGACATGGGCCTGCTCGGCATCACCGTGCCCGACGAGGACGGCGGCAGCGGCATGGGCTATCTGGCGCACTGCATCGCGATGGAAGAGATCTCGCGTGCCAGCGCCTCGGTGGCACTCTCCTACGGTGCGCATTCCAACCTGTGCGTGAACCAGATCAAGCTCAACGGCACTGCCGAGCAGAAGGCACGTTATCTGCCGAAACTGATGAGCGGCGAGCATGTCGGCGCGCTGGCGATGTCCGAACCCGGCGCCGGCTCTGACGTGGTCTCGATGCAGCTCAAGGCCGAGCTGCGCGGCGATCACTACGTGCTCAACGGCAACAAGATGTGGATCACCAACGGCCCGGATGCCCACACCCTGGTGGTGTACGCGAAGACCGACCCGGACGCCGGCTCCAAGGGCATCACCGCCTTCATCATCGAGCGTGACTTCCCCGGTTTCTCCACCGCCCAGAAGCTCGACAAGCTCGGCATGCGCGGCTCCAACACCTGCGAGCTGGTCTTCCAGGATTGCCAGGTACCGGTGGAGAACGTGCTGGGTGAGGTCAATCGTGGCGTCAAGGTGCTGATGCGCGGGCTCGATTTCGAGCGCACCGTCCTGGCCGCCGGCCCCATCGGCATCATGCAGGCCTGCATGGATATCGTGGTGCCCTACCTGCATGAGCGTCGTCAGTTCGGCCAGGCCATCGGTGAATTCCAGCTGGTGCAGGGCAAGGTCGCCGACATGTACACCACGCTCAATGCCTGTCGCGCCTATCTGTATGCGGTCGCCAATGCCTGTGATCGCGGCCAGACCTCACGCAAGGACGCCGCGGGCGTCATTCTCTACTGCGCCGAGAAGGCCACCCAGATGGCGCTGGATGCCATCCAGCTGCTTGGCGGCAACGGCTACATCAACGAGTACGCCACCGGGCGCCTGTTGCGTGACGCCAAGCTTTACGAGATCGGCGCCGGTACCAGCGAGATTCGCCGCATGCTGATCGGGCGTGAACTGTTCAACGAGAGCGCCTGATACCTCTCGTCATCCCCTACTCTTTTTCGTATCCCTTCGCCGCTGGAGCTTGCTCGATGGCCATACTGACCTCCCTGATCAACCCGCGCAGTGACCAGTTCCGCGCCAATGAAGCGGCGATGCAGGCCGAGGTCGATCGCCTGCACCAGCTGCTGGAGACCGTCGCGGCCGGTGGCGGCGACAAGGCGCGTGAACGTCACGAGTCGCGCGGCAAGCTGTTCGTGCGCGAACGCATCGACCACCTGATCGATGAAGGCTCGCCCTTCCTCGAACTTTCTGCGCTGGCGGCCCACGACGTCTACGACAGCCCCGTCCCCGGCGCAGGCCTGGTCACCGGCATCGGCCGCGTCAGCGGCGTGGAGTGCGTCATCGTCGCCAACGACGCCACCGTCAAGGGCGGCACCTACTTCCCGATGACGGCCAAGAAGCATCTGCGCGCCCAGGAAATCGCCCGCAAGCATCGCCTGCCTTGTCTCTATCTGGTCGATTCCGGTGGCGCGCATCTGCCCCACCAGGACGAGGTCTTCCCGGACCGCGACCACTTCGGCCGCATCTTCTACAACCAGGCCACGCTGTCTGCCGAGGGTATCCCGCAGATCGCCGTGGTGATGGGGTCATGCACCGCAGGCGGCGCCTACGTGCCGGCGATGGCGGACGAATCCATCATCGTGCGCGAGCAAGGCACCATCTTCTTGGCGGGGCCGCCGCTGGTGAAGGCCGCCACCGGCGAGGACATCAGCGCCGAGGCGCTGGGCGGCGCCGAGGTGCACTGCAAGATCAGCGGCGTGGCCGACCATCTGGCCGACAACGACGCCCATGCCCTGCAGCTGGCTCGCCGCGCCGTGTCGCGCCTCAACTGGCAACGCAAGGGCCAGCTCGCGCTGCGCGAATCGCGTCCGCCACGCCTGGACCCGCAGGAGCTCTACGGCATCGTCGGCACCGATCTCAAGAAACCCTACGACGTGCGCGAGGTGATCGGCCGCCTGGTGGATGACTCGGACTTCGACGAGTTCAAGCGCGAATACGGCGAGACGCTGGTCACCGGCTTCGCGCATCTGCATGGCCATCCGGTCGGCATCCTCGCCAACAATGGCGTGCTGTTCTCGGAAAGCGCCCTCAAGGGCGCGCACTTCATCGAGCTGTGCACCCAGCGCCGGATTCCGCTGATCTTTCTGCAGAACATCACCGGCTTCATGGTCGGCTCGCGCTACGAGCACGAAGGCATCGCCAAGCATGGCGCCAAGCTGGTGGCGGCGGTGGCCTGCGCCAGGGTACCCAAGTTCACGGTGCTGATCGGTGGCAGTTTCGGTGCGGGCAACTACGGCATGTGCGGGCGCGCCTATGACCCCAACCTGCTGTTCATGTGGCCCAACTCACGCATCTCGGTGATGGGCGGCGAGCAGGCCGCCAACGTACTGGCACAGGTCAAGCGCGACCAGCATGCCCGCGAGGGGCGCGAGTGGCCCGCCGAGGAAGAGGAGGCCTTCAAGGCGCCGGTGCGCGAGCAGTATGAGCGTCAGGGCCATCCGACCTACGCCAGTGCGCGCCTGTGGGATGACGGTGTGATCGACCCGCTGCAGACCCGCGACATCCTGGGTCTGTCACTGGCCGCGGCCATGAATGCCGAGATCGAGGACAGTCGCTTCGGTGTGCTGCGCATGTAACCCGTCAAGCGCCACAACAATCCTTGTGGCCTGCATCGAATACCGATAGTCATCTTCAAGCTAACAGAATGGAAGAAATCACGATGACAGAGCCGCGCCAATCGAGTCGACTCGAGATAGATCAACACGGCGTCGCCCGCCTCACTCTGCTGCGCCCCGAGGTGCACAACGCCTTCGATGACCTGCTGATTGCAGAGCTGAATCAGCACCTGGAGAGCCTGCACGCCAGGGCGAGCCGCGACGAGGTGCGTGTGGTGGTGCTGGCCTCCGAGGGCAAGAGCTTCTCGGCCGGCGCCGATCTCAAGTGGATGCAGCGCATGGTCGAGTATTCGCTGGAGGATAACCTCGCCGATTCACGCGAGCTTGCGCGACTGATGCAGCTGCTCGATGAGCTGCCCTGCCCCAGCGTGTGTCGTGTCCAGGGCGCCACCTTCGGCGGTGCCGTCGGCCTGGCGGCCTGCTGCGACATCGTGATTGCCGCCGAGCGGGCGCGCTTCTGTCTCTCCGAAGTGCGCATCGGCCTGGCGCCGGCTGCCATCAGTCCCTACGTGCAGCGCGCCATCGGCTCACGCCAGATGCGCCGTTATGCCCTCAGCGCCGAGGTGATCGACAGCGCCACCGCGCAGCGCATCGGCCTGGTCCACGAGACCTGCCCCGATGAGCTGCTGGAGGCGCGCGTCACGGAGATGGTGCAGACCCTGCTGGCCACCTCGCCTGCCGCCAGTCGCGCCACCAAGGCGCTGCTCAGCGAGGTGGCTCAGGCACCTGCCAGCGCCGCGACCCGTGAACGCTGCTGCGAGGTGATCAGCCAACTGCGCGTCAGCGAACAGGGCCAGGCCGGTCTGGCCGCCTTCTTCGCCGGCACGCCAGCGCCCTGGGTGCCGACCGAGAACCAAACACCCCAGACGTCGAAGTCCTCGTGAACACCAGAGGCCTGAAGCCGCTGACGGCATGTCGACCCTCTCGGCGCTGATCATCACTCTCGGCCATCCACCTCGGCCATGCCTGCCGGATTTTTTCTTACGAGCTTTTCTCTTCCTGATTTCCCTAGCCACCTTCGCCACAGGACGCTTGCCATGAACGCCAACCGCGAGACAGACCAGACCCTCCCCGCCGGTTGCGGCGAGATCCGCAAGCTGCTGGTCGCCAACCGGGGTGAGATCGCCGTACGCGTGATGCGCACCGCTCGCGCGATGGGCATCCAGACAGTGGCGGTCTACTCCGATGCCGACGCCGATGCCCTGCATGTGCGCGAGGCCGACGAGGCCGTGCGTCTCGGCCCCGCCAGCGCCCGCGAAAGCTATCTGGATATCAAAAAGGTGATCGCTGCCGCACGCAAAAGCGGTGCCGATGCCGTGCATCCCGGCTATGGCTTCCTGTCCGAGAACGCCGCCTTCGTCAGCGCGCTGGCCGAGGCCGGCATCATCTTCGTCGGCCCGCCCCAGAGCGCGATCGCCGACATGGGCGACAAGTCCGCCGCCAAGATGCGCATGCAGGCGGCCAATGTGCCGCTGGTGCCCGGCTACCATGGCGATGATCAGCAAGATGAGCTGCTGCAGGCCGAAGCGGACCGCATGGGCTATCCGGTGCTGATCAAGGCCTGCGCCGGCGGTGGCGGCAAGGGCATGCGCGTGGTCGAGAGCGCGCGGGAATTTGCGGCGGCACTGGCCAGCTGTCGCCGTGAATCCCGCGCCGCCTTCGGCGATGAGCGCATGCTGATCGAGAAATACCTGACCCAGCCGCGCCATGTCGAAGTCCAGGTGTTCTGCGACAGCTACGGCAGCGGTGTCTATCTGTTCGAGCGCGATTGCAGTGTCCAGCGTCGCCACCAGAAGGTGCTGGAAGAGGCGCCCGCGCCGGGGCTGACGCCGTCGCTGCGCCGTGAGATGGGCGAGGCCGCCGTGCGGGCAGCGCGCGAGATCGGTTATGTCGGCGCCGGCACCATCGAGTTTCTGCTCGACGCACCGCAACCGGGCAGCGAAAGCCACGGCGCCTTCTACTTCATGGAGATGAATACTCGCCTGCAGGTCGAGCACCCGGTCACCGAGATGATCACCGGCGAAGACCTCGTAGAATGGCAACTGCGCATCGCGCGGGGCGAACGCCTGCCGCGCCAGCAGGATGAGCTGACGTTGACCGGCCACAGCTTCGAGGCGCGTCTCTACGCCGAAGACCCGGACAACGACTTCCTGCCCGCCACCGGTGTGCTGGAACGCTTCCGGCTGGATCTGGCAGGGGGCGGGCTGACCACCCGGCAGGTACGCCTGGACAGCGGCGTCGCCGAGGGCGATGAAGTCTCGATGCATTACGACCCGATGCTGGCCAAGCTGATCAGCTACGGGCCGACACGCGAACAGGCGCTCGAAACGCTGCTGCGCGCGCTGGCAGCGCTGGAAGTGCGCGGCGTCACTACCAATCGCGCCTTCCTGTCCCGTCTGGCGGGCCATGCTGACTTCCGCGCCGCCGAGCTGGATACCCGTTTCATCGAGCGCCATCACGACAGCCTGTTCCCCAGCGCGACACTGGATCATGACAGCCTCGCGGCCAGTGCCTTGCTGGCGCTCTCGCGCCTGAATGAGCAAGCCAGCCACGCATCACATTCGAGCCGCACATCACATTCACGCCAGCCCTGCGCCAGCCCGTGGGAGCGCCGCGATGGCTGGCGCAATGGCCTGCCACACCAGGTACGCCTGGCGCTGTGTCTGCCCGCTGACGCCGATGCCGATGAGCGCAGCGACAAGGTGGCGCATATCATCGCGCGCCGCCCCGTAACGCATGCCTCCCTGGTGAATACGCACACCTCAAATACGTCATCGATGAGCGATTCGCGCGGCGACTGGCAGCTTGAAGTGACCACTCACTGCGGCGATAAAAGACAGACCACAATCCATCTCGGCCGACTCACCCGCCTTGAAGGTAACGCCATCGCCGTGACGCTGGATGGCTATCGTCGCCGCTTCCAGGCCAGTCACGCGTCGGCCCGCGGCGGTGAAGTGCTGGTGCTGTCGTCAGCGCAGCACAGCCAGTCCGGCAGCACTCCACAGGGGGAATCACGCCTGCTGTGGCGGCGTGCCGATGCCGTGGACCACGCGCGCCACGAGACCCAGGCGACCCTGAATGCGCCGATGAATGGCACCGTGGTCGCCCAGCTGGTCGCGCCGGGCAGCCATGTCCCGCAGGGCACGCCCTTGATGGTGATGGAGGCGATGAAGATGGAGCACACCCTCAATGCCCCCGCCGATGGCGAGGTCGCCCAGTTCCACTTCTCGGCCGGTGACAGCGTGATCCAGGGCGATGTGCTGCTCGAGTTCACGGCCGCGCAGGCCGAGGCGGACAACAACGAGTCGAGCAAGGACGAGACGGACAAGGAGTAGTCAGCATGCACTTTCCCCGCAAGGTACGCATCGTCGAGGTGGGGGCACGCGACGGACTGCAGAACGAGTCGGTGCCCGTCGCGACTGCCACCAAGCTTGAGTTGATCCGGCGTCTGAGCGACAGCGGTCTTGCGCATGTCGAGGCCGCCAGTTTCGTCTCGCCCAGGTGGGTGCCGCAGATGGCCGATCACCGCGAGATCATGCTGGCGCTGCGCGACGGCCACGCCAATTCAACAACTGCCAAGTCAGCGACCACTTACTCCGCTCTCACCCCCAACATGAAGGGGCTTGAGGCGGCGCTTGAGTGCGGTGTGCGTGAGGTGGCCGTGTTCGGCTCGGCCAGCGAGTCCTTCTCGCAGCGCAACATCAACTGCTCGATCGCCGAATCGCTTGAGCGCTTTGCGCCGGTGATGGAACACGCCCTCAAGGCCGGTGTGCGTGTGCGCGGCTATGTGTCCTGCGTGCTCGGCTGCCCCTATGAAGGCCAGATAGCCCCCGCCGAGGTGGCTGCCGTCGCTCGCGAACTCAAGGCCATGGGCTGCTACGAAGTCTCGCTTGGCGACACCATCGGCGTCGGCACGCCGCTCAAGGCCAAGCACATGCTGGAGCAGGTCAGTCGCGAGGTGCCGATCACGCAGCTCGCCGCCCACTTCCACGACACCTACGGCCAGGCGCTCGCCAATCTCTACGCCGTGCTGGAAGAGGGCATCGCGGTGATCGACAGTTCGGTGGCGGGTCTGGGCGGCTGCCCCTACGCCAAGGGCGCCTCGGGCAATGTCGCCAGTGAAGACGTGCTCTATCTGCTTGAGGGCATGGGCATCGAGACGGGGGTGGATCTGGCAGCACTGGCCCGCACCGGCGACTGGATCAGCCGCACGCTTGGGCGGCCGAATAGTTCACGCGTCGGTCAGGCGCTGATGGCCAGCGGCTGAGGGCGAGTGGCTTGAGGCGCTGCCAAGAGAGGCCGCAGTGGCGCGCTCTGATTGCGACCAAGGGCCGCACTGGATGGTCGCTGTCATGGAATCGGTGTAGGCTTGCCGCCGTTCGCGCACCGCTTGAGCCCGATGCGCGCCTTCCAACACCATGTCTCGGCCTGAATCTTCGCCCGACTTCTTAACGGGTGAAGCGCGAGACAGCTTTCAGGACACCGTGATGAGCGCCCTCCCGAACTGCCCGGCCTGCAATTCCGAATTCACCTACGACGACGGCATGCAGTACGTCTGCCCTGAATGTGCCCATGAGTGGTCCAAGGAAGCCGCCGTCGAGGAAGCCGGCCCGGTATTCCGCGATGCCAACGGCAACGAGCTGGTCGATGGCGATACCGTCACCGTCATCAAGGACCTGAAGATCAAGGGCACCTCCTCCGTCGTCAAGGTCGGCACCAAGGTCAAGAACATCCGCCTGGTGGAAGGCGATCACGACATCGACTGCAAGATCGATGGCGTCGGCCCGATGAAGCTGAAATCGATCTTCGTCAAGAAAGCCTGATCGCTCTGCCGCCTGACACGACGATGCCCCGCCTGCGCTCTGTGCGCGACGGGGCATCGTCGTTTGTGGACTGTCGTTTGTGGACTGTCGTTTCCAGCCCGTCATTTCCGGCTTGCCGAGGCGCCTTGCTCAGCCCGGGCTGGCCAGCCCTGGCCCGCTCCAGCCCACCACCCCAGCAAGTGCTCACTCACTCCTCAGGCGACGTCTTGTCGAGCGGCGTGACCTTGGACAGGCGTATGCGGCGCTGACCGCCGACCTCGAATTCAAAGCGGCCACTCACCTGGACCTCGCGCCCGATATAGGCACCGATGCGCTCCGGTGGCAGCAGTTCCAGGCGCTGCTGTCCTTCGCCTTCCAGCCAGTAGCGGTTGGGCACGTCTTCGCTGCGCACCCTGCCCTGCACGGCCACCTGCTCGCCCTGCCAGGCCTCGGAGTGTTCCAGCAGCGTCGCCACGCTGGTAGGGCGTGGGCCATTGACACCATCGCATCCCGTTGTGGCTATCAGCATCACCGCCACGGCCACCATCGCCAGCCAGTGTTGCATCCCCTTGTTCATCTTCATTCCTCGCGCGACTGATACTTCATCGGGGGCTACCCGCTCGCTCATTCACTCGCTTGCGGCTTGAGGGGACTCGGGCAACGGCCCGGCAGTCGAGTTCCTCGCCCCTCGCGTCGAATGGCGATATCTCGTGGTCACCCAGACGCACCTGACGCCTGACGTGGACTCATGCACAGTCTGACAGCTGCCACGCGAGGCGATAACTCCCTGACCAATAGAATCAGCCATCAGGATCAGTCCTCAACGCAGGCCGTGAGGCGCCGCGCTACCCGCCGGCCCCATCACGACTCTGAGGCCTGTCATGCTGAGGCATGGTCGCCGTCAGCGGTGTCTGCGGGTACCGCCCTTGTCTCGCGCGCCCGCCGCACCTATATCATTGCCCCACAGGGGCACACCGCGCCATCGACGAGACGTGAATGAAACGCTTCGTCATATCGCCCTGCCGGCACCTCATCAGGAGAATCACATGAAGACAGCCAAGGTGGCCTATATCACCGGCGGTGCTCAAGGCATCGGCCGCGGCATCAGCGACTACCTGCTCGCCCACGGCTGGCGCGTGGCCGTGGCGGATATCGATGCCGAGGCAGGCCAGCAATATCGAGAGATGAAGAAGCGACAGGCGCGCGGGCTCGCTGAGGAGTCTGCAGCGCCGTCGGGGGAACTTGCACAACGCTCGGCAGCGCCGCCTGGTGAGCAGCCCGCAGAGGACATCGGCGAGCGCCTGCGCGTCTTCACGCTGGATGTGCGTGACGAGAAATCCGTGGCCGCCAGCCTCGCGGCTACCTGCGAGGCCTTCGGGCGGCTGGACGCGGTGATCAACAATGCCGCGATCGCCGATCCCTTCCAGGGCAAGCTTGAGGAGCTGTCACTCGAGCGCTGGCATCAGGTACTCGACACCAGCCTGACCAGCAGCTTCCTGACCGCCAAGCATGCGGCGCGTCATCTGCGCGAGACTGGCGGCAGCATCGTCAATCTGGCCTCCAGCCGCGCGCTGCAGTCCGAGCCGCACAGCGAAGCCTACGCCGCCAGCAAGGGCGGCATCGTCGCCCTCACCCACGCCATGGCGATGAGCCTCGGGCCGGAGATTCGCGTCAATGCGGTCAGCCCGGGCTGGATCGACGTCAGCGCTCTGCAGAAAAGCGGCGAGGCCGAGTCGCTGAGTGACGAAGACCACGCCCAGCACCCCGTCGGGCGCGTCGGCCATGTCGATGACATCGCCGCGCTGGTGGCCTTCCTGATCTCGGACAAGGCCGGCTTCATCACCGGCCAGAATCATGTCGTCGATGGCGGGATGACGCGCAAGATGGTTTACGTCGACTGATACGACAACGCCGACCGAGACGACAAGGCCGACTGATACGACAACGCCGACTGAGACGACATGGCCAACTGAGACGACAACGCCGACTGAGACGACATGGCCAACTGAGACGACAACGCCTGACGCGATTGCACGTCAGGCGTTGTCAGTTCTTGAGCTGCGTCCGGGTTTCCCTGAACGCTCAACTGCGGGCTTGTCTTGAGCGGGCCGTGGTCACACCGCGTGCGGTGCCAGCCACTGCTTGAGCTGACCGGCCTGCATCACGCCTGATTCGCGCGCCAGCTCCTTGCCCTGCTTCATCACCAGCAGCGTCGGAATGCTGCGGATGCCGAAACGACCGGCCAGCGCCTGCTGGGCTTCGGTGTCGATCTTGGCGAAACGCACACGGGTGCCCATCTGCGCGGCGACTTCATTGAAGATCGGCCCCATCATCTTGCACGGGCCACACCAGCTGGCCCAGAAGTCGATGACCACCGGCATTTCACTGCGCACCACCAGAGCCTCGAAGTTGTCGCTGGTCAGTTCCAGCGGCTCCTGGGGCAGTACGGCGGCGCTGCACTTGCCGCAGCTGGGGTTGTCATCCAGACGCGCGGTGGCCACACGATTGAGAGCGAGACATTGCGGACAGGCCAGCACGAGGGATTCAGACATGATCGGACTCCAGAGAAATGGGGATGCGGCGCGCCACGTGACGGTCAACCGTCAGGTGCGTACCGATAAGCGCAGATCATACGACTCGTGGGCCAGGAAGCAATTGAGCCACCTTATCGCCCTGATTGGCTGGCTGTATGAGCCCGCCTGATCTGAACGAACTGAACGAAATGAACGCCCCCCCTGCCCTTCAGGTTGAGCACACCCAAGCGTCGGTCAGATGCTGGCCAGCCCGAACTTGATGCACAGCGTCACCAGCACCAGCAGGAAGAGGGTTTCCACCACCATCAGGATCACCGGCTTCCAGCCCACCACCGCCAGCTTCTGGAATGACGTCTTGACGCCCAGCGCGGCAATCGCCGCCACCAGACACCAGCGCGACAGGTCGGTGAAGCCTTCCACGGCGACACTCGGCACCCAGCCGAGGCTGTTGATCAACACCAGTGCCACGAAGGCGATCAGGAAGGTGGGGAACATCGGCACCTTGCCGCCCTCATCGCCATTGGCCTGGCGCGCACTGCGGAACAGCAGCATGAAGACCATCACCGCCGGCACCAGCATCGCCACCCGCAGCAGCTTGACGAAGGTCGAGACATCCCCGGTGTGCTCGGAAATGATGTAGCCCGCGCCCACCACCTGAGCCACGTCATGGATGGTGCCGCCGAGGAAGATGCCGGCCTCGGCATCATCCAGCCCTAGCAGCCTGACGATCAGCGGATAGGTGATCATCGCCACGGTCGAGAGGGTCGTCACCCCGACCACGGTCATGATGGTGTGACGCTCGCTGGTGGCGTTGCGCGGCATCACCGCCGACAGCGCCAGAGCCGCCGAGGCACCGCAGATGGCCACCGAGCCACCTGTCAGCAGCCCCATGTCGCGGTCCAGCCCCATCACGCGGGCCAGCAGCGCGCCGAACAGGATGGTCGCCACCACCCCGAGCACCACCGTGATCACCGGGCCGAGACCGAGACTCGCGACCTGCTCCAGCGTGATGCGCACGCCCAGCAGAGCCACGCCGAGGCGCAATACTGTCTTGGAGGCGAACTCGATGCCCGCCTTGCACGGCCCCTCCTCGGAGAGAAAGTGCAGCGACATGCCGAACAGCAGCGCATAGAGCAGCGTCGGGCCGCCGTAGTGATCGGCGATGAAGGTGGTCGCCAGCGCGATGATGATGCAGATCAACAGGCCCGGCATGATGGTGCGCACGCGCCCTTCCAGGGTCCGCCACAGGCTGGTGGGCGGGGTGGGTGTGTCGTGCAGTGATGAACTGTTGTCAGTGGCCACGCGGATTCCTCTTGAAGACCAGCAAGCTGTGACGGGCAAGCTGCCCCGCCGCGATGTGTCGTTCAGGCACGAAGGCCTGCTAGCTGGCCTGGGCCATGTTCACCTGGGCGGCCTTGATCATGTCGGCGGCCTTCTCGGCGATCATGATGGTCGGCGCATTGGTATTGCCGGACACGATCACCGGCATGATCGAGGCATCCACCACGCGCAAGCCGTGTAAGCCATGGACACGCAGCTCGTCATCCACCACCGCCAGCGCATCGTGGCCCATCTTGCAGGTGCCCGCCGGGTGATAGATGGTCTGGCTGAACTGACGCGCGGCTTCCAGCAACTCCTCATCACTCTGGTAGTGCGCGCCCGGCACGTACTCCTCGCTGATCACCGAAGCCAGCGGCGCTGCCTGGGCGATACGCCGCGCCACCTTGATGGCATCGACCACCACGCGGCGGTCTTCCTCGGCGCTCAGATAGTTGGGCTGGATGGAAGGATAGATGCTGGCGTCGGCGCTGGTGATGCGCACCTGGCCGCGACTGTGCGGGCGCAGCTGACACACCGAGGACGTGAACGCCGAGAACGGATGCACGCCATCGGCGGGCTTGTCGGCACTCAACGGCTGCATGTGGAACTGGATATCGGGGCGCGTCAGCCCCTCGCGCGACTGGGTAAAGGCGCACACCTGACTGGCCGCCAGCGTCAGCGGGCCGGTACGCGTGAAGAGGTACTGGGTGCCGACCGCCAGCTTCTTGAGCGGATGACGTACCTCGTCATTGAGGGTGCGGCACTGGGTCTTGAAGACCAGCCGTACCTGCAGGTGGTCCTGCAGGTTTTCCCCGACTCCCGGCAGCGCGTGCAGGCATTCGACGCCGACACTGGCCAGATGCTCGGGCTCACCGATACCGGAGCACTGCAGAATCTGCGGGCTGCCGATGGCGCCGCTGGACAGCAGCACCTCGCGCTCGGCGCGCGCCGTGTGGATCGTGCCCTTCACCTCGTATTCCACTCCTACCGCACGCTTGCCTTCCAGCAACACGCGGCGACAGTGCGCATGCTTGACCAGTGTCAGATTGCTGCGCGTGAGCGCCGGACGCAGGAAAGCCCTGGCCGTGCTGCAGCGCAGGCCCTTGTAGGTGGTCTGCTGGAAATAGCCGACCCCTTCCTGGCGCTCGCCATTGACGTCCTGGTTGAGCGGAATCCCCGCCTCCACCGCCGCCTCGATGAAGCGCTCCGCGATCTCGCGCTTGAGGCGCAGGTCAGAGACATACAGCGGCCCATCGGTGCCGTGCCATTGGTTGGCGCCACGCGCCTGACACTCCGACTTGCGGAAGTACGGCAGCACTGACGCGTAGTCCCAGCCCTGATTGCCCGCGGCCGCCCAGTCGTCGTAGTCCTCGTGCTGGCCACGGATATACAGCAGCCCATTGAGCGAGCTGGAACCGCCCAGCACCTTGCCCCGCGGCCACTGCAGCCGACGACCATTGATGCCCTTGTCAGGGTCGGTGAGATAGCACCAGTCGGTGGCCGGGTTATGCATCGTCTTGAAATAGCCCACCGGCACATGAATCCACGGATTCCAGTCCGAGCCGCCGGCTTCCAGCAGCAAGACCTTGATGGAAGGGTCTTCGGTTAGACGATTAGCTAGCACGCAACCGGCTGACCCCGCTCCGATCACGATGTAGTCATAGGCGGCTGATGCGTCGGCATTGGCGTAACGTGTTGTTTTCATTATTTTATATACCATATCGAGACATATTGTCTCATAATCATGGTATCAAAATTGGGATTCGTCAAATACGAAACGTATTGTCTCAATATCTTTGCCAAAGCTGAAAAAGTGCCCTACATTGAGATTTGAAACGCCGGTAACGGTACTTTTCGTCTCGTTATACGACCAACTATGTAAGACGAACTAGCGAGAACGACACAGACCGCCATCAATGGCAGTCACCAGAGAGGCCAGAAGCAGGGCTCATGGGCTCTGGAGACATGCTTGAGGAGAGCCTGAAGAGGGCTTGAGGAGACTCTGAAGAGACTTTGGAGTGGTTTGGAGAGGCTTTGAAGAAATAGCAGATATGTCTGACAAGCTCTCCAGCACTCTCTGAAGAGACACGCTCTGAACAGACACTGCGAAAACGCCTGACAAATAAAGACGGGCAAATAAAGACGGGCAAATAAAGACGGGCAAATCAGGACAGCAAATAAGGACGGATAAACAAGCACTTGGCTAAAGAAGTGATCAACGAACGGCTTGCCAGACAAACAGCGGAAGCAAGCCCCGCACCGCAAGATCCATAACAACGCCAACACAGGGCGAGTGATACGACATCACTTCCCGGCCGCCAGGCCTGCATCCCACCACAAAAGCAAACACAATACCGGGAGCACTACCATGCCATCGCCACTCAGCAAGCTGTCACGCCGTGACTTCCTCGACATCTCGGGTCGCTTCGGTCTGACCTCGACCCTGCTGGCCGCCACCGGCCTCGGCGCAGGTCTCACCGCGTCCACGCTGGCGCGCGCCGCCGACCAGGAGCAGCAGAAACGCTACAAGACAGCGCCCAAGTTCCAGCTGCGCTTCGGTGCCTCGGGCTTCAATGAGCGCAATCTCGATATCCAGAAATCCGGCCAGCTGTTCTTCGCGCGTGACCTGGAAGAGCGCACCAACGGCGCGATTCGCGTCGAGTTCATGGGCAGCAACGAGGTCTGCAACCAGCTGGACTGCGTCGGCAAGACCCAGCAGGGCATCGTCGATATCTACTCGGCCTCCACCCAGAATTCCTCGGGCAGCGCGCCGTATCTGAACGTGCTCGATTTCGCCTACATGTTCCCCACCGTCGCCTCGATGTTCCACTTCTTCTATCACAAGAAGAGTGAGCAGCTGCTGCGCGAACCGCTGCGCCAGCGCCACAACCTGCAGTTCCTGTTCACCCACTGTGACCTGCGCGGCATCATGCTCGGCCTCAAGTGGCAGGACAAACCGCTAGTCACCAGCATCGATGATCTCAAGGGCACCAAGAACCGCGTCACCGGCACCCAGATGGGCCGCATCGCGATGGAGCAGCTGGGCCTGAACCCGGTGCCGGTCGCCTGGGAAGAGACCCTCGATGGCCTGCGTCAGGGCCTGCTGGATGGCGCCGAGACCTGGATGAGCGCCGTGGCCTACGCCGGCATGGCACCGGTGGTGTCCCAGGCGGTCGATCTGCGCTTCTTCGCCGGCACCGAACACACAGGCATGAGCCTGCCCAAGTTCGACAGCCTCGGTTCCGAGCTGCAGGACCAGGTGATGGAGTCCGCCTACTGCGCGCAGATCTTCACCCAGGGCATGAACGAGGCCGGGCGCTTCGAGATCGTCGGTGCCACCGAGCACCCCGCCGCCGGCACCGTCTTCGCCGAGAACAACGTGCGCGTGGCGCCGCTGTCGGACGCCGAACGCTCACGCGCCGAGCAGATGTGCTCGCCGGAATTCAATCCCGAACCGTGGGAGCAGTGGCGCGAACGCCTCAACAAGTGGTCCGGCGGTCTCGATATCTATCAGGAAATCCATGATGTCGCGCGCGAGATTCCGCGTGATGTCGCCGCCGTCAATGTCAAGCCGCAGCGCTGGTGGAGGGGGTAATGGGCGATACCACCATCTTCAGCCAACCGACCAAGAAACCTGCCCTCAAGAAGGTCGCGCCCTGGGCGCGTCCCTTCCTGTGGCTGGACGCCCATCTGGAACAGGTCGTCATCCTGATCGCCTATTCCGGCATGGCCGGCATCATCTTCGTCGAAGTCATCCGGCGCTTCTTCTTCGGCCTGCAGGCCCCCTGGAGCACCAGCATTCCCGTGCTGCTGTTTCTGTGGCTGACTTGGTTCGGCGCCTCTCTCAACGTCAAGAAGCGCACCCATCTGAGCCTCAACGAGATACGCATGAAGCTGCCGCGCGGCGGCCAGTTCGCCTGTCTGATCCTCGATGCCGTGCTGTGGATCGGCTTCGGGCTGATGGTGATCTACTTCACCACCACCCAGGTGACGCTGGCCTATGACAACTACGCCATCGTGCCGGGCACCGACAACGTCATGCAGTGGTGGTTCTACCTCGCCACGCCGCTGGCGTGGGTGATGATCATCTATCGCGTACTGCAGAACCTCTACGCCGACTGGGCGCGCTATCGCCGCGGCGATTCCTTCAACCTGCAACCGTCCATCATGGACTGAGGAGGTCAGCATGACAGACGGTATCTGGATCTCCCTGATCACGGCGGGCGTGACCGCCTTCTTCCTGCTCGGCGTGCCCATCTTCCTCGTCATCGGCCTGTGGGTGGTCGGCACCAGCCTGGTGATCGACTTCACGCTGGCCAATGTCGGCGTCACCCTCTTCCAGGGTCTGAGCTTCTTCGGCCTGCTGGCGTTGCCGCTGTTCATCCTCACGGGGGACCTGATCAACGCGGCGGGCATCGCCAAGCGACTCTCCGACTTCGCCTACTCGACGCTGAGCTGGATGCGCGGCGGGATGGGCATGTCGACCCTCGGCGCCTGCGGGCTGTTCGCGGCGATTTCCGGCTCCAACGCCGGTACCACCGCCACCATCGGTTCGATCATGCAGCCCGAGATGGTCAAGAACGGCTATGACGAACGCTTCGCCGCCGCCACGGCGGCCTCCGGCGGCACCGTGGGCATCATCATTCCGCCCAGCATCATCTTCATCGTCTACGGCTTCATGATGAACCTGTCGATCAGTGACCTGTTCATCGCCGGCATGGTGCCGGGCGCGCTGATGGTGGTCGCGATGATGGGGGCCTGCTATCTGGTGGCGCGCAAGAATGGCTGGGGCCAGCTGCAGCCCTTCAAGGCCGGTGTCAGCGCCAGGCTGGCGCGCAAGGCCTATCTGGGCTTCGCGACCATCGGCGTGGTGGTCTACGGCATCTACTCGGGCAAGTTCTCGCCAACAGAAGCCGCCGCCATCACCGTGGGCTTCACCATGATCGCGGGGCTGTTGATCACCCGCGAGATCAGCCTCAGGAAGCTGCCGACCATCATGCTGCGCTCAGGTCAGATCGCCGGCATGCTGGCGCCGCTGATCGCCATCTCGGTGGTCATGCAGCAGCTGCTGTCGGTGTTGGGTGCCGGTCAGGCGCTGAGTGAGATGCTCAGCGGCATCGACAACTACTACCTGACGCTGGGCACCTGCATGCTGATCATCCTGCTGGCGGGCATGATTCTGGAAAGCCTGCCGGTGACGATCATCCTGGCGCCGATTCTCGCGCCCATCGCCCAGCAGGCCGGGGTCGACCCGATCCACTTCTCGGTCATCTTCCTGGTCGGTGCCGCCATCGGCTTCGTCACGCCACCCTTCGGGCTCAACCTGTACGTGGCCAGCAGCATCACCGGCATTTCCTACGTCAGACTGGTCAAGTACGTGATTCCCTACTTCATCGCGCTGATCGCCTGCTGGCTGGCCATCTGCCTGGTGCCTTCCCTTTCCCTGTTCCTGGTAAACCTGTAACACTAGCCTCATCGACAGCCCCGCGAGGGGCTGTCTTCGTCTCATCAGGGCAGCCTTCGCCAAGGGGCCCACTGCCGTGATGAATCGATGCACTGACGCCTTGCCACCCTGCCCCTGTCGGCCCCGGTCACCCCGAGTGACATGTGCCCGACAGCAGGATGAGGACACTAGATGAGCAAAGACACGCCCACCAATTCGACGCTCTTTCGCGCACTCGGCCTGCTGGAAGAAATCGTCACCACCCAGCACGCCGTCAGCGCTGCCGACCTCGAGAAGCGCTTCGACATCCCCAAGCCGACTGTCCATCGCCTGCTCAAGCAGCTGGAAGAACAGCAGCTGATCAGTCGTGATCTGGATGGCCGTCACCTGCTGCCCGGCCCGCGCTTTCGGCGCATGTCGCTGGGCGCTCTGGCCAATGAGGGCCTCAAGGTGCCGCGCCGTGTCCTGCTGGAACGGCTGGCGAATGAAGTCGGCGAGACCTGCAACCTGACGCTGCTCGATGGCCACGAGGTAATGTATTACGACCGCGTGGAAACCAACTGGCCGGTGCGCATCCAGCTGGCGCCCGGCTCACGCCTGCCGCTGCACTGCACCGCGAGCGGCAAGCTGTTTCTGGCGCTGATGCCGCTGCATCGCCGCCGCGCCCTGCTCGCCCATCTGGCGCTGGAAGCGCACACGCCCTGCACCCTGACCTCGCGGGCCACGCTGGAAGAGGCACTCGACACCGTGGCGCGCAATCAGCTGAGCACCGATGATGAGGAGTTCATCCAGGGCATGGTCGCCATCGCGGTGCCGGTCTTCGATGAGGTCGGCCAGATCCAGGCGACATTGGCGATCCACGCGCCGCGCCTGCGCCACTCCATCGACTCCCTATTGGAGTGGGCGCCGTTGATGCGCCAGATCGCCACTGAGCTGGAAGGCACACTTTGATGCGTGCACCTTGTGCGCACATGACTCATGAAGTGATCCCATCCAGCCCCGAGTGACACCTGAGCCACGCTGACGATGGGCCATGATCCAAAACGCTCGCCCCCGCAGACAGTGATTGTCTGCGGGGGCGAGCGTTTTTCAGCGAGCTTTTTTCATCTGCCCCCTTGCTGACTCCGCCTATCCCGAGGCATCTCTCTCCTGCAGCTCAGGAGCTCAGGGCGTCGGTACCACCACCACCGGAATGCTGGCGCGCTTGATCACCCCCTTGGTGACCTTGCCCGCATAGGAGGCCACGAAGCCGCGCTTGTTGGTGGCCATGATGATCATGTCGCAGTCATGGCGCGTGGCGTAGCGGATGATCTCCGAGGCCGGATAGCCCTCCACCACATTCAGTCCGGCGATCACCGGGCGCGGGTCGCCGTCGTCATGGGTGCTCCAGAAGTCCTCCAGCATCTTTTCCAGGCTCTCTTTCGCCTGATCGAGCCGCTGCTGCATCAGGCCCTCCAGCGTCGGCTTGTGGCGGATGTTGACCTTGAGGGTGTTCATCACGTCATCCGACAATGACTTGACGGTATGCAGCACATGCAGCTCGGCGCCGGTCGCGCCCGCCAACCACACCGAGCGCGCCAGTACCCGCTCACAGTCTCCGCGCAGGCCTACACAACACAGAATTCGTTTGACTGCCGGCATCGTCCTTCTCCTCGTTCATTGCAGGGCTAGCGTTCAGATGGCGCTTCAGTAACCCATCACCCTGGGTAGCCACAGCGAGATTTCAGGCACATAGGCGATCAGGAAGATGGCCGCCACCGAGCCCGCCGCGAACGGCAATGCCTTCAGGGAAATCTCCTCGATGGAGGCCCCGCCTATCCCCGAGGCCACGAAGAGGTTCTCCCCCAATGGCGGCGTCTGGAAGCCGATGGCCAGTGCACAGACCACCACGATGCCGACGTGCACCGGGTCCATCCCCAGCATGTACATGATCGGCAGCAGCACCGGGGTGAGAATCATGATCGCGGCCAGCGTCTCCATGAACATGCCGACGAACAGCAGGAAGAAGATGATCATCGCCCAGATGAGGTAGAGGTTGTCGGTCATCGCCAGCATGCCTTCGGCGATATGGGCCGGCACGCGTTGCTCGACCAGCAGCCGCCCGAAGACCGTCGCCGTGAACAGGATCAGCAGCACGCGACCGGTGATCCAGGTGGTGGTCTCCAGGGTGCGCAGCGTCGGCTTCCACTTGAGTTCCTTGTGCAGGAAGATGCCGACGATCAGGGTGTAGACGATGGCGACGATGGCGGATTCGGTCGGCGTGAAGAGGCCGCTGTAGATGCCGCCCAGGATGATGAAGGGCGCCAGCATCGACCAGACGCCCTTCTTCAAGGTGGCGCGAATATGGGGCCACGACCAGCTGTTGGTCAGCCCGCGATAGCCGCGTTTCTTCGAGATCACGTAGTTGATCAGCAGCAGGAAGCCGGCGATCACCACGCCGGGCATGACGCCAGCGATGAACAGTTTCGGGATCGACAGTGTCTGGAAGTCACCGTGCATGGCCACCGCTTCGGGCGGCGGCTGCAGGCCCATGCCGGAAATCCCGAAGATCACCATCGGGATCGACGGCGGAATCACCACCCCCAGCCCACCGGAAGAGGCCGTGATGGCCGAGGCATAGCCACGATCATAGCCGCGCTTGGCCATCGCCGGAATCATCAGCATGCCGACCGCCGCCGTGGTGGCCGGTCCCGAGCCGGAAATCGCACCGAAGAACATGCAGGCAAATACCGTAGCGGCGGCAAGTCCGCCCGTCACCGGCCCGGCGAAGGCCTCGGCGATATCGACCAGCCGTCGCGAGATGCCGGCGGCCTCCATCAGCGCCCCGGCCAGAATGAAGGCCGGCAAGGCCATCAGCGGGAAGGAACCCACCGAGGTAAAGGCGATCTGCACGAACGCCATCGGGTTTTCATCGATGCTCAGATAGGTCGCCAGCGCCGCGACACCCAGCGAGACGGTGATCGGTGCACCCAGTACCAGCAGCAGGAAGAAGACGCCAAACAGGATGTAGATGATGATGGAATCGATCATGACTTGCCGCCCTCCTGTCTGTCACTGGGCTGTGGATCAGTGGCCTGGCCGTCACCGCCCTGCTTCAATTCCTCCATTGCCTGGGAATCCGGGTCCACGATGTCTTCCTTGCGCACGAACTTGAGATAATTGGTCTGGATGATGCGCACCGTCATGGCGGTAAAGGCCAGCGGCAGAATCAGATAGAAGTACTTCATCGGCACACCCAGCGTCTGTGACTTCCAGAACAGATTCATCTTGTTGAACACGAAGTCGTAGCTGTAATAGATGAACACCGCATTGAAGGCGATCCAGATGATATCGGTCAGAACACCGCAGAGGGTTTCCACCCAACGCGGCAGGAATCGAAACTGGAAGGTCACGCGGTTATGCGCCGACATGCGTGTGGCGTAGACGGCGCCTAGATAGGCAAACCACACGAAGGCATAGGTCGCCAACTCGTCTCCCCAGGGAATCGAGTAGCTGAAAAGGTTACGCAGCATGATCTGCGTAAAGAGAATGATGACGAACACCACCAGCAGTAACTGGCAGAGATAGTTCTCGATATTATCCAGAAACTTCAACAATACCCGCATGGATACACATCCCCCGACATCGCCAGCGATGACCACTTGACGCCACGTCTCCCCTGCCAGCGATCACATGTCGACGACATGCTCTTGGCATGCTCATGACAGCTGCCGGCAGGCAGGGGAATCCGGGCGGGCCTTGAAAGCCTCAGCCGTTCAGGAGGTCTTCAGGGCGCCGTGGACGGATCATGTCCGAGGGTCTCGAGCACCTCGACCAGCTTGTCGCGGCCGCCGATGCTGTCATAGAAGTCCGGCCAGATGCTGGAGGCCTTGGCGATCCATTCCTTCTCGTCATTGGCGGGCTGGGTGATGGTCATGCCGTGCTCTTCCACCAGTGATTTCTTGATGGAATCCTCGGTGGCCAGCAGGTAGTCGTAGCTGTGCGACGTCGCCTCTTCACCGGCCGCCAGCACCAGTTGCTGGTTCTCTTCGCTGAGGCTCTGGAAGGTGCCTTCGCCCATGATCAGCGGTTCCATCGAGAACACGTAACAGCTGTCGGTGACGTGGTTCTGCACCTCATAGAACTTCATGGCATCGATGGTGATGTAGGGATTGTCCTGGCCATCGACGACACCCTGTTGCAGGGCAGTGAAGGTCTCGGACCACGCCAGCGGGTTGGGGTTGACGCCCCAGGACTGGTAGGAGGAGATCATGATCTCGTTCTTGGGCACGCGAATGACCATGCCTTCCAGGTCTTCCGGTGAGGCGACCGCCTGCTTGGAATTGGTCAGACGGCGGCAGCCGGAATAGGCCCAGCCCAGAATGCGGATACCGGAATCGCGCAGGGTGTTCTCGCGCAGCTCATCGCCGATCTTGCCTTGCGTCAGCGCCTTGGCATCGTCCGGGCCGTGGATGACATACGGCAGGGTCAGCACGCCGACGGTCGGCGAGAATGGCGTCAGGTTGTTGATCGCCACCACGGACAGGTCAACGAGGCCCATGCTGGCGTTGTTGACGGTATCCTGCTCGCTGCCCAGCTGGCCGTTGGGGAACAGGTCCACCTTGATGTCGCCGCCGGATTTCTCTTCCACCAGGCTTGCGAAGGTCTTGCCCAGTTCATACTGGGTGCCGCCGGCGGCATCGCCGAGGGCCATCTTCCAGGTCGCGGCATTGGCGCCAGCGGCCATGCCCAGGCTCGCGGCAGTCACCGCGATGGCCAGCGAGGACTTGAAGGCGCTGGTGCGAGATACGCTGGTGCGAGATACGCCAGTGCGAGTCAGCAAGCGGAGGTCTGAAAGGGTCTGTGTCGAGTCGATCATCTTGTCTGTCCCGTCGTTATTGTTGTTGCGGGCTCCTGACGGCTGCGCGTGATAGCGAGCGGGGTACTGCACCTCATATCGCCAATGACTTCGCGTCTGCACCACTATCTTGCAGCGCCTCATGTCATTCACGATTGCCATCACCTGCTCATCTACAGCCCCAGGAAAGGGAGTGTGAAGTCGCGTCGTGCTTGAACTGTGCTTTCGTTGTACCTGCCAGATCACTTTCTCCCCGTGCGCCATTCCTCGATAGAACCAGTCCGTCGGCATCGATGGGGCCAGTCCCGGCTGGCTATTGCTCTCCCGACAGGGGTCTGCCTCAATGAAGCCATACCGGTGGCTGCCACCTCAGGGCAGGCAGCGCCCCGCGCGCCACTCACTGACGGCGCACCGCAGGGCAATCAGGTACAGAAAATGCATATAAAACGGGCACTTCCGCTGGAAAGTCCTCGTGACGACACGCTCGCGAAAACAATAGAGAACACGCATGAGCCATCCGCTGTTTCACCTCGATTCCTCGCGCAAGGAAAGCCTGCAATTCCAGATTCGCGAGCAGATTTCCCAGGCGATTCTCGAAGGCCATCTGCCACGTGATGTCGCGCTGCCCTCCAGTCGCAAGCTGGCCCGCGAGCTGAATGTCGCGCGCAATACCGTGATGCTGGCCTACGAACAGCTGCTGGAAGACGGCTTTCTGATCGCCCGCGAGCGCAGCGGTTACTTCATCAATCCCGAGATTCTCAAGGGTCGCGCCGACACGCCGGTGCGCCTCAATGACATCGAGGCCGACAGCCTCGACTGGGACGAGCGGCTGGCCTTCAAGCCTTCTGTGCAGCGCGCCATCGAGAAGCCCGGCGACTGGCACCAATACGACTACCCCTTCCTCTATGGCCAGCTGGACCCGGAATTCTTCCCCACCCAGCACTGGCGCGAATGCAGCCGCGACTCGATGAGCGTGCCGTCGATTCGCAGCTGGTCGGTGGACCACCTCAACAATGACGACCCGCTGCTGATCGAGCAGATCCACCAGCGGCTGCTGCCGCGTCGCGGTGTCTGGGCAAGCCCGGAGGAAATCCTGATCACGGTGGGCACGCAGCAGGCGCTGTGGATCAGCTGCATGCTGCTGCTCAAGCAGGGCCAGCGCTTCGCGATGGAGAACCCCGGCTACGTCGACATGTACAACATCGCCAGCACCTTCACCGATGACATCCAGCTGCTGCCCATCGACGACAAGGGCATGCAGCCGCTGGAATCGCTCAAGGACTGCCGCCTGGTGTATGTCACGCCCAGCCATCAGTCGCCGACGACCATCACCCTGCCGCTGGAGCGCCGCCGCCAGCTGCTGGACATGGCCGAGACCGGCAACTTCCTGATCATCGAGGACGACTACGAGAGCGAGAGCAACTACGCCGACAACCCGACACCCGCGCTCAAGAGCCTCGACCGCCACAAGCGCGTCATCTATGTCGGCAGCCTCTCCAAGACCCTCGCTCCCGGTCTGCGCCTGGGCTACATGGTCGCGCACCCGACCCTGATTCGAGAGGCCCGCGCCCTGCGCCGCCTGATGCTGCGCCATCCGCCGACCAACAATCAGCGTGCGGTGGGGCTTTTCATCGCGCGTGGCTATCACGACAGCCTGATCAATCAGATGCACCAGGTGATGCAGCGTCGCTTCCTGCTGATGCGTGACGCCATCCAGCGCCATCTGCCGATGATGAGCACGCCGGCCACCTACGGCGGCTCCTGCTTCTGGATGCACGGCCCGAAGAGCCTGAATGCCCACCGCCTGGCCGCCCTCGCCCGCGAGCAGAGCATCCTGATCGAGGTCGGTGACCTGCACTTCTTCTGTGATCGCGGCAGCCATCGCCACTACTTCCGCCTTGGCTTCTCGGCGATTCCGGAAGCACGCATCGAAGCCGGCATCCTCAAGCTGGCCGCGCTGGTGCCGCTGGCGATGGACGAGGCGCCGTCAGTTGCGGGCGCAGAGACAGAAGCAACAGAGATGGACGCAACGAAGACGGACGCACCGGAAACACAAGCACAGCCGTTACCCCCTCAGCCCGCCCTGCCCACTCCCCACGGCGCATCACGTCGGCAGCGCGCCAGCTAGCCTGATCCTTGCGAGGAGATGAAAGGCAAGGAGATGAAAGGTGAGGAGATGAAAGGCGAGCCGCCGTATCGACCATGGCTGAGGCAAACCCTACTCATCCCCCAAGCAACAAATACCCTGATCATTATCTTCTAGATAACAAAGATGCTCCCGCACTGATCATAAAATCGATCAATGCGGGAGCATTCGGGTCATCGTGGCATCAGGGGCGAGTCACACCTATTGCGCTTCATCCTTCATCGCGTACCAGCGATACAGGCAACGCTGACCGGTGCGACGGAACGGCGCAAACAGCGGGGATTCGACCTTGTTGAGCACATTGGGATACGGCAGGCGTGACTGGAAGATCGGCAGCACCAGATCCGCCGCGTCCCTGGCGATCCACTGAGCGAGGCGCTTGCCCGCCTGGGCGGAATACATCACGCCGTTGCCGCCATAGCCCATGGCGTAATAGATGCTCTGCTTGGGGTCCGGCTGATGGATGCGCGGCATCATGTCGTGGCTGACATCCACCCAGCCCCACCAGGAGTAATCGACCTCGATGCCGCTCAGCGCGGGGAACTTGCGGTGCATGTCGGCGATCAGCAGCTGCTCGTACTGCGCCTTGGGCGCGTCACGCCCCGAGACGGCACTGCGGCTGCCGATCTGCAGGCGGTTGTCCGGCAGCAGGCGATAGTAGTGGCGCAGCACGCGGGTGTCGGTGAGCACCTGATGGGTATGGAAGCGGGTCGCCTCGATTTCCTGAGCCGTCAGCGGGCGCGTCACCAGCGAATTGGAGAGCACCGGCATCAGACGCTTGTCGAGCTCCGGATGCAGCTTACCGGAGGTGTAGCCGCCGGTGGCCATGCCCACCGAGCGCGCCTTGACCACGCCACCCGGCGTCGTCAGATAGTGCACGCCATCGCGGGTCTCCCAGCTCTCCACCGGGCTTGCCGGGTGCACCTTGACGCCCAGGCGGCGCGCCTTGCGCAGATAGCCGAAGGCCAACTTGCCCGGGTGCACGCCGATGCCTTCCGGCTCGTGCATCGCGCCGCAGGCCTCTTCATCACCGACCCACTCATTGCGCACCGTGGCGCCATCGATGATGCGGGCATCGTAATTGAAGGTCTCGCGCAACAGGCGCGCTTCCTTCTCCAGCCCCGGCATCATGCGCTCGCGGTGGGCGATATACAGATGGCCGCCCGGCTGCGGATCGCAGTCGATGTCCTTGATCAGCTCCTTGAAATTCTCCATGCCCTCGACGCACTCGCGGTGCAGGCCGTGGGCGGCCTCGAGGCCGTAACGCTCGATCCACTGCGAGCGCTTGAGGCGGCCGGTGGCGCACTGCGCCTGACCGCCATTGCGGGTCGAACAGCCCCAGCTGACCCGGTTGGCCTCCAGCACGGTGGCCTTGATGCCGTACTTCTCGGCCAGCACGATGGCGGCGGTCAGCCCCGTGAAGCCGGAGCCGACGATCACCACATCGGCGTCGATATCACCCATCACCGGGCCGTCGTCTGCCGGCGGCTCGCCGGCGGTGGCGACCCAGTAGGTCGGCGCGTAGTCACGCCCTTCGCCGGGGGTGGCGCTCACCAGCGGGTCGTAGGCCGGGTCATAGGGCCGCGAGGCCTGAGTGGCCGGGCGCTGCTCTGATTCGTTGCCCATGTCCGACGGCCGGGCGCCGTGCTGCACGATAGTTTCCATCTCGAACACCTCCTCTCACCCACGGGGCGCACGCCATGACCTGACGCCATGACGTGCTTCCCCCGAGGCAAAGACAGCTTCAGAAACCTCTTCCCTGATCGGTGCGCCGCTGGCGCTCAGACGTTGACGGGCGGACGGTTCTTGCGGAAGGCGTTCTTGATCGCGATCTTGCCGTCACGCAGCGTGAAGGCGTCGATCATGCGCGCTTCGCTGCGCGCGCCATCGGCGGTGGTGCCGGTGTAGGTGCTGATGACGAAGCCTCGCTCGCCATCGGCGAAGATTTCCGCGTCGATCCACTGGGCATCCGGCGCGTTCTGCCAGGCAGCGGAGAGGCCTGCACGCACGGCGTCCTGACCGGCGAAGGTCTTGCCTTCGAGTTCCGGCCCGGCGATGGCGAGGAATTCGCAGTCATCGGTCATCATCGACAGGCAGTCGTCGATGTCGTGACGGTTGAGGGCATCACAGAAGGCGGTCAGCAGTTCGATGGTGGCTTGGTGAGTCATGGGTCGGGCTCCGCAGTCTTGTTGTTGGGCTTGTTGTTAAGCAGATGAGCGGCAGCAAGCGCTGCGCCATGACCCGAGACTACGCCGACACTTGCACCGCCCTTTAGCACCAGTTGGATGCCACCGATTGGGCCAGTTGGCACCAGCGGGGCTGCCCTGGCGCCAACTGGTCCCATCGCGCCGCCTTGGGACGACTCAACCTGCAAGGGCCTCAGGCGCTGCCACGCCAGGTGGCGTGAAGGCCTCCGCTGACATGAAGCTCTCGCGCCCGAGCAGGATGTCACTTAGCAGGCGCGTGGCGGCGGGCGCCAGCACCAGGCCATTGCGGTAGTGACCGGCATTCACGTAGAGGCCATCAAGCCCCGGCACCGCGCCGATGAAGGGCGTGCCATCCGGCGTGCCCGGACGCAGGCCGGCCCAGTGATGCTCCGGCGCCAGCTCACCCAACGCCGGCAGAATGCTCGCGGCGCTGGCATGCAGCGACTCACGTGCCTGCGCGGTGGTGGACTTGTCGAAATCCTGATGCTCCAGGGTCGAACCGATCAGAATCCGCCCATCGGCGCGCGGAATCACGTAGCGGCCATCGCACAGCACCACCCGCGACAGCAGCGGCGCATCCTCACTGCAAAGCCCCGCCGTCACCGGATTGAATACCATCATCTGACCCTTCACCGGGCGCACCGGCAGCAGTACGCCGGCGGCGGCGAGCAGCTTGCCACTCCAGGCGCCGCCACATACCACGACGTTGTCTGCGCTGACGGTCTCATCAACAAGCCGGACGCCCGTGACACGCGATGGCGTGGCAAACACCAGCTGGGTGACCTCGCATTCTTCACGCACCCGGATACGCGGATGCGCCAGCAGACGCGCACGCAGCGCCTGACCGAGTCGCGGATTGCGGATGCTGCCGAGCGTCGGCATCCACAGCGCCTGCTGATGGCCACTGGCCAGATGCGGCTCGCGCGCGTAGAGCCCCTCACGCTCGATCACCTCCAGCGGCTTGTGCTGGGTGCGCGCCCAATCCAGCGCCAGCGCCTCGTCCTCGACCCGCAGGTAGATCAGGCCCTTCTGACGGTATTCGGGGTCGATGCCGGTGGCGTCCTTGAGCGCCTCGGCAAGTCTGGGGTATTCGCCTTCTGACCAGCGTGACAGTGACGAGATGGCGCTCGAATAGCGCCACGGATACAGCGGCGAGACGATGCCGCCACCGGCCCACGATGCCTCGCGTCCGCACTGGCCGCGCTCCAGCAGCGTGACCGTCTGGCCGGCCTCGGCCAGCTGCCACGCCATCATCATGCCCATCACGCCGCCACCAATGATCAGGGTATCGCTCATCTGCCTTGCTCCTGCGGGGAATGAATAATCACAAATCTCATATTTCGATACGATTTGCATTATTTTTAGAAACAAAGCTATATTCATAGCATTGCCGCCGCCCGTTTTGCCTGTCTCCCCGAGACAGGTCCACCGGGCAGCCACCAACAAGAATGACGAGGGAGACACCCCGTGAGCGACGCCACCTTGACGCCTTCCAGCAGTGATGAAAGCTCTGCCAATGATGCAAGCCCTGTCAGCGATGCAGGCCCCGCCGCCTCTGCCGAGCAGCCGCTGCCCGCCGGCCAGTTGCAGCCCACTGAGCTGCGCGGCGTGCGCGAGCTGTTCGGCATCGACAGTGATCTCAAGGTGCCGGTATTTCTGGAGCGAGACGCCCACGTGCCGGAAATCGACCACGCCTATCGCTTCAATCCCGATGTCACCCTCGCCATCCTCGCCGGCTTCACCAACAACCGCCGCGTGATGGTTCAGGGCCTGCACGGTACCGGCAAATCGACCCATATCGAGCAGATCGCCGCACGCCTCAACTGGCCGTGCCTGCGCGTCAATCTCGATGGCCATGTCAGCCGGCTGGATCTGGTCGGCAAGGACGCCATCGTGATTCGCGACGGCGTGCAGGTCACCGAGTTCCAGGAAGGCATCGTGCCCTGGTCGTTGACCCGCCCCATCGCGCTGATCTTCGATGAGTACGATGCCGGCCGTCCGGACGTGATGTTCGTCATCCAGCGCATTCTGGAACGCGACGGCCACTTCACGCTGCTCGATCAGAACCGCGTGATTCGCCCGCATCCGCAGTTCCGGCTGTTCGCCACCGCCAACACCGTCGGGCTTGGCAATCAGGATGGGCTCTATCACGGCACCCAGCTGCTCAACCATGCGCAGATCGACCGCTGGAACATCGTCGCCAAGCTGGATTACCTGCCGCGTGAAGAAGAGGTGAAGATCGTGCTGGCGCGTGTGCCCGCCAAGGACAACGAGCGTGGCCGTGCCCTGATTCGCGCGATGGTCGCGGTGGCCGACCTCACCCGCAAGGGCTTCGCCAATGGCGACCTGTCGAGCCTGATGTCGCCGCGCACCGTGATCACCTGGGCGGAGAACTGCGAGATCTTCCGCAATCCGGCGCTGGCCTTCCGCCTCTCCTACCTCAACAAGTGCGATGAGCATGAGCGCCCGCTGGTCGCCGAGTTCTATCAGCGTTGTTTCGCCAAGGAACTGGAGGAATCCGCGGCGCTGATGGAGAGCGACCTGATGCATGAACAGGACAGCGACAAGGGAGCCCGGGCATGAGTGCGGCCCAGCAGGTACGCCGTCGTCAGCAGTATCTCGAGGAGCTCTCGGCTGCGAGTCTCGGGGCACTCAGCGGTCAGGCCGGCTGGGCCTATCGGGGGCGGCGTCTGAGTCGGCATGCTCGGGCGCTGCCATTGCGCACCCCGCATCTGCGCCTTGAGGAAGATGACTGCACGCTCGACAACTATCGCGCGGTCAGCGATGCCATCGCGCTGCGCTTGATCCACACCGACGAGGCGCTGCATCTGGCGGCGCGTCCGGCGTTGCCGGAAACCCGCCTGATCTATGACCTGCTGGAGCAGCTGCGCGTCGAGGCGCTGGTCGACCCTGACATGCCCGGCGTGAAGGAGAATCTGGCGCGGCGCTTCACCGACTGGTGCCTGGCCTTCTATCACGCGGGCCTGACCGAGACGAGCAGCGGCATCCTCATCTACAGCGTCATCCAGTCGTGCTGGTCGCGCCTGATGGCCTGTGCGGTGATCCACGAGACGGAGGATTACATCGAGACGACGCGCGCCTCCTTCTATCAGGCGCTGGGCGCTGACATGGCGGGACTGAGACGCACGCGTTTCGATCAGGCGGCCTATCAGCAGCATGCGCTGAGCATCAGCCTATGGTTGGAGCAGGAACTGGCCGAATCACTGGAGGAGCAGGACGGCGAGGAAAATGACGAGTCAGAGGCCAGCCAGCGCTTCGCGCTGTTTCTGGAAAACGAGGATGAGGAAGCGAGTCTGCTCGAGGAGCAGGCGGCATCGCAGCTGCCGAGTCATCGGCGTGGTGCGCCGGAGGAATTGCTGCCCTATCAGGTGTTCACCACTGCCTATGATCGCGAGCTGGAACCGGCCAGGCGCATGCGCGCAGCCCTGCTCGATGAGTATCGTCAGGCGCTGGATACGCGTCTGGCGGAGCAGAAGATCAACGTGCGGCGCCTGGCACGTCAGCTGGCGCGCCATTTCAGCTCGCCGCAGCGTGAGGGATGGCACTTCGGGGAGGAGGAAGGAATCATCGATGGGCGGCGGCTGAGCCAGGTGATTTCCTCGCCAGCCGAGCGGCGGGTCTTCCAGCGCGAGCGCTGGGTGCCCGAGGCCAGTGCGCAGGTCAGTTTCCTGATCGACTGCTCCGGTTCGATGAAGGTGCATGGCGAGGCGGTGGCGATGCTGATCGAGATACTCACCCGCGCGCTCGACATGGCCGGTGTGCCCACCGAGGTGCTCGGCTTTACCACTGGCGCCTGGAATGGCGGCCGCGCCCTGAAGGACTGGCGACGTGCCGGCAAGCCCGCACGTCCGGGCCGCCTGAATGAAGTGCAGTATCTGGTCTTCAAGCCCGCCTCACTGGCGTGGCGCCGTGCGCGCCGCAACTTCGGCGCCCTGCTCAAGGCCGATCTCTACCGCGAAGGCGTGGATGGCGAAGCCGTGCAATGGGCCTGCTCACGGCTCGCGGACAACACTCCTGCCGACGAAGGCGCGCGCCGTCTGCTGGTCGTCATCTCCGATGGCAGCCCCTGTGACAGCGCCACCAACATGGCCAATGACGAACAGTACCTCGACAGCCACCTCAAGCAGGTCGTCGCACAACAGACCCGCTCCGGCCGCCAGGCCATCCTCGGCCTCGGCGTCGGGCTGGACCTCAGTGCCTACTACCCCAACCAGCTGATCATCGATCTTGAACGCACCCTCGACAACGCCCTCGCCGATGAAATCGTCTATCACATGGCGCTGGCGTGTCGACAACAGGGAATGTGATGAGGTGCTAACTGTACAATAATAATTAGCCTCATTATATATAAATCATCCTTACGATTAGAAGGTAGAGAAAGATCTCTACCTTCTATATCCGGCTTGTATACTAAACAAAGTCAAGAATTGACAGGAGACTCTTTCTCAATATCAATGCCTAATAAATGATATGCATCTAAAAGTCTATCTCTAGTTATCTTATCTTTCTTATAAAGTCCATAAAGAGCAGTCGCAGCGATATGATAACGATCTACCTCGAAAAAGCTTCTCAGCATTTCTCGGCGATCTGACCGACCAAATCCATCTGTCCCGAGGATATAGTAATCATCTGGCACCCACTTTCTTATCTGATCGACATACATTTTCGTGTAGTCAGTAGCAGCAACAAATGGACCAGAGCTATCTTTGAAAGAATGAATCAACCAAGGCTCTTTTGATTCGTTTTTCGGGTTACGGATGATACTTCTTTCGTATTCTTGAGCCTCACGACGTAACTCATTAAAACTTGTCACACTCCAGACATCTGCATTGACATTAAAATCGTCTTTCAAAATCTTTGATGCTGCTATAGCTTCATTAATAATGGCCCCACTGCTAAGTAAATTAGCTTTTAATTCAGAACCACTAATTTTATTATCGACAAGGCGATACATCCCTCTAATAATTCCCTGCTCACAGCCCACGGGCATATTCGGATGCTCATACCCTTCATTCATTACTGTAATATAGTAGAATTTATTTATATTTTTCTCATACATCTCTTTCAAGCCATGTTGGATTATAACAGCCAACTCATATCCAAAAGAAGGATCATAAGACGTACAGTTTGGTATTTGAGCCGCCTGGATATGACTACTTCCATCTTGGTGTTGAAGGCCTTCACCATTAATTGTCGTTCGCCCAGCGGTACCTGCAATAAGAAACCCTTTAGCAAGCATATCACCTGCTGCCCATACAAGATCTCCTACTCTCTGCAATCCAAACATAGCATAAAAGACATAGAATGGAATAAGCGTAATTCCATGATTTGCATAAGAGGTACCAGCTGCAATCCAGGAAGACATGGCGCCTGCTTCTGTAATTCCCTCTTCCAGTATTTGCCCTTTCTTATCCTCTTTGTAGTACATGATTTGCCCAGCATCCGTAGGCTCATATTTTTGCCCGTCGGCTGCATAAATACCTAACTGTCTGAACATACCCTCCATTCCGAAAGTACGAGCCTCATCTGGAACGATAGGAACAATTTTCTTGCCTAATTCCTTGTTTTTTGCCAAACCACTTAAAATCCTAACGAATGCCATGGTGCTAGACATGGATCTACCACCACTCCCTTTCATCTGAGACTTAAACGCCTTGTCATCCAGTTCCGGGATAACTATAGATTCGTCCACAATCTTCCGCTGAGGAAGATAGCCTCCAAGATAGCCTCTTTTTTCGTGAAGATAACGGAGTTCACTGGAGTCTTTTTCAAAGCGATAATAAGGCATACTATTTTCAAGATGTTCATCTTGTATCGGTAAGTCAAGACGATCTCTAAGCTGTTTCAGTGCCTCATGATTCATTGTTTTTATATTATGTGCTTCCATATCAGCTTCACCATGATCACTCCCCATTGCATATCCCTTGACACTGTGTGCCAATATAACAGTGGGATAGCCATTCTTTTTATTGACTGCATGAGAGTACGCACTATTAATCTTTAAAGGATCATGCCCCCCCCTTCTCAAAGCATATATTTCTTCATCACTCATATCTGATACTAGATCAAGCAACTCCGGATATTTACCAAAGAAATTCTCTCTTGTATACTTTCCACCTTGTGATTTGAAATTTTGATATTCTCCATCAACTGTTTCGTTCATACATTTCTGAAGCAACTCTGATTTATCTTTCTCAAACAAACGATCCCAACCACTTCCCCATACCACTTTAATAACGTTCCAACCCGCACCTACAAAACTAGATTCCAATTCATCCATAATACGTGAATTACCTCTCACTGGACCATCTAACCTCTGAAGATTACAATTAATCACAAAAATGAGATTATCTAACTTTTCTCGACTTGCTAAATTCAAAGCACCGAGAGCTTCAACTTCATCGCATTCACCATCACCAAGAAAAGCCCAAACATTTCTTTTGCTGTTCTCGATTAGCTCACGATTCTCTAAATACTTCATCAGTCGAGCCTGATAAATTGCTTGAATTGGGCCCAATCCCATAGAGACGGTAGAGAACTGCCAATATTCGGGCATAAGATAGGGATGTGGATATGATGGTATACCCTGCCTCCCTACTTCCTGCCGAAAATTATTTAGTTGTTTTTCAGTCAATCTGCCTTCCAAGAATGAACGTGCATATATTCCTGGCGATATATGTCCTTGAAAGAATATTAAATCTCCGTGATCTGATTCCGATGGAGCTTTAAAATAGTGGTTAAACCCTACCTCGTATAGGGTAGCACTCGACATATAGCTAGCTAAGTGCCCTCCAAGGCTTTTATCTATAGCATTTGCTCGCACTACCATTGCAATTCCATTCCAACGGATAGCTGATCGTAATTTCTTCTCAATATATAGATCGCCTGGATATCCTGGCTCTTCATTTTTCTTAATTGTGTTTGTGTGAGGGCTATTTATCAAAACTGCTTTATTTATTTTATTTGCACTCTCGCTTTCTAAAAGCTGTCTTAAAATAAATTCTGCTCTTGATACACCTTCAACACGAACCATCGACTCAAGAGCATCTAGCCATTCTTTAGTCTCTATTGAATCTACTTCATTCACGATATCATTCATATAGCACCTTTAGAAATTAACAGTGGCGATTATTTCAAATACACGGTTGCAATTACGTAATTTTTATTTCCCACTAGGCTAGTATTGACATTAACCCTGTACAAGGGTTATCAATTAGAAACACTTACCCAGATATGAGAATATGAACTTAAATTATCTTAAGGTTTTTATTGAGATTGCTAGACAAGGTTCAATGCTAGGTGCTTCAAGGTCCTTGGGCATTCCTAATTCAACAATTGGTCGACAACTTTCTCAGTTAGAAAAAGAATTAGACGTACGTTTGATTTCTCGTAATACACGACACTTGAGTCTGACAGAGGATGGCAAAGAGCTATTCGAGAAAACTGCACATTTAATAGATCATATAAATGAAATAGAGAACGATACTCTCTATCGAAAAAATGGCCTGAGTGGTAAGATAAATATTTCGATTCCCAATGAGTTTGGTACTATCTGGCTATCAAGCTGCATCGCCAAATTTGCAAAACGACATCCAATGATTTCTCTCGACTGCAGTACATCGATGGTATCGGTGAACCCTATGCGAGAAGATATGGATGTTTCTATTATCTACCACCGTGGAATTCCAGACGATAGCTCCCTCATAATGAAGAACTTGGTGAGCATTCCTAGTGTTGTAGTGGGATCAAAAGAATTAATACAAAAATATGGTCTGCCGACTCAGGTTTCAGATATGAGCAGTGTTCCTTGTATTTCGACATTATATGCTTTAAGAGCAAATCCTTGGCATTTTATCGATCATCATAAAAATCATCACTCTCAAAAAGTCGATTGTAACTACCGAGTAGATAGTAGCAATCTACTCATCTCAGCAGCCGCTGAGGGTGTCGGCTTTGCCATTATTCCACAGCCCTTCTGCCAAAAATTAATTGATCAAGGAAAGTTGGTTAAAATAGAGCTTGATATGGAACCTGCGCCACTTCATTTAGCGGCTATTTTCCCCAATCGAATCATAAGCACTAGAACAAGAAAACTAGTTGATGAAATAAAAGAAACCCTTGAAAGCACTATTTTATTTCAATAGAAATCATTGCTTTTCTAAAGGCTTCTTTAGACAAGAATTCATTTCTCATGAGGTGATATAATATTCTACTTATCACCTCATTCTTTTCTTTTCCTTCCCATGACTTTACGAACCCAAGTGCTAAGAATCCATTGTAGAAATTTTTTGATATCTGTTCACTAATTAGTGAATCATATTGAGTCATGGCTATAGTAATTAATCCATCGTTCAATGATTTAATGACATGTGGATTCCCTACCTCTCCTCCCTCGCTATAGATATTTTTCTGTTCAGTCATCTCTACTTCTCTTGATACTATCGTATAGCTTGGGCAACTCCATACTTCAAATAATAGTCCTATATTATCTTTAAGCCATTCAGACATTTTTATAGCGAATAATAGTGATCTCCCACCTGCCAGAATCCGCCCAGTTTTCATATTACTTTCTGCCCTTCTATATAGGTATAATCCATTCATTACATCATCTTCACAAACTACAACATTTGACTTGGGAATCTTTTCAATATCGTCGTGAGCACTTGCATATATTATACAACTATTATTATTGACTTTTAAAGCCATGCTAATTATAGTAAGCAACTCAAAAGAATTTGCTGGATCATAAGGTAGAATACGAGCATTGGAAGAAATTTCTATTGGTAGATAATGTCTCAGGATTTCTGTTTTCCTATTTTTCTGGATAGGGCCCTTGTTAATCACTACGGAAATATTATGTAAGGTATCTTTAGCACTCTCTATTTTTATTAAATCATCGAATCTTGCTTCATATATGATGTCATATTGGACACTATCGCTAGAAAAGTAATTGCTCCATAACGTAGGCATTACAAACTTGCTATATTTATCTACAGTCTCTGAAATTACTATAAACGGTGGCGATTCTTTCAAATGATTTAATTCTCCAACAATTGAATCGACAGTGTCCGATGGATTTTTATCGCTACTCATCTTATCTAGACTAAACATTTCAATATTACTCACTAAAGAATTTCATCAAATAATCAGACATTATAAAGCATTAGTCAACACTCTTGCATTACATGTAATGAGAATATGTTTCCCATTTATGCATATATTTTTATTTATTTTCCCGTCACTGGAGTGGTGTCCTGCTTACCGTCAAACCGTGCAATGGGCCTGCTCACGACTCGCCGATAACACTACTGCCGACGAAGGCGCGCGCCGTCTGCTCGTCGTCATCTCCGATGGCAGCCCCTGTGACAGCGCCTGTGACAGCGCCACCAACATGGCCAATGACGAACAGTACCTCGACAGCCACCTCAAGCAGGTGGTCGCGCAACAGACCCGCTCCGGCCGCCAGGCCATCCTCGGCCTCGGCGTCGGGCTGGACCTCAGCGCCTACTACCCCAACCAGCTGATCATCGACCTCGAACGCACCCTCGACAACGCCCTCGCCGATGAAATCGTCTATCACATGGCGCTGGCGTGTCGGCATCAGGGGATGTGAAATCGGATAAATTTCATTTATCCGATTAGCCGGCTCTACCTGTACCATTAATTCATCTCAAATGATTCAAGTAGGGCGCACATAAATCAATGAAGATATTTCTCCAGCATTCGGGTATCTCTAAAAATTCATCACCCCAGTTTTCTTGGATATGCTTGTGAGCTCTATACGGTTTTTCACTCGATGGAGCTTCATACCCTAATACATCCTCTATACACTCTTCTATCATGATTCTACGTTGTTCGCCTGTCTGCGCCAGTATCGGAGCATTCATAGCTGCTGCTCTTTCGGTACCAGTATCTTTGTCATGCATGAAAATATAGTTAATATCTAGCGCATTCAGATACTTCGCTATAGATATTAATACAGCTTTCCCTCTAGCTCTTAGGAACTCGCAATTTCCTATAACCTTTGACCTATCCTCTTTAGAGAGTCTTTTAATAGTTTCTCGGACTACTACTTCTTCTGTATCACCTTCTACAAAAATAGATTTTTTTGAGAAGAACATACGTGCTATATAGTCATCAACTTTAAGAAGCATTTTTAAATTATGCTTCTCATCTTGAGTAAGATCGATAAACGCGTCTTCTAAATTAAAGGAGCTAGTGGTTGAGAATTCTTTTCCAGTATAAAAGAACTTGGTTAAACTCATGCTCTTTTCAGACCCTAAATTAACCATATAGGGTGAATGAGTAGTAGCAACAATTTGGCAGTTAGGGCCTGCTAAATCATAAAGCAAGTCTCTCATCTGATTTGCAGCAGATGGATGAAGATATATTTCTGGCTCTTCAAAGCAGAACATGGTTGCTCGAGGAATTTCTTGCCCTCTATTGACAAAGTCCTGAACAAATCTAAGCAACTGAAAAGCCGTTGCTCTTATCATGCCATGGCCTTGATAGCCCACCGCAGTTTTAACATTGCTGCGCATTTCAACATTAAACTGTGGCTTTATTGATTTCTCAGGAACGTCTAGATCAGCATTTACATGTACTGATGAATCAGGGAATAAATTATCGACGACACCATTGAGATCGCTTATTAATTTACCAAAATCTGTATCTAAATCGTTAGGATCCAACTCTTGTGCAAGCTTACTTAGAAAGCCTTGAGCTTGAACATAATTATCAGACCCGCTTCTCACCTTGTCGAATAGCTCATTTAGTAATGATAGAAGAGCCCCATTAGTGCTCGTCAGCACTGAAATGCATGATTCAGCTGGTATAACAACAACTTTTGGTAGTTTCTTTAAAACAATCCCCGGGATACCGCCTGGATTTTCGATCCATTTAGGCTCTGCAGTTATATCCACATCCCAGTATTCAGATAAATCCAAAAGTTTACTTTTTATAGGTGCAGTGTTAATACTTTTATTAAAGTTTGATGCTCCAAAAAAATCTATTAAATACTGTTCTGAGTAATCAGCACCTACTAGATCACTTACCTTTTGACAATGCGAGTATAGTGCCTTTACAGACCTAGGGTGCTCCATCATATAAAACTTCGGTTTACTACTATCTAAGCGCCATACTTTTTTATAACATATAGAATTTTGTGTTTCGCCATCTAGTGGGTCATCAACTTGAATCACTCTACCTTTAAATCCTGTCCAACTCTTAGCTTCATCAGGAAGATTGTAATATTTAGCTATTATTTCAACCTCTTGCTCGTATATTTCTTGATCATTGTCTTGATCATACTTTTTAGAATAGTCCTCGCGATCTAAATTAACGTTCTTATGTAAATAATCAATGGCGCAAAAAACACTAGACTTTCCAGCATTGTTAGGACCTATCAGAAAGGTAGTATCTCTAAATTTTATTTTACAGTCTTTAAGTTTTCTGAAATTTTTAATATGCACTTCATGTAATCTCATAAATCCCCCTGTTCCAATGAAATTTTAACGTAATACAAAATTCGAGATTTGTCATGAAGAACAATCAAATATAACAATCAACGTGAAACCCACGAAAATTAGGCAGGTAGCACTTTATTATTAGGCAATCTAAAGTGATATATCCCCTATTGTCTGTACACGTAATTTTTTTAAAAAGTCAGGCAGGCTTTCGCCTGCCCTATCCGCCGTGGGCGGCTAACAGAAGGAAAAGAAGGAGAAATCAGTCTTGCGGGGTGCGCTGCTGCGCCTGAACGACAGTGACCGCAATGACATTGAGGATGTCGGCGGTGGAGCAGCCGCGTGAGAGGTCGTTGGCGGGTTTGGCGAGGCCCTGGAGCAGCGGGCCGATGGCTTCTGCGCCACCGATGCGCTCGGCGAGCTTGTAGCCGATGTTGCCGGCTTCCAGATTGGGGAACACCAGCACGTTGGAGGTGCCTTTGACGCGTGAGGCGGGCAGCTTGCGCTCGGCGATTTCCGCCACGATGGCGGCGTCGAGCTGCACGTCTTCATCGATGGCGATATCCGGGCGCTGCTCGCGTACCCGATGCGCGGCCTGTACCACCTTGTCCACCGAGGCGTGATGCGCGCTGCCATTGGTGGAGAACGACAGCATCGCCACCCGCGGGTCTTCCCCGAGCAGGGCCTGGGCGCTGTCGGCGGCGGCCAGCGCGATCTGCGACAGCTCCTCGGCGTTGGGGTCGATCACCAGCCCGCAGTCCGAGAAGATCATGCCGCCCTTCAGGTTGTGGAACGGCTTGCACAGCATCATCAGAAAGAAGCTGGAGACCAGCTTGCTGCCCGGCGCCAGCCCCAGCAGTTGAATGGCGGTGCGCACCACATCGGCAGTGGTGAGCACGGCACCGGCCACCGAGCCATCCGCCAGCCCTTCGCGCACCAGCATGTTGGCGAATGTCAGCGGATCACGAATCTTCTCGGCGGCCTGCTCCGCCGTCATGCCCTTGGCCGCGCGATGCGCGTGCAGCGCCTCGGCAAGCCTGGCGGTGTGCTCGGAGGTGGCGGGATCGATCAGCTCGAGCCGTGCCAGCGCCTGATCCTCGAGCCCGGCTTCTCTGGCGGTGGCGGCGATGATGATGGGGTCGCCCACCACCATCACCTGCGCCAGGCCCTGCTCCGCCGCGCTCACCGCCGCCTGCACCACCCGCATGTCCTGCCCTTCGCAGAGCACGATACGGCGCGGGTCTGCCTTGGCCCGCGCCAGAATGTTGTTGAGTGCCTTCATGTCTGTCTCCTCGCTGCCCTTGCAGGCAGCCGACACATCCAAAAAGCCCCGGACATCTGAAATGGCCGAGGCAAGGGAGAGTTCCAGTCCTGCTTGCGCGTCGCGCTACACCCGCTTCATCGCGCTGCCATCCATGACCTGCACAGCGCGATCAGCGATGGGCGATGGGCGTTACACGTAATCCTGATACTTCTCGAGCAGACGCACCGGCTTCTTGAGGGCATCGCGGCGGAACGGGTCGCCCAGTTCGCGAGTACACATCACCTCGATGACGCAGGTCTTGCCTTCGTTCATCTGCATGTCGATGGCCTTCTTGAGGGCCGGGCCCACGTCTTCCAGACGGTCGACGGTGATGCCTTCGGCACCCATGGAGCGCGCGATCTCGGCGAAGCTCTCGTTGTCCAGCTCACCGGCGACGAAGCGACGGTTGTAGAACTCGACCTGGTTCTTCTTCTCGGCGCCCCACTGACGGTTGTGGAAGACGACGGCCGTGACCGGAATGTCGTGACGCACGGCGGTCATGATTTCCATCAGACTCATGCCCCAGGCGCCGTCACCGGCGTAGGCGATGGCCGGACGTTCCGGTGCGGCAGTCTTGGCACCCATGATGGTCGGTAGCGCGTAGCCGCAGTTGCCGAAGCTCATCGGGGCGAAGAAGCTGCGCGGACGATCGAAACGCAGGTAGCTGTGGGCCACGGAATTGATGTTGCCGATGTCGGTGGAGACCATGACATCTTCCGGCATGGCCTTTTCCAGCTCGCGCAGTACCTGACGCGGGTGCAGGTATTCGCCGCCGGAGAACGGCTTCTCGTCCTTGGCTTCGTCGATGGCGTCGAGACTGAAGGCGTCCTTCTCGTGGGTCCAGGCATCCAGCTCGGCTTCCCAGGCGGCCTTCTCTTCACGAATCTGGGTCAGACGCGAATCCTTGGAGGCATCGCATTCCAGATTGCGACCGGACAGACGCTCGGTCAGGGCGATGGCCGCTTCACGCGCATCGCCGCAGATGCCGACGGAGATCTTCTTCACCAGACCCAGCATCTTGTGGTCGGCGTCGATCTGGATGATCTTCGCGTCCTTCGGCCAGTAGTCCATGCCGTGCTGCGGCAGGGTACCGAACGGCCCGAGGCGCGTGCCCAGCGCGATGACGACATCGGCCTGGGAGATCAGCTTCATGCCCGCCTTGGAGCCCTGATAACCGAGCGGACCACACCACAGCGGGTGGCTGGCCGGGAAGGAATCGTTGTGCTGGTAGCTGTTGACCACCGGCGCGCCGAGACGCTCTGCCAGTGCCTTGCACTCCTCGACGCCATCGGCCATCACCACACCGCCACCGGAAACGATGACCGGGAACTTGGCGCTGGCCAGCAGCTCGGCTGCCTCATCCAGACTCTTGCTGCCACCAGGGCCGCGGTCGACACGTGCCGGCAGCGGAATCTCGCACTCGATCTCGCCGTAGAAGTAGTCACGTGGAATGTTGAGCTGAGTCGGGCCCATTTCGGACATGGCGCGGTCGAAGCAGCGACCGGTGTATTCCGCCATGCGCGACGGGTGCGTCACGTGACCCTGGTACTTGGTGAATTCCTGGAACATCGGCAGCTGCTTGCATTCCTGGAAGCCGCCCAGGCCGATGCCGGTGGTGCCGGCTTCCGGCGTGACGATGACCACCGGGCTGTGCGCCCAGTAAGCGGCCGCGATGCCGGTGACGCAGTTGGAGATGCCCGGGCCGTTCTGGCCGATGACCATGCCGTGACGGCCGGAGACGCGAGCATAGCCATCGGCCATGTGGGCAGCGCCCTGCTCATGCACCACCGGAATGAGGCGAATGCCGGCCGGGGCGAAGATGTCCATCGCATCCATGAAGGCGGAGCCCATGATGCCGAACATGTCGGTGACGCCATTGGCGACCATGGTTTCCACGAAGGCCTCGGAAGGGGTCATCTTCTGCTTGCCCTGCACGACCTTGCGATTGTCTGCGCTGTCTTGAGTGCTCATGGCGTCTCCAACTCTAAATTTTATGTTTATTGATACATTTAGTTCCGATTACCGAAACATGTTACCAAAATTAGCCCTCGCCGCGCGGTCCGTCAAGCCCGATTTCGGAAAATGATCAAAAACACTCCTTTTTTAGAAACTTCTTCCGATAAATGGAGTACTGTTAAAGTAGGCACAGCAACGCAAGGCACTGACGGGCCGAGCGTTTCGGCGCCACACTGCCCAGCGCACGGATTGAAGGAGGGAATAGCCCATGAACAGTGCCACCCAGCCCCAGGCGAGCCTGCCGCGTGATCGCAAGGACGCTGACAGGGACACCAGCAAGGAAGGCAGCAAGATAGAAGGCGATACGCCCGCCCAGCGCCTGCTGGCGCTGCTGGAAGTGATCGCCGCCAAGGACCAGTTCTTCACCCTGCAGGGACTGGTGGAAGAGACCGGTCTGCCCAAGCCGACGCTGCACCGCATGCTGCAGCAGCTGGAAGGCAGCGGCATGCTGCAGCGCGAGGCGGACAACCGCCATTACAGCAAGGGCAGCCGCCTGCGCCGTCTGGCGGAAAACCTGCTGCTCAACGACACCGTGCAGGGTGCTCGCCACGGCGTGCTCAACCGGCTGATGGAAGAGGTCGGCGAGAGCTGCAACATCACGGCGCTGTCCGGCAGCGAGGTGCTGTATCTGGACCGCGTCGAGACCCAGGCCCCGCTGCGCTTCTATCTGCACCCCGGTTCACGGGTGCCGGTGCATTGCTCCGCCAGCGGCAAGTTGTTTCTGGCCCAGATGCCGCCCGCCCAGCGCCGCCGCCTGCTGACCGGCACGCCGCTGAACGCGATGACGCGCAATACCCTGACCGACATCGAGTCCGTCGAGGCCGAGATCGAGCAGGTCCGCCAGCAGGGCTTCGCGCTGGATGATGAGGAATTCCTGCCCGGCCTGGTGTGCATCGCGGTGCTGGCACCCAATCCCGATGGGCCTTCCAACATCGGCGTGGCGATCCAGGCACCGGTGATGCGCCAGTCGCGAGAGGACATGCTCAAGCATCTGCCGGCACTCGAGCGCGCCGCCCGCGATATCGCCGCCATCCAGCGCGGCGCGATACCCTCCGCCTGAGGCCAGCGAGCTGGAGCTGGATCTGGATCTGGGAAAGCAGAGCGACAGGCACAAGGTCGTGCTTCCCGTGACGCGCATGAGGGGCTAGCCTAGCGGACTGCCTTTCACACGCCACGTCGAGAACACCATGTCCGCCAGCGATGCCTTGCGTCTTGTCCTGCTGTCCACCCTGTGGGGCATGTCTTTCATCTTCATGCGCGTGGCCGCGCCGGAATTCGGCCCGACCACGCTGATACTGCTGCGCATGGGCATCGGTGCGCTGGTACTCGCCCCGCTGCTGCTGGGCGCGGGACGCCTGAGGATGCTGTGGGAGCACAAGGGCCCGCTTGCGGTGCTGGGGCTGACCAGTCAGGCGCTGCCCTTCTGCCTGCTGGCGCTGGCCACCACCCAGCTGGAGGCCGGTTTCACCTCGCTGATCAATGCCACCACGCCGCTGTTCACCGCGCTGCTGGGCATGGCGCTGTTCGCCACGCCGATCCAGAAGCAGCAGTATCTCGGCCTGGCCGTGGCCTTCAGCGGCGTCTATGTGCTGTCGAGTGATCGTCTCGACTTCCAGCTCGGCGGCGACGGCTGGTTCATCCTCGCCGCCCTCGGCGCGACCTTCTGCTACGGCTTCGCCTCCAACTTCTCGCGCCAGCGCCTGAATCACCTGCCCGCGCCGGTGCTGGCCGCGGGCAGCTCGCTGATGTCGTCCCTGCTGTTGCTGATTCCGGGCCTGTGGATGTGGCCGACGACCAGCGTCAGCCTGGAAGCCTGGGGCAGCGCGATCGCGCTGGCGGTGCTCAGCACCAGCCTCGCCTTCCTGATCTTCTTCCGCCTGCTGGCCAGTGCCGGCGCCACCGCGACCACCTCGGTGACCTTCCTGGTACCGGTCAGCGCGTTGCTTTGGGGCAACATGCTGCTCGATGAGGTGATCGATGCGCGCATCCTCACCGGCATGGGCATCACCCTGCTGGGCACCGCCATCGCCACCCGTCTGATTCGCCTGCCGACACGTCAGAAAGTCGCCTGACCGCTTGCCGCATGATGCAAAAAGGCCCGCCCCTGAACACGAGGTTCATGGGGCGGGCCTTTTGCTTTATGGGGCTTTGGTTTTAGAGCTTTTTGGGGCTTGAGCGCTCAGGCGCCAGTCATTCGGGTCAACCAGCTCAGCCGGTCAATCGAAGCATGAATCAACCCGCCGCTTCCTCGGCGGCATCGGCCAGCGCTTCGAAGACACGCGCCACGGCTTCCGCACCCGGGTCGCTGTTGCCGACCAGATGGGCGGAAGGCACGTAGGCGGAGCGTCCGGCCCGTGCCTTGGCCATCTCGGCGGTGGCATCCGCACCCTGACGGGCGGCGCGTGCCATCGCGGCCCAGTCGACCCGCCCGGCGCGCATCTCCTGCTTGCTCTCGACCGGCGAGGCTGACTGATCACCCTGCACCGATTCCTGCTTTTCAGACTGCACCGACGCTTTCTTTTCAGACTGCACCGATTCCTGCAGTGCCTCCAATGCCGGCAGCAGCGCATCCAGCAGGCTGCGGTCGCCGCGTGAGGCGCCACCGTAGTGCTGCATGCGGGCGACGCCATGACTCAGGGCGTCGTGCCAGCGCTGGCCCAGCGGTGCCTGACCATGCGCGTCCGACTGCTCCTTCCAGCGGGTGGCGGCGGCGGTAAACAGCGTCGAGAGCAGCACACCACTGGAGCCGCCCATGCCGTGGGCCAGCTGCTTGCCGATGGTGATCATCAGCTCACCGGAATCGCCACACGCCAGCTCGCAGTCTTCCAGCGCCTCGATCACCGCGCGCGCACCGCTGGCGAAGGTGCTGCCGGTATCGCCGTCACCGCTGATGGCATCAAGACGGTCAAGATCCGCCTCGCTGGCGAGCAGGATTTCCAGTGCCGCGCGCAGGCGTTGCTCGACCTGCGGATCGCCCGGCAGGCCGGCACGCGATTTCACGCCACGGGCGGCACGCTCCTGGCAGTCGGCCTTGGCCTGGGCACGTCTGGCATCCGAGGCCTCATCACTGGCCGTTCTGACGGCGTCCTGACTCGGCGAGAAGTGCGCCAGTGGCGTCACCGGCTGCACGCCCGGCCAGGCCACCGGCGCGCAGCTGGCACTCAGCGCCTCTTCCAGCAGGCTATCCAGCGGCAGTAGCGTCAGCGAGAAGCCGTGCATGTCCAGCGAGGTCATCAGCGGTTGCGGGCCGACCACGGCATGGATGCCCAGCGCCTGCAGCGACGGATGTGTCAGCGCTTCTTCCAGCAGCAGGCTGCGCTCCAGCGCCGAGCAACCGCCCAGATCATTGATCAACAGCAGATGGCCGCTGGCCGGCAGGTCGCCGCCGACATCCTTGCGCGCATGACCCTGCACCAGCGCCGTGACCACGGTATCCATGACCGCATGCACGCCGTGGGTGTCCGAGTCGCTGCCAAGCTCCAGCGCCATGGCGCCCGGCTCGCCGTGAATGCCCAGCCCCAGTTCCGGTGCGCGCTGCTCACGCGGCTTGCCGGGATGGCGGCCGACATTGAAGGCCACGCCCAGGGTCGAACAGCTGTCGGCGACGCGCCGTGCGACGGCGGTGATTTCCTTGAGGCCCGCCCCGCGTGCCGCCAGCGCACCGGTGACCTTGTGCACCAGCAGTGTGCCGGCCAGCCCGCGCGGCTGCGGGTTGTCGGGCAGCGCCACATCATCGGCGACGATGACCATCTCGACCTTGAAGCCTTCCTGACGCGCCCGCTCGGCGGCCAGCCCGAAGTTGAGGCGATCCCCGGTGTAGTTCTTGACGATCAGCAAGGCCCCGGCCTCACCGGTCACTTCGCGGATCGCCGCCAGCACGGCGTCCACCGTCGGCGAGGCAAACAGCTCACCACACACGGCAGCCGTCAGCATGCCCGCGCCGACGAAACCTGCATGCGCGGGCTCATGCCCGGAGCCACCACCGGAAATCAGCGCGACCTGATCACGCGCCCAGTCATCGCGTACCACCAGGCGCATGCCACTGGCGGGGTCTGACAGCCGCACGCCACTGCCATCCGGGTGGCGCAGTCGTGCGCAGCCTTCCAGCGCCTCACCGACGACCTGGCGTGGCTGATTGATGAACTGTCGGCCAGACTCGCTGCTACTCATCCTTCTCTCCTTGAGGACACTCGCCCTGCTGATAAAGGCGGCACTTGAGGCCGCCGTTCATGCCTGTCTCGTGCCACGACGCTTCCCTGACGCCCGGGGGCCTCGACTCATCCTGCCTTGCCGTTCCCCCCAGCGTCGTTCGCGACTTTGCCGGATGCAATAGTCATATCAGAAAATGATGGCATTCGCGCTGCAGCGTTGCGCCACGCCCATCAGTCGAGTGGTCTGAAAGACAAAAGCCCCCCGACGCCTGCGCGTGCGGGGGGCTTGGAATGTCGGGAGCCAGCGGGGAGCGGGCTTGCTTGTCATGCGAGTCACCTTTCCTCCTTGGCCCTGGCATCGGCAGACTCGGAATCAGCAGACACGCTATCGCCACGCTCGGTATCGACAGGATCGGTACCAGCAGACTCAGTACCGGCAGAAGCTGCCTGCTGTGATACCGGCGCGGACTGTGGGTGCAGCCAGGAAGGCAGGCGACTGGCCGAGGCTTCCAGATTCGAGCCCTGTAAATCGCCGGCCTGGTATTCGCAGGAAGAGTACTCCACCGGCGTGTGCACCCTGAAGCCGTGCTTGCCGTGGTGCTTGACCCGGTACATCGCCTGATCGGCCCGTTCCAGCGCCAGCCCGAAGCGATTGTCGGCATCGCACCCGAAACAGATGCCGATGCTCAGACCGATGCGGCCGAGGCCACCGCTGATCTCGAGGGGGTGCGCGAAGCGCTCCAGCCAGCGACGGGCGACATGTTCGACACGCGGCAGTGACATGCGGGGCAGCTGAAAGAGGAATTCATCGCCGCCGAAACGCGCCGAGAGATGATGGTGGATGCCCAGCCGATGCAGCTCATCGTTCAGGCCATGCGCGACCAGCACCAGCACTTCGTCGCCGGCACGATGGCCGAACTGGTCATTGACCTGCTTGAAGCCGTCGAGGTCGATGAAGATCAAGGCACTGTCATCGGCCAGCGGTCGCTGATGCCAGCTGTTGATGGCCTGGCGATTGGCAAGCCCGGTCAGGGCATCGGTGCTGGCCAGCGCATTGAGGCGCGATTCGTAGTCCTTCTCATGACTGATGTCGGTATGCGTGCCCAGCAGGCGCAGGGCATTGCCGTGCTCATCGCGTTCGACCACCCGCCCGCGGTCGGCGACCCAGGTGATGCTGCCGTCGCGGGCCAGCATGCGATGCACGACCTGATAGACCTCGGTGCGCCCCTCAAGATGATCATTGAGATTGGCGAGCACTTCGTCGCGGTCTTCCGGGTGCAGGTGCTCACGCCAGACATCGAAATGGGCGTTCAGCTCGCCGGGCTGATAGCCCAGCATGCGCCCCCAGCGATAGTTGAAGATGGTGAGCTTGCCGCTGGGCACTTCGAGCTGCCAGAGGCGCAGGCCGGTACCGTCGAGCGTCGTCGACAGTTTCTCTTCCAGCCCCGCTAGTCGGCGTTCAAGGCGAGCCTTGTCGCGTTCCATCTGCTGGAGTGCTTGTTCCAGTGATTGTTCACGCAGACTCTTGCGTGCCATGCCAGGCCCCCGGTCGACTCCTTGTCCTGCATCCTGTTTATCCATCGGCGCCACGGCGGACTCCCCACTCGCTTGCCGATGCATCGCTCACGGTCTTGTGTTCTGTCTTGTCGCTCTGTCTTGACGCTCTGTCTTGCGGTGCTTTTTCGCCTGTTGTGCCTGGCGTCTATGACTCTTCGCTGCCCAGCCTGGTGGCTGGGCGGCTGTCACCCGCGCGAGGTAAATAAGCACTAACTGTAGCTTAGATACCTAAAACAGAACCTATCGATATAACGTCCAGATGTGACAGCCCGAATGCCGAAAGAATCCCGACGAAAGTCTCAATCACATCAATAGCGCAAAAATGCGCAAGCCATATGATGTTTGCGCATAGCACCCAGGCATCAGGACATCAGCACCTCAGAGCGCCAGCTCGCCGCCCTTGGCCACGGCACGCTGAAAGGCTTCGCGCTGACGGATGCGGGCCAGCCATTCCTGGATATTCGGGTGATTCTTGAGCCCCTGGCGCGCATCGAGCGCCTGGATCGGGAAGCTCATCTGGATATCGGCACCGGTCAGCGAGTCGCCGGCAAGCCACTGGCGATGCTCGAGACAGGTATCCATGTAGGCGAGATGCGCCTTGATCTCCGGGCTGATGAAGCTGTCATTCACACCCTTGGCCAGCTTGCGCGCGATCGGGCGCACCAGCCACGGCACCGGCGGCTTGTCGAGGCGCGAGAACACCAATCTGAGCATCAGCGGCAGCATCGCCGAACCCTCGGCGAAGTGCAGCCAGAAGCGGTAGTCACGCTCGGCCTGGCTGCCGGCGGGCGGGCGCAGATGGGCAGCGCTGCCGCTGCCCTGGCCAGCGTACAGATCGATCAGGTATTCGATGATCGCGCCGGACTCGGCGACCACCACCGGCTCGGCATTCTCCCCCGCCAGCGTGGTGTCGGTGATGATCGGCGCCTTGCCCAGCGGGTGAATCTCCTTCAGCGCCTTGGGCGCACGCATGCTGTTGCTGTCGCGGGCATAGGTCTGCAGGCGGTATTCAAGATTCAACTCTTCCAGCAGCCACAGGATGCGCTGCGAGCGCGAGTTTTCCAGATGGTGAACCGTGATCATGGGCGTGCTCCTGAAGGTGGGGGCGAGTGCGCAGCGGTCAGCTCCGGGGCGATCAGCGCTCGAAGATGCTGTCACCCAGGTCATCGATGGTGCGCTTCGCCTTGAGCAGGGTCAGCTCCACGGCGCCCTCTTCGCCCGGCACGGTGTCGGAGCGCTCGAAACGGTGCTCCAGCATCTCGCCGCCTTCCACCGGCTTGCGGATCACGCCCGACACCCGGTATTGACCATCGTGCTTCTGCGGCATCGCCACGATCAGATAGCCCTTGTATTCGGTGGCTTCCGGTTCCTTGACCGGCGCAGGCTCGCCTGCGGCAAACAGTTTCTTCAGCATACCCAGCATGAGATATCTTCCTTGGCCGGCCGCCATGACGGTCGCCGGCAATCTACGTGCAGAAATGACAATGAAAAGAGGCTTCTGTCAGCATCGCATGCACCCACGGGGGAGAAAAGCGCTCAGCAACGCCCCTGAGCGCCATGCGTGCCCTGGATGAGCAGCACCTCATCAGGCGAAAGCGCGCCCTGCTCTGGTAGCCGACAGCGCGACTGACTCTAGCCGCCTAAAGCGCGATACGACAGCCGGATAACGTGGCACTGACAGCCGGATAGCACGACGCCGACCCCTATGGCAGCGAATGGCTGCAGCAGGGGCCGGCGTCATGGTGTTCCGAGATCAGGCTATCGGATCAGAGATTACTCGATGCCACGTCCCTTGCTGGCCGCGATACGCAGGCGCAGGGAGTTCAGCTTGATGAAGCCGGCAGCATCTTTCTGGTCGTAGGCGCCAGCATCGTCTTCGAAGGTCGCGATGGACGCATCGAACAGCGAGTCTTCGGACTGACGACCGACGACGATCACGTTGCCCTTGTAGAGCTTGAGACGCACGACGCCGTTGACGACCTTCTGGGACTCATCGATGGCCGCCTGCAGCATGCGACGCTCCGGGCTCCACCAGTAGCCGTTGTACACCAGCTCGGCGTACTTGGGCATCATCTCATCCTTCAGGTGGGCCGCTTCGCGGTCCAGAGTGATGGATTCGATGGCACGGTGAGCACGCATCATGATGGTGCCGCCCGGTGTTTCGTAGCAGCCACGCGACTTCATGCCGACGTAACGGTTCTCGACGATGTCGAGACGGCCGATGCCGTTGGCGCCGCCGACCTTGTTCAGGTACTCGAGCACTTCGTGAGCGGCCATTTCCTTGCCGTCGATGGCAGTGATGTCGCCCTTGGTGTAGGTCAGATCGATGTAGGTCGCGTCATTCGGCGCCTGCTCCGGGCTGACGCTCCAGCGCCACATCTCTTCTTCGCACTCGGTCCACGGGTCTTCCAGCACGCCACCTTCATAGGAGATGTGCAGAAGGTTCGCGTCCATGGAGTACGGAGACTTCTTCTTGTTCTTGGCGTAGTCGACTTCGATACCGTGCTGCTCGCAGTATTCCATCAACTTCTCGCGGGAGTTCAGGTCCCACTCACGCCACGGCGCGATGACCTGGATGCCCGGCTTCAGCGCGTAGGCGCCCAGCTCGAAACGCACCTGGTCGTTGCCCTTGCCGGTCGCACCGTGAGAGATGGCGTCGGCGCCGGTCTCGTTGGCGATCTCGACCAGACGACGCGCGATCAGCGGACGTGCGATGGAGGTGCCCAGCAGGTACTCGCCTTCATAGATGGCGTTGGCACGGAACATCGGGAAGACGTAGTCGCGGACGAAGGTCTCGCGCAGGTCTTCGATGTAGATCTCCTTCACGCCGAGGGCTTCTGCCTTGGCACGCGCCGGCTCGACTTCCTCGCCCTGACCGAGGTCAGCTGTGAAAGTCACGACTTCACAGTTGTAGGTTTCCTGCAGCCACTTGACGATGACTGAAGTGTCCAGGCCGCCGGAGTAGGCGAGAACGACCTTTTGCACGTCGGACATGCTTGACTCCTGAGTTGATGCTTGTAGTTCCCGCGTACCACTGATGAACGCCGTGGCCGCAGGTGGGGGTTGGATCGCCCGGTCCAGACGAGCGAAGGCCGCGCAAGCGCTGCCGCTCATCTACCCGAATCACGATGTGACGCCGATTATAGCGAGGCTGGCACCTCACCGATACTGCCAGGAGGGCCAGAGACACCCCGGCACGCGGCCAGCGCCGCGACGCGCCCTTTTCGCCCTGCTACAATTGGCCACCTTGAGCGTCGGCAATACGCACGACGCAGCACGAGATGCTATGACGGGATTGGAGATCTTGATGACCCAGGCGAGCGAGCGCACGCAGATGGCACAGCGCTTCCGTGGCTTTCTGCCAGTGGTGGTCGACCTCGAGACGGGTGGTTTCAATGCCGCCGGTGATGCACTGCTCGAGATCGCTGCCGTCACGCTGACCATGGACGACGATGGCAATATGGTGCCGGATGCGACCTATGCCTTCCACGTGGCCCCCTTCGAGGGCGCCAACATCGAACAGTCGGCACTGGATTTCACCGGTATCGATCTCGACAACCCGGTGCGCAAGCAAGTCGCGGTGGCCGAGAATCAGGCGCTGGGCGAGATCTTCAGCCCGGTGCGCAAGGCCATCAAGGCGCACGGCTGCACGCGTGCGGTGCTGGTCGGCCACAATGCGGCCTTCGATCAGGGCTTCCTGAACGCGGCGGTCGAGCGTTGCGGTATCAAGCGCAATCCGTTCCACCCGTTCTCGTGCTTCGATACCGCTTCGCTTGCGGGTCTGGTCTATGGCCAGACGGTACTGGCGCGCGCCTGCCGCGCCGCCGGCATCGAGTTCGACAACGCCTCCGCCCACTCGGCGCGTTATGACACCGAACGCACCGCGGAGCTGTTCTGCGCGATGGTCAACCGCTTCAAGGACCTGGGCGGCTGGGACCTGGCGATGAAGGAACAGGGCATGAATGACGAGGTGCCGGCCTCGCTCGACGCGCCCGCGCCCTGACTGGCAGAGCTTTTGCCCCCTCCGGCTGACAGACTCTCTGAGAGCCAGACATGAAAACGCCCCCGCAGCCAGGCTGCGGGGGCGTTTTTTCTGCTCGGCACTGCTCGGGTCAAGGCGAGCCCGATCAGAGCGAGTCCTATCAGAAGATGCCGATCACTCGGCAGACGCTTCCTGAGCGGCCTGCTTGATCAGCGGCTCCAGTTCGCCGCTCTGATACATCTCGACCACGATGTCGCAACCGCCGACCAACTCGCCGTTGACCCACAGCTGCGGGAAGGTCGGCCAGTTGGCGTATTTCGGCAGCTCGGCGCGGATGTCCGGGTTGTCGAGAATGTTGACGAAGGCGAAACGCTCGCCGCAGGACATGACGGCCTGCACGGTCTGCGCAGAGAAACCACACTGCGGCAGCTGCGGGGTGCCCTTCATGTACAGGAGGATCGGGTTCTCGCCAATCTGCTTTTCGATCGATTCGATGGTAGTGCTCATGTGCAATCCTCGGACGGTGGGCGCAAGGCCCGTGAGTGTCATTCCCTCATTCTACTGGGGGTAAGCCATGAATTCAGCCCCCGATAGTGCCCGAGTTGTGGATTGCTGTCTGCAGCAGCGCGCATCAGCCCTGCAGCGCGCGTCATGACCGCGCTGATAACGGCGTGAGCGTTGCACGCTCGAGCCGAGCTGGCTAGGATGGCTCTTTTGACAGGCAGCGCCATCCGGGCGCCGTGATCGTCGGCGACTTCCTTCCCTCCGACGCATGGCGCCCTTTTCGATGGTGCTGCCCGAGACCCTGACAGGAGCCCGCTCGATGGCCACCCGGCACTTTCTGACCCTGCTTGACCTTTCTCCGGAAGAACTCGACTACCTCATCCAGCGCGCCATCACCATCAAGGATGGGCTGAAGAAGGAAGGTCCGGTCTATACGCCGTTCGCCAACCGCACCCTGGCGATGATCTTCGAGAAGTCCTCCACGCGTACCCGCGTGTCCTTCGAGACGGCCATGGCGCAATTCGGTGGCCATGCGCTGTTCCTGTCGCCGCGCGACACCCAGCTGGGCCGTGGCGAGCCGATCGGCGACACCGCCCGCGTGCTGTCCGAGATGGTCGATGGCGTGATGATCCGCACCTTCGCCCACTCCGACATCGAAGCCTTCGCCGACGCCTCCAGCGTGCCGGTCATCAATGCGCTGACCGACGACTATCATCCGTGCCAGCTGCTGGCCGACGTGATGACCTGGACCGAATGCCGTGGCTCCGTGAAGGGCAAGACAGCGGTCTGGATCGGCGATGGCAACAACATGTGCCATTCCTGGATCAACGCCGCGCGTCAGTTCGATTTCAATCTGCGCATCTGCTGCCCGGAAGGCTACGAGCCGGACAGCGAGATCGTCGCGGCGGCTGGCCAGCGCGTCAGCATCCATCGTGATCCGCAGCAAGCCGTGCAGGGCGCGGACCTGGTGACCACCGATGTCTGGGCCTCCATGGGCCAGGAAGAAGAGCAGCTCAAGCGTGAAGCCGACTTCGCCGGTTTCCAGGTCGATGAAGCCATGCTCGACAAGGCCGCCGACGACGTCATCTTCCTGCACTGCCTGCCGGCACACCGCGGCGAAGAGATCAGCATGGGTCTGCTGGATGACCCGCGCGCCGTCGTCTGGCAGGAAGCGGGTAATCGCCTACACGCCCAGAAGGCACTGCTCGAGTTCCTGATGCTGGGTCGCCAGGACTGAGCCATCAGCACGGAAGCTCAGGACTGTCTTTCAGAACTGTCTTTCAGGACTGAGCCTCAAGGCTAAGCCGCCGCCCAGCAAGCCGAAGGGGTGCCCTGCCGCCGCCTGCATCCACGCAGGCGGCGCTCGCGTATGCTCAAGCGAGACGGACACTCCCCTGCTCCGCTGCCTTCATCGCCATCCGGACTGACCTGCCATCATGCAACCGCTCCTTCAGATCGATTCGCTGGAATGTCGCTACGACACCACCGTCGTGACCCGTGACATCAATTTCTCCCTCAACAAGGGTGACATTGCCTGCCTGCTCGGCCCCTCCGGCTGCGGCAAGACCACGCTGCTGCGCGCGATTGCCGGCTTCGAACCGGTAGCGGTGGGCGAGATTCGTCTCGAAGGCGAGGTGCTGTCCAGCGCGACTCATCTGACTGCGCCGGAGCAGCGCCATGTCGGCATGGTCTTTCAGGATTACGCACTGTTCCCCCACCTGAGCGTGGCGGACAACGTGGCCTTCGGCGTGCGCCGCATGACGCGTGAAGCGCGCAATGACAAGGTGACGGAGCTGCTGACGCTGGTCGGCCTCGCCCATCTCGGTGAGCGTTTCCCGCATGAGCTGTCCGGTGGCCAGCAGCAGCGCGTGGCCCTGGCCCGCGCGCTGGCGCCGGAGCCGCGCATTCTGCTGCTCGATGAGCCGTTCTCGAATCTGGACGTGGAGCTGCGTCGTCAGCTGAGTCAGGAGGTGCGGCGGATTCTCAAGCACCTCGGCATCAGCGCGGTACTGGTCACGCATGATCAGAATGAGGCCTTCGCGATGGCCGACCAGATCGGCGTGATCCACGGCGGCCATCTGCAGCAGTGGGACACGCCGTTCAACCTGTATCACGAACCCGCCACGCGCTTCGTCGCCAACTTCATCGGCCAGGGCTATTTCATCCCCGGCACGCTGAAGGACAACGAATGCGTGAGCACGGAGCTGGGCGTGATTCGCGGCAACCGTGCCTATCCGTATGCACCCGGCACGCCGGTGGATGTGCTGCTGCGCCCGGATGACCTGGTGCTGGCCGAAGGGGATTCGGAAGCCACCGACCTCAAGGCGCGCGTGCTCAGCGCGACCTTCGCCGGCACCAGCACCCTCTACCGGCTGGCGCTACCTTCCGGGCGGGAAGTCGAGGCGGCCTTCAACAGTCATCACGACTACCAGCCCGGTGAGCAGGTCATGCTGCGTATCCAGGCCGATCACCTGATCCTCTTCGAGCGTGTCGAGGAGAGTGAAGCGGTGCTCTAGCGCCTACGCGCAGGATGATCGCCAACCATGAAAAAACGGCCTCCTTTCGGATGGCCGTTTTTTCTTGCCCCGCTGGTGGCGTGTCGCTATTTGAACTGACTCCATTGCTTGGGCGACTGCCCGTACAGACGCTTGAATTCGCGACTGAATTGCGAGGAGCTGACATAGCCCACGGCCATGGCCGCCTCGCTGACGGTCTTGCCATTGGCGATCTGCATGGCGGCGGTGTTGAGGCGCATGGACTTCACGAACTGGATCGGCGACATCGTGGTCGCCTGCTTGAACTTGCGGTGGAAGACGGCGCGACTCATGCCGACCCGCCCGGCCATGTCTTCAATGCTGACCGGCTCATCCAGTCGGCTGGAGAGGTAATCGATTGTCCGCGCGATCTCATTGCCCACACCGAAGGCACGTCGCGCCGACTCCCCCGCCTCGCCCTTCAGGACGGCGTAATAAAGCTCCCGCAGCCGCCCTTCTCCCAATATCGCCGCATCGGCGGGGCTCTGTGCCACCTGCAGCAGTCGCAACAAGGCATCGCTGAAGGCGGCGTCCCAATGTGCCAGGGCAAGCCCCGGCGGCAGCGGGCCGCTGCCCGGCTTGCGCACGAGCCCCGCGGCGCTTTCCATCTCGATGGCAAGCTCCGTCATCACCCGGGTATCCAGCGAGAGGTAGACGCCCAGCAGCGGTGTCTCTGGCGAGGCCGTGGGGGCGCCCGCCTCGACCGGCATCGAGATGGGACAGCACAGATACTGACGGCTGTCATAGACATGCCGCTCGCCGTCCAGTATCGCCTCCTTGGCACCGCTGACGATCACCACCACGGCGGGTTCATAGATAGCCGGCGCGCAACGCACGGGCTCCGTCATGCGAAAGAGCTGCACACCCTTCACTGCGGTCTCTCGAATGCCTTCCTCATGGGCGAGGCTCGCCACGAGTCGTGTGATCTCTTGTCTGCTCATGTCGCCAATCTAGCGCCATGCCTGCCTCTCATCAACAACTTGAGACGATCAGGCAACGATTGACGGCAATTTCAGCCGATCTCGAGCCTGAGTGAGATTTATCGTCCATCCCTCTCAGTATTGGCAGACCCGGGCACTGGCGGCTATATATGTGAAGCAGACAGGGTCGAGCTGCTGACAGGGGCGAGCTGAAAGCCGGGCACAAAAAAAGCGGCCACCCCGAAGGATGACCGCTTTTTCAAGAATTCTGGTGGAGCCTAGCGGGATCGAACCGCTGACCTCAACACTGCCAGTGTTGCGCTCTCCCAGCTGAGCTAAGGCCCCGAATCAGACTGTCATTTCGCATGTCACTTGCAGGCAAGAGGCACATGAAATCTGGACAGACTTGTCGTGAATCATGGTGGAGCCTAGCGGGATCGAACCGCTGACCTCAACACTGCCAGTGTTGCGCTCTCCCAGCTGAGCTAAGGCCCCGTCTTCACGATGGAGCGCATGTTACAGAGCGACGAATACGTCGTCAACCTCTTATTTTTGCTGCGCTTTGTGGAGTGCGCGAAGTCTGCGGGTCGCATCGCGAGGCACGGTTTCCCGCAGGGGCTCGCTCACGGACCCACGGCCGACGACAAAGAGCAGGAATCACGCTAGCACTATATCAGTAGTGGTTATCCTGAACGCGACGCACTGGATAACAGGGCATCGACAAGCCCTTGTCCAATGGGTACATTGGATCCCGCATTCACTTCACTGCTTATTGACATCTTTACTGGAGCCGCCTTGATCAAGGTTCTTGTCGCTGACGACCACCACCTGGTGCGTACCAGCATCGTCCGTACCATTGAGCTAGAGGATGGGCTCAAGGTGATTGCAGAAGCCTCGGATGGCGAAACCGCGATCAAACTCTGCCGTGAGCACAGCCCGGATATCGTGCTCATGGACATTCGCATGCCCGGCGTCGATGGCCTGGAAGCCACACAGAAGATCGTGCGCAGCCTGCCCGACGTCAGAGTCATCGTGCTGACCGCCTATCTGGAAGAGTCCTTCGCCAAACGCCTGCTGGAAGCGGGAGCCTTCGGCTTCATTTCCAAGGGCACGCCCTTTGACGAGATGATTCGCGCCATCCATCAGGTGGCCGCTGGCGAACGCTATCTGTCCCCGGAAATCGCCCAGCGCCTGGTGTTCTCGGGCATGGACACCCAGCGCAGCAATCCCTTCGACCAGCTGTCGAGCCGAGAACTGCAGGTGGCGACGATGATCGTCAATTGCCATCGCGTCAGCGAGATCTCGGACCGCCTGCACCTGAGCCCGAAGACGGTCAACACCTACCGTTACCGCATCTTCGACAAGCTTGGCGTGACCAGCGACGTGGAGATGACGCATCTGGCCATGCGTCACCAATTGCTGGATGACTACGTGCTGGACCGTCCTGACGAGGCCTGAACAAGCACACCTTGCCAGCCCGTCACACACTGCAGGCCCGCGCTGCTCGTGACACTCCCGAGCAGCGCCGACAACGCCTCATACAACAACGCCACCTTCCCCGGGTGGCGTTGTTGTATGAGGCGTTTCTGTCTGAGACGTTCGTGAATGGCACGTCCTGACAGGCGCCGGTCATGACAGCAGGCATTGCAGCATGGCCCTGTTGCCCCCATGCCTGCGAGCAATCGCCCTTGTTTGATAGACTCGAGGCATCTCTGGACGAGGAACCTCATGGCCAAGCAGCACACTGATCCCACGATGACGGACACCACTTCTCAGTCGCCCGAGAATGAGGAGCCGGCAGACACCGCCAGCCAGCCTGATGCCCAGCAAGCCTCCTCAGCGAGTGCGCAGGCTGACAGCCGCGCACGCAGTGACGCCGCGCGTGTCTCCAGCCGCCTGATCACCAGCGACGCGAGCAGTGATCTGCTGCAGGGCAGCGAGGCGACCGGCTTCGACGCCCGCCATTTCCTCAAGCATGTCAGCGACGCGCCCGGCATCTATCGCATGCTGGATAGCGCCGGTGACGTGCTGTACGTGGGCAAGGCCAAGCGCCTCAAGGCGCGCCTCTCCAGCTATTTTCGCAATACCGGCCTGAATGCCAAGACCCAGGCGCTGGTCGGGCGCATCGCCGATGTGCAGGTCACCATCACGCGCAGCGAGACCGAGGCCCTGCTGCTGGAGCAGACCCTGATCAAGGAGCTGCGCCCGCCCTACAACATCCTGCTGCGCGACGACAAATCCTACCCTTACGTCTTCATCAGCCAGCATCACGACTATCCGGCGCTGGAGTTCAAGCGCGTGCGCCACAAGCGCAACGATGGACGCTACTTCGGCCCCTACCCGAGCAGCGTCGCGGTACGCGAATCACTGACCCTGATGCAGAAGATCTTCCGCCTGCGCAATTGCGAGGATTCGGTGTTCGCCCACCGCGAGCGCCCGTGCCTGCAATATCAGATCAACCGCTGCACCGCGCCGTGTGTCGACTACATCAGCAAGCAGGATTATCGCCGCGACATGGAACATGCGGTGATGTGCCTGAACGGCCAGAGTGACAAGGTCACCGACGAGCTCAGCCAGGCGATGGAAGACGCGGCCATGCGGCTGGAATTCGAGGAAGCGGCTCGCCTGCGTGATCAGGTCGCCCAGCTGCGCCGCATGCAGGAGAAGCAATACGTCGACACCGGCACCGGCAACGCCGACATCCTGGCGCTGGCCGAGCGCCCCGGCGGGCTCTGCATCAGCGTGGTCTCGGTCCGTCAGGGTCGCATGCTCGGTGCGCGCCACTTCTCGCCCGGCAATGGCCTGGACCTGACCAGTAGCGAGCTGCTGACCAGCTTCGTCAGCCAGTACTATCTCGGCCAGGACAGGGAGATGCCCGATGAGGTGCTGACCTCGCTGGCCCTCGATGACGCCAACCTGCTGGAAGGCGCCCTGAGCGAGAAGGCCGAACGTCGGGTACGGGTCGCGCATCAGGTGCGTGGCCATCGCGCCCAGTGGCTGACACTGGCGCAGACCAACGCCGAGCAACATCTGGCCACCCAGCTGGCCAGCCGCCAGCAGCTGTCCAACCGCTTCCTGTCGCTTCGCGATGCGCTGGGACTCGATGAGGTGCCCAAGCGCCTGGAATGCTTCGACATTTCCCACAGTCATGGCGAGGCGACCGTGGCCAGCTGCGTGGTCTTCGATCATGACGGGCCGATCAAGTCGGATTACCGGCGCTTCAATATCGAAGGCGTGACGGCGGGCGATGACTACGCCGCCATGCAACAGGCACTGACGCGGCGCTTCAAGCGCCTGCAGGAAGGCGAAGGCAAGCGCCCGGACATCCTGCTGGTCGATGGCGGCAAGGGGCAGCTCAACATGGCGCGCGGGGTGTTCGAGTCACTCGGCGTGACCGACATCATCCTGCTCGGGGTGGCCAAGGGCACCACGCGCAAGGCAGGGCTCGAGACGCTGTTCATCGAGACGGTGCATGACACCCTGGACCTCGACAGCCACTCGCCGGCGCTGCACTTGATCCAGCATGTGCGCGATGAATCGCACCGCTTCGCCATCGCCGGTCACCGCGCCAAGCGTGACAAGGCGCGGCGCACCTCAAGCCTGGAGGGCATCGCGGGAGTCGGCCCCAAGCGGCGCCGCGAGCTGCTCAAGTTCTTCGGCGGCCTGCAGGGGGTGAAGCAGGCCTCCAAGCCGGAACTGGCGCGCGTGCCCGGCATCAGCGAATCGCTCGCCGAGCTGATCCATCAGGCGCTGCATGGCTGATCCACCAGACGCTGCATGGCTGCCCCCGTGCACGACATGGCTGCCACCGTGCACGACATGGCTGCCTCTGGCACCATCGACTCAACGCTCAAGGAAGAGTGACAGAGCGTTGGCTTGAATAACCTGCCGTTTGGCATGGCTGAATGCGCCGCCGGCAGGCTAGAATAGACGACTTGTGCGGCGCCAATCGATCGGCTTTCTTCAGGGTCTCGACTCGCCCTCGATTGCGCCCAGCCACCTACGCTTCATGCAAGGACTCGTGCCGTCACGATGAGCATCCCCAATATCCTGACTCTGATCCGCATCCTGTTCATTCCGCTGCTGGTGGTATGTTTCTATCTGCCTTATGCATGGAGCCTGCCGCTGACGGCGCTGCTCTTCGCACTGGCCGCCATCACCGACTGGTTCGATGGCTATCTGGCCCGCCTGTGGAATCAGACCACGCCCTTCGGCGCCTTCCTGGACCCCGTCGCCGACAAGCTGATGGTCGCGGTGGCACTGGGCCTGCTGATCGAACGCTACGACAGCCTGTGGATGACCATCCCGAGCCTGGTCATCATCGGTCGCGAGATCGTCATCTCGGCGCTGCGTGAGTGGATGGCCGAGATCGGCAAGCGCGGCAGCGTCGCGGTGTCCTGGGTCGGCAAGCTAAAGACGGCTGCCCAGATGCTGGCCCTGTTCATGCTGCTGTTCTTCGCTCCGGGCAGTGTCGGGGGGGATGCCGGCCTGGCCCTGCTGTATATCTCGGCAGCGCTGACGCTGTGGTCGATGATCAGCTACCTGCGTGCCGCCTGGCCGGAACTGGTGCGCTCGGTCTGACACCCCGTTCAGCCACGAGATGCTGCGAATGCCTCAACGCCCACCGCCCCTATGGCCGGTGGGCGTTTTCGTTTCCAGTGACCTGACTCGCGAGACAATTTTTCATTAACTGTTTGACAGCATGGGAATTATCCGTATAATTCGACCTCGAGTTCAGCGGGAATAGCTCAGTGGTAGAGCACAACCTTGCCAAGGTTGGGGTCGCGAGTTCGAATCTCGTTTCCCGCTCCAGTAACACAGGTAGCGCAACATTCACCTGATTTACTGACTCATGTATCTGCAGCAGCATCAGTAGATACTCCTCGGATCAGACATCAGTTTCGACTGACATCTCGATCATTGAGGCTGGATGGCAGAGTGGTCATGCAGCGGACTGCAACTCCGTGTACGCCGGTTCGATTCCGACTCCAGCCTCCATTTCAGATACCGAAACATCCCCTGTTTCCTTCTGGAATGGATATGACACCCATCCCCTTCGGGTCGTCACACTCCCTTGCTTGTTTCGCTTTACATTGCTGCAACCCTGATGCTTTTTCGCTTGGCTATCGTCTGCTCTACGCCTTGCCAAGTCACTGCCTTGCCACATCATTTCTCTGTTTTCATCTGTCCAGTGATTCTGACAGTGTTCCGGCCCCGTCAGTGACTTCCCCTTTACATCTTCGCGCCTGGCACTGGCTATCTGTTTACTTGCCCTTCTCCACCGCGCGCCATTTCGCGTCGCTTGCCGCGATCATGCCGGGCGAAAAGCGTTTTGCTTTCCTGTATCAATGTCACCGCTCACGATGGTCATTTAGCCTCGCAATTTCATTGCATAACAGTCAGTTAAATCACACATTCAGCAAGGTGTCGCCGCCATTAAAGTTGACCTTGATCTGAAATATGATAAGTTATGCGCCAGTCTGCGCGGCCATGGTGGAATCGGTAGACACCGGAGACTTAAAATCTCCTGCCTTCGGGCGTGCCGGTTCGAGTCCGGCTGGCCGTACCAGATCAAGCAAGAGCCATACTGAATTCAAGAGCGCCGCTCCTCTCACGAGGGGCGGCGCTTTTTCATGCCTGTCACTTTTCATGTCTGATAAATTTCGAGCCTGTCACTTTTCAAACCTGAACACTACTCCGCTCGTCATGCCTCGCGCGGCCAGACGTCGAGAGAGGTAACCGTTGCTGGCAGCTCCTCGACAGGAACAGTACCGACAATCACCTGGCCAGACGCCAGCAAGCTGCTTACATGCGACTACACTGAAGAGGTAGCGACGCCAGCGCTGGCTTCCAGCACGGCTCGCCCAGCCAACATGCATCAGTGCAGGAGCCAAACATGCTGACACTGCTCAAGAGTCCCGCCGATCACGTTGTCGCCCTGCATCTCGCAGGACATATCGATCAGGCCTCGCTCGCCCCCATCATCAAGGAATGCGACGAACGCCTGGCCCGCCATGAGCGAATCTCGTTGCTGGTGGAAATCGAGCGCTTTGGCCTGATCACACCCGCCGCCCTGCTCAATGACATCGGCTATGCCCTGCGCCACCTGGGAGACTTCGAGCGCGAAGCCATCATCAGCAAGGCCGACTGGCTGCGCCATGTCACCGAGTTCAGCAAGCATCTGGTGCGTTCCATCGAGGTGCGCCACTTCTCGCCCGACGAGCGCGAGGCTGCCTATGCCTGGGTCGCCGAGCCACCGCGTGGCGGTTCTGGTCTCGGTGCTGGCGCCGACAAAGCCCCCGCCGGCCGTGATGCCCAGACCCCAGCGGCGAAACGCCAACAGGCCTGAAGCACCCGCCATCGAATGAGCCTCCAAAGCGCCCTGCCACCGCCTCATGGCAGGGTGCGCGTCAGCACCAATCCCGCCAGCAGCAGCGCCCCCATTGCCACCGCCCAGAGCGTCATTGCGCGCTCCACTTCCGCTCGCTCTGCACAGCGCAGCAGCTGGAAGACCGTGATCAAGGGCAGCATGTAGCGCGTCTCGATCAGCTCCCGCGTGCAGATCATCAAGGCGAGCATCACCAACAGCAAACCACCATGCCCCAGCCGCAGCGGTGCCCTCAGCCACCAGAGCGCCATGCTGGTGGTCAACAGCATGGTCACCCACAGCCCCACCGGGTGCTCATTGAGCCATAACAGCCAGCTATTGCGGATCGTCCAGCGCTGGAAATTGTAGTCATGCGTCACCTCAAAGCTCATCACCAGCATGACCCACACACCCGCCAGCGCCCCCAGCAGCAGAATACCCCGCCATGGCCAGGTACCCCGGGTGCACAGACGCCACAGCAGATGCCACTGACGCGGCAAGTCGGCCAACCACAACGGCAGAAACACCACGCCGATCACGCCCAGGTAATAGCCGAGATTGCCGGTGTGCCAACCGGCCTGATGACGCGTGGTATCGCCCATGGCAATGCCGTCGTTCCAGACGACAAATCCGATGAAGGCGGCCACCGGAATCACGGCCATCCACCACCAGCGCACGATCAGCCCCCACCAGACGGAAAGCTGGGATAGCGGCGAGCTCAGCGGTGGTGCCATGCCGACAGCCAGCGACCGAGCCCCTGCCTGCGCATGCGTCATGAACAGCAACAGACCGCCCCATAACCCGAGCAGCACGATGCTGTCCTGTCGCAAGCCGAGACCGGCCAGGATCAGCACCAGCAACAGCAGACGCCGCTCACGCACGAGCGCGACGAGCTGCAGCGCGACCAGCACGATGATCCACGGGTCGGTATACACCAGCGCCAGATAGGGGAAGATGATCGGCAGCCATAGCCACTGCCAGCTCTGACGATTCGCCTGTTGCTGGGCGCCGCTCTCATCGAGCATGGGGTCCAGGCGCCGATAGACGCTCGGCAGCGCCCGCCAGACCATGCACGCCATGACACTGAAGCCGAGCAGCGACAGGCCCCGCACCCAGTTCACCGAGGGCATTTCAGGCCAACGCCCGGCCAGGGTGTCAGCCGCGAGAGGAAGATTGAGCCACTCCCCCAACGTCTGAAGCGTCATAAGCACCACCGCCATGGTGGCGTGATACAGCGTCAGGGTGGTCAGCTTGGGGTGCTGGCTCCAGTCACCGGCGAGAAACTGGCGAATCTGCGCGAAATGCACTCCCTCATCGACGAAAGGGATCGGCAGGCGAAGGCTCACCAGCCACAGAGAGACGCTCAGGCACGCCCCCAGTGCGAGCAACACAAGCCCCACCTTCAAGGGCCAGTGATGTCTGCCGCGCGCATATCCCATGCGCTGATCGAGTGACGACATATCCTTGTCTCCTTGTCAGACCTCCCCGAGAAAGCCGTTCACGGCCCTCTCCAAAGGGAAATCCCGTGTCACCAGTATCGGCAGGCCGGCGCGGATTTTTCCAGTCTGGCCATGCACTTTGCCCCTCCAAGGCTCGCGGCAGTACAATGCGCTCAGTCTGCTTCGCTGATACGCCTGTAAAAGGCGTGCCGAAGACCTGCCTGTTCATGCTTCGCGACTGCGAAGCGTACCGATCAAAGCGACAAGTCGAGGGATCGCTGAGCCCATGCGTGCCAGTCAACTGCTGATTTCCACTCTCAAGGAAACCCCGTCCGACGCCGAAGTCGTCAGCCACCAGCTGATGCTGCGGGCCGGTTTCATCCGTCGCCTGACCTCCGGCCTCTACACCTGGATGCCACTGGGCCTGCGCACACTGCGCAAGGTCGAGCGCATCGTGCGTGAAGAGATGGACCGCTCCGGCGCCCAGGAACTGCTGATGCCAGCCGTGCAGCCAGCCGAGCTGTGGCAGGAATCCGGTCGCTGGGAGCAGTACGGCCCCGAGCTGCTGCGCGTGGTTGACCGTCACCAGCGCGACTACTGTGTCGGCCCGACCCACGAGGAAGTCATCACCGACCTCGCGCGTCGTGAGCTGAACAGCTACAAGCAGCTGCCGGCCAACTTCTACCAGGTCCAGACCAAGTTCCGCGACGAGATTCGTCCGCGCTTCGGTGTGATGCGCTCACGCGAGTTCGTGATGAAGGATGGTTACTCCTTCCACCTGGGCGAGGAATCCCTGAAAGAGACCTATCAGGTGATGTACGACACCTACGTGCGCATCTTCACGCGCCTGGGTCTCGACTTCCGTCCCGTCATCGCCGACAACGGCTCCATCGGTGGCACCGGCTCCCACGAATTCCACGTGCTGGCCGCCTCCGGTGAAGACGCCATCGCCTTCTCCACCGGCTCCGACTTCGCCGCCAACATCGAGAAGTGTGAAGCGCTGCCGGCACCGCTGGGCGAGACGCCTGAGCGCGCGGCACCGACCCAGGAGATGCAGCTGGTCGACACGCCGAACGCCAAGACCATCGCCGCGCTGGTCGAGCAGCACGGTCTGGACATCAAGAAGACCGTCAAGACGCTGATCGTCAAGGCGGCCGAAGGCGTCGAAGGTGGTCTGATCGCGCTGATGGTGCGTGGCGACCACGAGCTGAACGAGATCAAGGCCGAGCACCTCCCGCAGGTCGCCGAGCCGCTGACCATGGCCAGCGACGAGGAAGTGCGCGCCGCCGTCGGTGCCGGTTTCGGCTCCCTCGGTCCGGTCGGCCTCGAGATGCCGATCATCATCGATCGCAGCGTCGCGCTGATGAGCGATTTCGGTGCCGGTGCCAATATCGAAGGCAAGCACCACTTCGGCCTCAACTGGGAGCGCGATCTGCCGCTGCCGGAAATCGCCGATATCCGCAACGTCGTCGCCGGTGATCCGTCACCGGACGGCCAGGGCGTGATCGACATCGCACGCGGTATCGAGGTGGGTCACATCTTCCAGCTCGGCACCAAGTACTCCGAAGCCATGAACGCCACCGTGCTCGACGAGAACGGCAAGGCACAGCCGCTGTCCATGGGCTGCTACGGCATCGGCGTGACCCGCGTGGTCGCCGCTGCCATCGAGCAGGGCAACGACAAGGGCGGCATCGTGCTGCCGGAAGCCATCGCACCCTTCCAGGTCGCCATCGTGCCGATGAACGCCCACAAGTCCGTGCGTGTCAGCGAGACCGCCGAGCGCGTCTATCAGGAGCTGACCGCCGCCGGTTACGACGTGCTGCTGGATGATCGTGATCTGCGCCCGGGCAACAAGTTCGCCGACGGCGAGCTGCTGGGCATTCCGCATCGCCTGGTGATCGGTGATCGCGGTCTCGACAATGGCGAGTACGAGTACAAGGGTCGCACCGATGGCGAAGCGACCATGATCGCCGTCGACAGCCTGCTGGACTTCCTGGCCGAGCGCAGCGCGAGCTGAACTCGAGCAGCCTGAGCCACTCGCTCACGGCTGGCGCTATCGCAGTCCCCAAGACAGCCCGCTCCTCTTCTCGAGGGGCGGGCTGTCTCGTTATCTGCCTTCCTTGAACTCCCCATTACCGTCAACGCCGCGGTAACGGCATAATGGCGCCATGACTGATACGCAGGGACTGCGCATGACCATCTCATCGATTTCCCCTTCAGCGCCGCCCGTAAATGGCGCTGCAGGTGGCACCTCACACCGCCGCCTGCGCCCGTGGCTGGCCGCTGTCCTGCTGACGCTGAGCGCCGCGTCTACCGGACTGACAAGCCCCTCGGTGCAGGCCGCCGCCGCGATCCCCGAGCATGGGCTGTCGCCGGGGCTACGTGACAGCCTGCGCGAGGCCTTGGCCGAACCCGAGGCCTTCGAGGACCCCATCGATGCCCTGCATTGGGTATTGAGCATGCAGCAGCGTCTGGAGCGCTACATGCCGGACCGCGCCGCGCGCATCGACCTGCTGCGCAAGGTACGCCGCGAAGCGACGCGCACAGGCCTGGCACCGGAGCTGATCCTGTCCGTCATCCAGGTCGAGAGCGCCTTCAAACCCACCGCGGTCTCCCACGCCGGTGCTCGCGGCCTGATGCAGGTCATGCCGTTCTGGAAGCGTGAGATCGGCGAGCCCGACGACAACCTGCTCGATCAGGACACCAGCCTGCGTTACGGCGCCACCATCCTTGCCCACTATCTCAAACGCGAGAAAGGCGACATCACCGATGCGCTGGCGCGCTACAACGGCAGCCTCGGCAAGACCTGGTACCCGGAGCGGGTGATGCGCGCCTGGACCACCCGCTGGTGGTATCAGGCGCCGGCGCCCTTCGTCGCCGAACGCACGCCCGAAGGCCTTGTCGACACCGTCGACGAAGACGCGTCACGACGCGCCGAGACCAGCACCACTGAGTCAGGCCTGGAACCGCTCGCCGCCGAGGACACCTTCGACGGCCCTGCCAACCGCTCGCTGGCCGCCGGCGGCAGTCCCTGACAGACCCTGACACGCCCGACAGCAGGTGATGACAGCAGCTGTGGCCGAGAAAAGCAGCAGACACGAAAAAGCCTCGCCCGGAACACCGGGCGAGGCTTTCTGCTTACCGCTTGCGATCAATCTCGCTGATCGTCAGACCAGGGTCGGGCCTGCCGCGATGATCGCCTCATCCACGCCGGCGAACTTCTTGAAGTTCTCGACGAACTTGGCTGACAGGTCACGCGCCTTGCTGTCGTAGGCGGCGCGGTCTTCCCAGGTCTCACGCGGGTCGAGCAGACTGGAATCGACGCCCGGCACGCGTACCGGCACATCCAGGTTGAGCACGTCGATGTGACGCGTCTCGATGTCCGCCAGCGCACCGTTCTGGATCGCGCTGATGATGCCGCGCGTGGTCGGGATGGAGAAGCGTGAACCACCCTCACCGTAGGAGCCACCGGTCCAGCCGGTGTTGACCAGGTAGACGCGTGAGCCGAAGGCATCGATGCGCTTGATCAGCAGGTCGGCGTATTCACGTGCCGGACGCGGGAAGAACGGCGCGCCGAAGCAGGTGGAGAAGGTGGCTTCGAGACCGGCGGTGGAGCCCATCTCGGTAGAGCCGACCTTGGCGGTGTAGCCGGACAGGAAGTGGTAGGCAGCGGCCTGCTTGCTGAGCACGGACACCGGCGGCAGCACGCCGGACATGTCGCAGGTCAGGAAGACGATGGCATTCGGCTCGCCGGCACGGTTTTCCGGCACGCGCTTCTCGATGTGCTCCAACGGGTAGGCGGCACGCGAGTTCTGGCTCAGACGGTCATCGCCGTAATCCGCGCCACGACGATCATCCAGCACCACGTTTTCCAGCACGGCACCGAACTTGATCGCGTTCCAGATCACCGGCTCGTTCTTCTGGGACAGATCGATGCACTTGGCGTAGCAGCCGCCTTCGATGTTGAAGACGGTGCCTTCGCCCCAGCCATGCTCGTCATCACCGATCAGGTAACGCGCCGGGTCAGCGGACAGGGTGGTCTTGCCGGTGCCGGACAGGCCGAAGAACAGCGTGGTCTCGCCGTCGTCACCGACGTTGGCGGAGCAGTGCATCGGCAGCACGTCCTTTTCCGGCAGCAGGAAGTTCTGCACCGAGAACATGGCCTTCTTCATCTCACCGGCGTAACGCATGCCCGCCAGCAGGACGCGACGACGCGCGAAGTTGATCAGCACGACGCCATCGGAGTTGGTGCCATCACGCTGTGGCTCGCAGGTGAAGTGCGGCGCGTTGAGGATGGTCCACTCGCTCTTGTCCTTGGCATTGAAGCTGTCCGGACGCACGAACATGGTACGCGCGAACAGGTTGTGCCAGGCCGTCTCGGTGGTCACGCGGATCGGCAGGTAGTGCTCGAGGTCAGCCCCGACATGCAGCTCGGAGACGAAGCTGTCGCGCTCGCCGAGGTAGTCCTCGACGCGCTCCCACAGGGCGTCGAAACGCTCCGGGCTGAACGGGCGATTGACGCTGCCCCAGTCGATGGCGTCCGAGGTGGACGGCTCGTCGACGATGAAGCGGTCGTTCGGGGAGCGTCCGCTACGGGCTCCCGTCTCCACGACCAGCGCGCCGTTGTCGGCCAGACGTCCTTCGCCGCGAGCCACTGCCAGCTCGATCAGCTCTGCGCTGCTGAGATTGGTGTGAGTGGTCACCGCACTGTCTTGATGCTTGCTCATTCGCGTCTCCGCGGCTCAGGGCCGCCCTCTCTCTTGATGGCTGAAGCCAGATGCCCGAGGTACATGCCACAGGCTTATTTTGTGATCGATCGTTGCTGCCCGATCGCGCATGACGGCATGCCATGACACCGTCGATACCACCAGCACAGGGCATCCGGCCCTGTGCTGGCAAGGCATTATGGCAAAAAGGGTGTCGGGCGGAAACGCCCATTGTTGCAACACTTTGGCGCAGGCGCCTTCGCCTGACGGACGACGATATGTCAGACAATCATCATCCCCGTGGCCAGCCGCCGGCGCGTCGGGAAATGCTCAATGCACGACGGGGCTTTCGGCGTCAGGATCTTCGATGATCGCTTCCACTTCCGCGGCACTGAAGGAATAGCGGGTATGGCAGAAGTGACACTGGGTGGCCAGCTCGCCCTGCTCGGCGACGATCTGACGCAGCTCGTCGGCGGCGATGCTGTGCAGGGCAGCGCCCAGACGTTCGCGCGAACAGGTGCAGCCGAAACGCAGCGCCTTGGGTTCATAGATGCGCACGGTTTCTTCGTGATAGAGACGATGCAGCACTTCCTGCTGGTCCAGCGTCAGCAGCTCCTCGGCCTTGAGGGTCTCGGCCAGATGCACGACGCGCTCCCAGGCATCCGGGTCCTTGTTGGCATCATCGTTGGGCAGCTGCTGCAGCATCACGCCGCCGGTGCGCTTGCCATCGGCCATCAGCCACAGGCGGGTCGGCAGCTGCTCTGACTGGCTGAAGTAGCTCTCCAGGCAGCCGGCGAGGCTGTCCTGATCGATGGCCACGATGCCCTGATAGCGTTTGCCTTCACGCGGGTCGAGGGTGATCACGATCTGACCCTGGCCGACCAGCTCCTGCAGGCTGGACTCTTCCGTCGGCAACACCGCCTCATCGCTGAGACGTGCGATGGCGCGCAGCTCGCCGCCGGGGTTCGACTCGGCCATCAGCTGGCGCACGATACCGGTACCGCGCACTTCCAGCGTCATGGTGCCATCGAGCTTGATGGTCTCGGTCAGCAGCGCCACGGCCGCCAGCATCTCGCCCAGCTGGCGCGAGATGGCCTGCGGGTAGGAGTGACGATCGAGCACCTCGGCGTAGGCCTTGTCGAGTGTGACGATCTCGCCACGCACGTTGGTGGCATCGAACAGGAAGCGCTGGATCTGATCGAAGCTCGGCGCGGCCGCATCGTCAGTGGAATGGGAATCTTGCATGTCGTGTTCGCTCATTGAGGGACCTCAAGGCAGGCGTGAAGGGAGAGCGCACAAGCGCTCCCATATCAGGCCGCCAACAACGATGTGCTGACACACATCGGTATGGAAATTGTGCCGGTCGGTGCCAAGGCATCCGGCGGTGACTCGCGCTGGCTCAGCTATCGGCATCCTGGCGCTGGAAGCGATGGATGTTGCGACGCTGTTTCTTGTCAGGACGACCGGGAGGCGGCGTCATGCCCTGATTGCCGAGGCGGCGCGTCTCGGCCTCACGCTCACGGCGCTCGCGGGACTCCTGCGTCTCCTGATAGAGCTTCTGGGCCTCGGGGGCGCCACGGCGCTGGTCGCTGAGGGCCAGCACCTCGACGACGAGGCGATCCCAGCCCTGCGGCACCTCGATCAGGGCGCCGACCTCGACGGTCTTGGAGGTTTTCACCTTGCCGCCGTTGTACTGGATCTTGCCGCCTTCGATGGCCTTCTTGGCCATGCCACGCGTCTTGAAGAAGCGCGCCGCCCACAACCACTTGTCGATACGTACCTGATCGCTCATGACGCCTCCTTGCCCTCCCCGTCGCTCGAGACTCCGGCATTGGCCACCTCGGGGCCCGCGCCCTCGGTCAGCACTGCAAAGCCGTCCAGGCCGTGCACACGCTCGAAATCACGCGCAGGGCGTTTCGAGTCCGGCTGACGCACGCCCAGCAGATGGGCAATGCCATAGGTGTGGGCACTTTCCAGCACCTGAGGGTTGTCATCGATGAACAGGGTACGCGCCGGGTCGAAGGGCTCGATCTCGTTGAGCTTGTGCCAGAAGGCCTGCTCTTCCTTGGCGTGGCCCAGATCCGCGGACGACACCACGGCGTCGAAGTAGTCACCCATGCCGGTCAGCGCGAACTTGAGATCGATGCCATGACGGTCGGCGTTGGTCGCCAGCACCACGCGTTGCGGCTGATCGCGCAGCCAGGCGAGGAAGTCCTCGGCCTCATGGCGATAGCCGATCAGATGCTGTACTTCACGCTTCAGGGCGACGACGTCGAGCTCGAGCTCACGGCTCCAGTAATCGAGGCTGTACCAGTTGAGCGTGCCGGACTCGCTGATGATGCGCGCCTTGAGATCGGCCTGCAGCGCCTCATCGAGGCGGTGCAGCTCGCAATAGCGCCTGGGCAGGTGTTCGAGCCAGAAGTGGCTGTCGAAGTGAAGGTCAAGCAGAGTGCCGTCCATGTCCAACAGCACGGTGTCGATAGTGTTCCAGTCAAGCATCGGATTCTGTCAGCCAGAGGGAAATTTGGCCTCATAGTGTAAAGCATGGCCCACGGGCGCGCATGTGCAACGAGGGGGGATGACGGCTTGTGATTGCCCCGCTCGCGGCGGCCTGCCACGATGAGCGACAGTGTTCTCTCTTCTCATACTGCCTCGCGAGGACTTGCGATGGATGATGCGCCAGATACCGTTCACCCGACCATGAGTCATTCAGACGCCAGCCACGCGCTGACGCCACCGCGGATCGACTCACGCCGCGAGGTCGCACGCTCGCGCCTGTTCGCCGTCGAAGCGCTGGAATTGACCTTCTCCAATGGCGCCACCCGCAGCTTCGAGCGCCTCAAGAGCGGCGGTCACGGCGCGGTGATGATCGTCGCCATGCCCGACCCCGACCACGTGCTGCTGATCCGCGAATATGCCGCTGGCCCTGAGCAATATGTGCTGACCCTGCCCAAGGGACTGATCGACCCGGGCGAGGACCCGGTGACCGCCGCCAATCGCGAATTGATGGAAGAATGCGGTTATGGCGCGCACAACATCGAGCCACTGGCCGAACTGAGCCTGGCGCCCAACTACATGGATCACCGCATGAACGTGATGCTGGCGCGCGATCTGTTCGAAAAGCGCCTGCCGGGGGATGAGCCGGAACCGCTGGTCGTCGAGCGCCACCGCCTCGATGAGCTGCCGGCGCTGCTGGCGCGTGAGGACTTCCACGAGGCGCGCGCGATCGCGGCGCTGTTCATGGCCCGCGAACGCCTGCTGGCCGGGGAAGATACCTACAGCCCTCGCTGGTGGTAGGGGCTTGATGGCAAGCAACGATGACAAGCACCTGAGGGGCCATCCCCCTCTTTCCTGCCCCTCACACCCTGCCTTGCGTGCCCCCATACGACGACAAGCCCCCGCCAATGGCGGGGGCTTGTCGTTTCACTCGCGATGCGCTCAAGCGGGTCGTGCTGGCGACTCGTTCAGGCACCGCAAGATCCATTGCGGGTCTGGCCTGAGACCAGACCGTCAAGACACGATCATTCGGTCTTCATGCTGCCATCAGCGGTGTTGGACGAACCGGATTCCGGGCTGACGCCCATGTGGTCTTCGCCTTTATCCATGACCTTGCCGTGCTTGGCGGACTCGGACTGGGCCGTGCCACCTTCCACCATCATGGAGTCCTTCTTGGTGTTGGCAGAACCACTCTCGGTGTTGCGCTCGGTATCATCATACACCTTGCCATCTTCATGACCCGCAGCAGTGCCGCCCTCTACCTTGGTGGAGTGGGCGCCAGTGTTGGCGGAACCGGTGTTGCTGGATTCGTGGTGCTCGGCAAAGGCAGCAGTGGTCGGCAGTGCCAGGGCAGTCGCGAAAAGTGCAGCAGTCAGCTTCTTCATGATCCATCCTCCAGTAGCGGTCTGTTGCAAGAGACGAGCAGATGATTCGCTCGGCCGTTGCCGGTAAGCCTTCAGAAATCCCGAGACTGAATGTCTCGAGATCCAGGCTCCACAAGACGCTTCCTACCTATCTCAACGACGTCTTGTGGTACTGCATCAAATCTTTGTGGCGCATGGATCGAACACCCTCTCAAGTGTCGGCTGCTTGTCGGAGCATTCTTCAAAAAAACGTCACCAGAGTTGTACCCGAACCTGCCGGTGTCATTCTTGTCGAAAGCGTCAATCTGCCGAGGCGTGTTGCGTCACATGCGCCCTGATGCCTAAAGATATGGAACTACAGGGCCGGACTTTCAAGCAGAGAAGGGAAAGAAAAATATCTTTCTTCCAGATTTCCTATACAAGAGTGAGATATCGGCTCGCGTTTAATTAGCGCCCATATGGGCTGCTGGCCGCTCATCAGGCGGCTTGTCGCGCGTCGGTTGCCTGACGCCATGCGTCAAGCGGCGCAAGATGGCTTGCAGTATTTTACTCAACGAAACATTTTGTAACTCTATGATTCCACGACATCGCCCATCTCTGCGGTCATCGGCAGTGGTCGTCACACCTCCCTCTGCAAGCACCGCCATCACCTGAATGACAGGAGACTCACATGCCAGACGTGCTGATCGGGGGACTCGCAGGACAGGGACCCAAGGGCCACATCACGCTAGCCGGGGCACTGGCCAATCGACACGGCCTGGTCGCTGGTGCGACAGGTACCGGCAAGACCGTCACGTTGCAGGTGCTGGCAGAAGAGTTTTCGCGCATGGGAGTGCCGGTGTTCACCGCCGACGTCAAGGGTGACCTCTCCGGCATCGCCGCGGCGGGTGCCCCGCATCCGCGCGTCGATGAACGTCTCGCCAGCCTCGGCATCAATGACTGGCAGCCTCAGGCCGCGCCCGTCAGACTGTGGGATCTGTTCGGCAAGAGCGGACATGCAGTGCGCGCCAGCGTGGCTTCCATGGGGCCTGAGCTGATGTCAACCCTGCTGGAATTGAACGACACCCAGAGTGGCCTGATGCACCTGGCCTTCGATCATACCGAGCGTGAAGGGCTGGAGCTGATCGACCTCAAGGACCTGATCAGCCTGCTCAAGCATATCGAGCGTGAACGCGAGGGCTTCGAGGAGCGCTATGGCAGTGTCAGCCCCCAGAGCCTCGGTGCCATGCTGCGCCGGGTGCATGTGCTGGCCACCCAGGGCGGCGAGCGCTTCTTCGCCGAACCGGCGCTCGACATCAATGACATGCTGGCGACCACGGGCGAGGGAGACCAGACACGCGGCTTCATCAATCTGCTCGATGGGCGTGAGTTGATGCAGAGTCCACGTCTCTACACCACCTTCCTGCTGTGGTTCCTGTCGACGCTCTTTCGCACCCTCCCAGAACGCGGCGATGCCGACCGCCCGGTGCTGGTGTTCTTCTTCGACGAGGCCCACCTGCTGTTCGACGCCGCTCCCAAGGCATTGCTTGAGCGCCTCGAGCAGACGGTGCGCCTGATTCGCTCCAAGGGGGTCGGCGTCTACTTCGTGACCCAATCCCCCGCCGACATCCCCGATGACGTGCTCGGCCAGCTGGGCAACCGGATCCAGCATGCCCTGCGCGCCTTCACTCCACGCGACCAGAAGGCCGTCAAGACCGCTGCCGAGACCTTCCGCCCCAACCCGGCCCTCGATACGGCTCAGGTGATCACGGAGCTGGGCGTGGGCGAGGCACTGGTCTCGGTGCTCGACAGCAAGGGCACGCCCACCCAGGTGGAGCGCACCTTGATCGCGCCGCCGCGTGGGCGGATCGGCCCGTTGAGTGACAGCGAGCGCACAGCGCTGCTGGCAAGCTCATCACTGGCCGGTCGCTATGATGAGGTGATAGATCGTGAATCGGCTCACGAGCGTCTCGAGGCGCAACTGACGAGCTCGGCGACGGCCCAGGTTCGGCCGCAGGAGACACCAGCGGCAACGCCTGACACCACGCCGCCTGCCACAGAACGGGATGGAAGCGCTCAAGCCGCTGCCAGCCGCGACTCCGAGCAAACAAGCCCGGTGGCCGAAAGCGCCCCGCGCACAGGCGGCAGACAGCGTCAGGGCGTCATGGAGACCCTGCTCAAGTCCGTGATGCGCGCCGTGGGGTCACAGCTGGGACGGACGCTGATTCGCAGTCTGCTGCGCTCCTTCACTCGCCGCTGAGGCTCGCTCCCTTTCAGCCTGACACCACGCCAACAGCGTGACGCCTCGCCATCAGGCTGAAGCGCTCCTTGGCAAGGAAAGGCTTTTCCCGGCAAGCAAGCTCTCGAGACTGAGAGACTCATCCTTCACGAAAAGCAGGACATCACCCATGGTCAAATGACCATGGGTGATGTCCTGCTTTCGCTATCCAAGGCTGCTGACATCATATCGTCGCGCAAACTTCATTCGCTCTCGGCAAGGAGACGCCATACTGATGATTGCTGCTTACCGGCAGCACTCCATGACACACACGCGCTTGCCACTACTCTCGGGGAGACTTGACGATGTGCATGAGCAATGAAGCATTGGAATTGTGGCTGAACGACAACTGGTTCTCGATCGAACTGGCGTTGGAAGCCATCGATATGGAAGCGACAGCGGAACCTCAGCTGGCCGAAGCCGCCTGAGCCAGGAGCGATACGCATGACAACAGCAGGATCCTGCCTGCCCCACCGGTGACATCAGGTGTGAAACGGCACAGGACACGGATGACAGGACAAGCGGCATACAGACTCTGCCACGCATGACGACGCATCATGGTGGGCAGAGAAAGAACTTGTCGGGGAGACCGTCGATCAGCCATCGACCGGTCTCCCCGTTTCTTTTGCGCTGCCATCAGGCTCAAGGCCTGGTGTGCCTTCAGCAGCCACCCACTCAATAGCTCATAAGACTTACGTGTATGGACAGTTGATTTATTGGTATATCAAAGGCCCCTATCCCCCCTTTCAAGCGCCATAATCGCCCTTTGATCTATTTCCGCCCGCACCATGCAAGATAAGGATGTCACATGCTGCCGACCCCTCCCTCGCCACTGCCCTCCTCGGGACGCTCGAGTCCAGTTGATACCTCAGAGCTCTCGCCACAAGCCGCCGCCGCGACTGTCTTCCTCAATGAGAATCTCGGACCCGCCCAGCTGCAAGCGCTGTTTGCCCTGACACTCGCGCCTGCGGGAACCTTCAGCGAACAGCTCAGAGAGTACCTGGTGACCGCCTGCCGCCTGCTGGGGATGACCACCGGCATCCTCGGCCATGCAGAGGCCAGTCGCTATGAAATCATGGCGGCCGTCAATCCGCCGCCCGGGAAGATCGAGGGCGCGATCGCACCGCTGAACGAGACCTTCTGCAATGAAGTCGTTGAGCAGGCAGGCTGCATCGCCTACGCCAATATCGCGACCACGCCAGCACTCGAGGCTCATCCGGCCCTCAAGTCGATGCCCTTCCAGAGCTATATCGCCGCACCGGTATGGACCGAAGGCCGTCTGACCGGCACCGTCTGCTTCGGCGACAACTCACCGCGCGCGGCAGATTTCAGCGCCAGCGATCGTGCACTGGTCGAGACACTGGCCAGCCTGCTGGGAGGCTTGATCGATCGCGAGAATGCGCGCAAGCGGCTGACCAGTGAACTGGGCAACCTGCGCCTCGCCTACCAGGAGATGGAGCTGCTGTTCTCGCGCTGCCAGCTCTCGATGGCGATCATGGACTTCCATGGCCATTGGACACGTCTCAATCCCGCGCTGGCCCAACTGCTGGGGACGGAGAGGAGTGAACTGCAGCGTGGCGCGCTGGAGGATGTCTCCCACCCTGCTGACATGCAGGCCTGTCAGGAGGCGCTTCTGGCCATGCAGGCCGGCGAGATCACACACTTCGAGCAACCGCATCGCTATCTGGGCAGACAGGGGCAGATCATCGAAGTCATGCTGTATCTGGATGTGATCGACAGCCACTCCGGCGTCATTCTCAGCCAGCACCAGGACCTCAGCGAGCAGCGCTCCCACGAGGAGAGCCTGGCCCGCATGCGGCACAAGCTCGCCAGCATGGCGCCCTCGGGCCCGGCCGTGCCGTCGGTGCTGGACAAGCTGTTGCCCACGGAGATCTTCGCGCAACAGCTGGATGGTGAGATCGCGCGCAGTGCACGCCATGGGCAGCCACTGTCGATCCTGCTGCTCAACGTGGATGCCTTTACCGACTTCAATCGCCAGTACGGCCGCGCCGCAGGAGACCGCGCACTGCAGCAGGTCTCCACCATCCTGCGCAACGCGACACGCAAGAGCGACCTGCTCAGTCAGCGCGACGATGGCTCGCTGATTGCAGTACTGGGCCAGACCGATTCCAGCGGCGCCATCATCCTCGCCGAGCGCGTCCGTCATGCCACGGCAGAACTGCATGGTCTCGATGGACCGGTCACCTGCAGCATCGGGCTGACCTGCTATCACCCGGCGCCCGATACGCTTACGCTGGCCAACCGGCTCGAGCTCTGCGAGCGCGCCCAGCACGCACTCAAGAAAGCCAAACGCCAGGGGCGCAATCGCGTGCGCTTCCTGGAGCTTGAGCCGGTCATCCCGACGGACACCTTCGCAAGCCCCCAGGCCCCGAGCGGCTTCCCCTCACCCGATCTGCCCTGAGTGGCGCCTTTCGTGTGTGCGACCTGCCGCGGGTGCCCTTCAGGCATATCCCCATCAACGACAACGGCCACCCCGAAGGGTGGCCGTTGTCGTTTGACTCACACAGGCTTGCGCGGTGTCTCAGCGCAGAGGCCTGCTCAGAGACCGGGTCAGATATCTGAAGCCGATTCTCAGTCCAGCTTGCTCAGGTCGCGCACGGCGCCCTTGTCAGCGGAAGTCGCCAGCAAGGCATAGGCCTTGAGCGCGGCGGAGACACGACGGTTGCGCTGGATGCTCGGCTTCCAGGCATCCTTGCCACGGGCATCCATCGCTTCACGGCGCTCATGCAGCTCGCTGTCGCTCAGCTTGACGTTGATGGTGCGGTTCGGGATGTCGATCAGGATGGTGTCGCCATGCTCGACCAGGCCGATGGCGCCGCCCGCCGCCGCTTCGGGAGACGCGTGGCCGATGGACAGGCCCGAGGTACCGCCGGAGAAACGACCGTCAGTGAGCAGCGCACACGCCTTGCCCAGCCCCTTGGACTTGAGATAGGACGTCGGGTAGAGCATTTCCTGCATGCCCGGACCGCCCTTCGGCCCTTCGTAGCGGATGATCACGACGTCGCCTTCCTTGACCTTGTCGGCCAGGATGTCTTCCACCGCCTGATCCTGGGACTCGCAGACGTAGGCACGGCCTTCGAAGACGAGGATGGAGTCATCGACGCCAGCGGTCTTCACCACGCAACCATCCAGTGCGATGTTGCCGTACAGCACGGCCAAGCCGCCCTGGGTGGAGAAGCAATGGTCGTAATCGCGGATACAGCCCTGGGCGCGATCACCATCCAGACTCGGCCAGCGCGCGCTCTGCGAGAAGGCGGTCTGGGTCGGAATACCGCCCGGGCCGGCGCGATAGAATTCGACGACTTCATCAGTGGGCGAACGCATGATGTCCCACTCTTCCAGCGCCGCAGACAGCGAGTCGCCGTAGACGGTCGGCACTGAGGTATCCAGCACACCGGCGCGATCCAGCTCGCCCAGAATCCCCATGATGCCGCCGGCACGATGGACATCCTCGATATGATATTTCTGGGTGTTCGGCGCCACCTTGCACATCTGCGGCACGCTGTGGGACAGCTTGTCGATGTCAGACATGGTGAAGTCGACACCGGCTTCCTGAGCGGCGGCCAGCAGATGCAGGATGGTGTTGGTCGAGCCACCCATGGCGATATCCAGCGTCATCGCGTTGGCGAAGGCGGCGCGGGAGCCGATGGCACGCGGCAACAGATGCTCTTCGTTGCCTTCGTAGTAACGGCGCGCCAGCTCGACGATGCGATGCCCGGCGTTCTCGAACAGGCGACGACGATCGGAGTGCGTAGCCAGCACGGTGCCGTTGCCCGGCAATGCCAGACCCAGCGCTTCCATCAGGCAGTTCATGGAGTTGGCCGTGAACATGCCCGAGCAGCTGCCACAGGTCGGGCAGGCGCTGCGCTCGATCTCGGCGACCGTCTCGTCGTCGACGCTATCATCGGCGGCGATGACCATGGCATCGACCAGATCGAGGCCGTGATCCAGCAGCTTGGTCTTGCCGGCTTCCATCGGGCCGCCGGAGACGAAGATGACCGGGATGTTGAGGCGCATGGCGGCCATCAGCATCCCCGGGGTGATCTTGTCACAGTTGGAGATGCACACCAGCGCATCCGCACAGTGGGCATTCACCATGTATTCGACGCTATCGGCGATCAGGTCACGCGACGGCAGCGAATACAGCATGCCGTCGTGACCCATGGCGATGCCATCATCGACCGCGATGGTGTTGAATTCCTTGGCGACGCCGCCGGCCTTCTCGATCTCGCGCGCGACCAGCTGACCCATGTCCTTGAGGTGGACGTGGCCCGGCACGAACTGGGTGAAGGAGTTGGCAACGGCGATGATCGGCTTCTGGAAGTCGCCATCTTTCATGCCGGTGGCGCGCCACAGGGCGCGAGCGCCGGCCATGTTACGACCTGCGGTGGTCGTACGGGAGCGATACTCTGGCATGGTAAACCTCATTCAATGCTTGGCCGCTCTCCTGTGCGAAGAGGGACTGATTCATGGAATTGCGCCTGGCAGGATCAGGAAACTGACGCCGCCCTTCTGCGCAATCCGCTGCAGAATCACTCCGCACGGGAGCGGCTTCTGTTTTGGTCAGGCGGCGCCCCGCTCGGGGTACGCACACCTGGTGTCCAGAGGAGACGCGCGCCTCATGGGTCAACGCTGTCTGCCTAGGGTCAATTCTGTCATGTACCGGCCCCGCTTGCCTACCAGATAGCGCCGTCCACGCCATCAGCAGCCCCGAAAGATGCCGACAAGCGCCGAAAGCGTTGAATGAAGCGGTCTCTAGCGTGGGCCTGCGGCGGGAGGCGCTGATTACACTGAAGGACGACACATCAGGCAATGCCAGACACCCCACAAGGAACAGGAGTCACCCATGGCCGGAAAATTCGTCATCACTCGGGGCAAGGACAGCAAGTTCTACTTTGCGCTGAAGGCAGGCAACGGCGAGAAGATCCTGCAGAGTCAGGGCTATGCCGACAAGCGCGGCTGCCTGAACGGCGTGGAGTCCGTGCGCAAGAATGCCGTCGAGGAAAAACGCTTCACTCGGGAAGTCGCCAAGGACGGACGTTTCTATTTCACGCTGCTGGCCGCCAACAGCCAGCAGATCGGTCGCAGTCAGATGTACAAGTCGGAATCCGGCCGCGACAACGGCATCGCCAGCGTCGGTCGCAATGCCGCCGAGGCGGCCGTCCTCGAGCAACTCGACACCGCCTGAGAACGAACCAGGCTGACCAGCCCCTTTCCCGATCACCCTCCCGATCATTCTTCCAATCGCCCTTCCAATCGCTCTCCCAATCGCTCTCCCAGACTCTCCCGGAATCGCCAGACCCAAGCCAAGGAAGAAGAAAGCACAGCAAGAAGAAAGCACAGCAAGAAGAAAGCACAGACAGCAGTAAGCACAGGCAGCAGAAAGCACAGCAACGACAGAGGCCCCGCCAATTGGCGGGGCCTCTGTCGTATTGCGGCTGACTTCGGCGCTGGTTGAGCTCAACATCTGGCGCTCAGGGCCTGGCAATCAGCGCTTGTCACTCACGCCTCGCCGCTGATCACACACCACTCAATGACGCTGGGCGCTGTCACTGTCGAAGACCACACGCGAGACATCCGCGTAGCGCGCCGCGAAGTGCACGATCATGCCTTCCTTCAGGTATTCCGGCAGCTCATCGTAATCGCGCTGGTTGGCCTGCGGCAGAATCAGCTCGTAGATATCACTGCGCCGTGCGGCAATCACCTTCTCGCGGATACCGCCCACCGGCAGCACCTGACCGGTCAAGGTCAGCTCACCGGTCATCGCCAGCCCCTTGCGCGGCGCCTGATGCTTGGCCAACGACATCAACGCCGTGGTCATGGTCACGCCGGCGCTGGGGCCGTCCTTGGGCGTCGCACCTTCAGGCACGTGCAAGTGAATGAAGGACTCGTTGAAGAAGTCCGCCTCGGCATCGTAGGCCTCGAGATTGGCCAGGGTGTAGGAGTAGGCGATGTTGGCCGACTCCTGCATCACGTCGCCCAGCTTGCCGGTCAACTTCAAACCACGTGTCAGGCCATGCACCCGGGTAGCTTCGATGGGCAGGGTCGCACCGCCCATGCTGGTCCAGGCAAGCCCGGTCACCACGCCTTCACCAGCCAGGACCTTCTCGCGACGGAAGATCGGCGCACCGAGGAATTCCTCGAGATTCTTGACCGAGACCTTCACGGTCGGAAGCTCCTCTTCCAGCAACTTCACCGCCGCCTTGCGCACGATACGGTGCAGCTGTTTCTCCAGCTGACGCACGCCGGCCTCACGCGCATAGCCCTCGATGACCTGACGCAGCGCGGCGTCACTCAGATTGATGCGCTTCTTGGGGATGTTGTCGCGGGTCAGCAGCTTCGGCCACAGGTGGTGCTTGGCAATCGCCATCTTCTCCTCGGCGATGTAGCCGGAGAGGCGAATCTGCTCCATGCGGTCCAGCAGCGGGCCGGGAATGCTATCCAGCGTATTGGCGGTACACACGAACAATACCTTGGAGAGATCGAGGCGCACATCGAGGTAGTGATCGAGGAAGTCGACGTTCTGCTCCGGGTCCAGCACCTCGAGCAGCGCCGAGGCTGGGTCGCCCTGGAAGGACTGCCCCAGCTTGTCGATCTCATCGAGCATGATCACCGGATTCTCGACCTTGACCTCCTTGAGCGCCTGCACCAGCTTGCCGGGCATGGCGCCCACGTAGGTGCGGCGATGGCCCTTGATCTCGGACTCATCGCGCATGCCACCGATCGAGAAGCGATAGAACTCACGACCCAGCGCCTGGGCGATGGAGCGCCCGATGGAGGTCTTGCCCACGCCGGGCGGGCCGACCAGCAGCAGGATCGAGCCGCCGACATCGCCCTTGAAGGTGCCCTCGGCCAGAAACTCGACGATACGTGACTTCACATCATCCAGCCCATCGTGATCGCGATTGAGCACGGTGCGCGCATGCGCCAGATTGAGCTGATCGGTGGAGGTGATGCCCCACGGCAGCGAGGTCAGCCAGTCGAGATAGTTGCGTGTGGTGCCGTATTCCGGCGAGCCGGTCTCCAGCACCGACAGCTTGTCGAGCTCATCATCGATGCGCGACTGGACCCGCTCCGGCACCTTGAGCTCGTCGAGACGGCCGCGGAAGGTATCGACGTCGTTCTCGCGATCATCCTTGGAGATGCCCAGTTCACGCTGGATGACCTTGAGCTGTTCGCGCAGGAAGAATTCGCGCTGATGCTTCTCCATCTGCGCATTGACCTGCTGGGAGATCTCGGTCTGCAGCTGTGCGACCTCGATTTCCTTGCGCAGCAGGGGCAGCACCTTCTGCATGCGCTCCATCACCGGCAGCGACTCCAGCACCTCCTGCAGCTCAGCGCCCTTGGCCGAGGTGATGGCGGCGGCGAAGTCGGTCAGCGGACCCGGTTCATGCGGGCTGAAGCGGTTGAGATACTGCTTGAGCTCCTCGCCGTACAGCGGGTTGATCGGCAGCAATTCCTTGATGCCGTTGATCATCGCCATCGCGTAGGCGCGCGCCTCATCGCTCTCGGCATCGACCGGCTCACGCGGGTAGGTGACCTCGACCAGATAGGGAGGCTTGCGCGACAGCCAGCGCGTGATGCGGAAGCGGCGCAGTCCCTGGGCGATGAACTGCACCTGGTCATCGCCGTCTTCGGGCTTGTGGACGCGCACGGCGGAGCCGATCTCGGGGAAGTGCTCGACCCCCAGCTCATCCACCTCGACATCGCCGACGAAGGCCAGACCGACAGCATGATGCGGCGTATTGCCGACCAGCTGCATGGTCTCGGCCCAACGCTGCTTGTTGATCACCAGCGGCTGGACCTGGGCCGGGAAGAACGGGCGATTGTGAATCGGCAGCAGGTAGATGCGCTCCGGCAGCTGGTCACCACTCGGCACCAGCCCACCCGAGGCAGAAGAAGAAGGCTCTTGTGACTGGCTGTCATCCTCGAAGCCGGCAAGAATATCGTCGTTATCGGAAATCTCTTCGTGACGTGGCATGCAACCCTCATGAAACCAGGCCTCGGTTGAGGCGATCATCTCCACCAATGCGGCCAGTTAGCCACTTTATCAAGGCAGGCTTGCCGCACCGGGGGCGCAACACTGCGTGTTCAGGGTGGCACCTGATGCGCCCCCTGGAAACGACAATGCCCGCCATGAGGCGGGCATTGTCGTTTCCAGCATACTGCGTGGCGCTGGCGTCACTGATCGCTCGTGATACCGCGTCTCGCATTCCCCTCAGTAGATCGGGGTGCCGTTGATCTTCACGCTGTCACCGTCGATCTCGACCACGAGATTGCGATCGGCGGCCTGCGGAGAGACACCCGCCATCATGGCCATCATCGGCGGCACGTTGCGGAACTCGAAGCGCCCGCTCAGACGATTCAGGAAGGCCTGCTGACCCGGCACGGTCTGCAGCTCCTGGATGGTCAGATCAGTGATGTCGGCACCATCGAGAATCATCTGGCCATCACCTTGCATGTCGACACCGAAGGCATCGCTCTTGGCATTCAGCGATTCCAGCGTCATGCGCGGAGAGGTGCTCAGCATGGTGAACAGCGGCGCTTCGACCTTCTCGAGGATGGCGACCTGCTGCTCTTCGCTCAGCTCCTCGAACGGCTTGCCCGCTTCTTCCAGCAAGCCCTGCAGCTGGGTGATGAAGTCATAGACGGCCGCACCCTGCAGACGGTCGATCGAGATGGACACGTCGCCGCTGGCCATCTGCTGATCACCCGCGCTGACATCCTGCACCGACAGCTTCATCAGATAGCGCAGCTCGGTCGGGTCCAGGCGCGTTTCGCCGCTGTAACGGATATCACTGGCGACCACCGGCGGCTGACCGGTGCCGTTGTCGATGGTCAGGGTGTCCAGCACGATCTTGTCGTCCTGGCGGAAGTCATTGTCCGCCCCACGATAGATGCCGTTGAGGCTCAGGGTGCCGACGCTGACCTTCTCGGCGCCATTGGTGATATCGAACGGCGTGATCTCACCATCCACGGTAATTTCCGGCGTGTCACCGCCATCGTGGGAGGCCAGCAGCTCGCCGCCCTGGAAGTCGATGCGCGTGCCGCTCTCCGGGTCCTGCCAGTCAAAGGCCGGCAAGGTCAGGGTGGTGTCGCTGGCACCGCTGAAGTTGTCGACGCTGCCATCGAAGGCGATCGCCTTGCCATCGCCGAGCACTTCGGCGAAGACGTCGCGTGACGGCGTACCGTACAGCACCTTGACGTTGCCCTGCATGGTGGTCGACAGCAGGCCGTGGCCGGCTTCATAGGGCAATACGATGCGCATGGGACCTTCACCGTCCCCGGTGGCGAGTTCCATCTCTACCCGGCCCGTGGAGCCGAACCAGCCGCTGTCGACATCCTCACGGGTCGCCTTGATGTCGGAGCTCCTGTCGAGCTCTGCCACCATGCGGGCCATCTCATCTTCAAAGCGCTGGCTTGAGTAAGCCACGCCGCCGACATAGCCGGCTGCCCCGATGACGACCACTGCCGTCGCGGTTACCAGTCCCTTGCCCATCGCATTAACCCTTGTCCGTTATTGGAGCATCACACCGTCTGCGCGGTGCCTCTTGTCGCATCTGCTTCCATCAGTGAAACATGTGCGTGAGCCTCGCCGCCAAGGCAGCGAAGCGTCAGTGCAACCACAGCCACAGATGCATCGTCGACCAGGCATAGATACCGGCGAAGACGTCATCCAGCATGATGCCGAAGCCACCGGCAACCCGGCGGTCGGCCCAGCGAATCGGCCATGGCTTGAGAATATCGAAGACCCGGAAGACCACGAAGCCCCATAGCGCTGCCTGCCAAGAGAATGGCACGGCGGCCATCGTGATCCAATAGCCGACGAATTCGTCCCAGACGATCCCGGAGTGATCATGCACGCCGAGATCGCGCGAGGTGCGATCACAGATCCAGATCCCGACCAGCGACGCGACCAGCACGATGGCCAGATACGGCCACAGCGTGAGGTTGGTCATCAGCCAGTAGAAAGGGATTGCCGCGAGAGTACCGAAGGTGCCCGGTGCAAAGGGCGCGGTACCACTGCCCAGCCCGAAGGCCAGGAAGTGGACAGGGCGCCGCCAGACACTGGCGGGAGCGCGATTCATGGTGCCACCCCGTTCGCGTTGCTTGACGACGCATCGTCGCAGGAGCCGTCTGGCCCAGAGGCCTGCGTGACAGAGACCTGTGTGTCAGAGCCCTGTGTGGCAGAAGCCTTCGAGGCAGAGAAATGCTGCCAGCTACGCCCTGATACTGCCTGCTCCACGCCATCTTCCAGCAGGTGAACCCGACTGGCCTCTCCAGTGGAGGCATGCATGTGACCGATGACGGTCAGCGAGAGATTCAAGGCGCGCAATGCTGTCATGGCAGCCTCGAGGTTCTCTTGGGGCAGCGTGAGCAACAGCTCGTAATCGTCGCCGCCATTGAGGACCGCCTCGCGGGCGCCCTGCTCGCCCAGCGCCGTGATCAGCTCCGGCGCCAGCGGCAGTTCGCCAAGCTCCAGCGCCGCCGACAGCTGACTGGCACGACAGATGTGTGCCAGGTCGCCCATCACGCCATCGGAGACATCCAGGCCCGCACTGGCCAGCTCACGCAGCGCCAGCCCCGCATCGACCCGCGGTTCTGGTCGCAGGTAGGCCGCCAGGCAAGGATTCAGCACATCGCGTACGCCATCCTGCCAGGCCTTGAGACCGGCATGCGCCAACCCCGGCAGGCCGGTGACCGCGATGAGATCCCCCTCACGGGCGCCGTCACGTCGCAGAATCGGGCGGGTCACGCTGTCGGCCTGCTGGGCGGGCTCGAGCACGCACGGCAGCTCGCCATGCACGGTGATCGTGATGGAGAGCGGGCCGCGCGTGACGTCGCCGCCTACCAGCGCGATGCCGTAGCGATCCGCCAGCGCGTGGAAACCGGCCGCAAAACCATGCAGCCAGTCTTCATCCACGTCCGGCAACGTCAGAGCCAGCAACGCCCAGCGCGGGGTCGCGCCCATCGCCGCCAGATCAGACAGATTGACGGCCAGGGCGCGATGGCCAATGGACGCCGCAGGCGCATCCGGCGGGAAGTGCACCCCCGCCACCGAGGTATCGACACTGACCGCCATCTGCATGCCATCACTGGCGGCAAGAAGTGCACAGTCGTCACCCGGCCCCAGCAACACGCCCGGTGCCCCGGACAGATCGCGCTGGAAGTAGCGGGCAATCAGCTCGAATTCACCTGGCATGTCAGCGCAGGCGGGCCTGGGTCACCTCGGCACTGCGCAGCTTGACTGCCAGCTTGTCGAGGATCCCGTTGACGTACTTGTGCCCGTCGGTGGCACCGAAGGTCTTGGCCAGCTCGACCCCTTCGTTGATCGCCACGCGATACGGCACTTCCATGCGCTTGGACAGCTCGTAGGCGCCCAGACGCAGGATGGCCAGCTCGATCTCATCGAGGTCCTGCAGGCGACGGTCGAGCAGCGGGCTGATGCTGGCATCCAGTTCTTTCTGGAAGCGCGGCACGTTGTGCAGCAGCTCGTGGAACAGGGCCTGGTCGGCGATGCGCATCACCTCGACCCAGTTCTCGTGCAGCTCGACGTCATCGTCGACCTGTTGACCACGGAACTCGGCTTCGATGGTGGTCATGTTCTTGCCGGTCATCTGCCACTGGTAGATGCCCTGCACAGCCAGCTCACGAGCGGCGCGACGCGCCTGCTGCTGCTTGGACGGCTCGCGCTCGGTACGTTCCTTGCGTTCGCTCACGCGTCACCTCCCAGGGCCTTGAGCAGGGAGACCATTTCCATCGCCGCCATGGCCGCTTCGGTACCCTTGTTGCCAGCCTTGGTGCCGGCACGCTCGATGGCCTGCTCGATGGAATTCACCGTCAGCACGCCATTGGCGACCGGGGTGTCGAATTCGAGCTGCAGACGCGACAGCGCGGAGTTGCACTCACCGGCGACGTATTCGAAGTGCGGCGTACCACCGCGGATCACCGCACCCAGTGTGATGACGGCGTGCGGCTTGACCTTGGCCAGCACGGCCTTGACGGCCAGCGGAATTTCCCAGGCACCCGGCACGTGGATCAGGTCGATGTTTTCCTCATCGACGCCGTGGCGTACGAGAGAATCGACCGCGCCCTCCACCAGGCTGTCGACGACATGGTGGTTGAAACGCCCGACGACGATGACGTAACGGCCATCGACATTGGTGAAAGTGCCTTCGAGTTGAGCAATCGGTTGCATGGTCAGTCCACAATGCTAGCGCCCCGGAGAACCGGGGCGGGGATATCAATCATACCGGGGAAGGCCGCCAGAATTGCGCGACCTCCCCCGCCATTTGGGGTGCCGAAGCGCTTACGCGCCTGCGGCGTCTGCGCCTGTCTCGCCTGCCGTGTCATCACTGCCGACCAGTTCGACCACTTCGAGGCCAAACCCGGACAGGGCAGAGAATTTCCACGGCGAGCTGAGCAGACGCATCCGGCCGACACCGAGATCCCGAAGGATCTGGGCGCCGGTACCGGTGGTCAGATAATTGCCCGCACCATCGGATTCGTTGGTGCGCGGCGTACGACGTCGTCCGAGGAAGACATCGAGACGATCCTTGTAATCCATCGCGTCGCTGCCGGTGTCCAGCAGTACCAGCACGCCGGCATCGGCGGCGGCGACTTCGGCGAGCGCATCATTGAGCGCCCAGCTGCTGCTGCCCTGCTGACGCAGGGTCAGCAGGTCACGCATCGGGTCCTGCACGTGCACGCGCACGGTGGTCAGAGACTCGGCGTCCGGCGTGCCCTTGACCAGCGCCAGATGGTGACGGCCCTGGATGCGATCGCTGAAGCAATGCAGTGTCAGCTCACCGAAGGCGGTCTCGACCTGCTCGCTGTCCAGCACTTCCACGGTCTGCTCATTGTGGATGCGATATTCGATCAGGTCCGCAATGGTGCCGACCTTGAGGTCGTGCTCGGCGGCGAAGCGCTCGAGCTCTTCACGACGCGCCATGCTGCCGTCGTCGTTCATGACCTCACAGATCACGCCGGTCGCGCCAAAGCCCGCCATGGACGCCAGGTCACAGGCCGCCTCGGTATGGCCGGCACGACGCAGCACGCCACCCGGTTCCGCCATCAGCGGGAAGATATGCCCCGGCTGGACGATGTCCTGCGGGCGCGCATTGCGCGCGGCGGCAGCCTGCACGGTACGGGCGCGGTCAGCCGCCGAGATGCCGGTGGTGACGCCTTCGGTGGCCTCGATGGAGAGCGTGAACTTGGTGCCGAAGCCGGAACCGTTGGCCTGAACCATCAGTGGCAGCTGGAGCTGTTCGCAATGCTCACGCGACATCGGCATGCAGATCAAGCCACGCGCGTGGCGTGCCATGAAGTTGATGTGCTCGGCTGTCACGGCTTCCGCGGCGATGATGATGTCGCCTTCATTCTCACGATCCTCGTCATCCATGAGGATGACCATCTTGCCTTGCCGGATATCCTCGACGAGTGCTGCGATGCCTGATAGCGCCATGCTTGCTCCACTTTACGGGCTGCGCCGGCCCATGCCGGACCCACGCGTATTATCAAAAAGTCGGGCGTCAGGGTACCCCGCCACCCCGTTTTGCGCCAGCACCCAGCGACGCCGCTGTCGCCAGACGGCGGCAAGTGCTTGCGTGACAAGAAGAAATCAGTCGCCGCTCTCCTGCGGGTCTGGCGATGCTACTGGCACCGCGGTGATGCGCCAATCACGCCCCACCGCCCGGATATCGCGAATCTCGACCCGGCGCTGCTGCGCCATGTGATCCAGCCCCGGCAGCGCCAGCAGCGGGCGAGCCTCGCCGCCCAGCAGCGTCGGGGCCATGAAGAGCTGCATCTCATCGACCAGCCCCGCATTAATCATGGCCCCTGCCAGTACCGCGCCGGTTTCCAGCAGTACCTCGTTGGCCTGCTCGTGCTCGGCCAGATAGCGCAGCAGGGCCTCGAGGTCCACGCGGCCATCTTCGCCTGCCGGCAGCGCCAGCACCTCGGCACCGGCCGCCTCCAACAAGGTACGTCGCTCAGCCAGCGCCGCTGTCTCATCCGCGACACATACCAGCAGCGTACGACCGGATTGCGCCAGAATGCGCGCCGCCAGCGGCAGACGCAGGTGGCTGTCCACCACCACGCGCAACGGCTGACGTGCCACCAGCGCCTCGAGCCCCAGCGGATGGTCTTCGAGCCCGAGCTGGTCGGCACGCACGTTGAGACGCGAATCATCGAAGATGACCGACTCGATGCCGCTCATCACCACGCTGGAGCGCGCGCGCAGACGCTGCACGGCACTGCGCGCTTCGGGGCCGGTGATCCACTGGGATTCGCCGGAAGCCATCGCCGTGCGCCCGTCCAGACTCATGGCCTGCTTGAGGCGCACGAAGGGCCGACCGCGCTCCATGCGTGACAGGAAGCCGGGATTGAGCGCTCGCGCCTCCTGCTCCATCACCCCGACCGTCACCGCGATGCCCGCGCCCTGCAGCAGCGCGATGCCGCGCCCGGCAACCTGCGGATTCGGATCACGCATCGCGATCACCACCCGCGAGACGCCCGCCGCGATCAGGGCCAGTGAGCAAGGGCCGGTACGCCCGGTGTGGGAGCAGGGCTCCAGCGTCACATAGGCCACGCAGCCCAGCGCGCGCTCGCCCGCCTCTGCCAGCGCATTGACCTCGGCATGCCCTTCCCCGGCACGCACGTGAAAGCCGCTCGCGATCACCTCGTCGGTCTCGGCCTCTACCAGCACACAGCCGACACGCGGATTGGGCTGCGTCGTGTAGCTGCCCAGTCGCGCCAGGCGCAGGGCGTGGGCCATGTGGCGCGCATCACGCGCCGAGGGAGCACTGCGTTCGTGAGAGTGGCTGTCACGGGGAGCATGAGAAGCATGAGGAGAAAGAGACATGCGATACCTTGGCGTGAAACGAGAGAAGGTCAGGCGTAGCCCAGGCGGTGGTCAATACTTCGATGCCTGAGGCCTGAGGTCTGAGGCAAGGCCTGAGCCACGCAGCGTGACGCGACAGGACCAGCAGGCGCAGGCCTCGAGGGCATCTGCAAGGATGGCCGTGTCGAGGCATCAGGGCCGCGCGTCTTCCTCGCCCGGCAGGAAACTGGGCTCCTGGGCGAGACGGTCGATCTCGGCGCGGAACTCATCAAGATCCTGGAAGCGACGATAGACCGAAGCGAAGCGGATATAGGCGACCTGATCCAGCCGCTTGAGCTGCTGCATGACCTCATCCCCGATGCGCCGCGCCTCGATCTCACGCTCGCCGGTGGCACGCAGACGCTGACGAATGCGCTCCACCGCGGCCTCGATCAGCTCGGAGGAAACCGGGCGCTTTTCCAGCGCGCGCAGCATGCCGGCACGCAGCTTGTGCTCATCGAAGCTCTCACGCGAACCGTCACCCTTGACCACGCGCGGCATGACCAGCTCCGCCGTTTCGTAGGTCGTGAAACGCTCACCGCAGGCCGCGCACTGGCGACGCCGCCGCACCTGGTCACCCTCGACCACCAGTCGGGAATCCGTGACCTTGGTTTCATGAGTTCCACAGAAGGGACAGTGCATGTTGGAGAGCCTGCTTGGGTGCGAGGTGGCTGCGGCCCCGCGCGAAGCACAGAGAGGAAGTGGCGCAGCGCAGCCGAATGACAGCGAATGGCGGGTATTGTAACCGTTAAGGCCCCGCCACGGGAGCCTATGTCAGCCCCGACCTATCTGAACTAGCCTTGGGGAGCGACCAAAGGGCGACAGGAGTTTCCTGCATTGTCGCCCCGGGGGGGGCGGGCACCGCGGCGAAAGCGTCAATCAACCTGCCCGGCAGGCTTGAAATCCCCGCGCGATAACCGAAAGATGACATCAGGGTGCAGCGCCTCACAAGGACGCTTGCCCGAGCCGTGAAATCCTTTCACGACTGGCGGCGGATGATCTCTGCCGCGAGATTGATCACGATGACGCAAGGAGCTGCGACATGGGAATCATTGCATGGATCATATTCGGTCTTATTGCCGGCATCATCGCCAAGGTGATCGTGCCCGGCAAGGACCCGGGTGGCATCATCGTCACCAGCATCATCGGCATCCTGGGTGCCGTGGTCGGTGGCTGGGTCGGCACCCTGATGGGCTTCGGTGAAGTGACGGGATTCAATCTGGCCAGCTTTGTCATCGCCGTGCTCGGCGCCGTCATTCTGCTGATTCTGTATCGCGTGCTGCGCAAGTAAAGCATGTCATGAAGCGCAGTGGCGTCAGCTCGCTGCAGGCCACATGACGCCGGACAGGACGGCCAGCCAGCACATGCAGGCTGGCCGTCCTGCCTTGCAGGCTTGACGAATCTGGCCCGAGGCGTGCATGACTCATGAGTAAAGTCGCCAGGCCGTCACCCACGGGCGCCGCTCAGCGATGCGCTATTCAGGGATTTCACCAAGCGACGGCCAGCCGACTTCATCTGATCTGTGATTTCCAGTCTTACCACCGGCCCCCGCAGGATTGCGCCGGCGGGCTTCCCGAAGATCACCCGCGACACGCTCTGCCCATTGCGGCTCATGAGGCAGAGTCTGACCGCTTTTGCTGCCACGAGGATTGCCCATGTCCGATACGTCATCTCCCGATCACTCGACATCCACTGCCTCCGATCCTGCGCCGAGCGAGGGCAGCGCCAGGCCACGGGCCAGAGTCTCTCTCGCCAAACGCCTCTCGCAAGCTGATTTCCAGGCACACGCCACGCGCCTGCTCGCCGAGATCTACCCACAGCGTCATGAGGAAGTCCTCAGACGCCTGGAGACGGTGCTGGATTTCCATCGCACGCGCCTTTACCCCCGCGTACCGGAAGGCGAGCCGCTCTGGAGCGAGCGCGACCAGTGGCTGATCACCTACGGCGACAGCCTGCAGCAGGAAGGCGAGGCGCCACTGGCGACCCTGCACGACTTCCTCGCCAGCCGACTGGACGACAGCCTGTCCGGTGTCCACGTGCTGCCCTTCTTTCCGTGGAGCAGCGATGACGGCTTCAGCGTCATCCACTATCGCGAGGTCAATCCGGTCCTCGGCGACTGGCAGGACATCCGGCGCCTGAGCGAGCAGCGCGACCTGATGGCAGACCTGGTCATCAATCACTGCTCACGCGAGTCACTGTGGTTCGCCGATTATCTGGCCGGCGTGCAGCCCGGCCGCGACTACTTCATCGAGATGGACCCCGACACCGATGTCTCCGAGGTCGTGCGCCCGCGCCCATCTGCCCTGCTCACGCCGGTGCATACCCGTCGTGGCCTGCGCCATCTTTGGGCAACCTTCTCGGATGACCAGATCGACCTGAACTTCGCCAATCCCGATGTGCTGCTCGAATTCATCGGCATCCTGCTTTATTACCTCGAGCAGGGCGCGGGCATCATCCGCCTCGATGCAGTGGCCTTCCTGTGGAAACGCCAGGGCACCTCCTGTATCCACCTGCCGGAGACACACGCCGTGGTGCGCCTGCTGCGCGCCATCGTCGACCATCTGGCGCCGGGCAGCCTGTTGATCACCGAAACCAACGTGCCCCACGCCGAGAACATGTCCTACTTCGGACTCGATCGCCTGTCACAGCACGACCTCACCGCCATCGAGGGCAGCGCCCAGGCCGATGAAGCGCACCTGATCTATCAGTTCACGTTGCCGCCGCTGACCCTGCACACCCTGACCTCCGGCGATGCCAGCGCCCTGACCCAGTGGGCCACCAGCCTGCCATCCCTGCCTTCCGGCTGCAGCTACTTCAACTTCACCGCCAGTCACGATGGTATCGGCGTTCGCGCCCTTGAGGGCCTGCTGCCCGATCACGAGCGCGACACCCTGGTGCGGCTGGTGCATGACTTCGGTGGCTACGTCAGCATGCGCGCCAACCCCGGGCGCGCCGACACCCCCTATGAGCTCAACATCAGCTACTTCGATGCGCTCAAGGGCACGCGGCGCGGCCAGGACCCGTGGCAGATCGAGCGCTTCATCGCCAGTCAGACCCTGATGCTGAGCCTGCAGGGCATCCCGGGGCTATACATCCACTCGCTGACCGCGACCCCCAACCACCAGGAAGGCGTCGAGCGCGATGGCCACCTGCGCGCCATCAACCGCCGCAAGTGGCAGCGCGATGAACTGGAAGCGCTGCTGGCAAGCCCCAACACCGCGACCCATGAGGTCTTCCACGCCCTCAAGCGCCGCATGGCACTGCGCCGCAACGAACCCTGCTTCCACCCGGATGCCGACCAGAATGTCTTCGATGTCGGCCCGGATTTCTTCGTCTTCGAGCGCGTCACCCATGAAGGGCGTCGCCTGCTGTTCGCCCTCAATGTCACCGATCAGCCGCGCGTGCTGCCGCTGCCGGAAAGCTGGCAAGGCGTCGCGCTGACCGACCACCTGTGCCACGACAAGGCCTACGACCCCACCATGGCTCGCCGTCCCTATCAGGCGGCCTGGCTGATGGAGCAAACCGTGCGCCCGCCGGCCATCGAGGTTGTCTGACGCCCTCTTTTTCTCCTCCTGCCAACGACAACGGGGCTGCCAGTGGCAGCCCCGTTGTCGTTGGTCTTGCTGTTTCCCGCCGCGAGCGTTACTGGTTGTCCAGCTCCACCGCTTCGTGCATGCGCTCGAGCAGGTCCGGCACGGCTGACTGCACCCGGTTCCAGCTCGGAATGAAGGGCTTGTCGCGCGGATTGTCGAGGAAGGCGCTGCCGGCATCCATGATGTTGGAGGCGAACAGCTCCACCGCCGCTTCCTCACTGTGACGATCCACCGTCAGGCCATTCATGACGGCATCGTTGTAGTAGGTCTCGATCAGGTCCAGCGCGATACGGTAATAGGTCGCCTTGATGGTACGGAAGGTCTCGCCGTGGATCTCGACGCCAAGCGTGGCCAGTTTGCGATACATGGCCTTGGCGATGTCCAGACTCATGCGATTCAAGCCGCCCAGTGCATCTTCCTCGGACAGCGGCTGATGCTTGTGATCATAGGCATCAGCGATATCCACCTGACACAGGCGCTTGGTGGAATAGTTGCGATGGACCTCTGACAGCACGCCGATCTCCAGCCCCCAGTCGCTGGGAATGCGGATATCCGCCAGCACGTCGGTGCGCATCGAGAACTCGCCGGACAGCGGATAACGATAGCTGTCGAGATAATCCAGGTACGGCAGCGGGCCATAGACCTTCTTGAGTGCGCGGATCAGCGGCGTGACCATCAGGCGCGCCACGCGGCCGTTCAGCTTGCCCTGGGCGATACGCGAGTAGTAGCCCTTGCAGAACTCGTAGTTGAACTGCGGATGGGCCACCGGGTAGATCAGGCGCGCCAGCAGACCGCGGTCATAGGTGACGATATCGCAGTCATGCAGCGCCACCGCCTCGGCGATGCCCGAGGACTGCACGTAACCGGAGCAGTACCAGACATTGCGCCCCTTGCCGGCCTCCATCGGCGCCAGGCCATGCTCGGTCAGCTCCTCATCCAGCGCCCGCAGACGCGGGCCGTCGTTCCACAGGATGCGGTGATGCTGCGGCAGATGTGAGAAGAACTCCTTGGCATGCTCGAACTGGTCACGGTCGGCGCGGTCCAGCCCGATCACGATCTCGCTGAGATACGGCACCTGGGCCAGTTCATCGACGATATTCTTGAGCGCAGGGCCTTCCAGCTCGGAATACAGCGACGGCAGAATCAGGCTCATCGGCCGCTTGCGGGAGAAGCGCATCAGGTCCGCTTCGAGATCTTCCACCGGACGATCGGTCAGGTTATGGAAGTTGGTGATGATGCCATTCTGGTAGAAATCGCTCATGTCAGCTCCTTGTCATGCCGAAGACACGCATCAGGCAGGCGTCAGGCGCCCAGACCTCTGGATGTCCATTCTTCCGGCTGGCCATTGGCCAGCCAGTGACGCAATCCCTCGACCCATCCCTGCGGTCCGGGGAGATTGGCGCGAAAACAGCGGCGTTCATCCGCCAGTTGCGGATAATCGGCAAGCTCCCGATCACGTTGAGAGGTATCACCGACGCCGGGGATCAGCACAGCGTTGTCGACGGCGGCCAGCAGCGGCAGGTCATTGGCGCCATCGCCGAAGCCCAGCGTCCAGGGGCGTACCCTCTCGCAGAGCCGGTAGCGGGCGATCAGATAGCGCGCTGCCACGCCCTTGTCGCTGTCCCCGGTCACATGGTGGAAGCGCCCACCACGTGTCAGCTTGAGGCCATGACTGGCCAGACGCGTGCGAAAGTCCTCAAGACGCTCCGGCGCGTCGCGCCACACCAGCGGTTCACTGGCATCACGCTGTCCCGCCAGGGCCGCGTCGCCCTCCCCCAGCCCCGTCAGCTCACTGATTCTCGCCACCGACATCGAGGCGAAGCCCTCGAAGGCGAACTCCCCGCTCAGCTCCTCCAGCACCGCGAGAATCCTGTCGCGGGGCATCGCCACCGCGATACGACACAGGCCGTGTGCATCCGGGGCGCTGGCCTCTTCCAGCGGGTAGGCGCTCAGCCAATCGGCCGGCAACGCCACCACGCCGCCGTTCTCGGCGATCCACGGCTGGCCCGCCAAGCCCAGCGAGTCCATCAGCGGCGCCAGTTCGGCCGCCGTCTTGGAGGTGTTGGGGACGATCCAGGCACCGCGCGCGCGCAGGCGGGTCAGCCAGCTGCGCGCCGGGCCCGGCGAGTAATCGTGGTGATCCAGCAGCGAGCCATCCAGATCGGTCAGCAACAACAGCGGTGCTTGAGTCTCTGACATGTGAACTCTCCTCGTGAAGTGCTGCAGCGTGTCAGGGGTCACCTCGACAGGATCTCGTGGCACCGGACAGGTATTGCAAGAGCATTGCAGGGAATGTGCCAAGATGGTGCAGCTGCCATGACAGCCTGACCCCTCTCACCGTGACCGTGTTTGTGCGTCCGCTCATTTGCACCATAAAAGAGCACAAAGACTGCCTTGCATGATGCCTCGCCACACGACGGCGCAAATCTTTCGTCACCAACGACGACGCCCTCGCATCTGCGAGGGCGTCGAGTCTTGGGCAAGCGGGTAACGTCTGTAGAGCCTAGACCAGCCACAGCGACAGTTGCGGCCACAGTAGCAACATCGCCAGCACGCACAGCTGGATGGCGATGAACGGCAGCAGCGAGACGAAGATATCCTTGAGACTGATGCCTTCCGGTGCCACGCCTTTCAGATAGAAGGCGGCAGGCCCGAAGGGTGGCGACAGGAAGGACACCTGCATGTTGACCGCGAACAGCACACCGAACCATACCGGGTCGTAGCCGAGCTGCACGATGATCGGCACGAAGATCGGCAGGGTCAGCATCGCGATGCCGATCCAGTCGAGGAACAGCCCCAGCAGCAGCAGGATCGCCATCATCACCATGATGATCGCCAGCGGCGGGATATCCAGGCCGAGAATCATGCTCGACACGAAGCGGTTGCCGCCCATCAGGTTGTAGACCCCGACCAGCGCCGCCGCGCCGATACCGATCCAGATGATCATGCCGCAGGTGTTCATGGTCTGGGACAGCGCACGCTGCATCAGGGTGATGGAGAACTCGCCGCGCAGCATCACCGCCACCAGCACGCCGAAGCTGCCCATCGCCGCGGCTTCGGTCACCGAGGCCACGCCACCGTAGATGGAGCCCAGCACCAGCCCCGCGATGACCGCCGGCACACCGATGGCCTTGAGCAGCTCACGCTTGCTCTGGAAGCTGGCGCGGCGCTCCTCCTCGGGCATCACTGGCCCCAGCGAAGGGTTGCGCAGACAGCGGATCAGCACGTAGATGATGTAGCTTGCCATCAGCACGATGGCCGGGGTGATCGCCGCAGTGAACAGGTCCGCGATCGACTGGTTGGCGATCAGGCCATAGATGATCAGCACGATGGAGGGCGGCATCATGGTGCCCAGCGAGCCGCCGGCACACACCACGCCGATGGCGATGTGCTTGTCATAGCCGAGCCTGAGCATCTGCGGCAGCGCCAGAATCCCCAGCAGCACGATCTCGCCGCCGATGATGCCGGACATCGCGGCGAGGAAGAACGCCACCACGATGGTCTGGATCGCCACGCCGCCGGGCAGTCGCCCTGCCATCACGCGCATGGCATTGAACAGGTCCTTGGCGATGCCTGAGCGATCGAGCAGCGAGGCCATCAACACGAACATCGGCACCGCCACCAGCGAATACTCGGTGACGAAGCCATAGACACGACTGGTGACCAATGGCAGCGCCATCGGGCCGAACCAGCCGAAGGTGTAGGCCAGCGCGACCAGGCCGGTGACGAAGGCCAGCGGCAGGCCGGTGACCAGCAGCGCGAAGATGCCGCCGACCAGCAGCATCGTAGCTGTTGCGATATCCATCAGCGCGGCTCCTTGTGGTCAGCTGTAGCGTCGGGAGCGGCATCGGAAGTGGCGTCGGATGCGCCACTTCCCTCACTGCCGCCCTCGGGCGGACGGGGCGAGAAGAAGGTCTGGTAGAGATGCCACAGCGCCTGCAGGGTCATCACCGCCAGCGCGAACAGGATCACACCCTTGGTCAGCGCCGGAAACGGCGGATTCCATGAGGTGCCGGAACGCTCCAGCTGCCACTCGCCCAGCGGACTGTGCGAGGCACGCCAGAACATCACCCAGCCCGCATAGCTCATCGCCAGACAGAAGACGAACGTCATCACGTCATTGAAGCAGTCCAGCACGTAGCGAAAGCGCGTGCCGACCAGGTCGTAGAGCACACGCACGCGAATATGGCGATTGTTGGCCAGTGCCGCCGGACCGCCCAGCGCGAAGCTGGTCGCGACCAAAAAGATCACCGTCTCATGCACCCAGGAGGTCGGCGAATCGAGGCCGTAGCGCATCACCACTTCGAATACGCTGATCGCCATCGCCAGCAACACCAGCCACGCCGCGGCGCGCGTGCCCTTGCCCACCAGGCGGTCCAGCGGTGTCCGCGTGCCCAGATTCGGGTCGTGGTCATCCGACGCCTCGGGTAGCCCCGGCGACGCCACATCATGTTCTGCCATATCGAATTCCTTGCTGACTCGCTGCCTCAAGGAGAATCGGCGCGCCCAGTGAGCACGCCGACCTTGATCTCCCGCGTCGTTATCGTTCTGCGATCGTGTCGCCAAAAGCGTGGCTAGCTGCCTCTTGCCACACGGCGGCTGGCGCCCACCCCGCGCGCCAGCGGGCTCACATCAGGTTGCGGTCGGTCAGGAAGCTGACCACGGACTCGTAGACCTTGCCGGTCAGCTCATTCTTCTCGGCCCACACCTTCCACTCCTGCTGCGCGATGCGACGGAACTTGGCGCGCTCCTCCGGCGCCATGTCGATCACCTCGATATCCGGATTGGCGCGCGCCGCGCTCACCGCCTTGATGTCACGCGCCTTGAGGGTGAAGACCATGTCGTAGGCCATCGCGTCGGTGGCGGTCTCCATGATCGCCTTGAGGTCCGCCGGCAGGCCGTCCCAGATGCCCTTGTTCATCGACACCGCCACCATCGGCAACGAGTGGAAGCCCGGGTAGGACGGGTACTTGGCGAAGCTGTGCAGGCCCTGGTCATCATTGGTGGCGAAGACGGTGTAATCCGCCGCGTCGATCACGCCCTTCTCCAGGCCGGTGTAGACCTCGGAGCCCGGCAGGTTGACGGGCGCCGCGCCGGCCTTCTGGAAGATGTTGTAGACCATGCCTTCCGGGGCACGCACCTTGAGGCCCTTGAGGTCATCGACGGTGCGCACCGGCTTCTTGGAGACGAAGGACTCAAGCCCGGTGGCGCCCGCGCCGATCAGGTGCACGCCGTAGGGCTCGACCAGCTCGTTGTAGAGCTCCTCACCGCCGCCGTGCTGCATGTACTCGAGATATTCCAGCGGGTCACCCCAGGCACCCACCAGGTTGCCCAGCATGCCGAAGGCCGGATTCTGGCCCGAGAAGTAGGACGGATCGGTCAGGTGGCCCTGCAGGATGCCGGCGCTGACGGCGTCCAGCGTCTGATTGGCCTGCACCACGGCATTGACCGGCAGGATCTCGATGGCGATGCGGCCATCCGACATGGTCTTGATGCTGTCGGCCCAGGCCTTCTTGACCTCGAACTGCGGCTCCCCGGCCGTCTCGGAGGTCTGGAAGGTCCATTCGTACTCGGCGGCCCAGCTCGGTGTGGCGATCAGCGTGGCGGCCACGGCGGTGGACAGGGCCAGCGCCTTGAGCGTGACACGGGCGGGAGCGACAGTGGTGAGCGGCGAGGTAGTGGTGAGCGGCGAGATAGTGGAACGCGGCATGGTGAAACTCCTGGCTTGTTGTTATGACGTTCTAGGGTCAGTGGAAGACGTGCAGGCACTTCCCGGCGTGGCGAAACGCCGCGAGGTGCCGTTCACTCGCTTGATAGCGGTGCAGACAGGCTGGGCAGCTGGCCGAAGCGGCGCAGCAGCTCCAGCGGTTCCTGGGCGCGCCCGGCGGGATGGCTACCTTCAGAGGCCGCAGGCATGGCAAGCCCGAGGTCCTGGCCGGTGCGGTCCAGCACATGCAGGGTCGCGGCGTGGGCGGCATCGGGCTGGCGCAGACGAATCGCCTCCATCACCGCGCGATGGCGGCCGAGGCTGTCACCCAGCTCCGAGGCATTGTGATTGGAAGTCGCCACCAGCAAGCTGATCGACGGCTTGAGCACATGGCCAAGCTGCGCCCAGATGACGTTGTGGGTCGCGGCGAAGATGGCGTCGTGGAAGGCGATATCGGCGCGGTCGAACTCCTCCATGGCGCTGCCGCCATGCACCGCAGCGGCCATGCCGTCGTAGGCCTGCTCGATGGCGGACAGGTCCTGGGCGGTGGCCTCGGTGGCCGCCAGGGCGGCGACGAAGGGTTCGATGGAGATACGGAAGGCGTAGATGTCCCGTGCCAGCTGCGGATGCGGCATCGCGTAGCGCGTCATCCAGCCGGTCACGCGCGGATCGAGCAGATGCCACTCGCTGAGCGGATTGACGCGGGTGCCCTGGCCGGTGGTGCGGGTGAGAATCCCGGCATTGACCAGGCTCTGGATCGCGGTGCGCACGGTGGCGCGGCTCTGGGCGTGCTGATCGCACAGGTCCAGCTCACGAGGAATCAGGCTGCCCGGCGGGTAGCGATTCTCGAAGATGGCCTGCGCCAGCCATTCGGCGACATCGACACGCGCGGTCGCGGTGTCGCCAGCTGAGGCAGACGTTCCAGAAGAGGCATTGGTGCGCGGGCTGCCGCCAGCGGCACTCGTGGGAGGCGTGGTCATGATCGAACGTTCCTTGATGGCGTGGCGCGTCATTTGTTGCTCGCGCACATCCTTCACGGGATGCATCGCGGCGCGCTCTTGTCCGTCAAGGAATAGCCCATGTCAGACATGCCAACAAGACACCCTAGACCAAGGGTGAGACCCGACTTTGGTCACACCTTTACGCAACTCCATGTTGCGCAAGGACTATTCAGGTACTGGCAATTTCCCCGTGTGCTGGCGTCAGGCCGTGAATCGCACGCGGCCGATCGACACCGTACGCTCGGCACCGCTGTCCGCGACCACCGTTCTCAGCGCTGCCTCGCCTGCCGCGCCGAAGCTAGCCGACAGCTCGATCTGGCTGACGCCCTGGGCGACCAGCTCACTGACCAGCCGCTCGGCCGCTCGCAGCGTCCCCAGCGTGGCGACGGAAATGCGGACCTCGCCGCTGCCCTGACTGCTCAGTGAGGTATTGCCGCTGTTCTCGACCAGGATCAGAAAGGCATGGTGCTGCATGACGGCCATGAAAGCCTCCTTGCACGAAGATGAGCAGAGTGTGTCCGGCATCGAGAATAGCGTAGCGCGTCCGCTCCCAGGCACAGGCTGATCTTTCTGAGCGCTGGTTGACCACTCTCCCACCCCGCTGTGCATCACACCACTCGGCCTCGGCTGGCCGTGGTGCGGGCACAAAAAAACGCCTGCCGCTTGCGCGGCAGGCGTTTCTTGTCTGGTGCATGACAGCGTTACGCCACTGTCAGCACTGCTGCGGTGAGGGCCAGCCGGGGTGGCACCTCGTCACGCCTCAGGCGTAGACCGGCAGACGTGCACAGACGGCGGAGACCTTGGCCTGCACCTCGGCTTCGGCAGCGGCGGAATCGCCGGCGACCATCGCATCGAGGATATCGCAGATCCAGCCGGCCAGTTCCAGACACTCCTGCTCCTGGAAGCCACGCGTGGTGACGGCCGGGGTACCGATACGCAGACCGGAGGTGACGAACGGCGACTGCGGGTCACCCGGTACGGCGTTCTTGTTGACGGTGATGTGGGCACGGCCCAGCGCAGCGTCAGCGTCCTTGCCGGTCAGGCCCTGCTTGACCAGAGACAGCAGGAACAGGTGGTCTTCGGTGCCGCCGGAGACGACTTCGAAGCCGCGCTCCAGGAACACGGAAGCCATCGCCTTGGCGTTCTTGACCACTTGCTTCTGGTAAGTGGTGAAGGCCGGGTCCATCGCTTCCTTGAAGCAGACCGCCTTGGCCGCGATGACGTGCATCAGCGGGCCGCCCTGGCCGCCCGGGAAGACAGCGGAGTTCAGCTTCTTCTCGATGTCGGCATTGCCTTCGGCGGACAGGATCAGGCCGCCACGCGGACCGCGCAGGGTCTTGTGCGTGGTGGTGGTGACGACGTGGGCGTGGGGCAGCGGGCTCGGGTAGACGCCAGCGGCGACCAGACCGGCCACGTGGGCCATGTCGACCAGCAGGTAGGCACCCACTTCGTCGGCGATCTTGCGGAACTCGGCCCAGTCGATGATCTGGGAGTAAGCGGAGAAGCCGGCGATGATCATCTTCGGCTTGTGCTCACGCGCCAGACGCGCGACTTCGGCGTAGTCGATCAGGCCGTTCTCGCCCAGACCGTACTGCACGGCGTTGTAGTGCTTGCCGGAGAAGTTCGGACGTGCACCGTGAGTCAGGTGACCCCCCGCGTCCAGGCTCATGCCCAGAATGGTGTCGCCCGGCGAGACCAGCGCCTGGAAGACGGCACTGTTGGCCTGGGAACCGGCGTGCGGCTGAACGTTGGCGTAGGTAGCACCGAACAGTTCGCAGGCACGATCGATGGCCAGCTGCTCGACCTTGTCGACGAACTCGCAACCGCCGTAGTAACGCTTGCCCGGGTAGCCTTCCGCGTACTTGTTGGTCAGCTGGGAGCCTTGCGCCTGGATGACGCGGGGGCTGGCGTAGTTCTCGGAGGCGATCAGCTCGATGTGAGCTTCCTGGCGAACGACTTCGTCGTCCATGGCGCTCAGGAGCGCATCATCAAAACCGGCAATCTGCATGTCACGGGTGAACATCGGGTGTCCTCGCCTGAAGGGTGATGACGACAGCGAATTCCGGCGCGGCCGGCTCGCCATCTGGGGGTAAGATCAGGACCAGCATGATACCTCAGCCAGCGGTCCGATTCACATGAATCAGCATCATTGTTAACGCAAGACGGCCCCATGACCGAGACAGCGATCATGAGGCCGCAGGTTGACGTCGTCAGGCGTCATCATCCGGCACTGCGATGACGAGGCCTGATGGCGCTCACTGCAGGGCGCGCAGCCCCGCCATAGGCGGCTGGCGCCTCACTTCTCTCGACAGCCAGAAGCCCAGCCCGCCGATCAACACGCCACCCGCCAGCGGCAGCAGCACCCACAGCCACGGATGCAGCACCACCGGCAGCCCCAGCCAGCCGGAATAGAGTCCGACCGCCGCGCCTTCGGCGAGCATCGCCGCCAGCAGCCCACTGAGCAGGCCGAGCAGCACGAACTCAGCGGCCTGCAGGCGTGCCAGCAGTCCCTGGCCTGCGCCGAACACCTTGTACAGCGCGCCTTCGTGCTCACGTGCCGGGCGACTGGCCACCAGCGCCGCGTAGAGCACGCTGGCCCCCGCCAGCAGCACCAGCCCCAGAATCAGCTCCACCGCACGCGACACCTGGGCGATCAGCTCCTGCACGCGGGTCAGGATGGCGTCGATATTGATCAACGACACGCTGGGGTAGTCGCGCACCAGCGGCGCCAGCTTGCGCTCGTCCTCGAGATGAAACGCCGTCATGTAGCTGTGGGCGAAGCTTTCGAGCGCGCCGGGCGGGAAGATGACGTAGAAGTTGGGCAGGAAGCTGTCCCAGTCGACATGGCGCAGATTGACCACCTGCGCCTTGACGGTCTCGCTGCCGATGGTGAACGACAGGCTGTCACCGATGACCAGCCCCATGCGCTCGGCTAGCTCCTCCTCCATCGACACCGGCACACCCCGCGTGGCGGCGAGGCGGCTGCGCGCCTCGCTGTCTGCATCGGCGAAGTCACTGATCGGCGTCCACTCACCCGCCGACAGGCGGTTGTGGTCCGGCAGATCACGATGCCAGGTCAGGTTCAGCTCACGCTGCGGGACGCCCTGCTGCTCGCCATCCCCCTCGTCGCTGCGTCCTTCCTGCATGCCGCCTGCCGCCGGCTGATCCGACTGGGCTGCCTGCAGGCGCTGCTGGGTGCGTCCCAGCAGGGATTCGCCCTTGAGCGCCGTGATGCGTCCACGCACCATCGGGTAGAGCTCGCTCTGGCTGTCGCCGGCCTGCTCATCCACCATCGCGGTCAGCTGCTCGCCGAAGGCCTGCTGCTCTCCAGGCTGGATATTGATCGCGAAGTGATTGGGCGCATTGGTCGGAATCTGCGCCTGCCAGCGGGTGATCAGGTCACCGCGTACCAGCGCGATCAACGCCATCGCCGCGAAGGTCACGGCAAAGGCGACCAGCTGACCGAGGCTGGCACCGCGTCGCCTGGCCAGCATGCCGCCGGCGAGGCGAATCGGCCGGCTCCAGCCGCCCTGACCGCGCATGCGTGCCACTACCTTGAGCATCAGCGACAGCAGCAGCTGCCCCACCACCATCAGCAGACCCAGCGCGATGATGCCACCGACCAGCAGGCCGGCCGCCAGCATGAGGTCACCCGAGTAGAGCCACATCAGGGCGCCGAACACCAGACTGGCGATCGCCACCACTACCCACGCCGAGGCAGGCAGCGGGGCCAGTTCACGCCGCAGCACCTTGAGCGCGCTGACCTGACGCAGGCGCAGCAGCATCGGGCCGGCGAAACCGACCAGCACCGCCAGCGCCGTCAGGATTCCCAATGCCAGCGGCAGCGGCCCCGGTGCAGGCAGCTCCAGTGGCAGGAAGCGCTCCAGCAGCGCCACCAGCCCCATCTGTCCCAGCAGGCCCAGCACCGCACCCCCGGTACTCGCCAACAGGGCCAACCAGCCAAGCTGGGCCGCGAACAGCCGTGACAACTGACGCTGAGAGGCACCGAAGCAGCGCCACAGCGCGGCGCTATCCAGATGACGCTCCACATAGCGGCGCGTCGACATCGCCACCGCGACCCCGGCCAGCAGTACCGCCACCAGCCCGGCCAGACTCAGGTACTTGTCGGCACGCTCCAGTGAGCGCCCCAGACGCGGGCGGTCTTCGCGCACGTCCTTGAGGCGTACCTCGGCGTTGTCGGCACTCGCCAGCAGCGGCGCGATGGCGTCGCGTGCCTGCTGCACCGCCGCCGGATCGCCCGCCGCCAGCAGGCGATATTCCATCCGCGAGCCGGGCTGGATCAGACCGGTGGCGTCGAGATCTTCCATGTTGAACATCAGGCGCGGACTGAACTCGGAAAAGCCGCCCTGCTGATCAGGCTCACGCGTGATCAGGCCACTGATGGTCAGCTGCTTGCGTCCGACCGTCAGGGTATCGCCGACCTCGGCCGACAGCGCCATGGCCAGGCGCGGCACGATCCACGCCTCGCCCGGCGGCGGGATCTCCGAGCGTGAACTGGTGCCTGACGCCTGAGCCTCCTCACCCGAGGCATCCGACTCCAGTTCCACCCGGCCGGCAAGCGGATAGCCCGGCGACACCGCCTTGAGACTCGAGAGCACGAAGCTGTCGTCGTGCGAGGCCATCGAGACCATGCCCAGCTGCGGCGACATCTCAAGCCCCGCTGCGCGGAAGGCCTCGGCGAAGCGCGGGTCGAGCGGGTTGCTGGACTCCAGCACCAGGTCTCCGCCGAGCAGCTGGCTCGCCTGGCGATTGAGTCCACGGTCGAGACGATCCAGGAAGAAGCCGATCATGGTGGTCGCGGCGACCGCCAGCATCAGCGCCAGAAAGAGCGCGCGCACATCACTGGCGCGCAGGTCACGCAGCAGGCCACGCAGCGCCAGCGGCAGGCGCGCCCCACGCGGGCGCTGCGCGTTGGCGGAAGATGTCGCCGCGCGGTCAGACACCCGGGGCTCAGACATCGTCGCCTCCTTGTGGCGTCGCCACGGCCGGCGCACTCGCCTCATCCTTCCACTCCACCAGCTTGCCGGCCTCGAGATTCAGGCAGCGATCACAACGCCTGGCCAGCGTCAGATCATGGGTGACCAGAATCAGCGTGGTGCCCCGCTCGCGGTTGAGGGTGAACAGCAGCTCCGCGATGCGCTCGCCGGTGGCGGTATCCAGATTGCCGGTCGGCTCATCGGCGAACACCAGTCCCGGCCCCGCGACGAAGGCACGCGCGATGGCCACGCGCTGCTGCTCGCCGCCGGACAGATGACGCGGCAGGTGATCGAGTCGCTCTCCCAGCCCGACCCGCGTCAGCCAGTCACGCGCCTGCGCCTCGATATCGCCCTGCGGGGCCAGCTCCAGCGGCATCAGCACGTTCTCCAGCGCCGTCAGCGTCGGCAGCAGCTGGAAGTTCTGGAACACGAAGCCGACCTGTCCCGCGCGCAGCGCCGCACGGCCATCCTCATCAAGCCCTGCAAGCGAACTTCCGAACAGGCGAATATCACCCTCGCTCGGGCTGTCCAGCCCCGCCAGCAGGCCCAGCAACGTCGACTTGCCGGAACCACTGGCCCCGATGATGGCGACGCTCTCCCCGGCCTGCACGGCAAGCTCCAGGTCCTCGAGGATGGTCAGGCGCCCTTCGCCACTGGTCACCCGCTGCGCCAGCCCGCTCACTTCCAGCACCGCCGCAGGCGTTGCGCTGGCCTGCGCGTCTGACGAGGTTTGATCCGACGCATGCGTCGCGTCGTTAATGGAGGCGTTATGTGACATCGTGTCTGCTCGCTTATGGTAGAGAACGGGGTGGGCACGAACTCCAGACCCCGAAACGGGTATGAATAGTGTGCAGATGATGGAGATGATGAATGCAGAAATGGCTAGTGAATCGCCGTGACACCCAGAGCCTGGCGAGCGGTGGCAAAGCCCCCGGCACGCCGGGACTCAAGCGGCTGCGCAATGCCCTCGCCAGTACGGCACTGAGCCTCGTGGCCGTGCTGACGCCTCAGGTGGCGCTGGCCGATGCGCCGGCCCCGTGGCTGGTGGTCGGTGACTCCATCTCGGCCGGCTACGGCATCGACAGCAGCCAGGGCTGGGTCGCGCTGCTCGACGAGCGCCTCGAGGACAACCTGGGCAGCGATGCGCCTGAGGTCATCAATGCCAGCATCAGCGGCGACACGACCGAAGGCGGCCTCAACCGTCTGCCGGCCCTGCTCGCGCGACACGACCCTTCACTGGTGATGATCGAACTGGGCGGCAACGACGGCCTGCGTGGCCTGCCCCCCGCCCGCATGCAGGCCAATCTGGCCAGCATGATCGAGGCCGTGGAGGACGCCGATGCCCAGCCCGTGCTGCTCGGCATCGAGATTCCCCCCAATTACGGCCCGGCCTACACCGATGCCTTCCGTCAGGTCTATCGGGATCTGGCCGACGAATATTCCGTGCCGCTGGTGCCCTTCATCCTCGAAGGCATCGCCACGGCCCCGGCCAGCGAGAAGCTGATGCAGCAGGACCGCATTCACCCCACCGCCAAGGCGCAACCTCAGCTGCTCGACACCATCTGGCCGACACTCGCACCACTGGCGCAACACGCGGCGTCAGCGGAGTGATCAATATCAGGCGCGGCGCATGTCACGACAGCTTGCATGCGCCTACCTTGCCGCGAGATGACAATCCGCGCCTGCCTGATCAGTGCCTGTCAGGCAGGCCATCTGGGCCATGAGGCCTTGCAGCGCTGACATCATCAGCCCGGGTCGTCGGTCGTCGGGGCCAGGCCCCATCCTCACAGGGAGTACTGCCATGAGTAAATCCAACAACAGGAAGGCGGATGCCGGCAAGGCGCATTCGAAGGCCAAGGATGCCAAGAGCAAGGACGCCAAGGGCAAGGCCAGCAAGAAGCACGCCACTGGCGATGCCCCGCGCATGACGCTGGGGCCGGTCTCCAGTGACGCCTACCCCTACGACGAGCGACTCAAGCGCAAGGTCTATGAGGCCGAGAAGCGCGCGCTGCAGATCGAGCTGCTCAAGGTGCAGCATTGGCTGCGTGACAGTGGCGGGCGTCTGGCCATCGTGTTCGAGGGGCGTGACGCCGCCGGCAAGGGCGGCACCATCAAGCGCTTCATGGAGTATCTCAATCCGCGTTTCGCGCGCATCGTCGCCCTCGACAAGCCCAACGAGACGGAAAAGGGTCAGTGGTATTTCCAGCGCTATGTCTCGCGCTTCCCCACCAGTGGGGAAATCGTGCTGTTCGATCGCAGCTGGTACAACCGCGCGGGGGTCGAGGCGGTGATGGGCTTCGCCACGCCGGAGGAAGTCGAACGCTTTCTGGTGCAGGTGCCCCAGCAGGAGCGCCTGTGGGTCGAGGATGGCCTGCACCTGGTCAAGCTGTACTTCTCGGTCTCCCGCGAGGAGCAATCGATCCGCTTCGCCAAGCGCGCCGCCGACCCGCTGACCCACTGGAAGCTGTCACCGATGGACGCCGTGGCGCAGAAGAAATGGGATGAGTACACCGATGCCGCCGAGGCGATGTTCGCGCGCACGCACAGCGATCATGCGCCCTGGACGCTGATCCGCTCCGACGACAAGCGCCGGGCCCGTATCGGCGCGCTGCGCCATGTACTCAGTCAGCTCGACTACCCCGGCAAGGACAAGAAGATGATCGGCACCCCGGACCCGCTGATCGTGGTGGATGCCGATCGCCTCATCCTGCCCGACGACTGACGATCGAGTGGCGGACTGTGCGCTGACGGCGCGGCTCGCTCAGGTCGATTGTGACAGCTCCGCCGGCGCCTTCTGCAGCTGCTGCAGGCCGAGTCCGGCCAGAATCAGTACCAGCCCCGCCAGCGTCGAGGTCAGGATCGGCTCGCCGACGATGAAGTGCAGAAGCGTCAAGGAGATGGGCGGCGACAGGAAGATCAGGTTGGAGACCTTGGCGGTGCGCGACACCTTGTGCACCGCCAGCTGCCAGAGCACGAAGGCGATACCCATCTCGCACAGGCCGACATAGATGCCCGCCGTCAGCGCCTGGGGGTTGGCGCTTGCGCCGATGAAGTTGCCAAAGCCCGGCCCGAAGGCCACCAGCAGCGTCAGCACCGGCAAGGCGATGCTGAAATTCTGCCACTGGGCGACCAGCGGCGCGCGCGGGTCACGCGCATTGAGCAACCAGTAGAGCGCCCACAGCAGGGTCGAGCCCAGCGCCAGCCCGACGCCCAGCGGGTCGGCGAAGGCGACATTGAAAATCTCGCCTCGCGTAGCGATGGTCCACACACCGGCGTAGGCGATCAGCCCCGCCGCGACATCGATGCGCGTCAAGCGCTGCGCGAGGATCGGCACGGCGAGAAAGGCCATCGCCAGTGCCCAGGTGTAATTGAGCGCCATCGCCTCCTGGCCCGGCAGCCGCGCGTAGGCGCCGAACAGCACCAGATAGTAGCCGACCGGATTCATCAGCCCGGCCCAGAGTGCCGTACGCCAGCCGCCCCGCCAGCCGGTGGTGAGCGCTTCGCGCAGCTTGCCCTGACGCCACATCAGCACGCCGATCAACAGCCACGACACCAGCGCCGCCAGCCATACCAGCTCCAGCGGCGACATCTGCTCAAGCGCCAGCTTGAAGGCGGTCGCCACCGTCGACCACAGGGCCACGGCGCCCAGGCCGTAGAGCATGGCTTCCCTATCCTGACTCATGGCATCCTTCCTCGCATTTCGGGTATCGCCTTCCTGGCGATGAGTGTCATGGCGATGGCAGCGACAATGCCCACGGCCTGACATTCGAGCATCGCGTGCCCTGCCCGCTGCTGCAAGCCGCGCCACCAAAAAGGAATTTCGTGAATGACTGATGCCACCGATCCGCAAGCCGCGCCGACACCTGCGCCCCCCGCGGGAGATGCCCCGACCACGGCACTGGTCAGCGCCTATCGCCTGGATGGCAAGGGCGGCGCCAGTCTGCTCGATGACGACAGCCTGCGCGAGCAATGGCAGGACCCCGACGCGCTGATCTGGATGCACCTCGATTACACCCGCGGCGACGTCAATGACTACCTGGACGACCTTGCCCAGCTGGATGAGCCGAGCATCGAGGCCCTGACCGAGCTGGACACCCGCCCGCGCGTGGCGCGCTTCGGCGGTGGCATGGTCACCACGCTGCGCGGCATCAACCTCAATCCGGGCGCCGCGCCGGAGGACCTGCTGTCACTGCGCCTGTGGATGAGCCCGACCCGCCTGATCACCCTGCGCCGCCGACCGTTCCAGTCGATCACTCAGGTGCGTGAGCAACTGGAAGCCGGCCAGGGCGCGGAAAGCATCTCCTGGCTGCTGGCGATGCTCAGCGATGCGCTGGTCGATCGCGTGGCGGAGCTCAGCCATCGCCTTGATGAGCAGCTCGCCATCATCGAGGAAGACCAGCTCAATGATGTCGAGATCGACCCCGATGACATTACCCGCCTGCGGCGCCCCCTGATCACCCTGCGACGCTTCATGGGGCCGCAGCGCGACTGTCTGGCACAACTCTCCCAGGGGCCGTTGTGGATCGATGAACAGGCGCGTCTGGACCTGCGTGAGATCGCCAACCAGCTGTCGCGCTATGTGGAGGATTTCCAGGCCATGCAGGAGCGCGCGCTGATCATCCATGAACAGCGCATGAGTGAGCACAACGAGCAGCTCAACCAGCGCATGTATCTGCTGTCGGTGATCACCGCCGTCTTCCTGCCGCTGGGCTTTCTCACCGGCCTGCTGGGAGTCAACGTCGGCGGCATACCGGGCAGCGACAGCCAGTGGGGCTTCGCTGCCTTCGTCGGCATCACGCTGGGCGTGGTGGCGATGCAGATGTGGCTGCTCAAGCGCAAGAAATGGTGGTGAGCGCGCCCATGGCGTAGCGGAGCTGCTTACAAGCGCTACTTACAAGCGCTGCTTACGAGCCCTGCTCACGACTGGCGCGGTCGATATGACCCAGATCACGCTCAGGGTCGAGGACATCACGCACGCGCTGCTTGAGATCACGACTGTCGGGGAAGCCGCCGTCGCGCTTGCGCTCCCACAGTACCAGCCACTCCGAATCAGGAGTGGCCTGGCACAGCACCTCGAAATGGCCGCCGTGACTCGGCGCCAAGGCCACCTCACCGAGGTCTTCTCCGAAGGTGGACAGCAGTTCCTGTGCATACCAGGCCGCTCGCAACAGCCAGTTGCAGCCGGTGCAGTAGTGAATCCGGACTTTCAGCGTGGATGCCTGATCCATGGTGGTGCCTACTCCAATCAATGATGTAATGATCACTTCACTGCACTGTCGCGCAATGGTCAACACCAAAAACCTACACACAAACTGTACATAAACTATACTCGAGCAGTCATTCCTTCAGTGACGTCGCACTGCGATCGATCCTTCTTCAACCGGCGACACGGGCGTGATCTGCATCACGACTTCCCGTACACGACGCCGATAGCGGAGCCCTGGCCACATGTCACCCCTGTCTTCCTCTACCGAGGCCTCCTCACCGTCAGACGCTCAAGACCGCGAGACTGAGCGGGAGTCTGCAGACAAAGCCCACGAGAGGCCGTCGGGCAGCGGTCAGAGTCGCTTCTTCGAGCGCATGACCGGCGATGAAGATTCGCGCATGTGCAAGGACATCTCCGAGGATGCCTGTCACCAGCAACCCGGCAATTTCTGGCGTCATCTGCTGGCCTCGCTGGGTACCAAACTGGCCGACGAGATGGCCAGTGCGCGGCTGGTGCTGCCGTGGCTATTGGGGTTGATCGGTGCGCCGGTGTGGATGGTGGGGCTGCTGGTGCCGATTCGCGAGGCGGGCGCCCTGCTGCCTCAGCTGCTGGTGGCAGGCTTCATTCGTCCGTTGCCGCAACGCAAGTGGGTATGGGTTGCCGGGGCCTCCATCCAGGCGCTGATGGCACTGGGGCTGGTGATGATCAGCCTGCTGGCCGAGGGCAACTTCGCCACGCGTCACGGACTCGATGGCACCCTCGCGGGCAGCCTGGTACTGATCCTGTTGATCCTGCTGTCGCTCGGGCGCGGGGTGGCCTCCATCGCCACCAAGGATGTGCTGGGCAAGACCATCGCCAAGAAGCGCCGCGGGCGCCTGATGGGCTGGAGTGGCAGTGTGGCGGGGGCGATGACCCTGCTGGCCGGTGTCGCCTTGATGCTGCTGGGCGAGCAGCCCGGGCAGCAGGTGCTGGCGATACTGATGGCCATCGCGGCGCTGGGCTGGACACTCAATGCCCTGTGCGCCGCCATGATCCGCGAGGACAGCGGTGCCACCAGCGGCGGTGCCAATGCCTGGGAGACAGTGCGTGACGGGGTCATCCAGCTCAAGCATGACGCCGCCTTCCGCAACTTCAATCTGGCACGCGCCCTGCTGCTCTCAAGCGCCCTGGCACTGCCGTATATCGCCTTGCTCGGCCAGCAGCAGAGCGGTGAGAGCCTGGGCGGACTGGGCGTGCTGGTGGTGGTGTCAGGACTGGCCGGCATGCTGGCCAGCCCCATCTGGGGCAGGCTAGCCGACACCTCCAGCCGCCGCGTGATGCGCAACGCAGGGGCCGGCGCCGCCGTCTGCTGCGCCCTGGCCGGCAGCATGGCCTGGTGGCCGCAGGCACTGGCCGACAACATCTGGAGCTACGCGCTGGTCTACGGGCTGCTGGTGATCGCCCACGCCGGTATCCGCCTGGGACGCAAGACCTACGTGGTCGATCTCGCCACCTCTGACAATCGCGCCCTCTACGTCGCGCTCTCCAACACCCTGACCGGCGTGCTGATGCTGGTACTGGGGCTATTGATCGGCGGGCTCGCCCAGTGGTTGGGCAGTGAATGGTTGCTGATGATCCTGGCGGTCGTCGCGGCCTGTGCCGCGCTCTGCGCGCAGCGCCTGCCAGAGGTGGAGGACGACTGAACATGCCGGGGCGGGCGTGACGGCTCCCCTGTTACCCCTTTACCCCTGTACCCCTCTCTCCCCCTTATTTATCTGATCGACTCTTACGCTGACAGGGCCTGACCACGATGTCGGGCCCTGTCACATTAGCGGCTGCGATTGCATAAGCCGCGTCTCCCCGCCATAGTGAAACCGATCATGGTGCTGGAATGTCCGGGCACACGGACAGGCACCCTAATACCCGTACTCTCGGGCTCGGTCTTCAGGGCCGGGTTCTTAAGCCGCAAGGATCAGAGTCAGATGAAAAGACCCCACATGATCAGCCCCGAGCTGCTCGAGAGAGTCGTGAATGCCTCGGACGATGGCATCGTGGTGGCGGAACAGGAAGGCGATGAGAACATCCTGATCTACGTGAATCAGGGCTTCGAGCGCCTCACCGGTTACAGCGCCGACGAGATTCTCTACCGCGATTGCCGCTTCCTGCAGAATGATGACCGCGATCAGCCGCAGCTGGACAACATCCGTGCCGCGCTGCGCGACAAGCGCCCCTGCCGCGAGATACTGCGCAACTATCGCAAGGATGGCAGCCTGTTCTGGAATGAACTTTCCATGACACCGGTCTTCGATGAGCATGACAACCTGCAGTATTTCGTTGGCGTCCAGAAGGATGTCACCGGCCTGATGACCGCCAAGGAAGAGCTGGAACGCCTGCGCGCGGAGCACCCCAGCGAGTCCAACTGATCGCCGGACGCTCAAGGCCGCCGAGTGAAGAACGGTCACTGAAGAGCAGTCACTGAAGATCTGGTGCCGCATGGCACCATCAACGCCCACCCCACCGGTGGGCGTTGTCGTTGTGGGCCTCTCGCCTTTGGCAGTTGGCGAAAGCCCTGACAGGCTGAGCGAAAGGCTTGTCATCCTCGTCAACGGGCGGTATATAGCCAGAGAGCCTTCGGCGCATCGCCGCTGGCGGTGCCCGGTGTCACAGGCCAGTCCAGGCGCTGGATATCGGGCAGGTCGTTCCAAGATCGTGAGGTCCGCCCATGGCCCGTGAACAATTCCTCGATGATATCGATGCCACGGCACTCGCCGAAGACAGCTCCACCGATGTGGACTTCGAGCTGTCGCCCTCCAGCGCACCTGCCAAGCCACAACGCAATGACTCCCGCCAACGTCTTGAAGCCCTGCTCGAGGAGCGCGCCCTGGCTCGCTCCATCCGCGAAGGCTGGGACGATGAAGCCGACGACGATGATCTGATCGACGCCAGCGACTGGGGCGAAGAGGAGTAAGCTCGCCTTCAGCGGCGTGCAGGGGAAGGGATACCAGGGAGCGGACAGGCCATGGAAGGGGTCGACGTCAGGACAGGGAATGTCATGCAGTGAGTCGCCGCGCTCGCCTGGCACAGGCTGCCCGGCTGGCCAAGCGTGACGCCGGGCACTATCATCTGCGCGTCATTCCATTCTCCAACCAAATTGGGATTCCATGGCGCAATACGTCTATACCATGAACCGGGTGGGCAAGGTCGTTCCCCCGAAGCGCGAGATTCTCAAGGACATCTCGCTGTCCTTCTTCCCGGGTGCCAAGATCGGTGTGCTCGGTCTCAACGGCTCGGGCAAGTCCTCGCTGCTGCGCATCATGGCCGGCGTCGATCAGGACTACAACGGCGAAGCACGTCCCATGCCGGGTCTGAATGTCGGCTACCTTCCCCAGGAGCCGGAACTGGATGATTCCAAGAACGTGCGCGAGTGCGTGGAAGAATCCTTGGCCCACATCAAGAACGCCCAGACCGAACTTGATGAAGTCTATGCCGCCTACGCCGAGCCGGACGCCGATTTCGACGCCCTCGCCGCGCGTCAGGCCAAGCTGGAAGACCTGATCCAGGCCTCTGACGCCCACAACCTCGAGCGCAAGCTGGAAGTGGCCGCCGAAGCACTGCGCCTGCCGCCGTGGGATGCCAATGTCGGCGTGCTGTCCGGGGGTGAGCGCCGCCGTGTCGCACTGTGCCGCCTGCTGCTCTCGAGCCCGGACATGCTGCTGCTGGACGAACCGACCAACCACCTGGACGCCGAATCCGTCGCCTGGCTGGAACGCTTCCTGCACGACTACTCCGGCACCGTGGTCGCCATCACCCACGACCGCTACTTCCTCGACAACGTCGCCGGCTGGATTCTCGAGCTGGACCGTGGCCAGGGCATTCCCTTCGAAGGCAACTATTCCTCGTGGCTCGAGCAGAAGGACGCTCGCCTGCAGCAGGAAGCCAAGCAGGAAGCCTCGCGCAACAAGGCCATCCAGCAGGAGCTCGAGTGGGTTCGTCAGAATCCCAAGGGCCGTCAGGCCAAGAGCAAGGCGCGTCTCAACCGCTTCGAGGAAATGCAGTCCGGTGATTTCCAGAAGCGCAACGAGACCAACGAGATCTACATTCCGCCGGGACCGCGCCTGGGCGACAAGGTCATCGAGCTGCACAACGTCACCAAGCGTTTCGACGACAAGCTGCTGTTCGATGATCTGTCCTTCACCATCCCCCAGGGTGCCATCGTCGGTATCGTCGGCGGCAACGGTGCGGGCAAGTCCACGCTGTTCAAGCTGGTGACCGGCAAGGACACCCCGGACAGCGGCGAAGTCGTGCTGGGCGAGACCGTCAAGGTCGCCTACGTCGAGCAGCTGCGTGATGGCCTGGAAGACAATCAGACCGTCTGGGAAGCCGTCTCCGGCGGTCAGGACATGCTCAACATCAATGGCCATGAAGTCTCGTCGCGCGCTTATGTCGGCCGCTTCAACTTCAAGGGCACTGACCAGCAGAAGCGTCTGTCTGATCTGTCCGGTGGTGAGCGTGGCCGTCTGCAGCTGGCCCAGACCCTGAAGCAGGCTGCCAACGTGCTGCTGCTGGATGAGCCGTCCAACGACCTGGACATCGAGACCCTACGTGCACTGGAAGAGGCCCTGCTGGCCTTCCCGGGCTGCGCGATGGTCATCTCGCACGACCGCTGGTTCCTGGATCGCATCGCGACCCACATCCTCGCCTACGAGGGTGACTCCAACGTGGTGTTCTTCGAAGGCAGCTATACCGAGTACGAAGCGGACTATCACGCGCGTGTCGGCAACGATGCTCCCAAGCGCATGAAGTACAAGCGTATCGACGCCTGATGAGCCGGCGGGGTCAGCCACGCTGATCGACGCAAGCCGCAAGACGCCCTCACCGGTCCCCCGGTGGGGGCGTCTTGCCATCGGGCCCTGCTGTTCGTTCCAGTCTGCCCGTTCCAGCCTGTCCGTTCCAGTTCGTCCGCTCAGTCTGCCCTGTTCGGTTCTGGCCGCTCTGTACGCCCTGTTCCGCCCGCTTTGCTCTGCCCTGTTCTGCTTCTTTCCTCCCCTCCTCGCCCCCTGAACCCTCCTGCCAGCACGTCATGCTGACTTGCAGTGCTCGGCGCGAGCCGTCATAACAGGAGCTTGCCAATCCATCCGTTCGGGAATCGTCTATGAATCGCTGGCTACAGCAACCCCTCATGTGGCTGCGAACCTGGACCACCAGCATCGCCTATCTCCCCAGCATGCTGGCCATGGTCTATACCCTGCTGGGACTGATCTCGGTGATGCCCTCCGGGCTGCCGGACCCTTCCTCGCTGCCGAATAGCGACTTTTTCGAAGCACTGACCTTCAAGCAACATGACACCCCGCGCACCTTGCTGGCGGCGCTGGTCGGCGGCCTGATCTCGCTGATGGTCTTCAGTTTCACCATGGTGATGAGCGTGCTCACCCAGGCCGGCGCGCAGTTCTCCCACAAGCTGCTGCTGGGCCTGGTGACCGAGCGCCATCACCAGCTGGTGCTCGGCCACTACCTGGGCAGCCTGCTGTTCCTGCTGGTCAATCTGATGGTGCCCAATACGGGAGACTCCCCGACCCTGTGGCGCTCGCTGGCGGTCTATCTGGGCGTGCTGATGATGGTCAATTGCCTGGGGATGTTCGTCTACTTCATCCATCAGGTCTCGCAGTCGGTGCAGATCAATGCCGTCGCACGGCGCCTGTCCGGGCGCACCCGCCTCTCGCTGGAGCGCCTGCGTCAGCGCAATCGTGACGATGGCTTCTGCGAGCGTGAGGTCAGCCGTGACGACGACCAGTGCCAGCTGCTGCGGGCACGCCGGCGTGGCTATATCCAGCAGGTCGATTTCTCGGCGCTACGCCAGCTGGCCATCAAGCATGACATGGTGGTGCATCTGGATTTCGCGCTGGGCGCCTTCATCGTCAGCGGCATGCCCTTGATGCGCATCGAGTGGCCCAACGGCCTGCCAGAGGGCGCGACGGCGGGGGAAGAACTCGATGAAGAGCAGCAGGCCGAGTTGATCAAGAACCTGCGTGCCGCGCTTGGCTATCTGGATGGGGAGTCCGTCGAGGACCTGCACGAGCATGGCCTGACCCAGTTGATGGAAGTCGCCATCAAGGCACTGTCACCCGGCATCAATGACCCCGGCACGGCACGGCTGTGCATGCACCAGCTGACGGAGCTGCTCAGCGAGCGCATGTCGGTGCCGCTGTGCAATTGTTGCGTGGATGATCACAAGGCCGTTCGCGTCAGCTGGCAGATGGAGTCCTTCGCAAGCCTCCTCTACCGCTCCATCACGCCGATTCTGCATTATGGCCGTGATGACCTCTCGATCTGTCTGGCCCTGCTGGAGCTATTGAAGACCCTGTCGCTGATGGGCGCGCAATACGGCCATCTGGTGCTGCTGCAACAGCATGCCGACAAGGTGGTGGAGGCGATTCTCGCCCAGGCCGAATTCGAGGTGGATCGCCGCTTCATCGAACACGGCTTGCAGGCCGGTCACCATCGCCTGAACCTGCCCAGCCCTCAGTGGTAAAAAAGGCCAGCGCCTGAACGAGCAACGCCCGCGACGGTCGATCACCATCGCGGGCGTTGCTGTCTGTGAGTCGTACTATTTCTGAGCCGTACTGTCTGTGAGCCGTACTATCTCAACGTCGTACTGTCCGTGAGCCGTACTGTCTCAAAGCCGTCTATCCGATCAGGTGATGGCTTGCGGCCTGTTGCCGTCAGTCTGATCCGTGGCAGTAAGTCAGAGCTTCACGGCTTGCGGCGGCTCTTGAAGAAGGACACCAGGAACAGCACCAGGAAGATCACGAACAGGACCTTGGCGATGGTCGCTGCGGTGCCGGCGATGCCGCCGAAGCCCAGTACGGCGGCAATGACAGCGACGATCAGAAAGATGATGGCGTAGTTGAGCATGTCAATTCCTTATGTCATGTGAGAATTGTCGCAGCGGAGTCAGCCCCTGACGGATGACGCCTCAGGCGCACCCCAGGGTGCTGAAAGCGGCGATCAGGAGGCGTGTCAACCACCTGACTCGTTATTGCCAAGATGGTAATAAACTAAAGCTTTGTCAACATGATGTCGCACTTCAGTAAAAGAATTTGCCTCAGCTCTTCTGATGGGTTGAAAGCCTGCTCCGTCATCCGCACGTCTTGTCATAGGCACACGATAGGCGGCACTCGGTTGACCGCACGCATGCAGCTCGGGCAGGTGATGTTGCTTGTCGGGTGCCGCTTTGCACAGCAAAGACCCCCGTTCGGCGAGATGCCGAACGGGGGTCTTTGCTGTGTGCATCACTCGCGTCATCCCCCTGACAGCGGCAGATGATCGATGCCAGGGGTGACGGTCTACAGCGCGGCGATCAAGGCCTCGGCGTAGGCGACGAGATCGGGTTCGCTCATCACCTCGACGCGGTTCAATCCACTGTCGAGGCTCGCCGGCTGGCCGTGGCGAACCAGCAAGGTGCGTGGATAGCCCGCACCGCCGATGCGCTCACTCAGCTGTGCATGAGCATCGCTGAGATAGACCCCACGGGTCTGCTGCACGCACAGGGTCACCAGTGGCAGACCGCCACGGGCAAGCGCCGCCTCGAAAGCAGGCAATGCCGGACGCTGACGCTCGGTGCAATCCGGGCACCATTCCGCGACCTGATTGAGCACGAAGGTATCGCCAGCGGCCAGCCGCGCTTCCACCTCGGCCAAGGTGACGTGAGAAGAGATGTCGTTGCTCATGGTTCACCTCAGTACAGGGACGGATCGGTTTTCTCGGGACGTGTCTTGAAGCGACGGTGCAGCCACAGATACTGCTCGGGATGCTTGCGGATCGCCCCTTCGATGAAGGCGTTGATGCGCGTGGCATCGGCGACATCATCGCCACTCGGGAAGTTGTCCAGCGCCGGCAGATACTCCAGCGTATAGGTACGATTGTCCGGATTGCGGTGGAACATCAAGGGCATCACCGGCGCGCCCGTCATGCGGGCGATCTTGGCCGTCAGCTTGATGGAAGCGGCATCGATGCCGAAGAACGGCGCGAACACGCTGACATCACGGCCGAAGTCCTGATCCGGTGAATACCACACGCCATGGCCGCTCTTGATGCGACGTACCACGCCCCGCAGGTCGTGACGATCGATGGCGATCCCGAAGATGCGATTGCGCGCACGGGTCATGAAACGCTCGAACAGCGGGTTGTCGTGGGGGCGATAGACGACATCGGCCGGGAAGAACAGCGAGTGCAGTGCGCCGCCCAGATCCAGGGTCGAGAAGTGGATGCCCACGATGAGCGCCCCCTTGCCCTGGGCCATGGCGCGCTCCATGTGCTCCTGCCCCTTGAAGGTCACGCGATCACGCATATGCTCCGGATCACGACACCAGCCGGTGGCCGTCTCGAAGATACCGATGCCGTTGGCGTGGAAGGTCTTGCGTACCTGACGCGCGCGCTCCGCCTCGCTCCACTCGGGAAAGCACAGCTTGAGGTTGGTGTCGGTGATATGACGACGACGCTTGCCGAAGCGCCATGCCAGCTCACCAAGGCCACGCCCCAGCCACAACTTGGCGCACCAGGGCAGATAGGCCGAGGCCTTCATGGCACCGATGCCCAGCCAGGTCAGCCAGTAGCGGGGGTGTGCAAAACTCTCGGGATAGCTCTTCTTGGCCATGACTCTCTCGTTCGACGGGCAACGGCGGCCATTGTAGACCGCGCGAGCCTTGCCGTCAGGTCAGGCGTGCGTATCCAGCGGCTGAGCGCTGGCCAACTGCGCGACACCCTTGTCGTCCGCCACACTGCCAACGCCGCCATGATAGCGTCTGGGCACGCGCGGCAGCAGCCCCGTCAGCAGTGTATAGCTGATGGTATCGCAGCTGGAGGCGACGCGATTGACCTCAAGCCCCTCGCCCCACAGCACCACACGTGAACCGACACCCGCCTCGGGCAGGTCCGTGATATCCACCGTCAGCATGTCCATCGACACCTTGCCGGCCAGCACCGTTTCCTGACCATCCACCAGCACTGGCGTACCATCCACGGCGTGGCGATCATAGCCATCACCATAACCGCAGGCGACGACACCGATACGCGTCGGACGCGTCGCCACGAAGCGCCCCGAGTACCCTACCGGCTCGCCGATGGCGATCTCACGCACGGCGATGATGGCCGAAGACAGCGTCATCACCGGCTTCAGGCGCCGACTGGCGTCATTGGCACCTTCCAGCGGGTCTGCCCCGTAGAGCATGATTCCCGGGCGGTTCCAGGCCGCATGCGTCTCTGGCCAGGCAAGCGTCGCCGGTGAGTTGGCCAGACACAGCGGCAGCTCCGCCTCGGCCGCCAGGGCCGTCACCGCGGCCATCTGCTGCTGGAAGTAGTCCGGCGTCAGGCTGTCAGCACTGGCGAAGTGCGTCATCAGGTGCAGATCACGCGCCTTGCCACTCGCCTCGAGGCGCGCCTTGGCGTCCAGCACCTGCTCGGCCGTGAAGCCGAGACGATGCATCCCCGAGTCGAACTTGATCCAGCAGGACAAGGGCTGCGCAAGCTCACTCTGTTCGAGGGCCGCCAACTGCCATTCGCTGTGGATGGCGCACCAGAAGTCATGCTCGGCCGCCAAGGCGTACTCCGCGGCCTCGAACACCCCCTCAAGCAGCACGATCGGATGAGAGATGCCGCCCGCCCGCAGCGCCAGCGCCTCCTCTATCGTGGCCACCGCAAAGGCGGGGGCGAGATCTGCCAATGCCTGCGCGCACGCCACCGCACCATGCCCGTAGGCGTCCGCCTTGATCACGGCCAGGGCGCGCGAATGCGGCGCCAGCTCGCAGGCCAGCTGATAGTTGTGACGCAGTGCATCGAGATCAATATCAGCGCGCAGTGGGCGGGACATGTGGGGACTCCAGAGTGATCGGTGAAAATGACAGACAGCAGAGCAAGCCCCTCAATTATTTTCCATCATCGCCGTCAGGTCACGCTGTAAACCACCAAACTTTTCCCAAATTACCGATAGAAACCACTAGCTGTTAAAACACATGCAGGATTTTCGACCGAAACCACTGCAAAACCGCTTGCCTCGAGGCCGCGCTGCCCTTGCGCGCTGCTTTTTGGCGCCTTGCTGTCTGACCATCACTTGCCTGGTGAACACATGCCTGACGATCAGTGGCCTGACCAACTGATGCCCTCAAACGCATGCCCCAAAACGCATGCACCCCCGCAGGCAAGGCCTGCGGGGGTGCATGCAGCACGTGACGTAAGCCAGCGCGGGACGATCAGGGCGTCACGTTTTCCAGCTCGTCGGAGCTCTCATCATTCAGCACCAGGGATACCTGACGATCTGCCTTGAGGCTCTCGTTGAGGTCACGCACGCTGTTGATATCGATGATACCTGCCGCCTGACGCAGGTTGAGCAGGTCGAGCACATAGGTGTAACGCGAGGAGGCATAGTCCGCCAGCGCCTGATACAGGGCCTGCTCGGCGTCCAGCACATCGACGATGTTACGGGTGCCGACTTCATAACCGGAGCGAGTCGCTTCCAGTGCACTGCGGCTGGAGACGATCGCCTGCTTGCGCGCCTTGACGGTCAGGACGTCGCTGCGCACCTGGCTGTAGAGCGAACGCACACTCTGGGTGGTGGAGCGCTGCTGGTCGAGCAGGTCGTACTGGCTCTGCTCGAGCAGATGGGTGCTCTGACGTACCTGGGCGGAGGTGCGGCCACCGGTATAGATCGGCAGGGAGGCCTGGATACCGATCTGGTTGTATTCCTGATACCCCCCGGCAGTATCGATGTCGGTTTCATCGTAGGAGTAGGTCGCGAAGGCGCCGACTTCCGGCAGGTGGCCTGCGCGGGAGGTCTTCACATCGCCTCTGGCGACATCGACACCCTTCTGGGCAGCACCGATCAGCGGGTTGTTGGACAATGCCATCTCGACCCACTTGCCGCGGCTGGCCGGCACCGGCGCTTCGATCGCCAGATCTTCTTCCAGACCATCGATGGAATCGTACTGCTGGCCCGTCAGCTGCTGCAGGGCCTCGAAGCTGACCTGCAGATCGGCTTCGGCCGCGATGCGCTGGGCACGCGCGTCATCGAATGATGCCTTGGCTTCCTGCACATCCGTGATCGCGATCAGACCGACCTCGAACTGCTGATTGGCCTGGTCCAGCTGGCGGGAGAAGGCCTTTTCCTGAGCAATGCGCGCATCGAGCACATCACGATTGTTCAGGATGGTGAAATAGGCAGACGCCACGTCATAGAGCAGCTGCTGCTGATCGGAATCCAGCAGCAGTTTCTGCTGACGGGTGGTGTCCTTGCTGGTCGCGAGCTCATACCAGTCGGCGGCATCGAACAGCTGCTGGTTGACGTTGACCACGATATTGCTGTCGGTGTAATCGCCTTCGGTGCCGCTCTGGGAATTGCCGGTGACATCGGTACGCGACACGGTCCCCGTGGCAGTGATCTGGGGCAGCAGGTCAGCAAGCTCGATACGCTCATTGTCCTCGACGCTCTGATAGAGCGAGCGAGAGGAGGACAGGCTGGCGTTGTGGGTCAATGCATCACGCGTGATGTCGAGCAGATTGGCAGCCTGAGCCTGGGTCGCAAAACCCATCGCCAGCACCAGTGGCAGTATGCGAATGTTGGCCATGTATGCGTTGTTCCTGATCAGTGACAGTCGTGACCTGCATGGCGCCTCGAAAGCACCAGGACAAGGTAAAAGGTAGCTCACACATCGGCTGGACTACTGCCTCAGCCCTGCTCAAGCGGGTCGTGGAAAAAGTGGCCTTAGTCTAATCGTCGCTCTTTTGGGCGTCCAGTTAGTTGGCTAACTTTGTTGCACGATACAGCGTTTCCAAATTGACAACAGTGCCATGGGGCACCATGCACTCGAGCGCAGTGCGTCAGAATGCCCCCACTCTGCCTGAATAATGATGACACAATATGAAAACGGCCCACTCGAATCACGAGCGGGCCGTTTTCACTGGCAACCTGCATCAGGGTATCGACAGCCATGACGACTGTGCCCGCACATCATTCAAAGATGGATTCGAGCGTCAGCCCCTGCTTCTCGAGCATGCGCCGCAGCTTCTTGAGCGCCTCGACCTGAATCTGACGCACCCGCTCACGCGTCAGACCGATCTCCTCGCCCACTTCCTCCAGCGTCGCGGCTTCATGACCGCGCAGCCCGAAGCGACGCACCACCACTTCCATCTGCTTCTCGGTCAGTTCCGCCAGCCACTCATCGACATGCGCCTTGACGTCGACATCGACCAGGCTGGACTCCGGGCTGGTGTCATTCTCGTCGGCGATGGTCTCGATCAGCGGCTTGTCGCTCTCGCCGCCCATCGGGTAGTCGACGGATGACACGCGCTCATTGAGCCCCAGCATCTTCTTGACGGTATCGACCGGTTTGTCGAGGAAGTCGGCAATCTCCTCCGCGGTGGCCTCATGATCCAGTTTCTGGGTCAGCTGGCGCGCGGCACGCAGGTAGATGTTGAGTTCCTTGACGACGTGAATCGGCAGACGAATGGTGCGCGTCTGATTCATCAGCGCCCGCTCGATGGTCTGGCGAATCCACCAGGTGGCGTAGGTCGAGAAACGGAAGCCGCGCTCGGGGTCGAACTTCTCCACCGCGCGGATCAGCCCCAGATTGCCCTCCTCGATCAGGTCGAGCAGCGACAGACCACGATTCAGATAGCGCCGCGCGATCTTGACCACCAGACGCAGGTTGGACTCGATCATGCGCTGGCGACCGGCGGGGTCGCCCGCCTGTGCCAGACGCCCGAAGTAGACTTCCTCCTCGGGCTTGAGCAACGGGGAAAAACCAATCTCGTTGAGGTAGATCTGGGTCGCATCCAGGCTTTGGTAGTGCTTGCGCTCTTCACGATTCAAGGCGCGTTCGAATGCCGCCTCTTCCGCTTCTGCCTCAAGCGTATCGTCGTCCTCCTCGACATCCTCAAGGGACAACTCAACCTCAGCCTGATCGATATCCTTTTCCAGCATGCTCATGTCGATACCCCGTTGTCTCTGGTCTGGTGCCAGGAACTTGTTGTTGTGGCAGCGGTGGGAATCAGCGTTTAGGCAGGAATTTCAGTGGGTCCTTGGGCTGCCCATCCTCGCGAATCTCGAAGTGCAGCTGCGCACGTTCAGCGTCAGTGGCTCCCAGAGTGGCGATGACCTGTCCGGCGTCGATCACATCGTTCTCTGATACACGCAGAGTGTCGTTGTGGGCGTAGGCGCTCAGATAGCGGTCGTTGTGCTTGAGAATGATGAGGTTACCGTAACCACGTACTCCGCTTCCGGCGTAGACCACGATTCCCGGCCCTGCTGCCTTGACAGGTTGCCCCTTTTGACCAGCGATATCAATGCCGCCGGTGACACTCTCGGACTCGCCGAACTTGCCGATGATCTCGCCTTGCGTAGGCCACTGCCAGTCAACGTTTTTTACCGGAACATAGGTCTTCTTGGCCGGTGCAGCCTTGGCGGTTTCGCCAGCGACGTTGGTGCCCTTTTCAACCTTGGCAGCCTCATTTTTCACGCTAGCGGCCGCTTTCTCACGCTCTGCTGCGGCGGCAGCGGCGGCTTGCTCGGCCTTTTCCTTGGCAGCCTTGCGCGCCTCGGCCTGGGCAGCAGCCGCACTGGCAGCTGCCTCGCTGGCCGTCTGGCTGGCTGTCTGACTGGCCGAACTGCTGGCCTGCGCAGCACTGCTGCTGACCTGCTCTGCGCTGTCAGTGGCTGAGTTGCGCGCCGTCTCGGCGAGTGCCTCTTCACTGCCTTCCTGGTAGACAGGCCCCAGTCCGGCAGCCGCCGCGGCGCCGGTGGCGGCGGATGACACGCCACCCGAGCCGGTCGTCAGCGACTGGGCCTGGCTGGTGCGCTGTTGCTGCTGAGCCATGGCGGATTCATCCGGTGCCAGCCAGTCAGGCAGTTCGCTGCCGCCGGCGATCGAGCTGTCGCTGCCCCCGCCCATCGGCGTGGCAACGACGCCACCGCTCGAGGCGACGCTCGTGCCGGAAGCGCCCGCCGCACTCGCCGGCAGCTGGGTGTTGGGGTCCAGTCGCAGCGTCTGCCCCGGCTGCAGGGTGTAGGGCGGATTCAAGCCGTTCATGCGCGCCACATCCCGGAAATCCTGGCCACTCTGCCAGGAGATGCCATACAGGGTGTCACCGCGCTGAACGGTATAGGTGTCGGAGGTGATACGCGCATTGCCGGCGGTGAGGTCCTGAACCTGCGGGCGAGTGGTCGCCGTGCTGCAGGCTGTCAGCGCACCCAGCGCCAGACCTGCCAACGTCAGTTTGATTCCCTTGTCCATCCTGTCACGCATGTTCCTGCTCCTTGCGGGAATTGCTGGAGTCGTCATCCGGGCCGGAGCGCTCTCCGGCAAACCAGACAAGCAATACGCCGGCCAGCATCAGGGCGAGGGCCGCCCACAGCTGGGCAGGCTCACCGGTCACACTGGTGTAGGTATCCGGCATCATGAAGTGGTAATCCAGCGGAACCTGTTCACCCTTGGGTCCCAGACGATAATCGGTGATGGTGCGCCACGGCCACAATACCGGCAGCGAGCCGAGAATGAAGCCCGTCAGCAGCATCAGTGTCGCGGTGTGATGATGACGAAACAACCACGACAACAAACGCGAGAAGGTGAACAGCCCGATGGCACAGCCGCTGCCGAACAGCACGATCAGCTGCAGATCGAAGCTCTTGATGCCAGTCATCACCGTGCCGTAGAGGCCCATGGTCAGCAACAGGAAGCTGCCGGAAACGCCCGGCAGCAGCATGGCACTGATGGCGATGGCACCGCCGACCACCAGCACCCAGGAGGCATCGGTGGCGGCAGGCAACAGGCTGGGCAGCTTGCTGGCCAGCACCAGCCCCAGCGCCAACCACACCAGATAGCCCATCCGGAAGGTGGTGATACGCCGCGCGACCACCACCCCGGAGCACACCACCAGCCCGAAGAAGAAGGCATTGAGCAGCAGCGGCTGCGCCTCCATCAACCAGGTCACCAGATGCGCCACGCTGATCAGGCTGGCGAAGATGCCAGCGACCAGCGGCAGCAGAAAGGCCAGATTCAAATGCTGCCACAGCGCCTTGAAGCCCTGCTCACGCCATACGCCGATGGCGGAGGGGCCGAAGCGCTTGATGGACTCGATCAATTCTTCATAGATGCCGGTCACGAAGGCAATCGTGCCGCCTGATACTCCGGGCACGGCATCCGCCGCCCCCATGCCAGCGCCCTTGAAGAACACGCTCAATGCTCGTTTCACCTGATCACTCCCTCGAGCAACGGCACGAAGCGCACGGCCTCGAACCGCTGAATATCCTGAGTGTCGCCGACGTGGCGCACTCGTGTCAGCCACTGACGATCACTGTCGTCCTCGGCCAATGGCACGATCATCACCCCCTGCGGGGCCAACTGTTTCAACAACGCCTGCGGCAGATGTGGCGCGCAGGCGGTCACCACGATCAGATCAAATGCCGAGTCATCGTCCTGCCAGCCATGCCCACCATCGGCATGGCGCAACTCGACATTGTCGAGCCCGAACCAGCCAAGGCGTTGAACGGCCCTGGCGTGCAGCACGGCGATGCGCTCGATCGAAGACACCCGAGCGAACAGACGCGCCAGTAGCAATGTCTGATAGCCCGAACCGGTGCCGACCTCCAGCACCCGACACTCCTCGCGCGGGCGCGGCGCTTGCGCCAGGGCAAGCTCGGTCATGCGGGCGTGCATGTAAGGCTGGGACAGGGTCTGCCCCTGCCCCAGCGGCAGCGCGGTATCTTCATAGGCACGGTGCGCCAGCGCCTCATCGAGAAACAGGTGGCGCGGCTCACTGGCCATCAGCTCCAGCACCCGCTCATCGCGAATGCCGGCATCCTCCAGGCGCGCCACCATGCGGTCTCGCGTGCGCTGGGACGTCATGCCGATACCGCTCAGCTGCGCCGTGTCCGGTCGCCTGAGATGCAAGGGCCCGGCGATTCCCGCTGCGCTGTCTGACTGCGCAAGCGGGAAAGCGTTCTGATACACGTCCTTCATGGTCTTGATTCATATCCTTCGAACGAGGACTTCACAGCGAAATCTTGAGCCTTGGCTGGCGCTGCGTCGCTCAGGTCAGCGCCTCGAGCCACTGCGCCACATCGTGACGGGCCCCGTGGGAGGTGAGATCCGTCATCAACGGCGTGATCGACACATAGCCGGCCGCGATGGCGGCGAAGTCGGTGTCATCGCCATCATCGATGCCATCGCCGGCCAGCGCGATCCAATAGCGGGTACGGCCACGCGGGTCCTTGACCTCGATCGGGGCGCCCGCCGGGCCACGGTGGCCCTGACGCGTGACGCGAAAACCGCGAATCTCGCTCCAGGGCACATCCGGCACATTGACGTTGAGCAATGAGCGCGGCGGCAATGCCAGGGTCTCGGCCGCGCCGACGAGGCTCGCCGCCACGCGTCCAGCGGTCTCGAAGTGGGTCTTGCCGCACAGTGACATCGCGATCGCCGACATGCCCAGCGAGCGCCCTTCCATCGCCGCCGCCACGGTGCCGGAATACAGCACGTCATCGCCCAGGTTGGCGCCATGGTTGATACCGGAAATCACGATGTCAGGCTTCTCGTCCCAGACGCCATTGACGCCCAGATAGACACAATCCGCGGGTGTGCCGTCGACGCTGTAGAAGCCGTTCTCCATCGCGGACAGCAACAACGGCCGACTCAGCGTCAGCGAGTTGCTGGCCCCTGAGCGATCACGGTCCGGCGCGACCACACGAATGCGTGCCTGCCCGGCCAGCGCGTCATGCAGCGCCTTGAGCCCCGGAGCGTGCACGCCATCATCATTGGAAAGCAGAATCCTGCGCATCATCTCACTCCTTTGCGAATCATCGGATAGTCGTCATGTTGCCTGACGGCACTACAGCAGCGGGTGGGCGATCAGCTCACGCAACAGGCCCGTCGCGAAGCTGCCGCGCGGCAGATCGAAGTGCAGCCAGACACTGGCCTCGCCACCTTCGGTTTTTGCCTGCTCTGGCGTGATATCCCACTCCAGACGCGGCTTGCCGGGCATCAGGCGCAGCGGACGACGCTCCGCCTTGACGCCAGCCTTCTCGAGCCCCTCGCACAGCTGCGGCCAACGCGTGGCCAGGACCTGCTCAAGTTGGGCGACCTGAGCATGAGCCTCCGCACGCCCGGTGCCCCACAGCGGGCCAGTGGGATGAATATCGCCACTCGCCAGGCGCTGCGCCAGCGTCTCGGCCGACTCGCTGCCATCGGTGACGAAGCGCGAGCCCGTCCCGTTGAGCGCAAACACCTCACCGCTCAACGCCGTCGCCCAGCAATGCGCCTTGAGGCGCGCAGCCAGCACCTCGTTGAACAGGAAGCTGCGCGCGGTCGACAGCAGCATGCCGCTGCGGTCATCGCGCTTGCGCCAGCCACGCACCAGCACGGCACGTGCCCGGCCGAGATTATGTCCCTGATGGCCGAAGCGCTGCGGCCCGAAATAGTTGGGCACACCGTCATGTATCAGCGTCTGCCAGCGCGCCTCGAATTCGGGATACGCGACGGCCTCACCGCTGACACGCAGCGCGAAGCGGTTGCCGCGATGCACACCCCGCTTGAGCTTGCGCGGATGACGCACGCTGGCCAGCACGCGGACGCCCTTCTCGGCCAGCGCATCGCTGAGGTCCTGCGGCGCTTCACGCCCCGGCAACCACACGGAAATCCACTGCTGTGTGATCGCCTGCTTGTCCTTGAGACCAGCCACGCCGATATCGCGCGGCGCGACCTCACACAGGCTGGCCAGTTCACGGCATAGGTCATCGGTGGTCAGGCCGCGTTTCTCGACCCACAGCCACTGATGCTCGCCGTGGCCTTCGGGCACGAAGTCCATCAGCTCGGTGACCCGGAAGTCCTCCGGCGTGTGACGGAAATCGCCTGCTCCCAGCGGGCCGCCATGTGCATGCGGCCAGCGCTGCATCAATTCGGCTTCCTTGACCCACGCCTCGCTGCCCGCGGCGTCCAGTGCCGCCAGCGCCTCGGCAAACAGCGCATCCGCCTCGGGCGACTCAGACATGTCATTCACTTCAGACATGCTCGGCTCCGCCCGCGGTCGGCAGCGCGCCCAGCAGCACCACCGCCTCGGCGGCGATGCCTTCCTTGCGACCGGTGAAACCGAGCCGCTCGGTGGTGGTGGCCTTGACGTTGACGACCGCCAGCGGCACGCGCAGATCTTCGGCGATCACTTCCCGCATCGCCTGGATGTGCGGCGCCATCTTCGGCGCCTGCGCCATCACGGTGAGATCGACATTGCCGACCCCGAAACCGGCGGCATTGACCAGCCCGATCACGTGGCGCAGCAGGCCACGGCTATCGGCACCGGACCACTCGCTGTCGGTGTCCGGGAAATGCTTGCCGATATCGCCCATGCCACAGGCACCGAGCAGCGCATCGCACAGCGCATGCAGCAGCACGTCACCGTCGGAGTGCGCCACGAAGCCATGCTCGTAGGCGACCTTCACACCACCGATCATCAGGTGATCGCCATCGCCGAAGCGATGCACATCGAAGCCGTGGCCGATGCGCAGGGCCATCGGCACATGGCCAGCCTGCGGGGAAGAGGTCGCGGATTGCGCAGAGGAAGTGGCAGCGGCGGGTGTTGCAGATTGCTCAGTCATGTCAGGCAGACGTCCGGGGGCTATCGGGAAGCGCCTCGCGCGCGGCCAGCAGCAGGCGCGCCATGGCGAGGTCTTCCGGATGGGTGATCTTGAGATTGTCGCGGGCGGCGGCGACCAGCACGGGGGCACGGCCACAGGCCTCCAGTGCCGAGGCCTCATCCGTGATAAGCGCGGGGTTCTTCCCAAGCGCTTCACGCAGCGCCCGTCGCAACAGGCCCAACGGGAAGGCCTGCGGCGTGAAGGCATGCCACAGGCCGACGCGGGGTTCGGTATGCGCGATGCTCGGCGCACGCTCTTCATCGCCATCGCCATGCGGGCGGGAGTCGCCGGCCGGCGCGGCGCGCTTCATGGTGTCGCTGGCGGGGGCCGCGAGGATGGCACCATCGGCACTGCGGCGAGCGGTCGCGACCAGCGCATGGATATCGGCTTCGCGAACGCAGGGACGCGCGACATCGTGCACCAGCACGAGGTCATCGTCATGGGCGTGGCGGCTCAGGCAATCCAGGCCTGCCAGCACGCTGTCGGCACGCTCGCTGCCGCCATCGGCGCGCAGCCAGTCCTGCCACGGCACCATCGACGGCGAGAAATAGCCATCATCGGCGCCCAGCACCAGACAGAGCCCTGCCTCGGGCAGCGCGCGCTTGAGCGTCGCCAGCGTCGCCTCCAGCACGCAGCCGCCGGGTGACAGCTCCAGATACTGCTTGGGGCGGTCGGCCTGCATGCGGCTGCCAACGCCGGCGGCCGGCACCAGATACCACAGACGGGGCTCGCGCGAGGCGTCTGTCGGCATCATGGCGTGATCACCTTGGGCAGCCCGCCTTCCAGGCCCTTGCCCTCCAGCGCACCGTCCGCCACTTCATCGGGTGATGGTGCCTTGCGTTCCGGCACCGCGACATTGGGCACCCACAGGAACTGCTCGTCCTTGCGCACCATGCCGAGGTCATTGCGTGCACGCTCCTCGATGGCCGCCAGACCATTCTTGAGGTCGACCACTTCCGCACCGAGCCGCTGATTGCGGTTGTCCAGCACCGCATCTTCCTTGGAAAGCTGCTGCACGCGTGCGCGAATATCGAATAATTCGGTGATGCCATTTTCGCCCCACCACAGCCGATACTGGAGCAGTGCCAGCAGCAGCAGCAGTGAGATATTGATCCATTTGAGCATGGCGATGTCCTTGGCCGTTGCAGCGCGCATTATGCCATCATCCGGGAGCGTGACGCAGGCACTGCCAGCATCCGTTGCCACGCTTGACGCACCCCTGTCGATCAGGGCCACCTGATGACAGCGCCCTCTCACTCTTCTGCCAGGAGTCATCCGATGTACAAGCTTGCGTTCTTCGTCCCGGAGAATGACGCCGAACCCGTCAAGGAAGCCGTCTTCGCCACCGGTGCAGGGCGCATCGGCGACTACGAGGCCTGCTGCTTCGAGACACGCGGCACCGGCCAGTTTCGGCCACTGGCCAGCGCCAATCCGCATATCGGGACCTGCGGCACGCTGGAGCGCGTCGCCGAACTGAAGATAGAGCTGGTATGTGACGATTCGCTCATCGCCGCTGCCGTGGCGGCGCTGCGCGACGCCCATCCCTATGAAGAAGTCGCCTTCGATTGCTGGCGACTGGAAACGTTCTGACCCCGCGCACCCCGAAGAACGAGGCACGCGAGGTCAGCAATGGCCAGACGCTCTAGCTCGCGGGCAGGAAGGTGGTGTTGAAGAAGTGCTCGCGGGTTTCCAGGTCGATCTGCTCGAGATGCAGCGGGAAATGTTCGTCACCCTCGCCGTGGCGGCGGTCCTCGAAGTAGCGGCGCAGCGTCACTTCCATGGTCGGGAAGGCCAGTGACTGCCAGGGGACCTCCTCCTCGGCGAACAGCGCCACCTCGAGACTCTCGACGCCCGCCGAGTAGTCGCTGATCAGCTCGGCCCGAAACAGCATATAGACCTGATTGATGTGCGGCAGGTCGATCAACGTATAGAGCCCCTGCAGCTTGACCTCGGCGCCGGCTTCTTCTCGCGTCTCGCGGGCAGCGGCGTCGCTGGTGGTCTCGGCGTTCTCCATGAAGCCGGCCGGCAGGGTCCAATAACCCAGGCGTGGCTCGATGGCACGCCGACAGAGCAGCACCTTGCCATCCCGCACCGGCAGGGTGCCCGCGATGATGCGCGGATTCTGATAATGGATGGTGCCGCAGCTATCACACAGGTAGCGCAGACGATCATCGCCCTGCGGCACTGCCAGACGCACCGTTTCACCACAGTGACTGCAATAATTCATTCGCTCTCCCATGAAATCTCAAGGCGCCCTTCAGTGACATCCCGTCTCCGCTTCCTCGCTGCGCGGTGGGCCCAGCGGCATGGCAGTCGCCTTGACCGCCAGGACCCTCGCGCCACATGATGAATGCCTACGAGGAAACGACATGCTAGAAGCCCTGCGCCAACGCCTGCAAGCACATCAACCCCTTGCGACCGACCACCAGCTGCCCCGCGCCGCCGTCCTGATCGCGCTGATCGATCGTTCCGAACCGACGCTGCTGCTGACGCGGCGTGCCAGCCATCTCAGCCAGCACCCCGGCCAGGTGGCCTTCCCCGGCGGCAAGGCCGAACCCGATGATAGCAATCTGTTGGCCACCGCGCTGCGCGAAGCCGAGGAAGAAGTCGCGCTGCCGCCCAGCGCCGTGGAGGTCTTCGGCCAGCTGAGCGACGTGATTTCCCTGCACGGCATGCGCGTCACGCCCTTTGTCGGACGCATTCCCGCCGACCTGCCGCTGCGCGCAGACCCCGGCGAGATCGAGCAGATCTTCGAGATGCCGCTGAGCATGTTGCTAAAGGACGAGCGCGAGCATACCGATGTGATCACCGTCGGTGACGAGACCTGGTACGTGCCCAGCTATCGTGTGGCCGACCAGGTGCTGTGGGGGCTGTCCTCGATGATGCTGGTCGAACTGATGGCCATCGGCTTCGGCCATGCCGTGAGCCTCAAGGCAGCGCCACCGCCTGGTGCCCCGCTGCGCCATCTGCCGCCGCGCCCAGTGCCGCCTCGGCCCTGAAGCTCAAGATCCTGAACTCCTGAGTTACTGAGCTCCTGAGCAGCTGAACCAGACAAGGTGTGTTCCCGCCGAGCGGCTCGCCATTCCCCTGATGTCATCGCCCTGATGGCATCGCACCGCTGCCATTGCCATTGCCCCGACGATATTGCACCGACAATGGCACTGGACTATAACTCCTCGCCCACGATGCCACGCCACTTCCCGTTCGGAGCGCCTGATGCCCGCTGCACCTGCACCCGCCCCACTGCTGGACCCTGTCGCACTCAACCTGCTGATCGATGAACTGGTCGAGCATGGCTACAGCGTGCGCCCCGACTTCCTGCCGCGCCAGGTCATTCGTCAGCTCAATGATGAACTGACGGAGCTTGAGACGCGGCAGCAATTGACGGCGGCGGGTATCGGGCGCGGGCGCGAGCATGATCTGCGCCCGGACATCCGCGGCGACGCGATTCGCTGGCTGGACCGCAATTCGCGTGCCCAGCGCGCCTATCTGGAAGCGATGAACGTGCTCAAGGATGAGCTCAACCGTGCCCTCTATCTGGGGCTGTTCGAGTATGAGGCCCACTTTGCCCACTATCCGGTCGGCAGCTTCTACAAGAAGCATCTCGACAGTTTTCGCGGCCGCGGCAATCGCCTGATCTCCAGCGTGCTCTATCTCAATGAGGACTGGCCGCGCGATGGCGGCGGCGAGATCGTGCTCTACGACCCCGAGGATGACAGCCGCGAAATGGCGCGTGTCACCCCCGAGGCCGGCACCTTCGTGTGCTTCCTCTCCGAGCAGATCCCCCATGAGGTGCTGCCGACGCATCAGGCGCGTGCCAGTGTCACCGGCTGGTTCCGGCGTAACAGCTCACAGGGCAATCTGGTCGATCCCGCACGCTGATTCCCGGGCGGGAGGCCCGGCCAGCCAGGTCTGGACAGCGCCGCGCCAGCGGCCCTCAGTCGCGCGCCAGCGGCGCGTCATCGCGTGGCAGCACCTGCCGCTGCGCGTCCTGCAATGATTGCTCGTCATTCAAGGCCTGCTCGTCGTGCAGCGCCTGCTCCTCCTTGACCTCGATCTCCTCGAGGCTGTCCAGCGAGGCATCCGTGATCAGCTCCGGCATGTCAGCGACCAGCTCACGCGTGACCTCGACCAGCGGGTCATCGGCCTCGGCGTCACGCAGGTGCTCCTCGGCGGCCTCGACGAGCTCAGGCCCGACCGCAAGCTCGGTGCCCAGCGGTGTCTGCGGGGCATGGGTCTCGAAGGGCGCCAACGGCTGCGGCGCCGGACGCATCACGCGTCGCCAGACGAAGAAGAGCAGCATGCCGCCCCCCATCACCGCCAGACTCAGCGCCATGCCGGGCATCGCTCCCATCTCGGCCATCGGCAGCGATACCGCAGGCGGCGACAGGGTCGACCCCACCGCGTTGATCAACAGCAGGCCCTGACTCATGCGCACCAGGGCACCGGCGGGCGCACGGTCGGCGGCATGGCTGACCGCCACCGGATAGAGCGTGAAGGCGGCACCGCCGAGCAGGAACAGTACCGTCAGCTGGGCGATACCCTCGCGCGCCGGCCCCATCAGCAAGGCGGCGAAGCCGACGATGCCGATCGACAGGATGATCAGCACCTGCTGGCGATCGTGGCTGTCAGACCAGCGGCCGATGGGGTACTGCAGCAGCATGCCGCCGAGAATCACCAGCGCCATGCGCTGACCGATCTCTGCGGTGCTCAGGGTGCCGCCATCGCCCAGTGCCAGAGGCAGCAGGCTATAGATGACCGCCACCACCAGTCCCGAGGCCAGACAGCCGAACACGCCCGTCGGCGTGATGCGAATCAGGCGCCACGGGCTCAGGGGCTCGGACTGTTCGATCAGCGGCGAGACACGCGGCAGCAGCACCAGCGGCAATACCGAGGCCGCCGCCAGCATCGCCACCAGCATGAAGGCCGCCTCGAGGCTCAGCATGGCGGTCACGCCCAGCAGCAGCTGACCGAGCACCCCCGCGCCGTAAAGCACGATCATGTAAAGCGCCAGCAGGCGCCCGCGCACGGCGGGGTCGGCGGCGCTCAGCAGCCAGCTCTCGATGACCAGATACACTCCGACCAGCGACCAGCCGATCATCATGCGCAGCAGAAACCACACCACCGGGTGGTCGCCCAGCCCCATGGCCAGTGCCGCGACCGCCACCAGCGAGGCGAAGCCGGCATAGGCGCGGATATGGCCGATGCGCAGCAGCAGGCGGTCGTTGACCAGCGCGCCGAGCCCGAGGCCCAGATAGTAGGCCGAGCTGATCAGGCCGATCGCCTCGCTCGAGACGCCGGCGGCAGACAGCCGCAACGGGACCAGCGAGGTCAGCATGGCGTTACCGATCCCCAGCAAGGCAAGGCCGAGCAGGGGCGCAAGGGACATCAACAGCAGATGACGGGGCATGACCAGATCCTCGGCCGGCCGCCAGTCAGCGATCAGCCAATGCCGCAAGGTGCGGATATCGTCGGGAGGGGAAGTTTGCCTTGCGAGAATACGTCAAGGCGCGGGCAATATAGTGACAGTCCGCGCCAAAACCAAGCCTTTTTGCGTCATTTGGCGACAATATGGTCTTGGGTGTCGCTGCGCGCTTTCCTGCGCGCTTTCCTGCGCGCTTTCCTGCGCTCTATCCATGCCCTGTCCCGCGCCCTTGTCAGGTGGGTTGGGGCACGCGGAAGATGACGCTGTCGTTGGCGACCTGCTCAAGCTCGAGTCCGTGCGTGCGCGCAAGCCAGGCAAAGGTCGCCGGGCTGAACAGGCACACATGCGTCGGATCACGCAGGTAGTGCCAGCGCCTGAGCGCCTCCGGGTCATCCGAGGCGGGCTGCGTCATCACCCCCAGCAGGCCGCCGGGCTTGAGGCAGCGCAACCACTGGCGGAAGACCTCGCCCGGCGCGAAGAGATGCTCGATCACCTCGGTGCTGACGATGAAGTCATGCTGGCGGGTGAGCGCTGCCGGGTTCGGATGATAATAGAGGTCGTGCAGCGCCATCGGATGGCCCGCCTCCTCGAACATCTGCGCCAGTGCAGGCCCCGGCCCACAGCCGAAATCGAGCCCGCTGGCACCGGCCGCGAGCCGCTCGCACATCGGCGTGAAGAGCTTGGCCAGGAAGCTTCGATAGCGCGGGTCTGCCGGGTCATTCTCGTGCTGGTCGTAGATGTCCTGCTCTGCCCTGGCATCCAGGCGCTGGGACGGCGCCAGATACAGCAGATGACATTCCGGGCAGCGCAGGTAATCGCGCTCGTCGGCGGGCGGGCGCCGACCGGTGTCGGGGCACGGCCTGCGCCGCTGTACCAGGTGCAGTACATGCTGGCTCTGGGACGCCTCACACAGCGGGCAGACAGTATCCGCAGGCGGATAGGGAACGAGGGAATCAGGGGCTGACATCAGGGCTCCGCGGCAAGGGACACTGGCGATGAGGGTCGACGTCACCACACGGCTGGCGGTGACGACTCGGCGCCACGCGCGACACCGCGGCGGCACGGGCAATTCCGCAGCAGGTGAACGTATCGAAGGTGGCGACTGTCTGAGTGCTGAATGATACCCCGCGCCAGTGTCTTGCGCCTGCCACGATGGAGCCTGCAGGCACCGCCCCCCTCTGGCACAATGAGCATCATTCGAGTGCGGCACCGCGACACCTGACGATGTCACGGCGCCTGCCTTCGCGTCAGACAGGCGCGATCTTTCACGCCAGACCACCGGAACTTCACGTGTGACGATGGACAAGACTCTCAAGCGGTTCGAACAGGCCATGGAACAGCGCCTGACTCCTCTCAAGGCCAACTCCGTGGCCTGTCTGTGGCAACGACTGTCCGGGCTCAGCACCCGCCAGCTCTGGTGGCTGGCGCGCCCGTTGGCGCGTGTGGTGCAGCTGTGCAATCCCCGTGAGCGCCGGGTCACGCGCCAGAATCTGGGCCAGGCCTTCCCGCAGCTCGACAGGCAGGCGCGCGCGCGTCTGGCAAGCGACAGCCTCGCGCATTCCACCGCCACCATGCTGGAACTGGGCAAGGTGTGGCTGGGCGATGAAGACGCCGTGCGCGATTCGATTCTCGAGGTCCACGGCCGCAACCTGCTCGACGAGGCGCGCGCCGAGGGGCGCGGTGTCATCGTGCTGGCGCCGCACTTCGGCAACTGGGAAGTGCTCAATTTCTGGCTCTCCAGCCACTTCCCGTTCACCGCCATGTACGAGCCGCCCAAGTTCGAACGCCTCGACCCGATCATCCGCAATGGCCGTGAGCGCATGGGCGCGAGCCTGGTGCCCACCAACTCGCGTGGCGTCGCCGCCTTGCTCAAGGCACTCAAGCGCGCCGAAGCGATCGGCATACTGCCGGATCAGGAGCCGGGCCGTGGCAGCGGCGTCTTCGCCGACTTCTATGGCCGGCCCGCCTATACCGCCACCCTGCTGCCCAAGCTGGTGGCGAGAACCGATGCGCGCGTCGTCACCGGTGTCGCCCAGCGCCTGGAAGATGGCCATGGCTTCGCCATCCACTTCCTCGCTGCGGATGAGGGGGTCTATTGCGAAGAGGAAGTCGCCTCGGCACGCGGGGTGAATGCCTCGGTGGAAGCGGCGATCGCCTTGGCGCCGGCCCAGTATCAGTGGGAATACAAGCGCTGGCGCAAGAGCCCGCAGGAAATGGAGCAACAACCGGGCTGGCAGGAATCCCGCTTCTATGCGCGCACCTACTCCTTCTTCTCGCTCAAGGGCTGGCGCCGCTATTTCAAGCATCGCCGCAAGACCAGCAAGCGCGGCTGAGGGCAGCACTGGCGGATCAGGCCATCAGCTCCCAGACTGAATGCGCATGGCTCAATGACAGGAGGCAAGGATGCCGATCGAGACTCACACCGCTCACCTCACAAGCGCATCGTCCCGGCGCCCCTCACTGTCCCGGGCAGTGACGGCATGCCTGATGACAGGCTTGGCGACAAGTGTGGCAACAAGAGTGACGGCACGTCTGGTCGCAAGTGCCGCGGCGGCCTGTCTCGCATTGTCTCTGCCGGTCCAGGCAGAGACAGGCACTTCTTCACTGTTGTTGGTGAGCGCTCAGCAAGTGCCCAGTGATGCCCCAGCGCTCAAGCTGCCTGAGGGCGCCACGCTCGAGCGGCTGGCCTCGCTCGACAGTCCACGCATGTTGCATCTCACTGATGCTGGCGAGCTGCTGATCGGCTCGCGGGCCGAGCGTGTCTATCGCGCTCAGCTGACGCCGGACGGCAACCTCTCTGCAGTGAAGACGCTGGTCGAACTGTCGGGCTACCCTCACTCGCTGGTGGTGCGCGGCGACAAGCTCTATGTCGCGACCACCGCCGCCTTGCTGGTCGCCAACTATTCACGTGGCGAGTCTCTCACCCGCGATGACTTTCGTGAGCTGATCGCCCTGCCCGGCGGCGGTGGCCACAACTCGCGCACCTTGAGTCTCGGGCCGGATGGTGGCCTCTATCTGGCGCTGGGCATCCAGGGCAATTGCTCGAATCAATACCTTGCAGGCAGCGACCAGGGTTACTCCTTCAGTGAACGCCGCGGCGGCGTGCTGCGCCTTGAGGAATCCGGCGATGCGCCGCTCTGGCAGCCCTGGGCCAGCGGGCTGCGCAACCCGGTAGGCCTCGCCTGGCAGCCAGGTAGGGAAGATGAGCCGCGTCTGCTGGCCACCAACAACGGCCCCGACCACTGGGGCTATGAGCAACCTCGCGAGCTGGTGGTCGCAGCCCGCGAAGGCAGCTTCCATGGCATGCCCTGGTATCAGTGGGTCGATGGCCGCTGGCAGGCGGATGACTGCATCACTAGCGATTCACCGCGTGAGCGTGACGAGATTGAGCCGCCGCTGGCCGAGATCCCCGCTCGCAGTGCGCCGATGGGAATCGCGGTGGTACCGCCAGAGCATCCATTGGCTGCAGACATGGATGTCGTGGTGGCAGTCCACGGCAGCTGGGGCACGGCGCCCTCCGGCAACGCGGCGGGTGACCCGGCCAGCCGCCGTGAGCCTCGCCTGCTGGGCCTCAAGCTGGCGACGCCAGACACTGAAGCACGCCTGATGCCAGTGCTGACCGGCCTGCAGGACAGCAGCAGCGGTCAGCGCTGGATTCGCCCGCTCGATGTCCTGTTCGGCCCTGATGGCAGCCTGTACTTCACCTCGGATAGTGGCGCGGCTGGCCTCTATCGCCTCACCTTCGATTGATGGCCTGACCTCCAGCAGAACGGGCTTTTGAGAAGCGAGGCCCTGGCCCTTAGTCACGCGCTCTCTCCAAGCCCTCTCTCCAAGCCCTCTCTCCAAGCCCTCTCTCCAAGCCCTCTCTCCAAGCCCTCTCTCCAAGCCCTCTCTCCAAGCCCTCTCTCCAAGCACTCTCTTCAGGCTCTCTTTCCAGGCTCTCTTTCCAGGCTCTCTTCAGGCTCTCTTTCCAGGCTCTCTTTCCAGGAGCTGCCTGGGAGAGGACCTATGAATAGGGCCGATGAATGCAGCGCTTGCCTGCTGCAGACTCAGAAAACCTGCCGTTCATGCCCCGCCTGCGAATTACAGAAATGTAGTCCTGTGCCCTCGCATGCACCCAATGGCCAGCTAGGCATTGTGTGGCCATGGAGCGACACTGGATCGACGCCAAGCGTTTAATGAACGATGACGCGTTGAGAGAGCGTCTCTCGCCCGTGCATCCAGCCTACGAACTCCTGCGTATGATCCAACGAATACGCCATCGTCGGAGCCTGCCGCCATGAACCAGCAGCCACCCCCAGCATCACGGACGTCCGCCAGCCGGGACTCCCTGTCGAGCACATGCACGCACCTGACGCGCGCTCCCTGGCTGAGCATCGTGATGCCGGTGAATGACGAGGCAGCCGGCATCGTGCAAACCCTGATTGCCTTGAGTCGCCTGCGCGCGGGGGGTGACTGTGAAGTGATCGTGGTGGATGGTGGCTCGACGGATGGCACCCCCTCACTGGCCCGACCGCTGTGTGATGCCGTGCTGAACAGTGAGCCGGGCCGGGCACGCCAGATGAATGCCGGAGCCGCGCGTGCACGCGGAGAATGGCTGCTGTTTCTGCATGCCGATACCGACTTGCCCGACAATGCGCTGGCATTGCTCAAGGAGGCCGTCACGACGCATCGCCGCAGCGACTGGGGCCGCTTCGATGTCAGCATCAAGGGCGAGTCGCCGTGGTTACCGATGATCGCTGCCATGATGAATCTGCGCTCGCGGCTGACCAGCATCAGCACGGGCGACCAGACCCAGTTCGTGCAGCGCTCGACCTTCGAGGCCATCGGCGGCTTTGCCGACATGCCACTGATGGAAGATATCTGGCTGAGTGCCCAGCTCAAGCATCTGACCCCGCCAATGAACCTGACTGCGCGCGTTACCACCAGCGGTCGACGCTGGGAGACCCACGGCGTCTGGCGCACCATCGTCAAGATGTGGGGACTGCGGCTGGCGGCCTGGTGTGGCGTCTCCCCTGCACGCCTGGCACGCCTTTACGGCTATCGCGCCGCGGCGCAGGCCTGTGAGCAGCGCGGCATGCCCCATGCGTGATACGGCGTTGCCTACCTTGCCCACAGCTGATGCCGCGTCAGAGGTGCGCCCGACTCTCATCATCTTCGGTCGCCTGCCCATCGCCGGCCACTGCAAGACACGCCTGATCCCCGCACTCGGCCCCGAGGGCGCAGCTCGACTCTATGCGCGGATGCTGAGCCATATCGTTGACCACGCCTGCGCCGCGCGCCTCGGCAAGGTCGTGGTGATGCTGACGGCCTCTGCCGAGCCGTCGAGCCAGGCACCTGAACAGGCGGCTCTGCGGGTAGCGCTGGAAGCCCGGCTGCGAAACGTTGTCGATGCCTCTGCCGACCTCACCTTCGAGGCGCAGCCGCAGGGGGAACTCGGTGAGCGAATGTCTCGGGCCATGGCCCGACATCTTCCCGAGGGGCCGGTGTTGCTGATGGGCTCCGACCTACCGGCGCTGGATAGCCAGCGGCTGCGCGAGGCAGCCCACAGACTGCGCACTCACGACGCGGTGCTGCAGCCCACCGACGATGGCGGCTATGGCTTGATCGGCCTCAAGGCGCCCTGCCAGCAAGCCTTCCTGCTGCCCCACTGGAGTCATGCCCATGTCTGCCGGGACACCCTGACGCTGCTGGCACGGGCGGGGAGAACGGCCGCTTGCCTGCCGACCAGCTGGGATGTCGATGAGCCGCGTGACCTGGAGCGACTGTCGCGCCACCTGCCGGCGCTCATGGCCGGCCTTGCCGCTTGAGACTTTCCATGAACCCGCTCACGGCTTTCTACAAACCCGCTTGAGGCTCTTCACACGTTCGGCATGCCTCCCAAAGTCGTATGCATTTTTGCTCACACTGCCCTTCTTCTACGCCTCAGGGCTGTTACACTCGCTGCATCGTGACTCACATGTCACAGCTTGACGGGGTGCCGGTAAGACCGGCTGAGATGTCATGCGCAGGCAATGTCCTTGCGTGAATGACGATCCCGCCGAACCTGATCCGGCTAGTACCGGCGTAGGGATCAAGCGCGAAGCGATGCCACTCGATATCGTCACCACTTTCTCACGGTGACTGTCGGCACCTCCCCCGCTTTCCCCTGCTCCTGTTCCGGTACTGGCCACGCTTGCGCCAGAGACCTGTCGCCCCATCACGGGTCGTCAGCACGCTCACCGAGGGATGCGTCATGCCTAGTTTCAACGACCTGACCAGTGCCTGCGCCGAGGAATGGCGTGACTATCTCGAGCACGACTTCGTTCGCCAGCTGGGCGAAGGTCGTCTGCCGGAGGAGTCCTTCCGCCATTACCTGCAGCAGGACTACCTGTTCCTGATCCACTTCGCGCGCGCCTGGGCGCTGGCCGCCTACAAGAGCCGCACCCTCGCGGAGCTGCGTCAGGCCACCGCCAGTCTGGACACCATCCTCAATACCGAGCTCGATCTGCATATCGGCTACTGCAGCGAGTGGGGCATCAGCGAGGATGACCTGAGCGAGCTGCCGGAATCCCGCGCCACCCTGGCCTATACCCGTTACGTGCTCGATTGCGGCCAGCGCGGCGACCTGCTCGATCTGCACGTGGCGCTCGCGCCCTGCCTGATCGGCTACGGTGAGATCGCCGAGTGGCTGCTCGATCAGGACACCACCGAGATCGAGAACAACCCGTACGCGGACTGGATCGCGATGTACTCAAGCGATGACTTCAAGGAAGCCGTCGAAGCCGAGCGTGAATGGCTGGATGCGCGACTCTCGGAAGTCTCGGAGCGTCGATTGGGTGAACTGGTCGATGTCTTCCGGGACGCCACGCGACTCGAGATCGACTTCTGGCAGATGGGCCTCGATCGCGCTTGAGTCATGACAGACTGACGTCCCGGCGCTCGCCATGAGCCGCTCGGGATGACGCCATCCCCATGGATGGCACGACTGACAGGCCAACAGAGCCTGGATGCGAGAATGCTCCCCGGGGCAAGCCTGACGCTTCGGGCAACACCCTCGCATTGAAATCTGAACACGCTTGACGGGGTGCCGGTGGAACCGGCTGAGATCCTGCATGCATGCTTCGCCGCCCTGACGCGCGAGCTTGCCAGCAAGGGGTCCCGTGGAACCTGAACCGGTTAGGACCGGCGTAGGAATCAAGCTGATGGCCAGCCGCTGCGCGCGGCCGCCTCGCTCCCGGGCCACCTGCTGGCAAGGAGTCGGCGACGACCATCCTCTCCCTGCGCACGGTCTTCCCATGATGACGTCAGCCGTGACGTCGCCCTTTGAGGAGACCTGCATGAGCACTGCCCCGACGACACAAGACCCGCAAGCCACCAACGCCGCCGAGTCACCGCTCGCCTCGCAGCCTGAGGCTGCCCCCAAGGCACGCGCGCGTGCCGGTCGCAAGGATGGCAGCCGCCACCTCGCCAGCGAAGCACAGGTCGACGCCGCCGCCATCGCGCCGCTGAGCGGCTCGCGCAAGATCTATATCGAAGGCTCCCGACCGGACATCCGCGTGCCCATGCGCGAGATCGGCTGCTCGCCGACCCAGACCTCCAGCGGTCTGGAAGAGAACCCGCCGATCGTCGTCTACGATACCTCCGGCCCCTACACCGATCCGGCGGTCGAGATCGACATCCGCCGGGGTCTGGCGCCGCTGCGCGAGAAGTGGATCGAGGAACGCGGTGATACCGAACAGCTCACTCAGCTGAGCAGTGAATATGGCCGCGTGCGCCAGGCCGACCTACGCCTGTCGTCCCTGCGCTTCGAGCTGGACCATCGCCCGCGTCGTGCCCTGCCGGGCAAGAATGTCACCCAGCTGCACTATGCGCGCCAGGGCATCATCACCCCGGAGATGGAATACATCGCGATTCGCGAGAATCAGCGACGTATCGCGCTGCGTGAGGAATATCAGGGCAGCGAATCCGTCGAGAGCATTCTGGGCCATCAGCACCCAGGCCACAGCTTCGGCGCCAACCTGCCCGACGAGATCACCGCCGAATTCGTGCGTGAGGAAGTCGCACGCGGCCGCGCCATCATTCCCGCCAACATCAATCACCCGGAAAGCGAGCCGATGATCATCGGCCGCAACTTCCTGGTGAAGGTCAACGGCAACCTGGGCAACTCGGCGGTCACCTCCTCCATCGAGGAAGAGGTCGACAAGATGACCTGGGCGATCCGCTGGGGTTCCGACACCGTGATGGACCTCTCGACCGGCGCCAACATCCACGAGACCCGTGAATGGATTCTGCGCAATTCTCCCGTGCCCATCGGCACGGTGCCGATCTATCAGGCGCTGGAGAAGGTCGATGGCGTGGCCGAGAACCTCGACTGGGAGATCTTCCGCGACACGCTGATCGAGCAGGCCGAGCAAGGCGTCGACTACTTCACCATCCACGCCGGCGTCCTGCTGCGCTATGTGCCGCTGACCGCCAGCCGCGTGACCGGCATCGTCTCGCGCGGCGGCTCCATCATGGCCAAGTGGTGTCTGGCGCATCACGAGGAAAGCTTCCTCTATCGCCACTTCGAGGACATCTGCGAGATCTGCAAGGCCTACGACATCAGCCTGTCACTGGGCGATGGCCTGCGCCCGGGCTCGGTGGCCGATGCCAATGACGCCGCCCAGTTCGGTGAGCTCGAGACGCTCGGCGAGCTGACGAAGATCGCCTGGCAGCACGATGTCCAGGTCATGATCGAAGGCCCGGGTCACGTGCCGATGCACCTGATCAAGGAAAACATGGACAAGCAGCTCAGCGAGTGTGACGAGGCGCCCTTCTACACCCTCGGCCCGCTGACCACCGACATCGCCCCGGGCTACGACCACATCACCTCCGGCATCGGCGCCGCGATGATCGGCTGGTTCGGCTGCGCCATGCTCTGCTACGTGACCCCCAAGGAGCACCTGGGCCTGCCCAACAAGAACGACGTCAAGACCGGCATCATCACCTACAAGATCGCCGCGCATGCCGCCGATCTGGCCAAGGGCCACCCGGGCGCGCAACGCCGTGACAATGCGCTCTCCAAGGCGCGCTTCGAGTTCCGCTGGGAAGACCAGTTCAATCTGGGCCTGGACCCGGACACCGCGCGCAGCTTCCACGACGAGACGCTGCCCAAGGACTCGGCCAAGGTCGCCCACTTCTGCTCCATGTGCGGGCCGAAGTTCTGCTCGATGAAGATCACCCAGGAAGTGCGTGATTACGCCAATGAGCATGGCCTGACCGGCGATGCCGACAGCGTGATGGCCGGCATGCAGGAGCAGGCCGACAAGTTCAAGCGTGAAGGCAGCCAGCTCTATCAGGAGGTCTAGGCAAGCGCCTGACGCACAGGAAAGCTGACTTTCTAAGCCACAAAAAACGCCCCGACCAGTGATGGTCGGGGCGTTTTCGTCACATCCTGCCAGGGGCTCATGACATCTCATGAGCGTGACAGAAGGCTCACGTGCGGCTGGTGACTTCCAGCAGGTGATAACCGAACTGGGTCTTCACCGGGCCCTGAACCGTGTTGATCGGGGCGCTGAACACGACTTCGTCGAATTCCTTGACCATCATGCCCGGGCCGAAGGCGCCCAGGTCGCCGCCACTGCGGCCGGACGGGCAGGAGGAGTGCTCGCGAGCGGCATCAGCGAAATCGCGGCCGTTCTCGATTTCGGTCTTGAGAGCTGCACACTGTTCTTCGCTGGAAACGAGAATATGACGCGCTGTGGCCTGTGCCATGTCTATCACCTGTCACTGATCGAATAAATGCCGTCGGCAATCACCGGCGGCGTGGCAGGTCATTGTGGCCCAAGGCAGCGCTCGCCGCTAGCGTCCTGCACAGACCCGGCGCTGATACTGGATGGCATCGAGATCATTGCTGCCGAGCAGTGCCGCCGTGGCAGCGTTGCATTCCGCCTCGGCCAAGTCATCGGCAGCAGATGTTTCCGCCCACTGGATGTTGCCGACACTGGGCCGGTAACTGACTGCGGCATTGCATGCCATGCGCCGCGTACTGTTGTAACGCTGCGAAGGAAGAGTCGGAGGATTGCTGGTCATTTCCCGGCACGTCGAGGCAAACATCTCGCTGGCCGCCTGACTGCAACGGGTATGGGCCATGGCATTCTGGCGCTTTCTGGCACACACCGAGTCATTGAGAACACGCCAATGCAGGGTATCGAAATCGATCACCTGCCCTTGATAGCGGGTCTCGACATGCTCGCGCTGAAGCCCTGCTGTCGTCGTCAGATGCGAGGCGACACCCTCACCGAATTGCCCACTCAAGCCCGAGACCGCATCCATTAACGCTGCCAATGCCGCACTGACAGAATTCATCACACACTCCTTGTGTTGATGCCTCCCGGCATACGCCGCCGGGGAGCCTTGCTCGATCATCCCTGACCGTCACTTGCGGTGACATGACCTGATAGCGCTGCCTCATGACGAGACTGATAACGCCGACGGACAGCGCCGGCGCACTCCCTGCGACATTACCCGTACACCGGCATCATTGCCTTAACGCTCAAGGGGATGATGCCAACGTTTCCCTCTCCAGCAACGAGTAATCAGATTCAGTACCCCGGACACGCGAACGCCCACCCGGAAGACCGGATGGGCGTTGGGGACGCTCGCCTGGGAGCGTCGGCAGCAGTCGCTTACTTGGCGACTTTCTGCATGGCCTCGGAGGCGGACTTGGCGTTGCTTTCTGCCAGTTCCTGACCTTTCTTGGCGTATTCCTGGTTCAGCTCGACCACTTTCTGGGTGTCGTTCTGCAGCTTCTCGCCCAGAGTCTTCACGGTTTCCTGCTGCTCCTTGACGAAGTTCTTCAGACCTTCGCTGTCCTTGATCTCGAGCATGGAACGCGCCTGGGTCAGGGAAGCATCAGCATAGGACTTGGTCAGTTCCATCTGTGCGCCGATCAGCTTCTCGCTGTAATCGATGCTCAGGGCGCTGAACGCACGCAGCGGAGACAGGAACATATCGTCGAACTGCTGAGCGGACTTCTCGAAGTTGGCATTGAACATGTAGGCACCCTCCAGGGTATTGGCATCACGCTGAAATGAACCGGAGCGTTGCTCCGTTCGGTTATCAGGACTGAACCGGGCTGGTGCACCGTAGTGACCGAGCCATCATTATCAAGCCGTCACTATCAAGCCGTCGCGGTCAGATAGTGCTATCGACCAGGTTCCATCCTCGCTGCAACGCAGCATAAGACAGTCTTTGTTGCACTGCAACATCAAAAACATCGCAACGACTGATCTGTACGCCCTGGTTGATGTAGTTGCTTGATTGCACTGGAGAAAAACAATCAGAAGTCGAAAAGAAAATTGACGCCCTGGGCTCCCGACACGCCCTTCACCACGCCTTGGAACGCCAGACTGGGCCTAAGTGCTGAGCCAAAGTGCTGGGCCATAGGGCTGGGAGGATAGAGGGCTAGGACAGAGGGCTGGAACAGAAGCCTGAAGCTGAAAGGCTGAACTTGAGGAGAGCGCCGTGCTGCTGTCTCACTGGCATGAGGCGTCGCGACAGCGTTTGCAGAGCAGGCGCCCGGCCAGCGCGCGTGCCTGATCTGCCTGACGACAGAAGTCGACACTCTGGGTGGAAAGCCACCGCCGACAGCCCTGGCAGCGCGGCAAGCCTTCCTCATCCTGCGACTGGGCGGAAGACGCGCCCTGCTGATTGTCGGCCGCAGCCCCCTGCTGCTCGCCTGCCGCCTGCGGGCTAGCGGGGCCTTCTCGGCCATCCTGATCCGGAGCCTGGTGCTCGGGTTGCCAATGCGCGCCCTGCAGCCCTCGGCCCCCAAAACCGCACTGCCGTTTCAGGGCAGCAGTAGATGTCACGCCACGCTGGACCGCCAGCGTCGTGTCATCCGACGCCCCCTCCATGTCATCAGACTCTGCCGCCATGGCAGCGCTATCGCCTGAAGCCCGCGCCAGTTCTTCAGGCGATAGCGGCGGTTGCCATAGATAGGCCAGCGGGGATACCTGAGTGGCAGCGTCGCCCTCCGTCGCGCGCGCGTTAGCGGCCAGGCCCAGCTCCGCCACCCAATCCGTATTGGGGGCCACATGCTGGGTCGCGATGGCGCGCCCCAGCTGGCGCAGGCGGCGCTGATCGAGGCGGTGGGTAAAACTGCGCAGCCGTGTCACGTAAGCGGTCTTGCCGCTCACCTGCAGGCACTGACGCTTGAGGCGCGCGAAGGACAGCAGCGCACGACTGTCGACGATGTCTTCCGGCGGCCGACTGACCTGAGCCGCATCGGCCACCACGATGCGATAGCGCAATTGCGGCTGCAGGGTCATCCCCAGGCGCACAGGCAACAACGAGGAGGCCTCCAGCCATTGCACGATGGCGCGGCTACGCTCAGGGATCGTCTGCAAGGGACACGGCGTCACGGCATGCGCCATGACGCCATCTTCGCCTGAGGGTGTCTCGCCGCCCTGCGCGACTCGTCCGCCATGGGCCAACAGCTCACCGAAGGGGGTGATCGAGAGCGTCAGATCAAAACAGGAGGCATCCAGCACCCAGACCTGCATGAGGCTGTTGATCAGCAGGTGATCGATCTCGATCACTCCCTCTGCCTGCGCCAGCCGCACATCATGCAGCACCACCCAATCATCCCGCGTCCCCAACAAGGCATCCAGCTGGCTTGCCAGCGCACGGCGACGCGCCTGACGGGCACGTATCGCACGCAGGGCCTCCAGCACCTTGTGGCGCTCGGGCGCGGCAAGCGCAGCATCCTGCGCCAGCACCTCGAGCACCAGCAGGTCGTATTCCCGTGAATCGCAGTCCTTGATCAGCATGGGCGCCTCTGGATTAGAGCATTCATATATAACTCAGTGTAGTGCCCTATTCGCAATCTTTCTTGCCTCTGACTCCGCGGGAGAATCCGCCAGCGGATAGCGTATTGCAGTGACGAAGTCTGAGGGTCATCACTCCTGCGCTGGCTGGGGCGCGGCCTCCCGGTAAGGCAGCATTGCCGTCACCTGCTGACGCGCCTTGCTGAGCCAACGCGCCTCCTCCTCGACAGCCTCTGCCACCGCCTCCTGAAGCCCGGGATGCATCAGCCAATGCAACGACCCGGTGGCATACGCCGCGAAACCGCGGCTGATCTTGTGCTCTCCCTGGGTGCCGGGATCGAAGCGCTTGAGCCCTCGCTGCAGGCAGAATTCGAGCCCCTGGTAATAGCAGACCTCGAAGTGCAGACAGTCGGCATGGACTTCGCTGCCCCACCAACGACCATACAGGCAATCACTGCCGATCAGACACAAGGCTGCCGCCACCGGCGCGCCCTGCTCATCACGCGCCTGCACCAGCAGCAACCGCTCGGGCATGCTGCGCCTGAGCTGCTGGAAGAAATCGAGCGGCAGATAAGGGCGCTGGCCGCGCTCGAGATAGGTCATGCAGTAGCAACGGTAGAAGGCCTCGATGTCATCAGGGCCAATCTGCGCCCCCTCGAGCCTGGCCAGCGTGAAGCCTTGCTCGGCAACCTTGCGCCGCTCGCGGCGGATCTCCTTGCGCCGTTTGGAGCGCAGACTCTCAAGCCAGGTGGCAAAGTCCGGCTCGCCGCGTGACTGCCAGTGATATTGCATCCCGGGACGCGAAATCAGCTCCGGAATCGCCGCCTGCCAGTCTTGCCGCTCCTCTGCCGAGGCAAACAGCAGATGAAACCCGCTGTGCTCATAACGACGCAGCGCGCTACCCGGCTCAGCCGCGGGTGCAATGCCGGCCTTGAGATGAGGCCACAACCACTCAAGCAAGGCACGTCGGGCTGCGGGCGACGTCAACTGCGGCGAGGTGACAAGGCGTGGGCCATCGCTGGGAGTGAACGGCACGGCAGTCAACTGCTTGGGATAATAGCGCCCACCGGCCTGCTCCAGGGCCTCCGCCCATTGCTGGTCGAACACATATTCGCCACGCGAGTGCAGCTTGAGATAGCGCAGCAGCCCCGCCAGCAAGCGGCCGTCGGCGTCTCGCACTACCAGATGGGCAGGATGCCAACCACTGGCGGCGCTGGCCGCACCACAGCTTTCCAGCGCGCTCAGATAGGCATGCTGCAGGAAGGGATAGTCATCGCCTGCCAGCGCATTCCATTCACTGGCGGTGAGGGCGTCGAGGGAATCCAGCACCTCCAGGCGCCAGCCCTGCTTCTGTGCGGCATCTGCGGCGCTCGCAGCCTGCTGCTGGCCTGTTGCCGACCCTGTCGCCGCCTGAGCCGCCTCATCCTCTGCCTGCCATTGCCCTGTCACCGTACTCTCCTCATAGTCTTGCCATGCCCACCGCTGGTGCAGACATGCCGCACATCCCAGGACATGCTAGTGTGTCGTCATGATGCAGGACAACGAGACCCACATGACAGAGACTCCCACGCCGCCGGACGACACGTCCACGAGCGGCTCACAGACCCAGGGGCGCGCTCAAGAGTCCTCGCAAGGGCCCTCTCATGGGCCTTATGCGCCGACCCCGCCCGCGCAGGACACCCATGCCAGCACGAATCTCATGGCAGTGGCCGCCTTTGCCCTGAGCGTGCTCGGCTGCCTGCTCGCGCCTGCGGCACTCGGCGGCGTCGTGTGTGGCCATATTGCGCGCAGCCAGATCCGCCGCAGTGGTGAAGCCGGTGACAGCTGGGCCCTGGCCGGACTGATTCTCGGCTACCTGCTGATCGCCCTGTCGCTGGCCGGCCTGCTGATGTTCGGCGGCATGATGTTGACCATGTTCGGCATCATGGCCTTCAGCACCTGACCAGCGCCTGGGCACTCCGGCTTGAACGTGCAGCGCGCCTGCACGGATAATGCGTCGACATTGCTTCCCCGTGCCAGCGGGGCATGCCTGCCTCTCGCAGCGCCTGCCCTGCCAGCGATTCCGGTTCCCCCGAGCCGCCTTGATACTGAGCGAGCCTCGATGTTGTACTCGATTCTCGATAATGATTTCTACAAGTTCACCATGCAGAACGCCGTGGTGAAACTGTTTCCGTATGCGCGTGCTCGCTACGCCTTCATCAACCGTGGCGAGCATTCGTTCCCGCCGGGGTTCGGCGAGGCCTTGCGCATCGCGGTAGACAACATGGCCGAACTGGCATTGAGCGTGGAAGAGAAATCCTTCCTCGAGCTTCACTGCCCCTTCCTGGACCCGACCTACCGCGACTTCCTGGCGGGCTTCCGCTTCGATCCCTCCGAAATCACCATCACCCAGACCGGTGATGAGCTGGAGGTGCAGATCGAAGGCTACTGGTATCGCACCATCCTGTGGGAAGTCCCGCTGATGGCGATGATCAGCGAGCTCTGGTATCAACTGGGCGGAGATCAACGCGACAGCGATCAGGCCCTGCGCGACAGCACCCTGGCCAAGATCGAGCACTACAAGCGTCTAGGCATCCGCGTGGCGGAATTCGGCACTCGTCGTCGGCACTCCTACGATGTGCACGACAAGGTGGTCGCGGGACTCAAGGACCACGGCCGAGGCTGCTTCATCGGCACCAGCAACGTGCACATGGCGCAGCGCCATGGCATCAAGCCGATCGGCACGCACGCCCATGAGTGGTTCATGTTTCATGCCGCGCGCTTCGGCTTCAAGATGGCCAACATCCTGGCGCTGGAGAACTGGGTCAAGGTCTATCGCGGCGACCTGGGGATCGCCCTGTCTGACACCTTCACCAGTCAGGCCTTCTTCAAGAGCTTCGACAAGAAGTTCGCCAAGCTGTTTGACGGCGTGCGCCACGACAGTGGTGACCCCATCGACTTCGCCGAGACCACCATCCGCCACTATGAGTCACTGGGGATCGACCCCAAGACCAAGACCATCGTGTTCTCCGATGGCCTGGACACCGACAAGGTCGATCGCATCGTGCGCTATTGTGCCGGGCGTATCGGCATGTCATTCGGCATCGGCACCAACTTCACCAATGATGTCGGCCCGCAACCGATGAACATGGTGATCAAGATGACCGAAGCCCGCCCCGAAGGTCAGGAGTGGGTGCCGGTGATCAAGCTGTCGGACGTCTCGAGCAAACACACCGGCGACCCCGACATGATTCGTCTGGCGCACCAGGTGCTGTCGCTCAAGGAACTGGATTGAAGCGTGCGCTCAGCGATCGCTGAACGCCTTGCCATGGCCTCCTGCCAGAGACCTTGAAACAGGCTCATGAAATAGCTTCTAGAACTCCCCCCATGAAAAAGCCCGCCCGGAAACTCCCCGGGCGGGCTTTTTCATGTCGATCACCTTCAGCACCGGTGACGACGGCTCAGGTCTCGACGTCTCAGGTCTTGCAGCTCAGGCCTTGACGCCTCAGGTCTTGACGGACTTCTTCGGTGTCTTGAAGACCTCATTGAAGAGGTTGAGCATGACCTGCCAGGAAGCCGAATCCGCGGCCGCGTCATAGCCCAGCGGCAGATCGTACTTGGCCGCCTTGGCATCCGATTCCGGATTGGTGAAGGCGTGCTTGGCACCCGGATACTGGATCAACGTGGTGCGCGTCTCGAGTGACTGGAAGGTCGCGACCAGCTTGTCGAGATCTTCCTGCGGCACCAGCGTATCTGCCGCGCCATTCTGGATCACGACCCGGCCGGCAAACGGCTCGGGCTCCGTCACGGCAATCGACGGGCTGCCATGGAAGCTGACGACCGCCTTGAGCGGCGCTCCGGTCAGCGCCATGTTGAGCACCACGGCACCGCCGAAGCAGTAGCCGATCGCCGCCATGCGCTCGCCATCGACTTCCGGGCGTGAGCGCAGCACCGCCAGCGCCGAATTGAAGCTGGATTCGGCCTTCGGCCAGTCACTCATCACCGCAGAGGAGAAGGCACCGGCTTCCTTGGGGTGCTCGGCCGTGCGCCCACCGCCATACATGTCGACGGCCATGACCACGTAGCCAAGCCCTGCCAATTGTTCGGCGCGCTTGCGGGCGTAGCTGTTCAAGCCCCACCACTCATGCACCAGCAGGATACCGGGTCGACGCCCCTGCGCCTTGGCATCGCGTGCGATCAGGCCTATATGCTCCTCACCATTGGCCCGATAGGTCACCGTCTCCGTCACCACCTGCGGCCCCTCGAGACGATTGACCAGCGGTGCATCCTCGGCGGCCATGGCCTGTCCGGCGGAAAATACCGACTGTGCAAACAACAGGGTGCCAGCGCACCAGCCACGTAACATTCGCATCGCCTACTCCTTGTATGACGTGATCCACTTGCATGACGCGATCCACAACCCGAGACACCGGCTGCAGGTGTGCCCGATTGATCACCGGTATTGGCTCAATTGTCCTCGCTCAAGGACTGCGATGCCAGCACCACCCGATCGCGACCGCTGCGCTTGGCACTGTAGAGCGCCATATCGGCACGGTGCAGGTAGCCATCCCGGGTCTCCCCCGGCAGCGGTGTCGCCACTCCCATGCTGATGGTGCAGCGCAATGTCAGCGACTTGAACCGCACCTCCAGCGCCGCGATCTGCTGTCGCAGGCGCTCGGCCATTCCGACACCGGTGGCGGTACCGGCATCGGTGAGCAGGACGGCAAACTCCTCGCCGCCCAGACGCGCAAAGCAGTCATCGCGACGCAGCTGGGCACGACACGCCTCGCCAAGACTGATCAGCACCTGATCGCCCGCCGCATGGCCGTGAGTATCATTGACGCGCTTGAAGTGGTCGATATCAAACAGGATCAACGCCATCTGCTCCCGCGATGACGAGCTCAGCAGGGTGTCGAGCGTGTCGAGGAAGCTGGCCCGGGTCATGGCGCCGGTCATGGCGTCCGTCATCGCCTCATGCTCGCGACGCTGTTCGACCAGCTTGCGCTCATGAATGTTGCGTGACACCGACAGCACGCGCTGATAACGCCCGGTGGCGGGGTCCATCGAGGGCGTCGAGATCGACTCGAACCACAGCGTATGTCCGGCCTTGTGTTGAATCCTGAAGTCGATTCGAAATACCTCGCCGAGACAGGCGGCACGATGGACCTCCTGCGCGATGCGCAGCATGTCATCGGGATGGATCAGCTGCTTGATCTCCTGGCCGATGATCTCCTGCGGGCGATAGCCGCAGAGCTTTTCCACCGAGGGGCTGATGTACTGACAGATGCCGTGGGAGTCCTCGATGCTGACCAGATCGCTGACGGAGTTGAGGATGAAGCGATAGCGCTCCTCGCTCTGGCGCAGCTCATCCTCGATACGGTATCGAGCGGTGGCATCGTCACAATAGCCATTCCAGATCACACCGCCCTCGGGGGAGTCGATCACCTGCGGCAGCCCGACACACGCCAGCCTGCGCTCCTGACCATCCGGATGCTGATAGCGTATCTCCGCCTCCCAGGGCGATTGCTGCCGGGCACTGGTCTGCAGTGACATGAGCAGCTGCTCACGCCCGCGACCCGCGATGCGTGCCAGCAGCAGCATGGGGTCGTCGATGACGGCCTGCGGGTCGAGCCCCAGCACTTGCGAGGCGACCGGCGAGAGGTAGGTATAACGCAGCTCGCCCTCCTGGCTCAGGCGACACTGGAAGACGACGCCACGCATCTGCTGGACAAGGTTGTCCAATTGGCGCCGATGCGCTTCGCGCTGGGTGACATCACTGAGCTTGCCGAGCACGGCAGTGACCTTCCCCTCAGGGGAGTAACTCAGCTGCATGTCATCCTGGAGATAGCGCTTGCGCCCATCCACATGCACGAAGGCGTAACACAGACTCAGACGACTATGGCGCTCCTGCACGGCCTCATCAAAGCGCTGCTGACAGATGGTCAGCTCATCCGGCACCAATCGGGCCTGCCAGAGGCCCGGGCTTGCCATCAGCAGGTCATGCGAGAGCCCGGTGAGCGCCTCGCTGCCTGCCGACAGATACTCCAATTCCTCTGGCGGCCATTCACCAGCGGTCGCGTAGTGCGCGCCGGGTGTCTCATCCACCCGCCGCGCCAGACGCTGCTGTTGATCGATCACATGCTCGAGGCGTTGATGTACCTGGGTGATATCGCGCGCCATCACGGCCACCTGACGCCCCTCGTCGGCGAGCGAGCGTCCCAGACTGACCATCTGCACGGACAACCTGGATTCCCCCCGCGGCAGCGACAGACTGATATCGCATTGCCAGGGTTCGGCTCTCTCCAGGCTACGCAGAACATGAGGGAGGTAGAGGCGCTCAAGCGAGAGGCGGGAATGCGCACAGGCCGCATCGTGATAGAGGTGCCAGGCCGGGTTGGCATGACTGATCACCAGGCTTTCATCCTTGAGCAGCAGGATCGCCATCGGGTCACGGCTGCGCACCATCATCAGACGATAGGCACGCGCCAACTGCTGCTCCTGCTCATTGGCCTTGTCACGCTGCGTGATATCCGTCACTCGTCCACACAGCGGATGCCCCACGCCGGAACTCCACAGACATTCCTCGAGCAACAACAGCTGCCCGCTGCGGTCGCGCATGCGATACGTCGTACGCTCGACCCGCCCCAGCGAGGCGCGAAAGTCACTCAATCGCTGCCGGTCGGCGGTGATCACCAGCGAAAGCCAGAGCTCCGGCTGCTTGAGAAAATCCCGCACCGTATACCCCAGCAGGCGTTCCGCCGCTGCATTCATGGCAATCAGGCGCTGACCATCAGCACTGAGCGTGAACAACACATCTGCCACGACAGCATAATGATGCTGCAGCAAACGACTATCCGCGAATGATTCAGGCAACGTGAAACCCCTTCTCTGTCATGCGGTTTGCTCAAGAATGCCCTATCCATGGCGCTGGCAGCCAGCAGCACCCCCAACGCTTGGTTGCGCGAAGATCCGGGCAGATGACGGCATATGAACGATTGCAACCTTTGCCTTTGCGTCTGACTATCTCCCTTATCGGCAGCGGACGCGCAATGTTGTGGGCGAATATCACGCAAGCGGCGCCGAAGGGAAAACCTCATGGATGCAAAAAGCCCGAAGCATAAGCTTCGGGCTTTTTGGGGATTCACCTTGATCAGACCTGGCCTTGATCAGAACTGTTCTTGAACAGAGCTTGCCTTGATCAGAGCTGGCCTGGAAAGATCTAGCCTTGCGCGGAACGCGGCATGGCATCGTCGATGAGCTCGGAGGACGGGGCATCAGGTGCGCCGCTGCGGCCGTCGTTGCTCTCGCCAGTCGGTTGGGCACTAGTGCGCGGGGCCTTGCGCTTGTGACGCCGCGACTGCCTGCTGTCCTTGTCCTGCTGGGCGGAAGGCGCCTTGACCGGCAGGCGCGCCCGCAGGTGCTCGAGCAACGCGCGAAAATCATCCGGCTCCATGCCGATGCGCTCCGCTGCGGCACTTTCCTGCCATAGCACATAGATCGCCGGCTGCTCACGCCCCAGGTCCATACCCACGACCTTGCCCTCGCGCTGGGTACGCGGGTCGCGCAAGGTAGCACCGATCAATTCATGAGCTTCGCGGATGGCATCGTGCATCTGAGACAGCCTGCTGTGGAAGTCGAGATAACTGCCGGAGAGTGTGCGGCAGTGTGGCAATACCTTCCCTGAATTGCGCACAACAATGGATCACTCGCAGGCCATAGGGCCGCCTGCATGATTTGACGTTGTCATGACCTGGCTCACCGATAGACGCAAGGCCAACAGGTGCGAAGTGTAACACACCGCCACAGTTTCGCTAATTTCACTCGACCGTGATTTACGATGACGACATGTTGACCACCTTTCTCGACGTATCAGCGCACGTTTCACACCACCTGACCCAACTCTGTCGCGATCGTGCTCAGAAAAGTTGCCATAAGGTCACGCCATTGACGCAAGACAACGACACTTTGCGCCCTGGAGCACCTCCCGCACTTTCGTGGTGCGCAAAAAAACCTCTCCCATTGGGAGAGGTTCAAAAATGGATGACGCGATGTCATTCCGAGCAGCATCGAAGCCGGTCTTGGCGCCAACCCTGACCGACCACCGATTCAAAGGGGACGAATGGCATTGCCTTGTCCGTGGAGCCTGAGCGCGACGCGAGAATCCTCGGGCCACTCGTCCTCACCTGTTAGGAGCCTGCCCTCCTGTCTTGCCGACAGGCTGACAGGCCCCCGAATTCTTGCTGTCCCGCGCGGCCTTGTCGGTTGATCAATGAGGGATCAAAGGCCGTGCGGGACTCACCAAGTGCTTACTTGGCGGCTTGCATTGCCAGCGCAGTGTCGAGCATACGGTTGGAGAAGCCCCACTCGTTGTCGTACCACGCCATGACCTTGACCAGGCGATCTTCGCTGACGCGAGTGTGATTGCTGTCGAAGGTAGAAGAATGTGCATCGTGATTGAAGTCGATGGACACCAGCGGCAGCTCGTTGACGGCCAGCACGCTGGAGCCTTCAGCGGCCTTGGCCACGATGGCGTTGATCTCTTCGATGGAGGTATCACGCGACGCGGTGAAGGTCAGATCGACCAGCGACACGTTGATGACCGGCACGCGGATCGCCAGACCATCCAGCTTGCCATTCAGTTCCGGCAGCACCAGACCCACCGCCGCGGCGGCACCGGTCTTGGTCGGGATCATGGAATGGGTCGCGCTGCGGGCACGGTACGGGTCGGAGTGGTAGACATCCGACAGGTTCTGATCGTTGGTGTAGGCGTGAATGGTGGTCATCAGGCCGTTCTCGATGCCGACTTCATCATTCAGCGCCTTGGCGACCGGCGCCAGGCAGTTGGTGGTGCAGGATGCGTTGGAGACGACCTGGTGCTCGGCCTTCAGCACATCTTCATTGACGCCGAAGACGACGGTCGCATCGGCATCGCCGCTCGGCGCGGAAATCAGCACACGCTTGGCGCCGGCTTCGATGTGCTTGGCAGCGGCAGCACGCTTGGTGAACAGACCGGTGCATTCCATCACCAGGTCGATGTCCAGGCTGGACCACGGCAGCTGGGCCGGGTCACGCTCGGCCAGGATGCGGATCTTGTCGTCACCGACGAACAGGTTCTCTTCGTCGTGCGAGACGGTCTCGGCGAAACGGCCGTGGACGGTATCGCGGCTCAGCAGGTGAGCGTTGAGCTTCGGATCACCCAGATCATTGATGGCGACGACCTGGATACGATCGTTGTACTGACCTTCATACAGCGCACGCAGCACGTTGCGACCGATGCGACCAAAACCATTGATGGCGACGCGTAATGTCATGACTCAACTCCTGTGGCGTATGGCGGGTGCAGGACCAGACCTGATCCAGGAACGAAAGCCTGCAATGCGTTCCGTGAAATTATCCTACACGCTTTTCCCATAATTTGGCCGAAAGTCGTCCAGTCTTCAAGCAGTTTTTTTGTTAAATTTACCGAATATTCCGAACAAAACCGTTTCTCGAGCGCCATGACGCGCTACTGTAGGCTACCCCGGTAACCGAACGATGCGACACGAGTGAGGACAGAGGCTTTACACCGCCATCACCACTGGATAGCGTCGCCGGATAGCAGCACGCCCACACAGCGGGAAACGCTTTCTTTCGCCAGCCTCGGCGCCCTGCGCCGCCTGATACATGAGGTAAGAGCATGTCAGTCAACCAGACCGTAGAGCACGTGACCCAGCGCATCATCGACCGCTCCCGCGAACGCCGCGCCGCCTATGAGCAGTTGATGGAAAGCCAGCAGCGCCGCGGTGTACACCGCTCCGAGCTCTCCTGTGGCAACCTGGCGCACGGCTTTGCCGCCTGTGGCGAGACCGACAAGAATCGTCTCAAGCTGATGAACTCGGCCAACCTGGGCATTATTTCGTCATATAACGACATGTTGTCTGCCCACCAGCCGTTCGAGGACTATCCGCGCATCATCAAGGAAGCCGTCCAGGCGATGGGCTCCACCGCCCAGTTCGCCGGCGGCGTGCCCGCGATGTGCGATGGCGTGACCCAGGGTCAGCCGGGCATGGAGCTGTCGCTGTTCTCGCGCGACCTGATCGCCATGGCCGCTGCTGTCGGCCTGTCGCACAACATGTTCGATGGCGCCCTGTTCCTCGGCGTGTGCGACAAGATCGTCCCGGGCCTGTTCATCGCCGCCGCACGCTTCGGCCACCTGCCGACGCTGTTCGTCCCGGCAGGCCCGATGCCCTCCGGCCTGCCCAACAACGAGAAGGCGCGTGTCCGTCAGTTGTTCGCCGAAGGCAAGGTCGGCCGCGATGCGCTGCTGGAAGCCGAGTCCGCGTCCTACCACAGCCCGGGCACCTGCACCTTCTATGGCACCGCCAACTCCAACCAGCTGATGGTCGAGCTGATGGGCCTGCACCTGCCGGGCGCGTCCTTCGTCAATCCGGGCACGCCGCTGCGCGAAGCCCTGACGCGTCACGCCGCCGAGCAGACCATCCGCAACAGTGAAGTCGGCGGCGACTACCGTCCCTTCTATCGCCAGATCGATGCCCGCGCCATCGTCAATGCCATGGTCGGCCTGCTGGCTTCCGGCGGCTCCACCAACCACACCCTGCACCTGGTCGCGATGGCCGGTGCAGCGGGCGTGACCATCACCTGGGATGATTTCACCGAGCTTTCCGCGGTGGTGCCGAGCCTGACGCGCATCTACCCGAACGGCCAGGCCGACATCAATCACTTCCAGGCGGCCGGCGGCATGAGCTTCCTGATCCGTGAACTGCTCAAGGCGGGTCTGCTTCACGACATCCCCACCCAGGACGGCGGCACCCTGGCCGGCTATGTCCGCGAGCCCTTCCTCGAGAACGGCAAGCTGGTCTGGAAGGACGGCCCCACCGACAGCCTCGACGAAGATGTACTGCGTCCGGTGGCCAACCCGTTCGCCCCGACAGGCGGCCTGACCGTACTGGACGGCAACCTCGGCCGCGGCGTGATCAAGGTCTCTGCCGTCAAGGAAGAGCATCGTCTCGTCGAGGCACCGGTGAAGCTGTTTAGCGACCAGGATGAGATGAAGGCCGCCTTCGAAGCCGGTGAGCTGGAGCAGGACATGGTCGCCGTGGTGCGCTACCAGGGTCCGCGTGCCAACGGCATGCCGGAACTGCACAAGCTGACGCCCTACCTCGGCATCCTGCAGGACCGCGGCTTCAAGGTCGCACTGGTGACGGATGGCCGCATGTCTGGCGCCTCGGGCAAGGTCCCGGCCGCCATTCACATGACGCCGGAAGCACTCGACGGCGGTCCGCTGGCACGCCTGCGCGAAGGCGACGTGGTCCGCCTGGATGCCAATGCCGGCACCCTCACGGCGCTGGTCGATGAAGCCGAATGGGCCGAGCGCGAGGCCGAGACCATCACTCGCGACAGCTATCATCACGGCCTTGGCCGCGAGCTGTTCTCCGGCATGCGTTCACTGGTCGGCGGTGCCGAGGAAGGCGCCTCCAGCTTTGCAGGCTACGGCGACCTGCCGGGCAGCGGCCACGACCTGATGTGATGGGCGCACCCTGTCACTCTCCTGAGGCACTGACGCAAAGGAAGGATGCCAGACGATGACCCGCGACACCTCCCATCGCCTTGCTCTGGTAGGCGATATCGGTGGCACCAATGCCCGGCTGGCACTTGTCCAGCCGGGCAGCCACACCCTGCAGCACATCCAGACGCTCGCCTGCGCCGAGCATGCCGGGCTTGAGGAGGCCATCCTGGCCTACTATCGGATGCTGGGCCTGTCAGAGGCCGAGCAACCCGTCGAGGCCTGCCTGGCCTTCGCCTGCCCCGTGCATGATGAACGCGTCAGCATGACCAACAATCACTGGACGTTTCTCAAGCGCGAGGTGCGCGAATCATTGAGGCTTGAGCGCTTCAAGTGCCTCAATGATTTCACCGCCATGGCGCTGGGCGTGCCACACATCGAGGCCAGCGAACGCCTGGCCATCGGTGAGGAGCTCACCGAAGGTAGTGGCGATGCGGCCTCGCCACGCCTGGTGATCGGCCCCGGCACCGGCCTGGGTGTCGCGGGACTGGTGCGCGGCACGCACAACTGGATTCCGCTCGCGACCGAAGGGGGGCATGCAAGCTTCGCCCCCACCGACGAGATCGAGGATGGCCTGCTCGGCATCTTCCGCCGTCGCCATGGTCGCGTCTCGGTGGAGCGCCTGCTGTGTGGCCAGGGCATGCTCGAGATCTATCAGGCGCTGGGCGAGCTGCGTCAGCAGGAATCACCGCTGGCAAGCGCCGCTGACGTCAGCCAGGCAGCGCATGAGCACCTGCATCACGATGAACCGCAGAATGCTCTCGCCTTTGATGCCGTGATGCGCTTCATGAAGATTCTTGGCGCGGTCGCCGGCGATGCAGCACTCACGCTGGGGGCGCGTGGCGGGGTCTATCTGTGCGGTGGCGTGCTGCCGCGCAACCTGGATCTGCTGATGCGCAGCGATTTCCGCCACGCCTTCACCGACAAGAATCGTCTGAGCCGTTACAATGCCGCGATACCCACCTGGGTGGTGACCGCGCCGTGGACCGGCCTGCTGGGCGCCGCCGAGGCTCTGCACAATGAAGAGGTGGCATGATGCACCGCCACCTCCTGAACCATCGAGGTAGCTCGAGATGATCCCCGAAAGTCTGCGCGCACTGATCGCCGACACCGCTGACCAACGCACTGTCGAATGGCAGGGCCGCTCGCTGTTGATCCTCAACCAGGAGTGGGGCGAGCTGGTGGTCTGCCACCAGGGGGCTCAGGTGCTGCACTATCAGCCGACGGGCGACTCTCCCTGGCTGTGGGTGACGGAAACGCCCGCCGCCCTGCCGGGCAGCATTCGTGGCGGCATTCCGCTGTGCTGGCCCTGGTTCGCGGATGAATTCCCCGAGGGCGAAAGCGAACTGCACGGCCCCGCTCGCAAGGCCGACTGGCGCATCGATGCGGTGGACGAGGAAGAGGAAGGCGTCGAGATCCATGCCTCACCGGTCTCAGCGCTGCATGCCGCCCTCTCTCCGCGCGTGGTGATCTTTGCCAGCCGCCGCTTCCTCAAGGTCGAGCTGATCACGGAAAACCGTGGCGAGGCCCCGATCAAGATGACCGGCGCGCTGCATACCTACTTCGCAGTGGCGAATGCCTTCGAGTGTCGCGTCACCGGTCTGGCCGGCGCCAGCTACCTGGACAAGCGCCAGGACTTCTCGCGCTTCGACCAGCAGGGCGAACTGGGCGTGCGCGGCCCGCTGGACCGCATCTACCAGACCAGCCAGATTCAGGTGCTCGAAGACGGCAAGCGTCAGCTGCGCATCGCCAAGCAGGGCTCTGACTCCACGGTGGTCTGGCATCCCGGGGACGCGCCGCCGGCCGACACCAGCGTCGAGAATGCGCGCAGCTTCCTGTGTGTCGAGACCGCCTGCACGCGCCTCGACCCGGTCTGGCTGCCGCCGGGCGCTCAGCATCTGCTGGCTCAGCACATCTCACCGCTGAGCGGTGATGAGGCAAGCGGCGAGTGAATGACAGCCGGCCACGCGGCTCACGGCGTGGCCGGCCCCTTGCGCACCTTGTCGACCAACCGAGAGCGCCAAGCGCCTGAATCGTGTCATCGACACGACTCCCGGCTGACAGTGACTTTCGCCTCGCCTGCAAGCGTGCGTCGGGCCGCCACAGAATGCGACCCGCCCCGATGAACTTCAACAACCCATACGATGGACACTTCCATGCTGCAATTGACCCGTAGTGTTTCCTGGCAGGCGCTGACCCGGCTGGGCGAGGTGACCCGCAACGACCGCATCCGCGATTACTTCGCGGCGGATCCCAAGCGCTTCGAGAAGATGAGCCTGCGCGTCGGCGGCCTGTTTCTCGACTACTCCAAGCACCACATCTCCGATGAGGTGATGGAGGCGCTGGTCGAACTGGCTGAGCACTCTGCACTCGTTCAACGTCGCGCGCAGATGTTCTCCGGCGACATCATCAACGTCACCGAGAATCGCCCGGTGCTGCACACCGCACTGCGCAGCCAGACCAACACGCCGGTCATCGTCGATGGCAAGGACGTGATGCCGGAAATCCACAAGACGCGCGAGCAGATCCGCGCCTTCTCGGAAGCCGTGCGCAGCGGTGAGTGGAAAGGCTTCGACGGCCAGCGGATTCGCGACGTGGTCAACATCGGCATCGGCGGCTCCGATCTGGGCCCCAACATGGCCTGCCGTGCGCTGCTCAAGCATCGCCACCCGGAAATCAATTTCCACTTCGTCTCCAACGTCGATGGCAACCACATCCAGAAGGTGCTCAAGCGCCTGGATCCGGCCACCACGCTGTTCATCGTCTCCACCAAGACCTTCTCCACCCAGGAAACCCTGCTCAACGCCAAGACGGCGCGCCGCTGGTTCCTGGAGCACGCCGGTCAGGATGCCGACGTCGGTGCCCACTTCGTCGCGGCTTCCACCAACCGCAAGGCGGCCAAGGAATTCGGCATTCGCGAAGAGAACGTCTTCGAATTCTGGGCCTGGGTTGGCGGTCGCTACTCCATGTGGTCTTCCATCGGCCTGCCCATCGCCCTGTCCATCGGCTATGAAGGCTTCATGGAGCTGCTGGAAGGCGCCCATGAGATGGACCAGCACTTCATCAATGCGCCGATGGCCGAGAACATGCCGGTCCTGATGGCGCTGATCGGCATCTGGTACATCAACTTCATGGGTGCCGAGACCCAGGCCATCGTGCCTTACGACCAGGCCCTGCATCAGCTGCCCGCCTTCCTGCAGCAGCTGGATATGGAATCCAACGGCAAGTCGGTCGACATCTTCGGCCGTCCGGTGGACTACAAGACCGGCCCGATCGTCTGGGGCGAGACCGGCTCCAACGGTCAGCATGCCTTCTTCCAGCTGCTGCACCAGGGCACGCGCTACGTGCCCATCGACTTCATCGCCTCGCTGAAGCCGGAGCCGGGTACCGAAGAGCACCACTTCGCACTGATCACCAACATGCTGGCGCAGGCCAACGCCTTCATGGAAGGCAGCCAGGATGGCAGCAACCTCGATCCGCACTACAATTGCCCGGGCAACCGCCCGTCGAGCACCCTGCTGCTGGATGAGATGACACCGCGCAATCTCGGCGCACTGATCGCCCTCTACGAGCACAAGGTCTTCGTGCAAGGCGTGATCTGGAACATCAACTCCTTCGACCAGTGGGGCGTGCAGCTCGGCAAGCGCATCGCCGGGGAAATCAGCGCGCGTATCGATACCGACGTGAAGGCCTTCGATCCGTCCACCCAGGGCCTGCTGGCACTGGTCCGCGAGCACTTCCCTGCCGGTGGCGTCACCCAGACGGATGACAGCAACGACAAGCCGGACAAGAAAGCCAAAGGCTCCACGACGACCACTCGCAAGGAAACCTCCTCCTGATGACTCCGGTAATCGCGTTCGGCGAAGCGCTCGTCGACATGCTCTCCAACAAGCTCGGCGGCCAGGCCGTCGAGCAGGAAACCTTCACGCCCTACGCGGGCGGCGCACCGGCCAATGTCGCGGTGGCCTGTGCCCGTCTCGGCCTGCCGAGCCACTTCGTCGGCATGCTGGGTCAGGACAGCTTCGGTGACTTCCTGCACGACGAACTGAGCGCTCATGGCGTGCAGATGGAACACGTCAAGCGCACCAGCCATGCGCGCACCGCGCTCGCCTTCGTGTCTCGCGATGAAGAGGGTGAACGCCGCTTCGACTTCTATCGTCCGCCGGCCGCCGACCTGCTGTTCCGTCCGGAGCACGCCGGGCCTGAGCTGTTCGCGACACCCGCCATCTTCCACCTGTGCAGCAACAGCCTGACCGACGCCGGCATCGCGGACACCAGCTTCGTGCTGGCGTCACGCGCACGTGCTGCAGGCTCTCTGGTCAGCGTGGATGCCAATCTGCGTCACAACCTGTGGCCGAACCAGCAGGTCGATGTGACCCTGGTCACGCGTCTGCTGGACAACGCCGACATCCTCAAGCTGTCCCAGGAAGAGGTCGAGGCCCTGACCGGCAGTCAGCCGCAGACCGACTGGCTCGAAGCGCGCCTGAAGGCCGGTGTGCGCCTGATCGTGCTCACCGATGGCCCGGGCGTGATCCGTGCCCTGGTGCGCAAGCAGAGCGGCGACATCGAGACCGTCAGCATCACGCCGCCCACCGTCAAGGCGGTCGATACCACCGCCGGTGGCGACGCCTTCATCGGGGGCTTCCTGTCAGCCCTCAGCGAAGCCGGCATCAATGCCGACAACCTGAGCGACTGGTGCGAAGACGAGAGTCATCTCAACGTCGCACTGGAGCGTGCTGCGGCCTGCGGTGCCTTCGCCGTGACTCGCCCGGGTGCCTATGCTGCACTGCCCAAGCGTGAAGACCTCGACGCCATGAAATGATGGCCGGATAATTGCGCTGACCGGTTATCCACCAGCGCTATCATTTCCCAGAGAGGCGCATGATAAAAGCCCCTTTGATCACCAGATCAAAGGGGCTTTTTCGTGACCATGACGCTCATGCTTGCGCATTGGCTCCCCCCCCTTCATCGGACAGGAAGCCAGTCATCACGGAAGAGACAGACGTAAAAAAGCCGGCCCCGAGGGGCCGGCTTTCGTTAGCTTGCTAGACGATTGAAGACGTCTTAGAAGCCGTAGTAGATGCCGACTGCAGCGCCGTCACCAGCATCGCCAGAACGATCCAGCTGACGATACTCGACATAGGTGTACATCGCAGAAGAGATGTTGTAAGTCACACCCAGGTTGAATTCGTTGAAGCTGTCGTCGCCGCCGTTGTCGGCAGCCAGATCAGATCCATCGTCTGCATCGACATACTGGTAGCCGCCGTAGACGTCGCCCATGCCGTAGCCGTAACGCGCGCCGATACCGAAGTAATCGACATCAGCGTTGTCAGCTTCAGCAGCGAAACGCTCGGCTTTCACAGCAACGCGCAGGGCATCGACGGTGTACTGACCGGTGATACCGTACTGGTCACCGATGTCGCTGCCATTGGTGGCTTCGAACTGGTCCAGGTTGTCATACACGGCGGCGAGGGAGAATCCGCCGACGGTGTACTTGGCACCAGCGAAGAAGGACGCCTGGTTGGAATCGGTAACGTTCTCGTCTTCACCATCGCCTTCGAAGTTGGAGCCGACAGCGAACTGCATACCGCCCATGACCGGAGACATGTACTGCAGCTTGTTGCCTTCACGAGTCTGGGCAGAAGTATCAGTCCCATCGGAGATGTTGCTGCTGGAGTCAGTCAGATCGAAGTATTCGTTGTTGGAGATCGGATCCTGGATCCAGTCATCCATCAGCTGATCCCAGGAACCGATACGCGCGTCACCGAAGGAGCCCTTGGCACCGACGTAGGACTGGTCGCCGCCGTTAAGGCCGTTGCTGCCACCCTTGGATTCGTCAGCGTCGTATTCCCACTCAGCCTTGAAGTAACCGACGATATCGTCGTTGATCTTGTGTTCGCCCTTGGCACCGAAGGTAGAACCGTTGTCACCCAGTTCGCTTTCCGGATCACCGCCGAGCTGGTCGACATAACCATATGCCAGCTGAACGTTACCGTAGATGTCCAGCTTGGTACCGTCCTGGTTGTAGACAGTAGCAGCGGAAGCAGAAGTAGCAGCCAGGGCAGCAGCGCCGGCGATGGCAGTAGCCAGAAGTGTCTTTTTCATCGCGATAGTTCCTTAACTAGCGTTAACTGTTCGATCGTGTCTGCCGGTGGCAGTGACCAAGGTTCCGGGCGCTTGATGACGCCTCTAAAACTCTGTGGCCTAGTTATTATCCAATGCTCGCAGGGAAACCATATACCGGGCTTTCAGGATGTGCAACAGAAAAAAACACTGTTTTCGATCACCACTCCTGAACCTATCCATCGGTCGGTTGTCTGGCGTGAGCATACTCTAGGGCTCAAGAATGAAGGATTCATGACAACCATGCGTCTTGACGCGGATTCCTGCATCACCGAGCGCATCTCTGAGCGTTAATCTCGGATTCATTGTGGAAAAACCTCGCTTGCGACAAAAGTCGCAGAACAAATACCCGTCAACTGCTGTGCTTGTCTGATGCCAAGTTGTGGTTTCCTCTCAGCTTTATCTTCATGAAAGGCACCGTCCCTGTGCCAATGATTCATTCATGAGTCTGCTATCAAGATCGGTCATCAGCTCAATCAGCAAATCCAGTCAACAAGCCCAGTCGCCCTCCCTGTCATCAAGCTCTGTCATCATTCAATCCTGCCATCGCACCTTGTCAGCAGGCAGTGATCCTCAACTGCTCAACCAGTTGGGCAGGAACAGCGAGATGGACGGCACATAGGTGATCAACACCAGGAACAGCAGCAACAGCGACAGCCACGGCAATGCTGCCCGAATGACCCAGGTCATCGGCTTGCCGGTGATCCCCGCCGTCACGAAGAGGTTCAGCCCCACGGGGGGTGTCAGCATGCCGATCTCCATGTTGACCACCATGATGATGCCAAGATGGATCGGGTCGATCCCCAGCTGCGTCGCGATGGGGAACAGGATCGGCGCCATGATCAGCAGAATGGCCGAGGGCTCCATGAAGTTGCCCGCCGCCAGCAGCAGCAGATTCATCACGATCAGGAAGCCCCACGCCGGCAGCCCCCAGCCGATGATGGTTTCGGCGATGGTGTGCGGAATGCGCTCCGTGGTCAGTACATGCGCGAACAGCATCGCGTTGGCGATGATGAACAGCAGCATCATCGAGACACGCGCGCCATCCAGTACCACCTTCTTGACCTCCTGATCGGTGAAGGACCCCAGAAGCCCGGCAGGCACCTGCCACAGCGCGCGCAACCCCGCACTCCCCCAGGCTTCGTTGCCCTTGCGCCACGGCACGTTCTTCAACGGCCCCATGTCGCGATAGCCCACCACGGCGATGAACCAGGCATATACCGTGGCCACGGCAGCGGCTTCGGTGGGACTGGCCACGCCGCCATAGATCGAGCCCAGCACGATGAAGATCAACATCAGACCGCCCATGGCGATCAGGCCGGAGCGCGCAAGCACCCGTACACCAGGGAAAGGCTGAGCCGGCAACTTCTTGATCCGCGCCGCGATATAGATGGCGACCATCAAAATACCACCCATCAAAAGCCCCGGAATCAGACCAGCCATGAACATCTTGGCCGCCGAGACTTCCGTGGCGGCGGAATACACCAGCATCACGATGGACGGCGGAATCAGGATGCCCAGCGTCCCGGCATTGGTGATCACGCCCGCCGCAAAGGACTCGGTATAGCCCTGGCGCACCATGCCCGCGATCACGATGGAGCCGATCGCCGCCACCGTGGCCGGAGAAGAGCCGGACACGGCGGCAAACAGCATGCATGCCAATACGGAGGCCATCGCCAGCCCACCGCGCACGTGGCCAATGGCATCGGTGGCGAAGGTGATCAGGCGACGTGCCACGCCACCGGTCGAGAGAAAGGTGCTGGAGAGAATGAAGAACGGGATCGCCAGCAGGGTGTAGTGATGCGACAGGGCTTCGAACAGCTTGATCGCCACCGACCCCAGTGAGTCACTGGAAAACAGCAGGATCGTGGTGACACTCGAGAAGCCCAGCGCAAAGGCGATCGGCATGCCGAGAAAGATGCCGCCGAACAGCAGCGCAAACAGAGTGGCTATGGTCATCGTGGTGTTCCCTGATCACTGTCACGGCCAGCATCGCCGTTGTCTTGGCCATCCGGCTCATCCGACTGCACCAGATGCATGCTGTCCTCGCCTTCGTCATGAAAGCCGAAGCCACTGGCATCGCCACGAATCACCTTCCAGCCCAGTACCGCAAAGCGCAGCATCAGCAGCAACATGGCAATGGGCAGAATGGTGAGGGCGTACCACTTGGGAATCGCGATGTCCTCAAGCTCGATGCCGATCATCTTCATCAGCGAGAGATATTCATAACTGCCGACCAGCAGCATCACGCAGTACGCCATGCAGATCGCCAGCGCCAGCAAGGTCGCCACGCGCTGCCAGAGCATCGGCAGCATCTTGACCACGACATCCACGCCGATGTGCGCGCCCTGCTTGACGCCCCAGGACACGCCGATCAGCACGAACCAGCCCGCCAGATACAGCGTGGCCTCCTGTGACCAGCTGATGCCGGTATTGAAGACGAAGCGCAACACCACCTCGACGAAGACCAGCAGCACCATCGCTACCAGCAGCAGCGAGAACAGCGTCTCTTCCGCCTTGTGAAGCCATCGTAGTGCCATGGCAAAAATCCTCATGTCGCTCAAGGACACTTGCCCCACGCGAGATCGCCGATGTCCTGGCGCTCAAGATGGGGCAAGTGATGGATGGCCTGATGGCTTACTGGTTGGCAGCTTCCGCGGCGTCGACGATGTCCTGACCGATGTCGTCGGCAAACTCGCCCCATACCGGCTTCATGGCGTCGACCCACTGCTGACGCTGGGCATCGTCGAGCGTGATGATCTCGCTCTGGCCTGAATCGAGGATGGCCTGCTTGGCCTCCATGTTCTTGGCTTCGGAGAGCTGGTTGCCGAAGACGATGGCCTCATCGAGCGCCGACTTGACCTCGCCACGCACGTCATCCGGCAGGCCATTCCAGAAGCGTGCCGAGGACACCACCATGTAATCCAGCACGCCGTGGTTGGATTCGGTGATGTACGGCTGCACCTCGAAGAACTTCTGGGAGTAGATATTGGAGTAGGTATTCTCCTGACCATCGATGGCTTTGGTCTGCAGCAGGATGAAGACCTCGGAGAACGGCTTCTTCAGCGAGACGGCATCCACCGCGTCAAACTGGGCCTCGAGCACATCGGAGGTCATGATGCGGAATTTCTTGCCGTCGGCATCCTCCGGTGTCTTGAGCGGCGATGACGCGGACAGCTGCTTCATGCCGTTATGCAGATAACCGAGCCCCACCAGCCCCTTGGATTCCAGCGACGTCAGCAATGACTGGCCCGTCTCGCTGCTCTGGAAGCGCTCGACAGCGCCCATGTCCTTGAACAGGAAAGGCAGATCGAAGACCTGCAGCTGATCGGTATATTTCTGGAACTTGGACAGTGACGGCGCGGCCAGCTGCACATCGCCCAGCAGCATGGCTTCCAGCACCTTGTCGTCCCCGTACAGCTGCGAACTGGGGTAGAGCTCGACTTCCACCTTGTCGCCCAGACGCTCCTCCACCAGTTGCTGGAATTTCTTGCCCATCTGGCCCTTGGGGGTATTTTCGGCCACCACATGGGAGAACTTGATGGTGATCGGGTCGGCCATGGCCGTCGCTGAGGCAAACAGGATGGCAGCACTCAGGGCGGTCAGGGCTGGCTTGATAAGGCGCATGGCGAATCCTCTTGAATTGCGGATATTGTTGGTCTTGTAGGGCATTCGATATCCCGTCTGCGCGGCTCCGACACGATGCCGCGCAGAAGTGCGGCGCGAGCAGGGATAGCCGAGACACTGCGAGCATTGCGCCACAGCCGCCAGATAGACGAGAAAATCCAGACAATTCAATGAGTTGAAGACGCACAGTTCGCACACAAGTGAGCCGAATTCCGCGGGCCGCTGGCGATCTGTGAGGAGTTGTGCGGATTTCCGCCCATCAACGACAAGGCCCCTGTGCGGGAATCCGCACAGGGGCCTTGTCTGTTAGCACCGATCATTGTCGACCGAGCGTCTTCCTCAGCTGTCACACCACCTGCCAGCACACTCTCAGGGACGGTGCTTGGTCATCAGCTCGCTGAGCTTGTGGCTGATGCGCTGATCGGTCGCCTGCTCTTCACGCGCCTTCTGCTGGCGCGTCAGCTCATCGAGCTGCTGACGGGCATGACGTGCCTCATCTTCCGTCACGGCACCCACCGACTGACCCGAGAGGTCCACGCGCTGCGTGCCCGCCCGTACCGCCTTCAGATACCGCGGCAGATGGACATAACCCGCCAGCGCGCGCCGCACCAGCTTGTCATCCCAGGGCTCGTTTTCCAGCAGCTCGATATGGATGCCGATCTTCAGCGGCCGGGTATGGCCCTTGAAGAAGGTATCCGGATAGCGCTTGTACCACTGCTTGAGCAGCGCATGGGGAGAAGGCGCCGCCTCAGGCTGAGAAGCCTGCTGCGCCTGCGGTGCTTGCGGGGCCTCGCCCTGCTCGACCTCGTTCTGCTGCTGCGCTTCCTGCTCCTGCGGTACCTGAGCTTGCGGCGTCTGGGCTTGCGACGCCTGAGCCTCGGACGAATCAGCAGCCGTCGTTGTCTGCGCGGCAGCTGCCGGCTGACTCACGTTCAGGCGCTCTGAGGCCAGGCGTTCTGCCTGCGCCTCCTGCTGCGCTGTCAGACCCGCCTCCGCATTCGTGGAGAATTGCGGCGCAGAAGCCTGCTCAACCAGTTCACGCAATTGCGCATCTCGCGCCAGCAACGCCTCATTCACCGCGCTTAACTGCGCCTGCTGCTCCTGCAGTGTCTGGCGCGCCGCCGCGAGTTGCTCAGCGAGCTGCTCACGCTCATGACGCTCCGCGGCCAGTGCACGCTCGGCTTCTGCCAGGGCACGCTGATGCGCATCGGCATCTGCCGTGGCTGCAGACGTTGCCTGCTGCTCCAGCTGGGCCAGCGCATCGCGCAGGCGGGCATTTTCCGACTCCAGGGCCGCACGGGCCTGGCGCTCTGTGTCACGCTGCTGTCGCTGTGTGTCGGCTTCATGTTCAAGCGCAGAATACAGCGCTTCGAGGCGATCCATCGTCAAGGCCTGAGCCTCCCTTGCACGCTATGGGCAGTTCCGTTTGGCACCAGTCTGTGTCAGTACCTGCTGACTGTAAAGGTCACGCCGGCCAGCCAGTGGCTCAGACGTCGCGGCGCTCGAAGCGCACGAAGTCATAGGCCGGCAGACCCTCACCACTCTCCCCCGGGACGCGCTGCGCTTCCTGCCAGCTCGCATCCAGCGCCGGGAAATGGGCATCGCCCTCGATCTCGACCGCAACCTCGGTGAGATAGAGGCGCGTCGCCACCGGCAGCGCCTGGGCGTAGATCTGACCGCCACCGATCACCATGATCTCATCCACGCCTTCGATCATCGCGTGGTGGTCCGCCATGCTCAGCGCGGCGGCCAGGTCACTGCAGACCCGCACGCCATCGTGACTGAACTCGCTGTCACGCGTGACCACGATGTTGAGGCGGTTGGGCAGCGGCCTGCCGATGGAGGCGAAGGTCTTGCGCCCCATGATCACCGGCTTGCCCTGGGTGACATGCTTGAAGAACTTCAGGTCTTCCGGCAGGTACCACGGCAACTGGTTGTCGACGCCGATCACGCGGTTGATCGACATGGCGGCAATCATCGCGACGGGCACGACGGTGTCAGCCGCCGCCGTCAGCGGAGAGAATTCATTATCACTCATACAGCCACCTGCGCCTTGATATGCGGATGGGATTCATAGCCTTCGATGGCAATGTCATCGAAGGTGAAGTCGAACAGATCCGTGACTTCCGGATTCAACACCAGCTGCGGCAGCGCCAGCGGCTCACGCGTCAACTGCTCACGCGCCTGCTCGAGATGATTGCTGTAAAGGTGGGCATCGCCGAGGGTATGGATGAACTCGCCCGGCTTGAGGCCACACACCTGCGCGACCATCTGGGTCAGCAGCGCATAGCTTGCGATGTTGAAAGGCACGCCGAGGAAGATATCCGCGCTGCGCTGATAGAGCTGGCACGACAGGCGACCATCGGCGACGTAGAACTGGAACAGCGCATGACAAGGCGGCAGCGCCATCTCGTCCACCAGCGCCGGGTTCCAGGCCGAGACCATCAGACGGCGCGAATCCGGGTTGGTCTTGATCTGCTCGATCAGCTGGCTGATCTGGTCGACGGAACCGCCTTGCGGGTTCGGCCAGCTGCGCCACTGGTAACCGTATACCGGGCCGAGGTCGCCATTCTCATCGGCCCACTCGTCCCAGATACGCACGCCGTTTTCCTTCAGGTAGGCGATGTTGGTATCGCCCTTCAGGAACCACAGCAGCTCGTGGATGATCGAGCGCAGGTGCAGCTTCTTGGTCGTGACCAGCGGAAAGCCTTCGGCCAGATCAAAGCGCATCTGGTGGCCGAAGACACTCAGGGTGCCGGTGCCGGTGCGATCGCCCTTTTGTGTGCCGTTTTCCAGCACATGGCGCATCAGATCTAGATAGGGTTGCATGGTGGCGAGTCCGTACGGCGTGTCAGAGGCTGGCGCGGCGAGCGGTGCCGTGGATCGCCCTGCGCCAGCCTCTTCATGAATTCGAATCGTTCACTTGACGATATTTGACGCTGCCAGATACGCAAGAACGCGGCCCGATGGCCGCGTTCTTGCGTATCTGGCAGGAGGCCAGTTTACACCGAATGCCCCCTGTATTCACGCCTGCATTGCCCCTCAGGAGGCGCGATGCACCGGCGGCTGCGCCACTTCCTGACCGCGCGACCAGGCCATCAACAGCAGCCCGAACAGCACCATCGGCAGCGACAGCAGCTGGCCCATGGTCAGCCAGTCGAAGGCGATGAAGCCGAGCTGTGAGTCCGGCTGACGGAAGAATTCGGTGATGAACCGGAAGCAGCCGTAGCAGAGCAGGAACAGGCCGGAGATCAAGCCTTTCTGGCGCGGTTCACGCGAGACGAACCACAGGATGGTGAACAGCGCGACGCCCTCCAGTGCAAACTGATAGAGCTGCGAGGGATGACGCGGCTCCGGCCCGTAGAGCGGGTAGACCATGCCCCAGGAGACATCGGTGATGCGCCCCGGCAGCTCCTGATTGATGAAATTGCCTAGCCGCCCTGCGCCGAGGCCGATCGGCACCATCGGCGCGATGAAATCAGTCAGCTGGAAGAAGGTCAGCTGATGGCGACGCGCGAACATCAGCATCGCGATCAACACGCCCAGCAGGCCGCCATGGAAGCTCATGCCGCCATCCCAGACCTTGAAGACCCACACCGGGTCCGCCAGCAGCTTGTCGAAGCCATAGAAGAGCGCATACCCCAGACGGCCACCCAGCACCACACCCAGGGCGCCGAAGAAGATCAGGTCGCCCACCGCGTCCTGACTCAGGCCGACACGTGCGCGACGTGCTCGCGCCAGCCCCCAGGCCGCCGCGAAACCGATCACGTACATCAACCCGTACCAATGAATCTTGAAGGGCCCCAGCGCCAGCGCCACGGGGTCGATCTCAGGATATTGCAACATGTGAAAACCTTGAATGAGGAAGTCGGGCTCTACCAACGTACTGGGCGATGCAGTCATCGCCTCTCAGGCGGGCAGAGCATAACAGTCAAAGCATGAACACGACCTGCCTGAGGCAGCGTATTCCCGCTCACGCCAGCAGAAACCGCAGTCCGACGACGACCAGAATCAGCGCGAACAGGCGCTTGAGCAGCAGGGCCGGCAAGGCATGCGCCAGCCGCGCCCCGAGGCGCGCAAACGGCACGGACGCCAGCACGATGCCCAGCCACGCCACCCAATGGACATAGCCGATGGCGTGCTCCGGCAGATTGGGGGCATGCCAGCCAACCACGATGTTGGTCAGTGCGGCGGTCAGCGCGATGGGAAAGCCTGCCGCGGCGGCGGTCCCCACGGCTTCGGTCATGCGCGCCTGCCAGCTGGAAAGCATCGGCACCATCACCGTGCCGCCACCGATGCCGAACAGCGAGGAAATCACGCCGACGGTACTGCCGCCCACGAACTGGCCGACCCGCCCGGGCGCCTGGGCCATCTGGCCCACCTTGAGGTCCAGCCCGAGCTTGGCCGCCACCAGCAGCACGAAGACGCCGAACGCCAGCTTGAGCGTCTCACCGCTCAGTTCACTGGCCAGCACCACGCCCAGCCCGGTGCCGACCACCAGCCCCGGCAACAGGCGTTTGAGCCAATCGAGGCGCACCGCACCGCGCTCATGATGCGCCCGCGCCGACGACAGCGAGGTCACCACGATGGTGGCCAGCGAGGTGCCGATCGCCAGGTGCATCAACACCTCCGGCGCGACGCCTTGCAGCACGAAGGCCGCGGCCAGCACCGGCACGATGACAAGCCCTCCGCCGATCCCGAACAACCCCGCAATCATGCCGGCGACTGCGCCCAACAAGGGATACCACCACCACATACCCGACTCCTTTCATGCTGCATTGCGGTGACTGTCTGCCGAGAGTGGCCCGGGCCTCTCAGCGCCATGACCGTCAGCCGTCTGTTGATACTGGACCTTCGCCGCTGCCGGACGCGCGTGGTGTCAGCGTCACGTCAGGCAGCCACATGCTGACCTTGTCGATCAGCGCCTGAGGCCGGTAGGGCTTGCCCAGATAATCATCCAGCCCGGCGGCGAAGAAGCGCTCGCGATCGGCCTCACTGGCATTGGCGGTCAGCGCGATGATGACACTGCGCCGCTCACTGCCGGCGGCGGCTTCCTGCTCGCGCCAGCGCTGGCTGACACTGACGCCATCCATGCCGGGCATGAAGATATCCATGAACACCAGCGCGTAGAAATGCTGCCCACGTGCGGCCAGCGCCTCTTCGCCGCTGCTGGCGGTATCGACCAACAACCCCTGACGCCCGAGCACCGTACGCGCCAGCATCGCATTCACCGGCCCATCATCCACCACCAGAATGCGGGTTTCGGCCGGCTTGCCCGGCCATGTCATCGGCAGCAGGATTTCCAGCGCCTGCTCATCGTCCACGTTGATCTGGCGATAGCTGCCACCCAGCTCGTCGATCAAGCGTCGCGCCATGACAAGACTCGAGGGCGATTGATGACCGATATCGAGGCCGACATGTCCACGCAGCTCGAGTCGCAGACAGCAACAGCCAGCGCCCTCGTCCTCTGAGCCCTCTGCAGAGAACGCTGCATCGCGACAGGCCGGCAGCTCACAGGCTTGCTGCAGCTCAAGCAGCAGAGATTGATGACTGACGCTTTCGTGGCGCATGCAGCCTTCCGCCAGATGCTCGAACAGCTGCGCGAGGCGGCGCACATCACCGCGCAATGCCTCCGGCATCGGCCCCAGCTGCCACTCGAAGGGGCAACCGACATCATGATGGCGCTGCTGCATGTCCTCGAGCAGCGCCCCCAGCGTCTCGGTTGGCGAGAAGTCATTCTCTTCCAGCGGCGTCCGTACCACTTCCTCGCGCTCGGTCAGGGCATCCAGCAGTTGCGCCACGCTGTCGAGGCGGCCCTGCAGCAGGCTGAGCTCGGCATCCTCGATATGACGCTCGCGCCTGAGCTGACCAAGCTTGCGCACCAGGCCTTGCAGCGGCGGCGTCAGCTCAGCGTGCAGCATGTCCAGATAATCACTCTTCAGACGCGCCTCTTCGCGGGCACGGTCACGCGCGACCAGCAACTGCTGGCTGGCCTGATCGTGCTCCGACTCATCGATCATCACGCCGAGCACCTGCGCCGGGTCATTGTTGAAGCGACACAGCTCCAGGCGCATGCGCCGCATGCGCCCCTCGGCGTCATGTACCCGGAGTTCACGACTGCTGGGCACGCTGGGGTTGGGCTCCAGCATCAGCAAGCTGCCCACCGACCGGCCCAGTGCCTCATGCAATACCAGCCCGAACAGCTTCTCGAAGGCCGGGTTGGCCATCGCCAACAGCCCATGACGCATCACGAAGGCCGGCAGCGGCAAGGCATCCAGCTCATGGCCGCGACCACGACGCAGCAAGGCCACGGCCCCACGGTGACGCCGCAGGATGTCATCCGCCGGATAGGCCTGCCGCCCCACCGGCGGGTACTCCTCCATCACCTCACCGTTCTCGATACGCTCACTCTGGCGCGCCAACCACTCCAAGGGCTGCCCCAGGCGCTGGTCCATGCGCCTGAGCCGCCATTGCAAGATGAGCATGACGACGGCAAACACCAGCAGCAGCGCGCCACCACTGCCCAGCAACAGGGTCAGCAGCGGCACCTGACCGGGCACCTCGAGTCGCGTGCTGGACACCAGGCGCCAACCAGTGACCGGCAAGCTGTCCCACACCACCACCTGTGTCCCGTGCGGGTCATCCAGCGTGGCACCGCGCAGGCTGGTATCCATCGCGCGGGCGATATCCGCGGGCAGCTCCTGGGAATGGCCGTCGCCGACATTGCTGCTGGCCGCCCAGACGTTCAGGTGGTCATCGACCAGCCAGAAGGCATCCGAGGGGGCATGCCCCGGCAGCAGCAGGCGCGCCTCCATCTGCGGCAGCGCGAGATCCAGCCCGACACGCGCCTTCTGGCCATTGCTGAGAGAGACCTCCGCCAGCGCCGTGATCTGCGGCAGACCGGCAGGCCCCGGATGCGGCGGTAGCCAGACCACGCGCGCCGCACCATTGTCGGTGTTCTCGGCAAGCTGACGCACGGTGTCCGGCAACACCCCGGTATAGGGCATGAAATCGCTGCCCGGCGCGAAGGCGTCCAGCACGTTGAACCAGGGATAGAGCATGACCATGCTGTTATCGAGGCTCACGAACAGGCGTGAGATCAGGGGGTCCGACGAGTAGAGGTCCGACAGCAGCCACTGCATATGCATCAGTCGCCGCCCGGCGTCACGATCCTCATCGCTCAACGGCCCTGCGAATTCGCCGTAGAGTGCGGCTCCCCCACGCGATACCGGCCTGAACAGCTGGCCCTGCTCGGTGAGCGAGAACTGGTCCAGGCCCTCGTCATAGGCGCTGTCCCCGTTGGCGCCGAAGTCGAGATGGCGCCGGGCATAGCGCGCCAGAATCTGCAGGCGACGCTGTTGGGTTTCCAGACGCTCGCTGACCAGCGCCGTGGCCAGCGCATGCTCCTGCCTGAGTTCCCCCAGCGCGGTATCGACGGCGGCATGCTGCGTGCTGTCCCAGACCACGGCGGCCCCGACCAGAAAGCTCAACGCCACCGCCAGCTCCGCCAGCAGCAGCGGGCCAGCCGTCAGCCGAATCATGCGCGCCCAGACCTTCTCCAGGCCACTGGCGGAATTCTGGGCATTCGAAGCCACCGCCGCCGCGGGCGGTGGCTCGACAGAGGAAGCACGGCGCGAGAACATGATCTGAAAGCATCCTGTAGGTGAGGCGTCGGCAAGCCCGACCGCTGACCAGCGCAAGCTGTCGAGACAAAGCAGCAGCATACGCAAGCCGCCGTCAGGCGTCATGCAGTGCCAGCGTGACAGAGGCGCTATTTTCTCCCGACCCCCTGATGGAGTGGCGACATGTGCCTGATGGCATTTGACTGGCAACCGGACTCGCCGCAGGGCGAATGCCTGCTACTGATCGGCAACCGGGATGAGTTTCACGCACGCGCCACCGCCGGGCTCTGCGTGTGGCCGGATGGTGTCCTGTGCGGCGGACGCGACCTGGTGGCCGGCGGCGGCTGGCTGGTCGTGCACCCCGCCGGCAGCCTCGCCACGCTGACCAATGTGCGCCAGCTGGACCACCCTGCCCAGACGGCCAGCATCAGCCGTGGCCAGCTGGTCGCGGCCGCGGCGCGTCAGGCGCTGGGTCGATGCTCGCGCTGGCGCCTTGAAGACTGGTTGCGCGCACTGGTCGCGGGAGAGAGCGTGCCCGCGGCACTGGAGGGAGCGGACGCACAGAAGCTGTCTGCGCTGACGCTTGAGGCCGTGGACTGGTGCAACCTGCTGGTCTGCGATGGCAAGGCGCTGTGGCGCCTGCATCATGGCCCGCAAGGGGCCGAGGTGAGCCGCCTCGGCGCGGGCATCCATAGCCTGAGCAATGGCCATCCCGAGAGTGACTGGCCCAAGCAACGACGCCTGAGCGGCCGCCTGGCAGCCCTCCTCGCCCCGTCAGTCCGTGCTGGTCAGACAACCCCACGGCCATTGAGCGACGACGCGCTGCTCGACCTGCTCAAGGATGACTGGCGGCCCGCACCGACTCAGCTACCGGCCACCGGACTCTCGCCCGAACGCGAAGCCCTGCTGTCCAGCCCATTCATCGTCAGCGCCGAATATGGCACGCGGGCCTCGACCCTGGTGCGCTGGCAACGCCACCCGACAAGGGATACGGCTGATCCGTCTGGTGTGGTGCAGACCCTGACCCTGCTGGAGCGCCGTTTTAGCCCCGAGGGCCATACCATCGCCAGCCGCAGGGCCATGACCCGCTCGCTCGCCTCGGGGAGCGACGAGGAAGGAGATATCGGCAGCTGGCGACTCAGCTAGTCGTCTCACCAGCCTTCTGTGCCACAGGCGCGTTGTCGCGCGGCGGCAGCAGATGGGCCAGATCCCAGGCCTGCAGGCGGTGGAGCAACAGGTCATGAACCTCATCGGCGGTGGGCTGACACAGCACCTCGTCCACCAGCCCCTGCGCCGCACTCAGTGACACCCGCCGAATGGCCGCACGCACGCGTGGCAGACTCGGGGCATTCATCGACAGGCTGTCAAAGCCCATGCCCAGCAGCAGCAAGGCCCCGGCGGGGTCGCCCGCCAGCTCACCGCAGACGCTCACCGGCATCTTGAGCGCACGCGACTCTTCCGCCAGACGCGCCAGGGCGCGCAACACCGCCGGATGGCAGGCATCGTAGAGACTCGCCACGCGCGGGTTGTTGCGGTCCACCGCCAGCAGATACTGGGTGAGATCATTGGAGCCTACGGAGAAGAAGTCGACCCGGGTGGCGAGCGCTTCCAATTGGTAGAGCGCCGCGGGCACCTCGATCATCACGCCGACACTCGGCCGCGAGACGTTGATGCCCTCTTCGGCCAGTTCGACCAGCGCCCGATTGACCAGCGCCAGCGCCGCATCGACTTCCTCGATTCCCGAGATCATCGGCAGCATGATGCGCAGGTTGTCCAGCCCTTCCGCGGCACGCAGCATGGCCCGCAGCTGCACCATCAGCACCTCGGGGTGATCGAGCGTCACCCGGATGCCCCGCCAGCCCAGGAAAGGATTGGCCTCGTTGATCGGGAAATAGGGCAGGTCCTTGTCACCGCCGATATCCAGCGTGCGCATGGTGACCGGCAGCGGCGCAAAGCCCAGCAGCTGCTCGCGATACAGACGCGCCTGCTCCTGCTCGCTGGGGAAGCGGTCACTCATCATGAACGGCACTTCGGTGCGGTAGAGCCCGACCCCGCCGACCCGCGACTTGAGCGACGCGACGGAATCCAGTGCCAGGCCGGTATTCACCATCAGCGGCAGAACATGACCATCCGGGGTCACGCTTGGCAGATCCTGCTCCTGTTCCAGCAGCGCACTCAACGCCTGCTCCTCCTCGATCAACCGTGAATAGTAGGCGCCGAGCTCAAACTCGGGACGCACTACCAGTCGACCACGGTGACCATCGAGAATGACCGGTGCACCGCCCAGCCGCGACAACGGAAGATCCACCATGCCCAGCACGGTGGGAATCCCCATCGCACGCGCCAGGATGGCGACATGCGAGGTACTCGAGCCACTGACCGCGACCAGCCCCTTGAGGCGTTCACGCGGGACTTCCCCCAGCGTGGCGGGGCTGATCTCGTGACCGATGAGGATGGTATTTTCCGGGTATTCGATCGGACCGCTGTCACCCTCTTCCTGCAGGTGTGACAACACGCGGCGCCCAAGATCCCGTATGTCGGCGGCTCTTTCGCGCAGATAGTCGTCATCGACACGCTCGAGATACTGCACATGGCGGCGCACGATATCGGCCAGCGCCGCCGGCGCCCACTGTCCTTCACGGATGCGCTTCTCAACTTCCTGGCCCAGCGCCGCGTCGCCCAGCATCTGCTGATAGACCTCGAACAGCGCATGTTCCTGGGTGGAGATACGACTGGCGAGACGCTCCGCCGCGACGCGGATCTCTTCGCGCACGGCGTTGATCGCCTCCTTGAGGCGTGCGATCTCGAATTCGATATCGGTGGGGATCAGATCAGGGACGGCGTCCAGGTCGGCAGGCGGAGACAGCACGAAGGCCTTGCCGATGGCGATACCGGGCGAGCCGGCCACGCCGGAGAAGGTCGCCTGGCCGCTGGTACCGGCCAGCTTGCCCAGCGCCCCGGTGGCCAGGGCGTGAGCCAGCACTCCCGCCAGCTGCGCGCCAAGGGTGACAAGGAAGGCTTCCTCACCTTCATCGAAACGGCGCTTCTCGTGCTGCTGGATGACCAGCACCCCGAGCACGCGACGCTGATGAATGATGGGGACACCGAGGAAGCTGGAGAAACGTTCCTCTCCGGTCTCCTCGAAATAACGGAATTGGGGGTGTGCGGGCGCATCCTCGAGGTTGAGCGGCTCTTCTCTGAGCGCCACCATCCCGACCAGGCCCTCGCCACGTGCCAGACTGACCTGCCCCACCGACGACGAGCGCAGACCGATGGTGTCCTTGAGCACGAAGCGATCGCTTTCCGGTGCCAGCAGATAGACGGAGCAGACGTCCGTCTTCATGGCCTTGCGTATGCGCAACACCATGGTCGCCAGTGCCGCGTCCAGAGAACGTGCGCCATTGACCTCCTGAACGATACGACGTAGCACCTCAAGCATGGAGTACCTCAAGCATGGTGTATCTCGCGCATCGAAGACGTCGAGAAGGTGATTGCTCAGCCCAGGCGGCGTGACCCACGCTCAGCCACCCGCGCCCATCAACGCCATCAGCCGGACGAATGACGCCCGTGACCCTCGGAGCTGGCGTCACCGGCTCCGGAATCAGCGGCACCTGTGCCATCGAGTCCCTTGGCCGCCGCGTTGGCAGTAGCGACCGGTGAGCCACTGGCGCCAGGCGTTCCACAGGCGCCCCGCGCCTCATGCAGCGATGGCCCCTCGGCGAGCGCTTTGAGCCGCTCGGTGTCCACCAGACGCTGCAGACGCGGCGCCAACTCACGCAGGGCGCGCCGATAGACCTCACGCTTGAAGGCCACGACCTGCCCCAGCGGATACCAGTAGCTTACCCAACGCCAGCCATCGAATTCAGGATTGGGCGTGGTATCCACACTTACGCGGTTGTCCTGACAGCGAATCTGCAACAGGAACCACTTCTGCTTCTGACCGATGCAGATCGGTCGAGAGTGCGTTCTTACCATGCGTCTGGGTAACCGGTAGCGCAGCCATCCACGGGTGCAGGCCAGTATCTCGACGTCCTCAGCTTTCAGGCCGATCTCTTCTTCGAGTTCACGAAACAGCGCCTGTTGCGGTGTCTCGTTTGGCTTGATGCCCCCTTGCGGAAACTGCCACGCATTCTGTCCTACCCGGCGCGCCCAGAGCAGCTGGCCCTCACAGTTGGCAATGATGATGCCAACGTTGGGGCGAAAGCCGTCAGCGTCGATCACGGATGTCACCTTTGATTCGTTAATTGAAACCATTCTTCCACAAAGGCTGAAAGCGCTTCAATACGCGGTTTGGCGGTGTGAAAGCCCGAGCACCTCTGCAATAATCGCTGCCTTCACGCTATTGCAGTGCAACACGGCCGTGCGAGACTGCTCGTCGGCCACCGTACACCCGCGCAAACACTGGGCCGGCACCCTATCGTGCTCTGTTGTCCGTGTCTGTCGCCCAGCCGAGTGTGGCTGGGCAGAGCAAGGAGTTTTCCGTGAGTCTGGCCATCTTTGATCTCGACAATACCCTGATCGCCGGGGACAGTGATCACGCCTGGGGCGAATTTCTGGTCGAACAGGGCGCTGTCGACGCCAACGTCTATCGTGAAGCCAACGAGCGCTACTACCAGCTCTACCAGAGTGGCGAGCTGGACATTCACGAATACCTGGCCTTCTCACTCAAGCCGTTGTCCGAGAACAGTCCGGAGCAACTGGCGGCCTGGCACCAGCAGTTCATGGCCGCCAAGATCGAGCCCATCATCCTGCCGCGGGCGGAAGAACTGCTGGCACGTCACCGGGCACGCGGCGACACCCTGCTGATCATCACCGCCACCAATCGCTTCATCACCGCCCCCATCGCGGACCGCCTGGGCGTCGATGAGCTGATCGCCATCGAGCCTGAGATCGTCAACGGCCGCTACACCGGTCGCGTCAGCGGCGTCCCCAGCTTCCAGGCCGGCAAGGTGACCCGCCTCGAGAGCTGGCTGGCCGAACGTGACCACACCCTGGATGGCAGCACCTTCTACAGCGACTCCATCAATGACCTGCCGCTGCTGGAGCGTGTCGATACTGCCATCGCAGTGGACCCGGATGAGCAACTGCGCGCCGCCGCTGACGCGCGCGATTGGCGCATCATTTCGCTGCGCGACTGATAACAGGCTGATTTGCATGGACTTTATCGATCCATAAGGTCGAGCAACCTCAGCTATAAGGTTTTCATGTGGCTACAAGCATTCACCATAAAGTCGACCTTATTTGCTGAATCATTTCGCACAAGATGTGTCTATAATGTGTGTCCATCGAACCGTCGAGCCTGGTGCGGCAACTTTTGCCCCGTCACGGCAGGACGGCCTCCGGAATCCCGGTCGGGTCCGGGGGATGTCCCTCACCAACCTTGAGCGTGAGCAGCCATGTCCTCAACGACATACGATGTCCTGATTGTGGGTGGCGGCGTGTCCGGCACCGCCCTTCTCTATGAACTCGCCCGCTACACCGACCTCAAGTCGGTCGGCCTGGTGGAAAAGTACGACCACGTCGCGATCGTCAACTCGCACGGTCGCAACAACTCCCAGACCATTCACTGCGGCGACATCGAGACCAACTACACGGTCGAGAAGGCGCGTGTGACCAAGCGCACCGCGGGCATGGTGGTCAACTTCGCCACCAAGCTCAGCGAGAGTGAGCGCGATCACATCGTCTACAAGTATCCGAAGATGGTGCTGGCGGTCGGTGCCAAGGAATGCCAGTTCCTGCGCAAGCGTTTCGACACCTTCAAGCAGCTGTTCCCCAACCTGAAGCTGCTCGAGCGTGATGACATCGCCGAGCTGGAGCCGAAGGTGGTGGAAGGTCGTCGTCCTGACGAGGAAATCGTCGCGTTGGGTTCCACCGACGAATATACCGCCGTCAACTACACCACCCTGTCGGAAGCCTTCGTCAGCGAAGGCGAGAAGGCAGCAGCCGAGAAAGGCATGAACTTCGACGTTCGCCTCTCGACCGCCGTGGAAGACATCCGCAAGGAAGGTGACGTCTACAAGGTCAAGACCGACAAGGGCGAGCTCAGCGCACGCTATGTCGTGGTCAGCGCCGGCGGTCACTCCCTGCTGTTCGCCCACAAGATGGGTTACGGCCTGGACAAGTCCTGCCTGCCGATGGCCGGCTCCTTCTACTTCACCCCGAAGGTGCTCAACGGCAAGGTCTACACCATCCAGAACGAGAACCTGCCGTTCGCCGCCGTCCACGGCGACCCGGACGTGCTGGTGGAAGGCAAGACCCGCTTCGGCCCGACCGCCCTGATGCTGCCGCTGCTGGAGCGCTACAACGGCAAGACCTTCTGGGAGTTCCTCAAGGTGCTGCGCATGGACCGCAACGTCGTCAAGGCCCTGTGGGACCTGATGAAGGTGCGCGACATCCGCAACTACATCTTCAAGAACTTCATGTTCGAGGTGCCGGTGCTGCGTGAGCGTCTGTTCCACGGCGACATCAAGAAGATCGTGCCGAGCCTGGACGTCAAGGACGTCAGCTTCGCCAAGGGCTTCGGCGGCGTTCGTCCGCAGTTGATCGACAAGAGCAAGCAGAAGCTCGTGATGGGCGAAGCCAAGATCAACCCGGGCACCGGCATCGTCTTCAACATGACGCCGTCACCGGGTGGCACCAGCTGCCTGGGCAACGCCGAGAAGGACATGTATCTCGCCCAGGAATTCCTTGGCTTCAACATCGACAAGGAAACCTTCGAGCGTGATCTGCTGACCGGCGAGATCGAACTGACCGAGATCGAGCGTCCGGAAGCCTCCTCACTGATGTAAGCCTCTTTCGAGACACGCATCGGATGAGCATCAAAAAGCCCCGTCAGCATTCGCTGACGGGGCTTTTTGATGGGTGCCTGTTGATGGGTGCCTGGCGGGAGGCGACCTCAGGACACCGACTGACCCGACGGGGCCGACTGGGCAATAGGCTCGTGCACCGCATGCAGACGCTGGATCAGCTGATCCTCCAGCGCGAAACGCTCGGTCAGCCCCTGCTGCAGGCGGGCCAGCCATTCCGGCAGTCGGGCGCGATAGTGCTGGCAGCGGGTAGGGCTGGAGAAATCCTCATCGAAGGACAGCACCAGCTCGGTGGAGGGCTCCAGGCGCTGCATCAACTGCTCGCAGACCGCCAGCGCCGCGGTGTCCTCGAAGACACGGCCTTCTTCCTTGAGCTGAGGATAGACCTCGAAATGCCCCGCAGAGATGTAGTCCATCAAAAGCTCGATGAAGCGATTGACGCGTGTCATCTCGAGCTGCTCGAGGTCATTGACGCAGGCCTCGTGCAGATCCATGAAGCAGACCAGCATCTCGCGTCGCTGGTCCAGCCAGCGATCAACCAACTGATGAACGCCACGAAAGCGTTCCGCCGCAGTGGTGCATTCCTCCAGCATGGGCGCCTCCTCTGGCATGACCCGAACGATAGGGGCTGACATCCGGTGCTCGCCCCGCTGCCAACCCACTATCCTCCATGCCGTGCACGCTGCCAACCCCCCACCATGGTGGCAGGGCATATTGCCTCAACGGCGGAAGCTGCTCCACAGCATCGCCAGCGGTACCAGCGCCAGCCCACAGAAGCCGATCAACGACCACTGCGGGATCGAGAGACCCAGCCATTGCGCGCTGATCTGGGCGCACTCACCGGAGGCGTTGAGCACCTGGGTGATCACGTCCCATACCGGCAGCACTTCCAGCATGTAGTTGAGGCCCGGGCCACAGGCCGGCACCTGATCCGGCGGCAGTGACTGCAGCCAGATATGGCGACCCGCCAGCACGACCGCGCCGATGCTGCCGGCCAGTGCGCCCAGCGCGTAGATGCGCGTGCCGATGCGTCCGGGGCCATGCAAGGCTCCCAGCAGGAAGAAGACGCCGGCCACGGCCACCGCCACGCGCTGGAAGATGCACAGCGAACACGGCGCCAGATCGAAGGCGAACTGCAGCACGAAGGCCACGCCCAGCAAAAAGGCGCACCCCAGCGCTCCCAACAGACACCATTGACGCCCGCTCCAGCTCGCCAGGCGGGCAAGCCCGCCCTTGCGCGCGACTGGCTGCTGCCCCGATTGTTTGTCCGCTTGTGTCATTTGCCGTCCTTGCCGGTGGAACTCCAGTGGAGTCATGGGTGAGAAATGACGCAGCCGCAAGGCCATCAAGGCCCTGCGACTGCATTGAGGCTTGCACCGCGTCGTGCCCCGCAGCCGCGCTCAGTCTGGCTGCACAGGCCACATACATCATCGGCGCCTCAAGCCTGAGGCGCCGATGATGAAGCGATAGCCGAATCCGTCACTATCAGCGACTGATGCCTATCATGCCGTGTCGCGATGACCTGAACATGAATTGGCGTTGCGTCACGAGATCACGCCGGTTGCGTGCCATGGGCGGATGCGAAGTACTCGGCCATGAAGGTGTCGAAATCCTGATGATCACCCTTCTCGATATCGCCCTGCTGCTGCAGCGAGGTCTCGACCAGCTGATCGAGCAGATAGCCGCGCGCACGCTCCGTCGGCTCTGACTTGAACTGCTCGGCCTGTCCCTTGGCCAGTGCCAGCACTTCGTCGACGAAGTTGCTGCCGTTGTCGAGCATGCTGGTCAGCAGACGGCCCGACGGTGTGGTCTGGGCATCGTCGAAGCGCGGCGCGAGCGCCGCCAGCGCATCACGGTGCGCGCTGCTGGTCTTGTCACCACTGTCGAGCAGGCCCGCGACCTCTCCCAGCTCATCCATGATGTTGGCCGCCAGATCGCGCAGGCGACGCTCTTCACCATTGACGCTCAGGGTCAGTTCCGGATCACGCCCGGCCTCGACCACGCGACGCTTGCTGTTGTCGAGCGTGGCGCATTCCTCGTCGTCGATCCACGGGCTCTCGGTCAGCAGACACCAGATCAGGAAGGTATCGAGGAAGCGGATCTGCGTCTCGTCGATCCCGACCGGCAGGAAGGGGTTGAGGTCCAGACAGCGCACTTCGATGTACTCGACCCCACGCCCTTCCAGTGCCTGGCTGGGCGTCTCGTTCTGCCGGGTGACGCGCTTGGGACGGATGTCGGAGTAATACTCGTTCTCGATCTGCAGGATGTTGCTGGAGAGTTGCGACCAGCTGCCATCGGCCTGCTTGACGCCCAGCTTCTCGTAATCCTTCCACGGCGTGACGATGGCGTGACGCAGCGTGCCGACGAAGTTGTCCAGCGAGTTGAAGCAGATCTTGAGCTGCGCCTGCACCTTGTTCTGATAGCCCAGGTCCGACATGCGCAGGCTGGTGGCGTAGGCCGAGACCAGGCTGCGGTCCGCCTGACGCTTGAGGCGATCATCATTGCCGCCATCAAGGAAGCTCTCATCGATGCCCGGCGAGGCGCCGAACAGATAGAGCAGGATCCAGCTGTGACGACGGAAGTTGCGGATCAGCTCGAAATAGCGACGCGAGCGGAAGTCGCGCGCATCTTCCGCCTCTGCCCCTTCCAGCCCCTGCAGCAGGCTCCAGAAATCATCCGGCAGCGAGAAGTTGTAATGGATACCGGCAATCGACTGCATGATGCGTCCGTAACGGACATCCAGCCCCTTGCGGTAGATATGCTTCATGGTGCCGCTGTTGGAGGTGCCGTAATCGGCGATCGGCACGCTGTCGTTGCCGTGCAGACGCGGCGGCATGCTGGCCGGCCAGATCAGCTCATCGCCCAGGTTGCGATAGCTGAAACGATGCAGGTCAGCCAGAAACTCCAGCGACTCCTTGGGACGAGTGAACACCGGGGTGATGTACTCGAGCAGAGACTCGGAATAGTCCGTGGTGATGTACGGGTGGGTCAGCTTCGACCCCAGAGAACGCGGATGCGGCGTCTGGCTGATGTCACCGCCAGCGGTAACCCGCAGGCCTTCCTTCTCGATACCACGGCGCAGGCGCCCGAAGAGACCCTGACGGGCCTGGGGCGTGAGTCGCGCAATGGCGGACGCGAGTTGCTCGGACAAGGTATGAACCCTTTCGCATGGGGAGAAGCCCAGCCTCTCCGGTCGAATTGGATGACCATGGCCCGCGTGCTGCACCGGATGCCATGCAAGACGCGAACGGCAGGTACCGTTCGCGTCAGGTCAGTATGCCCACATTATGGGCGCGTAAAAAATGCTTTCAAGGCTTATGATTTCGACTTGCGCGCATTGAGCAGTGCTGCTGCCATCGCATTGTTGGCCGGTGCCGCGCCGCCGCTCGCGCCAGAATTGCTACCGCGACCACCGCGCTCCTGACGGCCACCGCCACCTTGCGAGCGCCCACCGCGACCACCCTCTGCGCCGCGTCGCGCCTCGCCTGCCGCGCCTTTCTCGGCGGGAGTATCGCTCATGCGCATGCTCAGCGCGATGCGCGCGCGCGGGATGTCGACTTCCATCACCTTGACGCTGACGATGTCGCCCGCCTTGACCACCTCGCGCGGGTCGGCAACATACTTTTGCGACAGGGCAGAGATGTGTACCAGGCCGTCCTGATGCACGCCGATGTCCACGAAGGCCCCGAAGTGAGTCACGTTGGTGACGACGCCCTCAAGCTTCATGCCCGGCTCGAGGTCCTTGAGGGTCTCGACACCTTCCTTGAACTCGGCGAAGCGGAATTCGGGGCGCGGGTCACGTCCCGGCTTGTCCAGCTCACGCAGGATGTCGGTCACCGTCGGCAGGCCGAAGTGCTCATCGGTGAATTCCGTCGGCTTCACGGTGCGCAGGAAGGCGCTGTCACCCAGCAGACTCGGCAGATCACGCCCGTGCGCCTTGGCGATACGCTCGACCAGCGGATAGGCCTCCGGGTGAACGGCACTGGCATCCAGCGGATTCTTGCCGGAGGCGATGCGCAAAAAGCCGGCACACTGCTCGAAGGTGCGCGGGCCCAGCCGGCTGACCTTGAGCAATTCCTGGCGCGAGGCGAAACGGCCGTTGGCATCACGGTGCGCGACGATATTCTCGGCAAGCGTGGTGTTGAGACCCGCGACGCGTGACAGCAGCGCGCTTGAGGCCATGTTGAGGTCGACGCCGACACCGTTGACGCAATCCTCGACGACGGCTTCCAGACTGCGCCCCAGCTGCACCTGACTGACATCGTGCTGATACTGGCCGACGCCGATGGACTTGGGCTCGATCTTGACCAGCTCACCCAGCGGGTCCTGCAGGCGGCGGGCGATGGAGACCGCGCCGCGGATGGTCACGTCCAGGTCCGGGAATTCGCGCGCCGCATATTCCGAAGCCGAGTAGATGGACGCGCCGGCCTCGTTGACCATCACCTTCTGCAGACGACGGCCGGACAGGCGCGTCAGCACGTCGGCGGCCAGCTTGTCGGTCTCGCGCGAGGCGGTGCCGTTGCCGATGGCGATCAGCTCGACGTCATGCCGCTCGACCAGCTTGACCAGCTCGGCCACCGAGGCGTCCCAGCGATTGTGTGGCGCATGCGGATAGATGGTGGCCTGATCGACATACTTGCCGGTGGCATCCACCACCGCGACCTTGACGCCGGTACGCAGACCCGGGTCCAGACCCAGCGTGGCCTTGGGGCCCGCCGGCGCCGCCAGCAGCAGGTCCTTCAGGTTGTCGGCGAAGACCTGGATGGCCTCCTGCTCGGCGCGCTCGCGCAGGCGGCCGATCAGCTCGCTCTCCAGATGGGTATAGAGCTTGACGCGCCAGGTCCAGCGCACCACTTCCTTCAACCAGCGGTCCGCGGCGCGCCCCTGATCCTCGATGGAGAAATGCGCCGCGATGGCGCCTTCCATCGGGTGACGCGGCAGGTCATCTTCGCCTTCGAGCTTGAGCGCGAGGCTCAGCACGCCTTCGTTGCGGCCACGCAGCATGGCTAGCGCACGGTGTGAGGGCGCCTTGTGCAGCGGCTCATCATGCTCGAAGTAATCGGAGAACTTGGCGCCCTCCTGCTCCTTGCCCTTCATGACGCGCGCGCTGAGGATGCCGTCGTCCCACAGACGTTGACGCAGGCGACCGACCAGCGCGGCGTCCTCCGCGAAGCGCTCCATCAGAACCTGCTTGGCGCCATCCAGCGCCGCCTTGGTATCGGCCACGTCCTTGTCGGCAGCGACGAAGCCGGCCGCCTGAACCTCCGGCTCCAGCGTCGGGTCCGCGAGCAGCATATCGGCCAGAGGCTCCAGCCCCGCTTCACGCGCGATCTGGGCCTTGGTACGGCGCTTCTTGCGATACGGCAGATAGAGATCTTCCAGGCGCTGCTTGCTGTCGGCGGCCAGCACATCCCGCTCAAGCGCGGCGCTCAGCTTGTTCTGCTCGGCGATCGATTCGAGCACGACCTGACGCCGCTCCTCCAGCTCACGCAGATAGCGCAGGCGCTCTTCGAGCTGACGCATCTGGGTGTCATCGAGCCCGCCGGTGGCTTCCTTGCGGTAGCGCGAGATGAACGGCACGGTCGCGCCGCCATCCAGCAGCTCGACGGTGGCGGTGATCTGTTCTTCGCGCACCCCAAGCTCACCGGCCAGCGCCTGTTGGATACGGCGAGTGGTGGCAGCGGGCGACAGCGTCGGTGCAGGACGGGAGGTGGTAGCGTCAGTTGCAGTAGCGTCCATGAAACGTCAGTCCCTTACAGCAGAATTCATGCGGCAATATACAGACGGCCCGGTCGTGGAATCGACCGGGCCGTCTGTATCACGATGTCGTCACGTTACCACAAAGCGGCAAGATTGCTTTAGCCACTCACTGCACCAGCCGGGATGCCTCCCAAGCGCCTCACGCGGGCACGAAGCGCAGCGCGACACCGTTGTTGCACCAGCGCAGGCCGGTGGGTTCGGGGCCATCCTCGAAGACATGCCCCTGGTGCCCGCCGCAGCGCGCGCAGTGATATTCGGTGCGCGGCCAGATGAGCCCGTAGTCGGTCTTGGTCAGAAGGCGCCCTTCGATATGATCGAAGAAGCTGGGCCAGCCGGTGCCGGACTCGAACTTGGTGGCAGAAGAGAACAGCGCCAGATCACAACCGGCACAGCGATACTCGCCGTCGCGATGCTCCTTGTTGAGCTCGCTGGAGCCCGCCCGCTCGGTGCCCTCCTCGCGCAGCACGCGATACTGCTCCGGGCTCAGGCGGGCACGCCATTCGTCTTCCTCGAGGGTCAGCGGCGTGATATCCGCGCCACGCTCGAGCTCAAGCTCCGGACGCGCGGCAGACAGCCTGGGCAGCGCCAGCATCGCTCCTGCCCCCAGCACCAGCCCCATGAATTGGCGACGTTGCATGACGTGTCTCCTTGTAGCATTGAACGGCAATACTGACTTCTACGCGCAGCGGCCTGCGCTGGATGCATTCGCCATGAGAAAGCCCCCACGATGTTGCCATCGCGGGGGCTTGGGTCTCATCGGCTGACGCCAGCCGTCGGGTCAGATGCGCAGACCACCATCACATTCGATCACCCGCCCAGTGAAGTAGTCATTGTCGAAGATGAAGGCCACGCTGCTGGCGATATCTTCCGGGCGGCCCAGGTCGCGCATCGGGATGCCACTCTTGATCTTGTCGAGCATCTCCGGCTTCATGCCGGCGGTCATCTCGGTGGCGATGAAGCCCGGCGCCACGGCACCGACGCGAATCCTGTAGCGTGCCAGCTCCTTGGCCCAGGTCACGCTCAGCGCCGCGACACCGGACTTGGCGGCGGTGTAGTTGCTCTGCCCCATGTTGCCGGCGCGCGAGATGCTGGAGATATTGACGATCACGCCCGGCTGGCCGGCTTCGATCATCTGGCTGGCCGCTTCACGGGTGCACAGGAAGACACCGGTCAGATTGACATCGATGACCTGCTGCCAGCTGGACAGCGACATGGTCTTCTCCACCACGCCATCACGCGCCTTGATCAGCAGCCCATCGCGTGTGATGCCGGCATTGTTGACCAGACCGCTCACCGGCCCCAATGCGCTCTTGATGGCCGAGAAGGCGGCCGTGACGGAGTCCTCTTCCGCGACATTGGCCACGAAACCCTGCGCCTTGATGCCTGCAGCTTCCAGACTCGCGACGGCGTCATCCAGGCCGTCCTGTTCGATGTCCAGCAGCGCCAGCACCGCTCCCTTCTCGCCCAGATAGCGCGCCATGGCCAACCCCAGCCCACGAGCGCCGCCCGTAATCGCGATGACCTTGTCGTCAAGCTTCATGTCCCGTCTCCCAGGTTGTCTGCCGGCAGTGAGGAACGGCTGCCGGATGCGAGGCCCGCATGCCGTACGGGCGTCACGATCTATGTGTCGAGTGTCCCGCACCGCGTCCTTCAGTGTTGAGCGTCATCGTGACAGAGAATGCCTCGCGATGACGCCCGCTGCCAGCTCGCGGTGAATTCTCATGATGCAGTGCAACAGATCGCGGCGTGTCCTGCCTCAACGCAGGCGAGATCCGCCAACGCAACGCACTGGCGGCATCAACGCACGCCAGCAACAGCGTGCGCGAAAGCAGGGAATGCTGATGAGTGAGCCTCGGCCCGCCCCCTGCGGACGCCATGGGCTCTACCTGTCCACTCTCCTGGCTGGCTCTCTCTGTCCAACTCTCTCTGTCTAGCCCCTCTATTGTGCACTGCAACATGCAACATCGTTCAGCATGGCACCGCTACTCCTGCAGCGCCAGCCATCCACGCCGCCGACCATCAGCGGCTCATCAGCAGATCATGGCCCGTTCATGAGCCCGATTCGACTGTTCCCCATCCGGCGGCTGGTTTACCCTTGACGCATTGGCGCAACCTGCCATTTACCTGCTTCGGGAGAGACGATGCCCATACTGTTAGTGATTACCCTGTTCGGGTTATTGGATTTCGTGGTGCTGTTCAGTCTTGGCAGCCAGATCGGCCTGCTGCCGACCCTGGCGCTGGTGCTGATCACCGGCGCCGTCGGCCTGCATCTGATTCGCCGCGAAGGTCGCGCGACGCTGATGCGCGCCCAGGAACGCCTGCAACGTGGCGAGATGCCTTCCGGCGAGCTGATGGAAGGCGCGGCACTCATCTTCGGCGGCGCCCTGTTGATGGCGCCGGGCTTTCTGTCTGATGCCTTCGGCCTGCTGTGCCTGCTCCCCGCCTCACGGGGACTGTTGACGCGCGGCCTGAGCGGCAATGGCGCGATCGCGCGCTTCTTCAAGGGGCGCTTCTCGGCTGCGGGAACCTCGCGCAGCACCCGCACGGGTGACTGGGAAGCCGACGCCCGTGCTGACAGTGCATCACGCAGCGATGGCGATCAGCAGCACGCAAGCGGCAACCATGCAGGGCAGCAAGGCAGCAGCCAGCAGACCGGCGAGCCGCTGGAAGGCGATTACATCAGCCGTGACGAGCCGCGCCTCTAGCGCCTTCTCACGCACAGGCACCACGCGCAATCGTCTGCTTGAGAACCATGTTTGAAAGTCATGTTTGAAAGCGATGGGCCCGGCACTGGAACACCAGTGCCGGGCCTTTTTGATTCGTGATATCTCGCCTCACAGGCTCCATCACGCTGCCCCTCCTGTCCTATCCTCTCCTATCCTCTCCTGTCCTGCACTGTCCAGCCCCAGCGCCTGTCACTGACCGGGTTCGCGCTCTGTGAGCTGCCCGCCCGAACACTTGCGTCCTGCAACGACGCACACCCTGGCCGCTGACCACCCTCTGGCGTCTTGTACCAATGGACACCGTCTGGAGGCTGCCAGCTATATGCCAACGGTGAACGGCTCGGATACACTCAAGCCGTTGATTCATCTGGCGGAACCTTGCGGAAGACAGACTGCACCCAGGGTGCGTAGCTTTCATGCGACGCACAAGATGCGCCGATTTGAAATTTTTTTATGATCGCCTACTTGAAAGCTGTCCCCCCGCCACCATAAAAGCGGTGCAATGGATAACGGCCACGCCCCCAGCGGCGGGGCCCAACACTCGGTAGGCAACCCCATTGAACGCCAGACTCACCGACAAAGAACGGGAGCTGGCGGGATTTACCATCAGGAGAACGTGAGCAATGAACATTCGTCCCTTGCACGATCGCGTCGTGGTTCGTCGCGTGGAAGAAGAACAGAAAACTGCAGGTGGCATCGTTCTGCCCGGCAGCGCCCAGGAAAAGCCGACCCGTGGCGAGATTCTCGCCGCCGGTAACGGTCGCATCCTCGAAAACGGTGAAGTTCGCCCGCTGGACGTGAAAGTCGGCGATACCGTGATCTTCAAGGATGGCTACGGCGTCGAGAAGCAGAAAATCGACGGCGAAGAGGTGCTGATCATGAGCGAGAGCGACATCCTCGCCGTGGTGGAAGGCTGAGTTTCAGCTTTTTCGGGTTCCAACGCTTCGACTTACTGATTAAAGGTAGAGATAAACATGGCTGCAAAAGACGTTCGTTTCTCCGATGATGCACGCAAGCGCATGGCGCGTGGTGTCAATGTCCTGGCCGACGCGGTCAAGACTACCCTCGGTCCGAAAGGCCGTAACGTGGTACTGGAAAAATCCTTCGGCGCTCCGACCGTCACCAAGGACGGCGTTTCCGTCGCCAAGGAAATCGAGCTGAAGGATCGCTTCGAGAACATGGGCGCCCAGATGGTCAAGGAAGTCGCTTCCAAGACTTCTGACGTGGCTGGCGACGGCACCACCACCGCCACCGTGCTGGCTCAGTCCATCGTCAACGAAGGCCTGAAAGGCGTGACCGCGGGCATGAACCCGATGGACCTGAAGCGCGGCATCGACAAGGCTGTCATCGAAGCCGTCAAGGCCGTGCGTGAACTGTCCGTGCCGTGCACCGACACCAAGGCCATCGCCCAGGTCGGCACCATCTCCGCCAATGGCGACTCTCGCATCGGCGAGATCATCGCGGAAGCGATGGAGAAGGTCGGCAAGGAAGGCGTCATCACCGTCGATGAAGGTCGCGGCTTCGAAGACGAGCTGGAAGTGGTCGAAGGCATGCAGTTCGATCGCGGTTACCTGTCTCCGTACTTCGTCACCAACCAGGACACCATGGCGGTCGAGCTCGAAGACCCGTACATCCTGCTGGTCGACAAGAAGATCTCCAACATCCGCGAACTGCTGCCGGTGCTGGAAGGCGTTGCCAAGTCCGGCAAGCCGCTGGCGATCATCGCCGAAGACATCGAAGGCGAAGCGCTGGCGACTCTGGTCGTCAACACCATGCGCGGTATCGTCAAGGTCGCTGCCGTCAAGGCACCGGGCTTCGGTGACCGTCGCAAGGCCATGCTGCAGGACATCGCTGTCCTGACCGGTGGCACCGTGATTTCCGAAGAAGTCGGCCTCAACCTCGAACAGGCCAACCTGGACCACCTGGGCACCGCCAAGCGCGTGACCATGTCCAAGGAAAACACCACCATCATCGATGGCGCCGGCAACGAAGGCGATATCGAAGCACGCGTTGCCCAGATCCGCGCTCAGATCGAGGAAACCTCCTCTGATTACGACCGCGAGAAGCTGCAGGAACGTGTCGCCAAGCTGGCCGGCGGCGTTGCCGTCATCCGCGTCGGTGCTGCCACCGAAGTCGAGATGAAAGAGAAGAAGGCTCGCGTCGAAGACGCCCTGCACTCCACTCGTGCAGCCGTCGAGGAAGGCGTCGTGCCTGGCGGTGGTACTGCCCTGGTTCGCGTGCTGGGCCAGCTGGTCGACCTGAAAGGCGACAACGAAGATCAGACTCACGGTATCGCCATCGCACTGCGTGCCATGGAAGCGCCGCTGCGTCAGATCGTCACCAACGCCGGTGAAGAAGCCTCTGTCGTGCTCAACAACGTCAAGGCTGGCGAAGGCAACTACGGTTACAACGCCTCTACCGGCGTCTACGGCGACATGTTCGAGATGGGCGTGCTGGACCCGGCCAAGGTGACCCGTTCTGCACTGCAGTCCGCGGCCTCCATCGGCGGCCTGATGATCACCACCGAATGCATGATCGCTGAAGATCCGGAAGACAAGGCCGCTGCCGGCGGCGGCGACATGGGTGGTATGGGCGGTATGGGTGGCATGGGCGGCATGATGTAAGCCAGCCTCACCCCACGACTCACCCGTCGTGACCCGAACCGCTCCTGCGCAAGCAGGGGCGGTTTTTTCATGTCTGTCATTCGGCGAACGCTGCGAGTCCCATACAGTGAACGCCGTGGCTCTCATACAGTAAGCGCCGCGCCTCTCTCGACACCTGACGCCTCCCGCTCACCACGCTACACTAGGCGCCACTTTTTGCCGCGCCCCGAGACATTGCGCTTGGTGATGACAGCGCATCGAGACTGACAATGCATTGAGGCTGAAATGCATACGGTCACGACCGATGACGCCAACCGCTCAGGCCGCGCGCCTCGCTTGCCCAGGACCTTCTCATGACTGATACCCCCGCCGCTTCCCCGACCACTAGCGCCCTCGACAATGTGCGTGTCGTGCTGGTGCAGACCTTCCACCCCGGCAATATCGGCGCCACCGCTCGCGCCATTCTGACCATGGGCATCAAGGACCTGGTGCTGGTCAATCCGCGCTGCTTCCCCGACGAGGAGGCGACGCGCATGGCCAGCGGCGCCGCGGAGCTGCTGGATAATGCGCGCGTGGTCGAGCGTCTGGAAGACGCCGTCAATGACTGCCAGCTGGTCATCGGGGCCAGTGCTCGCCTGCGCAGCGTCCCGCTGCCCCACTTCGATGAGCCACGCGAGATGGCGGCGCACGCCATGGATATCGCGCGCGATGGCAAGGTGGCGCTGGTATTCGGCCGCGAGCGCTTCGGGCTGACCAACGAGGAGATCGCCTGCTGCACGCATCAGGTGTCGATCCCCACCAACCCGGACTACGGCATCCTCAACGTCTCACAGGCCGTCCAGGTGCTGGCGCACGAGTGCCGCAGTGCATGGCGCCTGACGCTCGACAAGCCTCAGGAGGCGCCTGTCGCGCGCCGTGAGGATGATCAGCTGCCGACCCGCGAACAGCTCGGCTACTTCCATGAGCATCTCGGTCGCGCCCTGCAGGGCTCCGGCTTCCTCAACCAGCCCCACTCCCAGACCGAAGAACGCCTGCGCGCCCTGTTCGCGCGTGCCGAGCCGACACGCCGCGAGCTCTCCATCCTGCGCGGCATGCTGTCCAATCTGGAGCGCCAGACGGCAGCGGCGAACGCTGGCACAGACAGCGAACAGAGCGGTCACGAGGCTTCCTGAGTCGCGCACGGCCGCCCCGTCATGTACTGAGACTCGGATTGTTGCCACTTGCCACTTGCCACTTGCCACTTCGCAACAGCCTGTCAGCGCAACGTCATCCTTCTGACATGGATCAAGGTGCACTGTAGACCTTCCGCTATGCTTGATAGGCAAGACGTCAGGCACCGCAGAACCCGTCACACAGCCTAGGTATAGAAATACGGGTATAGAAATACCGGTATAGAAATACCGGCATAGAGATACGGCACAGACCCATGCAGTAGCTGCAGCCCAGCTGCTCACGCGCGAAGGCTGCAGTGTCAGGCAAAGGCTCCTTTGCGACCTTGAGACCTGCCATGCAGGTCGAGAACTGCCGCAAGAGCAGGCAGAGACGCCGCCACGCCAACACACGAAGGGCCATGACAGGCCAGCGTGGCGACGCACCTCGAGACACCTACAAGAAGAGCCGACCCTGATCCCATCCACGACCATGGACTCACGGAGCGCCTTTACATGACTCGGACAGCCGCACGACAGACACAGACCCCGGACGCGGAACAGCTGGCCAGCGACATTCACCAGCTGGAAGCTCGCCTGCTCAAGACCGACCCGACGCAGGAACCGACGCTCTACCGCAGCCTGTACTGCACGATCTCGCTACGCCAGATGCAACTGCTGGCCAAGGTCAGTCAGCCCGCAGCCTCGCAAGCGCACTGAACGACGCCAGATGAGGTGGTTGGCAGGTGGCGACTGGTAATGACCAGCAACAACGATCGACGATGACCAGCAGCCACCCGTAACGACCAGGCATGAAAAAACCGCCACCCCGAAGGGTGGCGGTTTTTTTCGTTCCCGCATATGACATGCGTCTCATGCAGGATACCGATTCGGAGGCGCCGAGGTGACAACCAGAGGCATGTCACCTCGGCGTGGATCCGGACACCCCACCTCACGAGGAGGCGGAGTGTCTCGGGATCACTCCTGACCCAGCTGCTGCTTGATCAGATCACCGATGGTAGTCGGGCCGTTGCTCTCGACTTCCTGGGTACGCGGCTTGGCAGCATCGCGACGCGGTGCTTCAACCTGGTCCTTGGACTTGACGGACAGGTTGATCAGGCGGCTCTTGCGGTCCACACCGACGATCTTGGCTTCGACAGCATCGCCGACGCTCAGGACGTTGCGTGCGTCTTCGACACGGTCAGCGCTGATTTCAGAAGCCTTCAGGATAGCGATGACGTCAGTCGCCAGCTCTACCTGAACTTCCTTGGCATCGATGTCGACAACACGACCGGACACGATAGCGCCCTTGTCGTTGACGGCCAGGTACTCGGAGACCGGATCGCTCTCGAGCTGCTTGACGCCCAGAGAGATGCGCTCACGTTCCGGATCGATGGACAGGATGACCGCTTCAGCTTCTTCGCCCTTCTTGTAACGACGCACGGCTTCTTCGCCAGCTTCGTTCCAGGAAATGTCGGAGAGGTGAACCAGGCCGTCGATGCCGCCTTCCAGACCGATGAAGATACCGAAGTCAGTGATTGACTTGATGGTACCGGAGACACGGTCGCCCTTGTTGTGCTTGCCGCTGAAGTCTTCCCACGGGTTGGTGGTGCACTGCTTGATACCCAGGGAGATACGACGACGCTCTTCGTCGATGTCCAGAATCATCACTTCCACGTCATCGCCGACATTGACGACCTTGGACGGGTGGATGTTCTTGTTGGTCCAATCCATTTCGGACACGTGGACCAGACCTTCGACGCCCTCTTCCAGCTCGGCGAAGCAGCCGTAGTCGGTGAGGTTGGTGACGCGTGCGTTGATCTTGGCGCCTTCCGGATAGCGAGCCTTGATGTTGACCCACGGATCTTCGCCCAGCTGCTTGAGACCCAGAGACACACGGTTGCGCTCGCGGTCGAACTTCAGCACCTTGACATTGATCTCGTCGCCGACAGCAACGATCTCGGACGGATGCTTGATGCGCTTCCATGCCATGTCGGTGATGTGCAGCAGGCCGTCAACGCCGCCGAGGTCGACGAAGGCGCCGTAGTCGGTCAGGTTCTTGACGATACCCTGAATCTGCTGACCTTCCTGCAGAGTGGCCAGGAGGGCTTCACGCTCAGCGCTGTTCTCGGCTTCGAGGACGGCACGACGGGACACGACAACGTTGTTGCGCTTGGCGTCGAGCTTGATGACCTTGAAGTCCAGTTCCTTGTTCTCGAGGTGGGCGGTGTCGCGCACAGGGCGGACATCGACCAGAGAACCCGGCAGGAAGGCACGGATGGTGTTGATGTCGACGGTAAAGCCACCTTTGACCTTGCCGTTGATCACGCCCTTGACGATCTCGTCTTTCTCGAAGGCGGCTTCCAGCTCTTTCCACGCTTCGGCACGCTTGGCCTTCTCGCGGGACAGGCGGGTCTCACCGAAGCCATCTTCCACGGCTTCCAGTGCAACCATGACTTCGTCGCCGATGCTGATGGACAGCTGGCCACTTTCGTCACGGAACTGTTCAGACGGAATCTGACCTTCAGACTTCAGACCGGCATTGACAGTGATCCAGTCGCCATCGATATCCACGATGGTAGCGGACACGATTGCGCCCGGCTCCATGTTGATGTCCTGGAGTGACTGTTCAAATAAATCAGCAAAGCTCTCGCTCATGGTATTCCTACATGATCAACGTTTGGGGCGGCTTGCACCGCAGTCTCCGTACCACCAGCAAGCACGGGCCATATCTACATATCCCCGGGGGCGTTGACGCTGGTTCGAGATACACCGGCTTTCCGCTTGCCGCCGATGCACCCCATGACACCTTGCCGGGGGGTTGATGACACCTCGGTGTCATCTGGGTTCTGCATCATCACTCGCGAAGCGAGCAAAACCCGCTGCTGCCCGACCCTTGGGCCGTATTGCAACAGCAGGCGATCAATCCGTTGTTCTGACGACTTACAGGCTGAGACTCGAGTCTCAGCGCGCCGCTACCAGGCCGTATTCGACCAGCAGCTGCTGGATGCGTTCGATCACCTGGTCGATGTCGAGATCCGTCGTATCGAGGATCACGCCGTCGTCTGCAGGCTTGAGCGGGGCGACTGCCCGGCCCATGTCACGCGCATCGCGCGCCTGTATTTCTGTCAAAAGGCTCGAAATATTAGCATCGACACCCGCTTCCTGCAACTGGGCATGACGACGACGCGCACGTTCCTCGGCGCTCGCCGTCAGGAAGATCTTGAGCGGCGCACCGGTGAAGACCACCGTGCCCATGTCGCGACCATCAGCCACCAGGCCCGGCGCACGCGCAAAGGCACGCTGGCGCGCCAGCAGTGCAGTCCGCACGCGCGGCTGGGCCGCGATGATGGAGGCATTGTTGCCGACCGACTCGAGACGGATGTCACGGGTGACGTCCTCGCCTTCCAGAATCACGCTGGTGGCGTCGCCTTCAGCGTCAAACTGCACATCGAGGTGCTCGGCGATGGTCGCCACGGCATCCTCGTCTTCCAGCGCCACGCCATGACGCTCGGCGGCCAGCGCCGTCAGGCGATACAGCGCACCGGAATCCAGCAGATGCCAGCCCAGGCTCGCCGCGACCAGACGGCTGATGGTGCCCTTGCCTGCCCCGCCGGGGCCATCAAGGGTCAACACCGGCGCGTCGCAGATCTGGCTGTGATGAGGTGTCGCTTCCCCGCTCATGAAGCCTCCTGGCCGGGTGCCACGGCGCCGAGGTTCTCGACCTGCATGCCGACTTCAGCGGCCAGCGCCACGAAGTTCGGGAAGGAGGTCGCGACATTGGCGCAGTCGTCGATCAGGATCTCGCCCTGGGCGCGCAGCGCCGCGACACTGAAGGCCATCGCGATGCGGTGATCGCCGTGGCTGTCGACCAGACCGCCACCGTAGGCGCCGCCACGGATGTCGATGCCGTCGGCGACCACTTCGTGCTCGACGCCGATCTGCGCCAGACCATCCGCCATCACCTGGATGCGATCGGATTCCTTGACGCGCAGCTCCTCTGCGCCACGCAGACGGGTCATGCCCTCGGCGTTGGCGGCGGCGATGAACAGTGCCGGGAATTCGTCGATGGCCAGCGGCACCTGGTCTTCCGGAATGTCGATGCCCTTGAGCGGCGCATAACGGATGTGCAGGTCTGCCACCGGCTCGCCGCCGACTTCGCGCTCATTGGAAACGCTCAGGTCGGCACCCATCGCCTTGAGGATGTTGATCACGCCGATGCGCGTCGGGTTGATGCCGACGTGCTCCAGCACCAGATCGGAGCCCGGCGTGATGGCCGCGGCGACCAGGAAGAAGGTCGCGGAGGAGATGTCGGCCGGCACGTCGATCGGGCAGGCTTCGAGGCTGCCGCCACCGTTCAGCCACGCCTCGGCGCCCTGACGCTCGACCTTGTAGCCGAAGCCATTGAGCATGCGCTCGGTGTGGTCACGCGTCGGCGCCGGCTCGATGGCACGCGTCTCGCCTTCGGCGTAGAGACCGGCCAGCAGCAGGCACGACTTGACCTGAGCGGACGCCATCGGCATCTCGTAACGGATGCCCTTGAGCGGCTGACCACCGTGGATACGCAGCGGCGGACGGCCGTTGTCTGCGGTATCGATCACCGCGCCCATCTCGCGCAGCGGATTGGCGACGCGGTCCATCGGACGCTTGGTCAGCGAGGCATCACCAGTCAGCTCGGTGTCGAAGGCCTGACCGGCCAGCAGACCGGCGAACAGGCGCATCGCGGTGCCGGAGTTGCCGACATACAGCGGGCCCGGCGGCTGCTTCAGGCCGTTGAGACCCACACCGTGAATGGTGACACGACCCTGATGCGGGCCTTCGATGACCACACCCATGTCCCGGAAGGCCTGCAGCGTGGCCAGGCTGTCTTCCCCTTCCAGGAAGCCTTCGACTTCGGTCACGCCGGTCGCCAATGCGCCCAGCATGATGGAGCGATGCGACATGGATTTGTCGCCCGGCACACGAATGCGCCCCTGAACCTGCCCACCCGGCAGTGCACGGTACCGCACGTTCTGCTGTTCCATGGTCTGATAACTCGTCTGTTTCAAGAGGGTATTGAAGTAGTGTCGGGCGTGGCTTGCGCGGGTGAATATCCCCAGCATCGCCTCACCATCGCCCGCGGTCACGGCAGCGCGCACCCGCGCTACCCCGGCCTCGAATTCATCCAACGCCTCCAGCACCGCATCGCGGTTGGCCAGATAGACGTCGCGCCACATCACCGGGTCACTGCCCGCGATGCGCGTAAAATCACGGAAACCGCCCGCCGCGTAGCGGAAGATCTCCAACCGCTCATCCTGGCGCGCCAGGCTGTCGACCAGCGAGAACGCCAGCAGGTGCGGCAGGTGGCTGGTGCGCGCCAGCACTTCGTCGTGGCGCGCCACGCTCATGCTCAGAAGCTGGGCACCACATACCGACCACATGGCCGCCACGCGTGCCACGGCCTCGGCGTCGCTGTCCGGCTCCGGCGTCAAGATCACCTTGTGATCGCGATAGAGCTCGGGATTGGACGCCGCGACACCGCTCTTCTCGGACCCGGCGATCGGGTGACCGAGCACCAGATTCGGCGGCATGCGACCGAAGACGCTGAGCGCCGCATCGCGGATCGCGCCCTTGGTGCTGCCGACATCGGTGATGACGGCGTCATCATCCAGCAACGGCGCCAGCTCGGCCATCACGCTCTGCATCGCCATCACCGGCACGCACAGCACGATCAGCGAGGCGCCCGGTACCAGCGCCGCCAGTTGCGTGCTGCCACCGTCGATCAGCCCCATGCGCTGACCGAGGCAGATCTCGTTGGAGTCACGATCACAGGCGAGAATCTCGCCGCGATGGCCCGCCGCGCGCAATGCAGCCGCCAGCGAGCCACCGATCAAGCCCAGCCCGACCAGCAGGATACGCCGCTCGCCGGCCAGGCGCTCCGCTGACGGCAGCGAGGACAGCAGGTCTGACGGCGCAGCATGGCACGCGTGATCAACCTCGCTCACAGCACACCGACCGGGTAGGACCCGAGCACCTTGACGTCCGCTGCGCACTGGCGCAACTCTTCCAGCGTCGCCGTGATGAGCGGGTCATCGCGGTGGCCACGGAAGTCGATGAAGAAGACATAGTTCCAGGCACCGGAACGTGACGGACGCGTCTCGACGCGGGTCAGGTCGATCTGGTGGCGGTGGAACGGCGCCAGCAGGTCGTGCAGTGCCCCCGGCTGGTTGCGCATCGCCACCACGATGGAGGTCTTGTCATCGCCGGACGCCGGTACCGAGCTGTCACCGATGATCAGGAAGCGCGTGGAGTTGTCGGGGCTGTCCTCGATCTTCTCCTCGACCTTCTCCAGCTCATAGAGCTTGGCCGCCATGTCACCGGCAATCGCCGCACTGTGCCACTCGGTGCGCACCTGACGCGCGGCCTCGGCATTCGAGGACACCGCGATGCGTTCGGCGTGCGGGAAATGGGCATCCAGCCACTTGCGGCACTGGGCCAGCGACTGGGCGTGGGAATAGATGCGCGAGATCTTCTCGCGACGCGTATTCGGGCCCACCAGCAGGTGATGGTGAATGCGCAGCACCACTTCGCCGGAGATCTTGAGCTGCGAGCCCATGAACGAATCCAGCGTGTGGTTGATGACGCCCTCGGTGGAGTTCTCCACCGGCACCACACCGTACTGCACCGCGCCCGCTTCCACTTCGCGGAACACCTCGTCGATGGCGGCCATCGGCTTGGTCACGGCGCTGTCGCCGAAGTGCTTGAGCGCGGCCTGCTGGGTGAAGGTGCCTTCCGGGCCGAGATAGGCCAGGCGGATCGGCTGTTCCAGCGCCAGACAGGCGGACATGATCTCGCGGAACAGACGCGCCATCTCCTCGCCTTTCAGCGGGCCGGGGTTGTTGGCCATGATGCGGCGCAACACCTGGGCTTCGCGCTCCGGGCGGTAGAACTGCACTTGGCCATCCTCGCCCACGTCACCGGCCGCCAGCTTGACCTCGGCGACCTGCTGCGCGCAGCCCGCGCGCTCGCTGATCAGGTTCAGCAGCTCATTGTCGATGGCGTCGATGCGCTGACGCAGATCATCCAGCGTCACCGCCTTGCCCGCCGCCTGCGACGCAGGGCTCTCCTTGGAATCCGACATCTCACCTCCTCCCTTAGCCGTGACGGCGCGCGAAGTCGCCCATGAAGTCCACCAGCGCAGTGACGGCAGCTTCCGGCACGGCGTTATAGAGGCTGGCACGCATGCCACCGACGCTGCGGTGACCGGCCAGATTCAAGAGACCCGCCGCTTCGGACTCGGCGAGGAAGGTCTTGTCGAGACGGTCATCGGCCAGCACGAACGGCACGTTCATGCGTGAACGGTTCTCGGTGACGATCGGGTTGGAATAGAAGTCGCTGCCATTGATGGCAGCGTAGAGCGCCTGCGCCTTGCGATCATTGATCGCGTTCATGGCGGCGAGGCCACCGACCTCGTCCTTGAGCCACTCGAACACCAGCCCGGAGAGATACCAGGCGTAGGTCGGCGGCGTGTTGAACATGGAGTTGGCCTCGGCGGCCGTCTTCCAGTTCAGCATGGTCGGGCAGTCCTTGCGGGCACGATCGAGCAGGTCTTCGCGCACGATGACCAGCGTCAGACCCGCCGGACCGATGTTCTTCTGGGCGCCGGCATAGATGACGCCGAAACGGCTGACATCCAGCGGGCCAGACAGGATGGAAGACGACATGTCACACACCAGCGGCACGCCATCCGCTGCCACCTCGGGGATGTAGTCGAACTCGAGGCCGCCGATGGTCTCGTTGGCGGTGTAGTGCAGATAGCCCACATCGCCCGAGAGCTGGATCGCGTTCTGGCGCGGCACGGCGATCAGGCCATTGTTCTCGCTGGAGGCCGCCACGTGGCTGCCAACCGCCAGATGCTCGGCTTCCTTGATCGCCTTCTTGCCCCAGATACCGGTATACAGATAGTTGGCACTGCCACCCGCGCCCAGCAGGTTCAGCGGTACACCCGCAAACTGGGTCGAGGCGCCACCCTGCATGAACAACACGCGATAGTTGGACGGAATCTCGAGCAGTTCGCGCAGGTCCGCCTCGGCCTTCTCGGCGATGGCCACGAATTCGTCGGAGCGATGACTCATCTCCATGACGGACAGTCCGCGGCCCTGATAATCCAGCATCTCGGCGCGGGCGCGCTCCAGGACAGCGGTCGGCAGTGCAGCAGGACCGGCGCAGAAGTTGAACTTGCGTGTCATGTCGTCTTATTTCCCGAAAGTGAAGCGACCGCCCCGAAGGCGGTCGCAATCCAGCGTCTTATTCCGCGTCTGTCGGCGGGGTATCCGTCGACTCGGCGTCATCTCCCGCCTGCACCTGTTCGTCGGTGCTCAGCGCCTCTTCGTCCAGCTCATCCTGCACCACGACGACCTCTTCCGGCTCGTCAACACGCACCGTCGTCACCAGACGCTCCTCTTCCGCGGTGCGGATCAAGGTCACGCCCTGAGTGTTGCGCGAGGTGGTGGACACCTCGGCGACGCGGGTACGTACCAGGGTGCCGCGGTCAGTGATCAGCATCAGTTCGTCGTTGTCGCTGACCTGCACCGCGCTGACTAGGTCACCGTTGCGCTCGCTGGTCTGCATCGCGATCACGCCCTGGCCACCACGGCCACGCAGCGGGAACTCTTCCAGACGCGTGCGCTTGCCGAAGCCATTGGCGGACGCGGTCAGGATGTAGCACTGCGGCACCTCACCGCTGGCGACGCTGTCTTCCGTCGCGCCCTCGGTGGTTGCCACATCAACGCTCTCGACGCCTTCCGCCGTCGCGTCCGCGGCGTCATCGACCTCGATCTCGTTGTCATCGATCGCGGTAGTGCGCGGAATGATCAGGCTGATGACCTGTGCATCGTCGAGCAGACGCATGCCGCGCACACCACGGGCGGTACGGCCCATCACGCGCACGTTCTGCTCTTCGAAGCGGATCGCCTTGCCGTTGGAGGACACCAGCATGACGTGGTCGGAGCCGGACGTGATGTCGGCACCGATCAGACGGTCACCTTCCTCGATGTCCAGCGCGATCAGGCCGACACTGCGCGGACGCGAGAACTGGCTCAGCGCGGTGCGCTTGACCGTGCCGTTGGCGGTGGCGAAGAAGATGTAGCTGTCGGCGGCATAATCGCGCACCGGCAGGATGGTGGTGACCCACTCGCCGTCGTCCAGCGGAATCAGGTTGACCAGCGGCTTGCCGCGCGAGCCACGTGACGCCTGCGGCATCTCGTAGACCTTGAGCCAGTACACCTTGCCCTTGTTGGAGAACAGCAGCACGGTGTCGTGGGTCGAGGCGACCAGCAGGTGCTCGATGACATCCTCGTCCTTCATCGAGGTGGCGGACTTGCCGCGGCCACCACGCTTCTGGGCCTGGTAGTCAGACAGCGGCTGGGTCTTGGCATAACCACTGCGCGAGACCGTCACCACCATGTCTTCCTCGTTGATGAGGTCTTCGATGGTCAGGTCACGACGGCTGGTCATGATCTCGGTGCGGCGCTCATCGGCGTACTGGGCGCGCACTTCGCGCAGCTCTTCGCGGATGACTTCCATCAGGCGGTCGGCAGAGGACAGGATCTCCATCAGCTCGGCGATGCGCTCGAGGATGGAGGAGTACTCGGCCAGCAGCTTCTCGGTCTCGAGACCGGTCAGGCGATGCAGACGCAGCTCGAGGATGGCCTGAGCCTGGGCCGGCGACAGACGGTAGTGCTTGGCGTCTTCAGACAGTCCAAGACCCTCCGGCAGATCTTCCGGACGGCAGGAAGTGGCACCGGCGCGCTCGAGCATCTCGACCACCTGGCCCGGCTGCCATTCGCGATCGATCAGCTTTTCCTTGGCTTCCGCCGCGCTCGGCGAGCCCTTGATCAGCTCGATCACCTCGTCGATGTTCGAGATCGCCACCGCCAGACCTTCAAGAATGTGGCCACGTTCACGCGCCTTCTTGAGTTCGAACAGGGTACGACGGGTGACGACTTCACGACGGTGACGCACGAAGGATTCCAGAATCTGCTTGAGATTCAGGATCTTCGGCTGACCTTCGTGCAGCGCGACCATGTTGATGCCGAACACGGTCTCAAGCTGGGTCTGGGAGAAGAGGTTGTTGACGACCACTTCACCCGACTCGCCACGCTTGGTCTCGATGACCACGCGCAGACCGTCCTTGTCGGACTCGTCACGCAGCTCGGCGATGCCCTCGATCTTCTTGTCCTTGACCAGTTCGGCGATCTTCTCGATCAGACGCGCCTTGTTCACCTGGTAGGGAAGCTCGGTGATGATGATGTGATCACGGCCGTTCTTGTCGTTGTGCTCGATGGTATGCACGGCACGCACGTAGATACGACCACGACCGGTGCGGTAGGCATCGAGGATGCCGGCACGGCCGTTGATGATACCGGCGGTCGGGAAGTCCGGCCCCGGAATGAATTCCATCAGCTCATCGATGGTCAGATCGCCGTTGTCGATCAGTGCCAGACAGCCGTCGATGACCTCGCCCATGTTGTGGGGCGGGATGTTGGTGGCCATGCCCACGGCGATACCGGAGGAGCCATTGACCAGCAGGTTCGGGGTCTTGGTCGGCAGCACGGCAGGAATGCGCTCGGTGCCGTCATAGTTGTCGACCCAATCGACGGTGTCCTTCTCGAGGTCGGCCAGCAGCTCGTGCGCCAGGCGCGCCATGCGCACCTCGGTGTAACGCATCGCCGCGGCGCTGTCGCCATCGATGGAACCGAAGTTGCCCTGACCATCCACCAGCACATAACGCATGGAGAAGTGCTGGGCCATGCGGACGATGGTGTCGTAGACCGCACTGTCACCGTGCGGGTGGTATTTACCGATCACATCGCCGACGACACGGGCAGATTTCTTGTAGGCCTTGTTCCAGTCATTGTTCAGCTCGTGCATCGCGAACAGTACGCGACGGTGAACCGGTTTGAGGCCATCGCGAACATCCGGCAAGGCACGCCCGATGATGACGCTCATCGCGTAATCGAGATACGACTGCTTGAGCTCGTCCTCGATGTTGACTGGCAGTATCTCTCTGGCGATCTCACCCATGATTCGTCAAATCCTTGAACTCAACTGTTGGCGCCACTGCAGCAACGACGCATGCTCCGTCGGTACTGCAGCGCGGCTGTGGCGTGAAGCAGACACGGGGTGCCAGCTCCGCGGCACCGAAGTGGCGGCATTATATCACTTGCGAGCGCACCTAGCAGCTCACACGACGCTGCAAGGGCACCTCAGTACGGTAGTACGGCCATCAATGTGCGCGGCCTGCTGGCTCATGCCTCGCCGCTGAGGGCAATCAGGCCGTTTCTTCACTGAGCAGAGCGCCCAGCAGCGCGCCGATCTCGCCATCCAGCGGCATGGCACGCCCGCTGTCGGTATTCATCAGCACGAAGGTGAAGTCGGCTCTGGAGACCAGCGCCCCGGAGCGCGGATGCACCTCGCCCATGCGCCGCTCGCCCAGATGGATCTCCTGGCGCATGATCATCTTGCGTCGCCCGAGCTCTGACAGCCGCGTGGTGATGACCAGCTCATCATGCACGGTGGCGGGATAGTGCCAATCCAGGTTGAGGTTGACCGCCACCATCGCGATGCCTTCGCGCTTGAGCGCGGCCAGATCGAGATGCGCGAGCATGAACTCCCAGCGCCCTTCCTCATAGAACTCCAGATAGCGGGCATTGTTGACGTGCCCATAGCCATCCAGATGATAGCCTCGCACCGTCAGGGTCGTACGACTGACGACGCCTGCGTGATTGCCGACGTCTGTGTGAGTGCCGTCCGCTGCCTGCGGTGGATTGCTGTCGTGTTGCATCCCTGCCTCCCGTCCGTGAAACGATCGCGCCGTGTGGCCATCGTCAGCTGATCTTATGCCGGTGACGGACAGAAAAACAAACGCTTGGCTGAATGATGGCACCGGCCCTGCTCGCCATCCCGGCAAGGCGGCTACTCGCCGGGCGGACCCTGCGGTGGCCTCTCGCCGCCCTCCTCGTCGAGGAAGTGCCCCTTCTCGCCCATGAAGCAGCCGAAAATCTGGTTAACCCCCGGCGCGGAGGCGTGATAGTGATAGCCACGCACCGGGTCCGTCTCACCGCCACACTCATCCAGGTCAGCGGGAACATTGCCGTCCTTGTCCTCTCTGGCATAGATGGCATAGCCATCCAGCGCATAGCCGATCATCGGCGAATGACCATCTTCCTGAATGCCGATCTCGGAGCAGCCAGTGGCGGTGTGATAGTGATAGCCCTCATGCGGATTGGCATGCGCGCCACAATCATCGAGCACCCCCAGGGTGTGAGAGCTCAAGATCAGCTCCAGCGGCGCCGGCGGGCCGAACAGCACGCCATTGAGCGCCACGCCGGTGTTGGAGCGGCCGGCAAGCGAGGTCGGCTCGGCGGCCGGTACCGGCACCTTGGGAATCACGACAGTCTTCTCGATGCCACCGCCCAGTTCCTCCAGCGGACACTCGAGACAGAAGTTGTCGAAGCCTTCGATGGGGTTCGGGTTCCCCGCCACCTCGCAGCCACGCGCGCCGTCGATCACGGTGATCTCGCCCGTGTTGACGTCGTACATCTGCCACTCCTTGTCCTTGTAAAGAGTGGCCAGATTCTTGATGAACTCGCCGTCCACCTGATAGAGAGTGCCCTCGCCATCCATCCAGGTGCCGCCTTCCTCCTCACCGGAGTGGATATTGGGCGGGCAGAAAGGGCCTTCCGGCGAGGTTTGCGGGTCCGCGGGCGCACCGGCCACACGGAACTGATAGCAGGTCGTCTGCGTGCCGCCGCTCAGGGTGCAGTCGACGGTCTCGACCTCACCGACGATCGCGCCCTCGGCAAACCTCTCAGGCTCCAGCCCGACCGCCGCCGGGGCAGATTCGCCGTCAGCGGCTGCCTCTTTCGTGACCGTTGCACTGGTCTCGGCCGCGCTGGCCGTCTTGTCGTGGGCGTCATGCTCCCCATTGCAGCCGAACAGCAGCAGGGTCAGCGCCGCCAGCGTCAGTGGTCGTGTCCGTTTCAGCGCGCTCGCGCCCGAAGCTCTGCTCTTCACAGCAGTCCCCACAACAGTCTCCACAACAACGTCGTCGATCACTCTGCCGCCCTCCGCATCTCAAGTCTGATGGTCGATGCCTGCGGGTCGATACCTGCTGGTCGATACCTGCTGGTCGATGCCTGCTGATCGATATCTACTGGTCGATGCCTGCTGATCGATACCTGTCGGTCGATACCGCAAACCGCCAGACCGCGCACCGCCAGATCGACTCAAGACTAGCGCCACAGCGTGCACACAGTATGTCTTTGCGCTCGCGCGAGATGGTCGGCAACCGCAGTGTGACGCAGGGTCACGTCCACGGCGGATGACCCGCCGCATGAGTTTCGCCATAATATGCGCCATTCAGACGGGCAGCCCCCGTTCACCGGACTCAAGGACTGGTCGCATGTGGTTCAAGAACCTGCAACTGTATCGCCTGCACGATAGCGCACCGCTGGAAGAGGGCCGTCTCGCCGACGCCCTGCCGGAGCATGTCTTCCGCCCGGTCACCGGCGTCGAAGCCAAGCGTATCGGCTGGGTGGCACCGGGCGGTCGCAACAGCGATCTGCTGGTGCACGAGATTCAGGGCCATTTCCTGATCAGCGCCCTGCGCCAGGAGCGCGTACTGCCCTCCGCCGTGGTCAAGGAAGAACTCGAGGAGCGCGTGGCCGAGCGCGAGACCGCCGAAGGCCGCCCGCTGCGTCGCCGCGAGAAGCTGACCCTCAAGGAGCAGATCTACGAGGAGCTGCTGCCGCGCGCCTTCACACGCTCCTCGCGCACCGACCTGTGGTGGGACAGCCGGCGCGGCCTGATCGCCGTCAACGCCTCGAATGCCAAGCGCGCCGAGGAAGTGCTGGACCTGCTGCGCCAGACACTGGGCACGCTCAAGGTCACGCCGCTGGCCGTCGCGCAGCCGCCTTCCCAGGTGATGACCACCTGGCTGAAGGATGTCAGCTCGCGCCCGGAAGACCTGATCGTCGGTGACCAGGTCGAACTCAAGGCACCGGGCGGCGAAGATGGCGTGCTGCGTGCACGTCAGTTCGACCTCGACGGCGAGGAAATCCAGACGGCGCTGAATCTGGGCCGCGTGGTCAGCAAGCTGGCGCTGGAAGTCGATGGCCGCGTCGCGCTGGTGCTCAGTGAGGACATGGCGCTCAAGAGCCTCAAGTTCGCCGATGCCGTGGTCGATGAAGCCAACGCCCAGGATGACGGCGAAGACCCCATCCTGCGTCTGGAGACCGACTTCGCGCTGATAGCTCAGGTGCTGTCCGGCGTGATCGAGCAGATGACCGCCTGGCTGGGTGGTGAAGCCCAGCCCGCCAACTGAGCCTTGGGCCCGCTGCCGACCTTCTCTTTTTTCAGAATGACAAACCCGGATGACGTGCGTCGATGACTGACACTGCAACACCCAAGCCTGCCACGACCAGCGAACAGGACCCGTTCGCCGATATTCGCCCCTACCACGACGACGAGGTAGCGGAGGTGCTGGTACGCCTGGAGCAGGACCGCGAGCTGCTCGACACCCTGACTCGCTTCCGCCTGCCGGGCCTGACCCAGCGTTTTCCGTGGCTGGCACGCCAGATCGCGCGCCTGGCCATCAAGCGCGAGATGATTGGCGTCAAGGATGTTGCCAGTTTCCAGAGCCGCATCGCCGTCTACATGGCGCGCATGATCCACACCACCACCACCAGCTTCGAGACGGTGGGACTGGAGCGCCTGTCCCCGGACACGCCGTATCTGTTCCTGTCCAACCATCGCGACATCTCGCTGGACCCGGCCTTCGTCAACTACGCCCTCTATCGTCACGGGCGTGACACGGTGCGCATCGCCATCGGTGACAACCTGCTGCAGAAGCCCTTCGTCACCGACCTGATGCGCCTCAACAAGAGCTTCATCGTGCCGCGCTCCGCCAAGGGCAAGCGCGCGATGCTGGCCGCCTATCAGTCGCTGTCGGGCTATATCCGCCACTCGCTGACCCACGACCAGCACTCCATCTGGCTGGCCCAGCGTGAAGGGCGCGCCAAGGACGGCCGTGATGGCACCGAGAGCGCCATCATCAAGATGCTGACCATGGCGGCGCGCACCGCCGACAAGACACGCCCGTTCAGCGAGGCGGTCAGCGAGCTCAACATCGTGCCGGTGTCGATCAGCTACGAGTTCGACCCCTGTGACCTGCAGAAGGCGCGTGAGCTGGCGGCCGTCGCCAATGAAGGCCGTTACGAGAAGGTGCAGTACGAGGACATCAAGTCCATCGCGGCGGGCATCAGCGGCCACAAGGGCCGCGTCAAGCTGGTGTTCGGCGAGCCGCTCAAGGGCGACTTCGAGACCCCGGAAGACGTGGTGAAGGAAGTCGACCGTCAGGTGCTGGCCTACTACACCCTCTACCCGAGCCATCAGCTGGCACTCGAGAAGCTGGCCGCCAGCCGCCCGCAGCTGCGTGAGGAGTCGCGTCTGGCCTCGGCGCTGGATGTCTCGGCCATCAGCGGTGCCGAGCGCGCCACCTTCGAGAACCGCCTCGCAGAGGTGCCCGCAGAGCTCAAGGACTGGTGGCTGGTGCAATACGCCAACCCGATCCTCAATCGCGAAGGGCTCTCCATCGATCTCGACGAGAAGCTCGATGCCGCCGAGGCGACGGACGGCGAGAAGGTCGCTCAGTAAGCCAGCACTGCGGAGCAAGACACTTGAGTCTTGTACCTGCCACGAAAAAGCCACCGTCAATCGACGGTGGCTTTTTCGTGGGCCGCTACTTGCGCCAGAAGCTGGGCGAGAACAGCACCAGCACGGTCAATATCTCGAGACGCCCCATCAGCATGCCGATGCACAGTAACCACTTGGCACTGTCCGGCAGGCTCGAGAAGTTGCCCGCCGGGCCGATGATCTCGCCCAGCCCCGGGCCGACATTGGTGACGGCCGTGGCGGCGCCGGTCACCGCGGTGATCAGGTCCAGCCCGATGAACGACAGCGCCAGCGCCAGGCCACCGATGGTGATGAAGAAGAAGAACGAGAAGGCGATCACGGCGCGCACCACCTCATCGGGCAGCGCGCGGCCGTTGTAGCGCTGCGAGAAGACGCCATTGGCATGGATCAGCGAGCGCAGATGGTTGCCGAGCATGATCAGGCCGATCTGCAGGCGGAAGATCTTCATGCCGCCGCTGGTCGAGCCGCTGCAGCCGCCGACGAAGGTCAGATAGAAGAAGGCCACCACCGCAAAGGGCCCCCAGGCACTGTAGTCGTCGCTGGCGTAGCCGGTGGTGGTCACCACCGAGATGACATTGAAGGTCACCTGGGTCAGCGCCGTGAAGATGGCCTCGCCATTGACGACGCGATACAGCGTCAGCAAGGCGATCACCCACCCCAGCAGACGCAGGAAGCCGCGCACCTGGGCATCACGCCACAGGACGCCGGCCTGATCCTGCCAGGCGCGGATGAACAGCACGAAGGGCAACGCCCCCAGCAACATGAAAGCCGACGCCATCCACAGCAGATAGGGCCGATCGGAATAGACGCCCATCGAGCTGTCGTAATTGGAGAAGCCGCCGGTGGCCAGCGACGTCATGCCATGCACCAGCGCATCCAGCCAGTGCATGCCACCCAGCCAGTAACAGACGATGGCCAGCAACGTCAGCCCGACATAGACCAGCCCGATGGCCTTGGCCACGCCACCGGCACGCGGCAGCACCTTGTCGGACCAGTCCGAGGATTCGGTCTGGAACAGGCGCATGCCGCCGACCTTCAGAAACGGCAGGATCGCGATCGCCATCACGATGATGCCGATGCCGCCGACCCACTGCATCAGGCCGCGCCACAGCTTGAGACCATCCGAGAGCCCTTCGATGTCAGACAGCACGGTCGAGCCGGTGGTGGTGATCGCCGACACCGACTCGAACACGGCATCGGTCACGCCCAGGTGGGTCGCACCGAAGATCAAGGGCAGGCTCGAGTAGGCCGACACCAGCACCCAGCTCAGGGTCGTCAACACGAACATCGCACGCGGCTTGAGCTGCAGCTCCACCTTGCGCGATACCGTCAGCATGATGGCCGCCGAGCCGAGCGTGATGCCCAGCGAGATCAGGAAGGCACTGGCATCCGCATCCGCTTCGCCGAGCAACACCAGCAAGGGCGCCAGCATCATCAAGGCCACCACGCACAGCAGCAGGCCGAGTACCCGGATGACCGGCAACCACTCCGAGAGCGAAAGAAGGCGCACCAGCGCCTGCGAGTGCGCTCGGGTCGACTGCCCTGCGCGAGCCCGTCTACGCAGCAGGTCCCGCGAGCCACCCTTCATGCCACCGACCTGTTGATGACCGTCATCATTGTGCGTCCTCAGCGTTTTACCCCATGACGCCCCGGGCGCCAGTCTCAGTGCGGCGATACCCTACACCCTCTTCCGCCGCTGTCCAGCGCCGCCACAGCGGCGACCCGCCGCAGGACATCACGCCCCGGCACCTCACGTCAGGCGCCTTGTGCCGCCCTGCAAGCTGCTATCCTGCCAACGACACGCGTAGCCACGCCGCCTGCTCAGTGCCAACACGCCTGAGTCCGGTTGGGCTGCCCAACCCCTGTGCGGTACACTGAGGTCCCAATATGGCAACGATGCGTTCACGGACAAGAACCTCATGCGTCTGACTGATTGGCGAGCCTGGCAGGCGAGTGCGACCCGCACCGCCCACGACAGCCGCGTAGATATCACCCCCTCCCCGCGTGCCGAGCAAGTCCCGGCCATGCAGCGTCGTCGACTCAGCCCGGTCGGCCAGGCCTGCTGCAAGCTGCTGTTCGCGCTCGACCCTGACGCCGACCTGCCCATCATCCATGCCTCGCGCCATGGCGATACCGGCAAGATTCTCGCCCTGCTGGATGCCGCCACCCAGTCCGACGAAGCCCTGTCACCGGCGCGCTTCTCGCTCTCGGTGCACAACGCCGTGCTGGGCATGTACTCGATTACCGGCAAGTCCCATCAGCCGCTGGAAGCCCTCGCCGCCTGCGGCAACGAATTCGAGGCGCTGATGAGCGAGGCGCTCGGCTATCTGAGCGAGCGCGAGGACGTCATCGTGCTGTTTTCCGATATCGCCGCGCCGGAGGCCTTCCTGCACCACGGTGACTACCCGGCCTGCGCCAGCGCCGTCGCCCTGCGCCTGAGCCGCAGCAGTGACGATGACAGCGCATGGACACTGAGCGCCACGCCTGACGAGTCGTTGACGGACAGCGCCCCGACGCCGCTTGAGGTCATCGCCTGGCTTGAGCAGGCCGGGGCTGAGTCGCTCGCCTGTCGTCGCCATCACTGGCAGCTGAGCCGCGCTCACGCCGCCTCACCGACGCCGCCAGCAGACTGATGCCACGCATGCTGTCATCTCCCCTCGGACGCCTGTGGCGTGGCATCGCCACGGCCATCAGCTTCCTGACCTTCGGGCTGGGCGGCTTGCTGGTGGGGGGAATGTGGCCACTGCTGACACTGGTGATACGCTGCCCCGAGAAACGACAGAAGCTCGCGCGCAGCATCATCCATCACTGCATGCGCGGCTTCGTGGGTCTGATGCGCGGCCTGGGCGTGCTCAACTATCGCCTGCATGACTGCGAACGCCTGCAACGCCCGGGCCTGCTGGTGCTGGCCAATCACCCGACGCTGATCGACGTGGTCTTCCTGCTCGCGCTGATTCCCCACGCCGACTGCGTGGTCAAGGGGCGGCTGGCACGCAACCCCTTCACCCGTGGCCCCATCCGCGCCGCGGGCTACATCACCAATGAAGAGCCGCAGGGCGTGCTCGAGGCCGCCGGCGCGAGCCTGGCGCGCGGCAATGCCTTGATCCTGTTTCCGGAAGGCACGCGCAGCGTGCCCGGGCGGGCGCTGAAATTCCGCCGCGGCGCCGCCAACATCGCGCTGCGCACGCCCAGCGAGATCACCCCCGTGCTGATCGACTGTCAGCCCAGCACCCTGACCAAGGGCGAGCCCTGGTATCACATCCCGACCCGGCGGGTGATGCTCAATATCAAGGTGCTGCCGGACATGACGGCGCATGTCGCACCGCCACCGGCAGCAGAGGATGATGTGCCGTTGTCACGCGATGCCCGCCAGTTGACGCGCCGCCTGGCCAGCGACTTTGCCGCTGAGCTGGCCGACTTTCAGCAACGGATTCGCGAGTCATGACAGCGCGCTGCGCCGCACTGCCCCTGAGCTTGATGTTGGTCAGATAGCGAGAAAAAGTGATTAAGATATTCGGCCTTCCCGCCGTTAATAAAGCCTGCTGCCATTCATACCGGCCATTATCGGTACGCCGACACGAGGAATACTCATGAGCGATAGCGCCAAGCTGGAACTGGAACTCAAGCAACTGATCATCGACACCCTGGAGCTTGAGGACATCACGCCGGACGACATCGTCGCCGATGAGCCGCTGTTCGTGGACGGCCTGGGGCTGGATTCGATTGACGCCCTGGAACTCGGTCTCGCGCTGCAGAAGCAGTACGGCATCACGCTGGACGCCGAAGCCGAGGACACTCGCGCGCATTTCGCCAGCCTCAATGCCCTGCGTGAACTCGTGGAGGCCCGTCGTGAGCGCTGAGCAACAGACCGCGTCCCGCGAAGAGATCTATGCCCATGTGCGCAGCACCCTGATCGAGCTGTTCGAGATCGATGCCGCTGACATCCACCCCGAGGCGCTGCTCTATGAAGACCTCGACATCGACAGCATCGATGCGGTGGACCTGGTGGTCGAACTCAAGAAGTTCACCGGCCGTCGCATCGAAGCCAATGACTTCAAGAGCGTACGCAGCCTCGATGACGTCGTGACCGCCGTCGAGCAGTTGATGCAGCGCCAGGCATGACGTCATTGTCCTCTGTTCGAGGGCGGCGCCCGTCACTGCCAAGGCTGCTGCTTGGCGGGCTGGGCGTCGTGGCCGCCGTGTGCTGGCCGCTGCTGGTCTATGCCCTGCTCTCGCGGCTGACGGCAGACCCGGCGGGCGACGCGACCAGCGGACATGTCTCGCCCTGGGTGTGGGCACTGATCGCGCTGGGCGCCTTGCTGATCCAGCGTCTGCCCCTGCCCTTGATCCTGCGCCTGACGCTGGCCGCGCTGCTGATCGCCATCAGCCTGCTCAGCGAGGCGGAACTGGGGCTGCGCGCCTATCCGGTGCTGGTCAATCTGGCCATGCTCAGCGTGTTCGCCACCAGTCTGTGGCGCGGCATGCCGGTCATCGAGCGTCTGGCGCGTCTGCAGGAGCCTGATCTGCCCGCCGCCGGCGTGCGTTATACCCGCAAGGTCACCCGAGTGTGGTGCGGCTTCTTCGTCTTCAATGCCAGTGTTGCCGCGGCCACGGCGCTGTATGCCGACCTCGCGACCTGGACGCTCTACAACGGCCTGGTGAGCTACGTGCTGATGGGGCTGCTGTTCTGCGGCGAATGGCTGGTACGCCGTCGCCTGCGCCGCGCCGATGGCTGAGCTCGGTTATCGATGAGCTCGGCTATCGATAGCTGAGTCCATGCATGGATACGCCCGGCGTGGATTCGCCCCCCAGATGAATTCGACTTTCTGAAGAGTTGCCTGCCTCACATGTCTGATGCCCGCCAGCCTGCCAGCCGCGCCACCGCACGCTCCACTGAGCAAGACGCCGCCCAGCGCGCCACCTCCCTCATCCATCAGGGCTGGCGCCAGCTCGCCCGACTCGCGCCCGCGGCGCCGGCCTGCTGGCTGGCCAGTCCCGGTCAGCCGCTGCGCCCGCTGAGTCGTGCCGAGCTGATGGCACGCGTCGATGCCTGGCATCAGTGGCTGGACAACCTGCCCGCAGCGCATGCTGGCCGCCGGCCCGGTGCGCGCTGGGTGCTGTTCCAGCCCACGGCGCTTGGCGCCTGCGTGCAGCTGCTGGCGCTGTGGGAGCGCGGCATGCTCGCCGTGCTGCCCGGCGATGACCGCCCGGAAACCCTGGCCCGCCTGGCCGAGAGCAGTAATGGCCAGCTGCCCGAGACCAGCGCCGCTGGCTGGCCGCCGGAGCAACCCGGCACTGTCAGCTCTACCGGCACTGTCAGCTCTACCGGCACTACCGGCTCTAGCGCCGCACCGAATACACCGTTCGAGATCACACCCGACGGCGCGCGTCTCGCGCTGGAGCTCTGCACCTCCGGCTCCACCGGTGAGCCGCTGCGCATCGCCAAGCGCTTCGATCAGCTTGAGGCCGAACTGGCCGTGCATCGCACGCTGTGGCCGCTGGCGTCAGACACTTCAGGCACTGACTCAGCGTCTGAGCCAGGCGCCGTCAGCCTCAGCCAGGTCAGTCACCAGCACATCTACGGTCTGCTGGTGTCGCTGCTGCGCCCGCTCAGCGAAGGGGTGCCGTTTCTCAGCGAAGCCTGTCATTACCCGGAGCAGCTGGCCGCCGCCATCGCGCAGCTGGCCGGCCTCGGGCATCGCTGCCAGCTGGTCAGCTCGCCGGCCCAGCTGGCGCGCCTGCCACAGACCAGTGACGGGAGCCGCGTGGCGGGCCAGGCTCAGGATCAGGCTCAGGTGTTGCGAGTCTTCTCTTCAGGTGCCCCGCTGCCGGCCGAGGCTGCCCGTCATGCCGAGAATTGCCTGCAGGCGCCGGTGATCGAGATCTACGGCAGCACCGAAACGGGCGGCATCGCGCATCGCCGCCAGCACGAGACGCCCCACTGGACACCGCTGCCGGAGGTCGAGCTCCGCTTCTCGCCCGCCTTCGCGGTGCGCTCGCCGTTTCTGGAACAGCCCGACCAGTGGTGGCAGCAGGCCGACAACGCCGCGCCGCTGGCGGCTGAGCCGCCGTCGCAGGGCGAGCAACACGCGGCGCCACGCTTCCAGCTGCTGGGGCGCAGTGATCGGCTGGTCAAGCTGGCCGGCAAGCGGATCTCGTTGAGCGCGGTGGAGCGCTGCCTGAGCGCGCAAGCGGAGGTGCTGAAGGTACGTTGCCTACCGATGCCCACCCGCGATCATCGCCTGGGCGCGGTGGTGGTGATGGAGGAGAGCGCACTGCCGCAGGACCACGCCAGCCGCCGCGACCTGATCGCGCGTCTGCGCCGTGCGCTGATGCCGGGTTTCGAGCGCATCGCCCTGCCGCGCTACTGGCGCTTCGTCACGCGCCTGCCGCTGAATGCCCAGGGCAAGTTCACGGCGGACTCCGTCGCGCGGCTGTTTGCCGATCTCGACGATCATCGTCTGCCGCGCTGGCTGGGCGAGACCTCCAGCGGCCCGCAGCAGCTGACGCTGGAAGCCGAGGTGCCCGACAGCCTGTGCTATCTCGAGGGTCATTTTGCCGCCCAGCCACTGGTGCCCGGCGTGGTGATGCTCAAGTGGGCTCGCGATCTCGGCCGCCGCCTGCGCCTGGCGGGTGTCGGCGTACAGGAAAGCCGTTTCCAGCGTCTGGAGCGCATCAAGTTCTCCAACCTGTTGCTGCCGGGCATGCGCTTCACGCTGGCCGCGACACTGGTCGCCGACAGCCACGGCCTGCGCGTCGACTTCCGCCTGGAATCCCGCGCGGGCCTGCACGCCAGCGGCCGCTTGCGCTACGGTGCTGAAACCGATGACACACCTCTCAGTTCGCCACTTAGTTCGCCACTTAGTTCACCCCAGACGACACCCACACCGGAGGCGTCATGAGCCAGCCCCAGGCGCCGATGACCGGCCACACATCCTCTCCCCCCGTCAGCGAGTCACCACTGCGCGCCTGCGTGGTGATTCCGGTCTACGACCACCCCGCCACCATCGCCGGCGTGTGCGCGGGTCTGTCACCGCTCGGGCTGCCCATCGTGCTGGTGGATGATGGCTGCAGCGCGCCCTGCGCCGAGGTGCTGGATCAGCTGGCGGCCGAGGGTCATCACCTGGTGCGCCGTGAGCAGAATGGCGGCAAGGGCGCTGCGGTGCGCAGTGGCCTGCAGGCCGCCGAGCAGCTCGGCTTCACCCATGCCCTTCAGGTGGACGCCGATGGGCAGCACGATGTCGGCGATCTGCCCGCCTTCCTCAACGGCATGCAGGAAAATCCCGACTGCCTGCAGATCGGCTATCCGCAATACGACGCCAGCGTGCCGCGCATCCGCTTCTATGGCCGCTACGCCTCGCACATCTGGGTGTGGATCAACACCCTGTCGCTGGCCATCCGCGACACCATGTGCGGCGTGCGCCTCTATCCGCTGGCCGCCACCAACCGGCTGCTGGCGCGTCATGACTGTGGCGACCGCATGTCCTTCGACACCGAGGTGCTGGTGCGCTGGTACTGGGCCGATGGCGAGGTCGCCAACCTGCCGGTGCATGTCAGCTACCCCACCGGAGGCGTCAGCCACTTCCGCCCCGGTCACGACAACCTGTTGATCAGCGCCATGCATACGCGGCTGTTCCTCGGCATGCTGCTGCGCTCACCGAAACTTGCCTGGCGCACGCTGTCGGGACGCAATGGCAAGACGTCATCCACTCATGTCAGTCGCCCCTCGCAGCCTGACGACGCGAAGGGGAAACACGAATGACCCATTGGGCACGCCTGTCGGAAACCGGCTCCACCACTGGCATGCGCCTGATGGTGACGATTCGTCGTCGCCTCGGTGCCTGGCCGTTTCGTATCGCGCTGTTTCCGGTGCTGGTGTGGTACTTCCTGCTGCGCGGGGTGGCGCGGCGTGCCTCCTTCGATTTCCTCAAGCGCCTCGAGCCAGAGCTTGGCGGCGTGCGTCTGTGGGCGAGAAGCTTTGCCCACTTCATGCAGTTCGGTGAGGCGATCATGGACAAGGTCTCGGCCTGGAGCGGCGAGATTCCGCTGTCCTCGCTGACCGGCACCGGCCCGGAAGACCTGCGCGACGCCGCGCTGCGTGGCGAGGGCGGCATCATCCTCGTCGCCCATCACGGCAATCTGGATGTGATCAATGCCATCGGTGAGCGCCACGACATCGACCTGTGCGCACTGGTGCACACGCGCCACGCCGAGAAGTTCAATCAGCTGCTGGAGCAGGCCACCGGCCGCAAGCCGCCGCAGATGATAGAGGTCAGCGAGATCACCCCAGCCACCGCCATGGCACTGGGCGATCGCGTCAATCGCGGCGGCTTCGTGGTCATCGCCGCCGACCGCGTGCCGATTCCGCCCACCGCCGACGATGCCAAGGCCGATACCAACTCGGTAGAAGCCAACACGGCAGAAGGCAGCAGACCCGCGTCGCCGGCCAGTGCCGCTGCCTCACCACGCGTGCTGCACTGTGACTTCATCGATCAGCCCGCGCCCTTCCCGCAGGGGCCCTTCATGCTGGCCGCGCTGCTGCGCTGTCACGTCTATACCTTGAGCTGCATTCGCGAACAGGGCGGCGCCCATCCGCGTTTCCGGGTCGATTTCGCGCCCTTCGATGACAGCCGCGCCGTCAAGCGCAGCGGTCGCGAAGCGTGGATCCAGCAGGCCATGCAGCGCCATGCCCGTCATCTGGAAGCACGCGTGAAGCGCCATCCGTTGCAGTGGTTCAACTTCTTCGACTTCTGGCATCAGGCGCCTGACAGCACGTCGAATCCAGACAGCGCCTCGGCTCCGAAACAGGACGCCTGATCCGCGCCGGGCCTGCGACAACGACGCATCGCGCCCGGCTCTGCGGCCTTCACCTTGTTCGGTCTTCACGTTCAGCGCATTTTCACGCTTCTCTCTTCGCCAGGTACCTCGTCATGTCACAGCCCGCCACCTCTTCCTCCGCCCTGATTCTCGACGGCAGTGATATCACCCTCGAGCAGTTGATCGATGTCGCCGAAGGCCGCCGTGAGGTGCGCCTGACTTCGGATGCCGCCTTCCGCGCCCGTATCGAGGCCGGCCCGGCCCTGCTGGAACGCCTGCTGGAGGAAGAAGGCGTGGTCTACGGCGTCACCACCGGTTACGGCGATTCCGTGACGCGTGCCGTGCAGGGGGCAGAGGACCTCGAAGCCCTGCCGCGCCATCTCTATACCTTCCACGGCTGTGGCATGGGCGCGGACCTGGATGTGGTCAGCAGTCGCGCGGTGGTGATGGTGCGCCTCGTCTCGCTGTGCCGTGGTGTCTCCGGGGTCAGCATGGCGCTGCTGGAGCGCCTCGTATGGCTGCTCAATCACGACATCCTGCCGCGCATTCCCGAAGAAGGCTCGGTGGGCGCCAGCGGCGATCTCACCCCGCTGTCCTATGTCGCCGCCGTGCTGTGTGGCGAGCGTGAGGTCTGGGTGCGCCCCGGCGCAGGCCAGCCCCACGCGCTGCGCCCGACGGCGGAGGTCTTCGCGGCACACGGCCTGACGCCCTATGTGCTGCGCCCCAAGGAAGGCCTGGCACTGATGAACGGCACCGCCGTGATGACGGCCCTCGCCGCGCTGGCCTACGGCCGCACCACCTACCTCAGCCGCCTGAGCGCGCGCATCACCGCCCTCAGCGTGCAGGCGCTGGAAGGCAACCCCTACCACTTCGATGCCGATCTGTTCGCCGCCAAGCCGCATCCCGGTCAGGCCCGCGTGGCCCAGTGGCTGCGCGATGATCTCGCCCACCCGGCGGCGCCGGAAGTCGATGCCACGCCGATCAACTCGCCGCGCCTGCAGGACCGCTACTCGACGCGCTGCGCGCCCCACGTCATCGGCGTGGTCGAGGACAGCCTCAGCTGGTGGCGCAGCTTCCTGGAGACCGAGCTCAACAGTGCCAACGACAACCCGCTGATCGATGTCGAGGCCGGCAAGATTCTCCACGGCGGCCACTTCTACGGCGGCCATGTGGCGATGGTGATGGACAGCCTCAAGGCGGCGGTCGCCAACCTGGCCGACCTGCTCGACCGCCAGCTGGCACTGCTGGTCGACAGCCGCTACAACCGTGGCCTGCCCAGCAATCTCAGCGGTGCCACGCTCGAGCGCGCGCCGCTCAATCATGGCTACAAGGCGGTACAGATCGGCGCCTCGGCCTGGACGGCGGAAGCCCTCAAGCTGACCATGCCCGCCAGCGTCTTCTCGCGTTCCACCGAGTGCCACAATCAGGACAAGGTCAGCATGGGCACCATCGCCGCGCGGGATGCGCTGCGCGTGCTGACACTGGTGGAACAGGTCGCCGCTGCCACCCTGCATGCCGCCGTGCAGGGCAGCGAGCAGCGCGCCGACATCACGGGTCAAGCCGCCACGCCGCCCAGGCTGGCCGCCTTCACCCGTGAGCTGCGTGAAGACATCGCGCCCCTCGAGGAAGATCGCGCTCTGGAAGCCGACCTGCGCCTGCTTTGTGCGCGCATCCGTGAGCGCCATTGGACCCTGAGCACCGGCGAGGCCCACGCATGAACGAGAAACAAGTCATGAATCAGCCCTCAGACACCCCGCTGCCGACCGCCACGGTAGAGATGGAAGTGCCCTTCCACGACGTCGACATGATGGAAGTCGCCTGGCACGGCCATTACGTGCGCTATCTCGAGATCGCCCGCTGCAAGCTGCTCGACATGCTCGACTACAACTACCCGCAGATGCGCGATTCCGGCTACGCCTGGCCGGTGATCGACCTGCGCCTGCGCTATGCCGGCCCGGCGCGCTTCGGTCAGCGCATCGCCGTCACCGCGCGGCTGCGCGAGTGGGAAAACCGCCTCAAGCTCGACTACGTGATCCGCGATGTCGAAAGCGGCAAGCGCCTGACCCGCGGCTACAGCGTGCAGGTCGCCGTCGGGTTGGAGGATGGCGAGATGCTGCTGGCCTCGCCCGCCGCGCTCAGCGAGCGGCTGGCCGCCTGGCAGGCCGAACAAGCGCTGACACACACCAGTGATTCGCCTGCCTCCCCTTCAGAAACACAAGGAACGCCGTGATGACTTCGCGCCTTGCCATTGCCACCACTGCCCTGCTGCTGACTGCCGGTGCCCCCTGGGCCAGCGCATCCGAGACCAGCGATTCCGAGACCAACGACGCCAGATTTGACGCCCGCGCCCTGACGCAACAGCTGGCGCGCACCGCGCCAGTCTGCGGTGATTTTCAGCAGACGCGCTGGCTCGAGGATGTCGGTGCAGAGCTCGAGAGCCGGGGTCATTTCCGGCTGATCGGCGACCCGAACGCGCCCGAAGGCCTGGTGTGGGAAACCACTTCACCGATTGAAGACCGTCTCGAGATGCGCCCCGATGCCAGCGAAGGCCCGAATGGCGAGCCGCTGCCGGCCGACCAGCAAGCGATGGCGGAGCTGCTGATCAGCTTCTTCCACGGCGACTGGCAGGCGCTGGAGGAGCACTTCTCCCTGACGTTGACGGGTACGCCGGATGACTGGCAGGCCAGCCTGACGCCCAATGATGCCCGGCTGGCCGAAGCCATCGAGCGCCTCGAGATCGACGGTGGCAGCTGGCTGGAACACGTGAAGCTCGACAGCGGCGACGGTGACCGCCTGGAGCTGACGCTCACCGCCGGCGGTCACTGCGAGCGATGACATCACCCAGCCGTGAGCCGCGCAAGGGGCTGGATCATGCCGCCTGGCGCTGGCTGTGGGCCGCCGCCCTGCTGCTGTGCGCCTTGCTGCTGGCCGCGAAGATCGTCCCGCAGAGCCCATGGCGTGGGGCGATCGACACCCGCATCACCGCCATGCTGCCACAGCAGGAACGCAGCCCGCTGGCGGCGCGCGCCGAGTCGCTGGATGACACCGCCAACCGGCTGGTGATTCTGGTCGGCAGTCGCGATGCCAGCGCCGCCGCACGCAAGCAGCGTGACGCCGCCGCCCAGGCTCTGCGGCAGGCGCTCGCGCCCATCGCGAGGCTGGATGACGGCAAGAGCCTCGAAAGCCTGCGCCTGCCGGCAGAAGTCCAGCCGGCGCTGATCGCCCCGTCGCTTGCCGACCTGAGTGACGATGACTGGCAGGCGCGCGCCCTCAGGCAGCTGTTCCAGCCCGGCGGCCAGCGCGACCTGATCCGCGATCCCTTCGGCCTCGCCGGCGCCTGGCAGAGCTGGCTGACGCCCGCCAACCTGTCGCTGTCCGGCGGCCAGCTGTTGCTGCGCGCGCCGGCTTCCGCTGGCTCAGTCAGTGACAAACAGGACAGTGACGAGCAGAACAGCGAAGAAGGCGGTAGCGGCTATCGCCTGATCAGCGCCACCCTGACGGGCAGCGCCTATGCGATGAGTGACCAGCAGGCGCTGGAACAGGCCGTGAATGGTGTGAAGGCCGACTATCCCGACATTCGGCTGCTGCGCTCCGGACTGGTCTTCCATGCCAGCAACGGCGCGCAACAGGCCAAACAGGAGATGTCGACCATCGGGCTCGGCTCGCTGATCGGCGTGCTGCTGTTGCTGTGGGCGGTGTTCCGCACCCCGCGGCGGCTGCCATTGCTGCTGGTGCCGGTGGCCACGGGCGTGCTGTTCGCGCTGCCGCTGACCTGGTGGGCCTTCGGCGGCCTGCATGTGCTGACGCTGGCCTTCGGCGCCAGCCTGATCGGCATCTCCATCGATTACGTGCTGCATCTGGAGTGCATGCGCCGCCTGGCGACGACGAATGGCCGTGGCGGGCTCGCCGCGCTGTGGCCGGGCCTGACGCTGGGGCTGTGCTCCAGTCTCGCCGCCTATCTGGCCATCACCCTGACGCCGATGCCCGGACTGCGCCAGATGGGCATGTTCGCGGCACTCGGCTTGATCGGTGCCTGGCTGAGCGTGCGCCTGTGGCTGCCGCAACTGCCACTGCCGGCGCAGGCCACCCGCAAGGACTCCCCCGCCGCCCGCGCCGCAGGATGTCTGGCGCGCGCCATTCCCGGCAAGCGCAGCTGGCAGGCACTGGGCCTGCTGCTGGTGGCCGCGCTGGCCAGCCTCTACGGACTGCGCAGCGATGACCGTCTCACGCAACTCAACCCCTCGCCTGCGTCTCTGATCAACGAGCAACGCGAGGTCCAGCGCCTGCTCGCCGAACCGGATGGACTGCGCTACCTGATCGTGCAGGCCGAGACTGACGCCGCCCTGCTCACGCGCCTGCATGCGCTGGAAGGCACCTTCCAGCAACTGAATGCACGCCAGCAGCTGGGCCACTGGGCGAGCCTCTCTCAGCAACTGCCGACGCTTGAACAGCAGCAGGCCAACCTCGGCGCCATGCGTGAGCGCACCCGCACCCTGCTGCCCCAGGTGCTGAGCACCGCAGGCCTGCCGCCCGAGCTGGTCACGCGTGCCGAGCAGGCCATCGCAGACGCCCACCCGCTGCGCCCGGCGGACTGGGTGGCGCTGCCCGCCGGTGAGATGGGCCAGCGACTGTGGCTCGACTCCCGCAGCGCCGCCATCGGCATCGTGCGCTTCGGCGATGTCACGGCTGAGGGCAGCGCAACGCTTGCGCGCCTCGCCGCGGATGACGACAGCCTCGAGTATGTCGATCAGGTCGCCAGGCTCTCGACGACGCTGGGCAGGATTCGCAGCGAGATGGCCTGGCTGGTCGGCGGCGCAGTGGTCTTGATCAGCCTGCTGCTGGCGCTGCGCTATCGCCGCAGCACCTGGCGAGCCCTGCTGCCGCCACTGGGCGGACTGGTGCTGACACTGGCGGCCCTGACGCTGGCTGGCGTCGGCCTCAACCTGTTCCACCTGCTGGGCCTGTTGCTGGTACTGGGGATTGGTCTCGATGCCGGAATCTTCTGTGCCGAGCATCCCGCGCGCCGCTCTTTATCAGCTACAGCGTCAGATGCAGCACAGACCAGCGCCAGCCGTGCATCGCAGGCCAGCCTGCTGGCGATTTCACTGTCGTGCGCCTCCAGCCTGCTAGCCTTTGGATTGTTGAGTTTCAGTCAGACACCGGCGCTGGCGGCACTGGGACTGGCCTGCCTGCTGGGGCTGAGCGCCACCTGGTGTCTGGTGCCCTTCGCGCGCAGTTGAGGCGGGTCTGAAGCGAAAGACAAGCAAGCCGCAGGGAACGCAGCGCAGCATGAACACATAACGATAAAGATATCGACAACGACAGGGGACGATGCCATGGAATCGGCAGATCGCAGCAACAACCCACCACGCAAGGAAGTCATCATCATCGGCGCCGGACCCGCCGGCGCGGCGGCGGCGGCGTGGCTGGCACGCGCGGGCCATGCGGTGCGCGTACTGGAGCGCAGCCACTTCCCGCGCTTCTCCATCGGCGAGAGCCTGCTGCCACGTTGCATGCAGCATCTGGAGGCCTGCGGCTTGATGGAGGCCGCGGCCGCCGGTGGCTATCAGCGCAAGACCGGCGCGGCCTTCACCCGCCGCGGCGAACATCGCGTGATCGACTTTCGCGACAAGTTCAGTGACGGCCCCGGCACCACCTGGCAGGTGGAGCGCGCCGACTTTGATCAGCGCTTGATCGAGGGCGCGCGGGCGGCGGGTGCCGAGGTCGAATTCGGCGTCACGGTCACGGGCTTCACTCCCGCTCGCGCCGCGCAGAGCGACGCCACCGGCCATGCGCAGGGGCCACGCCTCACGCTGGCGGATGGCCGCGAGCTTGAGGCCGCCTTCGTGCTGGATGCCAGCGGCTATGGCCGCGTGCTGGCGCGGCTCGAATCGCTTGAGCGCGACCCGCGCCTGGAGCCGCGCATGGCGCTGTTCGGCCATGTCCACGATGGCATCGCCGACCTCGCGCCGCCCGCCGAGGGCTATCGCCGCGACAATATCCTGATCGCCTCGCATCCGACGCATCCCGATGTCTGGTACTGGCTGATTCCCTTCGCCAATGGCCGCGCCTCGCTGGGCGTGGTCGGCCCGCGCGAGCTGATCGAGCCTGCCGCCGGAGACGATGCACAGACACGCCTGTGGCAGTGGGTGATGGAAGAACCGCGCCTGGCGGAGTTGCTGCGTGATGCTCGACCGGCCAACGCCGTGCAGTCGCTGGGCGGTTACAGCGCCGATGTCAGTCGCCTGCATGGCCCGGGGTATGCGCTGCTCGGCAATGCCGGGGAGTTTCTGGACCCGGTGTTCTCCTCCGGCGTGACCATCGCACTGGAATCGGCGCTGCGTGCCGCGCCGCTGGTCGCACGTGAGCTTACCGCGACCCGCGATGAGCAGCGCCCCGACTGGGCCAGCGAATACGAGCAGCCGCTGCGCCGTGGCATCGAGGTCTTCCGCGAATTCGTCACCGCCTGGTATGACAGCCGTCTGACCGACATCATCTATCATCCCGAGCCACATGCGCGGATTCGCCAGATGATCAGCGCGGTGCTCGCCGGTTACGCCTGGGACACGGCCAACCCCTTCGTCAGCGCCAGTCGCCGTCGCCTGACGGCCCTTGCCAGACTGACCGCGCCCGAGCAGGCACTCGCGCCTGACGCGGTGCAGGAAAGCGATTCGCTCGCTGACCTCAGCGCCTTCGGCCGCGCAGCAAGCGTCGGCGAGAACAGGTAAAGTAGCGTCATGAAAAACATGTCTTTCGCCTCTCACGCTGATTCTACTGGGCTGCGTTCAGCAGGGCTGCGCAGCCGCCTCGGGCTAGCCAGCCTCGCCGTGGCCGCCACGCTGCTGTTGAGCGGCTGCAGCCTGCTCGCCCCAAAGCCGCTGGAGGCTGCCAGCCCGATGCCGACGCTTGCGAGTCTCGAGCAGACCAGTACCCAACGTCTGATTCTGCGTGTGGCGCGTATAGAGAGTGATGACAACGCAAAACGGACTGTCGCTGTGGACGCCGATGCCGAGGCTGGCGAGAGTGCGCAGGAGCACAACCTGCCGCCTCTCATCGGCGTACTGCGTCAATCGCCCGAGGCCATGCGGCTGGTCATGCTCAGCGTGCAGGGCCAACGCCTGCTGACGCTGGTGCATGACGCCGATGGCAGCCGTTTCGAGAAGGCACGCCCCGAGGTGCTCGAGAAGCTGCCCTTCAGCGCCGACTGGCTGGCGCGGCGTATCGCCTGGGTGCACTGGCCGCAGGGGGCGATCGATGACGCCTTTGCGAACACAGGCTGGCAGCTGGTACAACGCGGCGACTGGCAGCAACGTCGCCAGCCCGCGCAGCGCATCATCACGCAAGATGGTGTGACCATCGCCGAACTGACCCGCGATGCCAGCGGCCGCGTGACCCTGCGCGACCCGGCGGCCGACATGCAGTTGACGCTGGAACCGCTGGCAGCGCCCAGCACACAGAACGCCCCTGACGACTCACCGGAAGCTCCCGCGCATGACTGAATCTGTTGCAACCGTGGCCACCGCTACCCCCAAGGGCCGCGACACTGGCAACGCCTGTCGCCTGTCACGCCCCGGCATCGTCTGCCCGCTGGGCGCAGACCACGGCCTGATCAGCAGTGCGCTGTTCAGCGCCAGCCGTGGCCTGCGTGTCAGTGATGACTTCAGTCCCGGCACGCCGCTGTCACTGGGGCGCGTCACCGCGCGGCTGGTGGATGACAGCGACTGGCCGGCCCCGCTGCGCTCACGCAACAACCGCCTGCTGGCCACCGCGCTTGATCAGCTGGCACCGGAGCTTGAAGCCCTCAAGCGCCAGGGCATCGCGCCGGAACGCATCGGCGTGGTGCTCGGCACCAGCACCTCCGGCATCGGTGAGACGGAAGCCGCGATGGACGCCCAGCGCGCCGCCGTCGCCCAGGGCACGCCGAGCGCCGATAGCTGGCCGCAGAGCTTTGAATATCGTCGTCAGGAACTGGGCGCGCCCGCCGAGTGTGTCGCCTGGCTGAGCGGCGCGCGCGGGCCGGTCTACACCCTGTCCACCGCCTGCACCTCCAGCGCCAAGGCCCTGGCCAGTGCACGGCGTCTGCTGGCTTCCGGCCAGTGCGATGCGGTGATCGCCGGTGGCGCCGACAGCCTGTGCCACATGACGGTGAAAGGCTTCATGAGCCTGGAGGCCGTCAGCCGCAAGCAGAGCCAGCCGCTGGGAGCCGAGCGTGATGGCATCAATCTGGGCGAGGCCGCGGTGCTGTTCGTGGTCACGCCGGAGCGTGGTGGCGTACAGCTGACCGGTGTCGGCGAATCCAGCGATGCCCACCATATTTCCGCGCCCTGCCCCGATGGCAGCGGCGCCGAGGCCGCAATGCGCGGCGCGCTCGCCAGTGCCGGCCGCGCTCCCGGCGAGATCGACTACATCAACCTGCACGGCACCGCCACGCCGCTGAATGATGCGATGGAAAGCCTCGCCATCAGCCGCCTGTTCGGCACGGATGCCGACTCTGATAGCGGTTCTGATGCCGGTTCTGATATCGATCACGCCCGTCTGCCCGCCGTCAGCTCGACCAAGGCCCTCACCGGCCATACGCTGGGCGCCTGCGGGGCACTGGAAGCCGCCTTCTGCTGGCTGGCGCTGGAACATGGCCGCCTGCCGCCGCATGCCACGCCGCGTGAAGCGCTGGACCCGACGCTGCCTGCGCTCAACATCGTCTATCGTGACCGCCCCGAGACCCCGCCGCTGCGGGTGATGAGCAATGCCTTCGCCTTCGGCGGCAACAATATCTCGCTGGTGCTGGAGCGCCACACCACCGACCCGGAGTCCTCTGCATGCTGACCCCGAGCACCGACTCAGTTTCCCCTGCTGGCGCTGAGGTGCAGCCCCGTGAGGCGCGCTATCCCGCCATGCCCTGCGCCATCGGCCCCTATGTGCCCCATGATGCCGGCATGTGCCTGCTGGATAGCGTGCTGCGCTGTGACGAGCATTCGCTGAGCGCCGACATCACCCCGACGCCAGACAACCTGTTCGCCGAGCAAGACGCCGACGGCCTGGCCGTGATTCCCGCCTGGGTCGGGCTTGAATGGATGGCGCAGGCCATCGCCGCCTGGTCGGGCCTGCAGGCCGCGCGCAGCGACCAGCCGCCGCGGGTCGGCTTTCTGCTCGGGAGTCGCCGCTATGAGAGCGAAGTCGCCGCCTTTTCCTGCGACTGCCGCTGGCAGATTCATGTTCAGCTCGACTATCGCGCCGACAATGGTCTGGGCGCCTTCGAGGCCACCATCAGCGACGAGCACGGCGCCACTGTCGCGCGTGCCGGCGTCAATGTCTTCGAGCCGGCGCCCGAGGCGCTGCCCTCCGCGGCGTCTACGCAAGACACCGCACAAGAATCCTCACCCGGACAGCAGGATGCTGCCGGTGCCTCATCGCAAGGTAATGTCTGATGTCTGTCACACCCCCCGCTACTGAAACTGCCACCGCCGCCCCTGAAGCACGCGAGTGGATTCTGGTCACCGGCTCCAGCCGTGGCATCGGCCGCGCCATCGCACTGCGCCTGGCCCGCGAAGGCTACAACCTGGTGCTGCATTGCCGCTCGCGCCGCGACGCCGCCGAGGAGGTCGCGCGTGAGATCAGCGCCCTGGGCGGCGAATCGCGCATCCTGAGCTTCGATGTCGCCGACCGAGAGGCCGCACGCAGCGCGCTGGAAGCCGATATCGAGGCCCACGGCTGCTACTACGGCGTGGTCTGCAATGCCGGCATCCATGCCGACAACGCCTTCCCGGCGCTCACCGATGAAGACTGGGACAGCGTGATCCGCACCAACCTCGATGGCTTCTACAACGTCATCAAGCCGCTTTCCATGCCGCTGGTACGCCGCCGCAAGCCGGGGCGCATCATCGTGATGTCCTCGGTGTCGGGCATGATGGGCAATCGGGGGCAGGTCAACTATTCCGCCGCCAAGGCGGGGCTGATCGGCGCGGTCAAGGCGCTGGCGGTGGAGCTGGCCAAGCGCCGCATCACCGTCAATGCCGTCGCACCGGGCGTCATCGCCACCGAGATGACCGAAGGCGTCGAGATGGAAGAGGCGCTGAAGATGATTCCCATGCGTCGCGCGGGGGAAGCCGAGGAAGTCGCCGCCACCGTGGCCTTCCTGTGCTCGAAGGACGCCGGCTACATCACCCGCCAGACCATCGCGGTGAATGGAGGGATGTTCTGATGACGGCTTCCTCTCACGCACTGCGCGGCAGACGTGTCGTGGTCACCGGCATGCATGGCTTCTCGCCCATCGGCAATGACTGGCCGACCCTGCGCGCCAACCTGGCCGCCGGACGCACCGGTATCCGCTATATCGAGGACTGGGACAAGTACGACGGTCTCAACACCCGCCTCGGCGCACCGGTCAACGATTTCGAACTGCCCAGGCACTACAACCGCCGCGCGCTGCGCAGCATGGGGCGTGTGGCGCAGCTGGCGACCCGCTCCAGCGAACTGGCGCTGGAAGCGGCCGGCCTGAGTGACAGCCCGCTCAAGGAAAGCGGCCAGATGGGCATCGCCTACGGCGCCTCAGCCGGTGAGCCGGATGCGGTGGCGGACTTCGGCAACATGCTGATCAATCACTCCACCGATGGCCTCAATGCCAACTCCTATATCCGCATGATGGCGCACACCGCGCCGGTCAATATCGGCGTGTTTCTCGGCATAAAGGGGCGGATTCACACCACCTCCAGCGCCTGCACCTCCGGCAGTCAGGGCATCGGCTACGCCTATGAGGCGATCCGCTTCGGCCGCCAGACCGCGATGGTCGCCGGTGGCTGCGAGGAGCTGTCCGCCGCCGATGCCGCCGTGTTCGATACCCTGTTCGCCACCAGTACCTGCAATGATCGCCCGGACCGCTCGCCGCGTCCCTTCGATGCCGAACGTGATGGCCTGGTGATCGGTGAAGGCGCCGGCACGCTGATTCTGGAAGAACTGGAGCACGCCCTGGCGCGCGGCGCGACCATCCACGCCGAGATTCTCGGCTTCGGCACCAACTCCGATGGCCGTCACGTCACCCAGCCGGACGCCAACATGATGGAAGCCGCGATGCGCATGGCGCTGGAGGATGCCGGTGTCGAGGCCAGTGAGATCGGCTATGTCAGCGCCCATGGCACCGCCACCGAGCGCGGCGATATCGCCGAGAGCCACGCCACCCATGCGGTGTTTGGCGATTCCACGCCGATCAGCGCCTTCAAGAGTTACACCGGCCATACCCTGGGTGCCTGTGGCGCGCTGGAGGCCTGGATCGCCATCGAGATGATGCGTGATGGCTGGTTCCACGGCACCGCCAATCTCACCAGTCTCGACCCGCGCTGTGCGCAGCTCGACTACCTCACCGGCGCAGGCCGCGAGATCGAGACGGACACCGTGATGAGCAACAACTTCGCCTTTGGTGGCATCAATACCTCACTGATTCTGCGTCGCTGGCAGGGCGAGTGAGTCACTGGCAATCTGATCTGGTGCCAGTCATCACGCTTCGCGCTGACGCCTTTGCAGGGTGTCGCCAACGTACGACTTTGCAGCGGGTCGGATCTGGCGCAAGATACGCGCCCGCTGCATGGTCTATGGTGTGATTGGCTCACGCCCCTGGCTGGCTGACGGCGATATTCACTGGCGTCGCGCCAGTCAATCACCCTGTTAGGAGAGGTCTCAGATGGCGTCACGTTCTGCTCAGTCGCTTGCATCCTCGAAACGTTCCGCGGCACCTGCCACACGCGCCCGCTCGGGTCGCGCCTCGCGTGTGCTGACACTGGTGTCCGCGCTGCTGCTCGGCTCTGCGGGGCTTGTGGCCTCCGCGCCGGCGGTGGCACGGGACACGCAGCACTTCCTGCCGATCATGCCGGTGATGGCCAGCACCGCGGCCAGTCAGCGACTGGGCAAGGACGTGGCCTTCTTCTTCGGTGACAAGCAGCCCTACGAGCGGATCGAGAAGCGCGGCTGGGCGCGGGTGAACCCGAAGACCAACGCGACCAACAAGAGCGATGCGGAAGCCTGTCGCTGGGTGTTCCTGTCGGCGCTGCGTGAGTTGCAGGAAAAGGCGCGCGAATATGGGGCCAATGCGGTGATCAACATTCGCAGCGACTATGACAAGGTGCCCTACTCCAGCAGCGAGAAGTACGAGTGCCATGCGGGCAATATCGTCGCGGGCGTCGCGTTGCGTGGGGATCTGGTGATCCTGCATCCGAAGAACTGATTCACCATCATGACGGCCAGACAAGGCGAGGGTGTGAGCGGGGCAAGTGAGCCGGTTGAGGATAACTCGGCAAGCGAGCCAGCGACGCGCCCGACCGATCACCCCGCCTACCGCTGCGTGGTGCTGGGGCATGCTGCAGCGGATGACTCCTGTTCGCCGAGCGCTGGTTCACTGAGCTCTGGTTCGCTGAACACTGATTCGCTGAGCAGTGGTTCGCCAAGCCTTGAGCCGCTGAGTGCCGAGCCGCTGAGTGTCGAACCGCCAAGCACCGAGCCGCTGATCTCGCATGATCCCCACGCCCTCGCCGCTTCACTGGCGTCTGCGACTGGCGGCGCTGCCCGTGTCTTGCCGAATCTCTGCTCTACATCATCCTCTCGGCCAGCCCGCCTGTGGCTGGCCGAGGCGTGTGTGCTGCCTGCGTTTTGTGCTGATTCGGCTGCTCCCTCTATCAATTCCTCGACTGAGACTTCCCGCCGTCGCGCGATGCGCGCTCGCCAGCCGGATGTGGATAACGCGGACACCCCCGTGTCATCTGCCAAGGCCCGCCGTCGCCAGCAACGTGAAGCTGAATCGCACCTCGCCCGCCTTCTGCTCGGCGAACTCGCCGCTGCCCAAGGCATTGTGCTGCCACTGGCCGACTGGTCGCCGCGTGGCCAGGCGCCCCACCACCCTGCGCTACCGGCTGGCTTTTACGTCTCCATCGCCCACCGCCACGGCCATGTGCTCGTCGGCCTCGCCACCCTCCCACTCGGGCTGGACCTCGAATACCGCAACCCCCGCCACATCCACGACCTCAACACCCGCATCGCCATGCTGCCCCTGGACGCACGCGAACGCCTCGCTGAGGCATCACACCTCAGCGAGACAGAACGACTGGACGGGTTTTATCGGGAATGGGTGAGGTATGAAGGATTTATAAAAGCTAGTCAATTTATGTGCATACTAGTTAGAACTTGCAAATCAGCCCAACATATAAAGAGGTTATTTTTGTAATGTCTTAAAAATAAAATGCGCTACTGCAATAATGCCGAACCCGAGGGTTACAAACAATAATGCAAGCCTAAACGAAGCATTAAGTTGTGGTGAGAAAAATATATATGACAGCAAAACCAGCAATAACCCAACAATAGCCAAGACATTATCTAAAGTGGTTATCCTCTGTCTAACAATACCGCCAAAATAAACAACAAAATACCACAATATAATGTAACCTATGCCTAGCATCAACAACTTAACTGCAACATCGAACTTCTCATCGCCGAAAATCAAAAACACAATAATTCCGCCCAGACTATAACTAATAATGACTGATATTGATGCTGCCCCTATGCCTACACCAAGATCTAGAGCTGACTCTAAACCAGTCTTTATGAAGGATATAAAACGAGTTTCACGCGACACCAAACGATCTATCATCAAAAGTATAATAACACTAAAAGTACACATATACAGAAAGATATTGAGCGCAACACCTTCCTGTATAAATTTCAATAAATAGCTTGAATCTCGATTACACACCTCAACCAGGGAAGAAAGTAAGCCTATAAACAATCCGAAAATAAAAAATATTGTTACAGGATTAACTAGCTCACTGTACCTTGAAAGCGCACTTTCATCTTTATATTTCATGAATCACCATTAAAGTTAGAACTGGAATTTCACGCTACCAAAAAATTAAATACTATCAAGACCCATGCCAAAAAATAACCTTATCAATCTAGAAACACCACACTTAACCATTACTCCAAAAACAGTGTATTACATCAATAAACCTATACATTCTCTCAACAAAATTAATACCTAACTATTAGTTGCTAATAGTAGATGACAAAACACATCACCACCATGTGATGCTAACTGGCTTAGTTTTCTCCATTATCCTGCTCGGGCTGGACCTCGAATACCGCACCCCCCGCCACGCCCACGACCTCGACGCCCGCATCGCCATGCTGCCCCTAGACGCACGCGAACGCCTCGCGGAAGCATCACACCTCAGCGAGACAGAACGAATGGAATGGTTTTATCAGGAATGTGTGAGATATAAGGCGATATTTAAATACTTATTTCAACTAATCTTGAGCTTTGGTGTGCTTATCATCTATAATTTCTTTAAGACCGTCAGCACTATTGCTCAAATCATTCGCAAATAGCCTATCAGCAACAATAGATTTAACTCTATTTCGGTCCTCTTTAGGCAACTCCGCCAAGAAAGGACCAATTGAAGCTAATTCAAGCTCTACTTTTCTATTCCTACGTTCAACAGAATGATGTTTTTCTGCTTGTTTAGAACTGTAACCCGCCAAAGCACCAAATGTTAATATAACACCCAACTTTGCTATAAACGAAGTAATTGAAAACTCTTCCAAGACACTTGAAAATACATTCATAGCGAATACAACCATACCTGCCAGGGATAACAAAGTCACAGCATCCCAGAACCGACCAACACTACGCTCCTCATTAGCTACTCGCTGATAGCCACCAACCATACCTGTATTTGCTATAACATGTATTAAACTTTCTGCCTGCTCTTTATTTTCCTTTATTTCTGAAATATATCCATTAGCTTTTTCACCTAGACTTTTTTCGAGCACATTAAATTTATCAGATACATCCTTATGTAATGAGCTCATGTTTACTGTATGCTTTTCTTTGGAATCATCAAGCTCGTCAGCCATCACTTTTAATAACTGATTATGCTCCGACCTTCTATTATCTTCGCTCTTAGAAAACTGTGCTTGTAAATCACTTATAACAGAGTCTGCACGATTTTTATTCTCTTCCAACTCTTTCCGTACCATTCTTAATGAATCATTAACATCTTTCACCTCTGCCCTCAAACTAGCAAGCTCATTCTCTGCATATCTAGCATTTTGACCTATCGACTTTCTAAATGACGCAATTGAATCTTTGAGTTGCTCTAGATCTAAATCTACTATGGGTATCCAGAACGCTCTGGAGTGTAATAAAATTGAATCCGCAGCTACACCTGCTGCATTTATATGCGCATTCGATCTTGCCTTCTTAAAATTGACCAGTTCTTGCTTAATTTTCAATAAATTTTGATCTATAGTACTTAATGCAGCCAATGATACCAATTCAGTATCAGCAGCACTTACTTGGTGTTTAAAGTTTTGGCATATGCGTTTAATCCTATGCAAAGACAGTAACGCTTCTAAACTTACTTCATCCTCCTGAAAATCGTCAATAGTGGTGACAATTTCATCTACCTTACTTAGGGCAGGATGTTGTGCTATTTTTTCAGAAAATCCAATCATTACAAGTACCTCACTATATCCATATAGTTAACAACACAAACTTAAATGTTTATTGGTATAAATACAAAGCCCGCCAGAGAAAACCCCGGCGGGCTTAGAAAAATCATACTGCGAGTTACTTAACGGCGGCGACCACGGTAATTTCACACAGTAGTTCCGGGCTGGCCATGGCGGCTTGTACGCAGGCGCGGGCGGGGGCGTGGCCTTGTGGTACCCAGGTGTCCCAGATGTCGTTGAAGGTCTTGAAGTCGTCCATTGTCTTGAGATAGACGGTGGCGGAGAGCAGGTGCTCGCGGTCGGTGCCGACTTCTTCCAGCAGCGCATCGACACGCGCGAGCATGCTGTTGGCCTGGTCCGTGATATTCCCGAAGCGATGGTCCGGACCGGCGACCTGGCCACACAGGTAGATGGTGTTGTTGTGGATCACGGCGCGGCTCATGCGCGGCTTGGTGTCATGGCGTTGGATGTTCATCGAGAGTGTCCTTGTGCTGTTCTTCTTGGGTAGTGGAAAAATGCCCCCAGCGGTACTGATACAGAAAAGACCGCTGGCGAAGCAGGGTGAGGTCAGTCCTTCAGCGTTCCAGATTCGCGCGAGCGGCGCAACGCGACCTGCGGGGAATATTACCCTGCATCAGAAGAACCTGTGGTTTCAGTTATGGGGGCTCTTGTGGTGGCTCTTGTGGTGACACCTGTTGTTTCACGCGTGCTGCCGGTGATGCAGGAAAACGGGCGTGAACTCAAGACTGCCGGTATACGAAGACACCCGCCAGACAGCAAGACGCCGCGCCCGAGAGATTTCGGAAGCGCGGCGTCACGGCAATGATGAAAACGGCTCGCTCATCAGCCAATGCTCGGAGAGCCGCCTGAGCGACTCAGACACGGCTCAGCGCAGAATCAGCAGCGGCACCGTGGCGTTGCGAATCATCTCGGTGGTGGTGCTGCCGACCAGCAGCTGACGGATGCGCGAGTGGCCGTAGGCACCCATCACCAGCATGTCGATGGCGTGCTCCTTGGCATATTCGCGCAGGCAGGCTTCCACCTCCCCTGCTCTGAAGCTGGCCTGCACGCTGAAACCTGCCGCGGTGAGGGTGTCGCGCGCGGCGTCCAGCGGGGCCTGATGTTCCACCGACTCCGCGCCGACCATCACCAGATGCAGCTCCACGCCTTGCAGCAGCGGACTGGCCGCCAATACCTCGACGGCGCGCTTGATGGTGGTGCTGCAATCGAAGGCGATCAGCACCCGCGTCGGCTGATTGAACTCGCCCGGCACCACCAGCACCGGACGATGCAGGCTGCGAATCACGCGCTCCAGATTGCTACCGAGGTGCTCGCTGGCCTGCTCCGCCCCTTCGCCGCGCTTGCCGATCACCAGCAGGCGAATCTCGTCTTCAAGATCCGCGAGGGTCTCGACCAGCTCTCCATTGCGCTGGCGTGGGCGCGGCTCCTCGATACCCGCCTGCACGGCGCGCTCGTAGGCGGCCTCCAGCATCAGGCGGCCCTGCTCCTGGGCGATACGCCCGCGTTGCTCATCCAGGGTGGCGAGCTCTTCCAGCAGGTGCTCGCGCGCGCCGAGCCCGATGCTGCCGGAGAGATCACTGCTGGTCTCGCCCGCCCCTTCCTGGCGGTCGATCACATGCAGGAAGCTCAGCGGTGCCGAGAGGCGCTTGCTGGCCCATACGGCGGCATCACACACGGAGACGGCAAAGGCGGAGCCGTCAATGCAGGCGGTGACCTTGTCATGGCCTGTCAGGGCACTGGCAGAGGATTGGCTCATGGCGTGCTTCCTTATGCTGACGATCAAGGTGGCGCTTCAGGCGCCTGTTTCGAGATTACCACTTTCCGACCCCACCAACGCAAACGGCGGGCAGCCCGTGAAGGACTGCCCGCCGTCTTTACGCATCAATCACGCTGCTGGCGCCCCCGCCCTCGATCAGGCGGGGGGAGCCATCAGGATCAGTGACCCATCAGCTTCTCGACCGCATCGGGCTTGTCATGCACCGCGAAGCGATCCACCAGCGTGGCGCTGGCTTCGTTGAGGCCACGCACCTCGACCTCGGTACCCTCGCGGCGGAACTTGACCACCACGGTGTCCAGCGCGCCGATGGCGGTGATGTCCCAGAAGTGCGCACGGCTGACGTCGATGACGACACGCTCGACGGTCTCCTTGAGGTCAAAACCGGCTTGGAACTGCTCGCTGGAGGCGAAGAACACCTGACCGACCACGCGGTATTCGCGGGTACGGCCATCGGCATTCATGTCGCTGCCGATATGCAGCACCTGACCGATCTTGTTGGCGAAGAACAGCGCCGAGAGCAGCACGCCGACCAGCACGCCGATCGCCAGGTTGTGGGTCGCGACCACGACGGCCACGGTGCCCAGCATGACGATGTTGGTGGACATCGGGTGGGTCTTGAGGTCACGGATCGACTGCCAGGAGAAGGTGCCGATGGAGACCATGATCATCACCGCGACCAGAGCGGCCATCGGAATCTGCGAGACCCACGGGCCGAGGAACACGACCATGATCAGCAGCACGACACCCGCCACCATGGTGGAGAGACGCGTACGACCGCCGGACTTCACGTTGATCATCGTCTGGCCGATCATCGCGCAACCCGCCATGCCGCCGAGGAAGCCGGTGACGACGTTGGCCGCGCCCTGGCCCTTGCACTCACGGTTCTTGTCGGACGGCGTATCGGTCAGGTCATCGACCAGGGTGGCCGTCATCAGGGATTCCAGCAGGCCCACGACCGCCAGCGGCAGCGAGTACGGCAGGATGATCCACAGGGTTTCCAGATTGAAGGGGATGTCCGGAATCAGGAACACCGGCAGGCTGTCCGGCAGCTCGCCCATGTCGCCGACGGTGCGGATATCCAGACCGACGACCATCGCGAAGATGGTGAGCACGATGATGCAGACCAGCGGCGACGGCAGCAGCTTGCCGACCTTCGGCACCAGCGGCAGCAGGTAGATGATGCCGAGACCGGCCGCCGTCATGGCGTAGACGTGCCAGGTGACGTTGGTCAGCTCCGGCAGCTGGGCCATGAAGATCAGGATCGCCAGCGCATTCACGAAGCCGGTGACCACCGAGCGCGACACGAAGCGCATCAGCGAGCCGAGCTTGAAGTAGCCGAAGATGATCTGGATCACGCCGGTCAGCACGGTGGCGGCCAGCAGGTATTCCAGGCCGTGGTCCTTGACCAGGTCGACCATCAGCAGTGCCATGGCACCGGTGGCGGCGGAGATCATGCCCGGACGGCCACCGGCGATGGCGGTCACCACGGCGATGGAAAAGGAGGCATACAGGCCGACCTTGGGGTCGACACCGGCAATGATGGAAAAGGCGATGGCTTCGGGGATCAGGGCCAACGCCACCACCAGGCCGGACAGGATGTCGGGCCGGAGGTTGGAGAGCCACTGCTGTTTGAGGCTGCTTGTCATCGAGTCGTCCGCAACAGGTTGGGGAAGGTGGTGTGCGTGCTGAATCCTGGCGCTGTCGAGTCAGTCTGGCGTCCGGTTGTTGCAATCTTCATCACTGCCGTCAGGGGCAGTGCCGCTCGCACCTGGCTCGCGTCGTGAAGTCACCGTCGTTTCCGGTCGCCCTGTGGCTTTCTTCGCGCCATGAGCTATTCGCTCCGGTCGCCGTGAGGCGTCCAGAGGGCTGTCATTTGACAGTGAATAAACTCGGGGATGGGCAGGATTGTATCAGTTGCCGCCAGCAGACGCATCCGCAGAAGGCGTACGCGTGGCCTGCAGGTGACGCAGGCGGCGGTCGATCAGACTCTTGATCAGCATCGCGCCCAGCACCATGGCGCCGCCCACCCAGCCACGCACGGTCAGCGACTCGTCCAGCACCCACCACACCCACAGGATGCCGAACACGCTTTCCAGCAGCATCAGCAGCGCCACCTCGGCGGACGGCAGGTACAGCGGGCCACGCTGGATCAGCGTGAAGCCCAGCGGCGAGAGCACCAGACACAGCAGCACCAGCCAGCCGGCGCGCTGGGCGAAATCAGCGCTGTGCGAGGGCCATAGCTGGGTGATCACGCTCTCGAGGCCCTCTGCTGCACCCTCGCCTACCCCTACCCCAGAGACTGCCAACCATGTGCAGGCCAGCAGGCCGCACAGCGCGGTCATAAGTCCCGACAGTGTCAGCATCGGGCTCATGTCGAGGCCCGGGCGCGTGCGACACAGCGTGAAGTTGCCCGCCAGTGACAGGCTGCAGCCCAGCGCGAGCAGATTGCCGGTCAGCGAACCGCTGCCCGCCTCGTCCATCACCAACAGCGTGATGCCCGCCAGCGAGACCAGAATCGCGCCCCACACATGGCGCGGCTGGCGCTCGCCCAGCCATAGCCGCGACATCAGCGCCGCGAACAGCGGACTGGCAGCGAGGATGATCAGCACGTTGCCGGCGCGGGTGTATTGATTGGCGAGCACGAAGCCCAGCGTGGAGCCGGTGAACAGCAGCGCGACCCACAGCCCGGTGCGCCCGCAGCCACGCATGCGCGCCAGCGCACTGGCGAAGCGCTGGGCAGGCCCGCCGCGCTGGGTGAGCAGCAGAATCAGCGCGAAGCCGATGGCCGTCAGCAGGCCGCGCCAGAACACCAGCGGGCCATCGGCGACATCGGCGAGACGCAGCAACAGCGCATCTGGCGAGATCAGCAATACGCCCAGCGCCGTCAGCGCGACGCCGCGCGCCTGCAGGGCTCTGGCATCCGGGCTGTGATCACGGGAAAGATGGGAGTCAGTCGACGGCTTCATGCACGCTCAGTCCGATTCGATGGACAGGTGCGACTGGCGCCAGTCGACCACCGGCCAGCCACGCGCTTCGGCGAACTGGCGCAGCGGCGCATCCGGCTGGGTGGCGTGGGGATGATCGACCCGCTCGAGCAGCGGCAGGTCGTTGTGGGAATCGGAGTAGCCCCACAGCGTCTGCGGCGCTCGCTTGAGCTGGCTGGCGTCTTCCAGCCAGGCATCCAGCGCCGCCAGCTTGCCTTCGCGGAAGGTGACGATGCCGGTGGTCTCGCCGGTGAAGCGGCCCTGATCATCGAAGGCAGGATGGGTGGCCAGCGCGCCATCGGCGGTCAGGCGACTGGCGATGGGGCCGACCAGATGATGCATGGAGGCAGAGATGATCAGGGTGCGATGGCCCGCCTCGCCGTGTTCGGCCAGCCGTGCGATGCCGCCTTCCAGCAGACGCGGCATCACCATTTCTTCCACGAAATCATCGACTTCACGCCGCACCTCATCGCGATGCCGCCCGATGAGCGGGCTGAGCAGATGGCCGGTGTGCTCGTGGATATCCAGGGTGCCGGCGTGATACTCGCTCTGGTGGCGCTCGCCGATGGCCATGAAGGCATCGACATCCTCGATCCAGCCACAGGCGGCCATCCAGCGCATCCACATGCCGGTGCAGTCGCCATCGAGCAGGGTATCGTCGAGATCGAACACCGCCAGCGGGGAATCCAGCTGGCAGAAATGGCGCAGATACCCCTCACCCGGCGGCGATAGCGGTGGCAGCAGCGTCACGGCATCGCAGTCGGCACAGAGATCCGCCAGCGGCGAGCGGCGGACCTCTACCCCGGGGGCAGCATTGAGGGCGCGCGGCGCAGCAGAGGGTGAGGGCATGGTTCGAGTCACGACAGGCTCCGAGTGGACGAGGGAGTCAACGGCTTCCTGCCGTTACTGCGTGACCCTCGCATGCGGCGCCGCGCTGGGCAAGTCCGTCGCGCCTTCATGACCCGCTGTCGCTGCGTGCGGCGCTAGCGCTGGGCGAGTCGAGCGAGCGCCAGGCTGGCAATCGCGGTGTCCTGCACGCCGGTACCGGTAAGGTCTGCCACCGTAATGAGGGTATCAGTGGCGGTATCGGTCTGTTCACCGCTGTTCTGGTCACCCTCACGCAGACGACGCCCATCGGCCAGCAGCTTGCCCAGCTCGTACACCTCGCATGCCTTGGCCTGGTCTTCATCCAGCCCCTTCAGCTCGCCATTGATTTCCGACTGGGCGCGGCTGTCACACACGAAGTAGTCGCAATCGGTCAGCACATCGGCTTCCAGCTCGCGCTTCTCGGGGCTGTCGGAGCCCATCGCGGTGACATGCACGCCTTCCGGCAGCATCGAGTATTCCAGCAGCGGCGTGTGAGACGGCGTGGCGGTGATGATGATATCGGCGTTCTGACACAGCGCATGCAGGCTGTCATGGCTGCGCACGGTGAGGCCCAGACGCTGCTCGGTGTCCCGCGCGAAGCGCTCGCCGCGCTCCTTGTCACGCGCCCAGACATCGACACTCTCGATATCGCGCACCAGCCGCAGCGCTTCCAGCTGCAGGCTCGCCTGCTCACCGGCGCCGATCAGTGCGACGCGCTTGCTGTCGGGGCGCGACAGGGCCTCTGCTGCCACGGCACCGGCCAGCGCGGTGCGAATGGCGGTGAGATAGCCGCCGTCATCCAGCAGGGCCTTGGCCAGTCCCGTCTCGGCGGAGAACACCACCATCAAACCATTGAGGCTTGGCAGGCCGCGGGCGGGATTGTTGAAGAAGCCGGGGCTGATCTTGATCGCGAAGTGCTTGAGCCCCTGGATGTGGGCAGTCTTGACGTCCACCTCGCCGTTGGCCTCCTCGATGGCCATCGACAGGATCGGCGGCTGCACCACCTTGCCTTGGCCCAGCGCGATGAAGGCATCGCGAATGGTGCCCAGTGCCGTGGCGTCCAGCCCCACGACCTGCTCGATCTGCTCACGGGAATACGTCTGCATGCTTTCTTGAGTCGGTTCCGTCATGCGCCCTCCTCCTGGTGTGCCGTCATCTGTCTCACGCTGTGAGCCATGGGCGAAAAAATCACTGCTGAGCGTCCGCCAGCAGCGCTCTGGCCTGATCGAAGGTCTCCAGACTGACCCCATTGCCGCTGATGATCAGCGCGACACGCTGGCCGCGGATCGACTCGGCCAGCGCCGGGTCGGTCTCGCCCAGCCGCGAGGCCTCAAGCGCGGCAAGCCCGACCACGGCGGCGCCCTCGACCAGCAGCTTCTCCTCTTCCAGCAGCAGGTGCATGGCGCGAGCGATGGCGCGCTCGCTGACCTGATGGTGTTCATCCATCACGCGGCGCACCAGCGGCAGCGTGGTGTGATTGCCAAGCCCGATGCCGCCGCCCAGCGAATCGGCGAGGCTGGCGACCTCTTCCACCTCCACCGGTGTGCCCGCCTGCAGGCTGTGCCACATGGCCGCGCCTTCGGTGAGGCTGATGCCATGCACGCGAGTCGCGGGGCGAAACGCCTTGAGCGCCGCCCCGATACCGCCGAGCAGGCCGCCGCCGGACAGTCCGATCAGTACCTGATCGAGCTGCGGGCAATCTTCCATCAACTCAAGCCCGATGGTGCCCTGACCAGCCGCGATCAGCGGGTCATCGAAGGGTGGCACCGCCAGCATGCCCTCCTCCTCGACCAGCCGATTGACCTCGTGGAAGGCCTCGTCCTGGCTGCGCCCGACCCGGCGCACCTCGACACTGCCGCCAGTGGCACCGCCCAGCTCACCCAGCGCCTCGATGGCACGCACCTTGTTGGCGGGCACCTGCTCGGAGAGACAGATGACCGCCCTGAGGCCACGGCGCATCGCGGCGTAGGCCAGTGCGCGACCATGATTGCCGGTGGAGGCGGTGGTCACACCGCGCTGGAGGCGCTCGTAGGCCTCCCCGGCGGCCTGCTCCGCCACGGCGGCCAGCAGATTGCTGGCCCCGCGCAGCTTGAAGGCGCCGGTGGGCTGGCGGGTCTCCAGCTTGAGCAGAATCTCGGCATCGAAGCGTCGCGACAGCGCCGGTGAAGGCACCAGCGCCGTGCGTTCGACACCCGTGGCCATCGATGAATGAAACAGCCGCTGGCGCGCGGCATAGATATCGGCCAGCGCCAGCGGCGTTTCCCGTGTGCTCTTGAGCGGGGGTAAGGTCAATGCCATGACTTACTGATCACCGGAAGAGAGATCGCCATTGTTGACAAGCTCCTGATGCACCTTGTCCACGGCGCGACGCGCGCGGGCGACGATGTCATCGATTTCCTCAGGCGTGACCACCAGCGGCGGCGCGAAGCCGAGGATGTCGCCCTGCGGCATGGCGCGAGCGACCAGGCCTTCCTCGAGGGCTGCCGCGGAGATGCGCGGGCCGACCTTGAGCGCTGAGTCGAACGCCTTGCGCTGTGACGGCTGCGGCGAGAACTCCAGTGCCGCCAGCAGGCCGATGCCCCGCACATTGCCGACGATGGGGTGATTGGCGAAGGCGTCCTGCATGGCGTTCTGCAGATAGGCGCCGGTCTCGCGGGCGTTGTCGACCAGGCGCTCGCGGCGGATGATCTCCAGGTTGGCGACACCGGCGGCGGCGCCCAGCGCATGGCCGGAGTAGGTCCAACCGTGGCCGATGGGGCCGAATTCGCCGGTGCCCTGCTCCAGCACCTGCCACACGCGGTCACCGACGATGACCCCGGACAGCGGCTGATAGGCGCTGGTCAGGCCCTTGGCGATGGTGACCAGGTCCGGCTTGATGCCGAAGTGCTGGAAGCCGAACTGGCTGCCGATGCGCCCGAAACCACACACTACCTCATCGCAGATCATCAGGATGTCGTGGCGCTTGAGCACGGCCTGGATGGCCTCCCAGTAGCCCTCCGGCGGCGGCACGATGCCACCGGTGCCCAGCACCGGCTCGCCGATGAAGGCGCCGACGGTCTCCGGCCCTTCGGCCTGGATCATCGCCTCGAGCTTCTCGGCGCACCAGGTGGAGAATTCACGCTCGCTCATCTCGGCGCACTCGGCGGGACGGCGGTAGTAGTCCGGTGCCTCGGTGTGCAGGATGCCGGGAATCGGCAGATCGAAGTGATCATGGAAGGCCGCCAGCCCGGTCAGCGAGCCTGAGGCGATGCCGGAGCCGTGATAGCCGCGCCAGCGCGAGATGACCTTCTTCTTCTCCGGCTTGCCGATCACGTTGTGGTAATAGCGCACCAGCTTGAGCTGGGTCTCGTTGGCATCACTGCCGGACATGCCGTAATAGACCCTGGACATGTCGGGGCCGGCCAGTTCGAGAATCTTCTCGGACAGCGCGATCTGCGGCTCGTTCGAGTGGCCGACATAGGTGTGGTAGTAGCTGAGCTTGAGGGCCTGCTCGTGGATGGCATCGGCGACTTCCGTGCGACCGTAACCGATGTTGACGCAGTAGAGGCCGGCGAAGCCGTCGATCAGCTCACGCCCGTCACGCTCTCGGATGCGGATGCCTTCGCCGCCGGTGATCACGCGGCCCGGTGCATCGCCCTGGGCGTAATCGCGCAGGTGGGTCGAGGCATGGAAGGTGACCTTGCGATCACGGCGAATCAGCTCATCGGTCGAGGTCGCGTCGTCGAAGCTGGCGGCCTGACTCAGGGTGTTATCGGTGCTCATGTGACTCTCCGAATGCTCAACTAGGGGCGATCGACCGGCGGTGATGCTCAATGGCCACCGGTCGCCATGATCGACATGTGACAGTGAAGGATGTCCGTCTCAACTTCCGGAGGCGCTTTCCAGTCCACCCAGACAGTAGTACTTGATATCGAGATATTCCTCGAGCCCCTGACGCCCACCTTCGCGACCCAGGCCAGATTGCTTGACGCCGCCGAAGGGAATTGGCGCGCCGGTCATCTTGACGGAATTGACCGAGACCATGCCGAAGCGCAGGCCACGCATCAGTTGCCAGATGCGGCGCACATCGTGGGTATAGACGTAGGCGGCGAGGCCGTATTCGGTGTCGTTGGCCATCGCGATCACCTCTTCCTCATCGTGCCAGGCGGTGATGCCGGCCACCGGCGAGAAGGTTTCCTCGCGCCAGACGCGCATGTCGGGCGTGATGTCGGCCAGCAGCACCGGCATGAAGAAGTTGGGGCCCGGCGCCATGCTCTGGTCGCCGTGGATCAGCCGCGCGCCACGCTCGACGGCGTCATCGACGATGGTCTGCGCCTTGGCGACGGCGTCGCGGTGGATCAGCGGGCCAAGGTCGATCCCCTTCACCTGGCCATTGCCGACCTTGAGCTGCTTCATGATGCGCGCGAAGTGGCTCAGGAAGTCCTCATAGAGGCTGTCGTGGACCAGGATACGGTCGGCCGCGAGGCAGTCCTGACCGGAGGTCTGGAACTTGGCATCGACGGCGGCGCGTGCAGCCTCCTCGGGGTCCATGTCCGGCCCGACGATGAAGGGCGCGTTGCCGCCCAGCTCCAGCGAGACGCGCTTGACGCTGTCGGCGCACTGTTTCAGCAGCAGACGCCCGACCCGGGTGGAGCCGGTGAATGACAGCCCGGCGACGCGCGGGTCGTCACACAGCTGCCTGGAGACCTCGGAGGCCTCGCCGGTGATGACGCTGAAGACACCGGCGGGAATGCCGGCGCGCTCGGCCAGCTCCGCCAGTGCCAGCGCCGAGAACGGCGTCTCGCCGGCCGGCTTGACCAGCACCGTACAGCCCGCCGCCAGCGCGGCCGCGGCCTTGCGGGTGATCATCGCCAGCGGGAAGTTCCATGGCGTGATCAGCGCCGCGACACCGATAGGCTCACGCACGGTGCCCAGCGCGGCATTCGGGATATGGCTGGGAATGGTCTCGCCGAAGGCACGATTGCCCTCCTCGGCGAACCAGTGAACGAAGCTGGCGCCGTATTCCACCTCGCCGCGCCCATCGTCGAGCGACTTGCCCTGCTCACGCGTCATCAGCATGGCCAGGTCTTCCTTGTGGGCGCGGATGAGGTCGTACCAGGCATCCAGCAGCTCGCCGCGCTGGTCGACGCGCAGCTTGCGCCATTCACGCTGGGCCGCATCGGCGGTGGCGATGGCGGCGTCGATCTGCGCCTCCTCGAGCCACGGCACCTGGCCGAGACGCTCGCCGGTGGCGGGGTCGAAGACCGCCTCCTCGCGTCCGCCTTCACCATGCACCCAGCAGCCATTCACGTAGGCGAGCTGGCGAAACAGGCGCGGGTCTTCCAGGGCAATGCCTTGGCTGGCGAACTGGGTGGGCTCGGACGTCGCTCCGTCCTGGGAAGTTGCCCACTGTCGTGCAAGAGATTGAGCACTCATCGCTTGTCTCCCGGGCCGCACGGCCGTCATCAGAGAAGGCGGAACACCGCCAAAGACAACGCCCACCGAAACGCGGCGGGCGTCATGTGATGACCTCAGTGTGGGGGAGATGAGACGTGGAGACTTTCGGAATACCCGCCAACGACTTGGCGTTCTTTCTGTTGTGGCGGGCAAAGTGCGGATTCTTTCTGTGTGGCGAGTTCCTGACTAGACCGTTATGGATCAGAGCGTCACTGATCGGACCGACGTGGCTCAGGCGGTCACGACATCACTCTCGGTCAGCTCGGCGTAGAGTTCCGGGTAGGCTTCCTGGAGGCGCTCAAGCTCGGTGCGCGCATGCGGGATGGCATCGGTCAGCTGCTGCCATTCCTCGTCACTGAGGTTGTCGCGCATCAGCGGGAACAGCTCCTGGCGCTCGGCACGCAGATAGTCACGGTGTGCCTCCACATACTCGCGCAGGTCGGCATTGAACTGGTCCATCGGGATGATCTGGTCCATCAGGATGCTGTCGAGATTGCCGGACAGCTTGTCCAGACGCTCATGCAGGGTGCGATATTGCTGGATGAGGCGCTGACAGAGTGGCGCGGCGTCTTCGGAGCGTTCGCACAGCATCTGGGTGCATTGACGCTCCAGCGGAATGATGAAGCCCTGCATGTAATCGAGAATGTAATCCACCACCTCACGCATCATGCGAAAGTCGGGACGCTCACCACTGACGAGCGTCTTGTGGCGGTGCGAAAGCACGTGCAGCAGACGGGCCATGTTGGCGTGGTCCTGGCGCAGCTGAGTCACATTGGGCATGACTTCCTCCTCCTTACGGAACAGGTGGCCGATGCTGGCAGACAGCGCTGCCGCCTCGGGCATTGCTACCGAATGTAGCAATGTCGTCACCTAGAAGTGTAGGACACATCCCCCGAGCGCCAGTTAGACGTTGGGTGGGATTGCCTAAATGAGAGTGTCATGCTGTCAGGACAACATGACAGTCTGGTGCAATGCCACGCGCGGCCTGAGGCCGCTGACTGACCGCGCCGCCCCTGCTGATTTGTACAGGCCTGCAGGATCGGCCATGATGAGCGCAATACTGCCCCACGCCTGCCGGAGCCAGACTCGCCGATGGATCTTTTTGCCGATACCGCCTCGAATTCCCATGCGCCACTGGCCTTCCGCATGCGCCCCCGCACCCTGGATGACTACATCGGACAGACAGCGTTGGTCGGGCCTGACATGCCGCTGCGCCAGATGGTGGCCTCCGGCGTGGTGCGCTCGATGATCCTGTGGGGGCCGCCGGGGGTCGGCAAGACGACGCTGGCCGAGATTCTCGCCAAGGGCTGTGATGCGCATCTGGAGCAGCTCTCGGCGGTGATGGCCGGCGTCAAGGACATCCGCGAGGTGGTGGAGCGCGCCAGACACTTCCAGGCCAGCGATCGCCAGACGGTGATGTTTCTCGATGAGATCCACCGCCTCAACAAGAGCCAGCAGGACGCCCTGTTGCCGCATGTGGAATCCGGCCTGCTGACGCTGATCGGCGCGACCACCGAGAACCCCTCCTTTGAGGTCAACTCGGCCTTGCTGTCACGGGCGCGGGTCTATGTGCTCAAGGCCCTGGAGACGGACGACCTGATCGAGGTGCTGACGCGCGCCCTGCAGGATGAGGTCAACGGCCTCGGCAAGCGTCATATCGAAACCAGCCGCGAGACGCTGACCCGCATCGCGCGCTCGGCCTCCGGCGATGCACGCCGTGCCCTCGGTCTGCTGGAGACCGCCTGTGACTTCGTGCGTCGTGAGCCAGATGCCCAGGGGGGAACGCGCGAGATACTCGAGGACAGCTCGCTGGAGGCCGTGCTGGGCCATCAGGCCTCCAGCTTCGACAAGCAGGGCGATGACTACTACGACCTGCTGTCGGCGATCCACAAGTCGATACGCTCCTCGCGGCCCGACGCGGCACTGCTGTATATGGCGCGCTTCATGGATGGCGGCGGTGATCCGCTCGATGTCGTGCGGCGTCTGACGGCGATTGCCTCCGAGGATGTCGGCAACGCCGACCCACGCGCCCTGCCGCTGACCATCGCCGCCTGGGACGCCTATCTGCGCCTCGGTGACTACGAGGGCCAGCGCGCCATCGCCCATGCGGCGATCCACTTGGCCATCGCGCCCAAGAGCAATGCCATCGAGGTGGCCTGGAAGGAAGCCAAGGCCTTCGTGCGCCAGCAGCCCCACTTCGGAGTGCCGGTCTACCTGCGCAATGCCCCGACTACGCTGATGAAGGAGCTGGGCATGGGCGAAGGCTATCGCTATGCCCACAACGAGCCCAATGGCTATCCGGCCGGCAGCTCCCACGATGCCTGGCCAGAAGAGCTGCCGACCCAGCAGTTCTATCGCCCGACCCAGCATGGTGGCGAGAAACGCTTCGCCGAGATAGAGCGCTGGCGCCGCGAGCAGGATGCCGCCGCAGACCGTGGCGAGACGCCCGGACAGAGCTGATCAGCGGCGAAACCTGCGCGCACATGGCTGCCGAGTCGCGACTGGCACAAACAAGAACGCCCGGACCATCTGGTCCGGGCGTTCTTGTTTATTCAAGCGTATTCAGGATTTTCGCTGCACCTTGGGCGTGATCACTGCTCGCGAATGACGTCGGCGCCTTGCGGGATCTGGAACACGAAACGGCTATCCTGCAGCGACGGGTTGTACTGCACGTTGCTGAAGTCGATCGCCGTACGCTGGCCGGTGGAATCCGCCATCTGCAGCATGTCGAGCTGCTCGCTGTCGAAGGTCAGCTTGAGGCTTTCAAACAGCGTATCGGCCTGTTTGGGCGTCAGCGTGAAGGTCTCACGCGCGCCCTGCTGCTGACGCTTGACCGCATAGTTGGCGGTCAACTCACTGGCCCGACCGGACAGCAACAGCGCCGGCGTATGGGTGACACGCTCATCCAGCGGCTGCACGGTGACCTGCTCGAGGTCCGGGTCATGCAGATAGACTTCCTTGCCATCCGACACCACTTCCTGACGGTACGGCGCATCGACGCTCCAGCGGAACTTGCCCGGGCGCGACAGCCACATCTTGCCCTTGGCTTCCTGCAGACGCTGACCGGAGGCATCGAGGATCTGCTGATCGAAGTCGGCAGCATAGGTCTTGAGCGGCTCCAGCAGGCGCGACAGGCGATCGCCTGCCGACTCCTCGGCGTGCGCTGGCAGAGCGGCCATGCCCAGCATCAGCGCGGCGCCCAGCCCCTTGGCCAGACGAGCGGTCAACGAAGAAGCGAAAGAACGGGACAATGTCTTCATGAAACTCCTTGCGATGAGGAAGACCAGTGGCAAGCCTCGGCACCGAGGCCCTGCACCTGACCATCATCATTTCAGCGATTCGGGATGATTGCTGCCAACAGCCTGCTGACAGTGATCTGTTATCTGACGTCTTTGACACGAAGGGGAGCAAAAAGCTCCCCTTCGTGTGTTTCAGCGACCAGGCCTGCGGCGACTAGCCGCTGTGGTTGGGCGCGATCACTTCCCGCGAGCCATTGGTGCCCATCGCGGAGACGACACCGGCCATCTCCATCGCCTCGACCAGACGCGCGGCGCGGTTGTACCCGATCTTGAAGCGACGCTGCACGGCAGAGATGGAAGCACGACGCGACTCGACCACATAGGCCACGGCCTCATCGTAGAGCGCATCCTGCTCGGCATCGCTGTCTTCGCCTTCAGCTTCGAGGCCGGCCAACGCATCCGCCTGCACGCCACCGGTGAGGATTTCCTCGATGTACTCCGGAGAGCCGCGACGCTTCCAGTCATCGACCACACGGTGAACCTCGTCATCATCGACGAAGGCACCGTGAACGCGCGTCGGCATGCCGGCACCGGCCGGCAGGTAGAGCATGTCACCGTGGCCCAGCAGGTCCTCGGCGCCGCCCTGATCGAGGATGGTGCGCGAGTCGATCTTGGAGGAGACCTGGAAGGCCATGCGCGTCGGGATGTTGGCCTTGATCAGGCCGGTCACGACGTCCACCGACGGACGCTGGGTGGCCAGAATCAGGTGAATCCCCGCGGCGCGCGCCTTCTGGGCCAGACGTGCGATCAGCTCCTCGACCTTCTTGCCGACGATCATGAACATGTCGGCGAACTCGTCGATCACCACCACGATGTAGGGCAGCTTGGCGAGCACCGGCGGATGCTGATGCATCTCCCAGGGCTGCGGCTCCCACAGCGGGTCAGCGATCTGGGCGCCATGTGCCTCGGCTTCATCGATCTTGGCATTGAAGCCGGCCAGGTTGCGCACACCCATGGCGGCCATCAGCTTGTAGCGACGCTCCATCTCGGCGACACACCAGCGCAGGGCGTTGGCGGCCTCCTTCATGTCGGTCACCACCGGCGCCAGCAGGTGCGGAATGCCGTCATAGACCGACAGCTCCAGCATCTTGGGGTCGACCATGATCATGCGCACTTCGTCCGGCGTAGCCTTGAGCAGCATCGAGATCAGCATCGAGTTGATGCCGACTGACTTGCCCGAACCGGTGGTACCGGCGACCAGCAGGTGTGGCATCTTGCCGAGGTTGGCCACGACAGGCGCGCCACCGATGTCCTGACCCAGTGCCAGGGTGACCGGAGATTCCGCCAGCTGATAGGCATCGGAATCGAACACTTCACGCAGGCGAATCATGGCGCGGTTGGGGTTGGGAATCTCGATGCCGACCGTCGGACGGCCCGGAATCACCTCGACCACACGCACGCTCTTGACCAGCAGCGAACGCGCCAGGTCCGTCGACAGGTTGGAGATCTTGGACGCCTTGACGCCCGGCGCCGGCTGAATCTCGAAGCGTGTGATGACCGGCCCCGGCCAGACATCCGCCACCTCGGCCTTGACGCCATACTCGCGCAGACGCACTACCAGCAGCTCGGCCATCTGGTCGAGTTCTTCTTCGCTGTAGTTGGGCTTCTGGGCATCCGGCGGCGTCAGCAGGCTCAGCTGCGGCAGGTCCCCTTCCGGCTCGTCCTCGTGATCGGCGCCTTCATGGCGCTGACTCTGCATGTGCTCCACGGTCCACAGGGTCGGGCCGGAGGGATCACTGGCAGCCGCCTGTGCATCTTCCGCCATCGCCAGACGACCGCCGCCCGGCACCATGCCGGACTCATCGCCGTCATAGGCCCAGGAGGGGCGCTCGGCCGGAGCGGGGGTCGCTTCCGGCGTGGCTGTCGGCGCCTCGAAAGGCGGCACATACTCGGCCTGAGGCGCCACGGAATCGGGCTCCGCTGGCGCGACCGGCTCGGCCGGTTGATGAGGCGCTGCAGGCTGACGCGGCTCAGGGGCATGCTGCGGCGGCGCAGGCGCGTCTGCCGGTGTCGGCGTGCTGCCCGTCGGCTGTTCGAAGGCATCATCCCAGGAAACGACCGCCTTGCGAGCGGGAGTCTCGGATGAGGCCGCCGCGACACCGGCCGCCATCACACCCGCACCGGCTGCCAGCCCTGCGGCCGTCGCGAATTGACCACCATTGCCGGGCAGGGGAGCATCATCGTCGTCCCTGGGCTCCGGCGGCTGATTGCGGCTATCCGGCGCGGCATCGCTGCGCTCGCGCGCAAGTTGCGCGTCGCGCTCACGCTGTGCCTCTTTCTCAAGCTGCGCCTGTTTCTCGAGCTGCGCTTGTCGCTCTGCCGCTTGCTGCTCGGCTGCACGCTGTGCTTTCTGTTCTGCTTCGCGCTGCGCCTCCTGCTCTGCCAGACGCTGCGCTTCCTGTTCAGCCAAGCGCTGCGCTTCCTGCTCGCGAGCCAGCTCTTGAGCCTGAACCTGAGCTTGTGCCTGAGATGGAGCCTTGTGAGCTTCGGCCTCGCTCTGCGCCTGAGCGTCTTGCGCCGTCTCGTGACGGGCAGTCTCATGACGAGCCGTGTCGTGACGAGCGGTCGGCGCAAAGGCAGAGGCGGCGTCCCAAGCAGCAGGGGCAGCCGTGCTGTCGGAGGCTGATGCCGTGTCTTCGACGGCAGGGGTTGGCGTCGCCGCCTTGGGAGCCTGCGTCGTGACTGAGGCGTCAGCATGACGCTGGCGCTCGGCCTCAATGGCAGCGGCTTGCGGCAGACGGGAGCGCGTGACATCGGCATGCGCGACACGCGGTGCGGAGGCGGCCTCTGCCGCCACGGCGGTCTTCAGGGCCGCGGCCAGATCAACCCCTTCGATGCTGACATTGGCGCTCTGCACTGTCATGCGCTCGGTGTAGGCAGCGCCCGGCACCTTGGCGGAAGGCGTGGTTTCAGCGGTCTGCCACGGGATATCGGTACTGCGGTCATCCGCGAAGTCATCGCGAGCGCTGATGGCCTCGTCGGTGCCGCCATCCAGAGACGGCTCGACACGGCGCTGGCCGCGCGGCTCGGCGGCGATGCCGTCTGCCTCCTGACGGCGACCAAGCAGAATCTCGTCGCTGTCCTCGTCCCACTCCTCCTCTCGGGCACGGCGGCCCGGCAGCAGGCGCTGCCACCAGCTCAGTCTGGGGGCCGGGTCGCGATCCGAGTCATCCTCTTCACCGTCCTCGTGCGTCAGCGACTCTTCGGCGTAGGCTGCCTCGTCATCGTAGGCGTCCTGGTCGTCGCGGCGACTATTGAAGCGCTCGGCGAACCAGCCGGACACCCGCATGCAGCCATTGCCCAGCTCATCCATGACCGTCAGCCACGACATGCCGGTAAACAGCGTGAAGCCGCACAGGAAGCTGGCCATCGCGACCAGTACCGTGCCGCCCATGCCGATCAACGGCGTCAGTGCCCCGGCGATGCCCTTGCCGAGAATGCCGCCCGCGCCGTTGGTCAGCTGGCTGTCGGGGCTGTAGAACTGGATATCGCCGATGACGCAGGTCGCCATGATCAGCAGGAACAGCCCGCCAGCGCGCACCGCGATGGTCGTCGGGTCCCACACCAGCTCAGTGCTGGGCTGACGCATCAGACGCCAGGCACCGAAGCCCAGCATCGCCGGCCACCACAGGGCACTGCCGCCAAACAGCGAATACAGCACGTCTGACAGCCAGGCGCCGATGCTGCCCATCCAGTTGCTGGGCGTGAGTTCAGGGCCGCTGTAGGACCAGCCGGGGTCCGTCGGCGCATAGCTGAACAGCGCCAGCAGCATGAAGACGCAGAGGCTGAGCATGAGAATGACCACACCTTCACGGCTGACGCCCTGCAGGGTGGTGGTCAGGCGTGACGGTGGTCGCGCTGCCTTCTCCGCACGCTGCTCGGCGCGGATGGCCTGGCGTTCGGCGCGTTCGGCCTGACGCTCGGCGCGGCGCTGGGCTGCAGGGCTCTCTTCCTGCACGCGCGGCTTGTTTCTGGCCTTGGCAGCAGGCTGGCCGCTGGCGTCCTTCCTCGCGGGCTTGCCGGAGACGCGCGGCGTCTTGCGTGCCGGGCTGGACTCAGAGGCCGAAGCACCGCGCAGACGCGCGAAGAAGCCCGGCGAGTCCGCTTTCTGACGGGCACGCTTCCTGGGTGTTGCTGCCGCACGGCGGCTACGGGTTTCAGGCTTGGCCTGTTCCCGACTTGTCTTTCTGGCACTCTTGGCAGTCAAGTCGCCATCCCCCTTGCACCTTGTGGGCGATTTTCCATGTACCTTCAGCCGGTTATCATAACCATTCGATGGCAGTGACGTCATAATTGCCGATTCACGTCTGCTCATGACGCCAAGGCGCCAGGAGCCCATTGCTCCGTGCATGTTCCCGAACCGACAAGAGGCTGCCCATGCTTCCCTGGCTTCCCCCTGCCCCTGTCCGCTTTCCGCATGCTTCCACCGCCCTGAGCGAGCCCGATGGCCTGCTGTGTGCAGGGGGCGAACTCAGTCCCGAGTGGCTGCTGGCGGCCTACCCCCGCGGCATATTTCCCTGGTTCAGCCCGGGTGACCCCATCCTGTGGTGGTCACCGGACCCACGCATGGTGCTCAAGCCAGAGGAAGTCCGTGTACGCCGCAGTCTGGCCAAGCGCCTGCGCAATGCAGGCCTGAGCTACAGTATCGACCGCGACTTTACCGGTGTGATCAATGCCTGTGCCAGCATTCCTCGCGATGGCCAGGCAGGCACGTGGATATTGCCAGAAATGCAGCAGGCCTACATCGCCCTGCATGCCATGGGACATGCCCACAGCGTTGAAGTCTGGCAGGGCGATTCTCTGGTGGGCGGCCTGTATGGCGTCGCCTGTGGACGCATCTTCTTCGGCGAGTCGATGTTCTCGCGCGTGCCCGATGCCTCGAAACTGGCGCTGGTGATCTTGTGCCAGGAATTGAAGGCACGGGATTTTCCGTTGATCGACTGTCAGATGCATACTCCGCACCTGGCAAGTCTTGGCGCCCGCAGCATCGCCCGCAGCGATTTCATCAGCTATCTTGACCAGTATGCCACTGGCCAAGGGCATGAGGGCAAGTGGTCACTGACATCCTGGCCCACGCAGCACGCCCGGGAATGATGGCCACGGCAATTCCAAGAGGGAGATGATGCAACGGTGAGCAGCAATACCCCCAAGCAACCGCAACGCGATCTGCGCTTCTTTCTGACGGTACCGCACGCCTGCAGCTATCTGGAAGGCCGCCAGGCGACTACGCTGTTTCTCGATCCGCAGGAAGCGCCCAATTCCGGTGTCTATGACGCCCTTGCCCTGCTCGGCTTTCGTCGCAGCGGCTCTCATCTCTATCGTCCGCATTGCGGTGATTGCCGTGCCTGCATTTCCGTGCGCGTGCCGATCGCCGACTTCACGCCCAACCGTACCCAGAAGCGTCTGGTGCGTCGCAATGCCGACCTGGCCATCGAAGAGGGGCCGGCACTCTTCGACCCCGAGTACTATCGCCTGTACGCCCACTACATCCGCAGCCGTCATGCGGATGGCGACATGTTCCCGCCCAGTCATGAGCAGTATCGCACCTTCCTCACCTCCCGCGATGACTATGCCCGCCTGGTAAGCTTTCGCCTCGACGGCCGTCTGGTGGCCGTCGCCGCCATGGACCGCATGAGTCATGGCCTGTCCGCCATCTATACCTTCTACGATCCGGATGAGTCACTGAATCAGCGCTCGCTGGGGACCTACGCGGTGCTGTGGCAGATTGAGCAGGCACGCCGCGAAGGCCTGACCCACCTCTATCTGGGCTACTGGATCCGCGATTGCCGCAAGATGAACTACAAGCAGCATTTCCAGCCGCTCGAGTATCTGGACGGCAGCCACTGGCGGCGACGCATACCGGCCAACCATACCGACAGCCATCTGCCACTGAGCCTGGTCAAGCAAGGCGCGTCAGTGACATCCGGCGAGTGACGCGCTGAGCTCATTGCATGGGCTCATTCCAAGGGCTCATTCCAAGGGCTCATTCCATAGGCTCTTTCGACGCGCTCTCCAGGCACCCTCTCGACGCAAGCGCTCCGACAACGCTAAGGTGACGCAACGCTCAGCGGGCAGGGGCTCACCAGACAGCGCTGAGTGCCGACCCACCGCCTGCCGAGAGTTGCCCCGGCGCAAGATGCCGATTTTTATCTTCCTCCTGAGCTGCCCACAGGCGCTCAAGGAGCGTACAATCGCGCTTCGACTTTGCCTTGCCGCCGCCCTTACGGCACAATATCGCGTATCGAAGTCCCGAATCGGGCACTTTTTGTGCTGAGGCGGCTCGGAACTACCAGCAGTATTCCCTGTAATAAGTGAGGATCAGCCTATATGGCGCGTGAAGATCATATTGAAATGGAAGGCGTCATCGTCGACACCCTTCCGAACACCACTTTCCGTGTTGAACTGGAAAACGGCCACATCGTGACCGCTCACATCTCCGGCAAGATGCGCAAGAACTACATCCGCATCCTGACTGGCGACAAGGTCAAGGTTGAGCTGACTCCGTACGACCTGTCCAAGGGCCGTATCGTCTACCGTTCGCGCTAAGCACGGTCAGACTGCCCTGCCGGTTGCCATGCCATCGATCACTCTGCACGTCCTGGACCTGCATGCGATCATCATGACACCGGCTGGCTGAACCGGTCGTTCCCGGCACCTCAGGCACCAGCGTCACCTCCGCCTGAACCCTCCGCCCGGACCCGGAACGCATCGAGGTTGCAAGACTTGCCCTTCGCGGCGAGACACCCGCCACCTCGATGGCGTATGCCTGAGTATTCCGATGATGCCGCCTTGTCCCATGAATGCGTCTTGAGCCCGAACGCCAATCTGGTCTTCGCTCCCATTCAATGATGACAGGCGGCTCATCCCCGCTGGGCATTTTCTCCTCAATACGCATTAGCTTCCCCCGATACGCATTCGCCTCCTCCTGTACTCATCCAACTCCCCGCCCTTCCCTCGAGGATGGCGAGCCCCTTGGCGTGCGCGCGCATCAGGCCCTGGGCGATCAACTCGACGCCCGCCCAGTGCGGACAGCTTGCTGACTCACGGCCATAAAAAACGGCCAGTGCTTGAGCACTGACCGTTCATGTCGCCCCTTCAGGGCAGCAAGCTGAGCGTCAGATCACGCCATTTCCGCTTCCGTTTCCAGGTGCAGCTCGCCGTTGTCGACCGTGACATGCACGATACCGCCCGACTCGGACAGGTCGCCGAACAGGATCATCTCTGCCAGTGGCTTCTTGAGCTTCTCCTGAATCACGCGTGCCATCGGGCGAGCACCCATTGCCGGGTCATACCCGAGGGTCGCCAGCAAGTCGCGCGCCTCATCAGCGACATCCAGCTGCACGCGCTTCTCATCCAGCTGCGCCTGCAGTTCGACCAGGAACTTGTCGACCACATTGCGCACCACGGCGAGATCCAGCGCGCCGAACTGGATGATGCCATCCAGACGGTTGCGGAATTCCGGCGAGAACGTCTTGCGGATGACTTCCATGGCGTCGGTGGAGTGATCCTGGTGCTTGAAGCCGATGGAGCGACGCGCCACCTGCTCGGCACCCGCATTGGAGGTCATCACCAGAATGACGTTACGGAAGTCCGCTTCGCGACCGTTGTTGTCGGTCAGGCGGCCGTGGTCCATTACCTGCAGCAGCAGGTTGAAGACTTCCGGGTGTGCCTTCTCGATCTCATCCAGCAACAGCACGCAGTGCGGCTGCTTGGTGATGGCTTCGGTCAACAGACCGCCCTGGTCATAACCGACATAGCCCGGCGGTGCCCCGATGAGGCGCGAGACGGTGTGACGCTCCATGTACTCGGACATGTCGAAGCGCACCAGCTCGATACCCATCAGCGCCGCCAGCTGACGAGCGACCTCGGTCTTGCCGACGCCTGTCGGGCCAGCGAACAGGAAGCTGCCCACCGGCTTGTCCGGCGCCTTGAGGCCAGCACGCGACAGCTTGATCGCCGCGGACAGCCCGGTGATGGCGTCGTCCTGCCCGAACACCAGCATCTTGAGATCGCGCTCGAGATTGGACAGCAGCTTCTTGTCGGAACTGGAGACCGTCTTCGGCGGAATGCGAGCGATGGAGGCGACGATCGCCTCGACCTGCTCGGTATCGATGGTGTCGACGCGGATGCTCTCCGGCAGCAGGCGCTGGTGGGCACCGGCCTCATCGATCACGTCGATGGCCTTGTCCGGCAGCTGACGGTCGTTGATGTAGCGGTCCGCCAGACGCACTGCCGTTTCCAGCGAGGCATCGGTGTACTTGATGGCATGGTGCTCCTCGAAGCGACCACGCAGCCCCTTGAGGATGCGGATGGTGTCATCCACCGACGGCTCCATGACATCAACCTTCTGGAAGCGACGCGCCAGGGCGCGGTCCTTCTCGAAGATGCCACGGAATTCCTGGAAGGTGGTGGAACCGATGCAACGCAGCTCGCCGGAAGACAGCAGCGGCTTGAGCAGGTTGGAGGCATCCATCACGCCACCGGACGCGGCACCCGCACCGATGACGGTGTGGATCTCGTCGATGAACAGAATCGAGTTCGGTTCCTTGCGCAGCTCCGCCAGCAGCGACTTGAGACGCTTCTCGAAGTCACCGCGGTACTTGGTGCCGGCCAGCAACGCCCCGAGATCCAGCGAGTAGACCACGGCTTCCTTGATGACGTCCGGCACGTCCTCCTCGACGATGCGCTTGGCGAGACCTTCCGCGATGGCGGTCTTGCCGACACCGGCCTCACCGACCAGCAGCGGGTTGTTCTTGCGGCGACGCACCAGAATCTGCACCACACGCTCGAGCTCGCCATCACGGCCGATCAGCGGGTCGATCTTGCCCAGACGCGCCTGCTCGTTGAGGTTGGTGGCGTAGTTGGTCAGCGGGTTGTTGCCGCCTTCGCTGCTCGCCTCTTCGCTCTCTTCATTCTCGACCGACGCCTGGGGCGTCTGGGTGTGACCCGCGACCTTGGAGATGCCATGCGCGATGTAATTGACCGCATCCACACGCGCGACATTCTGCTGCTTGAGGAAGTAGACGGCCTGGCTTTCCTGCTCGGAGAAGATGGCCACCAGCACGTTGGCGCCGGTCACTTCACTCTTGCCGGAGGATTGCACGTGGAAGACGGCACGCTGCAGGACACGCTGGAAGCCCAGCGTCGGCTGCGTCTCGCGGTCTTCCTGCTCTTCCGGAATCAGCGGGGTGGTGGAATTGATGAAGTCCTGAAGGTCGACTCGCAGCTTGTCCAGGTTGGCACCACAGGCGCGCAGGACATCGGCAGCGGAGGCATTGTCCAGCAGTGCCAGCAGGAGGTGTTCCACGGTCATGAATTCGTGGCGTTTGGAACGTGCCACGGTGAAGGCCGTGTTCAGGGTCAGTTCAAGTTCTTTGCTCAACATGGCAAGTCCCCTCTAGGCCGCGTCTTGGACGGATCACTCCGCCCGGTCGATGTCGCACAGCAGCGGATGCTGGCACTCTCGAGCATATTGATTGACTTGGTGGCATTTCGTTTCCGCGATGTCGCGACTGAAGATGCCACAGGTTCCTTTTCCCTGATGATGGACAGCGAGCATGATCTGTACTGCCTGCTCCTGATCCTTGTTGAAAAAGGTGGTCAGCACCTCCACGACGAAGTCCATCGGCGTGAAGTCATCATTGTGCAGAACGACCTTGTACATGGGCGGTGGAGCCAGTTCAGGCTCAGCGGTCTCGAATGCCAGATCACCTTCGTGGTCTTCCTGGTATCCGGGTTCCTGAGCCGACGGGGCCTGATTGCTGATCGACAGTGTCTCCAGAAAGGGAGGACTGCCGCGCGATGTCTCTGTCTTGAACATAAGGGGCTGATCCGGTGAACACAAGCCGTGACGAAGCAGATTGCCTCAACGCGCCGCGGAGAAGGTCAAGCGCTGCCACGTCGTCTCAATGTGGGTGTGATAAGGAAAAGATGGGGGCTTGTCGATCTGGTTGCAAGCTTTAGTCGCGTACGTCCAGGCGTACACGTTCATGCCTGCATCGCGACGCTCTGACATGAATGCGGACATTTGCATGCATTTTCGCTCACATACGCGACAGACACCTCTCGACAGGCGTCGCCAACTGGCGACCCATTCAAGCGTCTCGCCGCTCAATGGAACCCGGAATGCTACCGCACAGAATCCCCGCGCAGAACGCTCCACGCAGAACGCCCAGGGGTGGCAATCGTTGGCAGCCGTCTGGGCGCGCAGCCGAGAGCTTCCATCTCAAACGCAAGAAGGCCCCCGGACATGTCCGGGGGCCTTCTGCTGAAACCTGTCACGCAACCTGATGCCTGGGCATCAGATCAACGCAGGGTCTCAGGCATCCATGTTGTCAGCAACAGCCTGACCGAACTCGGAGCACTTCAGCAGCTTGGCATCGTCCATCAGGCGATGGAAGTCATAGGTGACTTCGCCCTTGGCGATGGCCTTCTCGACGCCTTTCAGCACGAGATCAGCCGCTTCGACCCAACCCATGTGACGCAGCATCATCTCGGCAGAGAGGATGACGGAGCCCGGGTTGACCTTGTCCTGGCCAGCGTACTTCGGTGCAGTACCGTGAGTCGCTTCGAACATGGCGACGGTGTCGGACAGGTTGGCACCCGGCGCGATACCGATACCACCCACTTCCGCCGCCAGAGCGTCGGACAGGTAGTCACCGTTCAGGTTCAGGGTGGCGATGACGTCATATTCCGCCGGACGCAGCAGGATCTGCTGGAGCATGGCGTCAGCGATGACGTCCTTGACCACGATGTCCTTGCCGTTGTTCGGGTTCTTGAAGGTCATCCACGGGCCGCCATCCAGCAGCTCGCCGCCGAACTCGTCCTTGACGATTTCGTAGCCCCAGTCCTTGAAGGCACCTTCGGTGAACTTCATGATGTTGCCCTTGTGCACCAGGGTCAGCGACTCACGGTCGTTGTCGATGGTGTACTGGACAGCCTGACGGACCAGACGCTTGGTACCTTCTTCGGAGACCGGCTTGACGCCGATACCGCAGTTCTCCGGGAAGCGGATGTTGGTGACACCCATCTCTTCACGCAGGAACTTGATGACCTTGTCGGCTTCCGGCGTTCCCGCTTTCCATTCGACACCAGCATAGATGTCTTCGGAGTTTTCGCGGAAAATGACCATGTCGACGTCAGCCGGCTTCTTGACCGGGCTCGGCACACCAGTGAACCAGCGCACCGGGCGCAGGCAGGTGTACAGATCCAGCTTCTGGCGCAGAGCGACGTTCAGGGAGCGAATACCACCGCCCACCGGAGTGGTCAGCGGACCCTTGATGGAAACGACGTAATCCTTGACAGCCTCGAGAGTCTCTTCCGGCAGCCAGGTGTCAGCATCATAAACGTGAGTGGCTTTTTCACCGGCGTAGACTTCCATCCAGTGAATCTTGCGCTCGCCGCCATAGGCCTTGTCGACAGCAGCGTCGATGGCAATCTTCATGGCCGGAGTCACGTCCACACCGATACCATCGCCTTCGATGAACGGGATGATCGGATTATTCGGAACGTTGAGGGTATTGTCGGAATTTGCGGTGATCTTGGCACCGCCTTCCGGGACGACAATCTTCTGGAACCCCATTGATAACTCCCCTGTCATGGATTCAGTGGAGGCGCGAGTATAGCACCCGTGCCGCTTCTCACAGTAGGCTTATACGGCAGCCGCGACAAAAGTCTAAACCATGTCTCTCATATATCTGCTTCACAAGCCTTACCGCGTCCTGACCCAGTTCACCGACCGCGATCAGGGCCGCCAGACACTCGCTGACTTCATCGACGTGCCGGATGTCTATGCCGCCGGGCGCCTCGACTATGACTCCGAGGGACTGCTGCTGCTCACCAGTGATGGCGCGCTCTCCCACCAGATCGCGCACCCGAAGAAGAAGCAGCCCAAGACCTACTGGGTGCAGGTGGAAGGCGCCCCTGACGAGCAGGCCATCGCCGCGCTGCGTGCCGGGGTCGAGCTCAAGGATGGCATGACCCGGCCGGCCAGGGTCAGGCAGATTGAGCCGCCCACGTTGCCAGACAGGCAACCCCCTGTGCGCTTCCGTGCGAGCATTCCGACCCACTGGCTGGAGATCATCATCAGCGAAGGTCGCAATCGCCAGGTGCGCCGCATGACCGCCCACGTCGGCCTGCCGACCCTGCGCTTGATCCGCGCGGCCATCGGGCCGTGGAAGCTCGATGGCCTTGCCCCCGGTGAATGGCGCAGCGAGGAAGTCGAGATGCCTGCGCCACCTCGCCGCGAGTCCCGCTCGCCACGCCACAAGGGCGCGACTGGCAAGCCGGGCGAGCGCCGCACCGGCAACGCTGGCCCCCGGGGCAGTGGCAATAAAGGCAACAGCGCGGGCAAGAGCGGCAAGGGCTCAGGTCGGGGTTCCAGTCGGAGTTCTGGCCAGACTGAAGGCAAGGGTTCAGGCAAGACCCCCTGCGCCCGCGCCCCCTCTCGTCGTCCCTCATCACCCAAGAAAGGAAGGAAATCCTGATGGCTGCTCGCTGGACCCCGAATGTCACCGTCGCCTGCGTCGTCGAACGCGCCGGGCGCTACCTGATCGTCGAGGAAGACAAGGGCGGGCCCTGCACGGTGTTCAACCAGCCGGCCGGCCATCTCGAACCCCATGAGCGCATCATCGACGGCGTGCAACGCGAAGTCCGCGAGGAAACCGCCTGGCGCATCCTGCTCACCGGCTACCTGGGGCTTTACGTGCATGTTGGCGAGGATGGCACCCACTTCCATTCCCATAGCTTCGAGGCGGCGGCGCTGGAACATCTGAGCACGCCACTGGACCCGGACATCATCCGTACCCACTGGCTGGCGCTGGAGGAGATAGAACAGTTGGAGGACATGGGGCGCTTGCGTAGCCCACTGGTGACGCGGCGCATTCGCGACAGCTTGCGCGGCAAGCGCTTCCCGCTGGATGTCATTCATGACTGAGGCAGGATGAATCCCACCCCCGCCTTCAGGTATAATCCCGCCCATTCAAGCGGCGCCAGAATGACGGGTCTGCCGCCTCCCCTGTTTGTGACAACCCGCGGCCATGCGGGTGACGAGAGAACTGATGACCGCTGAAACCGGTACCGGAACCAAGGTCATCGTCGGCATGTCCGGCGGTGTCGACTCCTCCGTCTCTGCCCTGTTGTTGATGGAGCAGGGCTACCACGTCGAAGGCCTGTTCATGAAGAACTGGGACGAAGACGACGGTAGCGAATACTGCACCGCCCTCGAAGACCTGGCCGATGCCCAGGCCGTGTGCGACAAGCTCGGCATCAAGCTGCATACCGCCAACTTCGCCGCGGAGTACTGGGACAACGTCTTCGAGCACTTCCTGGCCGAGTACAAGGCCGGTCGCACGCCGAATCCCGACATCCTGTGCAACCGCGAGATCAAGTTCAAGGTCTTCCTCGAGTATGCCGAGATGCTGGGCGCCGAGCTGATCGCCACCGGTCACTACGTGCGTGGCGGCGTGCGTGATGGTCTTCCGCGCCTGCTCAAGGGCCTGGACACCAACAAGGACCAGAGCTACTTCCTGCATGCCGTGCCGCAGGCAGCCATCGCGCGCACCCTGTTCCCTGTCGGCGAGCTCGAGAAGCACGAAGTTCGCGCCATCGCCGAGAAGCATGAGCTGATCACCGCGCGCAAGAAGGATTCCACCGGTATCTGCTTCATCGGCGAGCGGCGTTTCGCCGACTTCCTCAAGCAGTACCTGCCCGCTCAGCCCGGCAAGATCGAGACCCCCGATGGCGATGTCATCGGCGAGCACATGGGCCTGATGTACTACACCCTCGGCCAGCGCCAGGGGCTGGGAATCGGTGGCCTCAAGCGCTATCCGGACGCGCCCTGGTTCGTGTGTGCCAAGGACCTGGAGCGCAACGTGCTGATCGCCGTGCAGGGCAAGCACCACGACCTGCTCTACACTCAGGCGTTGAGCACCGAATCCGTCGACTGGGTCGCCGGCGAGCCGCCGCAGACCGATGCCAATGGCGAGCTGCGCATTCGCTGCAAGAACCGCTATCGCCAGGAAGATCAGGCCGCGACCTTGATCGTCAATGACGGCCAGCGTGTCGAGGTGCGTTTCGATGAACCGCAACGCGCCGTCACGCCCGGCCAGTCCGCCGTCTTCTATCTCGGCGATATCTGTCTGGGCGGCGGCGTGATCGATGCCGCCTGGAAACTTCCGACGGCGGACGCCAGCGCTTCCACCGCCCCGCTCTCTGGCCCCGAGGAGTCCGCCGCGCAATGACCAGCGTGCCGATCCGCCCCGTCACTGATACCACTACCCGCCAGGCACTGTCGCTGGCGGGCGTCTTCCAGGCAGCCGCGCTGGTCGATGAGCTGGCCCGCCACGGCCAGTGCGATGAGCGCGCCTGGGAAACCCTGGTCAATGCCACGCTGGATACCAATCCGGAAAGCTTCGAAGCCATCTACGGCGGGCACCATAACCGCCTGCGGCTCGGCATCGACACCGTCAGTGCGGTGATGGAACGTCGCCAGGTCTCGCCCGTGGTGATGCGTTACGGCTTCTCGCTGGTGATGCTGATGAGCAAGCTCAAGAAGGACCCGGACATGCTGGACAAGCTGGGCGCGGGCCTGACACGCATCCAGGGCCAGGCCGAGCACTTCGGGCCGACCCACGAGAACGTGATCGCAAGCCTGGGCGAGCTTTACCAGCAGACCCTCTCCACCTTCCGCTACCGGATCGTGGTCCAGGGCGACCCCGGCCTGCTGCAGCAGCGCATGATGCCGGAACGCATCCGCTGCGCCCTGCTGGCAGGCGTGCGCTTCGCCCTGCTGTGGGACCAGCAGGGTGGCCGTCGCTGGAAGCTGGTCTTCCAGCGCAGCGCGCTCAAGAAGTCATTGCAGCAGCTGGGCTGAGCCCGCCTACGCGCTCGCGCCAGCGCGTCACCTGACGCACCTGATTCACACCCGAATTCGCTTCAACAACGCTGGAGCCCATCAACCGGGCTCCGAGACACTTGAACCGGCAGCGCATCATGTCCTGCCACCATCGGAAGATTCTCATCATGCAGCTGTCCGCCCTCACCGCCCTGTCTCCCGTCGATGGCCGCTATGGCGCCAAGAGCGAGGCCCTGCGCGAGCACTTCAGTGAATTCGGCCTGATCCGTGCCCGCGTCATCGTCGAGGTGCGCTGGTTGCAACGCCTGGCCGCCCACGCCGAGATCGCTGAAGTGCCGGCCTTCTCCGCGGATGCCAACGCCGTGCTGGATAGCATCGTCAGTGAATTCAGTGTCGAGGATGCCCAGCGCATCAAGGACATCGAACGCACCACCAACCACGACGTGAAGGCGGTCGAGTACTTCCTGAAGGAAAAGGTCGAGAGCAACGCCGAACTCAACGCCGTCACCGAGTTCATCCACTTCGCCTGCACCAGTGAAGACATCAACAACCTGTCTCACGCCCTGATGCTGCGTGGCGGCCTGGACAACGTGCTGCTGCCGCAGATGCGTGAAGTGACCGAAGCGATCGTCGCGCTGGCCCACCAGCACGCCGAACAGCCGATGCTGTCGCGCACCCACGGCCAGACTGCCAGCCCGACCACCCTCGGCAAGGAAATGGCCAACGTCGCCGCGCGCCTGCGTCGTCAGCTGGCGCAGATCGAACGCATCGAGATGCTCGGCAAGATCAACGGTGCCGTGGGCAACTACAACGCCCACCTGACCACCTATCCGGCCATCGACTGGCCGGCCAACGCCGAAACCTTCGTCGAGAGCCTCGGGCTGACCTTCAACCCGTACACTACCCAGATCGAGCCGCACGACTACATCGCCGAGCTGTTCGATGCCATCTGCCGCTTCAACACCATCCTGATCGACTTCGATCGTGACGTCTGGGGCTACATCTCGCTGGGCTACTTCAAGCAGCGCACCGTGGCCGGCGAGATCGGCTCCTCCACCATGCCGCACAAGGTCAACCCGATCGACTTCGAGAACTCCGAAGGCAATCTGGGCATCGCCAACGCCGTGCTGGGCCATCTGGCACAGAAGCTGCCGATCTCCCGCTGGCAGCGTGACCTGACCGACTCCACCGTGCTGCGCAACCTGGGCACCGGCCTGGCGCAGGGTCTGATCGCCTATCAGGCGACCCTGAAGGGCATCAGCAAGCTGGAAGCCAACCCGGAGCGCCTGAACGCCGATCTGGACAACAGCTGGGAAGTGCTCGCCGAGCCTATCCAGACCGTCATGCGTCGTTACGGCATCGAGAAGCCCTACGAGAAGCTCAAGGAGCTGACCCGTGGCAAGCGTATCGACCAGGCCGGTTTCGCCGCCTTCATCGAGACGCTGGAACTGCCGGAAGACGTCAAGACCGAGCTGAAGGCACTGAGCCCGGCCAGCTACATCGGCAACGCCATTGCACAGGCCAAGGCGCTCTAAGCGGCGCAGGTCACTGCAAGTCTCAAGACGCCGGGGCCTCTGCTCCGGCGTCATGCATTACGCATTACGCTGCACGCTGAACGACACACTGGATTCACGACCACTGACGCTCTCCGTCAGTGGGCACGACATGCCACGCTCTCAAGGCTCGGCATGGAACGCATCGCCGTCTGCCATCCGGCAAAACGGCTTCAACGACGTCATCGCGAGACCGCCGCCTCCTGACAGGCTGCCGTTCGCGTTCGAGAGGTTCTGCATGAGCACATCCCCCGCCCCCCGCGACACCGACACGCCACTGGCACTGTTGGGCGGCCTGAGCATCCGTGAATTCCTGCGCGATTACTGGCAGCAGAAGCCGCTGCTGATCCGCGGAGCCTTCGCAGACTTCGAGACGCCGCTGGAAGCCGATGAACTGGCCGGTCTGGCCTGTGAAGATGGCATCGAAGCCCGTCTGGTCGAGGAAAACGGCCCGGACAAGGCCTGGCAGGTCAGCCACGGTCCCTTCGATGAAGCGACCTTCGCACGTCTCGACGCCAAGGACGACAGCCAGTGGAGCCTGCTGGTGCAGGCGGTGGACCATTACGTCCCCGACGTCGCCGCGCTGTTCGAGCCCTTCACCTTCCTGCCGCGCTGGCGTCTCGATGACATCATGATCAGCTACGCGCCGACCGGCGGCAGTGTCGGCCCGCACCTGGACAACTACGATGTCTTCCTGCTGCAGGCCCAGGGCCAGCGTCATTGGCAGCTGGGCGGCATGCACGGTGACGACGCCGAGATCATCGATGGCATCGACCTGCGCATCCTCAATCACTTCGAGGTCACTCCGGGCGAGGACTGGGTGCTGGAACCCGGCGACATGCTCTACGTGCCGCCGCGCCTGGCGCACCACGGTGTCAGCCAGTCCGATGACTGCATGACCATCTCCGTCGGCTTCCGTGCGCCTTCCGCCGATGAAGTCGTCACCTCCTACGCCGACTATCTGGGTGCCAGCCTGCCGGAATCGCTGCGCTACCGTGACCAGGGCATGGCACCGGTCGCCAATGCCGGCGAGCTGGACGACGCCTCGCTCGAGCGCGTGCGTGAATTGCTGCTCAGCACGCTGGACAACCCGACCCAGCTGGCACAGTGGTTCGGTCGCTACATGACCCAGCCCAAGTATCTGGAGCAGCTCGCCGCCCGCGAGCCGGCCCTCAAGACCCATGAGCTGGTCGAGTATCTGGAAGATGAAGGCGTACTGGTGCGCTCCCTGGGCTCACGCTTCGCCTTCCGTCACGGCGAGAATGGCACCAGCACGCTGTTCGTCGATGGCGATGGCATCCTGGCCCCTCAGCCGCTGGCGGAAGCGCTGGCCTCCGATCAGCGCCTCACGGCGGTGTTGCTCGACTACACCACGGCAGACCTTGATCGCAGTGCCGTGGTCAGCCTGCTGACGGCGCTGATCAACCGCGGCAGCCTGATACTGGAATGTGACCTTCAGGACGAAGAGGACGATGAAGAATGAGTGACGCCATGATCAGCCTGGAACGGGGCGACTGGCAGACGTTGGGCAACGAGGCCAGCGAGATCCGCCGCGTCGTGTTCATCGAGGAACAGCAGGTGCCGCAGGATGAGGAGTGGGACGGGCGCGATGACGCCTGCGAACACTTCCTCGTGCATCTGGATGGCCGCACCGTCGGCACGGCCCGTCTGTTGCCGGACGGCCATGTCGGCCGCGTCGCCATCCTCTCCGAAGCGCGCGGACTGGGGCTTGGCCAACGCCTGATGGAAGCGGTCATCCATGCTGCGCGCCAGGCTGGTCATGCTGAAGTGCTACTGGATGCCCAGACCCATGCGCTGGAATTCTATCAACGCCTCGGCTTCACGGCTTACGGCGACGAGTTTCTCGATGCCGGCATACCGCACCGCAGCATGCGCTTGATTCTGAACTGAATTTTAGCGTCTGCCTTACAAAACCGGCCCCATTTGGGGCCGGTTTTTTTGTGCCTTGAAGTTTCTTGTAGTCTGGCTACAACCTGCTCCTTGACCAAGTCATCATTCCCCAAGGCCCATGGATACTGGCATCATGACGTCATTAAGAAATATTAAAACGACCGTTTGCCAGCAGAAATTCCACAACGCTGAAACTGAAATAAAACGATCGTTTTAATGCGACCAATGAATGAAAGACAGCACTCAATTTCGGAGCGATGCTAGAGATCAGGTCATTTACGCTGCACTGCGACATGACACGCTGCCCGATCCGGCACCGCCTTCAGGAGATTCGCCCATGCTCACCTCAGACTCACGAACGCAGACCACCCTGATGGGCGGTAGAGGTGACCAGGTACTCGGGCAGCCTGAGGATGCCGCTCTGGCCGAGCAATGGCACAACGCCGAGATCCGCACGCGGATTCTCAAGCTGGCACGTCCCCTCAAGGACCTCCTGCCACCGCAGACAGCGGAGTCGGTGGCGGCACAGGCGCAGACGATCTGCCATCTGAGTCGCGACCAGCGCTGGCAACTTCCCGGCGAGCAGTGGCAACTGCGCTCACAGGGCAGCGGCTGGCAGCTGAAGTGCAATGCGCAGCCGGCAACAGCTACCGAGACGCAGGACGCGCCTGACCAGCTGGCGCTTGCCGGCCTCACCGATGACGTGACGGGGATGCAGCTGGGCAACCGCCCGCTCCCCCGGGCCCTCTGGACACTGGCCGCCGCGCGGCATCGCGGCGAACGTCATTCAGTGCTGGCCATTGCCCAGATCAGCAGCGTGCGCGAAGCGCTGTGCTGGGGAGAGCTGATCTCACGGCTGCGCGCGCCGGACGGCAGGCCACCGCGCATCGCCCTCACCCTCAGCCACTGCACGTTACCCACGCTGGAAGCCAGCCTGTACTTCCTGATGCCCTGGTTGGACAGCATCACGCTGACAGCGGCACCCGGCCTGGAAACTGCCTGCCTTGGCGTGATCAAGGCTCGCTTCAGACTTGCTGAGCCAGCGGAGCTCGACAACGCCACCGACGACGCCTTCTGTCGCACGGCGTGACTCCACTGGTAACGCCTGAAAGATCAATAACAACAACAAACTGTCATGCAGCAACTCAAGACGCAGAGCACCGACACTCCCATTTCATGCGTCGCTCTCGCGTCGACCGCCAGACGAAAGACAAGTGAACAGACACAAGACACAGACAACACGCCAGGGGCTGAGCCCCAACGACGAAGCCATCAGGAGATGCCACCATGAGTCACACACGTGCCGATCAGATTGCCGCGCTCGAAAAGGACTGGGCCGAGAATCCGCGCTGGAAAGGGGTCACTCGCCCCTATTCCGCCGAGGATGTGGTGCGCCTGCGCGGCTCCGTTCCGGAAGCCAATACCCTGGCGACCCGCGGTGCCGAGAAGCTCTGGAAACTGGTCAATGGTGATGCCAGGAAGGGCTACGTCAACTGTCTGGGCGCCCTGACCGGCGGCCAGGCCATGCAACAGGTGAAGGCCGGTATCGAGGCCATCTACCTGTCCGGCTGGCAGGTCGCCGCCGACAACAACACCAGTGAAGCCATGTACCCGGATCAGTCGCTCTATCCGGTGGATTCCGTGCCGACCGTGGTCAAGCGCATCAACAACACCTTCCGCCGCGCCGACCAGATCCAGTGGCAGAAAGGGGCCAATCCGGGCGATGCCGACTTCGTCGATTACTTCGCGCCTATCGTGGCGGATGCCGAGGCCGGTTTCGGTGGCGTGCTCAACGGCTACGAGCTGATGACCGCCATGATCCGTGCGGGTGCCTCCGGCGTGCACTTCGAGGACCAGCTGGCCTCGGTCAAGAAGTGTGGCCACATGGGCGGCAAGGTACTGGTGCCGACCCAGGAAGCGGTGCAGAAGCTGGTGGCCGCTCGCCTGGCCGCTGACGTGGCGGGTGTGCCGACCCTGGTCATCGCACGTACCGATGCCAATGCCGCTGACCTGATCACCTCCGATGTCGACGACTACGACAAGCCGTTCCTGACCGGTGAGCGCTCCGACGAAGGCTTCTATCGCGTCAAGGCCGGTCTGGATCAAGCCATTGCCCGCGGCCTGGCCTACGCGCCCTACTCCGACCTGATCTGGTGTGAAACCGCCAAGCCGGACCTCGAGGAGGCGCGCCGCTTCGCCGAAGCGATCAAGAAGGAATACCCGGACCAGCTGCTGGCCTACAACTGCTCGCCTTCCTTCAACTGGAAGAAGAACCTCGACGACGCCACCATCGCCAAGTTCCAGCAGGAACTGTCGGACATGGGCTACAAGTACCAGTTCATCACCCTGGCCGGTATCCACAACATGTGGTTCAACATGTTCGATCTTGCCTACGACTATGCGCAGGGCGAAGGCATGAAGCACTACGTCGAGAAGGTGCAGGAAGCCGAATTCGCCGCAGCCGAGAAGGGCTACACCTTCGTGGCGCACCAGCAGGAAGTCGGCACCGGTTACTTCGATGACATGACCAACGTCATTCAGGGCGGCAATTCCTCCGTCACCGCACTGACGGGTTCCACGGAAGAAGACCAGTTCTAGGCCGCTGATATCGCGGCATGGCACCTCGCAATGGCAGGATTGCGCGAGGTGCCACCCGTAGACTGACCGAAGCCCGCTCACGCGGGCTTTTTCGTGCTTTACGCCTTGAATGCCCGCCGTAGATGCCCGTCGCGAATGCCAACCAACGTCGACGGATGCCCTGCCGCTGACATTCACGCGGCATGGCTCATGCAGAAGTGCTCATACAGAAGTGCTCACGCGGAAGTGCTTGCGTGGCAGCACTCATGCGCCGGTACTCACGTGGTAGCACTCACGCGACAGGGAAGTGCAGAAGTTGCGTCACCTCAGCGTTTCAGGTCGGGAACCCGTCATGGTCGACGTGGTCTATAATGTTAAGAAACAGTGTTCTCGCACGCCCGTCGTGACAAGAACCTGCTGGCGGCCCAAGGAAGTGATCGCCTACCTGAGCCTTGCTCTCTCAGCACTCAGCATTCTCCATCACAACCTCAAGCTGCACCGCATCATGCGAGGAGACACACCATGACACTCTCACTGACTCACAAACGATCGACTGGCGCACGCCGCTGGCTGCCCGTGATCGCACTCGGCGTGCTGACGCTTGGCGGCTGCGCGAACAGCGACATCTACTCCGGCAACGTCTACACCGGCGATCAGGCCAAGCGCGCACAGTCCGTCAGCTACGGCACCATCACCTCGCTGCGCCCGGTGCAGATCCAGGCACAGGATGAAGGCAGCGGCGTGCTCGGTGGCCTGGGTGGCGCGGTCGTCGGCGGCCTGCTCGGCAGCCAGATCGGCGGCGGCTCCGGTCGTGCGATCGCCACCGCCGCAGGTGCCATCGGCGGCAGCGTGGCCGGCAAGTCGATCGCTGACAATGTCGACCAGATCGACGCCTACGAGATTGAAGTCCGCCGCGATGCCGGAGACAGCCTCATCGTCGTCCAGAAAGCCGACACCGCCTTCTCGGTTGGCCAACGTGTCCGCCTGGTCGGCTATGGCGCCAACCTGAGCGTCGCGCCTTACTGAGTCTCTCGACGGCTGGCACTCCCTTGCCGGGGCGCCAGCCGCTTTGTTTCTGCGCCCTTCAGCGGCGCCTGTCGCAGCCCTGCGCGGGAAACGCCGCCACGCTCTCCCCCATCTCGCCTGGCTCACGCATCCCCGCCTCTCTCGCACCTCTCTCGCACCTCTCTCGCACCTCTCGCGCTCCTCTCGCGCTCCTGCATCTCCCACACGCCCCACCGCCTCGCTTCGCATCCCCTCCCTCGATCTCACACAGGCACGGCTCGCCGCAGTGGGGATAGGCAGATTGCCTATTGATTAACAGGCTATGAAATCGGGATTTTTTGTGCAAAGTTATACGCCTGCAGCCTAACTTGACTCTGTACACAACTACCCGTCCCAGGAGTTGCGATGCGTCCCGTCACTGCCCGTCCGCCAGGTTCTCGCCCAGGCACCCGCAAGCTGTCTTGTGTCACGCCATTTTCAAGAAACGCTCCCCGCGCTTATCCCAGTCCAGTCAGTGAGAACCCTGGCGGTACCGCCGCCTTGAGCCACGCCCCGCAGATGGCGCCGGCCTTCTCGACCCGGCGCCTGGGCATGGCATTGATCATGCTGGGCGCGGTGGCATTGGCACCCATGGTGGAGGCAGCCGACGACGAGGGTGGCGTGCTGTCATTGAAGGTCGAGAACGACATTCTCACCTCCGGCGATGATGGCCATTACACCAACGGCTTTGCGCTGAGCTACACCTTCAAGACACCAGAGCAGCACTGGTCACGCTCATTCGCGGACTGGGTGCCCGGCTTCAGCGCGGCGCGACTGGACGCCACGGCCTATCGCTTCGGACAGCAGATCTATACCCCCAATGACATCAAGCGAGAGCAACCGGATCAGGATGACCGCCCCTACGCGGGCTACCTGTTCGGTGGCGTCTCGCTGTTCGCCGGTGAAGAGGGAGATGACTGGCGACGGGTGGATACCTTCAATCTGGATCTCGGCATCGTCGGCCCGGCCTCGGGTGCCAAGGATGCTCAGAAGGCGGTACACAAGCTGACCGGCAGTGATGAGCCGGAGGGTTGGGATCACCAGCTGCACAACGAGCCGGTGATCAGCACCGGCTGGCAGACGCAGCTATGGCTGCCGGCCAGGGCCGCGGGGCTTGAGGTGGAGTACGGCCCCTCGGCTTCCGTGGCGCTGGGCAATCTCTACACCTATGCGGGCGTCGGTGGCGGGGTACGCATCGGCCAGGGGCTGACCCGCAGCTACGGGATACCGACAGTGGCGCCGGCCCAAGGCGGCCGACAGTACTTCCATCCCGACGGCGATTTCGCCTGGTACCTGTTCGCCAATATCGAGGGCCGCGCGATGGCCTACAACATGCTGCTGGATGGCAATGGCTTCGAGGACAGCGCCTCGGTGGACCGTCGCCCACTGGTCGGCGACCTGCAGCTGGGCTTCGCACTCAGCTGGCAACGCTGGCAGCTGGCGTTCGTCAACGTGTGGCGCACCCACGAATTCGAGACGCAGCAGGAGAGCGATCAATTCGGCTCGCTGACGCTCTCGACCTGGCTATGACTCGGCGCTGAGCTGCATGCAGCACTGAAAAGACGCGATGGATGAGCATAGCCTGATGAGAAAAGTCTGATGAGCAGGGTCTGATGAGAAAATTCTGATGAGCAGAAACAGAAAGGCCGGGCAGATAGCCCGGCCTTTCTGTCTGCGGGAAACGTCATGCTTCCCGGAAGGTTGCTGCTGGTTGAATCAGTGCATCTTGACCTTGCTCATGCCCCAGCAGATCAGCTTGCCGCCGATCAGAACGATCAGCGCCAGCACGATCAATGCCATCAGCATGGAGACGGGATTGACGATGAAGGTCGCACCCAGGATACCCAGGGCCACGCCCCAGACGTAGCGGTCACCGCTATCGATGCTCAGAGCCTCCGGCAGGACACGCTTGACGGTGGCACCCAGCGAGCCTTCCCAGCGGTTCAAGCACAGCATGAAGATCGCAGCGAAGCTCACCAGCCAGATCAATGTCACGGTCATCGAAATTCTCTCCTGAAAAATAGGGTCGCATGGCGCCTGAGTTGTCATTTCCCGTCAGGCGACGGGACAGAGTGTGCAGAGCGAGGCCACCTCGGGCCGCGCGTCAGAATCCGCAATATCCGAGTAGGCAGAGTAACCAGACCCTGTGGCCCTCGCAAGCCATCGCCCCAACCTTGTCTGGCCGCCAGCAGCAAGGCCGCTGTGCGCTGACAGGGCAACCCCGCCAGACACCTGATAATCCAACCGTTTTGCCCCTTTGTTCACCGCTGGCGTCGGGGGTGAGAAAAAACCCTGTTTCAGGGTTGAAATGCACGCCTGCGAGCGTCACCTATACTTTCAAGACAAGGTAACGTGCGCTGGATTGCCTCTCAGGCAATGTCATCAGCGGGCCAGGAGCCACGTGATACGCGGCTTTTTTCCAGTTTCCCCCCTGACAGTCACCTCAGGGGCACGTTACCATTGACGTTCATATACCTATCGAAAGGCTCTCATCATGCAAATCGCCCAGAATGCCGTCGTATCCTTCCACTACACCCTGACCAACAACGAAGGGGAAGTGCTGGATAGCTCCGAAGGTCGCGAGCCGCTGGCCTACATCCACGGCGCTGGCAACATCGTCCCGGGCCTCGAGAAGGAACTCGACGGCAAGACTTCCGGCGACGAGCTGAAAGTTGCCGTCTCTCCGGAAGAAGGTTACGGCGAAGTCCAGGAAGCCCTGGTCCAAGAAGTGCCGCGTGAAGCCTTCCAGGGTGTCGAAGACATCGAAGCTGGCATGCAGTTCCAGGCGCAGACCCAGGGCGGCCCGCTGATGGTCACCGTCACCAAGGTCGAAGGCGACACTGTCACTGTCGATGGCAACCACCCGCTGGCCGGCGAAACCCTGAACTTCGACGTGCAGATCACCAACGTGCGTGAAGCTTCTGCTGAAGAGCTGGAACACGGCCACGTTCACGGCGAAGGCGGCGTGGAGCACTAAGCTCCGCCTCTTCCCTCATCTGAGGCATCGCCCCGGATGAGCGCCTCCCACTCTGTGGGAGGCCGGAACCGAAAGCCCCGCGACTGAGTCATCAGTTGCGGGGCTTTTTCGTGTCTGGCTTCGTGTCGGCCTGACTGGCTTGGCGCGCTTGTTAGCCCATTACACCCAGCTCTCTACCCAGGCTCCCGGATCAGGCACCGCAGCTGGGCGGCGTGGCATCGCTGGAAAGGCTCAGACCACGAAACAGCGCCGTGGCATCACCACCGGCATTGTCACCGTCAGCCATCAGCGCCAGTCCGGCAATCTCGCTCGGCGTGCTGCCAAACAGTGACGCGTAATCAGCACGCAGATCACGCACCTCCGCCACCCACTGCCCCACCTTCTCATCACCGGATTCAACGGCCAGCAGCACGGCACGATCCGTGAAGGCATTGTCCCAGTGACTGCCTTTAGCTTCGTTGCTGGACCAGACGTAATTGATGGCCTCGACCTGCCACGGCAGGATACCGGTCTTGTTGACCACGTAGAGGCGTGCCGGATAGTCATCGCCGCCCTTGGTCTTCTCGTTCACGCCCAGGTAGATGCCATCCACCTGCCAGCACCATTTCAGATAGGGCGTCTCTTCCAGCGAGATATCCTGCTCCAGATAGCGCGCGGACGCCTGGCCCTGGGCACGTGCTTCAAGCGCAGGCCTGCCGTCGCGCTCCACCACGCGATAGGCCGTCTGGCCTTCGAAGGTCTTCTCGCCCCAGGCAAGGATCTGCGCAGGCGAGAAGGACTTGTCAGCCGCGTGGGCCACCGAGGGCAGTAGCGCCGCCAGCAGGCCGCTGGAGGCGACTGCCGCGAACAGGGGCAGGAATGACGACAACTGACAGGAAGCAATCTTCATTGGCAGGACTCCGAGGCGCCCGAGCAAGGCGAGTGAGAAAGGTGAAAAGTCATGTCACCGACAATGCCAGATTCGCAGCGCATCATTCTTGCTCGATGCTGTGATGCTCATTCTCATCCTGGGCTCGCAAGGTGACATACCCTCCCCATACGCGCGTCAGCGTGGTCAGGATGCATGCCGCGGCAAAGATCCACGCCAACAATGCGAAATGCTGTGGCATCAGGCAGGCCAGCACGAAGAAGGCGATGGTCTCGGTGCCCTCGGTCAGGCCATCCAGATAATAGAAGGCCTTGCGCGTGAAATTGGGTCGCTCCAGCTGATGCTTGGCCGCCATGATGGCAAAGGCCAGAAAGCTCGAGCCCGTGCCGACGAAGGCGAACAGCAATGCCACCGCCGCCATCGCATTGGCGGCAGGGTCTGCCAGCGCGAAGCCCACCACCACGGCGGCGTAGAACAGGAAATCGAGACAGATATCCAGAAAGCCACCGGCATCGGAGCTCAGGCCGGCGTGCCGCGCCAGCGCGCCATCCAGCCCGTCCACCACCCGATTGATCAGGATCGCGATCAGCGCGAGCCCGAAATGCCCATAAGCCAGCAACGGCAGCGCCAGCATGCCGATGGCGAAGCCCGCGAGGGTCAGCTGATCCGGATGCAGACCGCGCGCCGCCGCACTTTTCGCAAGACGTTTCAGAGGCGGCTGTACCCAGCGTGAGGTCCACTTGTCCAGCATGTTGCATCTACTCCCATGAAGTCGTTGAGGTCATCGTCATTCCAGCGCCTGACAGGCGCTCAGCCGCGCGTCGGCGAGACCGAGCGCCCGGCAGGTACCGCACGCGCCAGCAGGTAGACCACCAGCGGCAGACAGGCCTGCAGGCAGGCGGCCACCGCGGTCAGGCGTGGATCGGCTCCTGTCGCCAGCGCCAGAGTCTCGGTGGTCAGGGTCGGGACACGCCCGCCGCCCAGCACCACCGTCGGCACGTACTGCGCGATACTGACCGCGAAGGCCACTGCCCAGCTGATGGCCAGCGGCCTGAGCATTAGGCGCAGGCGGATACCGATCAGCACCTCGAGCCGTGAACGCCCCAGCAGGCGCGCCGCCTGCTCGAGTCGGGTATCGAAGCGTGCCCAGGGGCCGGCCAGCGTCAGCCAGGCGTAAGGCAAGGCGAACAGCAGATGGCCGATCACCACTCCCGCCCAACCGGGGCTGGCCCCCAGGCTCAACCAGCCGACCTGAAAGCCGAACAGGAAGCTGGCCTGTGGCAGCAGCAATGGCAGATAGAGGCAGACCACGAAGCCGCGCAGGCGGCCACTTTCCCGCTCACGCTCGAACACCGCCACGCTGAGGATGACGGCCAGCGTCGCCACCAGCAGTGCCAGCCACAGGCTGTTGCTGAAGGCATCCCCCAGGCCAGCGAGGGCCTGGTGCCAGCTCTCCCAGCCCCAGCGAGACGGCAACAGCGCAGGGAAGAACCAGCTTCTGGCCACCGATTGCACGCCGATCACCACGAAGGCGAGCAATGAGATCAGCGTGACCACGCCCAGCACTCCGCGCGCGACACGCCCGAACAGGGCTTCGCTCGCCAGCGCCAGACGGCTTGTGCGCGCCGGGTGATGGCTCAGTACCCAGTCACGATGCCAGGCGAGCAGAGCGCGTCCCAGCGCCGCGCCAAGCGCCATCATCCCGATCACCAGCAGGGCCAGCATCAGGGCGCCGACACTCGCCGGCAGGCGCGCCGACGGGTCACTGTCGCGCCACAGCTCGATCAGGCGCACCGCCAGCGTCGGCGTACGCGTCGGCCCCAGCACCTGCGCCACATCCACCACCGCCAGCGAATAGGCCAGTACCGCGCCGATGGGCAAGGCGATGGCGCGCATCACCTGTGGCATCAGAATGCGCCAGCGCAGCTGAGGGATGCTGTAGCCGAGTGCCTGCCCTGCCTGAAGCTGCGCCGTGACCGGCAGGCGTGACAGCGCCGTCTGCGCCATCAGCATCAAGAATGGCGCCTCCTTGAGCGCCAGACCGACCGCCAGCGAGATGCCATGGGCATCCGGCAGCGGATACTGCGGCGGTACCAGCACCTCGAAGGGCGCCAGCAGCAGGCGCATCAGCACGCCACTCGGGGCGGCCAGCCACAGCAGTCCCAGTGCCAGCGCCAGATGCGGCATCGCCAGTATCGGGGCCAGCAGGCGCTCCATGCGCTCGCCGAAGCGAGTCCCGGCCGCCGCCGAGACCCACCCCATGGTCAGCAGCACCGCCAGCAGCGTGCCGCCGAGGCCACTGACCAGCGTCAGTCGAAAGCCCTCCGCCAGCCCGGGCAAGGCCCACCAGCGTTGCCAGGCGACCGCCGAGACCTCCTCGAAGCCCAGCGTCGGCCACAGCCCGAAGGCCGGCGCGACCAGCCCGGCCAGCCCCAGCGCCGTCGGGCCGAGCAGCAACAGCAAGACGCCCCAGCGCAGCACGCGGGCGGGCGTCAGCGGCGCGTGACCAGTGGCGGGGGCGACACGCCAGCGATCAGCGACCCATTGCGTCAGTTGCGATAGCGTCGCGCCCACTCGGCCTCCAACGCATCGGTCCAGCTCGGGTGTGGCTCGCTGAGCGGTGTGCCCAACGCTTCGGACGACATGCTGCCGGGCAGCTGCGGCAATGCCTCGAAGGCGGCGCGTTCTTGTGACGGCAGGCGGGCGACATCCAGCACCGTGTCATCGCCCCAGCGTGAAGGGTCGGCCTTGGCAGCCTGGGCCTCGGCGGACATCAACTGATTGATCCACACCAAGGCTGCGGCCTTGTGCGGTGCACTGGCCGGAATCGCCAGATAGTGCACATTGCCGAGAGTGCCGCCGTCATGGATATACGGCTCGATGGTCGGTGGCAGCCGCCCTTCCTGACGGGCATTGGCCACTTCCTGGGGCACGAAGGTCAGCGCGATCCACACGCTGCGCTGAGCCAGCAACTTCATCTGCTCTTCGGCACCGGCTGGCTGACGCTCGCCCTGCGCCCACATCAGCGGATGCAGTGCATCGAGATAGTCCCACAGCGGTGCAGTCACCTCAGCGAACTGAGCATCACTCGCCACGGTAGCGGACAGCTCCTCGCGCTGCTCGACGGGCATCAGCTCCAGCAACGCCTGCTTGAGGAAGGTAGTGCCGTGGAAGCTGGGCGGCTGCGGATAGGTCACGCGTCCGGGATGCGCTCTGGCCACCTCCAGCAGCGCCTGCATGGAGCGCGGCGGCGATTCCAGCAACGCGGTGTCATACATGAAGATCAGCTGCGCACGCCCCCAGGGCGCCTCCAGACCATCGGTGGCGAGTCCGAAATCGCGCGCACCGATCTCCTCGAGCAGATAGTCACTGTTGGGCAGACGCTCGACGAAGGGCCCCCACACCAGTTCGGCCTGCTTGAGCGCACGGAAGTTCTCGCCGTTGATCCAGATCACATCGATGCTGCCGTCGCGGCGCCCAGCCGCCTTCTCGGCCAGCAGGGTCGAGACGCTCTCGGCGGTATCGGCGATCTTGACGTGGCGCACCTCGATGCCATGCCGCGCCGCCGCTGTCTCGGCCTGGGCGCGCAGATAGGCGTTGGTCGCCTCACTGCCGCCCCAGGCATGAAAGTCGATACGTTGCCCACGTGCCTGCTCGGCGATCACCTGCCACTCGAGCGAGGCGAGCTCAGGGGTCGCGCGCCCGGCCTGCGCGTCGGCGGCATACGCCAGAGAAGCGGCCCAGGGACTGGCAGTGACGCCGACCAGCAAGACCAGCGAGCCACCCATCAGCGCCAGGGCACGACGGCGACCCGCCAGATGATTCGTTTTCATGAAGGGCTTCTCCTGATGGAAAAATGCCGCGACCCTGCACCTGCAGGCCCGCGGCATGAATCAGCGATTACTGTTTTTCGACAGCCACAGTCCGCTCGGCAGCATTTGCCTTGAGGGTCTTGGTCGGCTCGAAGCGGCCGTTGCGGCGCCAGGTGAAGTAACGGTCGAGCACCTTGAGCACGCCTTCCGGCTTGTGGGCATTCTTCCACATGCCCGCCGCGGCCTTGTTGGCCTCGGACAGCGTCGGATAGGGATGGATGGTGGACAGGATCTTGTTGAGACCGATGCCATGCTTCATCGCCATGGTGAATTCGGCCAGCCATTCCCCTGCCGAGGCACCGACCAGCGTCACGCCGAGGATGCGATCACGCCCCTTCTCGGTGAGCACCTTGACGAAGCCTTCCGTCGCCCGCTCGGCCAGCGCGCGATCGCTCTCGCCCATCGCGTAATGGGTGACTTCGTACTCGTAACCCTGGGCCTTGGCTTCGGTTTCGTTGAGGCCGACACGCGCCACTTCCGGCTCGGTGTAGGTGACCATCGGCATTATACGGTAGTCGACCTTGAAGGTCTTCAGCCCACCGAACAGCGCGTTGACCGCCGCGTGCCACGCCTGGTGTCCCGCCGCATGGGTGAACTGATAGGGGCCGGCCACATCGCCGCATGCCCAGATGTTCGGCTGCAGGGTCTGCAGCGACTCGGAGACATCGATGGTGCCGCGCTCGGAAACCGCGATGCCCAGTGCCTCGAGGCCGAAGCCTTCGACATTGGCTTCGCGACCGATAGCCACCAGCAGCTCGTCGAACTCGATCCAGCTTTCCTCGCCTTTGGGGGAGCTGACCACCAGCTGACGCATCGGCTGGCTGTCCTTGCCCTTGAGCACCTCGATACGCGTGGCGGTGGAATTGACGCGCAGATCGACGCCCTCACCGGCCAGCTGCTCATGCATCAAGGTGCTGACTTCCTCGTCCTCGCGCGGCATCACGCGTGGCGCACCCTCGATGATGGTGACCTGGCTGCCGAGACGCGCGAAGCTCTGGCCCAGCTCCATGCCGATCGGGCCGGAGCCCAGCACCACCAGACGCTTGGGCTGCACCTTGAGGTCCCACAGGTTCTCGGAGGTCAGCGGCGTGATCAGCTCGATACCCGGAATGGCCGGCACACGCGGGCGGGCGCCAGTAGCGATCACGACATTGCGTGTGGTCAGCACACGGCCATCGACTTCCACTTCCCAGGGCGTCTTGAGCATGGCGCTGCCGGTATGCACTTCCACGCCGAGGCCTTCATAACGTTCGATGCTGTCATGCGGCTCGACGCTTTCGACCACGTCATGCACATGGCCCATCACCTTGGCGAAATCGATTTCCGGCTCGTTGGCGGTGATCCCGAAGCGCGCGGACTGACGGATCTCATGGGCCGCACGCCCGGCACGAATCAGCGCCTTGGAGGGCACGCAGCCGGTATTGAGACAGTCGCCGCCCATCTTGTGCCGCTCGATCAGCGCCACACGCGCATTGACGGCGGAGGCGATATAGCTGGTGACCAGACCTGCAGAGCCGGCACCGATGACCACCATGTCGTAGTCGAAGGTCTTCGGCTTGGTGAAGCCCGCCTGCTGCTTGCGCTGGCGCAGCACGCCGACGATCTTCTTGGCGATCAGCGGGAACAGGCCCAGCGCGATGAAGGAGGCGATCAGTCCCGGCGACAGAATGCCGGACAGGGATTCCAGCTGGCCCAGCTCACGACCGGCGTTCACGTAGATGGCGGTGCCCGCCAGCATGCCCAACTGGCTTGCCACGTAGAAGGTGACCACACGCATGCGAGTCAGGCCCATCACCAGGTTGACGATGAAGAACGGGAAGACCGGCACCAGACGCAGCGTGAACAGATAGAAGCCGCCTTCACGCTCGACACCGCGGTTGAGAGATTCCAGCTGACGGCGGAAGCGCTTCTCGATGCTCTCGCGCAGCAGAGTGCGGGAAATCAGGAAGGCCAGCGTCGCACCGATGGTGCTGGCGAAGGAGATCAGCAGCAGCCCCCAGCCGAAGCCGAACAGCGCGCCACCCAGCAGCGTCAGCAGTGCTGCACCGGGCAGCGAGAGTGCCGCCATCGCCACGTAGACGACGAAGAAGGTGCCCGCGACCTTGTAGGGTGATTCCGCGAACAACGCCTGGAATTCGGACTGGCTGGCCTTGAGGCTCTGCAGGGTGAAGTAATCCTGTGCCCCGCTGGCGAAGAACACCACGATGGCAGCGACGATGGCGCCCAGAAGCAGTAACTTGCGTTTATTCACTGGCGATTTCCTTTTCGATTCCTGCCGTCATGGGCATGTCATTGGGATGTACCGTGTCCTTACGAGGCATGTCGCTGACTGGATGCACAGATTCGCGTAGCGGGGTGAATGGCAGTGGCTTGATCACGACAACGGTAACGTTTCATTCTGCATGTTCGCATCCATCCCACGTTTATTCGCGTAGAAACCTATACAGGCAGTGAGGACTCAACAGCGCCAGTCACCTCACGGCTCACCGAGACATGGAGATTTCCGTGTACTCATCTCGAAGGAATGACGCCTTTCCCGGAGACACCATGACCCGATACACGCGAATCCCCTTCCCTGCGCTCAGACGTCTCACGCCACTGGCAAGCCTGCTCGGCGGCCTGCTGCTTGTCGGCCACGCCCATGCCTTCGACCCGCAGACGGCGCCCAAGGGCGTCGCCGAGGGTGTCGCACAGGGCCAGGAAGTCGCCATCTTCGCCGGTGGCTGCTTCTGGTGCATGGAAGGCCCCTTCGACAAGCTTGACGGTGTGATCTCGACCACCTCCGGCTATACCGCCGGCGAACAGGACAACCCGACCTACAAGCAGGTCTCCGCGGGCGGCACCGGGCACACCGAAGCGGTCAAGGTGGTCTACGAGCCGGAAAAGGTCAGCTACGACACCCTGCTGGATGTCTTCTGGCACAACATCGACCCGGTCGCGGTGGACCGCCAGTTCTGTGATGCCGGCACCCAGTACCGCAGCGGCATCTACCCCCTCGATGAGGCCCAGCGAGACGCGGCAGAAGCCAGTCGCGATGCGCTGAAGGACAGATTCCCCGACGGCATCGCCACCGAGATCGAGGCCGCAGGGCCCTGGTATGCGGCCGAGGACTACCATCAGGACTTCTACAAGAAGAACCCGGTGCGCTATCGCTTCTACCGCGCCGGCTGTGGCCGCGATGATCGTCTGGAGGAGATCTGGGGTGACGACGCGCCCGCACACTGATTCCGCCCTCCAGGCCCTCTACGACAACGGCTCGCCATCTGGCGAGCCGTTGTCGTTTGCATGCTCTGATTTGCGTGCTCTGCTCTCTATTCTGCGGTCTGGCCTGCTCTCTGACCTTCCATCAGCCCTGCTCTCAGGCTCAATACTGCGTGGTGGCCCGGCGCCAGCACAGGATCGCCAGCGAGAAGGTCACCGCCAGCACCAGTACGCTGGCGGCCACCACCCCGGGCCAGCCGGCAGCCTGCCAGAAGGGTTCCAGCCAGAAGCCGCCGAGACTCGCGCCCAGATAGTAGGCGGTCAGATACAGCGCACTGGCACTGGCCCGCGCGCCTTCGGCATTGCGCCCGACCCAGGCCGAAGCTGTGGCATGCGCGAGGAAGAAGCCGAACGCATTCAGGCTCAGGCCGATCAGCATGCCGATCAGCGAGTGACTCAGTGTCAGCAGCGTGCCGAGCATCACGATGCCGGTGCCCAGCATCATGGTCAGCGCCTGACCGCGTCGCTGGGCGATCGCCAGCGCGGCCTCGCCGTCCTCAGCCGCGGCCCCCGGCACCAGGCGCCGTGCCAGCCGGCCAGACTGGGAGGCACCGAAGGTACCCGCCAGATAAGTCAGGAACAACAGCCCCAGCCATTGACTGCTGAGCGACCAGGGCGCCTCACTCAGCCGGAAGGTCATGTAGCTGTAGAGATTGACGAAGATGAAGAAATTCAGCCCACCGAGCAGGAACACCGGCCACAGACGAGGATTGCGCAGATGGCGACCCAGACCTGCCAGCATGCTGCTCAGCTTGAGCGGCTGGGCGACAAAGCGTCTCTGGCGCGGCAGCAGCTGCCATAACGCCCCCAGCACCAGCAGGCTGACTCCGCCGATGGCGGCGAAGCTGGCCTGCCAGCCCCAGTGCTCCGCTATCACCCCCCCCGCGACCCGCCCCGAGATGCCGCCCAGCGAATTGGCACTGATGTAGAGCCCCACCGCCATCATCAAGGCAGGTTGCTCCATCTCATCACTCATGTACGCCACTGCCACCGCCGGCAGGCCGCCGAGCAGAAAGCCCTGCAGCGCGCGCACCGCCAGCAGCGACCAGAAGCCCTCGGCGAACAATGCCAGCCCTGAACAGGCCACCCCGCCGGCCAGGGTCCACAGCAGAATACGCCGCCGCCCCAGCGCATCGGACAGCGGGCCGAACACCAGCAGTGCCATGGCCAACGTCAGGGTGCTCACCGACAGGGACAGACTCGCCTGCAGCGAGCTCAGGCCCAGATCCGTCGCCAGCAGCGGCAGCAGCGGTTGCACCAGATAGAGGTTGATGAAGACCACGAAGGAGCCCAGGCACAGCGCCTGGGTCATGCGCCGCCAGTCACGCCCGCGCGCCTTGAGCGGCTCGGGCAGCTCGGACGGTGTGGTAGAGACCGAGGCGGCGGAATCGGGGGAAGAAGACGCGGAGAGAGATGAAGCCATCAGGTACCTGCACTCAATCAAGCATGGGGATGGCGCAAGTCTGCGCCGCGCGCTCGCATCAGTAAAATAGCTCGACATGATGCTGGCCATCAGCAAAGCTGATGACAAGAGCGACACAGGGATGTCGCAAACTGCGCCGAGAGGAAGCTGCGCTGATAAAGGACTCCGCGACGAAAAGGACCTCGCGCTGAAAGGAACCTCACGATCAACAGGACCCCGCGATGAAACTGCCCTTCGATCTGCGTGCGCTGGAGATATTCGTCAGTGTCGTCGAGCACCAGAGCTTCACCACTGCCGCTCAGGCACTCAGCCTGGCCCAGTCAGCGGTCAGCCAGTCGATCGCCGGGCTCGAAAGCCGGCTGGGCACGCAACTGCTGGTCAGGGGCTCACGCGGTCTGCGCCTGACACCGGCCGGCGATACGCTGCTCGAGCATGCCCGCCCCCTGCTGCAACAGGCACAGCGCGCGGCACTGGCGATGGCGGAGCTCGAGGGGCTGGTCAAGGGCGAGGTGCGCATCGGCGTCTCCTCGATGCTCGGCTCCTACTACTTCCCGCCGCTGTTGATGGCATTCAAGGCACGCTATCCCGACATCAAGCTCAGCGTGATCGAGGGCGGCACCCTGAGCCTGCGCCGAATGATCGACAATGCCGAGCTGGACCTGGGCGTCATCGTCGAGGATCAGCTCGGCACCGATACCCACGGTCTGATTCGACGCCACTTCCTGAGCGAGGAAATGGTGGTCTGCCTGGCGAACGATCATCCGCTGGCCGCCCGCACGCAGATCAGCGTCGAGGAGTTCTTCGCCGAGGAGCTGGTGGTCTTCAAGCGCGGCTACTTCCATCGCGACTTCATCGAGCGCCTGGCCAGCCAGCATGGTCTCGCACCGAGCATCGCCTTCGAATCGAACCTGATCGCCCTCAACAAGGCGATCGTCGCGCGCGGCTTCGGGATCACCACCTTCCTCAAGCGTGTGGTCGAGGACGACCGTGAAGAGAACAACCTGACCGCCGTCTCCTTCGATGAGCCCGCCTGGCTTGAGCTGTCACTCGCCTGGCGCCGCGAGCGCGGCCTGTCACGCGCCGAGCAGGCGCTGGTCGATTTCGTCATTGAACACTCGGCGGCCGGGAGGCCCACCCCGGATGCCTTGAGCGCTGATGATCAGGCCGACAGCACTGCGCTGAAGCCCCCTCCCTGAGCAGTGGCTGACATTTGCCGGGGCTCATAAACGACAACACCCGGCCAGGGCCGGGTGTTGTCAGGGAAGGTGCTTGTCTATTCAAGGGCTTGTCTATTCAAGGGCTTGTCTGTGTCAGCGCTTGTCTGTTTCAGTGCGACGCGTGATTGGCTCACTGGCTGCGCATGGCCAGCTTCATCTGCATGGCCTCGTAGGGCATCGGGCGACGCGACTGCCAGTAGTGCCGGGACCAGTAGACATTGTCGAGCCGCGACAGCTTCACGCCACGCGAGGTGGAGGCATGCAGGAAGTAGCCGTTGCCGACGTAGACACCCACGTGGTTGTAGCGACGCGAGGGACGGAAGAAGACCAGATCCCCCGGCTTGAGCTGCGACTTGTCGATACGCTTGCCACGCTTCACCTGGTCGGTGGTAGTGCGCGGCAGATCGATGCCGAAGCCATCACTGAAGACATGCTGCATCAGGGCGGAACAATCGATGCCGCGGGTGTTGGTTCCCCCCAGACGATAGGGCGTCCCGGCCCAGCGGTCATGCTCCTCCAGCAGGACATCGCGGATGCTCGGCCCTGACATGGCGTAGTCCTGCGACTCGGCGGCCGGCTGGGACGCGGACTGGCGATAGCGCTTGAGCTTCGGCAGTTCCGGCAGGTCCACATCGTAGTAGGCCACATCATTGGACGGTGTTGAGTGACTGGCACAGCCTGCCACACCCAGTGGCAGGATCAGAAAACAGCATAATAACGCGTGGCGCATCCAGCATTCCTCGTCGTGGGCCCGGCGCTGGAAGGGTGAAGGTGAGCAGCGCTTGCGGACGGCGATAACCATTGATGCATGACGATGATCGTTGATCGATCAGGGATAACACGGCGACTATCTGACAAGGTGGGCCGGATCAGGCAGCAGCACACCTTGCAACACGATGACGACAGTCAGATGACAAACTCAAGTCGTTCGCAGGATAGTAGTTCATGTTTCCGCAAACCGTATGCCATTGCCGCACAAGTTAGACCAAAGCATCAGAGAAAGTGCCCTCTGCCGCTCACCCAACCTGAAATGAATCCCGCTCAGTGCAACGTGCGGGCGTCTCCGCTCAGCACATCCAGATGCAACGCCGGCCAATGCCCTGGGCGCGCGCCCGGGAAATCGAGACTCGACCAGGCACCCGCCAGCGGTGGCGCCGCCGTCAACCACTGGATGAGCGCATCGCGGAAGCCGCGCAGGAAGCTGTCACGCTGGTCGGTGTCGCCCATGAAGAAGGCATAGCCGGCGAACAGTCCACGGGCATATTCCTTCCAGCTGCCGTAGTGATCACGCGCCATCGCATAGGCGCTGTCCAGATAGGCGGTGAAGGTCGCATCGTCCAGCCAGCCCAGCTGGCGCCCGGCAATCGCGAGATCCACCATCTGGGCGATGTCCCACGCCGCCATGTCCAGCTCGTTGCAGCGCGCCTCGTTGTCCCTGACGCGACGCAGACGGTCCAGATGCACCTGCTCATCATCGCCACGTTCGGCGCTTTCCAGCACGTCGATCTCATTGTCGAGGCGGGCGCGATTGAGGGTATAGGGGCCGTAATTGATCTGGTATTCGTCCCGATCGCCGGCATCGCGCAGGAAGTCGAGGAAGCCCTTGAGCGCCTCGGCATTGGCGAGGCCGTAGTGGCCTTCGAGCCAGCCGCTGAGTTCCTCGACGCCCCGCCCGTACTCGACCATCGGCTCGCCCCAGCACGGCGTATTGAGCGGACCACTCAGCGCCAGCGCCGTGAAGCGATCCAGACTCGGGCGCAGCCCCGGCTCCTGCCAGTCGCTGGCGCGCCAGTCGAGCCAATGGAACAGGCTGCCGGGGTCATCGAGATGCCAGCGGATCTCGTTGACCAGCGGATGATCCTCGAGTTCCGGCACCGCGGATTCCCACACCGCCCAGGCTTCCAGCAGACGCATGGCGTCCGGATAGTAGCGGCACAGGGCACTGCGCAGACGCTCGGCACACTGGGCCAGCTCATCGGCAGGGAAATCACCACTGTCCTGCACCATCAACAGATAGAAGGCGTACTTCTCGGCCATCACCACGCTGGCGGGATAGCGATGACAGACGGCCAGCCGCTGGCGGCGTTCCAACTCGACGGCATCGGCACGTCCGAAGGGCGTCTGGGGGTCGGGCAAGGCACCACGCGCGGCATCGGCGGCCAGCTGGTTGAGATGATGCGCCTGCGCCGGCAGCCAGAAGCGCGCCATGCCCTGCACGCCATCGCGGGTGTCCAGCGCCAGCGTCTCGTTGAGATATTGGCGTGCCTCTTCGCGGCGCGCCGCATCGACCTCGGCGACAAGGCCCTGGCGATAGAGCAGGTCCGGCTCGCGGATACTGGCGATGGCCAGCACCCAGTGGCGGCTGTCATTGCGCCACGCACGAATCGCCGCACGGCAGCGCTCACGCTGGGCGGCAGGCAGCAGCGCATGCAGCTCGCAACGCAGCGGCGTCAGCGGCGACGCCATCAGCGGACGCCAGTCACTCTCGGTGTCGCGGGTCAGATCGACACCCTCGAACAGGCTGCGACCGCGCTGATAGGCGCGAGCCACGCCCTGCCAGTCGGCATAGCGACGCACCAGCAGGTCGATGCCGTGGGCGGCGAAGTCCTCGCCCTCCTCACGACTCAGCCAGCCGGCACATAGCCCGGCGAAGGCGAGATCGACCAGACGCAGCCAGTCCCAGGCGGCGAATTCCAGCGGCTCACCACGATCGAGATACTGCAGCAGCAGCTCGCCGTAGGCCGTCGGCGACGGGGGCTTTTCCAGCCCGCCATCGGCGACGTCGATGCTGGAGGAGGCATGCGCGGGGGCGCCCTTGCGCCCTTCCGACTTGCGTTCGGCCTCTTCCTGAGCCGCATCCGCTTCCAGCTCATCCAGCCACTTGGCGCGCTCGCTGTCGCTGGCCGTCATCAGGCGTGCGCTGTCGATGTCCCAGCCATAGCGATGACCCTGCGAGGCCAGCCACAGCAGCAGTCGAATCAGCTCATCACGTCCGGTGATCGCCCAGGTCTCGGCCAGCCAGCGCGTGACATCCGGCCAGTGCGCCGCGGCGTCAAAACCGCTGGCACCGTCCTCGTGCGGGCCGCTGTCATCGGTGGTCAGCGTCTGACCGCCGAGCCACGGCGAGAAGATGGCGCGCGCCATCCAGACCCGGTCGCGCTCGCCCTGAGGCCAGAGCTCAGTAACCGCCACCGGAGGCTGTGCCTCCAGCGCCTCCTGCAGACGCGGCCAGGTGACGCCGGCGTCTTCGTGCTCCAACTGAGACAGCGCGAGGCTGGCCTCGAAGAAGCCATCATCGCCTCGCGTCCAGCCCGCATCGCTGCGCGAATGGGCCAGAGCCTTGAGCCAGTCATCCAGCGAGGTGAAACGCCCGCCGATCGCCGTCAGCAGACGTATCAGCCAGGCACGCGTGCGCGCCTCTGACAGCCAGCCGGCGGTACGTGCCAGCGCCAGCAATTCCAACGCCTCCAGCTGGTGCAGCGGGTCCGGGGTGTCATTGGGGAAGGCCTCCAGCAGACGCCATCCCAACTCGCCCGCATCCGGGACTTCCTGGGCCTTCAGACGCGCGCACGCCTGGGCCGGTGTCCACACCGTTTCCGGCGCTGCACTGAAACCCCAACCGCACAACACCAGCTGTTGCCCCCACCAGGCACTCAGGGGTTCGACCAAGGCACACCTCACGACTCGATAGGATTCGACTGACGCAACACTTGCGACCGGGCAACTCGCAACCGGCGGCGCATAGTGTAACGGAAAGGGGCTTGCGGCGATGCCCCTCACGCAGGATAGCGAGCACGAACCACACCATGACGCCCGATGACAAAGGCACTGTCATCGGGCGTCATGGTGTGGGTGGCCGCGACTGCGCAGACCAAGATTACCGCATTATCATCACATCAGGATGTCTTCATGGACTTGTTGCCGGTCGGGATGCGGAAGAAGGCGCAGTACGCCACCGGCAGCACCACCAGCGTCAGCAGGGTCGCCACGCCCAGCCCGAACACGATCACTACCGCCATGCTCGAGAAGAAGGCATCCGGGAACAGCGGTATCATGCCCAGCATGGTGGTGATGGCCGCCATCGACACCGGCCGCACACGACTGACGGCCGCCTGCACCACCGCCTGGAAGCGATCCTCCTGCTCATCGAGCTGCACGTTGATCTCCTCCACCAGCACGATGGCGTTCTTGAGCACCATACCGATCAGGCTCAAGGTGCCGAGCAGCGCCATGAAGGTGAACGGCGCGCCGAACACGATCAGGCCACTGACGATACCGATCAGCGTCAGCGGCACGATGGACCAGATGGCCAGCGCCTGACGCAGGTTGGAGAACAGCAGCACCGTGATCACGAACATGCCCAGCAGCCCCATCGGCAGCGAGGAGAACAGCGCCTCCTGAGCTTCGGATGAGGTTTCGTACTCGCCGCCCCACTCCAGGTGATAGCCCTCGGGCAGCTCGATGGCCTCGATCTTGGGACGGATACGCCCCAGCACGCTGGCGGCCGTTTCGCCGGACAGCGGCATCGGCTCGGCGTAGACCGCCAGCATGCGCTGACGATCGCGACGCTTGATCAGCGGGTCGCGCAGCTCGGTCTCGAGCGGACCCATCACCGAGCCCGCCGGTACGTAGGTCTCCTGCTCATCGCTCCAGACGTTGAGGCTCGCCAGGGTGTCGAGGTCGAAGCGCTGACGCTCTTCACCGCGCAGCAGGATCGGGATCAGCTCGGAGCCTTCGCGATAGACACCGACACTCTCGCCGTCGCTGTTGATCAGCAGCGCCTGATGCAGCGAGTCACGTGTCACTCCGACACGCCGCGCCTGATCATCCAGGAATTCGGGCTCGATGCGATTGACGCGATTGCGCCATGACAGACGAATGCTGTCGGCCAGCGGCTCCTCCTCGAAGACGCTACGCACCTTGCCCGCCAGCTGACGCAGCACAGCGGGGTCTTCGCCGTAGAGGCGCGCCTCGAGACTCGCCTTGGCCGAGGGGCCGACCTGCAACGCCTGCACCTTGTACTCGACTTCAGGATACTCGGCGCGCACCAGGCGTATCACCTCCTCCATGCGCGCTTCGCGACTGGCCCGGTCCCGGGTCTCGACGATCAGCTGCCCGAAACTGGCATAGCTGTCTTCCGGCGAGTAGGTCAGCGTGAAGCGCTGGGCGCCCCCGCCGGTGACGCTGGTGACATGATTGACCTTGTCCATCTTGAGCACCTGCTGCTCAAGGTCGGCGATGCGCGCTTCCGTCGCCAGCACATCGGTGCCTTCCGGCATCCAGACATCGACGAAGAACAGCGGGGTCGAGGCATCCGGGAAGAAGGCATTCTTGACCTGCCCGAAGCTCATCACGGCCGCCACCAGCAACGCCACCGCGCCCCCCAGGGTCAGCCAGCGCAGGCGAATCGCCCAGCTCAGCAGGCTGCGGAAACCACGGAAGATGACGCCACGATAGGGGTCTTCCTCCTGATTCTCGTCCGTGTCACTGCCTGCCGTCTCCCGCGCTTCGCGGAAGAACATGTCGAAGAAGAACGGTGTCAGCGTCAGGGCGGTGATCCAGCTCAACAGCAACGAGTAGCACAGCACCCAGAACAATGACCCGACGAACTCGCCGGTGGCATCCGGCGACAGACCGATGGGCGCGAAGGCGGTGATCGCGATCACCGTGGCCCCCAGCAGCGGCATGCGGTTCTGGTTGACGACCTCGAAGGCGGCCTGACGCTTGGTCTTGCCGCGCTTGAGGCCGATCAACATGCCCTCGGTGACCACGATGGCGTTATCCACCAGCATGCCCAGCGCGATGATCAAGGCCCCCAGCGAGATCTTCTGCAGCTCGATGCCATGAATCGACATCATCACGAAGGTGCCGAGAATGGTGATCAACAGCACCAGCCCCATCAGCACGCCGCTCTTGACGCCCATGAATACCAGCAGCACCAGAATCACGATGCCGACGGCCTCGGCCAGGTTGATCAAGAAGCCGGATACCGCCTCATCCACCACCTGGGGCTGGTGATAGACCGTGGTCAGCTCCATGCCCAGCGGCATGCGCGACTCAAGCTCGCCAAGACGCTTGTCGACCAGCGCACCGACCTCGACCACATTGACGCCAGAGGCGAACGAGATGCCCAGCGACAGCGCCGTCTCACCATCGGTGTGATAGAGACGCGACGGCGATTCGGTGTACTCGCGGCTGACCGAGGCGATATCGCCGAGACGAATCAGGCCACCATTGCCGGGACGCCCGACCACCAGACGCTCCAGGTCCTGCACGCTCTGGAACTCGCCACTTGGCTGCAGTTCCAGCGACAGGCCGTTCTGACGGATACGCCCGGCGTCGCCGACCACGTTCTGGGCATTGAGCAGGTTGGCGAGCTGATCCGGCGAGATGTTCAGCGCCTGCATACGATCACGATCCAGCGCGACGATGACCTGCTCGCTGCGCGCGCCGACGATGGAGACCTTCTTGACCCCCTCCACCAACGTCAGCTCGCGCTGCAGGAAGTCGGCCTGGTCCTCGAGGTCATGCGCCGAATAGCCCTTGCCGCTCAGGTTGTAGAGCAGCCCGAACACATCGCCGAAGTCGTCATTGACGATCGAGGAACCACTGCCGGGCGGCAGGCTCGACTGGGCGTCATTGATCTTGCGGCGCAGCAGATCCCAGTACTGCTGCATCTCGCCTTCGCGCACGCTGCTCTCGAGCTCCAGCGTGATCTGGGAAAGCCCGGAGCTGTTGACCGAGCTGACGCGCTTGAGATTGGGAATCTGCTGGATCGCCTTCTCCAGCGGCAGCGTGACTTCCTCTTCCACCTGCTTGGGCGTCGCGCCCGGATACTGGGTAATTACCACCGCATTGCGGATGGTGAACTCGGGAAATTCCAGCTGGCCGAGGCCAAAGAAGGAGGTCACGCCACCCACCGACAGCAGCAGCACGACCATCCAGCTGATGACCTTGTGTCTCAGGAAATAATCGACCATGGATCAGAGCCCCGCTTCCTTGACCCAGGGACGCACAGGCTCCCCGGCTTCCATGCGACTGGCGCCCGCCGTGACCAGACGGTCACCGGCACTCAGTTCTCCCGTGATCACCAGCCCTTCGCCGGTGGCCTGCAGTACCGTGACGGGCACGGCCTCGACGGTGCCTTGGGCGCCAGCTTCCTGCTGCTTGCCTTCGCTCTTGCCCTCATTCTTGCCGTCGTCTGAGCCGGTGTCCGTGGTGGCGTCATTGTTGATCGATGCGCTCGCCTGGGCGTCACCGTCCTTGGGCACATAGCGCCACACCACGGCCTGGTTCGGGCTTTCCTCCTGAGTGACCACCGCCTCGATCGGCACGCGCCACTGGCCCTGGGTCGCCGCCGTCAGCTGCTGCATGTCCAGCTCCACGGTGGCGCTCATGCCTGACAGCACGGTGATGTCCTGCGGCTCCGGCAGCGTCAGGGTGACTTCATAGCTCAGCGAGCCCTCGCTGGCGCTGGTGTCGTGCTCCTTGTAACGGGCCGGATAGCGCGACTCGCCACTGCCGAAGCGCACCCAGGCCAGGGCGGCATCCTCAAGGCGCCCGGCCTCGGCACGCTCACGATCGATGGCGCGCACCTGACGCTCCGGCATGTTGAAGATCACGTCGATCTGCCCCGGCTGCTGCAGCACGGCGATGGTTTCCTGGGCGGCGACCACCTGATAGTTGTCCACCGGCACGCGCGCGATCACCCCGTCATAGGGTGCCTTGAGATAGGTGTAGCTGAGCTGGTCCTGCGCCTGGGAATACTGGGCCTGCGCCGACTGGAATTCGGCCTGCGCCTCATCGAAGCGCGCCCGACTGATGGCGCCCTTCTCCACCGAGTACTTCATGCGCTTGTAGGTCGCCTGCGCCAGATTGAAGCTGGAGCGGGCATTGTTGAGCTCGCTTCTGGCATCGCGATCATCCAGACGCGCGATCAGCTCGCCCTTCTCGACCTCCTGACCGGCCTGGACCTCGAGTTCGCGCAGCTCACCGCCGATGCGGAACGACAGGTTGGAGCGCTCCGAGGCCTCGACCACACCGGGATAGCGCTGGATGACACCGCCGCCTTCATCCGACAGCGACAGCAACTTGACCGGATGCACCTTCTGCTTCTCCAGCGGCGCCTCTTCCTCGCTGCAGGCCGCAAGCCCGAGGGCCAGCACGAGTCCGGCGAACAGCTGAAGGACGCGGCCTCCCCGCCAGGCGAAAGGAGTACGCAGGTGTGGCTTGGCACCAGGTCGAAGTTTCATCAGCGGGCCCTTGAGTCGTTGGAATAAAATGGCACAAGCGAAAATCTGTCATCTGTCCGGCGTGCGCGCTTCGGGGCTAGTCGCCCTCACTGGCGAAGCGCGATCGCGTCCCAGGCCATCTCGAAGGCCTGGTCGAAGCTGGCATCACTGATGGCCGGCAACTGGCAACTGGAGCCCTGCAGCAGGCTGTAGATCGACCGGAACATGAACACCTCGATGAGGGCGAGATCGATCTGCTTGAGGATGCCGGTCTGCTGACCCAGTGCGAAGGCGTCCAGCAAGGGCGCGGCGCGCTCCTGATTGGCCACCCTCAGGGCGTCCTGCATATGGGAAGAGTGCAGAAACTGATCGTGAAAGAGGAACAACGCGGGCTGACGGCGCCCCAGCGCCACCAGGGCATTCCACACCCGACACAGTGCCGACTTGAGCTGCTGGGCGGCCGGCGACAGCGTTGACGGCTCGGCCTCAAACGCCTCTGCCGGCTCGGCCTGGAAGGCCTCGATGGCGACCGCGATGATACGCCGGCTGACCTCGCGAAAAGTTGCCTCCAGCAGGTCATCCTTGTCACGGTAGTAGAGATAGAGCGTGCCGGGCGACATGCCGGCGGCACGCGCGATGCGCGCCACGGAGGTCACGGCAAAACCATGCTCGGCCACCTCATGCAGCGTGGCTTCCAGCAACGCCTGCTGCTTGTGTTCATCACGATGGCGCATGGCCCGTCTGCCTCTGGTCTGTTTCGGTCAGTTCTAGTCTGATCTGGTCTTGAGCGAATCCCCACAAAATAAATGAACGTTCATTTATTTACAACCAGACATTGCGCGGCCGAGTGCATGCACGCGCCTTGGCCATGCAAATCAGCTCATGCAAATCAGCTTATGCAAATTATCTTATCTAGCAGATCAAGCCGTGACTGAGGGTCAGAAGCGTCAAATACAAGGCCAGTGAATGCCTGACTCGAAATGCCAGGCACGAAATGTCAGATACGGAATGCCAGACACAAATTGCCAGATACGGAATGCCAGACACGGAATGCCAGATACAGAATGTCAGAAACAAGAAAGCGCAGCTCATTGAGCTGCGCTTTCAAAGGCATCCACCTGAAATTGACTCGCGCCCGCGGCGCGCCTCAGCTCTCGGGATCGATGATCGCGATGATGTGGTCTTCCAGGTCCTGCTGGCGCACCGATACCTCGGAGACGGCAAAGCGTGACACCGAGACCCCGGCGCGCTTGACGCTCTTGGCATCGCCGGTCAACAGCGGGTGCCATTCTGGCAGCTCACGGCCTTCATTCAGGCGACGATAGCCGCAGGTTTCCGGCAGCCAGCGCAGCTTGCCCACCGTCTCGACATCCAGCGGGATGCAGCCCGGCACGCGCGTGGCGCGATTGGGATAATCGCGGCAGCTGACCTTGCGCACATCCAGCAGGCGACAGGCGACATCGAGTACCGCGATATCGCCACTGTCTTCATCCTCGAACTTGAGCAGGCAGCATTGGCCACAGCCATCGCACAGCGCCTCCCACTCGGCGGTATTCAGATCCGAGAGTGCGTGGCGCTCCCAGAAACGCTCACGCTTTCCGCCGTCAGGCTGCGGAACATCACTCATCTTGCTCTCCTCGCCCTGCCGGGCAGCAGGGTCGTTTCATCAGTACGGTCTTGTCTGCCGGACAGGGCGTCAGTAATGCGTTTCCGGCGGCGTCACGCCAATCTCCTTGAGGAGATTTTCCTTGGCCGGCGGCATCTGCAGATAGAAGCCCTGCTCGCGAATCTTCTCGAGCACCGTGGTGCTGGCAACGCGCGCCAGCGGCTTGTCGGCACGAATCAGCAGTGTCATCAAAGGTGTCGGCGTGCCGAAGATGCCCAGCAGGGATTCCGGCACATCCTTGAGTCCACGCGCCTTCTCGACGTAGAGATACATCTCGTCCTTCTTGGCGCTCTTGTAGATCTCGCAGATCATCTTGTCGTCTGTCATCGGGCTACCCATCATCTTGCAGCGCTTGCGCGCATCAGCGAGCTCTCGCGTCACGGGCATGACCCGAGAGCTCACTACCGGTTTCTGGCCTGTTCTGACCTGTATTGCTGGCAGGCCAGGCTGCGCGAGCCTCGCACATGCCCCTTGCAGTCTGGCCCACGAAAGCGGCGAGCGTCAGCTCTCGAGCGCCTTGGCCAGGCGCGCGGCCAGCAGCTCACCGCGCCAGCCCTGCGGCAAGGGCAGCGGCTCGCCCTCGTAATCGGCGATCACCAGCGCTTCCATGTCACGGCGCTTGCCGAGAATCTCAGGCTTGAGCTGCTGTGCCTCGGCCACCGCATTGACCTCACGCTTGAGGCGCTTCATGCAGTTCTTCCACTCCGGCGCCAACGGCGACGGCGGCACGCGCGGCAGCTGACTGTCATCGATCATCGCCACGTCCTTGAGCAGCGTCAGCACGGTGTCCCCGTGGCGCTTGATCTGCGGCGGATGCATGCCATCGACCTTGGCCAGCTCGAAGCGATTGGTCGGCAGTCGCTCGCAGATCCCGAACAGCTGCGCATCGGCCAGCAGGCGTGAACGCGGCACGTCGCGCAGACGAATCTGCTCCTCGCGCCAGTCACACAGCACCTGCCAGGCGGCCAGGCCACGCGGCGAGAGTTTCCACAGGCTGCGATGACGCTTCCAGTACTCCGGGTCCGGCGTGGCACCGCCGCTGCTGCCCGGGTCCCGGCAATCCTCTTCAAGCCACGCCATGCGGTCCAGCTCGAGCAACGCATCGCGCTGCTCGGACCACACCTGCGGCAGGAACAGCACGTCCAGCGCGGCGTAATCGCACTGCGCCTGACTCAAGGGACGCTTGAGCCAGTTGGAGCGCGTCTCTTCCTTGGGCACGGTGACGCCCACCACGCGCTCGACCAGACGCTGATAGCCCATCGAGGCTTCGCCGCCGGTCAGGCCTTCGGCGATCTGGGTGTCGATCAGCGGCGTCGGCGCCACGCCCGCCCAGCGCAGGAAGACTTCCATGTCCTCGCCACAGGCGTGCAGCAGCTTGAGCGGGCCCTCTGCCCCCAGCAGACGCTTGAGCGCCTCGCTGGCCGGCACCACGGTGGGGTCGATCAGGAAGATGCGCGGCGTCTTGCCGTCCGCACCGGGCAGCTCGCCGTCACGGGCGGCCATCAGCTGCACCAGTGCCGGAATCGGGAAGAAGGTCGACTCGCGGATGAATTCGGTGTCCAACGCCAGCCAATCGGCGCCTTCCAGTTCTGCACAGGCAGCGGCCAGCGCCTCGGGGGTCTCGACCCAGATGGCCTCGAAATCGAGTTCTGACAGCAGTGCGGTGGCGGGTTGATCACTCATCAGCAAGGAAATCTCGTGGTGACAGGCTTGCCCGGGCAAGCGGAAATTGAAGGTGACGGGCACTCGCCAGACACCGGGCGGTAAACGACCGCGGGCGTGGTGGTTCCTGACCACCACGCCCGCAGACGTGCTGCTGTAGTTGCTTTGCTACCGAAGCTGCTTTGCTACCGAAGCTGCCTTGAAGCCGAAGCTGCCTTGATGCCGGTGCCGAACAGCGTCGGCACCGGCATCGCATCAGACCTCGCCGAGGGTGAACGGCAGACGGCCGCTGAAGGCACGACTGAGCGTGCCGCCATCGACGTATTCAAGCTCGCCGCCCATCGGCACGCCATAGGCCAGACGCGTCAGCTTGAGCGGCTGCCCACCGTGCTGCACATCGCGAAGCTGCTCGGCGATGTAATGTGCGGTGGCCTCGCCCTCGACCGTCGGGTTGGTGGCCAGCACCAGCTCCTCGATCTGGCTCTCGCGGACGCGGGTTTCCAGCGCATCCAGTCCGATATCCTCGGGCCCGATGCCATCCAGCGGCGACAGATGGCCGTGCAGCACGAAGTAGCGCCCCACGTAGCCACCCGCACCCTCGATGGCGAGCTGGTCGGCGGGCGATTCCACCACGCACAGCACGCGCTCATCACGCCGCGGACTCAGACACAGCTGACAGACCTCTTCCTCGGTCAGCGTGCGGCAGCGCGCGCAATAGCCGACGCGCTCCAGCGCCTCGCCCAGCACGCCGACCAGACGGTCGGCGCCCATGCGATCACGCTCCAGCAGATGCAGCGCCATGCGCTGTGCCGTTCGCGGGCCAACGCCCGGCAGCACGCGCAAGGCATCCAGCAACTGATCTACCAGCGGCGAAAATCCCATCAGAACGGCATCTTGAAGCCGGCCGGAAGGTTCATGCCAGCAGTCGCCTCTTCCATCTGCTTCTTGGAATTGACTTCGACCTTGCGCACCGCGTCATTGACGGCGGCCGCCAGCAGATCTTCCAGCAGCTCCTTGTCTTCTTCCATCAGGCTCGGGTCGATCTCGACGCGCGCGACGTCATGACGACCGTTCATGGTGACCTTGACCATGCCCGCACCGGATTCGCCCTGGACTTCCGCCTTGGCGGCTTCTTCCTGGACCTTCTGCATGCGCTCCTGCATTTCCTGCGCCTGCTTCATGATGTTACCCATACCGCCTTTTCCACCGAACATGGCTCACCTCATCAATAACGTGTTGAACATGACCTAACGATAAATGCTGTCTGCCGGACGTGCCATGTCGTGGCACCTCCGGCCTGTGGTGTGCATGCCTTGTGGGCACACGCACCGCGAATCCGGGAAAGCGTCAGCGATGCCCGGCACCGCCGACACTCGGTCGAAACTGCCCAGAGCGTCAGAAATCGTCCGGCTCGAAGGAGTTGACGCTTTCCTCGATCAGACGCGCGCCCAGCTGTTGCTCCATGGACTGGATATGCGGGTCAGCACGCAAGGCTTCAACCGCGCGCACATGACGTTCACCCAGCAGACGAATGCGACGACTGTGCGGCGTTTCCAGACCTTCCGGCAGGGGCGCGACGCTGATCTCCAGCACACGCTCCACACCCTGGCCCGCCAGCGCCTTGCGAATGCGATCCTGATGGACTTCGGCCATCATCGCCGACTGGGCGGGGTCCAGCCTCAACTTGAGATGGGTGCCGTCATCGTGCTCGACCAGGCAATGCGCGCCGATATTGCGCGTGATGCCGCCCAACCCCAGTGAGGGGAACAGCTCCAGCCACGCGGCGTGATTCAAGCGACCATCGACACTCGGGGCGCTCGGCGCCGGCGTGGGAGCAGCCGCGGGTGCCGGCTCCGGTGCGGGAGCAGGCTCCGGCATCGGTTGCGCTGCCACGGCTGGCTCGTTTGCGACCGGCTTAGACACGACCGGCTCTGGCGCCGGCGATGCAGCGGGCTCGGGCTGTGCTGGCGCTGATGTTTCAGCTTCAGCGGCTTCCGGCGCTGCTGGTACGGCTTCAGCGGGCTGCGGCGCTGCCATTTCAGCGGGCTGCGGGGCCGATGACTCAGCAGCCTCTGGCTGTGCTGGCGCGGAACCGAAGGCGGCACTCAGGCGTGACATCGCCGAGCTTGGCGCAGCGGGCGCCTGTGCGGGAGCTGCCGTCTGTTCTGGCGCTGGCGCCGACACTGGCGCGGCCGCTGGCTGGGGCACGTCTTGCGCTACGTCGCGAAAGCCGGCATCCCGGGCGTCCTGCGGAACGTCCTCCGTCGCCCACGGTGGCGGCTCGTCGGCCATCGGCGGCTGTGCTTCGGTCGCTGGCGCGGCAGGCTGGGGCGCGGGCGCTTGCTGAGGCTGAACCGGGGCTTCTTGAACAGGAGCCTGCTGAACAGGAGCCTGCTGAGCCGAAGCTTGATGAACAGAAGCCTGCTGAACAGGCGCTTGCTGGACAGGCGCCGGGGCTTGAGCGCCAGGCGCGTTCGCACCCTCCGCCTGGCCGGTCATCGGCAGCGGCGTCTGCGCCGGGCGCGGCACGCCCTGCGGGCGGAAGGCCAGCATGCGCAGCAGCGTCATTTCCAGCGCGGTGCGCGCATCCGGGGCGTTGGCCATGTCGCCACGCCCCTGCAGGGCGATTTGGTAATAGAGCTGCACGTCTTCACCGGTGAAACGGCTGGCCAGCGCCAGCAGCGCATCACGGTCGCCATGCCCGTTGTCCAGTGCGCTCGGCACCATCTGGGCGATAGCCAGACGGTGGAAGACGGAGGCCATGTCGTCCAGCACCCCGCCGTAGTCCGGCCCCTGCTCGGCCAGTGTCGCGACCTCCGCCAGCAGACTCGCGGCGTCCAGCGAGGCCAGACACTCCAGCAGCGCCAGCACGTGGCGGTGATCCAACGTGCCGAGCATGGCGGCGACATCTTCGCGCCGCACCTGGCCATGGCCGAAGGCGATCGCCTGATCGGTCAGACTCATGGCGTCACGCATCGAGCCATCAGCGGCCTTGCCGAGCAGCCACAGCGCGTCTTCCTCGAAGCTGACTTCCTCGCGGGCGAGAATGTCGGACAGGTGTTCGACCACGCGCACCGGCGGCATGTTCTTGAGCGTGAACTGCAGGCAGCGCGACAGGATGGTAACCGGCAGCTTCTGCGGATCAGTGGTCGCGAGCAGGAACTTCACATGGGGCGGCGGCTCTTCCAGCGTCTTGAGCAGCGCATTGAAACTGTGGGTCGACAGCATGTGCACCTCATCGATGAGGTACACCTTGTAGCGGCCCTGGGTCGGCGCATACTGGACGTTGTCCAGCAGCTCACGCGTGTCCTCGACCTTGGTCCGCGAGGCGGCGTCGACTTCGATCAGGTCGACGAAGCGGCCCTCATCGATCTCGCGACAGGTGCCACATACGCCACACGGCCTGGAGCTGACGCCCTCTTCGCAGTTCAGGCACTTGGCCAGAATGCGCGCCAGCGTCGTCTTGCCGACACCGCGGGTCCCGGTGAACAGATAGGCATGGTGCAGGCGCCCCTGATCGAGGGCATTGACCAGCGCACGGCTGACATGCTCCTGACCGATCAGTTCGTGAAAATTGCGCGGGCGCCACTTGCGCGCCAATACCTGATAGCTCATTGAGCGGGGCATTCCTTGGGCGATCTGAAACATGAGCTGAAACCTGCACGACCCGGCTGGGCTTCACCCCCGACAGTCGACAGACGGAGACCGATGACGTGGCCTCGCTAAGAATGCGCTCATTCTAGCGACTTGCCGTGTGGCTTCAAAGCACGATGCTACTTGCGCAGCAGGATTGAGGGCGCGAGGCCGGATGACAGGCGTGGTGCTCGGCCTGAATTGCGGGCACGACGAAACGCCAAGCGGGACTCGGGTCAGGCAGGAGATGACAGCTTCAGACAGCGAGGGCGTGGCGAAAGGCTTCAGGTAGCGTGAAGCGAAGGTCTTGCGAGGGCTTGCGAGGGCTTGCAATGCAGGGGCTTGCGATGGAGCGTTGCGCAGCAGGCGGGATGATGCGGACATTTCACGAGCAGCCACTTTCAGGGCCCTGAAATGGAGGCGGCCCCATCAGCCACATCCCGGCACACGCGTCAGCCACTACCGTTGCTCCCTTCCGGGCCTGGCGGGGTTTGCAGCCTAGCATTGCGGGAGGACCGACAGGGCCACCACAAATATGATCATTCGGTGAACTACCGAGCCAATCGCTTGAACTTCAAGCACTTGGCGTGATCAAGGCGCACACTATAACAGCGCATCGCCGCCCTCACAAGGGGAGATCACGCCACGGGCTATTGCGTCGCCTCACGCGCTCGGCGATGGCGGAAATGACGCGCCATCACCGGCAGCAACAGCATCAGGACGATCAGGCGCAGAAGGTGATGAAAGGCGACGAAGATCGGGTCGAGATCGAGCGCCACCGCCAATAGCGCCATCTCGCCGATACCACCGGGCGCCAGGGCAAGAAAGGCCACGTCACGCGGCACGCCCATCAGCTGATGGATCAACTCGGCAAAGCAGCCCAGCACCGACAGCGAGATCAGGGTCGCCACGCCCGACTGACCCATCACCCCGACCAGTACCCGCGGCGTAAGGCCCTTGAAGCGTGCTCCGATGGCGCAGCCCAGCACCAGCTGCATGACATCGGTGCCCCACACCGGTGGCGAGAAACGCACCACGTCGCCAAGCGACAGCACCAGCGCCAGCAACAGCGGCGCCAGCAGCGAAGCATTGGGAATGCGCAGTCGCCTGGCCAGGGGCAGCAGAATCGGCAGCACCGCGATCAGCCACAGGCCGCTTACCGCCACATCGCTGCCGATGCCGGGCGTGCCCGCCGCGCCCTCCAGCACCCAATAGAGCGGCGGCAGAATCATGATCACCAGCAGCACCCGCAACGATTGCGCCACCGCGATGCGCTGCGGGTCGCCACCGATGCGCTCGCCGATCACCACCATCGCCGTCAGCGCGCCGGGCACCGAGGAGAACCACGCGCTGGTGGCGTCAAAACCACAGCGGCGATACCAGGCGGCGCAGGCCAGCGTCGAGGCCCACACCCCCGCCAGCAACAGCAACGCCGACAACCACCAGCTGGAAAGGTGCGAGACCAGCTCCGGCGAGACGCGCGCGCCCAGCGTCAGACCCAGTACGCCCAGAAACAGGTTGCGCAGCCGGTCCGGCACACCAAGCTTCAGCCCGGCCATCGCGCCCAGCAGGTTGGCGACCAGCGGCCCCAGCATCCACGCCAGCGGCATGCCGGTGAGCTGGAACAGCCAGCCACCCACCACGCCCAGCGCCAGCGAGGTCAGCAGCGGCCTGAGCGGCGCGTCAGCCCTGAGCGATGTGGCAGCCTTGAGCGACGTGACAGCCCTGAGCGACGTGACAGGCGTGAGCCAATGGGCTGGCGAGAGACGAGAGGCGCGCGCCTTGAGGCGCTGCAATAGTGGAACGGATGGCATGCTGGCTTCCTTGTCAGCGACACGAAACAGGCCACCAATGATACGCTGGCGCAAGCGCCATTGGCTGCCTGTTTGAGGCAATATTGCGCCTCCAAGCGGCCATTGCAGGTCGCAGACCGGCCCTGTGCCTGACTCTCATCACTCTTGTCGCGTACCTGACGCGCCTTGCGGAGCCCGGATGACTTCTCCCGACTCACTCCCCTCAGCACCTGACGCCTCAGCACCTGACGCCTCAGCGGCTGACGATTCAGCGACTGACGCCTCAGCGCATGGCCCAGCCACCGCACCGCCCCCGGCCCTGCTGCTGGTCGAGGACGACGCCCTGCTGTCCAGCACGCTATGCAGCGTCTTTTCCGCCGAGGGCCTTGCGGTCACCCACCTGGCCGACGGCGCCGCGGCGCTTGCCCGCCTGGCGGCCCACCACGATCACGGCTTCGCGCTGATCGTACTCGACCTCAACCTGCCCGGCGCTTCCGGGCTCGAGATTCTCGCCGCGCTGCGCCAGCACGACCGCCAGACACCGGTGCTGATTCTCACCGCGCGCGGCGCAATCGAAGATCGCGTGCGCGGGCTGGACCTGGGCGCCGATGACTATCTTGCCAAGCCCTTCGTGCTCGATGAGCTGGAAGCCCGCGTGCGCGCCCTGCTGCGCCGCCATGCCACTCTTCAGGCCAGTCAGCAGGCCACTCTTCAGGCCAGTCAGCAGCCGGCGCCCTCGTCTGGCATCGCCCCACGCCTGACCCTCGGCAGTTTGACCTTCGAGCCACTCAATGCACGCTTTCTGCTCGCCGATGCCCCGCTGGCGCTGCCGCCCCGCGAACAGCGCCTGCTGGGTTGCCTGATTCAGCATGCCGGCGAACCGGTGGACAAGGCGCGCCTGACCCGTGAGGCCTTCGGTGAGGAGGAAGCCGTGGGCGACAACGCCATCGAGGTCTATGTACACCGCCTGCGCAAGCGCCTGGAAGGCAGCGACGTCAATCTGCGCACCATCCGGGGCCTTGGCTATCTACTGGAACAGACCACGGACGGCAGCGCTTGAATTCCGCACCCTCACCGCGCCCACAGACAGAGGAAAAACGCAGCATCAGCCTCTATCGACGCCTGCTGAGCTGGCTGCTGCTGCCCCTGCTGGCGCTGGGCACGCTATTGCTGGTGCAGGCCTTCCTGTCGGCGCGTGAGGCAGCGGATCGCGCCTATGACCGACTGCTGGAGGCCTCGCTGGTCACCATCGCGGAGCAGGTCAAATGGCAGGATGGCCAGTTGTGGCTCGACCTGCCGCCCGCCGCCCTCGAGATGCTGGCCACCGACGCCCAGGAACGCGTCTTCTACAGCCTGGTGGATGCCGATGGCGAGCAGGTCACCGGCAATACCCACCTGCCGGATGCCAATCGCGCCGCCAATGGTCGCCTGGCCCCACAGGAATCGCTCGGACGCAGCGGCGAGCTGTCGTTTCGCGATATCGCCTGGCAGGGGCAGGCACTGCGGCTGGGCAGCCTCGATACCCGGCTGGGCGGCTGGGGCGATGACCCACGCCACGGCCAGCGCTACAGCATTCGCGTCGCCCATACCCGCGAGGGGCGAGACACCCTGACGCGTGAGCTGTTCAGTGGCTCGCTGGTGCGTCTGGCGGGCATGGCCACGCTGGCACTGCTGGTGGTGCTGATCGGCGTACGGCTGGCGCTGTCGCCGCTGACCCGCCTGCGCCGCGCCATTCGCGAACGCGACTCGCGCAGCCTGGCGCCGCTCAACCTGCCCCTGCCGCGCGAGCTCGAGGAACTCAAGCACACCATCAATGACCTGCTGGCGCGCATGCGCCGCGTGCGCGCCAACCAGGAGCGCTTCATCGGTGATGCCTCGCACCAGCTGCGCACCCCGCTGGCGGGACTCTCCGCGCACGCCGAGCTGGCACTGCGCCAGCAGGATCCCAGCGCCTGGCATGCCGCGCTGGGCCAGATGCAGGCCACCGCCAGCCATACCGCCCATCTGGCCAATCAACTGCTGTCGCTGACACGCCTCAACAACCCGGAAGTGCAGCCGCCGCGCGTGCCGCTGGAGCTCTCGGCGCTGGCGCGCGCCACCGTCAGCCGCCTGTTCCTGCGCTGTGATCGCGCCGGCGTGGACCTCGGCCTCGAAATCGCCCCGGATATCGATGGCGCCGCCTGGACGCTGGGCGTCGAGTGGCAGCTCGAGGAGGCACTGGCCAATCTGATCGACAATGCCTGCAAGCACGGCGCGCGCACCGTCACACTCACCCTGAGCCGGATGGCGGCGCCGAGCGAGGCCACGTTCACGCAACCGGACAGTGCCGCACTGGCGGGCCGCTGGCGGCTGAGTGTCGAGGATGACGGCCCTGGCATCGACGCCGAGCGGCGCCTACTGGTGCTGCGCCCCTTCCACCGCAACGCCCAGCCCGACAGTCATGATCAGGCGCCGGCGCAGCAGCCCGATGAGCTCAAGCATCACGAAGGCGCCGGACTGGGGCTGGCGATCGTCGATGGCATCGCGCGACATCACGATGCGCGCCTGACACTCAGCGACGCGACAGCACGCAGCATGACGCAGGCTGCTGACTCTGCATCCCGCGCAGCCGAGACAGGCGCGTCCTGCGGGCTACGCGTCAGCCTGCATCTGGCGCCCTGCGCAGCGCCTGAGGTGAGAGCGGATGGGGATGATGAATCAGCACAGGCCGGCAAGCCTGCGAAGACAGGAGGCACAGCATGCTAGCGAGACGACCGCCAACCGGGCAGCAGCGCCCTGACCATCACGGTCATGACAATCACCGCCCGGGCAGACAGCGATCTGGACGGCTGACGGCCTGCCTCGTGCTGGCCGTGCTTCTGAGCCCCGTCAGTCAGGCCGCAACCCAGGCGGCGACCCAGTCAGCGTTTGACCCGCTGCTCGAAGAGCATCAATCGCTGTGGTTGCAGGGCGGCCAGCCAGTCACGCCGCCCGCGCCTGACAGTGCTGCCAGCCTCGCGGCCGATCTGACCATTCACGCCGCACTGGACCTGCCCGAGATTCGCCCGCTGCTGCTGCGTTACAGCCGCCAGCATCCTGAGCGAGTGCTGCACTACGTCAATCGCTCCGCCCTCGGGCTTGAAGCACAGTACCTGCAGGCGCCGCTGACACCGCAGGCCGATCTGATGATCTCCTCCGCCATGGGGCTACAGTACCGACTCGCCAATCAGGGTCATGCTCTGGCACTCGAGGCCCCCAACCTGACCGCCTGGCCGGCCAACTCACGCTGGCGCAATGAGCTGTATGCGATGAGCTTCGAGCCGATCGTGATGGTGGCACGACGCGATGCGCTCAAGCGTCTGGCGGACCTCGACGGCCTGCGCAATCCCCGCGATGTGCTGCGCAGCCATCGCGACTTCTGGCACCTGCTCGAGACGCGCCGCGAGCAGCTGCGCGGCCGCATCATCAGCTACGACCCGCGCCGCAGCGGCTCCGGCTTTACCTATGCCGTGTCCGATGCCCGTCAATCGCCGCGCTACTGGACGCTGGTGCGCGCCATGGGTCAGGCCGATGCCAGACTGGTCAGCACCACCGGCGCCATGCTCGAGGCACTGGCCAGCAGCGAGGTGGACATCGCCTACAACCTGGTCGGCCCCTACGCGGTGACCTTTGCCCGCGCCCATCCGGAGCTGGTGGTGATCGTGCCGGAAGACTACGTGCTGATTCAGCGCCGGCTGGCCTTCGTCCCCCAGCAGGCACCTCATCCCGAGGCCGGTGAAGCCTTTCTCGACTGGTGGCTGAGTCTGCAAGGCCAGCAGGCGGTGGCCAGCGACAGCCAGCTGGGCGCACTGCACCCCGAGGTGCGTGGCGAGGGCAGCGCTCAGCACATGCGCGAGCAACTGGGCGATGCGCTACGCCCGATCGAGATCGGCCCTGGCCTGTTGGCGACACTCGATCGCCTCAAGCAGGCCAGCTTCCTGAGCCGCTGGGTACTGGAATTCGAGGCCCCTGCTCCCTTTGCCGGTGAGGCGAGCCAAGGTCAGGGCCAGAGTCAGATCCCGTCAGCCACGCAGCCCGAATTGAACCAATGATGCGTGGCGTCAGGCCTGGCTAGCCCCTCCCCTTTTACGGCTCGACCTGTACAAGTCGCCTTTGCAGGGCGCACTGGATACAGAACCGAGCCCATCACGCACAAGGCGCCCCTCGGGGCGCCTTGTGCGTGATGCCATGCGGCATTCAATGAGATGAGCGAGTGGGTTCAGCGTCAGCGACCACCGGCATCTCCGCCGCCGTCACCGCCATCGGCGTCCGGTGCGGCCTCGCGCAGCCCGGCGTCCTCACGGCCTGCCAGACCCTCGGCGGGCTTGCGACGCGCGATCAGCGCACCACCTTCCCGGTGCTCGCTGCTCTGATACTCCGTGCTTTCCGCCTCGCTGCTTTCCGGTGAGCCGCTGGCGGGGCGCAACGACTCCGCCGAGGCGCTGCGCTGCTCGACGAGGCGCTCGGTGCCATCGTCGCGATGCAGCCAGACATCCATCTGCTGGAAGGCGACCTTGAGGCCATGCTCACGGAAGCGTGCATCCACCCAGCGGTTGATCTCATCGGTGGCGTAGAGGCGATCGGTCAGGTCATTGACGTAGATGCGCAGCTCGAAACCGAAGTTGTCCTGGTTGTAGGTCAGGCAGAACACCAGCGGCTCCGGGTCCTTGAGCACCCGCCTGTTTTCCTGGGCGGCCTGCATCAGCAGACGATGCGCCAGATCCAGATCACTGCCATGGGCGACACCGAAATTGAGCACCACCCGCGTGACGTTGTCCGACAGCGACCAGTTGATCAGCTGGTCGGTGACGAACACCTTGTTGGGGATGATGATCTCCTTGCGATCGAAGTCCGTCACCGTGGTGGCGCGGATCCGGATGCGGTTGACCGTGCCATGCAGGTTGCCGATGGTGATGGTGTCGCCGATGCGCACCGGGCGCTCGAACAGGATGATCAGGCCCGAGATGAAGTTGGCGAAGATCTCCTGCAGGCCGAAGCCCAGCCCGACACTCAACGCCGCCACCAGCCACTGCAGCTTGTCCCAGCTGACGCCCATGCTGCCCAATGTCATCACGAAGCCGGTGGCCATGATCACGTAGGACAGCAGCGAGGTGATCGCATAGCTGGAGCCCTGCTTGAGCTCGAGCCGCGACAGAATCGAGACCTCCAGCAGGCCCGGCAGGTTGCGCGCCATCATCACCGCCACGGCGAGGGTGATCATGCCCGCGATCAAGTCCGCCAGCGAGATGGGCGTCGCCGAATCGCCCTCGACGGAAGCGGCGATTTCCCACACCACCACGCTGTCGAGATAGCTGAGCACATTGAGCAGATCGGCCCACACCACATAGAAGATCGACAGGAAGCTGATGACCAGGATCAGCTTCGAGAGACGCAGTGACTGGGAGTTGACCTGCTCCATGTCCAGCGGCGGCTCTTCCACCACCTCGACACCGCCTTCGGCGCCCTCCTGCACCTGGGCGCGGCGACGCGCCACGGCGCGACGATAGGCCAGACGCCGCGCGGCGACTGCCAGCCCGCGCACCACGGTGGCCTCCACCAGAATCCAGGCCCCGAACAGGAAGATGGTGGTGATGAAGCGGCCACACAGGCGCAGCGCGGTGTACTCGTAACCGAGGCAGATCAGCACGCCCAGCGCCACCGGTACCAGCGCCATCGCAAGGCCCAGAATCAGTCGAAACAGCTTCAGGCCGAAAAAGGGGACGTGGGCCAGAATCAGCCGCGACAGACAGAAGCTCATCGCCATCAGGCCCACGAACAGAATGGCCAGCCCCAGCGGACGCTCGAGCAGATTGAGGTCCGCCTCGCTGATGATGTTGGTGGTCAGCACCACCGGCAGCAGCGCGAAGCCCAGCCACCAGATATGACGGCGCAGCTCCGCCACGTAGTTGGCCGGCCACTGGAAGTGACGCTCGGCGACGCCGTCCTTGACCAGCAGGCGGCGGAAGATGGCGAAGATGCCCCACGCCAGCGACAGCTTCAACAGTGCCTGGCCCAGCGCCCACAGCATGATGCCCTCGCCCAGCGACAGCACGCCGCCAATCAAGGCCAGCGCCAGCGCACCGGGGATGGCCAGCAGGACGTTGAGCAGAATGGCGCGCGGCGTATGCAGCTGGGTGTCCTGCTTCAGGCGCCCTATCTGGGCGTGCAGGTCCGCCAGGCGCGCACGGATGCGCGAACGCTTCCAGGTGATGAAGATCAGCAGCAGCAAGCCTGGCAGCGCCACCCACAGGTCACTGAGCTGAAAGCCCTTGGACAGCCCCGCCACCACGCCACGCCAGACGTTGGGCCTGAGCTCCTCGGCAAGCATTTCCGGGGTGCGCGACAGCCAGTCGAGATCCAGCGGCTTGCCGTTGGCGACCCAGAACAGCTGCTCCTCGATGGTCTGGCGCAGACGCCCTGACACTTCCAGCAGCTGCTGCTGGTTGAGCTGCAGGTCGATGGCGCGTGCCAGCAGGTTGTCGTATTCCTTGTCGAGCTTGTCGACCAGCTCCTTGCGCGCCTCCAGCTGACCGATCAACGCCTGACGCAGCTCGGCGCTGATCTGGCTGACATCGGCATTGCCGCCGGGGCGTTCCAGCGCCGCGGCCTCGCCCAGCACGTAGGAATTGAGATAGCCCGGAATATCGGCGAGCTGCTCGCGCACCTTGTTGAGTTCGAACTGCTTGAGGCGCAGGTCGGCGATCTCTTCCTTCAAGTCCTTGCGCACATCGACCTGCGGCAGGCGACTCTGCTGCTCACGCAGGATACGCGCCAGCAGGACGCTGCCCTTGATGGCCTCGATCTGCTCGCTCATGGTGCGCTCGACCTGGGTGACGCGATCAAGCTGGGTGCGCACCTCCAGCCCATCGCGAATCACGGCGTTGACGCGATCGGTGATCGCCAGCAGCTGGCTGCTGAGCTCGCGGTTGCGGTTGAGCACCTGCTGGAAGATGGGGTTGTCGGCCAGCGCGGCATTCTCGCCACTGGTGGCATCGGCGATGGTCTGCTCGGACTGGTTACGGCGCTTGTCGTTGACCAGCGTCTGGACCTGCTCCAGGTCCTGCTCCAGATTGGCGATCTGGCGGCTGTAGAGGGTCTTGCGCACCTGGGCCAACTCACGCAGCAGGGAGCTTGAATTGAGCTCTGAATGGCTCAGATCGCCACGCGTCTCGGCCAATGCCAGACGCGCCTCGATCAGGGCACGCCCGGTGCCGGACAGGTCGGCATCGCCGCTGCCACCCAGCTGGGTCTGCAGGCGCTGCACTTGCTGCTGTGCATCAGCCAGGGTCGAGCGCGAACGCTCCGGCAGGCTCTGGGCATTGATCAGGCGCCGATTGGTATCGGCCAGCTTGTCCTGCAGGTTCTGCAGCGAGTCGAGAATCGAGGTCATGCGCTTGTCCAGCGCCTCGACCGACTCGCCTGCAAGCGACGCGATGCTGGGCGGGGTGTAGTCCTGAGGCAGGCGCGCCAGCTCGGCCTGCGCCTTCGCCAACTCCGCCGGTGCCTCCTTGACCTCACTCTTGAGGGAATTCAGGCTGCTGGTGGCCTCGGCGAGGTCGTCGAGCACCGTCAGGGTATCCTTGAGGTCCGCGACGCGCTGACGGGTGTCGGCATCCGGCTTCTCGACGCTCTGCAGGTCTTCAAGCTGAGTCTGGACATCAGCACGCTTCGGGGCGTCCGCACTGGCCGTGGCCGGCACCCAGGCCAGCAGCACCATCAGCAGCAATGCACCTGCCAACATCATCAGTCTCAAGGACTTGTTACCTGTCACAGCTGTCTCCTCAATGGTCACCACCGCGCTTCTTCATCGGCTCTACTGCCCCGCCTGGCCGCTGTCAGCCATGCAGGATGGCATCGTGTCAGGCCGCAAGCGCAGGCAAGGGCCGCATTGTCGACTGGCGCTGCATCCCACGCAATCCTTGTCGGCAAACGTCCGTCGGTGGCCGCTCAGCAAAGGATGAAGTGGAGAATGAACTAGAGAGTAAAGTGGAGAATGAAGCCGAGAGTGACGTGGCGAAAAAGCGGCACTTGCGGACCAGCGGGAGCGACATGCATCGTCGCATCGAAGCGACGCATCTGTCGAAATCTTCGTGCTGGAACCGGACACTGCGCCGCCAGTAGAATGGCAGACATGTCATGAACATTGCTCCATAATGCACTGCTCCCCCGCCGCGGTGTAACCGACAGGATACTTCCATGCCCCTCCGCCTTGCCTCCATCGGATTCCGGTCCGTCCCTGCACGCCTCTCGGGAGTGCTGGCCACAGTACTGCTGGGTGCCGCCGCACCGGCAGCGGCCGACGTGCCTTACACCATGGATGCCGAAGGGCGCGTGGTACTGGCCAACGGCAAACGCTTCGCTCCCGAAGCACTGGGCATGACTGCCGCCCAGGCTCGCGCGGGCGCCATGAGCCAGGCTGACTGGCGCGAGCTGGCGGCCTCTGCACCGGGCACGGCGGACGGCGTCGAGAGTGACCCGCGTACCGAGCAGGTCTTCCTCTCCAACCGCGAAGACGCGGATTACGACCGCTACTCGGCGGAAGCGGCCGAGACCGAGGGGGCACAAGGCCAGAACGTCGATGCGCCCCTCGATGAAAGCCTGGCCCAGCAGCGTGCCAAGGAGCGTGTCGTTCTTGAGGACGATGCCGAGAAGAATCCGCTGGCCATCACCGCCTACAAGCGCAATTACCTGCTGCCCTGGGCCTACAACACCAACCCGGATGCCAATGGCTTTGCCGAAGTCACCCAGGAAGGCGAGGTGGACAAGACCGAGGTGAAATACCAGCTCAGCCTCAAGGTCGAGCTGATGGATGACATCTTCGGTGACAATGGCGACGTGTTCTTCGCTTATACCCAGCGCAGCTGGTGGCAGGCCTACAACTCCGATGCGTCGGCGCCGTTCCGCGAGACCAATTACGAGCCGGAAGCCTTCCTGCAGTTCGACAATCGTTATGAGCTGTTCGGCTGGACCAATACCCGCAACCGCATCGGTTTCGCGCATCAGTCCAACGGCCGTTCCGACCCGCTGTCGCGCAGCTGGAACCGTGTCTACGCCGACATGATGTTCCAGAACGGCGACTGGGCCATCGCGGTCACGCCGCACTGGCGCGTGCCGGAGGAGTCCGACGAGGACGACAACCCGGATCTCTACAACTACATCGGCTACGGCGACATCACGGTCGGTTATACCTCCGATCAGCACGAAGTCACCTGGATGGTGCGTGGCAACCCTTCCAAGGGCAATTACGGCAACCAGCTCGACTACTCCTTCCCGCTGTTCGGCAAGGTACGTGGCTACGTGCAGTACTACCACGGCTACGGTGAGAGCCTGATCGACTACGACCACAGCGTGAATCGCTTTGGCCTGGGCTTCTCGATCAATACCTTCTTCGCCGGCTCGCCAGAGACCTGATCAAAGAGCTCTGATCAAAAAGTTCTTATAAAAGAACTCGCACGACCCTCCCGCAACGGGCAGCCCAGGCTGCCCGTCTTGCCATCTGCCCTCCGTATGCACCGCCCTCATGTGGACTGCCGATGTGGACCGCCTATGTAGACCTAGTGGCACGTCCATGATCCAGATCATGCCTCCCGCCCGTGACATGGCGATATCGTGCTCTGTGCGTGTCTTGCCCTTGTGTTTGTCGCGTTCGACCCCCACGACTTGTGCATGACCACGCAAGACGCGTCGTGACGACGTGCTGACGATGCTTGCAGAGAGTCTCGTGCAAGTGGATTCAGGTCATGCCCTGCCGCCTGCGGCGCCCCAGGGAAGAGAGAGTTCGAGAGTCAAGCGCAGACAACACCGCGCTCATCATTCGCGAAATCTGATTCGACATACGGGAAGGAGTTACATCATGGCTATGCAAAAGATCGGCGATCACACCACTTCCGCGACCGGTGCCAATACCGACCAGCTGAAGGAAGATCTGCGCCATCTGTCCCAGACCGTCGAGGAACTGCTGCACGCCTCGGCTGAAGATTCCCGCGAGAGCATGAAGGAAGCCCGCGCCCGCGCCCAGACTCGTCTGGAAGCCACCCGCGCCCGCCTCAGCGCCCAGGGCGATCGCATCGCCGCCGGCGCGCGCGAATCAGCGGATTGCGCTGACCGCTACGTGCACGACAACCCATGGACCAGTGTCGGTATCGGCGCGGCCGCCGGTGTCGTCGTCGGTATGCTGCTTGGCCGTCGCTGATGCAGGAGCAAGGGCCGGTTGAACGCGTACTTGGCGCCATCCGACGTCTGACTGCGAGCCTGGTCGAGAGTGGCGAGACGCGCTTGCGTCTCGCCGTGCTGGAGCTCGAGGAAGAACGCGAACGGCTGTTCGTGATGCTGCTGCTGTCGGGTATCGCCCTGATGCTGATCTGCTTCGGCATCGGCCTGGCGATCCTGCTGGTAGTCGTGGCCTTCTGGGATACCCACCGCCTGCTGGCCATCGCACTGAGCGGCGGTATCCTGCTGGCATTGGGGGGATTGATCGCCTGGCGCGTCAAGGTGATCGCTTCCCAGCGCAGTCTGCTGCGTTCCACGCTCAGCAACCTGAGCCGTGACAGCGACAGCCTCAAGGATGTGCGTGCCGACGCACTGGAACGCCAGCGCCAACGCGAAAACCTTTGATGCCCCGCCTGCCAGTGCCTGCCAAGGAGGCGAGATGAGTTCTTCCAGACAGTCCCTCGCGCGACGCGAATCGGCGCTGCCCCCCGTACAGGGGAACGGACGCCGATCAGCACATCCGCGTGACGCTCGGCGTGCGGAACTCGAAGCACGCATCAGTCAGCAGCGCCTCGATGTCAGCCATGCGATGCGCGAACTCAAGGAGGCCACCGCGCCCATCGACCGCGGCTGGGCCAAGGTCCAGCAATACCGCGGCCCGTTGGTGCTGGTGGGCGGCCTGATCGCGGCGCGGGGCGGGTTCCGGCCAAAGAAGGGCCTGAGCCTGCTCAAGCGCGGGCTGATGAGCTGGGTGATGATTCGCCGTCTGAGAATATTGTTCGACAAATGATCACGGCATTACAGCGAAAGCCCCGCCACCTGAGAGTCAGGTGGCGGGGCTTTTTTCGTCATTGCGACGTGTCGTTCTGTTAACCCTGCCGCGATCAGGCGCTGCTACTGTCTCGCTTGAGCAGATACACGCCCAGATAGAGCACCGCGAAGATCAGCCCCAGCACGGCGGCGGCGCCGAAGACGTTGCTGCCGTCACCGGGCAGGAATTCCAGGAAGGACGTCAGGAACTGTCCCAGGAAGATCGCCATCGTCAGGTAGGAGAGATTGCGACCGCGCACCGAGGTGTGGCTGCGCTCCACCGTCATGTGGTTGAGCAAGGGGATCGAGAAGCCGAAGCCCGTGCCGGACAACACGGCACCGACGCTCATCAGCGTCATGTTCTCGGCCTGCTGGAAGAGGAACAGGCTGCCGGCATAGAGCAGGAAGGCCAGCACCAGCGTCGGCATCTCACCCAGGGCACGCGACACCTTCGGCATCAGCATCGCCGCGACCACCGCGACCAGCGAAATGCCCGCCAGGAAGATACCGGTGGCCGCTTCATCCAGCCCCAGCAGATTCAAGCGCATCGGCAGCATGACGATGGCGGTGAAGAACAGCGTCAACGAGATGGCCGCGGCCAGGTAGACGCTGGTCAGCGAGGAGGACAAGGCCTCACCGCCGGCATTTCCGCTCTCCTCGGCGGGCGCTTCAGGCGACTTCTTCGGCACCATCATCCACAGCATGGCCAGCAGTACCCAGGCTATCAGATAGAGGGCGAAGGGCCACTGCCAGGCGATACCTGCCAGCACACCGCTGACGAACAGGAAGATCACCCCGCCAAGCTCGATGGACATGCCCTGCTGGGCGATCATCGCCAGACGCGCATGGCCGTGATACCACTCGGAGATCAGCGTGGTGCCGCCCGCCATCACCACGGCAGTCACGCCGCCGAGCAGGATGCGATCGGCGAACACGACGACGGTGCCTTCCAGCAGTGCGCCGCCCGCGCCCAGCACGCCATACAGGAACAATCCGCCCACCAGCGAGCGATAGGCACCGACACGATCGATCATGCGCCCGGCGATGGGCGCGAACAGCACGGCGCCCAGCGATGGCAGGGTAATCAGCCAGCTGGCATGGCTCTCCACCTCAAGCGCCGAGGCGATGCTCAGAAGCCCCGGCGCGACCACGGTACCCACCATGATGGTCAGACAGGCGATGGCCAGCAGCGTGAAACGGCCGCCGGCAGAAAGCGGTTGTGAGGGTCCGCGCGTATCCTGCGCGGCCACTCCACTCGTTGATGTCGTCATATTGGCTCCACTCGAATTCAGAACCCTCCTGTCAGCCGCTACGCGCCCCGCCTGCTCGCTTGCTTGCGAGGCAAAGCCAGCGGCAAGCAGCAAGAGACAGGAGACAAGGCGAGACGGCAGAGACTGACGAAGGGAGGTTTGGCAGGCCTTCAGACTAGCGAGTGCAGGCTTATAATAGAAATGACAATACTTGATATGACTTATACTGACTGAACATCAATCAGCCACGAGGGCCGGCATGGAACTCCGCACACTGAAAACCTTCGTCTCGGTGGCGACGCACAGAAGCTTCTCGGCCGCCGCCCGCGAGCTGCATACCGTGCAACCCGCCATCAGCCGCCAGATCGCCGATCTCGAAGCCGAGCTGGGCGTCAGCCTGCTATGGCGCAATACGCGAGAAGTGAAGGTGACGGCACCGGGGGAGGCATTGCTGGAAGAAGCGCAGCGCATGCTGGCGCTGGAGGCGCAGGCACGCAAGCGCGTGGCGATGGCTGCCAGCGGCCAGACCGGCACACTGCGCATCGGCTACATGAGCTCGGCCTGCGCAAGCTTCGTGCCCGGACTGATGCGCGACTTCGCCAGCCACCATCCCGAAGTCAGCCTGTCATTGCATGAGATGAGCGCCCAGCAGCAGCTGGATGCCTTCGCGCGTGACGAGATCGACATCGGGCTGTCGCGCCCGCTTCCCAGCGAGCAGCGTGACAGCCTGACCGCCCTGGCGGTCTACGAGGATAGGCTGATGGCGGTGGTGCCCGAGGGGCATCGTCTGGCGCACCGCAAGCGTCTGGCCCTCAGCGAGCTTGCGCAAGAAGATTTCGTGCTGTTTCAGCGCGGGCAGGCGACGGGGCTGTTCGATCAGATCATCAGTGCCTGCGGCGATGCCGGCTTCTCGCCACGCATCCAGCGCCAACCGGCCTTGATGCAGACGCTGCTCAGTGAGGTGGCGGCGGGACTGGGAGTCGCCATCGCGCCCGGCTGCATTCGCCGCCTGCAACGTGATGGCTGCCAGTTCATTCCCCTGCGCCCGGTACTCGGCGCGGTACCGCTGGAGCTGCATTACCCGACCACACCGGTCCGCCCGGTGATCGAAGCCTTCGTCGCGCTGGTCGAGCAGCGCCTGCCCGCCATCCGCCAGCAGATGGCGTGAGATACAGCCAGTGGCGAGAAGGTGCCGGTCAGCAGTTCAGCCCGCAGGCCACCGCCGAGGACCACGCCCACTGGAAGTTGTAGCCGCCAAGCTCGCCGGTGACATCCAGCACCTCGCCGATGAAGGCCAGCTGCGGCAGATCGCGCACGCTGAAGTCCTTCTGCGAGATGGCGTCGGTGACCACGCCACCCATGGTCACCTCGGCGGTGCGCCAGCCTTCGGTGCCCGCCGGCTTGAGCTGCCAGTGATTGAGCGCCTTGGCCAGCTGCTCGAGACGCGCGTTGGAGAGCTCGGCGAGGCTGCGCTCGCTGATGCGACCGGCGTCGGCGTCCTGCCACTCGACCAGCGACTGGGCGAGGCGCTTGGGCAGGCGCTCGCCAAGCCAAGGGCCGATCTGGCGCTTGGGATGCTGCTCGCGCAGGGCGAGCAGCTCGGCGAAGGCATCCACGCCCGGCAGCAGATCGATGTCCAGCGGCTGACCGGGTGTCCACCAGCTGGAAGCCTGCAGCATCGCCGGACCGGAAAGCCCGCGATGGGTGATCAGCATCGGTTCGCGATAATGGCCCTTGCCGGCGGTGACGCTGACGTCACAGGCAAGCCCCGACAGCGGCGACAGACGCTCCTTCCACTGCGAGGTCAGCGTGAACGGCACCAGCGCGGCGTAGGTATCGGTGACCTCGAGCCCGAACTGGCGCGCGATGTCGTAGCCGAAGCCGGTCGCGCCCAGCGTCGGAATCGACATGCCGCCGGTGGCCACCACCACGCGCCCCGCCGTGTGCGTGCCATTGCTGGTCTCGACCCGCATGCCCTCGCCCGCGCGCTCCAGCGAGGTGATGCGCGTACTCAGGCGAATCTCCGCTCCGGCCCATTCACACTCCGTCATCAGAATCGCCAGCAGGTCCTTGGCGGAATCGGCGCAGAACAGTTGTCCCGGCTTCTTCTCGACGTGCTCCAGCCCATGGCGCTCCACCAGTTCCAGGAAATGGTGCGGCGTGTAGCGCTTGAGCGCCGAGATGCAGAAATGCGGATTGCGTGAGAAGAAGTTGGCTGGGCCGGCATCCAGATTGGTGAAGTTGCAGCGCCCACCGCCGGACATCAGGATCTTCTTGCCGGCCTTGTTGGCGTGGTCCAGCACCAGCACGCGCTTGCCCTGATAGCCTGCCGTGGCGGCACACATCAGGCCTGCCGCGCCTGCGCCGATGATGATGACGTCATATGTGGCCATGCGGGACACTCCGTGAATCGAAGAAAGGAAAGGAAATCGGCTGTGCAGACACACGCGGGCCGGCATTCTACCAGAAGCCTGCCGCAGCCAGCGGCCGGAGATGGAAACAAGACACCCCCACCGTCAGAGACGATGAGGGTGTCTTGTCAGACCAGGCAGACTAGCCAGTCATGGCGCGTCTCAGACGATGACGCCCTGGCTGCGCAGGTAGTCGTCGTAGGTGCCGGAGAAGTCGACCACGCCATCGGCTTTCAGCTCGATGATGCGGGTGGCCAGCGAGCCGACGAATTCGCGGTCGTGGCTGACGAAGATCAGGGTGCCCGGGTAGTTTTCCAGCGCGAGGTTGAGCGCCTCGATGGACTCCATGTCCAGGTGGTTGGTCGGCTCATCCATCACCAGCACGTTGGGCTGCTTGAGGATCAGCTTGCCGAACAGCATGCGGCCCTGCTCGCCACCGGAGATGACCTTGACCGACTTCTGGATGTCGTCATTGGAGAACAGCATGCGACCCAGGGTGCCACGCACGACCTGCTCACCACCGCCGGTCCACTGCGCCATCCAGTCATAGAGGCTCATGTCGTTGGCGAAGTCATGGGCGTGGTCCTGCGCGTAGTAGCCGACGTCCGCGGCGTCGGTCCACTTCACTTCACCGGCGTCCGGGTGCATCTCGCCGACCAGGGTGCGCAGCAGCGTGGTCTTGCCGATGCCGTTCGGGCCGATGATGGCGACACGCTCACCAGCGGCGACCGTGAAGCTGAAGTTCTCGAACAGGGTGTTGCCGTCGAAGCCCTTGGAGAGCTTGTCGATCATCACCGCGTTGTTGTGGACCTTCTTGGTCTGCTCGAAGCGGATGAATGGGCTGACGCGTGAGGACGGCTTGATCTCGTTGAGCTGGATCTTGTCGATCTGCTTGGCACGCGAGGTCGCCTGCTTGGCCTTGGAGGCGTTGGCGGAGAAGCGGCTGACGAAGGACTGCAGCTCGGCGATCTGCGCCTTCTTCTTGGCGTTGTCGGCCTGCAGCTGTTCGCGCGCCTGGGTGGCAGCGGTCATGTACTCGTCGTAGTTGCCCGGGAACAGACGCAGCTCACCGTAATCCAGATCCGCCATGTGGGTGCAGACACTGTTCAGGAAGTGACGGTCGTGCGAGATGATGATCATGGTGCTGGAACGCGCGGTCAGCACGCCTTCCAACCAGCGGATGGTGTTGATGTCCAGGTGGTTGGTCGGCTCATCGAGCAGCAGGACGTCAGGATCGGAGAACAGCGCCTGCGCCAGCAACACGCGCAGTTTCCAGCCCGGCGCGACTTCGCTCATCGGCCCCAGGTGCTGTTCGATGGGGATGTCGAGGCCCATCAGCAGCTCACCGGCACGCGCTTCGGCGGTATAGCCGTCCAGCTCGGCGAATTCGACCTCGAGGTCGGCGACCTTCATGCCGTCTTCCTCGCTCATCTCCGGCAGCGAGTAGATGCGGTCACGCTCGGCCTTGACCACGGCCAGACGCTCGTGGCCCATGATGACGGTGTCGAGCACCGTGTATTCCTCATAGGCGAACTGGTCCTGACGCAGCTTGCCCAGACGGATGTTGGGCTCGAGCATGACGTGACCACCGGACGGCTCCAGATCGCCACCGAGAATCTTCATCATGGTCGACTTGCCGCAGCCGTTGGCGCCGATCAGGCCGTAGCGATTGCCACGCCCGAACTTGGCGGAGACGTCTTCAAACAGCGGCTTGGCACCGAACTGCATGGTGAGATTGGCGGTAGAGATCACGAGGGAATATCCGTTTGAAATGAAAAAGGTGGGCGGTGACGAGGTGTCACGCTGGCGCCGGGAAATACGGGGAGCCGCAAAGGCCTGGCAGGCATCAGCCGCGGAAGAAGGCTTCCAGCAGGTGATAGCCGAACTTGCTCTTCAGCGGCCCCTGCAGGGTATTGAGCGGCCCCTTGAAGATGGCGCGATCAATGCCGCCGACCATCTGGCCGGGGCGCACTTCGCCCAGGTCACCGCCCTGCTTGCCGGAGGGACAGGTGGAGTGCTTCTTCGCCAGTTTCTCGAACGGCTGGCCGCGCTCCAGTGACTGCTTGAGACGCTGCGCCTCGGCCTCGGTCTTCACCAGAATGTGGCGTGCCATGGCAATACGAGCCATCTCATGTCCTCTTGCAGGCGGAATCGGTCTTGCCTCACGCCATCTCGTGCCCCGGGCATCCCGGAGGTGGGCCCGACGTCACCCGAGCACGCCACTGACGACATGACAGCCGTCATGACGCGAGATCAGGCGTTCGGGGAAGGTTCGACAGGCGATGGGGTGAGTCTGAAGGCGGGCATGATAACAGTTCAGGATGACAGACGCTGTATGCGTGTGTATCCATCGCCCGGTCGGCAGACAGGCAGACAAGGCAGGGAGCGCCGAGAGCGCGGGGTGCGGTGTGCGGTGTGCGGTGTGCGGTGCGAGAGACGATGCGGCTGACGATGCAACAAGCCATGCCACAGCAGACAGCCGTGCATGACTGACGCCACAAACGCCGCTGCCAGCCTGGGCGCGAGTGACGTGCTGACTTTCACACTCACTCATGCTCAGGCTGGCAGTGACATGCATCGGGTGCCAGGACGGATGACGGTGACAGCAGGCGAGGCGCCTTGCGCTCAGTGCTCGCCTTGTGTCTCACCCTTTCACCGTTGCCGTCCCGCGCCCGTGTCGCGGATTGCTCCGTCGTGCTGCGTCACACTCTCAGAGCAGACTCCCCGGGGCGTCATCCTGCACGCCCTGAAGGGTCACATCATCACTCATCGGCACTTCCTCATCGTTGGAGACCGGGGCGATATCGCCCTCGTCGACCAGGCTCATCAGCGCGGTATTGCTTGGCGCGCTGGCCGGGGCGATGTCGGGGTCACGCGTGATCTGGAACGATGCCAGATCCTGCGAGCCGCCATTGAAGGTGATGCGTAGCACCTGCACCCCCTCCTCCAGGTCCAGCGTCAGCGAGGGGCCATCGACGTAGACGCCCCAGGCGCCGGAATTGGGCAGCGTGCCACTGTCCTCATCGTAGAACTCGCCATCCTTTTCCACCGAGGCGGTAATGCTGCGCCCATTGTCAGGCGCGGAGGTGACGAACGACAGCGTGTGCGAGCCCGCCTCTTCGACATCGATGGTGTACTCAAGCCACTCACCATCCTCCACCCAGCCTATCGCCTCGCCTTCGCCGACGGTGTCTACCGGGGTGTCGCGATACCCCGAGCCAAGCTGGGCACTGGAGAGCTCATTGTAAGCCTCGCCCTGCTCGCCTTCGTCGAAGTCGACCGCCTGGAGGGTGAGACCCTCATCGGCATCCACCTGCCAGGGGACGCCGCCGGCATTGAAGGCCTGCTGGCCATCCCGGGACAGCGTGAAGCCCTGCAGGTCCATGGCGCCGCCGTTGAAGGTCAGCCGCAGCACCTGCTCGCCGGCCTCCAGGGTCACCTGGGCAGTGTCGGTTTCCACATAGTTGGTCCAGCCACCGGTCGGTTCGACCTCCACCGGCGTGACGCTGGCATAGGGAGTGTCGCCCTCCTTGGCAAAGGTCGCGGTCACGGTGCGCTGCGCGCCACCGGTGGAGCCCCGCGCTGCCAGGAAGGCAATGTCATAGGTGCCGGCCTGCTCGACATCGAGGGTGTATTCCACCCATTCGCCGTCCTGGATCCAGCCGATGGCAGTGCCGCCGTTGGCCAGGTCCACCCCTTCGCCACGCACATTGCTGCCTTGCTGCACCTCGCTGGAATCGTTGTAGGCGACATCCTGGCCACCCTCATCGTAATTCACCGCTTCCAGGCTGAACTCGCTGCCCACCTGCCAGGGCTGGCCATCGTCGGTGAACGCCTGCTGACCGTCATCCACCGGTGCCACCAGCGACAGGTCGAGAGATGCCAGATCCAGCTGTCCGCCATTGAAGGTCAGCCTCAGCACCTGCTCGCCTTCCTCCAGCTCGAAGGTCAAGGGCCCCACATCGGTGAAGTTGGTGAAGGCGTCGGTGTCCGGCACCGCCACCGCCTGGGCGTCGGTATAGAAGCTGCCGTCCTGCTCGAAGGCGGCGGTGATCGACTTGCCGTCGGAGACCGCCGAGGCGGAGAAGTTCAGCGCATAGCTACCGGCGGTCTCCACATTCAGGGTGTACTCCAGCCACTCGCCGTCGGCGACATAGCCGATGGCCAGAGTGCCGTTGGAGATATCCACCGCCTCATCGGAGCGGAAGCCATCGCCCTGGTGGGCGGGCGTGGTGTCATTGTAGGCCACGCCCTGGCCTCCGTTGTCGAACAGGCGCGCCTCCAGGCTCAGGCCATCGGCCCCGACCGCCCAGGCCGTCTGATCGTCATTGAAGGCGCTCTGTCCGACCGGGTCAGGCGTGTCGAGGAAGTTCGGCACGCCGTCGTTGTCATCGTCGTCGTACAGGTCCACACGCCCGTTGCCATCGGCATCTTCCGCGCCGGTGGGGTCGTAGGTGGTGACGTTCTCGACCAGGAAGATGTTGTCGTTGTAGTCGTAGTTCACCCCCGCGTAGTCCTGGATGACGATATAGGTGTCCGGAATCACGTTGCCGTCGGCATCCTTGGCCACATAGACGCGAATCAGGTGGCCATCATTCTCATCCCAATTCAGATTGTTGCCGGGATTGCCGATGGCATCGATGGTGTCCTCGTAGAGGTTGGCATCCGGGTCGGACCAGGAGATATAGCCCTGGCGGTCGGATATCTCGGCGTAGAAGCCGAAGGGATCATCGCGATCCAGACTCACCACTGCCTGCTGGTCGCCGCTATCGAGCGCCCGCGGGAACAGCGTCTGGCCGTCCTGCTCGTCATGCACGATGACCTCTTCGAGCTCCCGACTGTCGACGTCATGCACGAACAGCCGCGCGATGTCGCCCTGGCCATGATAGGCGGCTATCTGGGTGATCTTGATCGGTTCATCGCCATCGGCACGCTGGAAGTACGGGGACAGGATCTCGTCTCCGTTGGCCTCCACCAGGCCGCCCTGGTTCATCTGGTCCTGCACCACGTTGGTGGAGTAGCCGAAGGCGTTGACGATCTCCTGCACCGTCGGCTCCTGACCGCTCTCGGACTGGTTCTGGGCCAGGCCCGCAAGCTGGATGACCTTCTCGCTCTCATCGGAATCGCTTGAGGAGATGATCAGGCTCGCCTCGTAGAGGCTGCCATCGTTGGGGTCATCAGCGATGAAGCGCACCGTGACATCCGCCGCCTCTCCCGGTGCCAGCGTCAGCGCACTGAACGGCTGGGTCAACTCGAACAGTGTCGTGTCACTGACGACGACATCATCGATGGTCAGGTCCTCGAAGCCGTCATTGCGCAGGGTGATAGTGGCCTCGTCATGCACCACCTGGTTGTTGACCGGATTCTCGATGCGCGACATCACCAGACGATCATTGGACGGCAGCACATCATTGTTGATCACCGTCAGGTCACCGCCAGAGACAGGCGTCACCCCCTCGATGAGGAACATGTTGTCGTTGTAGTCATAGTTGATGCCGGTGTAATCCATGATGCCCACATAGGTATCGGGGATCACGTTGCCCTCTGCATCCAGCGCCCGGAACATGCGCACGGTGTAGCCACGCTCGATGCCATCGGCATCTGCCGGCGGTGTACCGCCGCCTGACGGGTTGAGTGACGGGTCAGTGGACAGATTGGCCACTTCAATCCCGAACACGCCACTTCCGGCCCACTCGGCGGGGATGTCATCGAGACCGAAGGTCGCGCTGGCGAATTCGCCATTGCTCAGTACCGGCAGGATCGTCTGGTTATTGTCTCCCGCATGATTGGAGAAGATGACATCCTCGCCCTTGTCACCGGGGTTGTGGATGCCCAGAGTCGCCCCGCCGCCGCCGTGATAGGCCGCCAGCTGGGTGATCGTGGCCTCGCTGACGCCCTCCGCCAGCGTCCAGTAGCGCGACAGCACCTCGTCATCATTGATCGGGCGATACAGATCGAAGTCGTTGAGCACCGAGTTCTGGCCACCCCCCTCGGTCGGCAAGCCATCGATGCGGTTACCGAGGCCGAAGACCTCCCACACCTCATTGACGTTGGGCTCCCAGCCACCCTCGTCGCGCGCCTGCCAGAAGCCCGCCATATGGATCTCGGCCACCGGCGAATCCTGGTCGTTGGTCACCAGCCGGATCCGTCCTTCGAAGACTCCGTCCCCGGCGTCGGTGGTGGGCGCTTCGTAGCTCGCACTGTCAAACAGCACCGTCACCTCGAGCGACTCCCCGGCGGCCAGCGTCAGGCCGTCGAAGGCAGCGGGGTCCTGCAGCACGAAGGGTCCTTCGATATCGGCTTCGAGAATTTCCAGCAACTCCGTCCCGGTGTTGGAAATCGTCACCGTGGCACTTTCCTTGAAGTCGCGGTCGGCGTTCGAGGCGCTGTTGTTCTCCAGATAGCTGAAATGCAGGCGATCGGAGTAATAGGCCGCATCGCCGCTTTGCACCGCGATGTCGGCATTGTCGTTGCCGACCACCGGCGTCACGTCCAGATAGTCGAGATCATCGGCACCATCGGCGGCGGACACCGCACGCAGGTTGTACTCCACGCCGGCCTCGAGCTCGACATAGGTGCCCTCTTCCCCGGCATCGCCCTCTCCCGGATAGGCCAGCGTTTCCAGCGTCTGCCCGTTGAGCGTCAGGGCCAGGCCCTGGCCATCATCGGCGCCCGCATTCGCGGCCAGGTCGAGACGATAGAGCCCGCTGCTGTCCACGGTGAAGTAGAAGTCGGCGGTCAGCTCGTTGAGGGTGCGCGCGCTGTCGCCACTCTCCAGCTCGATGCGCGACCCGTCCGAGACATCGGCATAGACAGGGACGAAGGTGTCAGACGGCGCATCCGGCACTCTCAGCAGATCGATGTTCGGCCCCACGGCTCCCGGAGCAGTCAGGGTGATGGTGTTGCTGCCCTGCTGCAGCGCGACCAGGGCATTCTGGAAGAACCAGTCGCTTTCATCGCCGTTGCTCTGGCCCTCGAAGTTCACCTGTCCCAGGTCGACGCCATTGATGCTCAGACCCAGCGGCCGGTCGGCCTTGGTCGCCGCCAGCGCATAGCGGAAGGCGATGTCGTAACTGCCGGTCTCGGCAACATCGATCGTCCAGGTAATGGTCTGGTCACCGCGGCCATCGAAGTCGACGAAGCCATCGCCGGAGGCATTGCGATCCTCCTCGCTGGCCAGCACCACCACCGCCCCATCGAGCGCGGCTTCCTCGGCCTCGTACTCATCGAAGCCCGGAGTCGTGTCCGGCGCCTCCTGCAGGATCTCCAGCTGGTCGATATTGGGGCCGGTGTCAGCGGTGGCCTGCAGGCGCACCGTGTTCTGGCCGCTGACCAGCGTCGCCGCCACGTCCTCGTTCAGCCACTCGGCCCAGGCTGCATCACCGCTCAGGCCTTCGGGCGGGCTGAAGTCATACACCCCGACGCTCACGTTGTTGACGAACACTTCCAGCGGGCGATCGGCGCTGCCGCCATTGGCATAGCGCAGGCGCAGCACCGAGTCGCCGGCCTGCTCGGGGTCCAGCGTGAAGCTGAAGGTGATGAAGTCATCATTGGTGCTGCCGAAATCGGCATAACCGCCGGGCACGCCATCATCGTCCACGTCATTGCCGTCCACCCCGAAGGCGCCGGGGCGCAGGCCGTTGGGCAGGTCGGGCTGGTTGGTCTCGGGATTGTCGATGTCGCGGATCTGGATCTCCGCCCCGGTGGCGATCGTCACGGCAGTGCCGTCCTCAGGCGTCCTGTCCTCGGCCTGGATGGCCAGCAGCGAGACCAGATCATCGCCGGGATCAACCGGATCGACAGGATCCACCGGGTCCACTACCCCACCCGGTGCCGGGTCGAGACGAATGATCTGGCTCTGGCCATTGCCGCGATTCAGGGTCAGCAGGTAGAGCTGGCCGGTGGCCGGGTTCTCGATGATGTCCAGCGGGTCGACGTAGCTGATGACGTTGCCCTCGGGATCACGCAGCACGTCATCGCCGATCACGTTGCCATTGGCATCCAGGGTGATGGAGCGGACATCGTCACCACCGGAATACTCGGTGAACAGCACGTTGCCCTGCAGATTGCCGCCGAAGACATCACTGGTGTATTCCACCGCGCCATTGGGCGAGCGATTCTCGCCCAGCGAGTAGACCCCGGCGATATCGTAGGTGCCCTCGGGGTCGGTACCTGTCGGGTACTTGTCGACCTGGTTGGGGTCGGTGCCAGAGGTGGGATTGCCGCCATTGAGAATGTACTCGTCACGCAGCGGATTGGGGTGTCCGTAGTAGCCCCCTTCTTCGACACGGAACAGGTAGTCATCCTGCTTCTCGACACTGGTGTAGCGCTCGTCCTCGGGCGTGGAGGGATCATCCGGCACGTTACCGCCAGCCGCCGAGCCATTGGTCGGCACGTACAGGAAGCCATTGGAATGCCATACCAGGTCGTAGGCATTGCGCGCCCCGGTGGCAAAGATCGTCAGCACCGCATCGCTGGCGTAGGGGTCGTAGTAGGACTCGAGCACGTTGCCGGACTCATCCTGCACCGTGGCGACGCCGCGCTCATCGAAGACCAGGAACTCGCCGTCGCCCATGGGGATGGGGTCATCCTTGGGGTGGCCGTCGGGATCATCGAAGCGCTGGTTCAGGCCATTGTCGGGCAGTGGTTCGGTGGAGACGTCAAAGGGCCCATTGGACACATCGCGGGTCGGGTCGATCTCCAGTATCGCCGCGTTCAACAGGCGCTCGGGACGATTGCCCCAGGCACTGTCGGGCTCACCCATGGCAGAGTTGGAGCCCTGGATCAGATACAGCAGATGACTCGGGACATCGGGATTGGTCTCGGCGTCGTAATCCGGATTCGCGCGGAACTCCAGGCTATTGGTCACATGGTCGCCATTGGAGCGCGGCAGACCGGTGATGTAGGCCTCGGCGGTGCCCGAGAAATCGGGGCCATCGTCCAGGGTGATCTTGGTCACCCGGCCGCTGAAGTCCGGCACGCCGTTGTCACGTCCTGATAGCGGGATCGGATAGTTGTCGGTGATCCACAGCACGTTGGGATCGGTCGGGTCCACCACCAGGCCGATGATGCCGCGTTGCTGGTCTTCCCCCGGCTGATCGAAGTAGTCATCGGGCAGGGCAAGTTCCTGGCGATTGGACAACGAACCGTCGACGGGGTCGACGTCATAACGCAGCAGCTCGCCGCTGATGGTGGCGACGTACATGAAGGCGCCGTCTGAGCTCATCTCCAGCGAGGTGAAGCCATAGGCGTCGTCAGAGGCACCGTTGAGCTCCACCACGTCGTTGAAGGCCACGTCGCGGGCGACCACTTCGGGCTCCTCGCCGGTGACGAAGGTGTTGGTGTACTTCTGGAATTCGCGCGTCGGCGCGTCGGTATCGTCGTTGGGGCCACGGTCCTGGAAGCCATCGATCACCAGGGTATAGCTGGTGAAGGGCTTGAGCGTCTGGCTCGGCGAGATGGTCAGCGAGTCGAAGCCGCCGGTGGTGTTGGCATTGAAGGTGACTTCCTCGCCGCTGAGCGTCTCGAACAGCCGGATGGAGCCATCCCCCAGGCTTTCCAGCAGGGCTCCGCCGCGCCCATCCACCACCGAGATGCCGACGAAGATGTCGGATGTCGGATCGACCCCGGTGGGGATGCCGCCATCCTCCGGATCAAGGTCCACCTCCAGCTCGTTCTCGCCGACCCCGGCGATGGCACGGGCATCGGTGAAGAAGGCGTAGTCCTCGGCCGCGATACGGTCATCTTCCGGCGTCAGGTCCGGTAGCGCCTGGATCTCGAGGTACTGGATCTCGGTGTTCTCGCTGTCGAGTCCCAGGGAGTCCAGCGTCAGACGCCCATCGCTGACCTGAACGATGCGCGTGACCAGGTCCGAGCGGAAGCCCTCGGTATCATCGGGCGGGTTGCCGTCCGCCGGAAAATCCTCGGGACGGAACGGGGTGAAGGGGTCATTGAACAGCTCGCCCTCTGCATTGAGCACATTGTGGCTGTCGTAGGGCCCGCTGGTGTCGCCGATGGAGATGGTGACCTCGTAGTAGCCATTCTCCAGTTCGATCTCCCAGCCGGCGCGCACATAGTTGGCGCTGGGCTGGTCAAAGTGGGCGTAGGTGCCCTGGCGCGGATCGAGACCCGCGATGTCATCGGTGCGGTCATTGACCGCCACGCTGGTCAGCGCGCTGATGTCCAGCGGCTCGGTGCCGGGCTCGGCGTCGTAGATCGACTCCTCGGTGACCCAGCCGTACTGGTAGGTCTGGCCGTCCACGGTCACCGACTGGGTGCCGAATGCCTTGCCATGGTCGGCGATGTAGCCATCCGGCACCGCGGTGCCTTCGGGCTGGAAGTTGATCTTGACCGAGAAGCGCTCGCCCGGCTCCACCGGACGGTCCGGTTCCACCCCGTCACGACTCACCGTCAGGCTGTCGATGTTGGGGCCGGCGTTGCCCAGGTTGGCAAGGCGAATGGTGTTGTCGCCGGCTGCGAGCTCCACCTCGAGGGTGGTGGTGGTCCAGTTCTCCCAGCCAGCCGCGTTGGTGCCGGTAGAGGCAAAGGCCAGACTGCCCTGGCTCTGGCCGTCGACCAGAATGTCCATGGGGCGATCGGCGCCGTTGGTGCCGGCATTGGTGTAGCGCACCTCCAGGGTGTAGGTGCCCGCCTCGTCCACGCTCACCTGGAACTCGGCGGCGTCACCGGCGTCGGCCCCCATGTCCAGATAGCCGGTGCCGGTAAAGTCATCCCACAGACCGTCGGCCCCGGCTGCGGTGTTGGTTTCCGGATTGTCGGCATCGCGCACCTGGGTATCGCCGTCGACATCGACGATGGTCAGCGCCTCACCCTCGATGGCGAAGTTGAACGCCGGGGTGCCGACGTCGGCCTCATTGAAGTCGAATACCACCTGGTCGATGTTGGGCCCGCCGGTGGCACCGGCCGGCATGGTCAGGGTGAAGGTATTGGCACCCTCGGCAAGCGCCACCTCGACCTCCAGCGTCTGCCACTGATCCCAGGGATCCGTCCCGGTGGCGTTGGCGAAGCCGAGCTGGCCCTGATCAGTGCCGTTGACGGTCAGATCCAGCGGCCGCGGGGCGTTTCCACCGTTGGCATAGCGCACGGTGGCGGTGTAGCTGCCGGCCTCCAGCGCGTTGACGTTGAAGGTGATCTGGTCGCCGGGATTGGAGCCGAAGTCCACATAGGCATCTCCCACCGCATCGGGGCGATGGTTGCCGAAGTCATCGGGATTGTCGGCATCGACCACCCGCGTCTCCTCACCTATCGCGCTACCGCCCACATCGACGATATCGGCGTCTTCCGCCTGCAGGGTGATCGGCGCCACCACCACGCCTGCGTCCTCGAAGCTGACCACCTCGCTGGCGCTGGCCTCGTTGCCGGCGGCGTCGGTGACAAACAGCGAAACGGTGAGATCACCGCTCTGGTCATCGAGCTGACCGCTCAGGTCCAAAGTGATGTTGCCATCGACATCCGGCGTCACCTCACTGCGGGTCGTGCCGCCATCGAAGGACACGGCGACGCTGGTCACGTCGTCATCGATGCCGGAGACGTTGAAGACAGCCGCCGCCAGCTGGCTGGCATCGAGCGTCTCGTCAGCGGCGACAATGGCGAGATCGCCATCCTCATCGGCACTGACATCCTCCGCAATCGGGCCGCTGCCCGCCGCGGTCACTTCGATGCGGTCAATGTTGGGGCCGGTGGTGGCACCCGCCGGTATCGCCAGCGCGATGGTATTGCTGCCCGCCGCCAGGGTGACGGTGAGCGTCTCGAACTCCCAGTGGTCGAAGCCTTCCTCGCTACCGGCACCATCCGGGTCGGTACTGGCCATGGCCAACGCCAGCGGATCACCGCCGTTGATTACCAGATCCAGCGGACGATCGCTGTTGGTGGCATAGCGCACACTGATGTCGTACTGACCGGCCTGGGCCACGTCGATCTGCCAGCTTACGTTGTCTCCCGGGGTATCCCCGAAGTCCAGATAGCCGCTGCCGGTGAAGCCCGGACGCAGGCCGGTGGGCTGATTCGGCTCGGGGTTGTCCGGGTCACGGACCTGGGTGTCGGTGTTGTTGGCATCGGTATCGAAGCTCTCGACCACCCCGTCCTCGGCCTGCAGGCTCAGGGGCGAGAAAGGTGCCTCGTCGACGTCATTGACGGTGACCGAGAGCTGCTCGGTGGTGGAGAGATCGCCGTCAGTGACGCTGACTTCGACTTCATAGACGCCGTCCTCGTCGTCATCGACCGCCAGCTCGAAATCGCGAGCGCTGGTGAAGCTCAGCACGCCGGTGCTCGGATCGATGCTGAACAGCGGAGAGTCGACCCCGCCGGTGATGGCGAACACCGGGGCGTTGAGGCCAAGGGCCACGCCATCCTCATCGACGAGGGGGATCGCGCCTATCTCGGTCAGGTTCTCGTCCACCGCAAACTCGGTCTGGGTGATGGCGATGCTCTCGTTGAGATCGGCCACGGTGATCAGAGCGTCCTGGGACACGCTGTCCTCGCCATCGGACACCGTCACGGTCAGCTCGTAGACGCCGTCTTCGTCGCTGTCGGCGGCAAGCTCCGCGTCCGGCGGAGTGATGAAGGCGATGCCCTGGCTCACCTCGTCATAGCGGAACAGCGCCGCATCGGCACCGGACAGCGTCACGGTCAGGTCGTCACCGTCCGGGTCATCCAGTATCAGGCTGGCCACGGCAGTGCCGTTCTCGTCGACACTCAGACTCTCTTCCAGCCCTTCAAGGGTCGGCGCGCCGTTGACCGGCTCATCAATGCGCTCGAAGACCAGCGAATCGATTCGCATCAATTCGCCATCGGCCCCCATCAGTTCGAGACTCGCCAGATCACCGGCGGTCACTTCGAAGGGTGTCTCGAAGACTATTTCCTTGCGGTTGCCGCTCTGGCCTGCGTTGCCGCGCGCGCCACTGCCGACGAAGGTACCGAAGTCGTCATTCAACACCACGTCAGCACTCAGGCTGTCGGTTGTCGTGTTGCGCGCTTCAAGCACGGTGTCACCGATGGTCAGGGTCAAGGTGCCTTCACCGTCGGTTTCATCGAACACGTATAGCCGTGCGACGTACCAGCCGGGCTCCACGCCGCCCGCCGAAAGGTCGGTGCCAATCGTGGCCGGCGCATTGCTGGTCAGGCGAATCAGCTGTTCATTGGACGCGGACGCGCTGCCGGTGATGATCAGATTGCTGGCGTCGAGATCCGTGAAGTCTTCCGCCTCGATCGTGATGCTATCGCCGACCTGGGTGCCTTCGATGATGAAGCTGAGCGTCTGGGTCGCTGACAGACCGCCCGGGTCGGTGGCCCGCACGATGACATCGAAGGTGCCGCCCTGACTGGGCGTGCCCTGGATGATGCCATCGACCACCTCGAGCCCGGCCGGCAGGTCCTCGGCCGTCAATATCAGGCTATCGCCATCGGCATCGGAGAACAGCGCTGCGAAATCCGACAGCGGAATCTGGAGGAAGTCCTCGCCCACTTCTCCGAAGTACGGTTCGAGGGCAACGGGTTCTGCCACCGGCGCGTCGTTGACGTTCTCGAGCGTCAGGGCAAAGTCGGTGTCGGTGCTGGTGGTGCCATCATCGGCGGTCACCGTCACGGTGTAACTGCCAGGTGCCAGTCCGGCGAGGCTTCCGGACAGCACATTGTCGCTGACACTCAGCCCCGGAGCGCTGACGGGCTGACCATCACCATCGGTGACCAGGAAGCTGTAGGTGAGGTCGTCGCCATCGTCATCGACGAAGGGCAGGTCGACTTCGAGATTCGCGCCTTCGTCGAGACTCAGGTCGGCGATGCCGCCGCCCACCACGCGCGGTGCGCTGTTGGTGTCGCCGGTGTCGGCTTCCGACAGGCTGACGGCGCTGAAGCTCGTGCTGCCCTTGGCGCCCGCATCATCGTCATTGACGAAGACGAGAGACTCGAGGGTGGTGCCCGCATGCGCCGACAGGTCGATGATGAAGCGCAAGGTGCCATCACCGTTGTCGACCCCCTGGCCTCGCAGATCGACGAAGCCGCCCTGGGTCTGGGTACCACCCAGCTGGTAGACGCTGTTGCCGCCATTGAAGGGGTTGGAATCCGCATCGAAGCCGATGGCGACGATCTCGGGCACCGGCGAGCCGGAAATGGCCACGTCCACCGTCAGGAGGGTGGCATCGGTGATCGTGTAGTCACTGGGCAATGCCGCCCGTTTCCAGACGTTATCGTTCAGCGTCAATGTGCCGCCGTCGTCTTCCACCACCGCCCCCGTGCCGTCGGACGGGTTGTCCTGAGTGGCGCTGTAGGCGCTGAGAGCAGCGTCATCGAAGCTGACGGCGAGGCTCTCGGCACCAGCGGCGGCCAGCGTTACCGTGTCCGTGGCACTCGCCTCGTTGCCCGCAGTATCCGTCACGATCAAGGTCACGGTGATATCGCCCGGGGCCTGCGCCGAGAGATCGACCGTCAGGGTATCTCCATCGCTGACGACAGACTGGCGGGTCGCACCGCCATCGAAGCTGATTTCGAGGGTCGAGCCAGCATCGATCCCCACGACACTGAACACCACACTGGCACTGTCGGCCGATTCGATGGCCTCTTCCGGGCCCGCAAGGGCCAGGTCGCCCCCCTCATCGGCAGTGGTATCCAGCGTCAGTGCCACGCTCTGTTCAGCACGGTTGCCCCAGGTATCCATGGCGATCAGCGTGGCCGACAGGTCTCCATCAGCGAAGCCCGACAGGTCCAGCGTGAAGCTGCCTTCCGGCGTCGGCACCACCTCCTGGACCGTGACGCCCTCATCGAAGGTCACGCCGACGAAGGTGATGTCGGCATCAAGCCCGGTGACGCTGAAACCGGCTTCGCCGACGGTCGCGCCATTGAGCAGGGGCTCCACCGCGGCAAAGGCCAGCGGAGAGGCATCCTCATCCGCCACGACGTCCCCTACCGGCCCCGTGCCCGCGGTGGTGACCTCCAGGCGATCGACATTGGGGCCATTGTTGCGCCCTTGCGGAATCGCCAGGGTGATGGTGTTGTCGCCGGCTTCCAGTCGCGTCGTCAGGGTCTGGTACTCCCAGACATCGAAGCCTTCAGGGTCGACGTTGGTGGCGTTGGGGTCCGTCGCGACAAAGGCAAGCTCGGTGGGCTCGCCTTCGTTGATCGACAGATCCAGCGGACGCGCACCATTGCTGGCATAGCGGAAGTTGAGGTCGTAGTCACCCGCCTCGGCCACATTGACGGTGAAGGTCAGGCTATCACCCGGCGCGCTGCCGAAATCCACATAACCGGTGCCGGAAAAGTCCGGGCGCAGTCCGACAAAGCCACCGGCCTCGGGATTGGCGGCGTCGCGCACCAAGGTGGCGGCCCCGTTGTCGACGCCCAGCGCGGCGTCCTCGGCTTGCACCACCACTGGCGCAATCACCGGATCGACAGGATCTACCTCGTCGGCTTCCAGTAGCGCCACCTCGATCTTGTCGATATTCGGGCCATTGGTCGCGCCGCCCAGACGCAGGGTATTGCTGCCGGCGGCAAGCGTGATTTCCAGCGTCTCGGTACTCCAGCCTTCCCACGCGGAAGACCCGCCATTGCCTGGCTGGTTGTCCGCGGGCACATCATCGACATCATCGGGGTAGTAGCCCGGCGCCTCTACCGCTGCGAACTGGAAGATGCCGACCTGACTTTGCGTGTCGTCATCGACCAAAAAGAGATCAATGGGACGTGCAGAACTGCTGGCATAGGTCACGGTGACGCTGTAAGTGCCGGCGGTGGCCACCTCGAGGGTGAATTCTCCGTAGGCTTCGGCATTGCCCGACGCCCAATCGAGATAGCTGGCTCCTTCGGCCCCGACCCGGAAGGTTTCCCCGCCATCGGTGAAGCTGGCGATGTTATCGACCGTCACCACGCGATTGGTGCCAGCATCGGCGACATCAGACGAAGGGCCGATGTCGAGATCCTCGCCCTGGATGACGTAGACGTCCGGGTCCGGCGCACGCACTTCCAGATAGTCGACGTTGGGGCCACTGGCACCGTTGGAGGTGAACGACACCGTGTTCTCACCTGCCTGCAGCTGAACGCGAATGGTACGCTCACCGAAGGTGCTGAAATCCGAAGTGTCATTCGTCAGGCTGGTGCTCGGCAGGTCGAACATTCGATCCTGAAGCTCGCCGTTGACGTCCAGACGCAGCGGGCGATTACGCTCGGAGCCATCCTCATTGCGGCTCAGCGCATACCCCAGGGCGAGTTCATACTCGCCGGCCTCGGCAACGCTGAAGCTGAAGGTCAGCGTCTCACCGGTCGCGGCGGCGAAGTCCACATAGGCACTGCCTGAGGCATTCTCGGTATTGAGGGGGCTCTGCGCTCCCGACACCACTTCGATACCGGCGCCACTCAGGGAGGCAAGATTGCCATCAGCGTCTGAGTCCGTGAGGTCTTCCGCCTCGATGCGCAGGGTGGCAAAGCTTTCCGGCGCGATGAGCGCCGCCGTTGCCAGAGGCGCGGGTTCGGCCAGAAGCGCAGGCTCGGCGCCTGCGGCAGGTTCGTCATCACTGGCCAGCAGCGCCTGGGCAAGCGGGTCTTCCTGAGCGATGGGCTCGCCGATGACATCATCGCCCTGGAGGGTCAGGGCCTCGCCGGGGTCAGCCTGAGGCGCATCTTGCGGGTCAGCTTGTGGCGTGCCGCCCAGCTCACTCACCTCCTCGACGACGACATCGGGAGCTTCGATCTCAAAGCCGAACTGCTCGCCAGACCCGGGCAGTACCTCGCCCGCGTCATCCAACGCCTCGATCATCATCTTGAGCTTGCCGGACATGGGGGCAGGCAGATGATCAAAGACAAAGGGACGCTCGAAGCGCTCAAATACCGACAATCGATCCTGGGCATCTTCCAGGGTCATTCGTACTGCCTTGATCGAATCTCCCCACGCAGAGGGAAACGGCGTGACACTGATATCGTGACTCTGGAAAGCCCTTTCTTCCAGACGATCGCCGTTGCGGAGACGCCCCTTGCCGGCGTCAAGACGGCTGGATACGAATGACATGGAATACATTTTCCTTACCCCCTGAATATTATTATCGTGGCGAAACCGCTACGCCATCTTGAAACCTCATGACACGCCCCCCCACACCGAAACTGAAGTTCCAGTGTTTTCTCCACTCCAACGCTATCCCGATGCTTTCGAAGATGACCGGCCAAACCCCCTTCAACCCGTCAAAACGAGTCTAGACGTGGCCTATGGCAAGACAAGAGGTTTTTGACACCTTCCCTGCAATGGCAATATGCAAAGGAACAGAAAGTTAAAATAAGCCCAATAAAAACAATGCCATAATTATTTAAAACAATAAAAAAGCACCCCTTTAAGCCCCTGTCATGCGTCAGATGAGGAGAAAAACAATGCCGAGCACCAAAAGGGTTAATCCACCAGAAAACCAGAAACCCCATACTTTTATAAAGACGAGAATCAGGTGAATTTATAGTTTCAGAGGTGAGCAAAATGAACAGCAAAAACCAACAATATAAAACCCTGAAATGTTTTTGATGATCATCAAAATATTCACTTGCTAGCCAACCTTTCAGACGCAATATTTCAATAGGCTATCTGAAAAACAAAACATAAAAATCTAATAAATAGATAACCAATATGACTTGCTGAGCAATGCGATTCATTCCATCGCCAAGTAGCACATCATGAAAAGATCCAGGCTCAGGGCAGCCGTCAACGACGGTGACCTGGATAAAAAGAACAACAATGACGCTAGGGAACGAGATCATGGCCACCCCACAGGAAGGCAATGACCTGCAAAAGGTCCTGGACCATTGCCGACGAAGCTTCGTCTACGTCGGTCTCTTCAGTCTTTTCATCAACCTGCTGATGCTGGTGCCTCCGCTCTACATGCTGCAGGTCTATGATCGCGTCATCACGACACGCAGCCAGGAAACGCTGCTGATGCTGACTCTGGTGGTCGTGTTCCTGTTCATGGTGATGGGCGCGCTGGAACTGGTGCGTTCCAGAATCCTTGTCCGGGTCGGCAATCGTCTGGATGTGCTGCTCAGCCCCCGGCTCTATGGCGCCATGTTCAAGCGCTCGTTGACCACCCCGGGCAAGCCCTCCGCGCAACCGCTGAATGACCTCACTACCCTGCGCCAATTCCTGTCCGGCAATGGGCTGTTCGCGTTTTTCGATGCTCCCTGGGTGCCGGTATATATCGGCGTGCTGGCGCTGTTTCACCCGTGGTTTGGCCTGTTCGCCCTGGGTGCGGGTCTCGTGCTGGCCGTCATCGCCTTGATCAATGAGAAGACGACCAGACAGCTGCTGGCCGATGCCAACGGACAGCACGTCCTGTCCCAGGACCTCGCCAACAGCAATCTGCGCAACGCCGAAGTGCTGCATGCCATGGGCATGCTGCCCGGCATTCAGGGGCGCTGGGCGGCCCGCCATCGTGAGTATCTGGCGTTGCAGTCCAAAGCCAGCGACCGCGCGGGCCTCTTGACCAACACTTCCAAGATACTGCGCCTGATGTTCCAGTCGTTGATTCTCGGGCTGGGCGCCTATCTGGTGCTGGCCGGTGACCTGACTCCAGGCATGATGATTGCCGGCTCGATTCTGATGGGACGTGCGCTGGCGCCAATCGATCAGATGATCAATGGCTGGAAAGGCTTCAGCGGTGCCAGAACCGCACGCGCGCGTCTGGAGGAGTTGCTTGAGGCGGTGCCAGCCGAGGCGCCTTCCATGCCGCTGCCGATCCCCAAGGGCCGGCTGAAGCTCGAGGCGGTCAACGCCGCCCCGCCAGGCGAGCGCCTGCCGACCCTCAAGGACATCAACCTGACACTCGCCAAGGGCGAGCACATTGCCGTGGTGGGCCCCAGCGCTTCAGGCAAGTCGTCCCTCGCGCGAGTGGTGCTGGGACTATGGCCGGTGCAGCTGGGTTGCGTGCGACTCGATGGCGCGGACATCTCCCAGTGGAAGAGGACCGCGCTGGGGCCTCACCTCGGCTACCTGCCCCAGGACATCGAGTTGTTCGATGGCTCCATTGCCGAGAACATCGCTCGCTTCCAGGAGGTCGATGCGCAACTCGTGGTGCAAGCCGCGCAGAGCGCCGGGGTGCACGAGATGATTCTGCGACTCCCCCAGGGCTATGACACCTGGCTGTCGCATGGCGGCGCCGCCCTCTCCGCAGGTCAGCGCCAGCGAATCGGCCTGGCCCGAGCCCTCTACGGCAAACCGGTGTTGGTGGTACTCGATGAACCTGACGCCAATCTGGATGCCAGCGGTGAACAGGCGCTGGCCGAATGCCTGATGCGTCTGCGTCGCGAAGGCACCACGGCATTGATCATCACTCACCGTCAGCGCCTGCTGCAGCAGGTCGATCGCATCCTCGTGCTCAATGATGGTCAGGTGGTGTCACTGGCCGCGCCGACGCGTGAGCCTCCCGTGGCACGGGCCGTGGCAGGCAACGGCCAACAGGCCCGATCGACAGGCGTCCAGCGCGTCACCAAGCTCAAACCCAGTGCCAGAGGCCGCCATGAGGGCGGCGAGGAGAGCGCCTCATGACCCACTCCACATCCGGCAATACCAGTGCCGAGAGTGACGTTCCGCTGCGCGATCATGGCTATCGCCGCTTCGGTCTGGCCGTGCTGCTGGTCGCGGTGGGCGGATTCGGCAGCTGGTCGGTGATGGCGAACCTGGCCATTTCCGTCGTCGCACCTGGCTCCGTATCGGTGGAAAGCTTCACCAAGACGGTTCAGCACCTGGAGGGGGGGATCGTCGAATCGATCGAGGTCGAGGATGGCGATCATGTCGAGGCCGGCGATGTGCTGATCGTTTTCGACGATACCCAGGCACGCTCACAGCAGAAGATCGTCGAAGCCGAATATCTGATCTCCAGGGCCAGTGAGATTCGTCTGCTGGCGGAGTACAGCAATGCCGACAGCCTGGTCTTCCCCGATTCGCTGGTCAGTTCGACCAATCCGCGGGTGCAGGAAGTCCTCGAAGTCCAGCAGCGTCTTTTTGAGGTCCGCCGCCAATCCTTGAACGGTGCCATGGCGGCGCTGGATGAGCAGATCGTGCAGATGAACGAGCAGATTTCAGGCCTCGAGAATACCCAGGCCATCACGCGGCGACGCATCAACTCACTCAATGATGACGTTGCCAACCATCGCAAGCTGTTTCGCAATGGATTGATCAACAATCAGCGTCTGCGGGAGATGGAGCGCGAGAGCCTCGAATACCAGAGCGACAACGCGGGCCAGTTTGCCGAGGTCGCGCGCCTGCGCTCGCAGATCAGTGAGAACGAGCTGCAGAAGCAGATTCGCCTGCAGGAATTCCAGCAGCAGATCGGCGAGTCCCTGCGTCAGGTGCAGGCCGAAGTCACCGACGCGGAAGAGCGGCTGGTCGCGCTAAATGACAATCTGAGGCGCACCAAGGTCATCGCCCCGGTTGCCGGCACCGTGGTCGGGCTCAAGGTTCATACGCTGGGGGCGGTGATACGCAGCGGCGACCCCCTGCTCGATATCGTGCCCGCCGGCGATGGCTTCATCGTCGAGGCAAGGGTCCCGGACCACGATATCGACCACCTCTACCTTGGCCAGCCGGCGGAAATCCGCTTCAGCGCGTTCAACCAGCGCCTGTCCAACATCATCGATGGTGAGGTGACCCACCTGAGCGCCAACAGCTTCGAGGATGAAGCGACCCGAGCGCGCTACTACAAGGCACGAATTCGTGTCACCGAAGCCGGCAAGGACGACATGACGGACAGCATGCGCCTGCTGTCCGGCATGCCGGCGGAAGTGATGATCCTCACTGGCGAGCGCAGCTTTGCCAGCTACATCGGCAAACCCATGGCGGACATGCTGGCGCGCGCGATGAGAGCGGAATAGATGAGAGCGGAATATAAGGAAGGCTGGCGGCTGAGGCGCCGCTGAATGAGAGGCGAGCGACAGACCGCCCCTCAGAAACGCGAAAAGCCCGCATCGTGAGATGCGGGCTTTTCTGAATCTGGTGGAGGAGGAGGGATTCGAACCCTCGAAGCCTTTCGACTTACACACTTTCCAGGCGTGCTCCTTCGACCACTCGGACACCCCTCCAGATCAGTGCTCTCATTGGTCACCCGACTGCGTCGCGTTTCCCTTGAGAACGCGGCGTATATTATCGATAACCTTCGAGTGGCGCAAGCCTTTTTTCCAAAAACTTTCAGATAGATAGCGTCAGCGCTCTCGCCCTACGCTCCACCCTGCGCCCTCAACCTGCGCACTGGGTCGAGGCCGTGCTCGTCATCACGGCCCCAGCACCACGTAATCGCCGCGGGCCTCGAAACACAGTCGCGGAGCGGACTGCCCTTCGACCTGACACCACAGCTGTTGGGTCAGCGACAGTCGTGCTCGCCGCCCTGCTGCCAGGCGCTCGCCCACCTCGTCCAGCGCTGCCATGTCATCCGGCGCGCAGATGATGTGATAGTCGCCACTGACCGGGGCCAGAAACTGCTGACTGGCCTGTGACACCACGATATCGCGCTGGATACCGCGAGCACGCAGCCAGAGCGTCAGCCAGCTCCAGCCACACAGGGTCGCCTCGAGACTCATGGCGCCGCCGAAGGCAGTGCCCTTGTCGTTGAGATTGGGCGGCAGACGCAGGTGCCAGCTCAGCTGACCCGTCGAACGTTCGGGCTCTGACCACTGCATCTCGACAAGCCCCAGATGGGCGGCCAACGGGATCGCCTGCGTCAGCCAGCCACGAAACCGTGGCAGGTCGTCGCTGACCGGCGCCGCGAGACTGCCCGGCTGCCCCTGCGCATCACGCGGCAGAGGCAACGGTGGCCAGGCCTCACCACTCAGGCGCGACGGCTCATTTCGCGTCTCACTCACTCAGCGCCTCTCATCCAGGACCTCGCTCATTAAGCGTTCACTGCCAGCGTTCGACGAAGTCGGCACTGTTGCGGTTCGGCAATGGCTTGAGGCGCCCGCCCGGGGTGCCGAGATAGAGGAAGCCGACCAGCTCATCCTGCTCGCCCATGCCCAGCCCTGCGTGCACGATGGGGTCAAAGGCGTAGCCGCCGGTGCGCCACATGCCACCAAGCCCCTGGGCCTGAGCGGCATACAGCATGGCGTGGGCGGCACAGCCGGCGCTGACCACCTGCTCGACACGTGGCACCTTGGGGTGGTCCGGCGTGACCCTGGCGATCACCGCGATCACCATCGGCGCACGCAGCGGTTTCTTGCTGGCGGCGGCCTGGGCGGCCTCGTCACCGGCCGGCGACTTGTTGCGCTCCGCCTCGGCGAACAGCTCGCCAAGGCGCTCAAGCCCGCCACCCGTGAATTCGATGAAGCGCCAGGGCGTCAGCTCGGCGTGGTCCGGCGCGCGCAGGGCGGCCTGGTAGATGGCCTCCATCTGCTCAGCGCTCGGGGCCGGCGCCATCAACTTGCCCATGGAATTGCGTTCATGCAGTAACGTCAGCGCGTCCATCGTCTCTCCTGTCACAGACTTAAGATAAGAATGATTCTCACACTAGCATGTCGCCGGTACGCCGTCTCATCACTCGCTGCTATCTACCTGATTGGCAAGGCGCTACCTGATTGCCAAGGCGCTATCTGGTTGGCGAGGTGACAGAGACGACTACTGCCGGGAGAGACGCAGCGGCAGACTGGCGCGGGCCTCGGCCTCGAGATCAGCCGTGGCACGCCACGGGCTGATATCCAGACCGCCACGCCGCACGTAGCGCGCCATCACCAGCAGAGACTCGGGCTTCATGCGCGCCATCAGGTCGACGAACAGATGCTCGACGCAGTGCTCATGGAAATCCTGGTGCTGGCGATAGCTGATCAGATAGGCCAGCAGGCGCTCGCGATCGATACGCGGGCCGCGATAACGGATCCACACGCTACCCCAGTCCGGCTGGCCGGTGACCGGGCAGTTGGACTTGAGCAGGTGGCTGTGCAGGTCTTCGCTGACGATGTCGGCGGCATCGGCGCTGAGCAGCTCCGGCGACGGCGTATAGTGCTCGACGCTGATCGGCAAGCCATCGAGGCACTCTCCCGGCAGGCGCCCGACGTCCAGCTCGCTATCGTCCAGCCCCAGCAGACGCACCTCGACCGGCGCACCGGCCGCGGCGGCGAGGTCGCGCTCCAGCGTTGCCTGCACCGCTGCCTGATCGGGGAAACGGCTCTGATTGAGACTGTTGAGATAGAGCTTCCAGGACTTGGATTCGATCAGGTTCGGCGAGGCTGCCGGCAGGCGGAAACGTGCCACGCGCACCCACGGCTTGCCGGCCTCATCCAGCCAGGAGACTTCAAAGGCGTGCCACTCATCCTCACCGACGAACGGCAGCGCCGCGTCATCGATGCCGATGGGGCCACGATTGGCTGCCCGCGCGATGGGGAACAGCAGGCTGGCATCGTAGTGCTCGGGATAGGCGGACTCTCGCCCGAGCGGGGCATCCTTGAGGGTCTCGGGGCGCGCCTCGTCGGGCACGTTGACGGCAGTGGGGTGAGCCATGACAGCACTCCAGTGAAATAGGCCAATAAAGCATCGATATCAGGGGGCGCAGACAGCAGAACGCCGGCAGAAGCCGGCGTTGCATGCACTGGCGCGATAGCGCGCATCTTACCATCATCGTCTGGGCGACATCTTCAGCTGCGGATGCCCTTGCCACGCTCCAGCAGCCACAGCGCGAAGGCGAACAGACCGATGATGAAGGCCACGATGGCGGCCATCGCCGGGCCGACGCTGATGTCCGAGACGCCCAGAATGCCGTAGCGGAAGGTGTTGACCATATAGAGGATCGGGTTGGCCAGCGACACCGTCTGCCAGAATTCCGGCAGCATGTGGATGGAATAGAAGACGCCCCCCAGGTAGGTCAGCGGCGTGAGCACGAAGGTCGGAATGATCGAGATGTCATCGAACTTGCGCGCGAACAGCGCATTGATGAAGCCACCGATGGAGAACAGCAGTGCCGTCAGCACCACGACCATGATGGTCAGGAAGGGATGATGGATATCGAGGTCCGTGAACAGGAAGGCCACGGCGGTCACGATGATGCCGACCCCCAGCCCGCGCACGGCGCCACCGATGATGTAGCCGAGCAGGATGATCCACGAGGGCAGCGGCGAGACCATCAGCTCCTCGATGCTGCGCTGGAACTTGTTGGAGAAGAATGACGAAGCCACGTTGGAATACGAGTTGGTGATCACCGACATCATGATCAGCCCCGGCACGATGTAATCCATGTAGCTGATGCCATCCATGGTGCCGATGCGCGAGCCGATGAGATTGCCGAAGATGACGAAATAGAGCGTCATGGTGATGGAAGGCGGCAACAGCGTCTGCGGCCAGATGCGCGTGAAACGACGGACTTCCTTGACGACGATGGTGACCAGAGCCACCCATAGCTGACGGGGGTTCACTGCGTGATCTCCTTGGCAACATTGGAGGCGATACCGCTTTCGGCGTTGGAACGCTCGACCAGGTCGACGAACAGCTCCTCGAGACGATTGGCACGATTGCGCATCGACACCACGGTGATACCGGCGCGATCCAGCGCCGCGAAGGCGGTATTGATCGACTGGCCCTTGCGCACGGCGAGCGCCAGCTGCTGAGGGTCACTCAAGGAAACCTCGAACCCGGCAATCACCGGCGCCTTGGTCAGCGGCTCACGAATGTCGAGCAGGAAGGTTTCCGCATCCAGCTCCTTGAGCAGCTCACGCATGCTGGTGTTATGCACGATCTCGCCATGATTGATGATGGCGATATTGCGGCACAGGCTCTCGGCCTCTTCCAGATAATGTGTGGTGAGGATGATGGTGGTGCCCTCCTCCCGATTGATGCGGCGCATGAACTCCCACATCGAGCGGCGCAATTCGATATCCACACCGGCCGTCGGCTCATCGAGAATCAACAGACGCGGCTTGTGAATCAGCGCACGGGCAATCATCAGACGGCGCTTCATGCCACCGGACAGCATGCGTGACGGGGTGTCGCGCTTGTCCCACAGCCCGAGGTCCCTGAGCAGGCGCTCGGCACGCGGGCGCGCTTCCTTCATCGGCATGCCGTAATAACCCGCCTGGGTCATCACGATGTCCTGCACCTTCTCGAACTGATTGAAATTGAACTCCTGCGGCACGACGCCGAGGTGATACTTGGCCTTCGAGAAGTCCTTGTCGATATCGATTCCGTAGATCTCGACCTTGCCTGCGGTCTTCTGCACCAGCGAACTCACCACGCCGAGGGTCGTGGACTTGCCGGCCCCATTGGGGCCCAGCAGCGCGAAGAAATCGCCCTCGGGGACGTCAAGATCAATCCCCTTGAGGGCCTCAAAACCGTTGCCGTAGACCTTGGTCAGGCCACGGATAGACAAGGCAGGTCGTGACATCGGACACCTGTAATCGATTGACGCTGTCAGCCAGCACAGCAGAAAAGACGCATCTGAGAACAATTGCGCAACAGTGATGGCACCGTTTCGCAGTCCGCGAACATGAAAATCAGACGCAAGATATTGGATGCGCATGGTAACGCATTCGGCGCTGCCACATCAGACACACGGCAGAAAGGCATTAGTGCGCCACGGGAAACAAGCAGAGGGAGAAAATCACGCGGGGACAGCACCAGAGAGCGGCGCAGAACAGGGTGGAGAGGAATTTCAGGCACAAAAAAATCGCCAGTGACGTAACACGATGATCGTGTCTGTCAGGCGATGGCGTACTGCTATGTCATGCTTCAGCTTGCAACGTCACATTCGACTGGAGCGGGAAACGAGCTTCGATCGGACTGGCGTTCCAGATCGCGACCTATCATTGCGCTTTTCGACTGGAGCGGGAAACGAGATTCGAACTCGCGACCCCAACCTTGGCAAGGTTGTGCTCTACCACTGAGCTATTCCCGCCTGTCGAAACACAAAAACTGCGGCGTAAAACAGAATGGCGTCCCATAGGGGGTTCGAACCCCTGTTACCGCCGTGAAAGGGCGGTGTCCTGGACCACTAGACGAATGGGACACACGTTAGAAAAAGCCATGCTTAATCTAAATGGAGCGGGAAACGAGATTCGAACTCGCGACCCCAACCTTGGCAAGGTTGTGCTCTACCACTGAGCTATTCCCGCACCGAGCGTCATGAACCTGTGCTCACGACATCTGTCTTACTGCTGGCTTGCCACACCATCATGCTCTGCATGGCGTCCCATAGGGGGTTCGAACCCCTGTTACCGCCGTGAAAGGGCGGTGTCCTGGACCACTAGACGAATGGGACGTACTGGAGCGGGAAACGAGATTCGATCGGACTGGCGTACCAGCTCGCGACCTTATCGCATTGCCTTTTCCTCTGGAGCGAGAGATGAGATTCGACCGGGCTGACGCTCAGCTCGCGACCTTGTCACACCACTTGTTCCTAATGGAGCGGGAAACGAGATTCGAACTCGCGACCCCAACCTTGGCAAGGTTGTGCTCTACCACTGAGCTATTCCCGCAACACAAGCAGATCATGCGACCACACAAGACCGAAGATGGCGTCCCATAGGGGGTTCGAACCCCTGTTACCGCCGTGAAAGGGCGGTGTCCTGGACCACTAGACGAATGGGACACACTGGAGCGGGAAACGAGATTCGACCGGACTGGCGAGCCATTGGACTGGCATTCCAGCTCGCGACCTTGTCGCATTGCCTTTTCCTTTGGAGCGGGAAACGAGATTCGAACTCGCGACCCCAACCTTGGCAAGGTTGTGCTCTACCACTGAGCTATTCCCGCACTCCGGTCTCTACGCTGCAAGAAAGTGGCGTCCCATAGGGGGTTCGAACCCCTGTTACCGCCGTGAAAGGGCGGTGTCCTGGACCACTAGACGAATGGGACGTAACGTTCTTGCCTCGTCGAGGTGGCGCGTATATTACAAAGACCCTCCCCCTTCGTCAACCCCCTGCTTCAACAGGATTTTTCCGGCGTTGGCCAAGTGCATCCACCACATGCTTGTGGTCACGCCCTGACGCCCGCATTCTTGGGGTATGTACCGGGTTTCGCGTGAAGACCGGCAGTCACTCTTTTCGAATTGCCGCGCAGGAGAACTTGCTTGCAGGTTCGTGCGAGCACGCATTCGAGAAACGCATAGATAGAGAGAAGAGATCATGAGCGAACAAGACCCGCAGACTCAGGACAAGTTGATTCGCAGTGAAGAGGAGTGGCGCAAGCGACTGACGCCGGAGCAATACCGGGTGACGCGCGAGGCAGGGACCGAGCGCCCCTTCACCGGCGATCATGAAGTCAGCCCGACACCGGGCACCTATCACTGCATCGCCTGTGACGCCAAGCTGTTCGACAACGACACCAAGTTCGACTCCGGCTGTGGCTGGCCGAGCTTCGACCGCCCCTATGCCGATGCCGCCGTCGAGGAGCACTTCGATACCAGCCATGGCATGCGTCGCGTGGAAGTGCGCTGTCGCCGCTGCGAATCCCATCTGGGGCACGTCTTCCCGGATGGCCCGACTGACACCGGTCAGCGCTACTGCATCAACTCCGTCGCGCTGCGCTTCAAGCCGATACGCGCCTGACGCCCGGGACATGGAGAGTCGATAGAGCGCTGGGCAGTGATGACCGGATAGCGCGCCTCCATGGCCAGGCCGCCTCTGATAGAATGCGTCGCCATACGCGTCCCCTCCTCTCCCGCATGCCATGTAGCGCCATCCCTGATGGATGAGCGCCTTTCCTGGCATGCGGGAAGAAGGAGACAGGACAGAGGTGACAGAACAACCGTCATACCCCTGACGGCAGGAGAGAAGCGACATGCTGGGCTGGTATCCGGGACATATGCACAAGGCACGCCGTCAGATAAAGGACGCGCTGCCCGAGATCGACGTGGTCATCGAAGTCCTCGATGCCCGCCTCCCCTACTCCAGCACCAATCCGGTGCTGTCCGAACTGACCCGCCACAAGCCGGTACTCAAGCTGCTGTCTCGCGCCGATCTGGCGGACCCGGCACGCACCCGCGAGTGGGTCGAGTATTTCGATGCCCTGCCCAACACCCGTGCACTGGCGATCACCACCCTTGAGGCGCGTGACCTCAAGCAGATCCCGCGCCTGTGTCGCGAGATGGCCGGACATATCCGCGTCGATCGCGATGCGCGCGTGATGGTGATGGGCATCCCCAACGTCGGCAAGTCGACGCTGATCAATGGCCTGGCGGGTCGCAAGATCGCCAAGACCGGCAACGAGCCCGCCGTCACCAAGCGCCAGCAGAAGATTCGCATCGACGGTGGCATCGCCCTGATCGATACCCCCGGGGTGATGTGGCCGAAGATCGAGGACCAGGCCAGCGCCTACCGTCTGGCCGGCAGCGGCGCGATCCGCGACACCGCCATCGATTACACCGATGTGGCGGTGATCGTCGCGGCAGAGCTGGCCAAGCGCTACCCCACGGAGCTGACCGCACGCTACAAGCTGAAGTCACTGCCGGCCTACAGCGCCAACCCTGACGCCGAGCGAGTCGAGAGTGATGGCCCGCGCAAGGTCGATCTGATGGCGCTATCCGGCTTCAATGGGGTCGCGATTCTGGAAGAGATCGCCAGCAAGCGCGGTGGCCTGCGTGCCGGTGGCATCATCGACCTGCACCGCGGTGCCGAGGTGCTGCTGCATGAACTGCGCGACGGCAAGCTTGGGCGCCTGACACTGGAAACACCCGCCGACATTCCTGCCGAGCCGGTGCCGGAAGCCAGTGGCGAGACAGAAGATGGAGCCGAAACGCATGAGCAAGAGAGCGAATAACGCTACCAGAACAAGGCGCTAACGCGACTCTCGCCTGGCTCCCGCCCGCGGGAGACGCTGAATACCAGTTGAAAATCCCGCCAGAAAACCTCTGGCGGGATTTTTTTCTGCCTGAACATCTCAAACCACAAATTTAACCACGCTATTGGCCCTTGGCCGTGGCGCGGCAGGCCAGCGGCGCGATATGCTGGACGCTCGCCCCCTACACCTTACGTGACGGAGATCTACGGAAAGCATCATGGATACCGAGCAAAGAAAGCCCCGCGAAATTCGCAAGTCACACAAGCTGGACAACGTCTGCTATGACATTCGCGGGCCGGTTCTCGAACACGCCAAGCGTCTCGAGGACGAGGGCCATCGCATTCTCAAGCTCAATATCGGCAACCCGGCGCCCTTCGGCTTCGAGGCACCGGAAGAGATTCTGCAGGACGTGATGCGCAACCTGCCGACAGCGCAGGGCTATTGTGATTCCAAGGGGCTTTACTCTGCGCGCAAGGCGATCATGCAGGAGTGCCAGCGCAAGGATATCCAGGGTGTCGGGATCGAGGACATCTACGTCGGCAACGGCGTCTCGGAGCTGATCGTGCTGGCCATGCAGGCATTGCTCGATGATGGCGACGAGCTGCTGGTGCCGGCGCCGGATTACCCGCTATGGACCGCTGCCGCCAACCTGGCCGGTGGTCGCGCCGTGCACTATCTGTGTGACGAAGCGCAGGACTGGGCACCCTCCATCGAGGACATCCGCGCCAAGGTGACCAGCCACACCAAGGGCATCGTGCTGATCAACCCGAACAACCCGACCGGCGCGGTCTATCCGCCCGCGGTGGTGAAGGACATCCTGCAGGTCGCGCGCGAATTCGGTCTGGTGGTGTTCTCTGACGAGATCTACGACAAGATCCTCTACGACGGCACCGAGCACGTCTCCACCGGCGCGCTGGCCGATGACCTGCTGGTCGTGACCATGAACGGTCTGTCCAAGAGCTACCGCTGCGCCGGCTTCCGCTCCGGCTGGATGATTCTCTCCGGCGACAAGCGCCCGGCGGCCGACTTCATCTCCGGCCTCGACATGCTGGCCAGCATGCGCCTGTGCGCCAATGTGCCGGCGCAGCACGCCATCCAGACGGCGCTCGGCGGCTATCAGTCGATCAATGATCTGGTACTGCCGGGCGGACGCCTGCTGGCCCAGCGTGACGCAGCCTGGAAGAAGCTCAACGAGATACCCGGCGTCAGCTGCGTGAAGCCCAAGGGCGCGCTCTACATGTTCCCGCGGCTCGACCCCGAGATGTATCCCTTCGAGGACGACCAGCAGATGGTGCTGGAGCTGTTGCTGGAAGAGAAGATGCTGCTGGTTCAGGGCACCGCCTTCAACTGGCCGAATCCGGACCACCTGCGCATCGTCACCCTGCCCTACGCCGACCAGCTGGAAGAAGCCATCGAACGCCTCGGCCGCTTCCTGGCGCGACGTCGCAAGGCCTGACGTCGGCCCAGCTCCCGTGATCAAGGGGCTACGCAGGTCACCTCCAGTGGTGATACCTTGCTGTCCTTGCAGACCGTCCTTGCAGACTGTCGACGCAAATTCTGCCCGCGCCACCGCCAGTGATTCATCTCACTGTCAGTATCGCGGGCAGATAATTGCGCCCTACCGATATATTGGCATTGGAGACCTGACCCCATGATGCGGATAGCCCTTTTCCTGATCACCAACCTGGCGGTGGTGCTGCTGGCAAGTGTCACGCTGCGCCTGCTGGGCTTCGATGGCTACATGGAAGCCAACGGCATCAACTACACGGCGCTGCTGATCTTCTGCTTCATCATCGGCATGGCCGGTTCCGTGATCTCGCTGTTCCTGTCCAAGACGATGGCCAAGTCCTCGACCGGCACCGTGATCATCGAACAGCCGCAGAACGACACCGAGCGCTGGCTGCTGGACACCGTCGGTGAACTGGCGCGCGACGCTGGCATCAAGATGCCGGAAGTCGGCATCTTCCCGGCGCAGCAATCCAATGCCTTCGCCACCGGCTGGAACCGCAATGATGCGCTGGTCGCCGTCTCGGCCGGCCTGCTCAATCGCATGCGCCCCGAGGAGGTGCGCGCCGTGCTGGCGCACGAGATCGGCCACGTCGCCAATGGCGACATGGTGACGCTGACGCTGATCCAGGGCGTGGTGAACACCTTCGTGATGTTCTTCGCGCGTATCGCCGCACACGCCATCGACGCCTTCCTCAAGCGCGATGACGAGAACGGCGGCCTGGGCTTCTTCGGCTACATGGCGGTCGTGTTCGTGCTGGAAATGGTGCTGGGCCTGGTGGCCTCGATGATCGTCGCCTGGTTCTCGCGCTGGCGCGAATACCGTGCCGATGCCGCAGGCGCAGGCCTGGCGGGCAGCGGCTCGATGATCAATGCCCTGGCTCGCCTCAAGCAGGAACATGAGCTGCCGGACCAGATGCCCGACACCATGACCGCCTTCGCCATCACCACCGGCAAGAGCCGCAAGCTGATGGAGCAACTGTTCGCCAGCCACCCGCCGCTGGATGACCGTATCGCTGCGCTCAAGGCCGCTGCCTACAAGTAAGCTGCGCCAATCCTGCACGGCCTGAATGGCCCCTGCAGACAGCAAAAAGCCCGCCACGTGATCCACGTGGCGGGCTTTTTCTCTTTATCCCTCAGGGCTGAGTCAGCGTGACTCCGAGGTCTCGTGGGGCGTATCCAGCACCAGTGACTCGGCCAGCGGCGTCGGCTCCACGCCTTCAGCCCCCTCGCCCTCCTCAAGGCGCTCCAGTTTGAAGCCGACCATGGCGTAGGCCACTGCCAGCGCCAGGTTGATCAGGTTGAACAGTGCAAAGGGCAGGTAGCTCAAGGTCGCGACGCCCAGGGTGGCCGCCATGTAGGCACCGCAGCTGTTCCAGGGAATCAGCGGCGAAGTGATGGTGCCGGAGTCTTCCAGTGCGCGTGACAGGTTGACCGGCGCCAGGCGACGGCGACGGAACTCGGCGCGATACATGCGCCCCGGCAGAATGACCGAGATGTACTGATCGCCGGTCACCACGTTGGAGGCCAGGCAGGTCCCCAGCGTGGTGATGACCAGCGAACCGGCATTGCGTGTCGCGCCCAGAAGGCTCTGTACCAGACGCTCCAGCAGGCCGAGGCGTTCGATCACGCCACCGAAGGTCATCGCCGACAGGATCAGCCACACGGTGTTGAGCATGCTGCTCATCCCGCCCTTGGAGAGCAGCGAGTCGATCACCTCATCACCGCTGTGGGAGACATAGCCATCGAACATCGACATCCACACGCCCTTGAGCAGCGCCATGGCGGTGGACATGTCAGCGACGCTTGCCAGCCCCACCACCGCCTGCGGCTGGAAGATGACCGCGAAGACGGCGCCCAGCGCCGCGCCGATGAAGATGGCCGGGAAGGCGGGCATCTGACGCACGGCCATCACCAGCAGCACCAGGAGCGGAATCAGCAGGTGCAGGCCGATGTTGAACTGCGTGCCCAGCTGGGCACGCAGATTGGCGACCTGCTCCGGCGTCTGCAGGCTGGAGACGGAGTCATGGCCGAGCCACAGAAAGCCTGCCAGCGCGAGCAGGATGCTGGGCACGGTCGTCCACAGCATGTGACGAATATGCGCGAACAGCGTGGTGCCGGCCGCTGCCGGCGCCAGATTGGTGGTATCGGACAGCGGCGAGAGCTTGTCACCGAAGTAGGCCCCGGAAATCACCGCGCCGGCGGTGATCGCCTCGGACAGCCCCAGGCCATCGGCGATACCGATCAGGCCGATGCCGATGGTACCGGCGACCGTCCACGAGCTGCCCACCGACAACGCCACCAGCGCGCACAGCAGACAGGCGGAGGCATAGAAGTACTGTGGCGCGATCACGTCCAGACCGTAATAGATCATCGCCGGCACGGTGCCGCCGAGAATCCAGGTGCCGATCATCGCGCCGACCGCGAGCAGGATCAGGATCGCGCCCAGCGAGATCTGGATGCCCTTGTTGATCCCCTCTTCGATATCGCTCCAGCGATAGCCGTTCTTGAGACCGATCAGACCCGCGATCATCGCGCCGGACAGCAGCGCGACCTGATTGGGCCCCCAGGAGGCATCGGCACCGAACAGCACCACCGCCAGCACCAGCATGGCGATGACCAGCACGATGGGAATCAGAGCATCCAGCAGAGAAGGCGGACGATAGCCGCTGTCCTCAGCAGAGTTATCAGGGTGTTGTTGCATTCAAGACACCATCTTCAAGAAATGAGGACGCCGACACGCCGCGTGGTGACGGGCATGGCAGAAGACACGGAGAATGGGGAGCAGCGCCGCAGCGTCAGGCGGGGCAAGCCGTCAAGGCCACCCCCGGCGCGGGTCGCCAGGCGATCTGGGCCGCATTATATCGACCAAGGTCGAAGACCGAAACGGTCATGAATTCAGGCATGCGGCAAGGTTCTCGTCCATCAGGCGACCTCCACAACGCGAACGCCCCCGCCAGCAGGGCTGACAGGGGCGTTCCAGGGGGCCTTGCGAATCACGCCGTGATCATTTGCTGACCAGCTTGACGCGGGAGAAGCCGAAGCCCTCCAGCACCTCACGCAGTTCGCGAGCATTCTTCTTGAGCTCGACACGCAGCGTGGAGAACTCGCGACGCAGCGGATATTCCCGTCGATAACGCACGAACCCCTCGGCATTGCCGAAACGACGCTGATAGCGACGCAGGCCCAGCGCATCGCGGCGCACGTCATAGCAGGCGCGTACGCAGAGCCCCAGCGCCTCTTCCGGCGGCGCCCAGCCCGTCAGCACCAGCTTGCGCAGCCACGGGTCCGGCTTGAGCTGACCCAGCTTGCGGCGCGCGGGCAGTCCGAAGTGACGACAGGCCTGCTGATAGATGATCTCGGTGCCCTGCATCTTGCCATCCAGGCTATGCCCGGCGATGTGCGGCGTGGCGATGTCCACCAGTGCGGCCAGCTCGGCATCGATATCCGGCTCGTTTTCCCACACATCCAGCACGGTCAGCAGATCAGCCTGCTCCTTGAGGCGCTGCTTGAGCGCCGCGGTATCGACACAGCCTCCGCGGCCGGCACTCAGCAGCACGCTGCCGGGCTTCATGGCGCGGATCCGCTCGGCATTGATCAGATGATGGGTCGGGTGCTCGCCACCGGTGACCATCGGGGTGTGCACGCAGATGACATCACACTCGGCGACCAGCTCATCGAGGTCCACGAAGCGGGACTTCTCGGGGCGCTCATCGCTCTGGCCCTCAAGCGCGGCACGCGGCGGATCGCAGACCAGCACCTCGGCACCCAGCGACTCGAGACGCTTGACCAGTCGTGACCCGACCTGCCCGGCTCCGACCACGCCGAAGCGGCGGTCCAGCTGCAGATCCAGCCCTTCCTGCTCGGCCAGATGCCACAGCGACGACAGCACGTAATCCACCACCGAGTCGGCATTGCAGCCCGGCGCGTTGGTGAAGTGGATATCGTTGGCCGCGAGCCATTCGAGATCTGCATGGTCGGTGCCGATGATCGGCGAGCCGACGAAGCGCACCCGCGTTCCTTCCAACAGCGCCTGATCCACGCGCAAGGTAGAGCGACAGATCAGCATGTCGACGTCCTTGAGGACGGCATTGGTGATCTCGCGAGTCGGCATGCAGATCACCTCTCCTAGTTCGGAGAAGAATTCCTCTGCCAGAGGGACGTTATCGTCCACGATGATGTGCATCTGTTGCCTTTCCTTGCTGTGGCAATGAGTGTCGCTGCGGGTTCACGGGCCAGCATGAGCGCCTGAGTGACTTCACACCTTGCCGCAAGGCACGTGAAGATTACAATGGTATGCTTGCTTGCCCGCCGCCGTGCCATCTTAGGCGCACGCAACGGGCGTCACAAGCTCATGATTGAGTCCAGCCACCATCGTTTCGCCTCGGGAGTCACGCGTGATCATCCGCTGGGAAAGCCACCACGATTACGTTCTGGTCCATGTGCATCAGGACATGTTCGGCGACTGGATCGTCAGCCGCTCATGGGGCCAGATCGGCACCCAGTTCGGCGGATTGAAGCACGATCTCGCCGAAAGCCACGAGCAGGCCATGACCTGGGTCAGCGACCTCGCCCACATCCAGGCCTCACGCGGCTACACCAAGGTGCTGGAGGCCACGGCCGATAGCCCGGAAGCCGAAGACGCCATGCGCCAGATGTCGCTGCTGGAGAGCTAGTGCGCAGCACGGTGCCGGACACGAAAAGACCGCCGCTACCCTGAGGTAGCGGCGGTCTTTTTGCACCAGCTTATAGCGACACGTCTGCGCCGCTCAGCGCAGAAAGCGACGTCCGTTGCGTAGGGCGGGGCCCTGCGGCTCAGTGGCTGAGTCGTGCTCGGCCGGGGTCGTCATTTCGACACCCTGCTCGAGGCGCTGCTCGACGCCCTGTGCGCGCAACCACTCCGGCAACACCTCTTCGCCATCGGCCAGCGAATACTCCGCACCCGAGGCGCTCGCCAGTACAGGAATGCGCGTCGCGTAACGCTCGCTCAACTGCGTTTCGAAGGCGATCTCGACCCGAGTGAGCGTGACATCCGCCCCCAGCGCCTGCAGCGTGGTTTCCAGCCGAGCGCACAGATGACAGCCCGCCGTGGTGTAGAGCCACAGCGGGACGCTGGCCATCGCTCAGCCCTTCACATCGCTGGCGCGACGGATGCGGAAGACGTGGTGGATATCCGGACGACGCTTGAAGTCCGGGTCCAGCAGCTTGCGCGACAGGTCTTCCACCACATGGTGCTGGCTGACGCTGTCATCCATCACGAAGCGACGATGGTTGTTGGAGAAGATCAGCGTGCCGCCCGGCGCCAGACTGGCCATCGCCAGGTCGATCAGGCGCGCGTGATCACGCTGGATATCCAGGGTGCCTTCCATCTTCTTGGAGTTGGAGAAGGTCGGCGGATCGAGGAAGATCAGGTCGAACTCCTCGCGGGAGCGCTCCAGCCACTTCAGGCAGTCGGCACGCACCAGCTGATGGCGTTTCTCGCTGATGCCGTTGAGCTTGAAGTTCTCGCGCCCCCAGTCCAGATAGGTATTGGACATGTCGACGCTGACGCTCTCACTCGCGCCGCCCAGCACCGCATGCACGGTGGCCGTCGCGGTATAGCAGAACAGGTTGAGCACCCGCTTGCCGTCCGCTTCCTTGCCCAGCAGCTTGCGCACCGGACGGTGATCCAGGAACAGGCCGGTATCCAGGTAGTCCTTGAGATTCACCCACAGCCTGGCATCGCCTTCCTGCACCTCGATACGCTGACCGGAGCTGTCCTGGCGCGTGTACTGCGCCTTGCCCGCCTGACGCGTGCGTTGCTTGATATGGATATCGTTGGGCGAGCAGCCCAGCACCTGCGGAATCGCCGCCAATGCATCCATCAGGCGGCGCTGCGCCTGACTGGCATCCACGGACTTGGGCGGCGTGTATTCCTGCACGTGCACGTGACGGCCATAGATATCGATGGCCAGCGCGTACTCCGGCATATCGGCATCGTAGAGGCGATAACAGGTGGTACCGCTCTGCTTGAGCCAGCGCGCCAGTGACTTCTGGTTCTTCTTGAGGCGATTGGCGAACATCTGGCCTCCCTCGCTCAGCGCGGGCTGACTGCGGGCATCTTCGGCCACGCTGTCTTCGTCGACCGCACGCTCACGCGCCGCCACATCGATCATCAACAGCTTGCAGTCGAGCTGACCGTTGCGGAAGGCGTACTGACGATGCGCACGCAGGCCGAGGCGGTGGCCGAGGTCCGGGTTGCCGGTGAACATGCCCAGCGTCCAGCCGCCGAAGTGACGCTTCATGCGCTCACCAAGGCTTGCGTAGAGCGGCACCAGTGCCGGTAGCTCGCCCAGACGCTCACCGTAGGGCGGGTTGGTCATCACCAGGCCAGTGGTGGCGCCTTCGGGACAGGTCAGCTCGGCGACGGAGGCACCTTCCAGCTCGATCAGCGCCGGAATGCCGGCACGCATGGCGTTGGAGCGCGCGGCAGAAATCGCCTGCGGGCTGTGATCGCGCCCGAACAGACGCGCGGTGACCTTGCGGCGCCCGGCAATGGCACGCTGCTCCATCTCTTCCCACAGGCCCTTCCAGATGCGCTCGTCATGGCGCCCCCAGTGGCGGCAGGCGAAGTCCTGGTTCAGCGACTGCGGCGCGATATCCGCCGCCATCAAGGCCGCTTCGATCAACAGCGTGCCGGAGCCGCACATCGGGTCAACCAGGCTCTCGCCACGCGCCGCACGCGCCGGCCAGTCGGCCCGCATCAGCAGGGCCGCCGCCAGGTTTTCCTTCAGCGGCGCATGCGCGAGATCAGGACGGTAGCCACGCTGGTGCAGACTGCACCCCACGAGGTCGATGCCCAGGGTGATGTAGCCATTGTGCAGGTGCGCGTAGATGCGCAGATCTGCATTCTTGCCATCGACGGTCGGCTTGTTGCGGCCTTCCTCGAACATCGCCTCGACGATGCCGTCCTTGACGGTCTGGGCACCGAAGAAGGTATGACGAATGTCTTTCCATGTTCCGTGGAAATCGACGGCGATGGACGCACGATCCGGCAATTCCATCGCCCAATCGACACCTGCACTCGCCTTGCGCAGTTGCTCACCGGTGTCGACGCCACCCACGCGAGTGAGCAGACGAATGATGCGGTTGGCCAGTCGCGACCACAGGATGGTGCGGTAGGCGGTTTCCTGGCTACCGTTGAAGTGTACGCCAGCGACGGTCGTGCCAGTCACCTCGGCACCCAGAGCCGTCAGCTCATCGGCCAGCAGCGTTTCGATGCCACGCGGGCAGGTCGCAAACCAGGTAGAGAGCGAGTTGCTGGGCGCGCGGGGTGTAGTCGCAGAGGTCGTATCAGTCATGAATCTCTCACCGGCAGGTGCCGGACTTATTCCTGTGAGTTGGCTTCTGGCACTAGCGATATTCCTATACGGCTGTCGACAAGCCAGAGGCAGTGTTCTAAAAACTATAGGTGTAGCTGCAATTCGGAAAGGTGACACGCCATGCGAAATCGAGGATCAAGGGACACGAGCCTCATTCGGGCAGCCTACCTGTGCCGCTCAGGAGATCGGACTTCCGGCACGGCAAGGCAGTCGCTTTTTCACCATCACGCTCGAGCATATACAGGCAAGACCTTCCATCATCTCACACTCGTGACCTTTTCCGACAAGAATGGCCAACGACGCGAGGTGATGATGCACGAGGCCGGCAGTGCCCGACAGGGCATCGGCCAACTCTCTCACTCGGCATGTCCGATGGCAGGACAACCGCGGCCAGACAAGGTCTCGCCGGGTACGTCTCGCCATTACTGACACTCAGTGCCGATGGGTTCTCACTTAGAGGTCATCCATGAAGAGACAGAAACGTGATCGCTTTCAGCGTGCCTATGTTCACGGCTACAAGGCTGGTGTCACCGGCCGTTCCCGTGATGATTGTCCCAGTATCGATGTCAATCTACGTGAATTCTGGATGAGCGGCTGGCGTGAAGGCCGCGGGGACCAATGGTCGGGAATGACCGGCGTCTCCGGCATCCACAAGAACCCCATGGTGCTCAGCTGAGCACTGCATGACGCCAAGGTTCATCATCCGCGACCAAGAGGTCATCCCATTTCAGGAAAGCGGCACGTCACGGAATGACACTGGCAATACGGCGCCTGGCGCCTTTCACCCCGCCGACGCAGCCTGATGCGCTGCCCAAGCGGATTCTCCGGCATCACGCCACCGGCTCCTGACAAGTTACAGGGTCGGCTGGCACGTACAGAGAGGACTCGAGGTGTTCACGGTGAGTCGGTTTAGCGACATCACCCGGAAAATCCCACGGAAGTCGCCCAGCGACACGTCAAATCACCAGGGAGGTAACGCCTTATTTCTATCTTGATGACGCGCGGCACTGACAGGCAAGAGACTCAGTAGGCAATGGGGCCGACTCGCTTCACTTCCTGAAAGGCCGAGATGTTGGCGCTCTTGTCGTTTCAATCGTGGTATGGCTCCAGAAGAGGAGGCGCAGCAGGCGACGGCCTGCGAGGACGACGGTCCAGCGCGGAGCACGACACGGGCAAACGTTCACCTTGACTGCATCAGCAGGTTCTTTCCAGGCCTGCTTCAACCATCCACGCACCCGATGAGCTCAAGGGGCCAACCCCCAACCGCCGTTTCTGACGGCAATAGCGCTTCGCATCGTGCACGCTGGCTGGACATGGCAGCCAACACGACAACGGCAGATCACGCATCACTTCCCTGCCGTTGTCATATCATCATTCTCGCCGGTACCGAGGCCGCCTTCTGATGTCAGAAGGCGGCTTTTCTGTGTCTGCCCTTCCCCACTTGGCCTCTCTTGAAGCGCAGTGAGCGAAAGATGCCAGCATCACGCTGCGACGGAGCCCAGGCCGGATCACACCTTGATCAGGGTATCGGCCTTCTCCAGTGCGCGCGCGCACTCACCGATCAATGCCGGGCCACGGTAGATCAGTCCGGAGTAAAGCTGCACCAGATCCGCCCCCGCGGCGATCTTCTCGCGTGCACTCTCGCCATCGGTAATACCGCCCACACCGATGATCGGCATGTTCGGCAGCGCTTCACGCAGGCCACGAATCACCCGCGTCGACGATTCACGCACCGGGGCGCCGGAAAGTCCACCCGCCTCCTGTGCATGCGGACTACCCGCGACCGCCGTGCGCTCGATGGTGGTGTTGGTGGCGATGACGCCATCGATGCCGTTGTCCGCCAACGCCCGCGCCACGAACAGGATTTCCTCGCTGTCCATGTCGGGCGCGATCTTGATCACCAGCGGCACCTTCCTGCCGCGCTCGGCATCGAGCTGATCGCAACGTTGGCGAAGCCCGGCCAGCAGCTGGCTGAGATGATCACCGAACTGCAGATTGCGCAGCCCCGGGGTATTGGGCGACGAGATATTGGCGGTGATGTAGTCGGCATGCGCATGCACGGCATCGAGGCAGACCAGATAGTCGCTCAGCGCATCATCCACCGCCGTGGTCAGGTTCTTGCCGATGTTGATCCCCAGCACGACACCAGAGGCAGCACGCGCCTGACTGGCCTTGACCTTCGCGACCAGATGCTCGACCCCGGCATTGTTGAAGCCCATGCGGTTGATGATCGCCTGATGCTCCGGCAGCCGGAACAGACGCGGCTTGGGATTGCCGTCCTGCCCTTTCGGCGTCACCGTGCCGACCTCCACGAAGCCGAAGCCCAGAGCGGCAAGCGCATCGAGGTGATCGGCATTCTTGTCGAGACCTGCCGCCAGGCCAACGCGATTGGGGAATTCGAGCCCCATCAGCGAGACCGGATCACGCGGCGCTTCACCGCCCAGACCGCGCGCCATGCCGAGGCGATGTGCCATGTCCAGCGCACTCAGCGTCACACCATGAGCTGTTTCCGGGTCGAGCTTGAAGAGAAGCGAGCGAGCAAACGAGTACATGATGATCTCCAGACAGCGGGCGGCAGGGTCGTGACGACAGCATAGCTGGGCGCGAAGTATACCCGAAGCCCGCGGGGACAGACACTGCGCGCCGGCACGCTCGCGCTGCTGTCGATAAAATCGCTCACGCCAAGGCCGGCACCATTGCTCATGCTCAGGGCAACAAAAAAGGGCGACCCGCTGGGCCGCCCTTGTGTCACCCCCGCCGGTGTCGGGGTCATGCCCTGCAGATCATTTCACGTCGAGCTGCTGCACGCGCACGGTGTAGTTGTTGACGCCCTGCATGGAGGAGCCGAACTTCTGACCGCTGACCCAGACGGTGTAACGCCCCGGTTCCAGCACGGTCTTGAGGTGGAAGTCGCCCTGGAAGCCTTCGCCCTTGTCGCTGGCGACGGTGTTGCCACTCTCGTCCAGCAGGCGCATCTGCAGCTTGTAGGTACCTTCGCTGCCCGGGAAGGTCTCGCTGTCGATGGTCACGGTGCCGCGGTCCGCGACGTCGAAGGTCATGACCTCGCCCTTCTCGAGAATGCGCACATCGGTGACGATCTCGTCGAAACGACGATCCGGCTCCGCTTCGGCCTCGGTTTCCGTCACGGCTGCACTGCCCGTGGCAGCAGCGGTCGTGGCAGCAGCGGCAGACGTCTCGGCTGCAGCAGTCGCGGCTGCCGAAGTAGTAGCGGCGGCGCCTGTTGCGGAAGCGACTTCAGCTGCCGCATTGCCCGTCTCGGCAGCCTTCTTCTCGCGGGCGGCCTGTTCGGCGGCGGCCACGGTTGCCGGCTTGATGGTCGCGACTTCATCGTTGGCATCAACAAAGGCGGTACGACGGCCATCGCCATCGGTGTCGAGGAAGACCAGGCCGTTGCCGGTCTCGATGCCGCTTTCCTCGGCAGACAGCTTCTCGCCACTCTCGCTCAGGCCTGCGACGTTGATTTCATAGGTGTTGCCGCCCGACTTGCCAGCCCCCAGCTTGTCGGCGCGCACACGCAGCTTGTAGACGCCCGGCTCAAGCTCGGTATTCATGTTCAAGCCATCGGAGGCCCTGTCACCTTCTGCAGTGGCCACGACCTCGCCCTGCTCACTCTCGAGCGTGGCCTTCATGGTGTAGGGGTCGGTCACATCGAAACTGGCGACGCCATCGATTTCGTAACGCCCGGCTTCCTTGATGGTGAACTGGTGCACGCTGGTGCCGCCGAACAGGAAGTTCTGGCTGTGGGCATCACTGCGCGGCTTGAGGAACTTGGAGATGTCCAGCTTGCCTGCCGCTTCTTCTGCACGCTGCTGAGCGGGGCTGCCATCGGCCAGCACGGCCTGGGAGGCCAGAGTGGACAGGCCGAGCGCGAGGGCGCAGGCGAGGGGTAATGCACGATGTGACATGGTGTCTCTGCCTTGTTGTACTGATGCTTTGAAAACAGAAGCCTCCAGCGAGCGCCGCAGCGACTCCGAGACTTGAAATGAGGGTCTGAAAATCAAGGACTGAAAACAGGGTCTGCAGAAAAGGATGCAACCATCAGGGCCTGTATCAGTCTCTGCACTGGTCGCCATTCAGCATACCAGACAGCTGACGACAGTTACCTTACCGCAGGCTTCAGCTATCACTTTTTTATTCATTCCCGACATGAAAAAGCCCTCACCAATGGTGAGGGCTTCTATCAGCGAGTCATCAGATGCTCGCCACTTGCGTCAGCCTCTTGCTGCCTCCGAGGCCGAAAGCATCAGGCTTCGCGCTTGGACTCGGCCAGATCGACCAGCTCGCGCAGGGCGACCGCGAACAGCGGGAAGCTCAGCTGAGCACCGCCCTTCATCTCGCCAAGCAGTGAGCACCAGCGGCTGACCAGACTCTCGTGGCTGGCCATCCAGCTGTCGACACGCTCATCGATCTCGCGCGGTGCATTGTCCTGCTTGAGCACGCTGACGGTCAGTGCCAGCTGCTGACGATCGAGATCGTCACGGAAGCTTTCACGTGCCTGCGCCTGCCAGCTGTCCTGCACCTCAAGGCCGTTGATCTTGTCACCGACCCACGGCAGCTCCAGACGATGGCCAATGCCGTAGAAGGCTTCTGCCACGCGATTGATCTTCTCGCCGGTCGCCTTGGCCGCCTCGATGATGCCAAGCCCTGCATAGAGGCTTGAGGTCGCGGCGATGGTGCTGGCCAGGGCCTCCGGCACGCCTGCCTCGACATAGCTGTCGCGACGCGCTTCCCAGTTCTCGCGGGCTTCGCCCTTGAGACGCTCACCGATGCTTTCGGAGAGCTGGGCCAGACGCGGGGCGAAGTGGCCGATGCATTCCTTGACGCCCATGGAGCTGCGCTGACGCAGGAACCAGCGAGTGGCACGACGCATCAGGCGCATCAGGTCACCCATCATGCGGTACTGCAGTTCTGCCGGCACCTGGTGATCGAGAGCCTCGATCTGGGTCCACAGCGCTTCCAGATTGAAGCTGTCACGCGCCACGATGTAGGCACGCGCGATTTCCGCCTTGTCGGCACCAGTGGTGTCTTCCAGGCGACGCACGAAGGCGATACCCATATGGTCGACCAGGTCATTGGCGATCTGGGTCGCGGCGATTTCACGCTTCAGACGGTGCTGGTACATCTCTTCCGGGAAGCGCTCCATCAGCACGCGCGGGAAGGCGCGCTCGAGGTGCTGCTGCACGTAGCTGTCGTCCGGCACGTCAGAGGCGATCAAGCTGGTCTTGAGGTCACTCTTGGCGTAGGAGACCAGCACGGACAGTTCCGGCAGGGTCAGGGCTTCACCGGCGTTGGAACGCTCGATCAGCGCTTCATCGGACGGCAGGAACTCGAGTTCACGGTCCAGGGTGCCGGCCGCTTCCAGCTCATTGATGAAGCGACGGAAGACGCCCATGCCTTCCTTGGACTGCTGCTCGGAGAGCGACAGTGCCTGGGTCTGGCGATAGTTGTCCTTGATCACCAGCTCGCCGACTTCGTCGGTCATCTCGGCCAGCTGCTGGTTGCGCTGCTTGTCGGTCAGATCACCGCGGGCGACGATGTCGTCCAGCAGGATCTTGATGTTGACCTCGTGATCCGAGCAGTTCACGCCACCGGCATTGTCGATGAAGTCGGTGTTGACGCGCACGCCCTGCTGGGCCGCGGCTTCCATGCGGCCACGCTGGGTCAGACCCAGGTTGCCGCCTTCGCCCACCACCTTGCAGCGCAGCTCACGGCCGTCGATACGCAGGCCATCGTTGGCCTTGTCACCGACATCGGCGTGGGACTCGCTGGACGCCTTGACGTAGGTTCCGATACCGCCGTTCCAGATCAGGTCGACCTGCGCCTTGAGCATCGCGTTGATCAGCTCGTTGGGCGCCAGATGGTCGGCACTGATGTCGAAGACTTCCTTCATCTGCGGGCTGATGGCGATGGTCTTGGCATCACGCGAGAACAGACCGCCGCCTTCGCTGATCAGGCTCTTGTCGTAGTCGTCCCAGCTGGAACGCGGCAGACGGAACAGACGCTCGCGCTCGGCGAAGCTCTTCGCGGTGTCCGGGTTCGGATCGACGAAGATGTTGCGGTGGTTGAAGGCACCGACCAGGCGGATCTTCTCGGACAGCAGCATGCCGTTGCCGAAGACGTCACCGGCCATGTCACCGATACCGACCACGCTGAACTCGTCTTCCTGGATGTTGATGCCCATCTCGCGGAAGTGACGCTGCACGCTGACCCAGGCGCCCTTGGCGGTGATGCCCATGCCCTTGTGGTCGTAACCGTTGGCGCCACCGGAGGCGAAGGCATCGCCCAGCCAGAAGCCGTACTCGTTGGAGATGGCGTTGGCGATGTCGGAGAAGGTCGCGGTGCCCTTGTCGGCCGCGACGACCATGTAGGGGTCGTCTTCGTCGTAACGCACGACGGCCGTCGGGGCCACCACGTCACCACCGGACAGGTTGTCGGTGATGTCGAGCAGTGCGCGGATGAAGATCTGGTAGCAGGCGATACCTTCCTTCTGGATCACGTCGCGGTCGGTGGTTTCCGGCATGCGCTTGCAGACGAAACCGCCCTTGGCGCCGACCGGCACGATGACCGCGTTCTTGACCTGCTGTGCCTTGACCAGACCCAGCACCTCGGTGCGGAAATCTTCATGACGATCAGACCAGCGCAGACCACCACGGGCGACCTTGCCGCCACGCAGGTGAACACCCTCGACGCGCGGCGAGTAGACGAAGATCTCGAACATCGGGCGCGGCTTCGGCACGTCAGGAATGCTGCGCGTGTCGAGTTTGAAGCTGATGTAGTCCTTGGCCTGGCCATCTTCTGCCGGCTGGAAGAAGTTGGTACGCAGCGTCGCCATCATCAGGTCGACGTAGCGACGCAGCAGACGGTCGTCATTCAGGCTGGAGACCTGATCGAGCAGACCATTGATGCGCTCGCGGCAGGCGTTGACGTCATCCTCGCCACCCTGACCCTGCGGGTCGAAGCGCAGGTTGAACAGCTGCACCAGCTCGCGGGTGATGTCCGGATGGCTGCCCAGCGCATTGGCGATGTAGGCCTGGGAGAGACCGAAGCGGATCTGCTTCAGGTAACGCGCGTAGGCACGTAGCATCGCCACTTCACGCCAGTCCAGGCCAGAGCCGATGATCAGGCGGTTGAAGGCATCGGATTCGGCTTCGCCGGACCAGATCTTCTTGAAGGCTTCGATGAAGCTCTCGCGCACTTCGGAGAGCTCGACCGCGCCCTTGCCGTGATGCTCGAGGTCGAAATCGTGCACCCAGCAGGAGGAATCGGTGCGGGTGATCTCGTAGGGACGCTCACCGATGACACGCAGACCGAGGTTTTCCAGCACCGGCAGCACGTCGGAAAGCGGAATCGGCTGATGCTTGTGGAACAGCTTCAGGTTGACGCCGGAGTTGTCGTCCTCGACCAGACGATAGGTGCTCAGGCCGACGGCCTGGCCTTCGTCCAACGCACGCAGATGGCCCACGTCATAGACGGCGGTGCGCGGCGAGAAGTCGTCACGGTAGCTGCCCGGGAAGGCATCACGGTAGCGAGTCATCAGCTCGTTGGCCTGCTCTTCACCGAAGCCTTCGACCATGGCGGCGTGCAGCTCGTCACGCCAGCTGCGGGCCAGCTGAGCGATCTTGTTCTCCAGCGCGCGCATGTCGTACTGGCCGGGTTCATCGCCCTTGAAGCGCAGGATGAACTGGATACGCGTCAGCACGGACTCGGACAGATACGGCGTAAAGTCACCGAAGGTGGCGTTCAGCTCTTCACACAGCAGATTCTGGATGCGCACACGCAGGTCGGTGGAATAGACGTCGCGCGGCACGAACACCAGTACCGAGAAGAACTTGCCGAAGCGGTCTTCACGCACGATCAGACGCACGCGACGACGCTCACGGATGTTGAGGATGCTGGTGGCGGTACGGGTCAGCTCGTCCGTGGAGATCTGGAAGAGGTCATCGCGCGGATAGACTTCCAGAATCTGCAGCAGGTGCTTGCCGTTGTGGCCCTTCGGGTTGACGCCGGCGGCTTCCATGACGTCCTGCACCTTGCGACGCAGAATCGGCACGTTGCGCGGGCTCTGGTTGTACACCGTGGAGGTGTAGAGCCCCAGGAAGCGGCGCTCGCCGATCACGCGGCCTTCTTCATCGAAGCGCTCGACGGTGATGTAGTCCGGATAGGCCGGACGGTGCACGCGGGCGTGGAAGGCACTCTTGGCGAAGGACAGCAGTTCCGGTATCAGCACGTACTGATCGCTGTTGACGCTCTGCTGGTGACGGGACTGCTCGTGATAGCGCTCGAGGTCCAGCTTGAGCACGCCCAGCTCGGAACCTTCGACCTTGTTCAGCACGCGCGTGCCGTCTTCCTGCTCGTCGACGGTGTACTCGTCATAGCCCAGGAAGGTGAAGTGGTCGTTGCCCATCCACTGCATGAAGTCGCAGGCTTCCTGATGGTCAGCCTCGGAGACGGTCGGCGGACGGTTATCACGCAGCTCCTGCAGCGCCTGGGCACCCTGGCTGCGCATGGCGTCGAAGTCAGCAACGGCAACGCGCACTTCGGCCAGCACTTCACGCAGGCTGGTCTCGAGGTCTTCCAGCGTCTCGGCGTCGTTGTGACGATCGACCTCGATGTAGATCAGCGACTCGCGGTGCTGCGGGGCGTTCTCGGCACGCGGTGCCGTCACGCGCTCCAGCTGGCCGGCATCATCACGTGCAACGGCCAGCACGGCGTTGTGGATGGCGTGAACGGTGATGCCACGACGATTGAGCTCGATACGCACGGAATCGACCAGGAACGGCATGTCCGGGTGCAGCACTTCGATGATGGTGTGCGTCGACTGCCAGCCATGCTTCTCGAAGTCCGGGTTGTAGGCACGCACCTTGGGAGCCTCGAGGCTCTGCAGGAAGTGCCATACGGCCAGGGTGGAACCGTAGAGGTCATCCAGCTTGCGCTCGGCCATGTCCTCGAAGGAGGCCGTTGCGTGATAGTCGCGCGCAAACGCCGCGATCACGTCCACCTTGTCCTTGGGAAGTCGCTTGTCCAGCTGCTCTTCGAGCTGCGCAAGAAATTCCTGCTTGCCGTCCGTCGCCACGTGTAGCATCAATCACCTCGACTGACCTGATGGATGTATCAGGGAAAATAGTCATAGAGAGTCTGCGCCGGCCAGAAAGGCGTTGCAGCACAGACTCATGCAGTGCATCACAGACTAGCGCAGTCTGCGCCTCTGCCCCATGCCTGTTCCATATTGGTCATGCAGCATTACATCTGTGCATCGGGTATTGACTTGGCGGTCCGCGCATGAAACGAAAGTCTAATTCGAGTGACTGTCATGTGCGCAAAAAAGCCCCGTCGTCCCCTACCTGACAGGTAGATGACGACGGGGCTCTGGTTTTTCAAACGATTGGCGCGATGCCTCGCTCATGCGGGCGTGACATCGGCTGTCGGTGTGAAGATGCGCTTATCTGCGAACCAGATAGACACCGCATTCGAGGTGGTCGGTATACGGGAACTGATCGAACAGCGCGAAGCGTTCGATACGGTGCGTGCGACACAGCACTTCAAGGTTGTCGATCAGCGTCTGCGGGTTGCAGGAGATATAGACGATGCGCTCGTAGCGCGCGGTCTGCTCGCAGCTGTCGGCATCGAGGCCGGCACGCGGCGGATCGACCAGCACGGTGCGAAAGTCGTGGTTGTCGAGGTCCATCTCCGCGACACGACGGCCCGCCTTTTCGCCCGCCAGCGCCAGCGAGAAGTCCTCGGCCGACATGCGCGCCACCTGGGCATTGTCGATGGCGTTGGCCGCCAGGTTGACCTGCGCCGAGGCCACGGAAGTGCGCGAGATCTCGGTGGCCAGCACGCGGCGGAAGTTCTCGGCCAGCGCGATGGTGAAGTTGCCGTTGCCGCAGTAGAGCTCGACCAGATCGCCCTGCTCACGGCCTTCCGCCTGCGCCTTGTCAGGATGGGTCACGTCTCGTGCCCAGCTGAGCATCGAGCGGCAGATCTCGGCATTGGGCTGGGTGAAGCTGTTCTCGACCTGCTGATAGACGTACTCGCGGCCATCGACCTCGAGACGCTCGAAGACGTGATCGCGCGTCAGCACGATATGCTGCTTGCGCGAACGCCCGATGATCATGATGTCGAGCTCTTCTTCCAGCGCGCGTGCCTCGGCTTCCCAGTCTTCGCCGAGCTTGCGATGGTAGATCAACGTGACCAGTGCCTCGCCGCTCAGGGTGGTGAGGAACTCGCACTGGAACAGACGCTCACGCAGCACCGGGCTTGCCTTGAGGCGCTCACGCAGCAGCGGCATCAATTCATTGATGCGCTGGCTGGCGACCGGGAAGTCGTCCATGCGCACGACCGTCTTCTTCTTGTTGCCCTCGTCGTCGAACTCGACCTCGAACATCGCGTAATAGAGGTCATCATCCTCGTGCCAGATACGGAACTCGCAACGCATGCGGTAATGGCTGGGCGGCGAGGGAAATACCTCCAGTTCCGGCGCATCGAAGGCAGCGAAACGTGCGCGGGTCTGCTCGGCCTTCTCGGCGAGCTGCTGTTCATACTGACTGGGATCGACGACGGCGATGGCCACACTGACTCCTGCCTGCGGGCATACCGCAGCACTGAAACGATGAGCAAAAAGACGCGGGGACGTCATGGTGAACCATGCCGATCACGTCCATTCAAAGGTTGGGCGCGCTAGCCTACCATCGGCAGCGCGAAGCTCAAGCGCCAAATGGCGAGCCAAGGCGGGAGCAGGCAGGTGCAAGGGGACCGCGAGAGTCAACGCCCCTGCCCCTCAGTCGTCGAACGCCAGCGCCTGCGGCGCGGCGAAACCCTGACTGGCCAGCGCCGTGGCCAGCCCCGGCTGCCGGGCATCCGTCGCCAGCGCCATGTGCTCATGCGGTGCTGGTTGAACCGCTTGAGCGACTTGCTGTTCAGCCTCTTGGGCGACTTGCTGAGCAGCCTGAGCGAATTGCTGATCAGCCGCTTGCGCCGCAGCGCCAAGCGCCAGCACCTCCGCCACGCGGCGAGCGATTGCCGCGCCGGAATCCACCAGCGCCACCCGAGACTCGCCCAGCACCTGCGAGATGTCGGCGCCGAGCAGCGGGAAATGCGTGCAGCCGAGAATCACCACTTCCAGCGCCTCGACCGCCGCCAGATCAGCCAGACTGGCCGCCACCACCTCGGGGCGCGCCGGCTCACCGCGCAGACGCCGCTCGGCCTCCGCGACCAGCGGATCGGCCGCGACGCGAATCACGCGGCAGTCGGCGGCGAAGTCACGGATCAGCTGCTCGGTGTAGGCGCGACGCACCGTGGCGGACGTCGCCAGCAACGCGAAGACCGGCGGCTCGCCCTCCTCACGACGTGCTGCGCTCTGGCGCGCATGTGCCAACGCCGCCGCCGGCTTGATGGCGGGCACGGTACCGATCACCGGAATCGACAGCGCTGCGCGCAGCGCCGTCAGCGCCAGAGTACTGGCGGTATTGCAGGCGACCACCAACGCCCGTGCCCCGCTTGCCTCGACGGCCGCCACGCACACCTGAACGATGCGCGGTATCAACCAGTCATCCGGCTTGGTGCCATAGGGCAACGCGGCGTTGTCACAGACATAGGCCAGCGACAGCTGCGGCCACTGACGGCGAATCTCGGCGGCGACGGACAGCCCGCCGACACCGGAATCGAAGACCAGCACCGGGGCAGAAGAACGGGAAGCAGAGGCAGGCGTGTCGCCTGGGCGGGCAGGACTCATCGGCAGATACCGCTGGCGACAATCATCATGGAGACGGGCGACTCGAACAGACGGGACAAGGGCGCGGAGTCTATCACGACCGCAGACCCGGCTTCACAGCCTCGAGCGGTGACAGATCGCGCTGCCCGACATCATTCACGGCCGTGGTGTCGCGGACGGCTGTCGGTGACGTGGCGAGCACGTCGGGCATCATCGTATGGCCAATCCGCGCGAAGTGCTCACACAGCACCTCGATCAATGCCCGCAGGCGTGCCGGCTGCATGTCGCGCTCGGCATAGACCAGATGGATATCCACCGGCGCACACCAGTAGTCGACAAGCAGCGGCACCAGGCGGCCAGTGGCGACGTCATTGGCCACCAGGAAATCCGGCTTGCAGGTAATGCCGATGCCCTGGGCGGCGGCCTCGACCAGCCCGCGCCCGCTGTCGCAGCTGAAGGTCGGCGACAGGCGGATCTTGCGTGGCCGCCCGTCGACCATGAAACTCCACACCGGCCCTTCACGCTGCTGGGTGTAATTCAGGCAGCGGTGATGGGTCAGGTCTTCCGGCACCTCGGGCGTGCCATTCTCGGCCAGGTAACCGGGGCTGGCATAGACCCCGACCTGGGTGCCCGCCAGCCGGCGCGCGATCAGACTGGAATCAGACAGCGCACCGGCGCGAATCACCAGATCATAATCCTCGGCCATGAGGTCGACATGGCGATCCTCCAGGCGCAGGTCGAGCTCGACAAAGGGGTAGGTCTGGCGGAAATGCGCCAGAGCCGGCATCAGACACTGGATGCTGAAATCCATCGGTGCCGACATCTTCAAGCGCCCCCGAACCTCGCCCTGACGCTCGCCAAGACTGTCTTCCAGCGCCTGAAGGTCATTGAGCACACGACAGGCGCCCGCCAGGTAATGCTCGCCCTCGGCGGTCAGCTGCAGACTGCGCGTGGTGCGCATCAGCAGGCGAACGCCCAGCTCGGCTTCCAGGCGCGAGATCTGCTTGCTGACCATGCCGTTGGATAGCCCCAGCTGACGAGCACCGCCCGCGAAACTGCCCTCCTCTACCACGGCGCGAAACACCTGCATGGCAGTGAGTCTATCCATCGTGCGATCCCCTTTGCGATCAAGGAAAATGAGCCAGGAAAGTGAACCAGAAAAGCGAGCCAGAAAAGCGCAACCGCTCCCTCCTGATCGCGTCCGCGCCTGGCGACTATTTTACCTGCTTGGTGACGATGTAGGTGAAATAGCGATCGATGCCCAGCTCTGACACCAGCCAGTGATCGACCAGACGCTGATAGGCATCGATGCTGGCGGTCTCCAGCCGCAACAGGTAGTCCACCCCGCCGCCGACGGCGACGCACTCGATGACCTCATCCGCCTCTCGCATGGCACGCTCGAAGCGCTGGAAGCTGCCGGCATCATGATGCTTGAGGTGGATCTCGACCCACACCGGCGTGCGCGGGGCAGCCCCCGGAGCAGCGCCACCCTGCTGATCACTCAGGCGCTGATGATTGATGATGGCGGCATAGCCCTCGATGATGCCTGCCTGCTCGAGGCGCTTGACGCGCTCCCAGCACGGGCTGACCGACAGGTTGATCTCCTCGGCCAGCCGCGACTTGGTGATGCGGCCATCGCGCTCGAGTATCGCCAGAATCTTGAGATCGAAGGAATCCAGCTTCGGCGCTGGCTGCGAGCGGGAGGGACTCGCGCTCATGAGGCCTCTCGCGCCAGGTCGTCCACGACTTCCGCGATCACCGCCAGGGTGTCGCCCAGACTCACCTGGGCCGGGAAGCGCCGCGCCACCAGCACGCCATCACGGGCGGCGCGATATTCCACCGCCGCCTGACCGGCGCGCCCCAGCGGATAGACCCGCGCCACGCACTGGCCCGCCGTGACCTGCTCGCCGAGTGCCACGCACAGCTCCAGCAGCCCTTCATGCTCACTCTGCACGTAACAGCTGGCATCCGGCATGTCGATCAGCAGCGGCGCGTTCGCCTGGCTGGCACGCTGGCGCTCGATGTCCTGCTCCAGATCCGCGCGACTGCGCTCGCGCAGCACACCACTGAAGGCGAGGAAGTTGTCGACGCCCCGGTCGGCGATCGCCTGACGCTCCGGCGTGGTGGAACCGCCGCCGCCCAGCTCCGTGGTGACGAAGACCTTGCCCTGGCGCTCCACTGCAGTGTCGTAGAGCGCCTCGGCGTCCAGCTCGAACATCATCATCGCCGAGGGCGCCCCGAAGGCCAGCGCCCCGGCCAGGCTCTCGGCTTCCTGCAGGCGACACTGCTCGACGCCCAGCGACTCCTCGAGATAGTCGAGACGGTGCGCGGCCGCGAACGGCAGGATATCCAGGGTGCGGCCGCCGGAATGCAGGTCCAGCGCATAGTCGCACTGCGGCACCAGCACCCGGGTGAAGTAGTCGGCGATCTGCTCGGTCGGGCCGCCGGTGGGGTCGCCGGGGAAGCTGCGATTGAGGTTGCCGCCATCGAGAGGCGAACAACGCCGCCCGGCCTTGGCCGCCAGCGCATTCATGGTCGGCACGATGATGACGCGGCCCTTGACGTCCTCGGCAGTCAGACGCGCCGCCAGCTTGTAGAGCGCGGTGATGCCTTCGTACTCGTCGCCATGATTGCCGCCGGTCAGCAATACCGTCGGCCCTTCACCATTGGCGATCACGCTGATCGGGGTCATCACCGCGCCCCACGCCGACTCGTCAGTCGAGATCGGCAGCTTGAAGAAACCGTGCTGAACGCCATCGGCGAACAGATCGATGGTCAGACTGACGGGGGACTCTCGCATGACACCACTCCTTGTTATGGCGGGCTGCTGACACTTGTCGGCAGGCTATTTGACGAACAGCTGGCGCGGCACATCACACAGCGGCTCGGCACCGTTTTCCGTGATCAGGATCGACTCGGTGATCTCGAGCCCCCAGTCGTCCATCCACATGCCGGGCATGAAGTGGAAGGTCATGCCCGGTTCCAGCACGGTCTCGTCACTGGGGCGCAGACTCATGGTGCGCTCGCCCCAGTCCGGCGGATAGCTGATGCCGATGGGATAGCCGCAGCGTGCGCCGCCACGGTCGAAGCCGTACTTGTCCATCGCCGCGCCCAGCGCCAGCGCGATGTCACAGCAGCGATTGCCGGGTTTGGCGATGGCCAGACCACTCTCGATGCCTTCCAGCAGGGCGGACTCACCACGCACGAAATCGCGCGGCGGGCGGCCGAGAAACACGGTACGCGACAGAGGCGCGTGATAGCGCTTGTAGCAGCCGGCCAGCTCGAAGAAGGTGCCCTCACCCTCACGAAATGGCGTGTCATCCCAGGTCAGGTGCGGCGCGGCGGCATCACTGCCGGTGGGCAGCAGCGGCACGATGGCCGGATAGTCGCCACCGAGAATCTCACCCTCGGGGCCGATCACGCCCTCGACGCCGACCCGGTAGATCTCCGCGACCAGCGCACTCTTGGGCAGGCCCGGCTCGATCATCTCCAGAATGCGTGAATGCATGCGCTCGACGATGCGCCCGGCCACGCGCATATAGGCGATTTCCTGCTCGGACTTGATCGCCCGACACCAGTTGACCAGCGAGTTGGCATCCACCAGCCGTGCGTGGGGCAGCTCCTTGACCAGCGACAGATGCGCCCGCGCCGAATAGTAATAGTTGTCGAGCTCGACCCCGACGACCCCATCGTGCCAGCCACGCTGCGGCAGGATGGACTGGGCGAGAAACTCCATCGGATGCATGTCCGGATTCTGTACGTAGTAATCCGGATACCACAGGATGTTGTCCTCACCCATCCAGCAGGTACGCAGCGCGCCGTTGCCGTCCTGACGACGCCCATACCAGACCGGCTCGCCGGAAAGCCCCAGCAGCACGCACTGGTGCACATAGAAGGACCAGCCGTCGTAGCCGGTCAGCCACGCCATGTTGGAGGGGTCGGAAATCACCATCACATCGATACCGGCGCGCGCCATGGCCTCACGCACCCGCTGGATGCGCGCGCGATACTCGCCGATGGTGAAGGCCTGACGGCCAGCGGACAGCGCGCGTGGCGTCCAGTCACTCTCGGTGGCCGGAGCCTCGCTGCTGGGCAAGGTGGCCAGGCCAGCGAAGGCTGGCTGGGGCGCACCAGTATGGGGCGGGAATTGACTCATGCAGCGCTCCTTTTCGATCAGGCCTTGAGGCAAGCAGCACGTTGGGGCGGAGCCAGTGGCCATACGCAGGGCCAGGCGGCGGGTGACCGACCTGCCAGCCGCATCGGGCTGACACTGCCTGCCTGCGCCGCGAGCGAACGATGCGCCCTGCGGGTCGGCAGGGTCGGCGTACATGCGTACATCCGAATTCCCCTCTGGATTCGAGTCTGTCACTCTGCCAACAACGGGTCAAAGGACGACTCTGGCACTGTCGCCCTTCGCTTGAGCCCTTGCAAGGCCTGCGCCATTGCGCCCGCGAGCAGGCCATGCCCGCAAGGCAAGGGCGCATGGCAAGGCGACAACTCCAGGCCCTTTGCACAGAGCCACGAACAGAGCCTACGAACAGGCCGGGACAGTGCAGCAATCCCGACCCGCCACCCAGCGTCCCTGAAGAGGAGAACAGCATGCGAATACTGGTACATCATGAACGCGCCGAACGTTGGTGCGATGCTCTGCGTCAGCGCTTGTGCGATGCCGCCGGCGCCAAGGGGTCGCGGCAAGGCGAGTCGTCGGAACCGTCATCAGAACGAGAGCCGCTGGAAATCGTTGCCGATGACGGCGAGATGCTGGGCGATGTACTGGTGGTGTGGGCGCCGCCTGCGGCGCTGTTCGAGCGCCACCGCGATCACGACGTCAAGGCGATCCTCAATCTGGGCGCGGGCGTCGACAGCCTGCTCGACAACCCGGCACTGCCTGACGATGTGCCGGTGCTCAAGCTGAGCGATGCCGGCATGGCCAGTCACATGCTGGATTACGTGCACTACGGCCTGCTGCATTTTCGGCGTGACTTCGACCGCTACGCCAGACAGCAGGCGAACACCCAGTGGGCCCCGCACCGCGTGGTGCGCGCCCATCAGTACCCGGTGGCGGTGCTCGGGCTCGGCGCCATCGGCAGCCAGATCGCTGAATCACTGGCGGCAGACGGCTATCCGGTACATGGCTTCAGCCGCAGCGCCCACACGTTGCAGGGCGTGACCTGCCACCATGAGACCGGCGCAGGCGGCCGCTCGCTCAAGCAAGTGCTGGGTGACGAGTCGCTCGGCCTCAAGGCGGTGATCAACCTGCTGCCCAATACGCCGGCCACGAGAGACGTGCTGAACGCCGACGTCTTCCAGGCCCTGCCCGACGACGCCGTGCTGATCAATCCGGGGCGCGGCAGCAGCGTGGTCGAGGAGGACCTGGTCGCGGCGCTCGAGGAAGGCAAGCTCAGAGGCGCCCTGCTCGATGTCTTCCAGCACGAGCCACTGGCCGAGGACAGCCCACTGTGGCACCAGCCGCGCGTGATCATCACGCCGCATGCCGCCGCGCCGACCCCGGTGGCCGAGGCAGCCGACCAGCTGGCCGACAACATCCGCCGCATTCAGCGAGGTGAGGTGCTGACCGGCATCAGCCGCGAGCACGGTTATTGAGCGCGCTGGTGCGCGGTGCTCAACCGGCGATCAGACGTCACTGCCTGACAGCCATCACAGCGGCAGCGCGGTGGTCGTCTTGATGCGCTCCATCGCGAAGCGGGCCGACACGTCACTCAGCTCGTCGATGGTGTTGACCAGCCGCTTGTAGACGCGGTCGTAGGCGTTCATGTCCTCGACCTGCACCTTGAGGAGATAGTCGTAGTCACCGGCCATGCGATAGAACTCGGTGACTTCCTCGATCTCCTCGACGATGGCCACGAAACGCTCGAACCAGGCCCGCGAGTGATCGCGGGTCTTGAGCTGCACGAAGGCCGTCAGCCCCATGCCGATCAGCTCGGCATTCAGCAACGCCACCCGTGCGGTGATCACGCCACACTCTTCCAGGCGCTTGAGGCGCTTCCAGCAGGGAGACGTGGTCAGATGCACGGCTTCCGCCAGCGCCGCCAGCGACAGGCTGGCATCGCGCTGCAGCAGCCGCAGCAGGGCGCGGTCCGTGGCATCGAGCACTATTTTCTCCATTACCCTCACCTCGCAATGAATTCTTGCCATGAAACATGGCTCACACCATGACAACTGGCAAGTTTTGCTTGGCGGCTGGTCGTACCATGAAAGCTCCTTCCTGCGACCGGAAATGCCGCCATGCCGACCACTGCCTCGCCCTCGACTGCGCCTTTCATTGCGGCCGCCGACGCCTGCACGCCCGCGACTCAGCACGCCCCGCACGCGACTCAGCGCGAGTCATGGCGCCAACGCAGCCTCATGAAGCTTGCGGCCTTGAAGGCCGCCACCCCGGTGACCCCGCTGCTGGAACTCAGCCTGCGCGGACTGGGCGAGGCGCGCATCCTGATCAAGGACGAGCGGGCGCATGCCAGCGGCTCGCTCAAGCATCGCCTGGCGATGTCGCTGTTCGAGCAGGCTCTGCTAAAGGATTGGCTGACGCCCGGCGGCCCGGTGATCGAAGCCTCCTCGGGCTCCACCGCGGTCTCTGAAGCGTGGCTGGCGCGCAGGCTGGGGCTGGAATTCATTGCCGTGGTGCCCAGGGGCACCGCCTTTTACAAGCAGCAAGCGATTCGTGGCGAGGGCGGGCGCGTGGTGGAAATCGAAGACTCCGCTCGGCTCTGTCAGCATGCGCAGGCGCTTGCCGACGACAGCGGCGGTCACTTCATCAACCAATTCCGCCATGCCGCCACGGCCGGCGACTGGCGCAGCGACGGGACCGGCGACGGGACCGGCGACTGGGCAAGCGACGGGGCAAGCGATACGAGCCTGCCCGGGGAGTGCCTGGCACAGATCGCCGCGCGTGAGCTGCCTGAGCTGCAGGCGGTATTTCTCGGCGCCGGCACCGGCGGCAGCGCCGCCAGCTTCGCGCGTCATCTGCGCCACAAGCGCCATCTGCATCAGGGGAGCCATCTGCATCACGGGAGCCATCGTGCCCACGTGATCGGCGTGGACCCCGAGCACTCCGTCTATCACGCCTGCTGGCAGCACCATCGTGTCCACGGCACCCGTACGACCACCCTGCCCGCCCCGCAGGCGTCCAACCCCATCGAAGGCATCGGGCGCCCCTGCGTGCTGGAGGCATTCGACCCCGCGCATTTCGATGATTACCGGCGCATCGCGGATGCGCGCAGTCAGGCGGCCGCGCTGTGGCTGGCCGAGCATGCCGGGCTTGAGGTCGGCCCCTCCACCGGCACCGCCTTCGCGGGGCTGCTCGAGAGTCTGGCGCTAAGACGCGCACGCGGTGAGTCGCTGGCTGGCAGCTGGTTGCTGCTGGCCTGTGATCACGCCGAGCGTTATGCCACCACGCTGGGCGATCCCGCATGGCGAGCCGCACAGCAATCGCGACTCGCCCCGCAGCGGGCCTGGATCGAGGCGTTTGCCGACTGAAACGACGACGCCTGAAACGACGACACCCCGCCGAGTGGCAGGGTGTCGTAAGGCAGATCCGATGCGATGGCGTGGCTAGCGGGGGTGCATCACACCAGCAGCGCCTGGAACTGACGCAGCCATTCCGGATGCGCCGGCCAGGCCGGTGCGGTCACCAGCTTGCCGGAGGTCACGGCGTCGGTCACTTCCAGCGACACGAACTCACCGCCCGCCAGCTTCACCTCAGGCGCACAGGCCGGATAGGCGCTGACGCGATGGCCTTCCAGCGACATGGCGGCCGCCAGCAGCTGCGGGCCATGACAGACGGCGGCGATGGGCTTGTCGGCCTCGACGAAGTGACGCACCATCGCCAGCACACGCTCGTCCAGTCGCAGGTACTCGGGGGCGCGGCCGCCGGGAATCAGCAGCGCGTCGTAACTCTCGACGGCGATCTCGGCGAAGCTGGCGTTGAGCGCGAAGTTGTGGCCCGGCTTCTCGGTGTAGGTCTGATCACCCTCGAAGTCATGGATGGCGGTCTTGACGATATCGCCTTCCGTCTTGTCCGGGCAGACGACATCCACGTGATGCCCCATCGCCTGCAGCGCCTGAAACGGCACCATCAGCTCATAATCTTCTACAAAATCCCCGGCAATGATGACAATGCTGGCCATGATGATCTCCTGATTGGACCCAACGTCTAGGTACGCGCCGCGCGCGGCGGAAGGACAAGGCAGTTACAGAGTACCTATCCATTGCACATGAGCAAGCGCTGAAATATCGTCGTGGCCGCCTGACGGGCGTTGGCTTGATTGTGGATCGCCTCAACATCATTACATCATCACGTGCAGTCGCTCTGCCCCGTCGCTGCCTGACCGCTCGACACCCCCATTCACAGGCCACGGCTCCAGTGCCGGTCTCGGGAGTCACCATGACCCTGCCATCTTCCGCCTTGTCTCTCTTCTCTCAAGCCCCCGCGCGTCGCGGCGCTTGCACCGCCACACGCGCCGATCGGCCCTCGGCATGGCAGCGCCTGTGCCGCGCAGGCCTGGGGGCACTCCTGCTGTTGGCGGGCAGTGCCCAGGCAGCCAGCGATGAGGCCGCTGTCAGCCCTGACGCGCCCCTGGCGCCAGTCGCCAGTATCGCGCCGGTGCCCTTCACCGCCCACTACACCCTGGTGCTGGATGGCTGGCCGGACGTGCCCATCACCCAGCGCGTCAGCCAGAGCGGCGAGTTGTACATCGCCAGCATGGAGGCCTCCATCAAGGTCGCCAGCGGCTATGAGCAGGGCCGCTTTACGCTTGCGGAGGGTCGCCTGCTGCCCGAGGGCTATCGCTCCGGCTATCGACTGGCCGGCATCGGCAAGGACTACAACCGAGAAGCGCCGGAGGCAGGCGACACTCGTCTGCCTGACCGTCAGAGCCTGCTGGTGTTGCTGAGCCAGCAGGTCGACAGCCAATGGAGCGAGCAGGCCTGTCTGGCCGCGACGCCCTGCTCACTGGATTATCTCGACCACAAGGGCCGCCAGCGCACCCTGATGTACGAGATCCAGGGCCAGGAAACACGCCAGGCGGCACAGCGCACCTTCCGCACCCTGCGTATCGAGGCGTGGCGCAAGCATCGCGAGCACAAGCACTACCGTATCTGGCTGGCGCCGCGCTGGCCGGGCCTGATGGTCGGCCTCGATTACCTCGACTACGAAGACGTCATGGACAAGGACGGCAACCGCAACGGCGAGGTGCCGCCGCGCTCGGCCCACCTGACCCTGAACCAGCTGAGCAGCGCCCGCCAGTGAGGAAAGCTCCCGCCTCTAGCGCGGCTGATCATAAGCCCCGCTGATACGCCATCAGCAAGTCTCTCGCGCAATGATGATGGCGGGGTTATCCAGACTCCACGCCAACCGATATAGTAAGGCCCTTCGGCGGTATTCACCGCCAATCAATCACTTGCGCCGCCCCTGCTGTCCGGGTGGCAACGCCAAGGAAGGGTCATGCTGTCGGGTCTCATCTTCATTCTGCTGCCGCTGATACTCGGCTATCTGGTACGTCTCACCGATCCTGGTCGCCTGGCGGTGGTCAATCGGCTGGTCAATGCCTCCATCTATCTCATCCTGTTCCTGATGGGCATGGGGCTGGCGGCGCTGGAGCAGTTGAGTGTCGGCATGGCCGCCATGAGCGGTCAGGCGTTGACGCTGTTCGCCATCATCACGCCGCTGAATCTGCTGGCGCTATGGTGGCTGTCGCGCCGCAGCCCGCTGCGCGCCAATCCCGCCCAGGCGGTGGATGGCGCGCCGATGACCCGCTGGCAGGCGCTGTCCGGCTCACTGACCCTTGCCGCCGTGGTCGCGCTCGGCGTCGGCGCGGGCGTGCTGCTCAAGACCTTCGGCACCCAGCTTGATACCGACACCCTCGCCGAATGGGCGCTCTATGTGCTGCTGGCGCTGATCGGCTGCCAGCTCAGAAGCTCCGGCATGAGCCTGCGCCAGATCCTGCTCAATCGGCATGGCCTGATCATCGCGCTGACGGTGATGGCCAGTTCACTGCTCGGTGGCCTGCTGGCGGCCCCCCTGCTGGCGCTGGAGTGGAATCAGGGCATGGCGATCTCGGCCGGCTTCGGCTGGTATTCCCTGTCGGGGATCCTGGTCGGTGATCAGCTCGGGCCGATTCTCGGCGGCGCCGCCTTCTTCAATGACCTGGCGCGCGAGCTGCTGGCCTTCGTGCTGATCCCCCTGACCATCCAGCGCTACACGCCGCTGGCCATCGGCATCGGCGGGGCCACCTCGATGGACTTCACGCTACCGGTGATCCAGCAGACCGGCGGCGTGGCCTGCGTCCCGGTCGCCGTAGTCTCGGGCTTCCTGCTGTCGCTGGCAGCGCCGCCGATGATCCTGTTCCTGCTCTCGCTGAGTCACGTCTGATCCGCCGGGCAAGGCTTGCTCCCGGGCTGCCTTAACAGGGACACTCTTGTCCTCCTTCGCAGCCGCTTGAATGTCCATGCCCTCTCAGCCACACAAAGCTTCCCGCCTCAAGCGCGTCACCCTGGCCGATATCGCCGCCCGACTGGGCGTCACCAAGGTCACGGTGTCGCGCGCGCTCAATCAGCCCGAGAAGGTGTCCGCCGCGATGCGCGAGCGGGTAACCGAATGCGCCCGCGAGCTGGGTTACATGCCCAATCGTCAGGCCGGCAGCCTCGCCAGCGGTCACTCGCGACTGATCGCGCTGCTGATTCCGTCGCTCTCCAACGCCGTGTTCTCGGAGCTGCATCGTGGCCTGGAAGCCCCGCTGGCCGCCGCGGGCTATCAGCTGCTGATCGGCCATACCGGCTATTCAATGCAGGAAGAGGAGCGCCTGATCGAGACCTGGCTCTCCTTCGGCATCGACGGGCTGGTGCTGTGCGGCAGTCGCCATAGCCCTCGTACCCGCGAGATGATCGCGCGCTCGGGCTGTGCGGTGGTGGAGTGCATGGAGAAGCGCGAGACGCCGCTCGACATGGCGGTGGGACTGGACCAGCACGCCGCTGGCCGCGCGATGACCGAGACCATGATCGGGCTGGGGCATCGCCATATCGGCTTTCTCGGCGCGCGCATGGACCGCCGCGTCGAACAGCGCCTGGGTGGCTGGCGTGCGGCGATGGAGGCCGCCGGCCTGTCGCAGCAGGCGCTGTTGACCACCGATGCCCCCTCCAGCGTGCGCATGGGCGGCGAGCTGCTCGACGAGATGCTGACCCGCTGGCCCGAGACCCAGGCCGTGTTCTGCTGCAATGACGACCTGGCGGCCGGCGGGCTGTTCGAGTGCCAGCGCCGCGGCCTGTCGGTGCCCGACCAGCTGGCACTGGCCGGCTTCAACGGCCTGGAGATGACCCGTGGCACCTGGCCGCCGCTGGCCAGCGTGGTCACGCCACGCCGCGAGATCGGCGAGCGCGCCGCCGCCCTGCTGCTGGCGCGCTTGAGCGGTGATCTCGACGCCACGCCCCACGGCCTGTGGGAAGATCTGGGCTTCAGCCTGCAGACTGGCGGTAGCCTGTCCTCGTAATAAGTGGCGGCAGCCTGGCGCCGTGAGACGTCAGCCGAGCGACTAGCGCTCCGGCGCGTCGACGATCTGCTGACAGACACTCTCGACCAGCGCCTGCGGTGTGGCGCTGATGTCGAGGGTGTGGATGCGCCCTTCATCGGCGCCGGGCACCTCGAGTGTCGCCAGCTGATTGTCGAGCATGTCAGCGCCCTTGAAGAAATGATCGGTCCGCGCCTCGAGGCGTTCCAGCAGCAGCTCGCGCGTGCCTTCGAGGAACACGAAGCCCAGCGCGGGGTCCCCGCCACGCAGTTGATCCCGATAACGGCGCTTCAAGGACGAGCAGGCCAGTACCAGACTGCGCCCGTCGCGACGCGCCGCCTCGATCAGCTCGGCCAGACGGGCCAGCCAGCCGTGGCGATCGTCGTCATCCAGCGGGATGCCGCGCGCCATCTTGGCCACGTTGGCCTCCCCGTGATAATCGTCGCCATCGATGAACTGCGCGCCCAGGCACGCCGCCAGCTGCTGCCCGACGTGTGACTTGCCACAGCCCGACACCCCCATGACCACCAGACGCACGCCACCCTGAGCGGCCAGAGCCTCTGACCTGGTCGGCATCGACGCGACCGCTGATGCTCCTTCTGCCTGCTGCTGCATGAAAACCCTCTCCCCCTGAATGAAAACGATGGCCCACCAGCGTACCCGATGTTGCCGATCAATCCCTTGTCCGGCGCCTCGGGACGGCTGTCGCGCACTGAGCGACTGCCAATTGACGGACAGTCAGCTGCCAGACGCGACAGACTTTTGTCCCTCATGCACCTTTCGGATCATTGCGTAAGCGTTAATGTTACCGGTAACTTTCATCCTGCACGACCCACGACGCCTCACACAATACGCCTTTGGGCAATGGCCGATGATCACGCCATTGCCAGCCGCAAGAGTTCGCCATCATGTCCCCAGATAGCACCCTCGTCCTTGCCGCCCTCGGCGGCATTCTGCTGCTGCTTTACCTCGTCATGCGCCTGCGCCTGCATGCCTTCGTTGCCCTGCTGGTGGTGAGCCTAGGGGTCGGACTGGCCACCGGCATGCAGCCCGACGCCATCATCGACTCCGTCACCAACGGCATGGGCAACACCCTGGGCTTCGTTGCCACCGTGGTAGGTCTCGGCGCGATGTTCGGCAAGATGCTGGAAGTGTCCGGCGGTGTCGATCGCATGGCCAACACCCTGCTGGGGCGCTTCGGCACCTCACGCTCGCAATGGGCGCTGGCGCTGACCGGCTTTCTGGTCGCGATTCCGGTGTTCCTGGATGTCGCCTTCATCATCCTGGTGCCGCTGGTCTATGCGCTGGCGCGCCGCAGCGGCCGCTCGCTGCTCTATTACGGCATCCCGCTGCTCGCCGGTCTTGCCGTGACGCACTCCTTCATTCCGCCGACCCCGGGGCCGATCGCGGTCGCCAAGCTGATCGGTGCCGATCTCGGCTACGTCATCCTGTTCGGCGCGCTGTGCGGCCTGCCGGCGATGATCGTCGCGGGGCCGATCTTCGGTCGCTTCATCGCGGCGCGCATCGACGCCAGGATCCCGGATTACATGGAAAATACCGGCAGCGTGATGAGCGATGAAGAGGTCAATCAGCGCGCCCCGGGCTTCGGTCTGATCCTGTCCATCGTGCTGCTGCCGCTGGCGCTGATCGTGCTCAACACCGTCTCGGGCTTCCTGTTCGGTGACGACAGTCCGCTGGTCGGCTGGCTGGGCTTCCTCGGTCACCCGTTCGTGGCACTGAGTCTGGCCACCCTGATGGCCTTCACCCTGCTGGGCACACGCCGTGGCATGACGCGCGAACAGGTGATGGAAGTCGCCACCAAGGCACTCGAACCCGCCGGCATCATCATCCTGGTCACCGGCGCGGGCGGCGTCTTCAAGCAGATGCTGATCGATTCCGGGGTCGGTGACGTGCTCGGCAACCTGATGGCCGACAGCAACCTGCCGCCGATCCTGCTTGCCTTCCTGATCGCCACCGCCGTGCGAGTCATCCAGGGCTCGGCCACCGTGGCGATGATCACCGCCGCCGGCCTGATGGCCCCGGTGATCGATACGCTGGCGCTGTCCGGCCCGGTGCTGGGGCTGGTGGTGATCGCCATCGCCAGTGGCGCCACCGTGCTCAGTCACGTCAATGACTCCGGCTTCTGGCTGGTCAGCCGCTACTTCGGCCTCACCGAGAAGGAAACACTCAAGAGCTGGACAGTGATGGAGACCCTGATCGGCGTGATCGGCGTCTGCATGGCACTGCTGATCGGCCTGTTCATCTAGTTTATCCCGTTCATCCAGTTCAACTATTTCAACTATTTCAACTACTGAAATCTGGCCTGCCCGCGCGGTTCAGCCAGGCTGACAGGAGGGTTCATTCGTCAGCAGGCGCCGCCCGCCAGGCGCACTCGTGAAAAGCTGCCACTTCGTGTGGCAGCTTTTTTTGTGGGGCGCCAATCACGCAATGGCAGATTGCGTCTGTTGCACGCTATTTCCCATTTTGGCATTGCGCCTGAATGGCATCATGCGATCATCCACCCATTCGTCTGCCTTTCATGGCCATGATCCACCGCCCGCTCTGACCGACGCCAAAGCGACTGGCCAGAAGACGGCTGCGCATCAGGCCAGTCACTTTTCGTTCGGAGTCCGCATGGACCATAGCCCTGAGACGCCAGCGTCGTCTTCCGCGTCGCCCGCCCCTGCCGGCCGCCCCGCACCCTCCTCGCGGCGCCTGATCTGGATGCGCCTGCTGGCGCTGATCATTCTCGCGCTGGCGATCGCGCTGGCCGCCTGGTGGATGAATCATCGCCCCGGGGCGCCGAAGCGTGCCCCCAGCGAGGCGCCTGCTCCCACGGTCGAGGTGGTGACGGTCAGCCATGCCGCCAACGCCCCGACGCTTGAGGGCTTCGGCCGTGTGATCGCCGATCGTCAGACCACGGTCTCCACGCGCGTCAGCGGTCAGCTGGCGCCCTTCCCCGAAGGCATCGAGGCCGGCCGCGAAGTCCGCGAGAACCAGCTGCTGGCCAGCCTCGACCAACTGGATTATCAGCTGGCACTGCGTCAGGCCGAGGCGGATCTCGCCACGGCAGAAGCCAGCCTCGCCTCTGAAAAGGGCGAGCAGATCCGCGCCGCCTCTGAATACAAGACCTTCGGTCGCAATCTGCCGGCGGCTCAGAAAGCGCTGGTCCTGCGCGAACCTCAGCTCAAGTCGGCCCAGGCCGCCGTGGAAAGCGCCCGCGCCAGCCGCGATCAGGCCAAGCTCAATCTGGCCCGCACCGAGATTCGCGCCCCCTACGACGGTCTGATCAGCGAGCGGCTGGTCGGCGAAGGCAGCGACCTCAACGCCTTCACCGACCTGTTGACGCTGGTGGCCACCGACCGCTTCTGGGTGCGCCTCAATCTGCCGCAGGCCGACATGGAATGGCTCTCAACCCACGCCCGTGATGGCCAGGGCACGCCGGTACTGCTCTCGAGCAAGGCCTGGCCGGATGGCCAGCATCGCCGTGGCGAAGTGTGGAGCGTGCTGCCGTCGCTGGAAGACAACGGCCTGCTGACCCAGGTGATGGTGGCGGTGGAAGACCCGCTGGCGCTCAATGTCTCCGAGGAGGCGCGCGCCAGCACCCCGGCGCTGCGCATCGGCGATGTGGTCGAGGCGACCCTGACACCCCAGCGCACCGCCTCGCTGATCGAACTGCCGATCAGTGCGCTGCGCAGCGGCCAGCAGGTCTGGGTGCTGACGGAGGACGGGCATCTCGAGAAGCGCTCGGTAGGCGTGCGCCATCTGGGCAATGACACCCTGCTGGTCGCCGACGGTCTGGTGGACGGCGAGCGCGTCATCACCAGCTCCCTGAGCAGCGTCGAAGCCGGCATGGCACTGCGCGCGCGCGGCGATGCGGCGACGCCGACCGCCAAGACAACTGATGCCGAGGCGGCTGACGACAAGACGACGGCTGGCGACACGAGCACCGCGACAGTTGAGAAGGACACGGCGGTTGTCGACAAGAGCACCGCCGCTGGCGACAAAAACACCGCAGCGGGCGACAAGAGCGCCACGACCACCGGAAGTGACTCATGACGGCACAGTCGCGCCTCAAGGGCCCCATCCGCTGGATGCACGATCACGGTGTCGCTGCCAATCTGCTGATGCTGTGTCTGATTCTCGGCGGCCTGCTGATGTCCAGTCAGATCAAGAAGGAGGTCTTCCCCTCCTTCGAGCTCGAGATCATCAACGTCAGCGTCAGCTATTCCGGCGCCACGCCGGATGAGGTCTCCGAAAGCCTGTTGCAGGCGATGGAGTCCGCGGTACAGGACGTGGAGGGCATCGAGGAGATCACCGCCACCGCCGAGGAAGGCCTCGGCTCGCTGTCCATCGAGCTGCAGGACGGCGTCGAGACCATGCGCGCCTATCAGGACATCCAGCAGGCCATCGACAGCATCACCACCCTGCCCGATGAATCCGACCCGCCCGTCTACTCGCTGGCGGGCCGCTCGCGCAGCGTGATGGAGCTCAAGCTGCATGGCCAGACCGATGACCAGACCCTGCGCAATGTCGCCGAGCGTCTGCGCCTGAGCCTGCTGGACAGCGACGACATCACCAAGGTGGAGCTGACCGGCATCCGTGACCGCGAGGTGCATGTCGCGCTGGAGGAAGGCGCGCTACGTCGCTACGGCCTGTCGCATCAGGATATCGCCGGTCTGATCGGCAATCAGGCGCTCAACCTGGCCGGGGGCAGCCTCGATACCCAGCAGGGCGAATACCTGGTGCGCTATGAGGCGCGTCGCGACGGCGCCGCCGAGTTCGCGCAGCTGCCGGTGATCTCCAGCCAGGAAGGCAATGTCGTGCGCCTGGGCGATATCGCCACCGTCACCGACGGCTTCGCTGACAGCGACAAGGAAGTGCTCTACGACGGCGAACCGGCGATCGGTCTCGACATCTATCAGGTCGGCTCCCAGACGCCCAACGAGCTGTCCGCCGCGACCATGGCGATGCTGCCGCAATTGACCGCCAGCCTGCCGCGCGGACTGACACTGAGCGTCGAGGACGATGACTCGCTGGTCTATCAGGACCGCCTGGAACTGCTGCTCAAGAATGCCTGGATGGGGCTGGTACTGGTGCTGGTGCTGCTGGGGCTGTTCCTCGAGGCGCGTCTCGCCTTCTGGGTCACGCTGGGCATCCCCACCGCCTTCCTCGGCGCGATGCTGTTCTTGCCGCTGGTCGGCGTGTCCATCAACATGATCTCGATGTTCGCCTTCATCATCGCGCTGGGCATCGTGGTCGATGACGCCATCATCGTCGGCGAGAACATCCACTCGCACCGCGAGCGCGGCGCCAGCATGCGCGAAGCCGCCATTCTCGGCGCGCGCGAGATCGCGGTGCCGCTGGCGTTCTCGATCCTGTCCAACATCGTGGCCTTCATTCCGCTGCTGTTCCTGCCCGGCTTCCTCGGGCTGGTATTCGGCATCATCCCGCTGGTGGTGATCAGCATCTTCGCGCTGAGCTGGATCGAGGCGATCTTCATCCTGCCCGCGCACCTGGGCCATACCAGCGAGAAGCCGATCCGCTGGCTGGCACCGCTGGACCGCGTGCGCCATGGCGTCCAGCACGGGCTCGAGCGCTTTACGCGTCGCCGCTTCCAGCCCTTCCTCGAAGGGTGCCTGAACTATCGTGGCCTGACCGCCATCTGCGGCCTGGCACTGCTGGTGCTGGCGATGGCCTGGATGGCCAGTGGCCGCCTCGGCTTCTCGCTGATGCCGCGTGTCGAGTCCAACCGTGCCGGCGTCACCGCCAACCTGCCGGTGGGCAGCCCGATCAGCCAGGACCGCGAAGTGCGCACCCTGCTGCTGGACGCGCTGGAGCGGGTCCGCGAGCGCGACGACGCCCCCGCGATCTACTCCACCAGCGCCGAGATCGAAGGCAACTCGCTGAGCATCATCGCCAATCTGGACACCACGGTGGAGGACAACTGGTCACCCTCGCAGCTGATCACGGCCTGGCGCGAGGAAGCCGGTACCATCGCCAATACCGAGTCGCTGCTGTTCGAATCCGATATCGGCGGGCCGGGCCGCGGCGCGGGCCTCACCATCCGCCTCTCCTCGTCTGACAGCGGTGCGCTGATGGCCGCCGCCGAGTCGCTGGCGACGTCGCTTGAGGATTACAGCTCGCTGTCGGACATCGACAGCGGCCTGGATGACGGCAAGCGCGAGCTCTATCTGCAGCTCAATGCCTACGGTCGCTCGCTGGGGCTGGATGGCGCCACCCTGGCCAACCAGCTGCGTGGGCCGCTGTCCGGCGCGACCGCCCTCAAGCAACAGCAGGGCCGCAACGAGGTCGAGGTCAAGGTGCTGCTGCCCGAAGACCAGCGCGCGAGCCTCGCCCAGCTGGAGAACTTCGGCGTGCAGACCGGCAACGGCGTCAGCGTGCCTCTGGGGCTGGTGGCCGACATCGAGCAGGGACGCGCCGCGTCCAGCATCCTGCGCATCGACGGCCGCCGCGTGATCGAGGTCACCGCCAACGTCACCCCGTCCGACGCGGTCAGTCAGGTGATCACCAGTCTGGAAAGCGATGTCTACCCTCAGCTGAAGAGCCAGTATCCGAGCCTGAGCATCGGCTATGGCGGGCGTCAGGAAGAGACCGCCGACAACCTGGGGTCACTGCAGGTGTCGTTGCTGCTGACGCTGGCGGCACTCTATCTGCTGCTGGCGTTGCCGTTCAGAAGCTACCTGCAGCCGCTGCTGGTGATGACGGCGATCCCCTTCGGCCTGATCGGCGCGGTCATCGGCCATCAGCTGATGGGCTATGGCCTGTCGGTGATCAGCCTGATGGGCATGCTGGCGCTGTCGGGCATCGTCATCAACGACGCCCTGGTGCTGATCGACTACGCCAACCGACAGCGTCTGGCCGGCGCCACCGCGCGTGAGGCGATCATCATGGCGGCCACGCGACGTCTGCGTCCCATCCTGTTGACGACGCTGACCACCTTCTTCGGCCTGGCGCCGATGATCTTCGAGACCTCGCGTCAGGCGCGCTTCATGATCCCGATGGCGGTCTCCATCGGCTTCGGCATCCTGTTCGCGACGGTGATCCTGCTGATCCTGGTGCCCTCGCTCTACCTGTTGCTGGAAGACCTGCAGCACAATCTGCGACGCCTGCTGGGGCTGCCGCCCCGCACCCCGCGTCATGAGGAGCAGCCATCATGATGCCCGCCGTCACCGCCTGGCGCTCACGGCTGTCCGTGCGGCTGTTCGTGATCCTGCTGCTGACCAATGTCGTGATCGGCGGCAGCATCTACATGTTCATCTCCCACAGCATGGACAGAGGGTTCGCGGAGTATCTGGAGCAGACCCAGCAGGAGCGCATCGAGCTGATCTCGTCCGACCTGGTCAGCGCCTACGCCGCGGAAGGCAACTGGGACTGGATGAAGAGCCGGCGCAACTGGGGGCGCATCGTGCACTCCCAGGCGCCGCCGGACAGGTTCGAGATGCCGCCGGGCGCCAACATGAATCGCCCCCAGGACTACATGCTGCGCGATACCCGCGGCCAGCGCCTCAATGGGCCGCCGCGCCCCATCCCCGGCATGCGGTTCAAGGACCTCAAGCTGGACGGCGAGAAGATCGGCGAGCTGGGCTACCTGCCGGTGAGTGAATTCCTGCGCCGCGGCAAGGACCAGTATCTGGAGCGTCAATCGCGCAATCTGGCGACCATCATCCTGTCCTCCACCTTCGCCTCGCTGCTGGCGGCGGCCGGCATCGCCTGGTGGCTGGGCCATCGGGTGCGTGACCTCGCCAGTGGCGCCAGCCGTCTGTCGAGTGGCGACTATGCCACCCGCCTGCCGGTGCGCGGGCGAGATGAGCTGTCGCGGCTGGCCGGCGACTTCAATGCGCTGGCGCAGACGCTGGAGACCAACCGCGATTCGCGCCAGCGCTGGGTGAGTGATATCTCCCATGAGCTGCGCACGCCGCTGGCGGTGCTCAAGGGCGAGATCGAGGCCATGCAGGACGGTATCCGCCCGATGAGCCAGGACAGCCTCGGCTCGCTGGAGCAGGAAGTGGATGCCCTCAACCACCTGGTGTCGGATCTGCGCCTGCTGGCCCAGAGTGATGCCGGCACCCTGGAAGCCTGGCGCGAGCCACTGGAGCTGGATGCCCAGCTCAGCGATAGCCTGGACGACCTGCGCGGCTGGTTGGAAGACAGCGGCATCCAGCTTGAGACCGACATCCAGTTGCCACTGCGCGTGCAGGGCGACATGCAGCGCCTGCATCAGCTATGGAGCAACCTGGCCAGCAACACCCGCGCCTACACCGACTCGCCCGGCAAGTTGAGGGTCAGCCTGCTGCGTGAGGCCGCCGCACCCGGGGATGGCGCCGGCCACCCAGGCTGGGCGGTCGTGCGTTGGGAAGACTCGAGCCCCGGCGTGCCAGAGGCCGAGCTTGCCCACCTCACCGAGCGCCTGTATCGGGTCGAGAACTCGCGCAATCGCTCCAGCGGGGGTTCAGGGCTGGGCCTGTCGATCGCCAGCGCGCTGGTCAGTGCGCATGATGGCCAGCTGGTACCGGGCCAGTCATCGCTGGGCGGCCTGCGATGGGACATTCGCCTGCCGCTGTTGTCTACTTGAAACAGACATTTTCATCTGCAAGGACTCTTGACCATGAGCGACGTTCACGCCGACACCCCTGACGCCCGGGCCGAGACCCAGAAACCGCTGATTCTGGTGGTGGAAGACGAGCCCAAGATCGCAAGCCTGCTGTGCGATTATCTGGACGGCAGCGGGTATCGCACTCGGCATGTCGACGACGGCAACGCCGTCATCGCGGCGGTCAATGACGAGACACCCGCCCTGGTATTGCTGGACCTCATGCTGCCGGGCACCGACGGCCTGACCCTGTGCCGCCAGCTGCGGGCCGAGGACAACCTGCTGCCCATCGTGATGCTGACCGCGCGGGTCGAGGAAGTGGACCGCCTGCTGGGGCTGGAGCTGGGCGCCGATGACTACATCTGCAAACCCTTCAGTCCGCGTGAGGTGGTGGCGCGCATCAAGGCCGTGCTGCGTCGCAGCCAGGCGCTTGATCAGACCCTCTCGCAGACCTCCGACAAGGGCCAGCTGGTGCTCAATGAGGAAGGTTGGCAGGCACTGGCCGATGGCAGCGACCTGGGCCTGACGGCGGTAGAATTCCAGCTGCTCAAGGTGATGATGCAGTCACCGGGGCGCATCTTCTCCCGCGACCAGCTGATGGACCACATGTACCGCGACCACCGCATCGTCTCCGAGCGCACGGTGGATTCCCACGTCAAGAAGCTGCGCCGCAAGATCGCCAATGTCTGGCCGGAGCGCGACGTGATTCGCTCCATCTATGGCGTCGGCTACAAGTTCGAGCCTGACGTGCTGGACTGATATCTCGCATTGCTCAGGCGTCGAAACCTTTCAGAAACATGACAACCGCCGTCTGTGACCACAGACGGCGGTTGCGTTTTTGTTGCACCCACGGTGCGAACTTGCTGTCCAACTTCGACGGATACTGTCATCACTGCCTAAGCGAGAGCCATTTACTGCTGCTCAAGCGCGGGTCTACGCCACAAGTGAGGTATTCGTCATGTCCCACAGTCCTGCCAGTCGTGCTCTTTCCCGCACTCGCCTGATCGGTGCCGGCGTACTGAGCGTCATGCTGATGGCATCACCGCTGAGCGTGACCAGTGCCAGCGCCGCCGATGTCTCGCTGAACGTGCTGCTGGATGGCATCAGCCTGAACGCCAGCCAGCGTGCCACCCTCGACAAGCAATATCGCCACTATCGCCAGCAACGTCAGGCCGCAGAGAGCCATCACGACGCCAAGGCGCTTGCCAAGGCGCGCAAGGCCTACCTGGCCGATGTCGATCGCGTCCTGAATCGCCATCAGACCCAGCGCTTCCACCAGCAGTTCGACCGCCACTATCCGGCGAATGCCCAGGCGAACGCCAAGGCGGCGAAGAAGCGCCACCACGGTGGCTGATGGCAACCGCGTCTGAGTGCCCCGGGTTGAAACCTGGCGTCATCACCTTGATCAAGGACTCAGTCCCTACAGGATTCAGACCACAAGATCACGCTGCAGAAAAGACACAGCAAGCCGTTGCATGTTCCGCCCAGGCGCGTTGCACGCAACCCCATGAAACGTTGCACAATGCCGGCACATTCACTGCTGATAATGCTCTTATCGCTTGATTCCGGCCCTTTATCTAGACACTCGGAGTACGCCATGAACCGCATTTCTCGCAAGCTCATCGTTTCCGGTCTGCTGACCGCCCTGGCACTGCCGATGACCGCCGTGGCCTCAAGCAACGACAAGCACCATGACGGCGCCGACCGCAAGGAAGGCCTCGACAAGATTCTCGCCAGCTGGCATCTCAGCGATGAACAGCAGCAACAGCTCGACGCACTCAAGCAACAGCAGATGGAAAGCCGCAAGCAGCTCAAGGAGCAGAAGTTCGACTCCCGCGAAGCGCGCCGCGACGCCATCCAGGCACAACGTGAAGAACACAAGGCCGCCCTGGCAGAGATTCTCGACGAGAATCAGGTCAAGGTGCTCGAAGCCTACTGGGCTGCCGGCAAGCCGATGCACGGCAAGCACATGGGCAAGCATGACGGCAAACGTCACGGCGAAGGCAAGCATGCCGACGAGCGTGGTGGCGAGCGCGGCGGCAAGCACATGGCCGGCGAACGTGGCGGCAAGCACATGGCCGACAACGGCAAGCAACGCATGCAGCTGATGGGCGCCCTGTTCGACAGCTGGGACCTGGATGACGACCAGCGCAGCGCGCTCAAGGACTCCTTCAAGTCCATGCGTGACGACATGGAGTCACTCAAGAAGACCGACTTCGACTCGCGTGAAGCGCGCAAGGCCGCCTTCGAGGAGCTGCGCAAGACCCAGCACGATCGTCTGGCCAAAGTGCTGGATGACGACCAGATCAAGGTGCTGGACCTGATGCACCAGCGTGACAAGCGCGGTCCGAAGATGGCCGACCGTCAGCAGCAGGAAGGCATGAAGGCGCTGCTGGCCAGCTGGAACCTGAGCGATGACCAGATGCAGGCGCTCAAGGAAGTCCGCAAGGAAATGCGTGACGAGATGCATGACAGCATGAAAGAGATGCACGACGACATGCGCGATGCCATGCAGGACGCCGACACCAAGCAGGAGCGTGTCGCCGCCCGCCAGGAAATGCGCAAGGAAATGAAGGAGCAGCGCCTGGAGCTGCGTGAGGAAGGCCGCGAGAAGCTCGCCGATGTACTGTCCGCCGAGCAGCTCGATGCGCTGGAAGCCTTCATGGCCAACGGCATGCGCCATCACGCTGGCAAGCATCATGGCGGCATGAAGGGCGGCGACATGAAGCGCGGCCCGATGCATGACGCCGACCAGTCTGAAGATGTCTGAGTCAGGCCATCACCCGGGCAACTGAAAGCCGGCTGATCGTGGGCCCGGCGAGGTAAGAACCGGGCGGTCGCGCCCCGGACGATCACGCCCCGGACACAGCCATTCAACTGCCCTGCTGATGTCACTTTCGCCGCCCCGGCCACGATTCTGTGGTCGGGGCGGCGTCGTTGTGTCCTTTTACCGACAGCGATTTTTCCGAGCACGACACCGCGCCTGCGAGGCTCTGTCATCGGGCCTCGCGGCGATGTGATCGCGACACGAGGATAAGCGGAAGCGACAGTTGCACTGCCTTTTTCCCCAAAGGGGGTTATATTTTTATTGAACAATCAATTAAAATAATTCTGCAAGGCTTTGAGCATTACACGGCGTGATGATGTGAGTCGCGTTTTCCTGACTGCTGAGCTCCCCTCCGCTGCCGATCTCGACCGGCGACAGCAAGACGGGATGCCTGCAACCGTCACAGGAAAGCGGACCCGGCAGATGCCGACGAGACTGACGCCTGCCATCCCGGCAACTTCAAGGGAGCAAGCGACGGCGACCGCCACGGACTCGCGAGCAGACACCGGAGTGACCCGCCCCTTCGCGAGAAGGCGGGTGACGTCCAGGGACGCCAAGTAGACGTTCGAAGTGATGAGAGCAGCACGATGAAGGCCAGGCGTTCCCCAGCGCTCGACCCGCCATCGTTCTTCTGCGGCCAATCTGGCCTGCAAAAAGGGGCCGCACCACGGTGCGCACCCGGCGTCTCTCATGAATTGCCCATCGGCATTTCTTGCTTGCTGCCCAGCGATGCCCCTGCAATCGCGTCGCCACGGCAGTCGACACTGCCGCTGCTGCAAGTTCCGCCCCGCGCGTGAGCTGAGCACGGCCCGTGCCGTTCGTGTCCGTCTTTTCCTGCACGCCACCCGCAATTTCTGCGGCTGACGGGCAGCTAAGCACCACGCACGAGTGAAACTTCCCCTGATAAGGAGTTGCTCATGCAGAAACCTGCTTCCGCCGAGAACGCCACGCCGTCCTCGAGTCGTATCAACCCGACGGTCTTCTACGGATCGATCATCGGTATCCTCGCCTTCCTGGCCTTCGCGATGCTGTTCACCGAACAGGCCGACGCCTGGATCGGCAGCGCCCTGGGCTGGACCATCGATACCTTCGGCTGGTTCTACATGCTGGCCATCGTCGCCTATCTGGTCTTCGGCGTGCTGATCGCCTGCTCGCGTTTCGGGCGCATTCGCCTCGGGCCGGACGATTCACGCCCGGAATTCTCGCTGCTGTCCTGGTCGGCGATGCTGTTCGCGGCCGGTATCGGCATCGACATCCTGTTCTACTGCATCGCCGAACCGCTGTCCCACTATGTGGCGCCGGTGACCGGTGACCCGCAGACCCAGGCGGCGATCCGCAACGCCATGGTGGAAACCTTCTTCCACTGGGGCCTCTCCGGCTGGGGCATCTATGTGCTCGCCGGCATGTCGCTGGCCTACTTCAGCTACCGCCACCGCCTGCCGCTGGCAATCCGCTCGGCCTTTTACCCGCTGCTCGGCAACCGCATCAATGGCCCGATCGGCAACGCCGTGGACATCTTCGCGATCATCTCCACCGTGTTCGGCATCGCCACCTCGCTGGGCATCGGCGTCATCCAGCTCAACTACGGCCTCAAGTTCATGCTCGGCGTGCCCGAGAACCTCGCCGTCCAGGCCGCGCTGATCATCGGCGTGATGGTACTGGCGACCATTTCCGTGATCACCGGTGTCGAGAAAGGCATCCGCATGCTGTCCGAGTTCAACATGCTGCTGGCCACCGCGCTGCTGATCTTCGTGCTCGCCGTCAGCGACACCTCGCAGCTGCTCAACGCCCTGGTGCTCAATGTCGGTGACTACATCACCCAGTTCACCGCCAAGAGCTTCGATACCTACGCCTACACCCCGGGTACCGATGAGTGGATGAGCGGCTGGACGCTGTTCTTCTGGGGCTGGTGGATCGCCTGGACCCCGTTCGTCGGCCTGTTCCTGGCGCGTATCTCGCGGGGCCGTACCATCCGTCAGTTCGTGTTCGGCGCGCTGCTGATTCCGCTGAGCTTCATGATGGTGTGGATGAGCGTGTTCGGTAATTCCGCCATCGACATGGTCGCCAATCAGGACGTCGCGACACTGGCCACCGAAGCCCTGAATGCACCGCAGAACACCATCTACACCTTCCTGGAGCAGCTGCCCTACTCCACCATCACCACCGCCGTGGTGGCGATTCTGGGTATCGTGTTCTTCGTGACCTCCGCCGACTCCGGCGCTCTGGTACTGGCCAACTTCACCTCCATCCTCAAGGACGTGAACCACGATGCGCCGATCTGGCTGCGCATCTTCTGGTCCGCCATCATCGGCCTGCTGACGCTGGCACTGTTGATGGTCGGGGGGCTGAGCGCGCTGCAGAGCGCCGTGGTGATCACCGCCGTGCCCTTCTCCATCGTGCTGATCTTCATGATGATCGGCATGTACAAGGCGCTGATGATCGAGGACCGCAAGGAGAACGTGCGTCAGGACAACAGCTGCGTCTACGAAGGCGTCGACTGGCATGAGCGTCTGGACCACGTGCTCGACTTCGCCCAGAGCGGCAGTTCCGAGGCGACCCTCAAGCGCTCCATCCGCCCGGCCCTCAACCAGCTGGCCGAGGAACTCAATCGTCGCGGTCAGGTCTCGAGCGTCACCGAAGAGACGCTGGAAGATGAGCCGCTGCCCCGCGTGACGCTGGAAGTCGAGTTCGAGGACGCCTCCAACTTCGTCTACCAGGTGCGTGCGGTGCGTCAGCAGACGCCGAGCTTCATCGACGCCAATGATGACTTCTACCTGCGTCTGGAAGTGCACCTCTCCGAAGGTGGCAGCGGTCAGGAGCTCAACGGCCTGTCGCGTGCCCAGGTGCTCGACGAAGTCGTCACCGCCTACCAGCAGCATCTGGCCTTCGTGCGCCACGATACGGTCAATGAAGCGCCGGCGATGCCGGGCGTGATCGGCAAGTCCGAACTGGACTGATCGAAGCTGGACTGAGCCGTCGCTGAGCGCCTGCGCTCGGCCTGCAATGCAAAAGCCCCCGCCGGGAGACCGGCGGGGGCTTTTTTGCGTCTTGCCTTGTGCGTTTGCGGCTTGCGTCCTTACCTGCCTGCCAGCGGCTCAGGTCGCGGCAGCGGTCTCGACCTGCTGTGCGCCCTTCTTGATCAGCGCATAGCCGATACCCGTCACCAGGGTGCCGGCGACGATGGCGCCCAGGTACATCAGCGGCACGTTGATGGCGTTGGGAATCAGCAGCACGAACAGCCCGCCGTGCGGCGCCAGCAGCTTGGCGCCTATCAGCATCGACAGTGCGCCGGTGACGGCACCGCCGACCATGCAGGCCGGAATCACGCGCAGCGGGTCCTTGGCGGCGAACGGAATCGCACCCTCGGAGATGAAGCACAGGCCGAGAATGAAGCTGGCCTTGCCCGCCTCACGCTCCGGCTCGGCGAACTTGGCTCGCGCGATGAAACTGGCCAGCCCCATGCCCAGCGCCGGCACCATGCCAGCGGCCATGATGGCCGCCATCGGCGCATAGGTCTCGCTGGCCAGCAGGCCGACACCGAAGGCGTAGGCGGCCTTGTTGACCGGGCCACCGAGGTCGAAGCACATCATCGCGCCGAGCAGAATGCCCAGCAGCACGGCATTGGCCGAACCCATCGATTCGAGGAATTCGGTCAGTGTCGCCATCAGCCCCGCCACCGGCGTGCCGACCACGTAGATCATCACCAGACCGGTGACCATGCTCGCCACCAGCGGGATGATCAGGATCGGCTTGAGCGATTCGATCGACTGCGGCAGCTTGACGAAACGGCTCAGCCCCAGCGCGCTGTAGCCCGCCAGGAAGCCGGCGATGATGCCGCCGAGGAAGCCGGCGTCCAGGGTGGCGGCCAGCCAGCCACCGATCATGCCCGGCGTGATGCCCGGGCGGTCGGCGATGGAATAAGCGATATAGCCCGCCAGCACCGGAATCATCAGCTTGAAGGCCGAACCGCCGCCGATCTGCATCAGCGCCGCCGCCAGGGTACCTTCTTCCTCGAAGGCCTTGATGCCGAACACGAAGGACAGCGCGATCATCAGGCCGCCCGCCACCACCATCGGCAGCATGAAGGACACGCCGGTCAGCAGGTGCTTGTAGGGGCCGCGCTTCTCGCCCTTCTGCTGGCTGCCCTGACCGCCCGCGGCGGTGGCGGATTCCACCTCGGCGCCTTCCAGTGCCTGCTCGATGGTATCGCGCGGCTTCTTGAGCGCGGTGCCGGTGGAGGTCCGCCAGACCCGCTTGCCGGCGAAGCGTGTCGGGTCGACCTCGATATCACAGGCCAGGATCACCACCTCTGCCGCGGCGACCTCCTGCTCGGTCAGCGCATCCTGCGCGCCCACCGAGCCCTGGGTCTCGACCCGCGTCGGGTAGCCCAGCGTGCGCCCTGCCTCGCTCAGGGCCTCGGCGGCCATGAAGGTATGCGCCACGCCGGTCGGGCAGGCGGTGACCGCGACGATGGACGGCTTGTGCGCCACCTCTCCACCAGCTGCGCTTGCTGCGCCGGTGGCCGTAGTGCTGACAGTCGCAGCCACATCGGCGATGTCCTTGGCTTCCAGCACGCGGGCGCGGGCCTCGGCATTGGCCAGGAAGGCGGCGGGGTCCGGCAGCGCCTCTTCGATGGGCGCGACATGCACGCGCTTGCCGACGAAACGCTCGAGCCCGGCGCTGGTCATCGGCGACGCCGCGACGATCACCAGTTCGGCGGCGGCGAGCTGGACATCACTCAGCACGAGTTCACGCTCGAATTGCGAGCGCATGTCGATGAGGGGCTCCCAGTCGCGACGACGGGCGGCCTGCTCCAGGCGGCGCGCCGCCAGGAAGCTGGTCGCCATGCCGCTCGGGCAGGCGGTAACGATGATGACATTCATGGGCGTGGCTCTCCGGCTGTCGCGACCTCGGCACTGGCCAATGTCTCGATGCTGGTGTGTTGTTGGAGGGTTTCAAGCTCCGGGGCGGCGGGATTGCCCGGCCCCGGGTGGGTCACGGCCTCGGCGGAAAGCGCCGTGGCATGACGCAGAATTTGTTCACGCATGGCCGCCGTGGGTGTCGGATGGCAGAGCACCCCATGCAGCATGGCGGCCAGCAGGGTATCACCGGCACATACGGTACTGACCACTCGCATGCGCGGCGGGCGTGCCCGCAGTGTCTCGGCGCCGGGGCTTGCCCACAGCACGCCTTCCGGACCGGCAGAGATCAGCGCCTGCTCGATGCCATGCTCGACCAGACTCGCCAGCGCGCGCTGACGGGCGGCGTCGCTCTCCAGCGGCTCGCCCGCCCACAGCGCCAGTTCCTGCTCGTTGGGCTTCACGCCGCTGGGCGGCACCGCCAGACCGGCTTCGAGTGCCGTGCCGCTGGTATCCAGCCAGCAGGCAATGCGGCGGGCACGCACCCGCTGCACCAGGCTCGCCAGCTGCTCGCTGCTGACGCCCGGCGGCAGGCTGCCGGCGATGACGACGGCACAGCGCTCCGGGCTACCCTCGGCCTGCTGACGATCGATCCACTCATCGATGCGCGCTTCCAGCCGCGTGAAGGCGGCCTCATCGACCTGCATCCCCGCGCCGTTGATATCGGTGACACGGCCACTGGCCTCCCCGAGCTTGACGTTGATGCGGGTCGCGCCCGCGACGCGTTCGAAGGCATCACTCAGCCCCCACTCGGCGAAGGCGGCCTCGAAATCGGCCTGGTTGTCGGCGCCCAGAAAGCCGCTCAGCGTCACCGGATGGCCCAGTGTCGCCAGCACACGGGCGACGTTGATGCCCTTGCCCGCCGCCTCGAGATGGTGGCTGCGCGCCCGGTTGACCTTGCCCGGCACCAGGCTGTCGAGGCCGATGGTCATGTCCAGCGCCGGGTTGAGCGTCACGCACAATACCGGGCAGTCGGCGGCCTGACGCGTCGTGTTGTCACTCATCACACTGACTCCCGCGGGCTGTGTCCATTACTGGCCGGATCACTGTCCGCATGACTGGCCGCAGCGCCTGAGGTGACCTCGGCAACGGAAGGCTCGCCCTGCTCGAGCAGCGCTTCCAGAGCACTGCGCACGTCTTCCGAGGTCGGCTGGGCCAACGCGACCCTCGCCTGCTCACGCGCCGTGGCCAGGTCCAGCTCGCGCACCCGCGCCTTGACCAGCGGAATCTGGCGGCTGGACACCGACAGCTCATCCACGCCCAGCCCGACCAGCACGCCGACGGCCTGGTCATCACTGGCCAGCTCACCGCAGACGCCGACCCAGGCGCCGTGGGCATGCGCGGCACTGACGGTCATCTCGATCAGGCGCAACACCGCCGGATGCAGGCCATCGGCCTGCGCCGAGAGCGTCGCATGGCCACGATCGATCGCCAGGGTGTACTGGGTCAGGTCATTGGTGCCCACCGAGAAGAAGTCGACTTCCGGCGCGATGCTGGCAGCAGTCAGCGCCGCCGAGGGGATCTCGATCATCACGCCGACCTGCACGTCGCGCACCGGCGGCTGGCCATGTTCGGCCGCGTAGGCGGCGTCCAGCTCACCACGCACGCGATCGACGATGGCACGCGCGCCGCGCAGTTCGGCCAGGTCCTTGACCATCGGGAACATCAGGCGAATCGGCCGCGCACCGGCGGCCGTCAGCAGCGCCCGCACCTGGGTCTCGAGCACTTCCGGGCGCGTCAGGGCGAGGCGAATGCCGCGCAGGCCGAGGAAGGGGTTGTCCTCACGCGGCAGCGGCCAGTACGGCAGCGGCTTGTCGCCGCCGACATCCAGCGTGCGTGCCACCAGCGGCCGCCCCTCGAGGGCATCCAGCGCCTCACCGTACTGGGCGGTCTGGGTGGCGAGGTCCGGTGCCTGCGGGTGCGCCATGAACACGAATTCGGTACGCAGCAGGCCGACACCCTCGGCACCGCGCTCGACGGCGTCGCCGGCATGGGCGGTGTTGCCCAGATTGGCGACCACCTCGACATGATGGCCATCCAGGGTCGTGGCGGGTGCCATGCGCGACTCCCAGGCGGCGGCCTGACGCTGCTCATGCCCGGCGATCGCCTCTTCGGCACGCGCGCGGCGACTGGCCGAGGGCATCACGCTGACGCGGCCTCGTTCACCATCGACGATCAGCTCGCTGCCATCGGCGATCGCCAGCACGCTCGGGCCAGCCCCGACCACCGCCGGAATGCCCAGCGAACGCGCCAGAATCGCGCTGTGCGAGGTCGCCCCGCCCAGCGCCGTGACCAGCCCCCGCACGCGAGTGGTATCCAGACGCGCCACATCCGACGGGCCGATGTCCTCGGTCACCAGCACATGCGGTGTCTCGGGGGCGCTGGGCAGCGGCGTATCGGTCAGCACGCCGAGCACCCGCCGCCCGACATCGCGCAGGTCGGCGGCGCGTTCGGCCAGCAGGCGATCGGCGAGGTTCTCCTGGGCGCTGGCGGCACTGTCGATGGCCGACCACCACGCCGCTTCGGCGCTGTGGCCTTCATCGAGGCTTTCGCGCGCCGCGGCGAACAGCTCCGGATCGCCGAGCATCTCCTCGTGCATCGAGAGAATCTCGGCCATCTCGGCGCCTTCGGCGCGATTGACCAGCGCCAGCAACTGCTCGCGCGCGGTCTGGATACTGGCCACCAGGCGCTCGGCCTCACGATCGGCGCCGGCATCGCTGCGCGTCTCGTAGACGAAGCGCGGCAGGCGCATCACCCAGCACGGCGCGATGGCCATGCCCGGCGAGGCGGCCACCGCAGGCACCACGCTATCGGCGGCGGGAGCGGCCTGCTGGGTGTCGCCGGTGGCTTGTTGTTCGCTGGCCTCCAGCGGCGTGGCGGCGTCGGCGCGCCAATCGGCCAGCGGCTCCACCGCCTCGCCGAGACCGGCCTGCACCGCGCTCACCATCATGCTCAGCGCCGCCTGATTGGCCGCCGAGTCATCGCCGGAGGCGCTGAAGATCAGCGTCTGGCCGCGGCGTGCGCCCAGCCCCAGCACCTTGGTCAGACTGGCGGCACTGACCACACCGCTGTCATCGCCTTCCAGTCGCAGCGCCGGAATGACGCCATGCTGCTCTCCCGCCTCGCGCGCCGCCTGCACCAGCTGCTTGGCCGGACGCGCATGCAGGCCGTGGGCGTTGAGCAACACGACCTGAGCCAGCTGCGCCGTGGCGGATTCCCCCGACAGCCGCGCCAGCAGGGCGCTGGCCGACAGGCCCGGCAGGCTTTCGCCCGCGCCCTCTTCCAACAGCGTCAGCAGGCGTTCCAGCAACGGCTGATGCTGGCCCTGCTGGGCATCGACTGCCAGACAGGCCAGCGCAGTGATGCGCCCGTGGCGCGTCTCCAGTGCCTTCTCCGGCGTGACGATGGCCAGCGCCGAGCGGGTGACATCCTGCTGCGATTGCGCCAGCCACACGCCCTGCCCCAGCGCCACCGGTTGGGCGGCGAGCATGGCCGAGATGAAGCCATCACTGACACAGCCGGCCTGACGCAGGCGCGCGGCCCCCGCCAGCACCAGCTCGTCACGATCACGCGCGGGGAAGCCGCACAGCAGCGTCTCGGCATCCAGGCGCGGCGGCACCACCTCGCGCCCCAGCTCGCTCAGCACTTCCTCGGCGGTGGTCGCCGAGGCCAGGCGCTCACTGACGCCATCGCGATCCAGCACGCGCGTCAGCGCACGCAGGATGTCGAGATGCTCATCGGACTGTGCCGCGATGGTCACCAGCAGGAAGACGCGATTGCCGTCGTGCCACTCCACGCCCTGCGGAAACTGCAGGACACGCACCCCGGTGGCCAGTACGGCCTCGCGGCTTTCCGGCGTACCGTGGGGAATCGCGATCCCCTGCCCCAGGTAGGTGGAAGACTGGGCTTCACGCGCCAGCAGGCCCTCACGGTAGTCGGGCGTGGCGCGCCCACCGGCGACCAGGGCATCGGCGGCCTGTTGCAAGGCATCGCGCCAGTCGCTGGCATGGGCGGCGAGAAGAATGTCCTCGCGATCAAGACTGAGCATGGCTGGCTCCTTGAGGCTCCCTTCTGATGAGGAGCCTGGATGTTGGCGGTGCGCTGCAAGCGAGTATTTCAGCTGCCGCGACACGTCACTTGGCGAGTTCCGACAGGGTAGCGGCGTCATGGCGTGATGACGAGCATGCTGAATCGTGTCACCTCAATAGGGCTCATGCTGGCCGTTTTCTTGCGCCCGATCAAGCGAACACAAACCGAAAACGTGCTTCTGGTGACTAGACATTGGGCGTAGAGCCGCCTGTGGCGCGGGCTCGAGAGGCGTCGAGCGAGGCGTGCCCGGCGCAGAGAGGATTTGCACCCGAGCCCACAAGTGCGCATCATTCCTCGCACATGGAGCACGCAGATCCCGTTCCCCCTTTCCAGCAAGGACAGTGGCATGACCCTGGCAGAAATCGCGCGTCTTGCAGGCGTTTCACGCACCACCGCCAGTTATGTGGTCAATGGGCAGGCACAGGCACGACGTATCAGCCCCCAGACGGTCGAGCGCGTCATGGCGGTGGTACAACGTCATCACTATCGGATCGATGCCCAGGCAGCCGCGCTGCGGCGTGGCGAAAGCCGCACGCTGGGCTTCATGCTGCCGGACCTGGAGAACGCCAGTTATGCCCGCCTGGCCAAATTGCTGGAGCGCGGGGCGCGTGAGCGCGACTATCAGCTGTTCATCGTCTGCTCCGACGATGAGCCGGAAACCGAGCGCGAGCTGGCGCGCATGCTCAAGGCGCGGCGGGTCGATGCGCTGATCACCGCCAGCTGCCTGTCCCCCGATGACCCCTTCTACCGCGAACTGGCGCTGGATGGCTTTCCGGTCATCGGTGTCGATCGCGCGCTGGATACGCGCCACTTCGCCAGCGTGGTCAGCAACAATGAAGATGCCGCTCGCCAGCTGACCGAAGCCGTGCTGGAACACGCGCCGCAGCGACTGCTGTGGCTGGACGCCTTGCCGGAGATCGATATCACGCGGGCGCGCGCCAGCGGCATGCAGGCGGCGCTGACGCACTATCAGCAGCGCACCGGCAGCAGCGAGCTTGAGGCCACCACCCTGCATGCCGCGCGTTACGAGCGCGAGGCCGGCGCGGCGGCGTTGACCGAGCATCTCCGCCATTCACCGCTGCCGGACGCCATCGTCACCGCCTCCTACACCCTGATGGATGGCGTGCTTGATGTGCTGTTCGCCGAGGGGCCGCCGGCCAATCCGCCCAAGGCGATGGCCAGCTTCGGCGACGACCGCCTGCTCGACTTCCTGCCGCTGCCGATCCATTCACTGCCCCAGCGTCACCAGCAGATCGCCGATGCGACGCTGACGCTGGCGCTGCAGGGCATTCAGGGCCAGACCACGCCCGGCGTGACGCTGGTGGAACGCGAACTGCGCCGCCGCCAGCACTGAGCTGATGTCTGAGGTGATGTGCCTGACCGAGGGCGGCTTTGCTGGCGCCAAACTGTGCTGGCGCCAGGCTGTGCTAGCGCCAGGCCTGACCGGCATCGTGGGCGATGCGGTGATCGCGAATCTCGGCCAGCAGCGCCGCCACCGCGGCCTCGATGCGGGTGCGCGGCGTGTCGGATGCCAGCAGCAGCTCCAGCTGCAGGGCGGCATCGCGCAGCAGGTCATGATCCAGGGTGGCGGCGCTGCCCTTGAGCAGATGGGCCTCATGCTGCAGCTGCTTCAGATCCATGTGATCCACCGCCCGCGACAGGCGCTGGGACTGCTGCTCGAGCTGCTCCTCGAAGGCCGCCTCGAGGGCCGCGATGCTGTCAGCATCCAGTTCATCCCGCAGCGCAGGCGTCGCGGCCTGCGCAAGCTCAGCCGCTGAGCCGCCAGATGTCCACGACTCCCCTGTGCGCATGCTCGTGTGTCCCCCTTCTGCCCCTTCCCGTTCGCCCTCGCCCTCGCTTTTGCCCTCAGGCTCACGCCGCTCGATGGGACCAGCCGCCGACGGCTCACTGACCTTGTCTGCTTCAGCTTCAGTCTCAGTTTCAGCTTCAGCCTCGGCCTCAGTGGCACGCGCCTGGGCCTCATGGATCATGCGACGCCGCGCAGCGGGGGAATCGAGTGATGCCACCAATGACGCCGCACGCGCGAGTGCCTCACCGGTTTCCGGCGGTGCCTCGAAGTGGGGCGGTCGCTCAGTGGTAGGGGAATAGTTGATCGGATCGAAGGGCTGGGTGCTGGCGAGGGCATTGACGCGCCATTCGCCGAGGTCCTGGCTGCCCGACTGCCAGCGCGCCAGCATGCTGGCGAGCTGCTGACGCCGGATCGGCTTGGACAGGAAGTCGTTCATGCCCGCCGAGAGGCAGCGCGCACGCTCCCCCGCCGCCACATTGGCCGTCATCGCGACGATAAGGCTCGGCGCACGCCTGTCACTGTGCTCCATGGCGCGCCAACGCCGCGCCACCGCAAATCCATCCAGTCCCGGCATGCGCAGGTCGAGCAGCACCAGCACCGTATCGCGCTGGCGCGCATACCACGCCAGCGCCGCCTCGCCACTGTCGACCGTCGTCACCGTGTAGCCCAGGCCACTGAGCATGGAGTGGGCCACTTCGCGATTGATGTGATTGTCGTCGACCACCAGGACATGCTCGCCACGGCTGAGCGGCAGGGGCGCGGAGGTGAAGACTGGTCGCTTGAGCGCCGCGGCGCGTGGCAGCGGCAGCTCGAACCAGAAGCAGGCACCCTTGCCCGGGCGTTGCTTGAGGCCCAGTCGCCCGCCCATCAACTCGACCAGCCGCCGCGAGATCGAAAGCCCGAGTCCGGTACCGCCGAAGCGGCGCGCGGTGGAGGCATCGCCCTGGGTAAAGGGCTCGAACAGCTGGGCGGCCTGTTCTTCACTGACCCCGATGCCGGTGTCATCGACCTCGAAGCGCACGCGCCCCGCCGGCAATGCCTCGACCAGCAGACAGACACGCCCCTGCTCGGTGAACTTGAAGGCATTGGAGAGCAGATTGAGCAGCACCTGACGCAGACGCACCGAATCGCCCATGACCTGCTCGGGCAGCTGGGCGGAACGGCGGTCATCGAAGACGATGCGCGTGCTGTCCATCTGCGGCAGCAGCAGGTCGATCACGCCATCGATGGCCGTGTGCAGTTCGAAGGGACGTCGCTCGACGCTGAGCTTGCCGGCCTCGATCTTGGAGAAGTCGAGGACATCATCCACCAGCCCCATCAGCACTTCGCCGCTGTCGCGCAGACTGCTGGCATAGCGGTGCGCACTGCTCTGCAGCGGTTCGGCCAGCAACAGCTCGCTCATGCCGATCACGCCATTGAGCGGAGTACGAATCTCGTGGCTCATGGTGGCCAGAAACTCGGACTTGGCGCGACTGGCCTGTTCGGCCCGCGCCGCCTCGTGCTTGAGGGCCGACGACATCGCCAGCATCTGCAGGCGGGCCTGTTCACGTCCGCGGGCCTGCAGCCAGACCTGACGGCAGACCATCAAGGTGGCCAGCAGCATCAGCGCCAGCAGCAGCAACATCAGCTGCACCAGGCTGTCGCGGCTCTGACGCTCGTGGGCCAGCTCCTCGGCCAGGCGTGCGCGTACCCGCAACAACAGCGTCTGGGTGGTATCGCCCAGCGCATCGCTCAGCTGCTGGAACTCCGCCGCCTCGCGACCCTCGGGCCCCAGCACCTGGGAGCGCTGTGCAGCGTCGTCAGCCTGGGCGCCCTGCACCGGGCCCGTGCCCTCGAACACCGGGCCATGCCGCCACTTTTCCAGCCGCAGATCGAGATACTCGATCTGGCTCATCAACTCATCGGCCAGCAGCGGCACGGCCGGCAGGGTCATCAGATGGCGCTGGAAATCCCCCCGCCGGAAGATATAGGTGCGGCTGTAGAGCAGCTCGTAATTCTGCAGCACCTCATTCCAGATACTGGCACGATCGGCTGGCCCGGCGACGCGAAAGCGCGCTATCGAGGAGGAGAGGCTGACCGCCTCGCGATCCAGCTTGTAGATCGACCAGACGGCGTCGTCGCGGGTGCGGTCTTCCAGGCTGACCTGGTTGTGCAGGATGGTGCCGCCGATGCCGATGGAGGCCAGCAGACACAGGATGCTGATCGCCATGCCCAGCCACAGCGGCCAGCGCGCGGGGGAATTGCCGCTTCCGCCCACACCCGACGCGGCAATGCCCTGATCAGCAAGGGACTGATCAGCAGCGGTGCCTGAAAGCGGGGATCTTTCATCCGGCGACTGATTCACTGCATGACTCCATGTCATCTTGCGCCTGAGGGGTCAGGCGCCAGCCCTCGCTCACTCCAGCGTCAGCCCGGTGACCTGCCAGACACTGCGAAAGCGTACCTGCTCATTGAGCAATTCCGGATGAGCATCGAAGGGATACAGCACGAACAAGGGCCCGAGGTCACGCACCGGCATGCGCTCGCCGTCGCGTCGCGTCGCCAGCAGGACATCGAAGTCCTCGATGTCGCTGAGGGGAATCTCGGCCACGAAGTCATTCAGTGCCCGCACCTTGAGCCCCCTGGCATCTTCAGACACCCGCGCCACCAGCTCGCGCAGTAGCGGGCCGGAGAAGCTGACACGTCCCTGGGTCCAGGGGGTGTGGGTAGCTACCACGCGCGACGGCATGGCCTCGAGCATCGCCAGATCGAAACGCGCCCGTGGTGCCTGCAGGGAACCGGCATTGCCACAGCTGACAGCGCCCTCGACCGTCAACACCACCGGCCCGCTGGGTGCAGGCAGGCAGTCATTGGCCGCCAGCACGTGGCGCTCGCCTGTCGCCAGCGGCGCCTCGGCGGCCAGGGCCGCAGGGCTGAAGAGACTCGCTGACAGGGTCGCGATCAGGCTCGTTGCCAGGGCGACCTTGCGCCAGATGGAGCTGCGCGAGCCGTACCCGCGATTGACTGGCCTGGACAGCGGACTCACGAGGCGCTTCGCCGATGGATCATTCATGCCGGTTTCCCATGCTATTGTGCGAACGCCATGTGCATTCAAGGGCCCAACTTTACGCTAGCTCGCGCATGCTTTGCGAGCCTGCGAACCTCGCGCCACGACGAGTTGTCACACTCAACGCACGGAGCCACTCATACGCGCAAGCCCACGCCTGCGCCCATGACTGGTGTTCGTCGCCTGTTCCGCTATCGCCTGTTAAGCGTCAGCTGATGATAGTCAGCTGACCGCTATCCGTCTCCACCTGCCATCGAGCCTGCTTCATGTCTGCCACTTCGTCCGCTTCGCTGCCTGCCAACGGCTCTCCCACACCGACTGCTGCCCTGCCCCGCGTGCTGGCAGGCCCGATATTGCGCCGTGTCACCGCCGAGGGCGTGATGCTGTGGCTGGTGACCTCTCGCCCACAGCAGGCGCGGGTGTGGCTGCTGCCGGAGCAGGACGCGACGCCTCCCACGCGAGGTGAGGATGGCCTGCCGACGACATCAAGCTGTCGGCTGACGGAGCATCTGGCGATGCCACTGGGGGAGCACGCCTGGCTGCTGTTGATCGAAGCGCATCCCGACACGCCCTTGCCTGCCGACTGCGCCATCGCCTACGAGCTGGGCCTGGCGGAGCCGTCAGCGACAGCGTCATCGGCAACGGAAGCGGCAGCGTCATCGACAGACACGCCCGAATGGCAGGGCATCGCCGACTGGGCGCCACAGATCTGCTACCCCGGTGAAAGCCTGCCGCGCTTTCGTCTGCCGTCACGCCTGACGCGTGTCGCGCATGGCAGCTGCCGCAAGCCGCATCACGGCTTGAGTGACGACGAGCAGCAGGCGCAGCAGAGTGCAGAAGACGCTGCGTCGACCGATCGCCTTGAGACGCCGCCGCCCAAGGGCCCCGGTGGCGACGGACTGGTGGCGCTGGATCGCTGGTTGAGCGAGCGACGTCAGAGCGTCGCCGAGTGGCCGGAGGTGATGCTGTTCACCGGCGATCAGATCTACGCCGACGATGTCGCGGGGCCGATGCTGGGCGCGATCGATCAGCTGATCGCGGGGCTGGGGTTGCCGGAGGAGACGCTGATGGAGGCCGAAGTCTCCGATACTCGCGAGCTGCGCCAGCATCCGTCCCATCTCTACCACCGACCGCAGCTGCTGCCGGACATGCCGGCCAACGAAGGTGTGGCCGCCAGCTTCTTCGGTGCCAAGCGCAAGCCCATCTTCACCTCCACCGGTGCCGACAACCACCTGATCGGCCTGTCGGAAGTCATCGCCATGTACCTGCTGGTGTGGTCTGACGTGCCGTGGGAGGCGCTGGGCATCACGCTGGAAGATCCCTCGGCGCTCGAGGGCCATGACGACGCCACCCGTGAGCGCCATGCCACCGAGGCCCGCCATCTGCGGCGCTTCTGTGGCGGACTCGGTCAGGTACGTCGCCTGCTGGCCAATGTGCCCAGCCTGATGATCTTCGATGACCACGATGTCACCGATGACTGGAACCTCAGCGCCGCCTGGGAGGAAGCCGCCTATGGCCACCCCTTCTCGCGCCGCATCATCGGCAATGCGCTGACCGGCTATCTGCTGTGCCAGGCCGCCGGCAACGGGCCGGAGCCACTGGCAGAGCTGCTGGAGGAGACCCGGGCGCTGTTCACTCATGCCCTGACTGGCACTGACAAGGCGCAATCTGATCACACTGACAGGGCCGCCGACGGCCATTTCGATGTCGAGCGTCAGGAGGCGTTGATCGCCCACCTGCATCGCTGCGAGAGCTGGGATTATCAGCTCGACACCACGCCGCCGCTGATCGTGGCCGATACGCGCACCCGCCGCTGGCGCAGCGAGCGCAAGCTCTCGCATCCCTCGGGGCTGATGGACTGGGAGGCGCTGAGCGAGCTTCAGCAACGGCTGGTCGGCCATCCGGCCGTGGTGCTGGTGTCCCCGGCACCGATGTTCGGCGTCAAGCTGATCGAGAGCATCCAGAAGCTGTTCACGCTGGCGGGCAAGCCGTTGATGGTCGATGCCGAGAACTGGATGGCGCATCGCGGCGCGGCCAGCGTGATGCTCAACATCTTCCGCCACTCGCGCACGCCGCAGAACTTCGTGATCCTGTCCGGCGATGTGCACTACTCCTTCGCCTACGATGTGCGCCTCAAGCATCGCCGTTCGAGCCCGAGCATCTGGCAGATCACCAGCAGCGGCATCCGCAATCGCTTCCCGGTCGGCCTGCTGGATGTGCTCGATCGCCTCAATCGCTGGCTGTACGCCCCGCGCTCGCCGCTCAATCTGCTGACACGCCGGCGCAACATGCGTGTCACGCCGCGCCGTCACGACGCGGCCAGTCATGGCGAACGCCTGCTGAACGCCTGCGGTATCGGACTGGTCGACCTGGATAGCGACGGCCGCCCCACCGCCATCCGCCAGCTGACCACCGACGGGCAGGAGGTGCACTTTGTGCCCCGTCGCTGATGCCCACTGCCCGCCGCTGGCGCTGATTCACCATCCCGGCTATCGGATAGCGCTGCCCGAGAAGCATCCCTTCCCGATGGACAAGTTCAGCGTGCTCAAGCGCCTGCTCGACCGCCAACTGGCCGACTGCGCCTCGGCTGTCGACTGGGTGACGCCCCAGCCCGCCGAGGAGGACGACCTGCTCAGCGTGCATACCCGCCGCTATGTGCATGAATTTCTCACTGGCACCCTGAGCGCGCAGGCCCAGCGGCGCAGCGGTTTCGTGTGGAGCGAGGCACTGCGCGAGCGCAGCGTGCTGGCCGTGGGTGGCACCCTGACCACTGTACGCGAAGCGCTCAAGCGCGGGCTGGCCTGCAATACCGCGGGCGGCACCCATCACGCCCACCCGGAGGCCGCCAGCGGCTATTGTCTGCTCAACGACATCGGCGTGGCGGCGCATCAAGCACTGGACGACGGCGTGAAGCGCGTGCTGATCGTCGATCTCGATGTGCATCAGGGCGATGGCACGGCGTTGATCTTCGCCGACGAGCCGCGGGTCTTCACGCTGTCACTGCATGCCGAGAGCAACTTCCCGGCGCGCAAGCAGCAAAGTGACCTGGACGTGCCCTTGCCCAGGGGCATGGGCGATGCGGACTATCTGGCGGTGCTGGAGCGTACGCTTGAGGAGGTGCTGACGCGGGTACGCCCGGAGCTGGTGATCTTCGATGCCGGTGTCGACCCGCATGCCGCGGACAGGCTCGGCCATCTCGAGTTGAGCGACAGCGGCCTCTACCACCGCGAGCGACATGTCATCCAGCGCTGTCGCACGGCGGGTGCCGCCGTGGCCTGCGTGATCGGTGGCGGCTATGACCGCGATATCGAGGCGCTGGCATGGCGCCACAGCCAGCTGCACCGTGCGGCGCTGGATGTCTGGCGCGAGGCCCATGGCCAGCCGGCCCTGTTCGGGCCGCCGGGCTGAGCTTGCATACCGTCGTGCCTACCTCCTCGATTACTGTCTGGCCAAGCGCCTCGCCTACTGTCTTGCCAAGCGTCCCCCGAACGAAAACGCCCGCCATCGAGGATGGCGGGCGTTTTCGTTCAGGCCTGTAGACAAGATGCCAGCGACATCACTTGAAGGCGGTGACTTCCACCTCGTCGCCGACACGCAAGGTAGGCTTGCGCGAGGGATCGAGCGCGACGAGGTTGTAGCCGAAGTGCACCTGGCCATCCGCGAAGCGGCGCACCCGTGCCAGCGTCTTGAGCGGCTCGCCGTCGCCACGCTTATCGCCCGTCGCCGGGTCGACATTGACCATCGCACAGCGGGTGCAGGAAGACACCAGCGTGAAGCGTGCCTCGCCGATGCGCACTTCCTGCCAGCCATCCTCGGCCCATGCCTCGGCGCCGCTGATCACCAGATTGGGGCGGAACTGATCCATGCCATGGTCCGCACTCGGGGTCTGGGCGTTGAGCGCCGCCAACGAAGCCTGATTGGCCAGCAACAACGGGAAGCCGTCGGCGGCGCTGACGCGCTGCGCGATGATCTCGCGATAGCGCTCCGAGCGCTCGCCCAACCAGCTGAGCCTGACCGGCATGCCGACCTGCTCACTCAGCCAGGCATCAGCCTCAAAGCTCACGCTCAAGGCAGTGAACCGATCGGCCCACACCTGGATGTCGAGACGCTCGGCCTGGTCATCGGTGGCAAAGCTGACGCTACCGCATTCGGGCCGGTCCAGATGCCACAGTCGCCACTGGCCGCTGGCGTCTTCGCGCAAGGCCAGTCGCTGCATCTGAGGATGCGTGCGCGCGGTGACGAACTTGCCACGCGCCGCGACCACCACGAAGCGGCGGTCCTGCGTGAGACCTTCCTCGCCGAGCGTCGCTGTCTGAAGCGCTTCAGCGGCGCCGGACTTGAGGGGATAGCGCCACAGGTGGGTCAACTGCATGAGAGGTTTCCTTTCCAGAGTCCATCAATTCGAGAAATCAGCTTACGGTGCATCCGAGCGGTATCAGCTCGCAGGCGAGGCAGAGCCAGCGTCATTTGGCGCCTTGGCCTGTGCTGTATTTGTCTGTGTCACATTCGGCTGGGCCGCACTCGGCTGGGCCGCATTCACCACAGGGATGTCGTCATCCATGGCGTCCAGGCTGATCACGTCGGGGCCCGAAAGCGCCACGCTGGAAATCAGCGCCTTGACGCCCAGCCCGACCTTGAGGCCCAGCTCCTGACACACCAGACGGTCGACTCGCGCCCTCACCCGCTGGCCGGCGATGCCCAGCACCAGCTCGGCGCTGGCGTGGCCGCGCTCGCTCTCGATCTCGTGGATCACGGCCGGCAAGGCATTGCGCAGGCTGGTGTGGGTTGGCGTCTCCAGCGCGATGCTGATGTCACGCGCCCGCAGCCGCAGTCGCACACGACGCCCCACCGGCATCGCCAGCCGCGCCAGCTTGAGGCTCAGCCCGGCGCCCAGCCCCAGACGCGTCAGCTGCCAGTCATCATCGTGCGACAGCACCTCGGCGGTCAGCAGCGAGCCCGCTTCGAAGCGGCCGGTCTGCGGTGCCAGGTCCAGCCGTGACAGCATGTCACCGATCTCGCCGCTGGCGGTGATGCGGCCGTTGTCCACCAGCGCCAGGCGGTCGGCGACCGCGAACAGCTCGCGGGTGTCATGACTGACGAACAGGATCGGGATCTCGATCTCGCGCGCCAGCCGCGCAATGTAGTGCAGCAGCTCCTGCTTGCGCGCGCCGTCGAGGCCGGTCAGCGGCTCATCCAGCAACAGCATGCGCGGGCGTGACAGCAGGGCGCGGCCGATCGCGACACGCCGCGCCTCGCCACCGGAGAGCTGGCCGGGCATGCGCGACAGCAGGTCCTCGATGCCCAGCAGCGTGACCATCTCATGCAGGCGTGACTGATTCTGTTGGCGCTGGGCGGGTGTCAGGGCGCGCGGCATGCCGTAGCGGAGGTTGCCGCGCACGCTGTAGTGCGGAAACAGGCGCGGCTCCTGGAAGACGACGCCGAGCCTGCGACGATGCGCCGGCACGAAGATATCGTTCTCGCCGCCCGTCAGGCACTCGCCGTCCAGGCGCAGATGGCCATGGTCGGGACGTTCGAGACCTGCGATCAGGCGCAGGATGGTGGTCTTGCCGCTGCCGGAGCGCCCGAAGAGCGCCGTGACGCCGCGCGCCGGCACCTTGAGCGTGGCATCCAGCGTGAAGGCGCCCTGCTGACGATGGAGATGGAAATCAAGCATCACGCCCCTCCATGCGCAGTCGCGCGCGACGTGCCAGCCATTCGGAGGCCAGCAGCGACAGCATCGCGATGACGACGGCGATGGCGCACAGCCTGGCCGCGGCGCCTTCCTGGCCCGGGGTCTGGATCAGGGTATAGAGCGCCAACGGCAGCGTGCGGGTCTCGCCGGGGATATTGGCGGCGAAGGTGATGGTGGCACCGAACTCCGACAGCGCGCGCGCGAAGGCCAGCATGCCACCGGTGAGAATGCCCGGCAGCGCCAGCGGCATGGTCACCGTGAACAGCACGCGCAGCGGGTTGGCCCCGAGGGTGCGAGCTGCGGCCTCCAGCCCCGGGTCGATGGCCTCCAGTGACAGGCGCATCGCGCGCACCATCAGCGGAAAGGCCATCACCGCCGCCGCCAGCGCCGCGCCCTGCCAGGTGAAGGGCAGCACGATATCGATCTTGGCCAGCCACTGGCCGATGGCGCCATTGCGCCCGAAGGTGACCAGCAACAGATAACCGACCACCACGGGCGGCAACACCAGCGGCAGATGCAGCAGACCATCGACCAGCGCCTTGCCACGAAACTCACGTCGCGCCAGCCACCAGGCCGCCGCAAAACCGGGAATCAGGCTCAGGCCGACCGCGACGCAAGCCACCTTGAGGCTCAGGCTCAGGGCTTCCCATTCCAGCGCACTCAGCATGGATCTTCCTCAGACGAAGACAGGTTCTCGCACATGACGTGACGCGAAGCGCCGGCAGACAGCCCTGCCCGCCTTGATCACGCCGATGTGACAGCAGGCTCCCAGTGTAGCGGCCTCATCTTGTCGATGACATGCCAGCGTATGACGCAAGGCACCTCCGCAAGGCACCTCGACGCCGATCCAGCGGCTAGTCGGCCTCAGGCTGCGCAGCAGGAGCCTGATGGGCGAGCGTGCTGAAGCCGAAGCGATGGAAGATGGCGCCGGCCTCGTTGCTGGAAAGCCAGGCCGAGAAGGCCTCGGCCTGTGACGACGGCGCATCACCGCCACGGCTGATCAAGGCGGCAGGATAGTGGATGGGGTCATGGCTGCTGTCCGGCAGCAGGCCGATCTGATGCACCCGATGGCTGATGGCGGCGTCGGTGGCATAGACAATCCCCAGCGGGGCCTCGCCATGCTCGACCAGCGCCAGCGCGGCGCGCACGTCCTCGGCGCTGGCCAGACGCGAGCGCAGCGTCTGCCACTGCCCCAGCGCTTCCAGCGACTGGCGCGCATAGATGCCCGCGGGCACGTGGTCGGGGTCGCCGACGGCCAGGCGCGTGTTGCTGCCGGTGGCGGCGAGGCGCTCGGCCACATCGGTGGCGTCCTCGGCGTTGCTGACACTGGCGTCCAGCTGGCTGGGGCCGGGCGCGACCAGCGCGAGACGGTTGCCCAGCAGGTCGTGACGGCCGGTGACGACGATGCCGGCCTGCTGCTCCAGCCAGTCCATCCAGCGCTCATTGGCCGACAGATACAGCTGCGCCGGAGCCCCATTGGCCAGCTGACGCGCCAGGGTCGAGGACGAGGCGTAGACCGGCATGATGTCCACGTCGGCGAGACGCTCGTAGCGCGCCTCGATGGCATCCAGCGCATCATGCAGCGAGGCGGCGGCCATGACACGGATCTGGGGGCGCTCGTCTGCCTGAACCGGCGCGGCCAGCAGTGCCAGCATCAACGGGGCCGCCAGGCTGGCGCCCCTAAACAGCGCTGATGAAGAAGATAGCGCTGATGAAGGCGTTGGCGCTGATGACGCAAACCGTAGCGGAGAGGCAAGCAAGGCGGCCCGGGCGCGCAAGCGGGTAGCGAATGACATCTACAGGGTCCTTGAACAGTGAAACGCAGCGACGAGGCCTGCTGCGTATTGATCTCGCCATGATGCCGCGCTCGCTCGCCATGTGCATCTCATGTGGGCGCAATTGCCGCGCGGGGCGCGGAAACCGTCAACCCTGATTGTCGAACGCCAGCGGCATGAGGCTCGCTTGAGGCTCGCTGGCTGCCTGTCAGCGCCCGGCTGCCATCCGCCACGGGCTGGTCAGCGACAGCCGCCGGCTGGCGGATGTTTCGCCGCATCCGGCTACAGGCAAACGCGAATCACTCACATGTATGCCATTCGCTCGACCAGATCGGCTACAATGCTGGCCAAAATGGCAGGGAGACGCTGGCCCACACCCCAGCAACGACGCGATTCCTGCTTTCATGCTTTCTTTCACGCTATTTGCCGCTTCAACGGCAGACAACAGCGGCGGGTGCCACCAAGTCATGCCTCCAGTACTTGACGAATTTCAGGGCCTCAGTGCCTTCGATGCCATCATGCGCTACGGCAATCTGGGCGCAGGAGCCGAGCATCTCGGTATCTCCAAGTCCACGCTCAGCCGCCGGATCAGCCATCTCGAACACCAATTAGGCCAGCCGCTGCTGCATCGTCAGGCCAATCGCCTGATTCCCACCGAGGCCGGCACGCTGTTCTATCAGTACTGCCAGCAGATGCTGTCGCTGGGCGAGCGCTCGCAGATCGCACTGGATGAACTGCGCGAGGAGATCAGCGGTGACATCACCGTCAGCGCGCACCCGCACTTCCTGCGTGGCTGGTTCAATCATGTGCTGACCGACTTCATCGAAGAGTATCCGGGCATTCGCCTGACCCTGACCGCCAACCATCTGCCGCCGTCACGCGATGACGACCAGGTGATGCTGTGGCTGTGGGAAGGTCCGGCCAAGGACACCGGGCTGCGCGAGGAGATTCTGGGTCAGCAGCAGCAACATCTCTACGCCCACCCCAGCTATCTGCGCCAGCATGGCCATCCGCAGCACCCCAGCGAGCTGACCTCCCATGACTGGGTCAACCTGATCGATCGCCATCACCCCAACCTGGTGCTCAATCACCCCGAGGAAGGCGAGTATCGCCTGAGCCTGCCACCGTCACGCTTCACGGTCGACAACGTGGTGGTGCATGCCGACCATATCGCGCACGGTGCCGGTATCGGCCTGCTGCCGGACTACCACGTGCGCACCCGGGCGACGGCGCACCCGGGACAGTTCGAGGCCTGCCTGCCCGAGTGGAAGGGGCCGTCGATTCCGGTCAGCCTGCACTATCCCTTCGGGCATCCGCCGCGCAAGCTCGGCGCGCTGCTCGACCATATACGCCGTCGTGTGCCGACGGACTGGACCCGCTGACCAGTCGGCCTGACAGCGCTTCGGGCCGTTCAGCAGTTGCTTCAAACTTCTCAGCTTCACGACTTCTCAGTTCCACAATTTCATGACTTCACAGCGGCACTGACTGCCCGTCAGGATTGCTGGCCGAACAGATGACGGCGCGCTTCCTCATCCATCGCCACATTGGCGGCCGGATTGATGTCATCGATACGCGCCATCGCCCGCTTGACGCCATCACGCGCGGCGATGCGGGCACGATAGGCGGCGACCGCCGGGAAGCGCGTCAGATCGATCTCCTGCTTCTCGGCCTTCAGCCACGGCCAGATGGCCATGTCGGCGATGCTCAACTCGTCCCCCGCCACGAAGTCACGCTCCGCAAGCTGGCGCTCCAGTACGCCATACAGACGCTCGCCTTCCTTGTGATAGCGCTCGATGGCGTACTCCACCGGCTCTGGCGCGTAGTGCTTGAAATGATGCACCTGTCCCAGCATCGGCCCCAGGCCACCCATCTGCCAGTGCAGCCACTGCAGCACGTCATTGCGGGCGCGTGTTTCCTGCGCCAGAAACTTGCCGCACTTGTCGGCCAGATACTCCAGAATCGCACCGGACTCGAACACCGAGATCGGCTCACCGCCATCGGCGGGCGCATGATCGACGATCGCCGGCATGCGATTGTTGGGCGAGATGGCCAGAAACTCCGGCGCGAACTGCTCCCCCTTGCTGATGTTCACCGGAATGAGGCGATACTCGAGACCGGCTTCCTCCAGGAAGATCGTGATCTTGTGGCCGTTGGGTGTGGTCCAGTAATACAGATCTATCATCTGTGGGCTCCTGTGCAAGGACATAGCAAAATGGCTCGAACGCCCATGAGCGTTCGAGCCATCGAGGAGATCATGTTCATCGCCAGGCCCCCTCGTGCAGCTTTTCACCAGAGGCATTGCGAGCATGTTCTTTACTGCAGCCGTTACTGCAGGCGTTACTGAAGGTGTTATGACTGCGGAATCTCGCTGGCACGCGGCGCCTTGCGCGCCATGCCGTCGAAGAGATCCATCATGCGCTCGCGCCACTGCACCAGCGGGTCGCCCGCATCTTCCGTCTCGCCGAAGGGCGAGGTATCGGAGACGATGTGTGCCCAGATGAAGAAGCCGAAGACCAGGTAATCCGCCGCCGCCGGGGCATCGCCATCCATGAAGGGCTGATTGGCGAGCAGGCCACGTAGCGGCTTGAAGGCGCTGTCCAGGATGCCGCGTGCGGCCTCGACGTTGTTGAATTCCTCGAAGGGCATGCCGAAGCGGGCTTCACGGCTGGTGCGGAAGTACTCGCGGTCATCCGGGTGGATGGCCGCCAGCAGATCCAGCGCCACCAGGCGGAAGAAGCCGACCGCCATGACCTGCTCGGTATACACCTTGACGAAGTTCAGGCGTGCCTCGGCGTGTGCATCGCCGATCAGCAGGCCATCGCCGCTGTCTGGATAATGCGCGTCCAGATGCTTGAAGATGTCATAGCTGTCCATCGCCACGCCGTGCGCATCCTTGAGCACCGGCACCGTGGTGGAATCGCAGAAGTCGATCGGGCTCTTGTCGGTGAACAGCATCGGCACGAGTTCGGCCGCAAGGCCCTTGTGGGCGAGTGCCAGACGCGCACGCCAGCAGAACGGCGAGAAACGCAGGCGGTCATCACGGCCACGCAATTCATGAAGGACTGGGGTCATGCGGGTCTCCTTGGGTGTCATTGAGGTCTGGTGTCACTAAGGCCTGGGGTCATTGAGGTCTGGTGTCTCTCAAGCTTGATATGAACGGCATGACTTCGCTGCGCGCGCCCTGCCCTTGGCATTGTTTTGGACGTTGTGTCGCGCAAATGCAAGCAAAATGAGCATTCGTTCAACATCGCGCTGAGCGCCACTCAAGGCGCGAAGACTCGCTCACCCTTGCAGTGACGCGAGGTTGGACCCATTGATGAGGGTTGCATGACCAGGGCCGGACATTGACCAAAGGATATTGATGACACCCGGCCTCGACAGCGCGAATAATGGGGCCCATCGCTTTCGCGCCAGCCACTTCCTGCCCTGATCCCCTCTTTCATTTTCCAAGGAGTCTCGATGTCCGTCGAAGACCTGCACCTGAACCTGCGCAACCTGCAGGAGTCAGATTACCCCCAGCTCAAGCGCCTGATGGACGGCATCTACGACGACATCGGTGGCGCCTGGCCTGAGCACACCATCAACCGCCTGATCGCCGAATTCCCCGATGGCCAGATCGTGATCGAGGATGGCGAGAGGCTGGTCGGTGTCGCCCTGACGGCGCTGGTGGATTACGACGCCTTCTCCAACCCGCACAAGTACGACGACCTGATCGGCCAGCGCGAGATCATCCTCAACAAGGAGGATGGCGATGCGCTTTACGGTCTGGATGTGCTGATCGACGTCGACTACCGCGGCTATCGCCTCGGTCGCCGCCTGTACGAGGCGCGCAAGGACCTGTGCCGCTCGATGAATCTGCGCTCGATTCTGGCCGGCGGGCGCATTCCCCAGTACCACGAATACGCCGCCGAGCTCTCGCCCTCCGAGTACATCGACAAGGTGGAGCGTCGCGAGATCCATGATCCCATCCTGTCGTTCCAGCTGGCCAACGGCTTCCTGGTCAAGCGCCTGCTGCGCCAGTACCTGCCGGAAGACGAGGATTCCCAGGGCTACGCCACGCTGCTGGAGTGGAGCAACATCCTGTTCGAGCCCGCCGAGCGCGTGCTGGAAAGCCGCAAGACGATGATTCGCGTCGGCGCCGTGCAGTGGCAGATGCGCAAGTTCGACAGTGTCGAATCCGTGCTGCAACAGGTCGAGTACTACGTCGACGCCCTGTCGGATTACCAGAGTGACTTCGCCGTCTTCCCGGAGCTGTTCAACACGCCGTTGATCGGCCTTTTGGAAGACCAGAGCGACCCGGTGCGCTGCATCCGCTACCTCGCCGGCTTCACCGAGCGCTTCAAGCAGGAAATCTCGCGCATGGCGGTGGCCTACAACATCAACATCGTGGCCGGCTCCATGGTCGAGATCGGTGACGACAACGAGCTCTACAACGTCACCTACCTGTGTCACCGCGATGGCGAGATCGACCGTCAGGCCAAGCTGCACATCACGCCGCAGGAGCGCCGCGACTGGATCATCAAGGGCGGTGACGAGCTGGCCGTGTTCGAGACCGACGCCGGACGCATCGGCATGCTGATCTGCTACGACGTGGAGTTCCCGGAACTGTCGCGTCTGCTGGCCGATCAGGACATGGACATCCTGATGGTGCCGTTCTGGACCGACACCAAGAACAGCTACCTGCGCGTGCGCAACTGCGCCCAGGCGCGTGCCATCGAGAACGAATGCTACGTGGTGGTCTGCGGCAGCGTCGGCAACCTGCCGTCCATCGAGAGCCTCGACATCCAGTACGCCCAGTCAGCGGTGTTCTCGCCGTCAGACTTCTCCTTCCCGCATGACGCGGTGATGGCCGAGACCACGCCGAACACCGAGATGATCATGTTCTCGGATCTCGATCTGGAGCGTCTCAAGGTGGTGCGCAGCGAAGGCTCGGTGACCAACCTCAAGGACCGCCGCAAGGACCTCTTCGAGCTGCGTCTGCGTGACTGGTCGTGGAAGTCCGGCAGCCGTCAGGACTGAGCCGATGACGCACTGGTGGCAACGGCTGTGGCAGCGCTCCGCTTACCACGGCCGTGATATGTCAGCCCCCGACGCCGGCGCTGCCTCGGCCACCTCCCCCGCTGGCGAGACAGCGCCGGATGACGCGTGGCAGGCAGTTTGCGAGCGCCTGCCGATTCTCGAGGGGCTCGACGCCGAGGCACTGGCGCGTCTTGAGCGGCGCGCCCGCCATCAGCTGAGCGACTGGAAGCTGACCAGCGCCGAGCCGCTCGCACAGGTCGAGGCGCTGGCACTGGCCGCTCAGGCGATGCTGCTGCTCAACGGCTGGGCGCATGCCGAGCGCTGGCAGGACGCCGGCGCTCGCGTGCACGAGATCATGCTGCCATTGCAAGCCATCCGCCGTGAGGTGGAAGAGATGGATGACGCCGGTGTGGTGCATGTCTTCGAGGACACCCGCGCCGGCGAGACCTGGTACCAGGGGCCAGTGGTGGTCACCCAACAGGACCTGGCCGCCAGCGGTGACTGGAGCGGCTTCAACGTGGTGATCCATGAATTCGCCCACAAGCTCGACATGGCCAACGCCACCGATGCCGATGGCTTTCCGCCCCTGCCACGCCATATCAGCGCGGCGGAGTGGCACGCCACCTTCACTGCCGTGTGGGATGACCTGAGCGCGCGCCTGTCACGCGGTGAGCCGACGCCCATCGATGACTACGCCGCCAGCCACCCCGCCGAATGCTTCGCCGTCTGCTGCGAGTATTTCTTCAGCGCACCGGATGAGCTCAATGCGGCCTATCCGGCGCTGTATGCCCTGCTGGAGCGCTTCTTCCAGCAGTCGCCATTGGCACGTTGCCCGCCGCCTTCCGACTGACCACGCCTGGCAGATCTGACTACACGCTTGGCAGACAAGGCACCAGCAAGCCGAGGAAATCACGAGAGAGAAAAGATAGCGGTCGCTTACCGTGCCGGGCGCCACCTCAAGCTAACGGTATATCACTCGAAAGCGCATCAGCAGTCACGGAACATCGATCAGCAGGGGTCGCAAAAGCCACCTCTGCATCGCTCACTGTGGCTCCGCCAACAGATAATCCCAGACACGCTGCGCGGTGGGCCGCATCGGGCGCTGATTGGAGCGCACCAGCCAGAAGTTCTGCTCGGCGGGAATCGTCAGCGCGAAGACCTGCTCCAGCCCGCCATTGCCGGACGCCAGCCATTGCCGGAAATGGCCTTCATGCACCAGCGCCACCCCCATGCCGAGACGCGCCATTTCCAGCGTCATCACCTGGGTGTCACAGCTGATGGTGGAGGTCGTCTTCTCCAGCCCCAGTTGATCTGCCGCCACCAGCCAGCGCCGCCAGCCCACCGCGAAGCCTGCGGCATGCAGCAGCGTCATGCCGGCCAGGTCCGCCGCCGTGGTCAGCTGCGCGCTCAGCGCCGGACTCGCCACGACGGCCATTCTCTCCTGCCCTGCCCCCACCTGGATCGCCTCCACCTGTGGCCAGTCGCCCTGGCCGTAGCGCAGCTCGATATCCACCTGCTCGCCATCGAAGTCGCTCTGCCAGAAGGCACTGACCAGACGCAGCGCGATCTCGGGCTGGTCACGGTGGAAGTTCGCTAGCCGCGGCAACAGCCAGGCCTGCTGGCTCATCGGGGTCGCCCGCAGGCTGACCGGCGCGGCGCGCGAGGGGCCGAAGACTTCCAGCGTGCCTTCCTGCAGGCGCTGGAAGCCATCCTGCAGCGCTGGCAACCAGGCCTGACCGGCCGGCGTCAGATTGAGGCTGCGGGCATGGCGTACGAACAATGGCTGGCCAAGGCGGTCCTCCAGCTGGCGAATCCGCTGGCTAATGGCCGACTGGGTGACGCTCAGCTCCTCGGCGGCACGCGTGAAGCTCATCAGGCGCGCAGCGGCTTCGAAGGCCTGCAACCAAGCCAGCGGCGGCAGGGGGCGCGGCAAGGCATTCGGCGCCGTGGGGGAAGGTTCGTGCATGGCTATCTCGCATCAGAGCATGAAGGTCAATCGGCACACATTAGCTCAGCTAAGTCATGGCCGTCATATTTCGCGTTGGCCAGCCGTGATGACGAGGGGGACAATGGTCTCATTCTCGGGTCACGGCTCAGCGACACGGCTCGGCCATACGACCCAGCACGCGACACGCGTTGGCTCACCTGCTACTGCACACACGACATAGGACGGCGCCCATGGAGACTCTCATCGCATCTGCCCCTGACACCCAAGACACTGAAGCGTCACAGGCACGCCATCAGTGGGACATGAAGGAATACCTGCCCCATCACGAGGGCGCGCCGCTGGTGAAGGCAGACCACGACGAGACCCTGGCGTCACTGGCATGGGCCAGCGGTGAGCAGACCCAACTGCCGCTGATCTGGCTACGCGACCACTGCGCCTGCGATCTCTGCCGTCATCCGCAGACCTTCGAACGCACCTTCATGCTGATGGACGATGCGGCCCTGACGGTGCACCAGATGCGTGTCGAGCAGGGCAATCTCGTCGTCGTCTGGCAGGACGGCCACACCAGCCGCTTCGATGCCGGCTGGTTGCTGCAACGTCGCCCGAGTGATGCGCCGCCGGCCACGCCGGTCCCCGCAAGCCAGGCCTGGCAGCAGGGCCATGAACCTCATGTCACCGCCTTTGCCGACTACATGGCCGGTGGGCAGGCGCGCCTGGGCTGGCTGGAAGCGCTGTGCCGCGACGGCTTCGCGATTCTGGATGCCGGCCCGACGGCAGGCGGCGAGATCGACCAGGTGGCCGCGACCATCGGCCCGATCCGCGCGACCAACTTCGGCGGCCGTTTCGAGGTCTTCTCCAAGCAGGCGCCCAACAATGCCGCCTACACACCGATCGCGCTGGAACTGCACACCGACCTGCCCAACTGGCGTCAGCCGCCGGACATCCAGATGCTCTACTGCCTGGCCAATGAGGCCGAAGGCGGTGACTCCATCTTCGGCGACGGCATGGCGGTCGCCGAAGCCCTGCGCGAGCGGGACCCGCAGGCCTTCAGGCTGCTGGCCGAGACCCCGGTGGACTTCCGCTTTGCCGACGAGACCACCGACCTGGTGGTGCGCGAGCCGGTGATCCACCTGGATGCCAACGACAAGGTCATCGAGGTGCGCTTCAACAACTGGATCCGCGACAGCCTGCGCCTGCCGCTGGAACAGATGCAGGCCTGGTACAGCGCCTATCGCCAGTACTGGAGCATCCTGCGGGAACCGGCCTTCCGCCTGCATCTCAAGCTGGAAGCCGGCCAGATGGTGGCCTTCGACAACCGCCGCGTGATGCACGGCCGCAAGTCCTTCGACCCGACGACCGGTCGCCGCCACCTGCAGGGCTGCTATGTGGATTACGACATGGTGGAATCCGCGCTGCGCGTCACGGCGCGCCAGCTGGCCGGTGCCAACCCCACTCAGGCGTGAGCATGAGCGCCCTCATGTGGCGCAGTGCTTGAAATAGCGTTGAACCGCGCGTTAAGCATGGCGCGGTTCCTCGAGGGCATATCACGCAAGGCAGTGACATCCTGAGAGTCTGGCAACTCAGGTATCGCCCCATGAATCCCATGACACTCTGCTTTGCGGATGACACCCTGGAACGACGTTATCGGCGTCGACAGATCGAGACCTCACACAAGCTCAGCCGGATCACCATCCCGCTGAGCTGTCTGCTGTTCGCGTCCTATGGGCTGATCGAGATCAGTCTGCTGGAGCACTACGAGCCCTATCTGCTGCTGCGTACCAGCGTTCTGATCGGCGTGCTGGGCCTGTTTCTGCTGTCACGTCTCCCGCGTTTCCGACATCACGTCAACGGCATCCTGTGCCTGGCCTCGCTGGTGGCAGCGCTGGGGACGCTGGCGATGTTCCATGTGGGGGACGGTCACGCCGGAGAGCACCTGGTGGAGAGCCACGCCGCCGGACAGCATGAAGACGAGCATGGTGACTTCCCGGTCTACTTCGTCACCCTGATCACCGTGGTTTTCTGGACCTACACCCTGCTGGGGCTGCAGTTCGTCTATGCCATGGCCTGCGGACTGCTGATATGGATGGGCTGCACCGCCAGCTGCGTACTGATGCATCTTGGCTCCGATGTCCTGGTGGAAGCCAACGAGGCTTTCTTCATGATGGCCGTCAATCTGCTGGCGGGCATGAGCGCCTACTCGCGCGAGCGCCAGAGCCGACAACTCTTCCTGCATGAATGCCATATCACCGGTGAGCGGGACGATCTGCGCGACCATGCGATGTGCGACTCGCTCACCGGGCTGCTCAACCGGCGCGCCCTGCTGACACGCCTCGACCAGATACTCGACATCCAGACTCCCGGCACGGTGCAGGCCGCGTTGTTCATCGACCTCGATGGCTTCAAGCCGGTCAATGACCGCCACGGCCATGCCATCGGCGATGAGGTGCTGCGCATCACCGGCGAGCGCCTGGGCAACACCCTGCGCGGCAACGATATCGTCGGTCGCCTGGGGGGCGATGAATTTCTGGTACTGATCAGCCGTGAGGGCAACGGCCGCAAGGACCCGGAGCAGCTGGCGGAGCGTCTGATCGACGCCATCAGTCGTCCCATCACGCTGGAGGTCGATGGCGAGCCGCTGATCATCGCCGTCAGCGCCAGCATCGGCATCAGCCTGTTCCCCTTCTCGGGCGCCACGCCGGAAACGGTCATCGCGCGCGCCGACAGCGCCATGTACGAGGCCAAGCAACGCGGTCGGGGCGTCGTCGTCACCGGCAATCCGCTCCGCCTGGTACTGTGACGCTCGACGTTCGACGCTCGACGCCTCGAGCATGTCGCCGCGCCCCCTTCCCTCTTGAGACAGCGGCAGACGCCCCAATGAGACAAGGATGCCGTTGCGTCCTTTTCTCATGACCCGCATCACGCCAGGACGCCCCACGACTCATCAATGGGGCGTCCTGGCGCATGGAGCCTGCCAATGACACGCCTGCCGCATCTTGCCTTCTCTCTAATCGGTCTCGGTCTCCTCGGCGGCTGCGCCGGAGTCCCGTCCGGTACCCAGCCCGTCGAGAATTTCGAGCTCGAACGTTACTACGGTGAATGGCACGAGATCGCCCGCCTGCCCAACAGCTTCGAGGAGGGCCTGAGCTGCGTCAGCGCCGATTACTCGCCCCGCGAGGACGGCGGCGTGCGCGTCATCAATCGCGGCTACAACGCCGAGCAAGGGGAATGGAGCCAGGCCGAAGGTCGCGCCTACTTCACTCAGGGCAGCAAGACGGCGGCCCTCAAGGTCAGCTTCTTCGGTCCCTTCTATGGCGGCTACAACGTGCTGGCGCTGGATGACGACTATCAGTGGTCGCTGGTGGCCGGTGCCGATCGCGACTACCTGTGGATACTGGCGCGTGAGCCGCAGCTGGATGACGCCACCTATCAGGCGCTGGTCGAGCAGGCCGCCGAGCTCGGCTTCGCGACCGACGCGCTGATCAAGGTCGAACAGGGCGATGCCTGCCCCTCTCCTGATGACACCGAACGCTGACACCGATAGCTAACACCGAACCCGGTCCCAAGACCCAAGGCCTGACACCAAGGTCTAAGCCGGCGCGTGACGTTTATATGGTGCGGACAGCCGCTTTCATCCAACCGACCTCGCATCTTGTCACGCGCGCGTGGCTCGCCAATGGTGAGCTGACAATCTTCCGGGGTAGCGCCTCGCCGAGTGCGCTGCCCTGATGCCAATCGTTTGATGCTGTCGCCCAGTGCCAGTGACGCCTCGCTGCACTGGGCAACTCAGTTCAGAGGGAGCCCGTGCCATGGATATCCAGCAGTTCTTCAGCGCCCTGTGGGATGACTACGTCGCCATGACGCCCCAGGCCCAAAAGATCCAGGATGCCTTCATCGCTGACGGCGAGACCATCGTCAACGACCACGTCGCCTTCCGCACCTTCGATCGCGGGCCGATCACCCTGAGCGCGCTGGAACCTCACCTGCTGGCGCTGGGCTATACCCGCTTCGCGCCCTATGATTTCCGCGAGAAGAAGCTGCGCGCCTTCGGCTATCTGCCGCCGTCACCTGACATGCCGCGCGTCTTCCTCTCCGAGCTGAAATGCCATGAGTTGTCCGAGCGCGCCCAGGCGATCATCGATGGGCTGGTCAGCCAGATCTCGCCGGATGCCGCCACCCAGCCCTCCGTGCTGTGGTCTGGCCGCCTGTGGAAAGCGCCCAGCTTCGAGCAGTATCAGCGCCTGATGGAAGAGAGCGAGTATGCGGCCTGGCTGTCGATCATCGGTCTGCGCGCCAACCACTTCACCATCAGCGTCAACGCGCTCAGCCATCACGACACCCTCGACAAGGTGCTGACGCGCGTCGAGTCGCTTGGCCTTGGCATCAACCCGGCCGGAGGGCGCATCAAGGGCTCCCCCGAGGTGCTGCTGGAGCAGGCCTCCACCCTCGCCGACCGCCAGACCTTCACCTTCGCCGGTGGCGAGGAGCACGAAATCTCCACCTGCTACTACGAATTCGCGCGCCGCTACCCCGATGCCGATGGCGAGCTGTATCAGGGCTTCGTGGCGACCAGCGCCGACAAGATCTTCGAATCCACCAATGTTCGCCAGGAGCCGACTGCCTCGTGATTGCCGACTGGCTAGACCTGACACTCGAAGGCCACGCCAGCGCCCGTGGCATGGGCCGTATTCCCGGCGGTCGCTATGAGATCGTCGCGCCCGGCGTGCTGGAGATCACCCCCGACGTCACGGGGCCCAAGGCGCGCCCGTGCGTGATCTCCGCCGGCATCCACGGCAACGAGACCGCCCCCATCGAGCTGCTCGGTGAGCTGATCGCGGGCCTGGAGAGCGGCCATCTGATCGTCGGGGCGCCGCTGTTGCTGATTCTGGGCAACCTGCCCGCCATCCGCACTGGCGAGCGCTTCATCACCACCAACCTCAATCGGCTGTTCAAGCGCGCCGAGGCCAGCGTCACGGGCAACGCCTGTCCGTCGGATGATGAGCCGGCGCGCGCGCGTCAGCTGATGGCGGCAGTGGACACCTTCTATGCCCGCTTCCCGCTGGCCGAGGGCACGCGCCGCCTGCACTACGACATGCACACCGCCATCCGCGACAGCCTCTATCCGCGCTTCGCGGTGGTGCCCTTCAGTGATGGCGACGCCATCAGCGCATCGCAGTGGCCGATATTGAGCGCCGCCGGCATCCAGGCCGTGCTGCACCAGCATCAGCACAGCTGGACCTTCTCGCACTATTCGCGCCACTACCATGATGCCGACGCCTTCACGCTGGAGCTGGGTCAGGTTCGCCCGTTCGGCGCCAACGACATGGCGGCACTCGCACCGATGAAAGCCCTGCTCGCGGCACTGGCGACCGGCACGGCGCCCGCCGAAGCGGACCCCGAGACCATCGACTACTTCACGGTGGAAGTGGAGCTGATGCGTCAGTCAGCCGACTTCACGCTGTGCTTCAGCGAGGATGTCGCCAACTTCACCGCCTTCGCCCCCGGCAGCGTGGTGGCCGAAGACGCCGCTGCTGGCCCCTGCATCATCGGCGATACGCCACTGCGGGTGGTGTTCCCCAACGCGAAGGTGGAGATAGGCGCCCGCGCCGCCCTGTTGCTGGCCGAGAGCTCGACACCGACAGACTGAGTCACCAGACACTGAACAAACCGGCACTGAGCCACAGGCGCCGGCGTTCTGCCCGCCCATCCCCCTCAGGGCGCAGCACGATGCCGGCGCGATTGCACTGACGAAAGCCTTACTACAACGACAACAGGCGACCTTGATCATGAAGACTCCTCCCCCACGGCCGGACGGCATCCGCGTGCGTCCCTGCAGGCTCCACCAAAGTCGTAACATTCCTCCACGCCAGATAGCGGTGAACCCTGCGTTGAGCTGGTAGAATCGGCCCCCTTTCCCGTCCACGACATGCAAGCACAGGCATTTTTCGCCTGTTGTAGACGGTCACTGGCAGCGAGAACGACGATCAATCGGACTGATCGTGAGGAACTGGCCATGCCCCTGACGGCATTCTCCGCCACTCCTCCCGTGCCACGCCTTGCCGCTTCATCACATCTGCATCGCGCATATCAGCGAGCGGCAGTGAAAGGCAGTGCCAGGCAGCCGTGCCATGTCGGCAACGAACCTGTATCCCGAGCCCGACCGCCCCGCGGCGGACTCGTGGCGTGTCATTGCCCCCCAGGGCTGGCAACGTCCGGATTGGAGTAACTGCATGACCATGAGATCTTCCGTGGCCGAGAGCCCGAGCAGCGACGCGCTGCCTCTCGAGGTCCGCAACATCACCAAGTCCTTCGGCACCAATCAGGTGCTCAAGGGCTTGTCACTGCAAGCACGCAAGGGCGATGTCATCACCCTGATCGGCGCGTCCGGTTCCGGCAAGAGCACCTTTCTGCGCTGCATGAACCTGCTGGAGCAGCCGGACGGCGGCGACATCTTCGTGCATGGCGAGCAGATCGGCTTCAAGGAAAGCCGCCGTGGCCGCGAACCGATGGACTGGCGTCAGGTCGAGCGCATGCGCGCGCGCCTGTCGATGGTCTTCCAGGGCTTCAATCTGTGGTCGCACATGACGCTGCTGGAAAATGTCATCGAGGCGCCGATCCATGTGCTCGGCAAGCCGAAGAAGGAAGCCATCGCCCACGCACGCAGCCTGCTGGACCGCGTCGGCCTGCTCGAGCGCGCCGACTACTATCCGGCGCAGATGTCCGGTGGCCAGCAGCAGCGCGGCGCCATCGCACGCGCGCTGGCGATGGAGCCGGAGGTGATGCTGTTCGACGAACCGACCTCGGCCCTCGACCCGGAACTGGTCGGTGACGTGCTCAAGGTCATGCGTGACCTGGCCGAGGAAGGCCGCACCATGGTGGTGGTGACCCACGAGATGAGCTTCGCGCGTGATGTCTCGAGCCAGGTGGTCTACCTGCATCAGGGACTGGTCGAGGAAGCCGGCAAGCCGGAAGACGTGCTGGGCAACCCCCAGTCGGAGCGCCTCAAGCAGTTCCTGGCGCCCAAGTACTGACAAAGCGCCCTGATCAGCAGCCCTGATCACCAGCCCTGATCAACAGTACTGATGAATGGCCCTTGGCCCATCGCTGAGCCTACCGTTCGGCCTGTGGCACATCCCGGCACGGTGATCCCGTGACCGGCACATGATTCAGCACCGCGAGCGCCACGCCAACGGCAGGCCTCGAGGTGTTCAAGACTTCAGGAATGACAAGTAATGAAACAGTTTGCGACACGTGCCCTGCTGGGTCTCACCCTCGGCCTCTCCACCTTCGCCATCACCACCAGCGCCGCCCAGGCGGCCGATGTGCCGGACCCGCTGCGCCTGGGCATCGACGTGCCCTACGCGCCCTTCGGCTACAAGCTGCCCAGCGGTGAGCTGACCGGTTTCGAGATCGAACTGGGCAACGCCATCTGCGCCCAGCTCGCCACCCATTGCGAATGGACCGAGCAGGACTTCGACGGCATCATCCCGGGCCTGATGGCGCGCAAGTACGACGTCATCATGTCAGCGCTGACCATCAATCCGGAGCGTGAGCGTCAGGTGCTGTTCTCCGAGCCCTATTTCACGCCGCCATCCGGCTGGTTCGTCAAGGCGGACAGCCCGCTGGCGGGCGCGGATACCCTCGATGCCGAGGCGCTCGCGGGCAAGGTGATCGGGGTGCAGCGCGGCAACCTGCAGGATCACTACGTCACCGACCTCTACGGCCGCACGGCAGAAGTGCGCCGCTACACCAAGCTCGATGACCTGGTGCTGGACATGGACAGCGGCCGCGTCGATGTCGCCTTCCTGGACCTGCCGGTCGGTCAGGACACCCTGGTCAACGCCAACGACGGCAACTTCGTCAACACCGGCAGCGCCATCAGCGAGCCGAAGAAGTACTTCGGAGACGGCTTCGGCATCGCCATGAAGAAGCGCGACCGCGACCTCAAGAAAGCCATCGATGGTGCCCTGGAAGCGCTCAAGGCCGATGGCACGCTCAAGCGTCTCAACGACAAGTACTTCGCCAGCGCCGCCACTGCGTCCGACAACCACCAGTAAGCCGCTGAACGGGTTATTCGGCGCTTCACGGGAGATTTCCCATGATTGACCTACAAGGCTACGGGCCCAGCCTGCTGGAAGGTGCCTGGGTCACGGTGCAGCTGGCCGTGCTGGCCCAGCTGCTGGCCATCGCGCTGGGGCTATTGACGGCGACGGCCAAGATGTCGCGTTCCACGCCTCTGCGCTGGCTCGCGACGCTCTACACCACCATCATCCGCGGCGTTCCCGACATCGTGCTGATGCTGCTGCTGTTCTTCGGCGGCCAGATCGGCATCAACATGGTCACCGACTGGCTGTACGACAGCTACGACATCGACGTCTTCGTCAATGTCGATGAGTTCACTGCCGGCGTCGTCACCATCGGCTTCATCTTCGGTGCCTACATGGGCGAGACCTTCCGTGGCGCCTTCCTGGCGGTGGATGCCGGGCAGATCGAGGCCGGGCGCGCCTATGGCATGAACGACTGGAAGGTCTTCAAGCGCATTCGCTTCCCGCTGATGATGCGCCACGCTCTGCCGGGGCTGGGCAACAACTGGATGGTACTGCTCAAGACCACCGCCCTGGTGTCGGTGATCGGGCTGGTCGACATGGTGCGTGTCGCCAGTGAGGCCGCCAAGGCGACCCACGAGCCCTTCACCTTCCTGTTGCCGGTCGCGGCGGGCTATCTGCTGATCGCCACCGTGTCCGAATGGGGGCTGGCACGTCTCAAGAAGCGCTATAACGCCGGATTCGGGGAGGCCAGCGCATGGAACAACTGAATGATGCAGGCCCTTCAGGCGTCATCGCCCAACTGGGTCAGATGCTCGAGGATGCGCTGAGCGACAACTACATCTTCACCGCGACCACCCTGTGGCACTACTGGGAAGGGCTGGTCACCACCGTACAGCTGGTGTGTCTGGCGCTGCTCATCGGGCTGATACTGGCCGTGCCGCTGGCGATCCTGCGCGGCTCGCGTCGTCGCTGGGTGAAGATGCCGGTCTATCTCTACACCTATGTCTTCCGGGGCACGCCGCTGCTGATCCAGCTCTATCTGATCTACTACGGCGTGGTGTTCTTCGACGGCTTCGACATCTCGCTGGGCGTGACCAGCGTGCATGTGCCCAGCATCCAGGAAACCTGGCTGTGGGATTACTTCCGTGATCCCTTCGTGCCGGCGCTGCTGGCCTTCGTGCTCAATACCGCGGCCTACACCACCGAGATCTTCCACGGTGCCATCCAGTCGACCCCCAAGGGCGAGATGGAAGCCGCCCGCGCCTACGGCATGTCACGTGGCAAGATGATGCGTCGCATCATTCTGCCCAGTGCCTTCCGCCGGGCGCTGCCGGCCTACGGCAATGAAGTCATCTTCATGCTGCATGCCAGTGCCATCTGCAGCGTGGTGACGCTTCTGGACCTCACCGGCGCCGCGCGTGACATCTACGCACGCTTCTACGCGCCCTTCGAGGCCTTCCTGTTCGTCGCCGCCATCTACCTGTGTCTGACCTTCACCATCATTGCCATATTTCGGCAATTGGAGAAACGCCTGCTGGCACACTTGAAACCATTAAGCTGAACGTCAAAAGCGCCCTTTGGAGGGCGCTTTTTTCATATCAGGATATAACGGCAGGAATTCATCTCGTTTAACGACCGTTTGAATTTGTCCATTGACCCTCTTCACCACAGCCTCGGTCTGGGCTAGTGTGGAGCCACTGGCATGACACACCCCCTTATGTTCCCGGCTCAGACGACTGGTGTTCAGGAGGGAGTGTCTGATGCCACTGATCAGCCAGTATGACCAACAACAATGATGGATGGGACTGACATGAAGAAGCTTCTGGGAATCTCCCTGCTGGGTGCAGCATTGATGGCCGGTGGCGCTCAGGCGGCCGAATCGCTGCGCATCGGCGTCGACGTGCCCTACGAGCCGATGGAGTACAAGACACCCGACGGTGAGCTGACCGGTTTCGATATCGAACTGGGCAATGCCATCTGCGCGAAGATCAACCGCGACTGCGAGTGGGTCATCCAGGCGTGGGACGGCATCATTCCCGGCCTGATGGCGCGCAAGTACGACGCCATCATGTCCTCGATGACCATCAATGAGGAACGCCGCGAGAAGGTGCTGTTCTCCGACACCTACATCACCCCGCCGTCCGCCTGGTTCGCCCCGTCCGACAGCGAGCTGAGCGCCACCTCCCAGGAGGCCCTGGCTGACAAGGCCATCGGCGTGCAGCGCGGCACCCTGCAGGACAACTACGTCACCGATCTCTACGGCAAGAATGCCGAGGTCAAGCGCTACACCACCGCCGATGACCTGGTGCTGGACATGGAAGCGGGTCGCCTCGACATCGCCTTCCTCGACTTCCCGGTCGGCAAGTCCACCCTGATCGACGGCGGCAACGGCAACTACAAGGCCGTCGGTGAAGTGGTCACCGAGCCCAAGAAGTACTTCGGCGACGGCTTCGGTATCGCCATGCGCAAGCGTGACAAGGACCTGGCCGAGCAGATCAATGGCGCCCTGGCCGAACTGAAGGCCGATGGCACCTACGACACCATCCATACCAAGTACTTCGGCGAGAAGCAGTAAGTTCGACTCAAGCGGCATGCCAGCCATGTCGTGATGTCTGCGCCATGAGATGAGCGGCAATAGACACAAGTGACATGTTCGACAACAAACCCCGTTGGCATCTGCCGCGGGGTTTTTGCGTTGAGGCAGTGTTCAGTGACATTCAGCCACCTGTCTTGTGACAACCCTGTCACGACCTGAACAGGGCCAATCGCTCAAGCGCATCACGTGGAAAGCATGCCATCTACACAATTGGTGCAATTTCAGCATCAAAGCAGTGTGTCTGATGGGACTTATCGATAATGCGCAGTCTCTCTAGGATGCCGTGCAACTCCTTCTGCAACGGTAGATTCCCATGTCGAGACTGAACTCACGTCCGGCGCGCCTTTCTCGTATCGCTTCTTCCCTGCTGCTGACCCTCGGCGGCCTGCTGACGCTCAGCGCCTGCAGTGAAGGCAGTGGTGAAGCGAACGACAGCGCGCAACAGACGCCCCCCACGATGGAAGTCGTCGCTGCCATCTCGCAGCCGGTGGCGGCCTGGCACACCTATACCACGCGCCTGGAATCTCCCCAGCGCGTACAACTGCGCCCACGCGTGAGCGGCGAAGTCGAAGAAGTGCTGTTCACCGAAGGTAGCCAGGTGACCGCCGGCACGCCGCTGGTACGTCTTGATCAACGCCCCTTCAAGGCCGAGGTTCAGCGTCTGGAAGCGGAAGTCGCACGCATCAAGGCTGAGCTGGCCAATGCCCGCAGCGAGTCCGGTCGCGCCGCCAGTCTGGTCAAGCGCAACCTGATCTCGCGCGAGGAAGCCGATTCGCGCAGCACTACCGCCACCGGCCTGAATGCACAGCTCAAGGGCGCCATCGCCCAGCTCGAGCGTGCCCGTCTGGATCTGGACTACGCCACCATCCGCGCCCCGATCGATGGTCGCCTGTCCAATGCGCGCATCACGCGTGGCAACACCGTGCAGGCTGGCCAGAGCGTGCTGACCACGCTGGTCGAGACCCGTCAGCTGGACGCTTATATCGACATCAGCGAGCTGACCTGGAACAAGGACTTCGCGCATGTCAGCGCCGAGGATCATCTACCGGTGGAACTGCAGCTGGCCGGACAGGAAGACTTCCCCTTCCAGGGTGAGCTCGACTTCATCGACAACAGTGTCGACATCGATACCGGCACCTTGCGGATCGGCACCACCTTCAATGCCGATGATCCCGCTCTGCGTCCGGGTGCCTTCGCGCGCCTGCGTATCGCCTCACCCGAGATCCGTGATGCCGTACTGATTCCGGAACGCGCCATCGGCACCGATCTGGATCGTCAGTTCGTGCTGGTGGTCGGTGAGGACAACACCCTCGCCTACCGTGGCATCAGCACCGGTCCGCGCTTCGGCACGCTGCGCGCCGTGACCGATGGCCTGGCCGCCGGTGACCGCGTGCTGGCGGCTGGCCCCGCCAAGGCAGGCCCGGGCATGCCGATCAGCCCCAAGCTGGTCGAGATGCCCGATGACGGCGCCCTCAAGTCACTCGCCGCGCGTGTCTCCCGCCTGCAGGGGCAGCAAGCTGCCCGCCAGTTGAACCAGGACAACGACCAGAAGGCCGCGACTCTCGCCGAGGCTGACCGTCAGGCAGCCGGAGGTCGTTCGTGAACATTTCCGGTTTCTTCATCAAGCGCCCGGTCTTCGCCGCGGTGCTGTCGATCCTGATCGTCATCTCCGGGATGCTGTCGCTGTTCCAGCTGCCCATCTCCGAGTATCCGGAAGTCGTGCCGCCCACCGTGGTGGTGCGCGCCAACTACCCGGGTGCCAACCCCGAAGTCATCGGGGCCACCGTCGCCACGCCGCTGGAGCAGGAAATCACCGGCGTCGAAAGCATGCTGTACATGGACTCCCAGGCGACCTCCGACGGCAACCTGACCCTGACGGTGACCTTCGCGCTGGGCACTGACCTGGACAAGGCCCAGGTGCAGGTGCAGAACCGTGTGGCCCGCGCCACGCCGCGCCTGCCGCAGGAGGTGCAGCAACTCGGCATCACCACCGAGAAGGCCTCGCCCAACCTGACGATGGTGGTCCACCTGACCTCCCCGGATGGCCGCTATGACCAGCTGTGGCTGTCCAACTACGCGCGCCTGAACCTGAAGGACAATCTCGCCCGTCTCGAGGGGGTCGGCGACGTGCAGCTGTTCGGTGCCGGCGAGTACTCGATGCGCGTGTGGCTCGACCCGGACGCCGTGGCGGCGCGGGGCCTGTCTGCCGGTGACATCATCAGTGCCCTGCGTGCCCAGAATCAGCAGGTCGCCGCCGGCTCCGTCGGTGCCCAGCCCTCGCCTGACGACAACCAGTTCCAACGCCTGCTCAATGTGCGGGGCCGCCTGGAAAGCGCCGAGGAATTCGAGAACATCGTCATCCGTGTCGATGAAGACGGCCGCCTGACACGCCTTAAGGATGTGGCGCGTGTCGAACTGGGCGCCGACAGCTATTCACTGCGCGCGCAGCTGGATGGCAAGGACGCCGTGGCGATGCCGATCTTCCAACGTCCCGGCTCGAATGCCATCGCGCTGTCGGATTCCGTGCGCGAGAGCATGAGCGAGATGTCCGAGGCCTTCCCGGATGGCGTCAGCTACGACATCGTCTACGATCCGACGGTCTTCGTGCGTGGCTCCATCGAGGCGGTCATCGACACCCTGTTCGAGGCCATCCTGCTGGTCGTGATCGTGGTGATCCTGTTCCTGCAGACCTGGCGGGCCTCGATCATTCCGCTGATCGCGGTGCCGGTCTCGCTGATCGGGACGTTTGCGGTCATGCAGCTGATGGGCGTGTCGATCAATACGCTGTCGCTGTTCGGGCTGGTGCTCGCCATCGGTATCGTCGTCGATGACGCCATCGTGGTGGTGGAGAATGTCGAGCGCAACATCGAGCTGGGCCACTCGCCCATCGAGGCCACCCAGATCGCCATGCGTGAGGTGACCGGCCCGATCATCGCCATCGCACTGGTGCTGACGGCGGTATTCGTGCCAACGGCCTTCATCAGCGGCCTGAGCGGTCAGTTCTACAAGCAGTTCGCGCTGACCATCACCATCTCGACGCTCATCTCGGCCTTCAACTCGCTGACGCTGTCACCGGCGCTGTCGGCCTTGCTGCTCAAGCCCCACGGTGCCAAGCCTGACTGGCTGACCCGCGTCATCGATGGCCTGTTCGGGCGCTGGCTGTTCGCGCCGTTCAACCGCGCCTTCAGTGCGATGGCCAACGGCTACACCGGCCTGATCAAGAAGCTGCTGCGCTTCGGTGTCATCGTCGGCCTGCTGTATGTCGTACTGCTCGGCGCCACCGGCAAGCTGTTCGACAGCGTGCCCGGCGGCTTCATCCCGGGGCAGGACAAGCAGTACCTGGTCGCGATGGCCCAGCTGCCGGACGCCGCCAGCCTCGACCGCACCTCCGAGGTCATCGACGAGATGCAGGCGCTGGCGCTGGACACACCGGGCGTGGCACACACCGTGGCCTTCCCGGGGCTCTCCGTGAACGGCTTCGTCAATGCCTCCAACTCCGGCATCGTGTTCGCGACCCTGGCGGACTTCGATGAGCGACAGTCGCCCGAGCTTTCCGGTCAAGCGATCGCCGCTCAGCTGAACCAGAAATTCGCGGGGATCGACGAGGCCTTCGTCGCCGTCTTCCCGCCGCCGCCGATTCTGGGCCTGGGCACTACGGGGGGCTTCAAGTTGCAGCTGCAGGACCGCGGCAACAAGGGCTTCGATGAGCTGTTCTCCGCCGTGCAGACCATCACCGCCAAGGGAAATGCTGACCCGCGTCTGAGCAGTGTCTACTCCAGCTTCCGCATCCAGGTGCCGCAGTACGACATCGATCTGGATCGCGAGCAGGCGATGATCATGGGCGTGCCGGTGGAACGTGCCTTCGAGACTCTGCAGGTGTACATGGGCTCGCTATACGTCAATGACTTCAACCGCTTCGGGCGTACCTATCAGGTGCGCGCCCAGGCCGAGCAGTCGGCGCGTCTCGACCCGGATGACATCCGCAACCTCAAGGTGCGCAGCGACAACGGCCGCATGATTCCGCTGGGCAGCTTCGTCAAGGTGACACCAACCACCGGCCCGGACCGCGTGATGCACTACAACACCTTCGTCAGCGCCGATATCAACGGCTCGCCGGCGCCGGGCGTCTCCAGTGATCAGGCCAAGGCCGCCATCGAGGAAGTGCTGGCCGGCAACCTGCCACAGGGCATCGGCTACGAGTGGACGGAGGTGACCTACCAGCAGGTGCTGGCCGGCAACACCATGATCTACATCTTCCCGCTGGTGGTATTGCTGGTGTTCCTGGTGCTGGCCGCCCAGTACGAGAGCTGGTCGCTGCCGCTGGCGATCATCCTGATCGTGCCGATGACACTGCTGTCGGCGCTGGCCGGTGTCTGGCTGACGGGGGGCGACAACAACATCTTCACGCGCATCGGCTTGATCGTGCTGGTGGCGCTGGCGTGCAAGAACGCGATCCTGCTGGTCGAGTTCGCTCGTGAGCAGCAGCATGCTGGCCAGAGTCGCCTGGACGCCGTGCTGACGGCCTGTCGCCTGCGCCTGCGTCCCATCCTGATGACGTCTGTGGCCTTCACCGCGGGCGTGGTACCACTGGTACTGGCCACCGGTGCCGGCAGTGAGATGCGTCAGGCGATGGGCGTGGCGGTGTTCTCCGGCATGATCGGCGTCACCGTGTTCGGCCTGCTGCTGACACCGCTGTTCTATGTCGGTATCCGCCGCCTGGTCGAGAAACGTGAATCGCATCAGGACACTGACACGCCGGACAGCAATGGCGAGTCAGGCCGCCGCATTCATTGATACGACCACTCTCCCGAGAGATCGTGAACAGGCAAACGCCACGGGGCGTCGCGGCTTCAGCCACCGTTGAAGCATTGACTCCCCGTTGGCAACACTGCCATTCCGTTCGTGGCATGTTTACTGCTCACGACTCTCGGCATAATGCCCATCAATATTTACCCACTCGGGAGCAGGTGCCATGTACGCCGATACCTTCAATGATCTGGCCCTCGAGGCCGAACTCGAAAACTTCGCGCACCGCTGGTTCTCCATGCTCAACCGCATGGCGCCTGCTATCGAACTGGCGGAACTGATGGGCGAGGAGGCTTCCATCCAGCTGCTGGATGAAACCCTGACCGGCAGCGAGTACCTGGCCAACTGGGAGCAGCGTCGCAGCGAGCTGCTGGTCAATGGCCATGCACTCGGTTGGGTGCGTGCGCAGCGCAACAGCCTCGACAGCGCCACCCTGCGCATGGGCGGTGAGCACCGCGCCGCCATGCGCGATGGCAGCGTATTGCACACGCATTTCGACGCCGAGTGGGTGCTCGACCTGAGCTGGGGCGAGCCGCGCATCCAGAGCATCAAGCTGCTGGATATGCGCACGCTGTAACGCGATACTCCGACAGCAAAAGGCCCCGTCACTTCAAGGTGACGGGGCCTTTTGCTGTCTGGAGGGGCCTGTTTCGAGTGCACGTGACTTCTTGCAGTTTCAGTTTCTATCTCAGCCTCTGAAATTCAGCATCGCTGGCGTGTCGATGTCGTGATGGATACCGACATCACCGACTGCCACCTCACGCAGCGCCTCGCGATGTCGCGCGATCACCTCGCGCGCGCCCTCGCCGCTCTCAAGCGTCGCAAGCTCTGCCCACAGCGCCCGCCCGAACAGCACCGGATGCCCGGGGCCGCCCTCGCCTCCAAGCCTCGGTCGCACGATATGCACGCCATCGGCCTGGGCCTCGGCCCGAAGGACATGAAAGGTCTGCGCCGTGATCTGCGCCATGTCCGCCAGCCATACCGCCGCCACCTGCACATGCGCCAATCCGGCCTCATCACTGAGCAGACGGAAGGCATCGCCGAGACTGGCACCGAGGCCGTTGCCCGCCTGCGGCGCACGCCAGATTCGCCCAGCATGCTCACGTGCGAACGCCTCTCCCAGCAATGCGGCGGGGTCATCGTCCTCACGCAGCAGCAGACGCCAGTCCACCTCACAGGACATGACCCGCGACAGCGTCGCCATCAGCAGTGTCTGGCCATTTCCCAGACGCGCCTGACGCTTGTCACTGCCGAAGCGGCGACTCTGCCCTGCGGCCATGACCAGGATGATCGACTCATTCATGGGCGGCCTCACTGACTGTCTCCTGAGTGGCTTCACAGGCTCTCGCGAGCGCGGCCACGCCGGATGCGCACGATATCGGCCATCACCGCCAGCGCGATCTCGGCCGGTGTCTTGCTGCCCAGCTTCAGCCCGATCGGCATCACGATGCGCGCAATCTCCTCCTCGCTGAGACCACCGCTGCGTGCCAGCCGCTCGGCGCGCGCCGTTGAGGTACGCAGCGAGCCCATCACCCCGATATAGAACGCGGGCTGGCGTACCGCCTCGATCATCGCCAGATCATCGATACGCGGGTCGTGGGTCAGCGCGACCACGGCGGTGGCGGCATGACAGCCGCCGGCGGCGATGAAGCGTGACGGCAGCTCGCGGCGCAGGCTGACGCCCTCGAGCGGCGCCTTGCGGGAATCCCAGTCGGCCAGCACTTCCTCGCGCGGCTCGCAGATGATCACCTCGAAGCCGAGGCTGACGGCGAAGGCTGCGCAGGCTTCCGCCACCGGCGAGAGCCCCGCCAGCAGCAGACGCGCCACCGGCCCGACCCGCAGCTGATAGCCGCACGCCTGGCCCGCGTGGCCCTCGAGCGGCTCGACCCGCTCCCCCAGCCCGCTGTCGTGCTGAAGCGCACGCGCGCCATCCCCCTCCAGCATCACCTGACGCAGACGCGGCGTCTGGCCCTCGAGTGCCGCACGCAGCGCCTCGAGATGCGCGATGTCCGCGTCACAGGCCGTGAAGCGCTCGACCAGTACGTCCAGAATGCCGCCACACGGCAAGGCGATCCCCGCGCCCTGATGGCCGCCCTCGCCATAGCGGATCACCTGGGCGGGCGCGGTGAATTCCCCGTCAGCCAGGCGCGCCAGAAAGTCTTCCTCGACACAGCCGCCGGACAGCGAACCACGATGCTGCCCATCGGCACGCGCCACCAGCCAGGTACCCGGCTCACGCGGTGAGGAGCCGAAGGTGGCCAGCACCGTGCATAGCCAGATCGGGCGCGCGGATGGCTCGCCATCTGCGGGTACCAGCCAGTCGATCGCCTGATGGATCACTTCAAGATCAAGGTGTTGCATCAATAATCTCTCATATCAGAAGCCTGCGCCCGGCCTGAAGACACGAAACCCGCCACCCGGGCATGCCGGAGTGGCGGGTATCAGAGGCATTCACCGGGGAAGATCAGGCCTCGCTGAGCGCGGCCTTGAGCCCCGCCGGACGCATCGGCAGGTCACGCAGGCGCACGCCGACCGCATGCTGAATGGCGTTGGCGATCGCCGGTGCGACCACCGTGGTGCCCGGCTCGCCGAGACCGACCGGCATCTCGGTGCTGTCGACGAACTCGAGATCCATCTGCGGCACCTGATGCATGCGCAGCGGCTGGTAGGCGCCCAGATTCTGCGCCACCGGGCCGCCCTCGCGGTATTCGGTGCCTTCGTGCATCGCCATCGAGACGCCCCACAGGAGCGAGCCTTCCAGCTGCGCCATGGCACCATCCGGATGCGCCAGCGTACCGGCATCGACCACGCTGGTCAGTTTCTCGAGCTTGACCTCGCCGGTGGCGCGATCGACCTTGACCCGTGCCACACAGGCCACCCAGGTCGGCATGCTGCGTTCCTGACCGAAGCTCAGTGCCACGCCCATGCCGGTGTCTGCCGGCAGGCTGTCGCGCTCGCTCCAGCCGGACTTCTCCATCACGCGCGTGAGCACGTTGCGCAGACGCTCGGCGCCGCCGGTGCTGACCGGCGCCTTGCCGGCGTTGCGGCCTTCGGCGTCCAGCAGTGCGAGACGGAATTCGGCCGGGTCCTGCTCGGCCGCCAGCGCCAGCTCATCGATATGTTGTTCGACCGCCCACAGCGTCCAGCCCGGTGCGACGGAGCGCAGGTAGCCGGGCACGAAGGCCTCGTGGGCGACCTTGTTCTGCTGCGCCCAGACACGCTGGGTGCCGACGTTGTACCAGTGGTCCGCGCCGCTGATGGAGAAGGAATCCAGCTTGCCACCACCTTCGATGGCTTCCGCCATGAAGGCCGGCATCAGGGCTGCCGTCGGCCAGCCGGCGGCGGCGGCATGCTCGGAGGCCACGACACGCCCCTCGGCATCGAGACCGGAGCGCAGACGCTGCACCGAGGGCGAGCGCACGCAATCGAAGCGGCTATCATCCGGGCGCGTGAAGATCATCTTCACCGGACGCCCCACGGCCTTGGAGGCCAGCGCGGCCGGCACGGCATAGTCACCGTGCAGACGACGGCCGAAACCACCGCCCAGATACAGCTGGTGATGGGTGACCTTGCCTTCCTCGAGCTCCAGCGCCTTGGTGACCAATGAGGTCAGCAGGGACTGCTGCTGATTGCCGCAGTGGATGTGCCAGTGGCCATCCTCTTCATAGGCCAGCGCATTGGCCGGCTCCAGCGTGAAGTGCAGCACGCTTGAGGTGGTGAAGGTGGATTCCACCGTGGTGGCGGCAGTCTCGAGCAGCGGTGCAGGGTCGCCCTGATCCACCAGCAACGAGCCGTTGTCGCGGCTCGGCGAGCTGACCAGACGCTGGCCCTCGGCCTGGATCGCCGTCTCGTCGACCTGATAGCTGTCGCCCTTGCTCCACTCGACCTTGAGCAGGTCGGTGGCGCGCATCGCCGCCGAGAAGTTGTCGGCGATGACCGCAAGCCAGCCCTGGCAGATGCCGGACGGGTCCTTGAGTTCGATGGTCTGGCGATAACCGATGACCTTGCGGGCCTCGCTGTCATTGACGGCGGTGACCTTGCAGCCGAAGCGGCTCGGCGGCATCACCGGACGCGCATGCAATGTCTTGCCGACACGCGCCTCGATCTCTGCCGGCAGGGTGTAGTCGATGCCGTAGACGGCCTGACCGTTGGTCTTGGGCGGCACGTCCAGCGCGTTGCCCCTGGTGCCCAGCACGCGACGCTCGGAGGCCGGCTTGAGCTCGATGGCCGCAAGCTCCTCCTCGGAGAAGCTGCGCTCCAGCCCCGCCGCGACGATCTCGCCGTAGCTCAGCGACTGATCGCCACTGATGACGCGACCCTTGCGCGCCTTGCAGCTCTCGACCGCCACGCCCATCTGCTGAGCGCCCGCCTCGATCAGCGCGATACGCCCCGCCGCGCCGGCCTGTGACAGCGGCTGGTAGCTCTGGTGAACCGACCAGCTGCCGCCGGTGATCATGTAGCCCCACTTGGGGGCGCTGTCGACGTAATCGACCTTGACGCTGTCCCAGTCGGCTTCCAGCTCCTCGACCACCAGACGTGCGAGGCTGGTGGCGACGTGCTGCCCCATCTCGGACTTGGTGATATGCACGGTGACGGTGCCATCAGTGGCGATGGCGTACCACATGGTCGGCTCGAAGGCGCCGGCGGACAGCGTCTCGCTGGCCGAACCCTTGCCGTCTGCCCCGGCGGCCAGCGCCGCGCCGGACACGCCGAAGGCCAGCATGGTGGAACCCGCCACACTGCCGATCAGGAAGCCACGCCGCGTGATACCGCCGCGGCTTGAGGAAGTCTTGTGCGCGGCTGCAAGCTCGCGCTGATGCGCGGCCAGCTTGTCATCAAACCTTGCCATGAGACGTCTCCTCGACAGCAGAATGGGACACGGTGCCTGCCGTGGCACGCGGATCGAAGGTACCGACGCCGGCAGTCGCGGCCGTGGCGTCGGTCTGCTGACCGCTCAGCTGGCTGGTGGCACGCTCATTGGCGATGGTGGCGGCACGCTTCACTGCGCGATGGATGCGCACGTAGGCCATGCAGCGGCACAGGTTGCCGGCCATGGCGGCGGTGACCTGCTCATCGGTGGGGTCGGGCGTGTTCTTGAGGAAGTCGGCGGCCTGCATGATCTGGCCGGACTGGCAGTAACCGCACTGCGGCACCTGCTCCTCGACCCAGGCCTGCTGCAGCGGGTGGTCATCGTTCTCGGCCAGCCCCTCGATGGTGACGATGTCACCACCTTCGGCGGCCAGAACCGGCAGGACACAGGTACGCGCCGCTGTGCCGTTCAGGTGCACGGTACAGGCGCCGCACTGGGCGATGCCGCAACCGAACTTGGTGCCGGTCAGACCCAGGTGCTCACGCAGCACCCATAACAGCGGGGTTTGCGGATCGACCTCGAGACTGACGGCCTTGCCGTTCAGAGTGAAGTTGGCCAAGGGGCTTCTCCTCAGGAGCATGAAGCAGGGACAGGATTGAGATACAGAGCTGGGATACAGAGCGGCGCGACGGCATGACTCGACATGGCGTCAGTAGACTGACGCTGCGTGTGTCCGGTGTCAGGGGGCGAACGGCACGTTGCATGTCGGGCAGGCTGCGCGATTGGCATACCCCGAATGGCGAAATTCTACAGGTCACGACTCAGCACCATGGTGCCAAACGGGAAACAGTGTAGTGTCGCGAGACCGGGGCATGACACCAGGCCGGGATATGGCACCCGCCATGGTAAACAGCGCATGTGACATGCATGACAGTATAGCGTTTCGCGGGGTGCGATCGGCAGTGGATTCCACGCAAGCCGAGCACGATTCGTCACCGATGCCTGGCGGCGCCTGATAGATGACAGTCCCTGCCGACGCCTGATGGCTGCTGCCCGTTGCTGACGGGGCGTGAAAAAAGCGCCCTGCGCTCGTCAGGCCTCAACGCCAGTGGCGAATGAAGGCCAGCATCCATTGCGTCATCACGGCGCTGTCTGGCGTGACACTCAGGGAGGCTTCGCCCTCGCGCACGCGATGTTCGCCGATCTGTTCGTGACGCAACCTCATCAGGTCACGTGAATAGACGGGGCTGAACTCCGGATGCCCCTGCACGCCGAGGCAGCTGCCCACCTCGATCAGATAGAAGGCGCAGAAGGCGCTGTCCGCCAGCACCCGGGCATCGGCAGGCAGGACACTGACCTGATCCTGATGACTGACGATGAGATCCAGCCCTGCTTGCGGCGGTTGCATCCAGGGGCGTTGCGCACGGACACGATTGAACGACAGGCCGACACCCCAGCCGCGCGCATGTTTCTCCACCTCGCCCCCCAAGGCCCTGGCGATCACCTGATGGCCGAAGCAGACACCGACCAGCGGCAGCTTTGCCGCATGCACGCGCCGGACGAACTCACACAGTGTCGTGATCCAGGCGAGCCCATCATTGACGCCATGTTTTGACCCGGTGATCAGCCAGCCATCGCAGGCATCCAGCTGCTCGGGAAACTCGCCATCCAGGCAGCGCCAGACGCTGAGCCGGATATCCGGGTCACTGCGCGAGAGCAGGGCCTGGAACATGGCGGGATAGTTGCCGTGTCGCTCGATGAGGGCCGGATTGACGTCATCGCATTGCAGCAGACCGATATGCATCACTACCTCCTGAGGTGGCGGGGTCGGCGACGTCCGCGCTACGACCGCGGCACGACCATACGTGACAAGCAACGACTGCGCTGTCGCTTCTGCTACCGTCGTTGACGTATTCGGGATGCGCCCATCCATGAGAATAAAGTGGAATATAGAGACCAAGGTCTCAAGGTGATCTTCCGCCCACAGGCAGTGGAGTCCGCAGCACAATGATAACGACAGGGGTGGGCCAGACATGCAACTGAACTGGAAGGCAGCGATCGCGTTGGCAGCGCTGATTCTCGCCATCAATACCGGCGCGCGACAGGCCATGGGCTTCATGCTGCCACCGATGGCCAGCGAACTCACCTGGGGCATGGGGAGTCTGTCATTCGCGCTCGCCATCCAGAATCTGGTCTTCGGACTGGCCGCGCCCATCGCCAGCAAGCTGTCGGACCGCTTCGGCACGCTCAGCGTCTTCCTCGTCGGTAGCCTGTGCTATGCGGTCGGCATGGGCGTCACCGCCCTCTGGCCGACCCCGACGGTGTGGATGCTGGGCGCCGGCGTGCTGGCCGGTATCGGCATCGGCGCGACCACCTTCCCGCTGGTGCTGGCTGCCGTCACGCGCGTGGTTCCCCTCCAGCATCGTGGCATCGGGCTGGGCATCGCCTCGGCCGGCGGCTCCTTCGGGCAGCTGATCTACTCGGTCGCGACCCCGATGCTGGTGCTGATCGACTGGAAGATCGCCATGCTGGCTCTCGGCGCCAGCTGTCTGCTGTTGATTCCCATGGCCCTGCCCTTGCTGCGTCGCCCGCCGGCTGGCAGTGAGGCACCGGCGGAGGATATCCCGAGCCAGGGCCCGCTGCTGCAGGACCGGCGCTTTCTGGCGCTCGCCGGCGGCTTCTTCGTCTGCGGTGTGCACGTCGCCTTCATCGCCACTCACCTGCCCAATTTCGTGGTCGCCTGCGGCCTGCCCCTGAACGTGGCCGGCAACACGCTGGCGATCATCGGCGCGCTCAATATCGCCGGCACCATCCTGTTCGGTGCCTGGGGCGGCCGCCGTCACCCGCCGCAGCTGTTGATGCTGATCTATCTGTGCCGCGCCGCGCTGGTGATGGCGATGGTGGTCATCCCGCCCAGCAGCATGCTGCTCTACGCCTTCGGCGCGATCATGGGCATTCTGTGGCTGTCGACAGTGCCGCTGACCAGCCAGGCCGTCGCGCTCTACTTCGGCCAGAAGCGTCAGGCCTTCGTGTTCGGCATGGTTCTGGCCGCTCATCAGGTCGGTGCCTTCCTGGGAGCCTGGGGCGGTGGTGTGGTTTATCAGCTGACCGGCAGCTACGACCTGCTGTGGATCTCCAGCGGCATCTTCGGTCTGCTGGCCGCCATCGTGCATTGGCCGGTGCGTCGCGAGCCCACGCGCGTGATCCAGCCACAACTGGCCTGAGTGACGCCACGGCATCCGCCTCTCAGACCTCACATCTCAAATCACACATCTCGGATCAGATATCCACAACGACACAGCCCCCACCGGCGAGACCGATGGGGGCTGTGTCGTTGTGGACTTCAGTAAGGGCGATCAGCGCTGGAAGGCGTAGACATTGCCGACCTTCAGCAGCCGCGTCAGCTCATCCAGTGCCGACAGTGTCTCCTCGGCCAGCTGCGGATCGGCGAGGTCTGCCGGCGTCAGGCTGTCACGGTAGTGACGCTTGACCCAGACACCCAGCTCGGCATGCAGCGTATCGCTCATCATCACGCGCCCGGACAGCGCGGCGCGCTCGGCGTCGCTGAGCACCACGCGCAGACGCAGACAGGCCGGGCCACCGCCATTGCGCATGCTCTGCTTCACGTCCTTGACCAGCACTTCGCCGATCGGATTCGGGCCGGCCAGAATCGCGTTCTGCAACGCGTTCCATACCGCCTCGTTCTCCTGGCACTCACCCGGCACCACCAGCGTCATGCTGCCATCGTCGTTGGAGAGCAGCTGAGAATTGAACAGATAGGACGACACGGCATCCTCGAGACTGACGGCCTCCAATGGCACGCGAATCGGGATCAGCGGCGTGGACAGCTTGGCGCGAATCTCATCAAGCACCGCCTCTTCATCGCGGAAGGCGAGCTCGTGATAGAACAGCACCGGGCCATTGCCCACCGCGATGACGTCGTTGTGGAAGACGCCGGCATCGATGGCATCCGGGTGCTGCTGGGCGAACACCACCTGCTCTTCGCTCAAGCCATGCTGACGCGCGACGGCCTGACTGGCTTCCAGCGTCTGGCGCGCCGGATAGCGACGCGGTTCGACACCATCACCGCCGAAGGCCTGACGGCCATAGACGTAGAGATGCACGCCCGGCCCGCCGTGGCCATCGCACAGCCGCGTATGGTTGGCGGCGCCCTCATCGGAGAAGGCCGGCGTCGCGGGCAGCGCGGGGTGATGCGCGAAGTGGCCATCGTCGGCGAAGATGGCACCCAGGATGCGCCCGGTGGTCGCCGGCTCCAGGTAGCGGTGGAAGCTGGATTGCAGGTTGGCCGGCGTGAAATGCACGCGGCCATCACCACTGTCGCGCGACGGCGTGACGGTGGCGGCGTTGGCTGTCCACATGCTGGAGGCGGAACACACCGCGCGCAGAAGCTGCGGGGCCTGCTCGCTGGCCGCCTTCAACACCTGGGCGTTGCTGCCGGTGAAGCCGAGATCGCGCAACGCGCCAAGGTCCGGGCGCTGCTGCGGCAGCAGAATCCCCTGTGCATAACCCAGATCCGCCAGCGACTTCATCTTGTCGAGGCCCTGCAGCGCGGCTTCGCGCGGGTTGGAGGCCAGGCCGCCGTGGCGCATCGAGGCCACGTTGCCATGCGCCAGACCGGCGTAATTGTGGGTCGGGCCGACCAGGCCATCGAAATTGATCTCTTGATACGGAGTATCGGACATGAAGGTCTCCTGCCACGACGCCTTGCCAGCTCAGCTAACAGGCACGGCGGGCGTCGTGATCAACAATGGGTAAGCGGCAACGGTGCCCGCACGGACGGCCTTACAGACGGATACCGGCCGGCAGGCTCGCGGGCAGCGCCAGCTCCTCGGCTTCCATCGAGGCGACCGGATAGCTGACATAGTCGGCGGCATAATAGGCGCTGGGGCGATGGTTGCCGCTGTCGCCGATGCCGCCGAAGGGCGCATCGCCAGAGGCGCCGGTGGTCTGGCGGTTCCAGTTGACGATGCCCGCGCGAATGCGCAGCAGGAAGTCGTCCCAGTCAGCACGATCGCCCCCGATCAGACCGGCCGAGAGGCCGTAGCGGGTGTCATTGGCCAGCGCGATGGCGTCGTCCCAATCGGCGTAGCGATGGATCTTGAGCAGCGGACCGAAGAATTCCTCGTCCTCGAGCGCAAGGCCAGTGACATCGATCAGCGCCGGGCTGAGCAGACTGGTGCCCTCTTCCACCTGCTGCATGCGCACGATGACGTTGCCGCCCAGCGCTTCGAGATCGTCCTGCGCCTTGAGCAGCCCCTCGGCCGCGGCGACACTTGCCAGGCCGCCATAGAAGGGGGCGTCCTGCGCGAACTGCCCCGCCACCCGCAGCTCACGCAGCGCCGTGGCCAGTGTCTCGATCAGACGATCACCGACCTCGCCCTGCGGCACGATCAGGCGTCGCGCACAGGTACAGCGCTGACCGCCCGAGGCGAAGGCCGACTGGATGATCGCCAGTACCGCGGCGGCTTCATCCTGCACATCGCGCACCACCAGCGGGTTGTTGCCACCCAGTTCCAGCGCCAGCAGCTTGCCGACCTGACCGGCGAACTGACGGTGCAGCAGCTTGCCGACCTTGGCACTGCCGGTGAACAGCAGCCCATCGATGCCCTCGGACTGGGACAGGGCCTGGCCGACTTCCGCCGCGCCCTGCACCAGATTGATCACGCCGGCCGGCAAGCCCGCGGCCTCCCAGCACTGCAGGGTGAGATCGGCGGTGGCCGGGGTCAGCTCGGAGGGCTTGAACACACAGGCATTGCCCGCCAGCAGCGCCGGCACCATGTGGCCGTTGGGCAGATGACCCGGGAAGTTGTAGGGGCCGAAGACCGCCATCACGCCGTGCGGGCGGTGGCGCAGGACTGCCTGGGTGCCCGCGACATCCCTGGCGCGCTCGCCGGTGCGCTCATGATAGGCCTTCACCGAGATCGCGATCTTGCCGATCATCGCGCCGACCTCGGTGCGCGCTTCCCACAGCGGCTTGCCGGTTTCGCTGGCGATGCTGACCGCCAGCGCTTCGCGATGCTGCTCCAGCTGATCGCGGAAGCGCTCCACCACCGCCAGACGCGCCTCGAAGCCCAGGCGCGCCCAGGCCGGGAAGGCCTGACGCGCTGCCGCGACGGCCTGCTCGACCTGCTCGGCAGTGGCAGCGGCGCCCTGCCACAGACATGCGTGGGAGACGGGGTCGGTCTTGATGAAGGATGCGGCCTCACCCGCTTGCCACGCGCCGTCGATGAAGAGCTGTTGACGCACGTTGAGTGTGGCGGGAGTCGAATTCGTAGTGGTCATGGCATGCCTCATCGAAAGGGCGCGCCGCGCGAGCGGCGCTGAACAAGGAGTAACGGGGCAGTTGGCGATCTGCCCCGCTGATGGCAAAAGGACGCAAGGCGGTATGCGCCTCGAGATGGCGCGAAGAAGCGAATGTCCGTGGCGAACGCTTCAGCCGGCCAGCACGCGCAGCGTGTCGCCGCCGGTGACGCCGAGGCGTTCGGCCTCATCACGGTGCAGACGCACATGGCAGGCGCCGGAGTCGTCCCGGGTGACGTCGTGGCTGATCCAGCTGGCACGGAAGTCGGCCATGCCGGTGGTGGCAGCCATCACGGCGGGACGCTCGCAGGCCGGGGCATCAGACGCGATGACCTCGACACTCGCCAGCTGGCTGTCACGCACGGCACGCACATCATCGATATAGGCCTCGACCGTCGGGCCGCCATCGAAGATGTCGACGTAGCCTTCCCAGCGCAGCCCTTCCTTCTTGAGCATCGCCACCGCCGGACGGGTGTGCTCATGCACCTGCCCGATGGCGGCCCGCGCGGACTCGGAGAGAAAAGGCGTATAGATCGGGAACTTGGGCATCAGCTCGCCGATGAAGCTCTTCTGGCCCATGCCGGTGAGGCGGTCAGCCTCATTGAAGTCCATCGGGAAGAAGTGGCTGCCCAGACACTCCCAGAACGGGCTGCGCCCTTCGAGCGTGAAGACACCGCGCATCTCGGCCAGCACCTTGTCGGGGAAGGCCGCGCGGAACTGGGCCATGAACAGCCAGCGCACCTTGGAGAGCAGCGCGCCGTTGCGGTTCTTGCGCCAGCCCTCACGCAGGAACAGCGAGCAGACCTCGGCATCGCCGGTGTGGTCGGAGCACAGCGTCAGCGTATCCAGGGTGCGATGCAGATCGAGCTGCACCGAGGAATGCGCCAGCGAACCAAGGCGATAGTGATAGAACGGCGCATCGGTGCCCACGCAGGCCTCGATGGCACAGCAGCCCGCGATGCTGCCATCGCGATCATCCTCGAGCACGAAGAAGTACAGGCGATCATCGCTGGGTTCGCGGCCCTCGAAGGCGGCCAGAGTGCGCTCTATCTTGGCGCTGAGAAACTCATGATTGTCCGGCAGCGAGGTGAAGCCGACACCGGTTTCCCGCGCCAGTACCTTGAGGCCTTCGATATCGTGTCGAGCGATAGGACGAATGCGCATTACAACTCTCCCTCATCCATCGTCGGCAATGGCATCGGCACGGCAAGCACCGCACGCCCCTCTTCCACGCCCAGTACCTCGGCCTGCTGCGGCGTCAGCATCAACTGGCCGGTCGGCGTCAGGGCGTAGCGCGCCAGCACGCAGCGGAAATCGCCGAGACGCTGGTTGGCCACCATCGCCGGTACCGCATCCGGCAGGCTTTCCTGCGGGCGGATACGCACCGGATGCCAACCGCACTGCTTGAAGGTGTGCAGACGCTCGCACTCTGCCAGCAGCAAGGGGCCGGCATCGAAGATGTCGACATGACGCGAGCGCGAGAAGCCCTCGGCGAGCATCTCCTGCATGGCGTACTCATGGCGCGGATTCTCACGCCCGATGGCGGCGCGCGCCTGGGGGGTGAGCAGCGGCAGATAGAGCGGGAACGGCGGCATGACCTCGGCGATGAAGCTCTTGGAGCGCACCCCTGCCATCTGATTGATTTCATTGAAATCACGATCAAAGAAGTGCTGGCCGACGCTGTCCCAGAACGGGCTGACCTGACGCTCGTCGCGCGTTTCCAGATAGCCCGGGAAGGCCACCGCCAGTTCGGTGGCGAAGCGTTCCGGGTACTGGGCGATGAACATCAGGCGTGCGCGGCGCAGCAGGCTGTCCGCATCCGTCTCGCGGTAGCGGGCATCCAGCGACAGCGCACACAGCAGCGTGGCATCCGACACCTCATGCGACAGCGACAGCGTCTGCACTTCGTGGCGCACGTTGAGCTGCTGCGAGGCGTGGATCAGCGTTTCCTGACGATAGGTGTAGTAGGCCTCGCGCGCGCCAGCCTCGGCGCGCAGCGAGGCGGTACCGACCACTTCGCCGGTGTCGAGATCTTCCAGCACGAAGCAGTAGATCTCGTCGCCCGGGAAGTCGATCTCGGTTCGCAGACTGCGCTGGGAGCGCAGGATGCGCTCCTCGAGGCGGTCACGATGTGCCGGCAGATTGGTCAGGCGAGGCGTTGCCGTGGCCGCGAGCCGCTCGAGGGCGAGCAGATCGCGGCTTTCGGCAGGCCGCACCACCAGCATCGGGGCACTGCTCATGGCGCTGCTCATGCAGATGCAGAGGCGGCGACGAAGTTCGCCACGGCGCGGTCGAGCTTGTCGAGACCGCTCTGGATCTCTTCTTCGCTGATCACCAGCGACGGCGCCAGACGCAGCACGTCAGGACCGGCGATCAGCACCATCAGGCCTTCTTCCATCGCCAGGTTGAGAATGTCCTTGGCACGCCCCGCGTAGTCCGGCGCCATCTGGGCACCGATCAGCAGGCCCATGCCGCGCACTTCCTTGAAGACACCGTGACGCTTGGCGATGCCTTCCAGGCCGTTGCGCAGCAGCTGGTGGCGGTGCGCGACGCCGTCGAGGGTTTCCGGGGTATCGATGGTCTCGAGCGCCGCCAGACCCACGGCACACGCCAGCGGGTTGCCGCCGTAGGTGGAACCGTGAGTGCCGATGGCCATGGCCGGTGCGATGCGATCGGTGGTCAGCATGGCGCCCAGCGGGAAGCCGCCGCCGATGCCCTTGGCGGTGGTCAGGATGTCCGGCACCACACCGAAGTGCTGGTAGGCGTACAGGTGGCCGGTACGCCCGGCACCGCTCTGGACTTCATCGAAGATCAGCAGCGCATCGTGCTGGTCACACAGCTCACGCAGTCCTTCGAGGAATGCCTGCTCGCCGGGGATGATGCCGCCCTCGCCCTGCAGCGGCTCGACGATGATCGCGCAGGTGTCATCGCCCATCAGCTCGCGCACGGAGTCGAGATTGTTGAATTCGGCGTGCTGGATACCGCCCGGAATCGGCCCGAAGCCCTGGGAATACTTGGGCTGGCCACCGACGCTGACGGTGAAGAAGGTGCGGCCATGGAAGGACTGACGGAAGGAGATGATCTTGTCCTTCTTCTCGCCATGGGTGTCGTGGGCGAAACGACGCGCCAGCTTGAGGGCGGCCTCGTTGGCCTCACCACCGGAGGAGCAGAAGTAGACCTTGTCGGCGAAGGTGCGCTCGGTCAGCGCCTTGGCCAGCGCCAGTGCCGGCTCGTTGGTGTAGACGTTTGACAGGTGCCAGACCTTGTCGGCCTGGTCCTTGAGCGCCTTGACCAGCGCCGGGTGGCAGTGGCCCAGCGAGGTGACGGCGATGCCACCGGCGAAGTCGATGTACTCGCGACCTTCCTGATCCCACAGACGGCTGCCCTCGCCGCGTACCGGAATGGCAGCCTGGGGTGCGTAGTTGGGCACCATGGCATGGTCGAAATCGGCACGGGTCAGCTGGGTCATCGTCTCTTCCTCATCGCGGGGTCTTGGCGTGGCCGGCCGATGATCGGCAAGCCACGGGTCATGACACTCGAGTATAGGGAGGCGAGATGACAAAGACTTTCAGCGAAAGGACGACGACTTATGTCAGGAGGCGACTTTTGTCATCCAGGGAAGGTGTCAGGCCTGCAGCATGAGACGTTCGTCGCGGGGGCTACGCCCGAAATGGTTGCGAAACGCCGTGGAGAAGTGAGCGGCACTGGAAAAGCCGGTGGCCAGCGCGATCTCGCCGATCGGCTGATCGCTCTCGCGCAGCAGCTGACGCGAGCGCGCCAGGCGCAGATCCAGATAGTAGCGGCTGGGCACCGCCTGCAGATGCTTCTTGAACAGCCGCTCCAGCTGACGCCGCGAGATGCCGAGGTGCTCGCCGATCTCGTGGGTAGAAAGCGGCTCCTCGATATTGGCCTCCATCAGCGTCACGGCCTCCACCAGCGGCTGGGGCGCATGGGCGAAACGGTTCTTGAGCGGCACGTGCTGCGGCTCGTCCGCCAGCCGGATGCGCTCGCAGACGAAGTGCTCGGAGACCTTCTCGGCCAGCGCGCGGCCATGCTGCTGGGCGATCAGCGTCATCATCATGTCCATCGCCGCGGTGCCACCGCCGCAGGTGACACGATCACGGTCCAGCTCATAGAGCTGATGGGAGACGTTGACCTGCGGGAAGTCGCGGCGGAAGGATTCGGCGCGCTGCCAGTGGATCGTCGCACGATAGCCATCGAGCAACCCGGCGCGAGCCAGCTCACGGGTGCCGGTGGAGATGCCGCCCAGCATCACGCCACGCTCGGCCAGACGCTTGAGCCAGGCCAGCAGCGCGGGATTCGAGGCCACCTCCTGCAGGCTCGCCTCGCCCGCCGGCTGAGCACCGCACACGAACAGGGCATCCAGATGGCGCGAATCACTGGCGACCAGACTGTCCGGCGAGAGACTCAAGCCCGCCGCGGACGCCACGCCGCGCCCGTCAAGCGCGAAGGTGACGGCCCGATAGAGTGTCTGCCCCGCGAGCTGGTTGGCCACCTGCAGGGGCTCCAGCGCACAGGCCTGGGACAACAACGAGAAGCCGGGCAGCAGCACGAAGCCTATCTGGCGCTGCTGGGCCTGGGGGGAAACCAGTGAATCCACGGGCATGAGTGTGAGTCGAGGTCCGTCGCGTGAGGGTGGCGCCATATTGTGCCATGCCTCTGGCACTTGTGCCTGGCCCTCACTGGCATGACGCTCGAGATGAGGTCGCCATACGCGACGACGCCACCCCGAAGGATGGCGTCATCAGTGCTCTGCGCTCAGCGGGCAGCGCTCAGCGAGCTGCCAAGACCTCTGCGCTTATGCCGAGGCGCGCTTATATTGAGGCGCTCTTACATCTGAACGACATCGAACTCGACATCGGTGGCGACATCGGCATCGTAGTCGACGTCGTCACGGGTGAAGCCGAACAGCTTCAAGAATTCCTGCTTGTAGCTGGCGTAATCAGTGATGTCGAACAGGTTGTCGCTGGTGACCTGCGGCCACAGTTCCTGACAGGCCTGCTGGACGTCGTCCTTCAGCTCCCAGTCGTCGAGACGCAGACGGCCGGACTCGTCGGTGGCGATCTCGCCTTCGCCATAGAAGCGCTCGGCGTAGAAGCGGTTGAGCTGCTCGATGGTGCCTTCGTGCAGGCCCTTCTCCTTCATGATCTTGTAGACCATGGAGATGTAGAGCGGCATGACCGGGATCGCGGCGCTGGCCTGGGTGACCACGGACTTGAGCACGGCCACGTGGGCACGACCGCCCTTGGCGGACAGCTTGTCGTGGATGCTGCCGGCGGCGCGGTCCAGATCTTCCTTGGCGCGACCCAACGCACCGTGCCAGTAGATCGGCCAGGTGATCTCGGTGCCGATGTAGCTGAAGGCGACGGAGCGGGCGCCCTCAGCCAGCACGCCGGCGTCGTCCAGCGCCTGCATCCACAGCTCCCAATCCTGACCACCCATCACGGTGACGGTATCTTCGATTTCCTGCTCGGTGGCCGGCTCGACCTCCGCTTCGATGATGGTGTCCTTGTTGGTGTCGATGGCAGTCGCGCGATAGGTCTCGCCGATCGGCTTGAGCACGGAGCGCTTCACTTCACCGCTGTCCGGCAGCTTGCGCACCGGAGAGGCCAGCGAGTAGACGACGAGGTCGACTTCGCCCATGTTGGCCTTGATCAGCTCGATGGCCTTGGCGCGTGTCTCGTGGGAGAAGGCATCGCCGTTGATGGCCTGGCTGTAGAGGCCTTCCTGCTTGGCGAACTTGTCGAAGGCGGCAGAGTTGTACCAGCCTGCGGTGCCGGCCTTCTTCTCGGTGCCCGGCTTCTCGAAGAACACGCCCAGGGTATCGGCGCCATAGCCGAAGGCTGCCGTGATGCGTGCCGCGAGGCCATAGCCGCTGGAAGAACCGATCACCAGCACCTTCTTCGGACCACCGTCACGCTTGTCACCGACTGTCTTGCGGGTGATGGCGATCTGCTCGGCGACATTCTGCTCGCAGCCCTTGGGATGTGTGGTGGTGCAGATGAAGCCACGAACCTTGGGTTTGATGATCACGTAAAGAACCTCGTTTGCTGTTGGCCCGGCGTGTACCCGCCGATGCGATACTCGCTTCACCCTGACAGCAGACAATGGCCGTCCTTGGGTGGTGAAGCGTATCGTGAAATAGGGCGTTCAAATCCCGTAAAGCAGGCTCAGTGCCAGCTCATGGGCGCTATTCTAGCGGCTGTCGGCGACGCTGTCCGCCCTGCCGTCATGATCCGCCATCTGCCTGCATATCACTGGAGCCAGCCGCGGCGGCTGCCGTATCATGTAGGCCTTTTCGCACACTGCCATTCCACTGCCGTCCTGCATTCGCCGCTGGTTGCCAGCCGCACTGTCCGACAGGCTCTGCCCAGGATGTTTTCATGAACGATCAGAACGCTCACCTCGCCCCCGATGTGGCCGCCCTGCTCGAGCGCCGACAGGACATCTGGCTGGCGCTGTCTCCACTGTGGCTGGAGCGCGACCCACGTGAAGCCGAGTATCAGCACATGGCAGAAGTCGTCGAAGCCCAGGGGCTTAGCTTCCAGGAACTGGAAAAACTCTATCGGCTGGAGATGGCCCCGGTACTGGTGCGAGAACAGGTCAGCATGACGCCCAACTTCAAGGGCTTCGATGACAGCCAGCTGCTGTCACGGCTGCTGCAGCATACGCATCGTCTGACACGTGGCCGGCGCATGTTCTGGCTGCTGTTTTCGGGGCTGGCCACGATGCCGAGTCGCCATCGCTACGGCAATCTGCTCGAGATCCTGCACCTGCGCGGCAATACGCCCCGTTAGCGCGCGCCCCGCAACCTGCATGGGGCAGCTCGCAAGGACTTTGGCCTGCAACGCCCGAATGGCAAGACACCCCGCGACCGGAAGGTCACGGGGTGTCTTGTAGTGCCTAGTAGCGCTTAGGTAGTGCCTAGTAGTGCTCAACCGCCATTCCTCGAGGGGGCTTACGCCGCCAGGCTCATGGCCGTTTGTGGCGCGGCACTCTCAGCACCCCTTGTGCGCGGCGCTTCTGCCAATCAGACAGACTTGAAAGGCCTCGGCTGTCGCTGATGCGCTGGCCCCCTTCCAGACGTTTGCTCATCCACAGCGCACTGCCATTGAAACTGTAGATAGGCAGCAGGTCCGTGCGCTCACTGGCCGGCAGGATGGAACTGTTCAGGTTGTCCAGTACATCAGGATTGCGCGTATTGGCGCCCTGATAGGTCACGACCATGTGGAACTGGTTGAGGCTGAGCGCCTTGACGTAATGCAGGCGCAGGCGGTCTTCCGGTACGCCAAGCTCGCGCAGGGTCAGGTACTTGGCCATGGCGAAATCATCACAGTCACCAGCTCCGGCCCCCAGAAACTCAAGCGGTGTGGCCCAATAATCCTCCTCCCCCCAGACGCGCACATCATCGGAGAAATGCATCCGGTTGAAGAAGTCGTTGACTTCCATGAGCTGACGTCGCGTCGATTGCCCTTCGAGATCCACGAGCAACTGCTCCCATTGCTGGACTCTCACCCAACCCTGGAGGCCGTAGACCTCGATGATACGTTCTGCTTCAGTGTCACGGGCCAGTACGGAACTCACCGTGAGCAGCATCAATGCCCAGGCAATCAGCCAGGTAAGGCAGCGTCTCTGCAACATGGCAATCAGCCCTCGGCTGTCTATCCGGGCATCCTCGCCATGACGTCAACGGCTGGAGCCACATAGCCTTGGTAGCCATCGGCACCAACGGACATGGCACGCGCCTGATCCTGCTCAGATTCGACCCGAGTGACGATCACCCGAGATTCCACCTGATGGGCCGTCATGCAAAGGCTCTGCAACAGCTCGGTATCCACATCATCCCGCTTGAAGAACGCCTGGTCGATCTTGACGTAGTCCGGGCGCAGCGTTGCCAGATAACTGAGTTCCTTCAATTCACGTGCAAAGCGGTCGATCCCGCCGCGTGCACCATGACGGCGTGCACGACGGAACAACAGCTTGACCCGCTCCAGATGTCGAATCGCGATGCTTTCTGACACTTCGATATCCAGGCGCTTGCACACCCCGGGATGGATAGCCAGCCAGCTGACCAGTCCAGTGAAACTCGCCTCGTCGTCAAAGGTTTCCTGTGTCAGGTTCAGCGCCAGCCGGGGAGTCTGAATCTGGCCGATGTGGGTGGCCAACCACTCCAGTGCATGAAGGTCAAAACGCGCCCCCATCCGGAAATGGCGAATCACCGGCAGGAAATCACCCGCACGATGCAATTCATCGCCTTCACACAGCCGTGCGAACAGCTCCCGGTGCAGCTCACTGCCATCATTGAACAACACGGGCTGCGCCACGAAAGCAATCCCATCGGTCCTATCCAGTGATTGCTCGATGACCTCGCGCCACTCTCCGCGTGGTCGTGCCTGCTCGCCCTCATCGGCGAGCACGACATTGTTGCCATGCTCGATGGCCTGCAACAGGGCCGCATCCGCAATCGTGAACAACTGAGTGCGTTGCATGCCCGACTCACGCCGTACAGCGCCAATGGCACAGTTTTCTGGCGGAACAGCAACCAACGGATTGGCGTCCAGCAGACTATCGATATCCTCCGCCAACAGCCTGAGAAACTCCTGAAGCCGAGGCTCATCGACTTCCGGTAGCAGCAGGCCAAAATCGCTATTGGCCAGACGTGCAGCGATGATCTGCTCGCCTGCCAGTTCGCGCTCTTCCAGCTTGCGCGCAATGGCCTTCACCAGGTCATCACGCCCCTTGTAACCCTGCTCCCGATAGACTACCTCGATGTGCGAAGCGCGCAGGAGCGCAAAGCTGCCGCCCAATGGCTCACTCAACCATTCATCTACGGCCCGATTCAAATAACCGCGATTGCCAAGCCCCGACACCGTGTCCTGTTCAGCCTGGCGCTGCAGGCGCGCCAATTGCGCCGCCTGAGCCTCGAACTGGGTCTGCAGGCGCTGCCCCAGACGATTGACCGCCGAGGTAATGCCCTTGAGTTCCGCCACGCTGGTCTCTTCCAATGGCGCATCAAAGCGCTGCGTCTCCATCTCATTGAGACGAGATGAGAGGCGCTCCAGCGGGCGTAGCAGACGGCGCATGACCAATGAGGCAATCAACAGCGTGAGCATGCCGCCCAGCAACAGCCACAGCGCCAGACGCTTGGCCAGCTGCCAGAGCTGGTCATAACCTTGTGCAGATTCACCGGTCAGGCTGATCGTCCCCAGCGATGCCCAGCCTCCGGGCAGTTCGCGACTCGCTGACTCCGCCGGCATGGGGATCAGGTCACGAAACCACTCTGGTGCCAGACTCTCGCGCACGACATTGAAATCGATGGGCGCGGGGATGGCCACGCTCTCCAACCTGATATCACGCACATGGCCACCATCTACCGTGGCTCGGATCAGGGCTTCGGCACTGGCGGCATCGCCAAGCTCTACATGTGGCACCAGCGCGAGACTCAAGCTCTGGGCGAGATTCGAGAGCTCGACGCGTTGTCGTTCGGCCAATGCATCACGGGTGTTGTTGACCTGAATGAAGAAGATACCGAAGGAAAAACCCAACAATACCAGCAACATCAAGGCAAACAGGCGGCGCGAAAGACTCATCTGATTTCCTCATCAACCATCAGCATGGCAACGGAACTTCCCGAAGAGGAAGCTCCGTGGGTGGCTTAGCCCTGTTGTTGGACGGGGACGGCAACACTCATGGAATCCAGCAGAGCGCCTGTCGCCGACAATAAGCGATAGTTGGCGGTTTCCAGATCAAACCGAGCGCGTATCAGGTTCTGCTGAGAAGTGAACAACTCACTCTCGCTATCCAGAAGATCCAGCAATGTCCGGCGGCCGATATCGAATTGCTTGCGATAACTGGCACGGGTATCGGTCGCGGCGCGTACATAACTTTCCAGGTAATCGATCTGGCGCTTGAGATTCTCGCGCGCATTCCAGGCCAGACGAATCTCGTCACGCACATCGCGCATCACACGATCATTATCATGCTCGACCGCTTCAAGTGCTGCCTGGCGCCCACGGATTTCAGATTGATCACGACCACCACGATACAGGTTGTAACGCATGACCAGCTCGACGCTCCAATCGTCCGACTTGCTCTCATCCTGGTCATAATCATTGTCCAGCGTGCGATTGCCTTCGAGACTGAATTCAGGGTAGTTATCGCCCTTCTCGGCATTCACTTCATGACGTGCAGCATCAATGGAGACTCGTGCAGCCGCCAATAGCGGATTACGCTGATTGGCCTGCACGTAGGCGCTCTCGACGTCTTCACTGAGCAGGCTGGTATCGATGCCCGGCATGCTGAGGTCAGACGGCATCTCGCCCACCAGTCGCAGATAAGCCGAGCGAGAGTCCTCCAGGTTGTTCTGGGATGCCAGCACGCTGGCTTCCGCATTGGCCAGACGGCCATCCACCTGTCGTACGTCACTGCGAGCGCCCAGGCCAGATTCCGCTCGGCGCCCGATATCATTCGAGATACGACGGTGGGCCTCGAGATTGGCTTGTGCATACTTGAGGATCAGTTCATCGCGCATGACCTGCAGATAGGCACCAGCCGTATCCAGCGCGATATCATTGGCCTCTGCCGCGACCTGCAGACGCTGGTAATCCGCCTCGGTCTCGGCCTGACGAATACGCTCGATTGTCGTGTTGCCGTCCCAGAGAAGTTGACGGATGGTCAGGTCAAGGCGCGTGTAATCGTGCCAGTCATCATCGTCATTGACCCCACCATCTTCTGAATCGAACTTTCCGTACCCAAGACGTCCGGTCAGATCCACTGTCGGGCGATAGGCACCGCGCTGGGTTTCCGCTTCTTCGAGCCGCTGAATGTGGCGTGAAATCTGAATGCGCGTGCGTGGATTTTCCATCACAGCCCGGGATACGGCCTCTTCAAGAGTCGCAGCCGACGCCTGAGCGCCAAACCCCATCCCTGCGGCGACGCTCAATGCCAAGAGTGTCTTTTTCATTATGCATTACCCTCGAATCCATCAAATCCTTGATCAACGTTCACGCAAGGCACCTTGCCTGGCGCGCAGAATTGGCTTCATCAGATATTGCAGTACGGTCTGATTGCCAGTGATCACATCAACACTGGCCTGCATGCCCGGGATGATCGTGAGCGGATCCGAGTCATTTCCAAGGTGGTTCTGCTCCGTCAGCACCTTGATCTCGTAGAAGCTGTTGCCTTCTTCATCCTGCACAGTATCCGCACTGATCTGATCAACCTTGCCTTCCAACCCACCGTAGATGGTGAAGTCGTAGGCGGATAACTTGACGACGGCTGGCTGCCCGATTCTCAGAAAACCGATGTCCTTGGGAGCGACTCGCGCCTGGACCAGCAGCTGATCCTCGATGGGAACGATTTCCATCAGGTCTTCCCCAGGCTCGATGACGCCGCCTATGGTATTGATATTCAAAGTTTTGATGGCGCCCTGAACCGGGGAAGTCACCAAAGTACGATCGAGTCGGTCCTGAAGACTGGTGCGCCCCTCACGCAAGCGACCCAGATCCGCCTGGGTCTTGGCGAGCTCTTCCGCGGCACGTGAACGGAACTCCTGTGCGACACCGACCCGATTCGAGATGGCCTCATCCAGTTCCGATTGCTTGCCAGGTACGGCCAGGCGCGCCGATTCAAGATCACCCCGCAGGTCGTTGACCTCACGCTGAATCTTGAGAAGGTCAACCTGAGACACCACACCTTCACGCACCAGAGGCGCCGTCATGCCAAGCTCACGACGTGACAGCTGATAACTGCGTTCAAGACTGTTGATGCGCGACCTCAACTCTCGCAATTCCTGTTCTTTCTGCAGAATCTGTTCACGTGCACCATTGAGACCACTGTTGAGCTGGTTCAGGTGCGTGCGATATGCCGTCATCGCACGCGAGACCAGAGCCGGGCTGCGCGCCTTAAAGTCGTCATCAAACGGCAACTCGACACTCTTCACTGCCACCTGATCCTTCCAGGCATCCGCGGAGGCGTTGACCTCGATGGAATCAAGTTCGGTGTCGTATTGCATGATGGTGGCCTGCAGGCCATCCAGGGTAGAGACACGTTCTCGCAGATCAGAGCCGGCGCTGGTGTCATCAATACGCAATAGCGGTTCACCCGGCGCGACGATCTGCCCTTCCTTGATATAGATCTCGCGTACGATCCCGCCTTCCAGGTTCTGAACGACCTGGAGGTGCGTCGAGGGCACGACCTTGCCTGAACCGCGCGTGACGACCTCCAGACTCGCCTGACTGGCCCAGATGACGAAGATGACCACGAATGCGAGCACCATCCAGATCAGGATGCGCGACTTCCAAGGAGTCGCCAGCAACACGGCCGAACTGACATCGTCGAGATGGTGAAGGTCACGCTGCTCAATCGGTGCCTTAGCCACGATTCACCTCCTGCTTGCGCCCGGCGACTCGGCCTTCATTCAAGGCACTCAGCACCTGCTGCTTGGGCCCATCGGCGACGATGCGCCCCCCTTCCATGACGATGACGCGGTCTACCACGTCGAGCATGCTGCTCTTGTGGGTGACCAGCACCAGCGTCTGGCTGCGCGGCAGGGACTTGAGCATTCTGCGCAGGCGCAGCTCGGCGCGGTTATCCATGTGCGACCCAGGCTCATCGAGCAGCAAGAGCGGGGGACGCATCAAGAGTGCGCGTGCCAGCAAGACCGTCTGACGCTGACCGCTGGAGAGCATGCGCCCACCTTCACCCACTTGGCGATCCAGACCTTCAGGATGATGGCGAGTGAATTCGGTCACACCGGAGGCATCAGCCGCGAGTTCGACCTGTACGTCACTGGCGTGTGGCTGGCCGAGGGTGATGTTGTCGCGAATGGAGCCGAAGAACAGTGAACTGTCCTGGCCCGCATGGCCGATATGCCGCCGTACGTCGGCAGGATGCAGCTGGTTGAGATCCAGACCATCGATTCGAACGCTGCCAGCCGTGGCACGATACAGGCCAGACACAAGACGCTGCAAAGTACTCTTGCCAGCACCGATACGTCCGATGATCGCGATTCTTTCTCCAGGACTGATGCTCAGTGAGATATCCGTCACGGCAGGCGGCGTATTCGGCGCATAGGCAAAGCCGACGCGATCGAATTCGATGCGCATCTGCAGATTTTCACGGTGCACATAGCGGCGATCTTCGGCCTCTTCAGGCAATGCCATGATCTGTTCCAGTGCACTCATGGCACTACGAGTCTGGCCGATACGCGTGATCAGCAACGCCAATTGTCCCAGCGGCTGCAACGCCCGCCCAGACAGCATCACGGCCGCGATCAGGCCACCGACAGACAGGCGTGCATCCGCAATCAGATAGACCCCGAACACGACCAGCGCCACCGTGGTGGCTTGTGTCAGCGACATGCTCAGCGAGCTGACAGAGGTCGTCAGGTTGCGGCTTTTCACCCCCCAATGCGCGATCTGCCCGACGGCGCGTTCATACCGACGCTGGGTTTCGCCCTGAGCATTGGCCAGCTTGAGGCTTTCGAGCCCGGAGACGGCTTCGACGAGGCGCGCATTGCGTTCCGTCGCCAGGCGCGACCCCTGCTCGATACTGCTGCGCAGCGGTTTCTGGATCGCCAGACTGTAGACAAGCAGGATCACGAGCGCAGCGAATGGCACCAGAACCAATGGCCCCGCCACGATCCAGATCACCAGCAGGAACAGCAGGGCAAACGGCAGGTCGACCAGAGTGGTCAGGGTCGCGGAGGTAAAGAACTCGCGGATCGAATCGAACTCCTGCAGGTGCTTCACATAGCCACCGACGGAGCCGGGGCGCGCTTCCATCCGCAGGTTCATGGTCTTGGAGAAGAGCTTCGAGGTCAGCAACACCTCGGACTTCTTGCCCGCCGTGTCCATGAAGTAGGCGCGCGTCTGGCGCATCACGAAGTCGAACACCATGATGATTGCCATCCCCGTCGCCATGACCCAAAGCGTATTGAAGGCCAGATTGGGCACGACCTTGTCATACGCATTCATCACGAACAGCGGTGATGCCACAGCAAACAGATTGATCAATATCGAGGCCAGGATGACGTCGCGATAGATCGGCGTCGATAACTTCAGTGTTGACCAGAACCAATGACCATCACTTTGCTTGAGTGTTTCCGGTGCACGTTCATCAAAGCGGTGCTCCTGCTTGAGATAGACGACACGTCCATCATGGCGCTCAACCAGTGACTCGATGTCCACCAGCTCATCACCATCAGCTTCAGGCTGATGAATCCTGGCCTTGCCTGCGTCGCTGTCGACCTCCAGCAATACGACAGCACGCTCTTCCTTGAGTATGAGAATGCACGGCATCAGCATGTCGCTGATGGCCGTGACCTGCTGGTTGACCAGTTTGGCGCTCAAATTGGCACGCTCTGCGGCGCGGCTGACAAGCGACAACGGAAGGCGGCCCTCCTCCATGGGAAGACCATCGACCAGCACTGCTGCAGATCTGGGGTTGCCGTGGTAACGCGCCATGAAGACCAGCGCATTGAGAAGGGGGTCACCCTCCCTCTCACCAACAGGCTCCGGTCTTAGTGGCGTGGGTTGATCGCTCAACCTGTCCTCCTTAGTAGGGCACTTCGCAGATGTCTCTACGGCAAAGTCTAATACAGCTAGGGGAGACAGCCTAAGCTATCTCCCCTATCTCATCGGCTTAGCCGTCAACGTTTGTCTTGAGACTGTTGCTGTCGAGCAATGATTGGATGATCTGTGTATCCGTGTCGCCACCTGATGTCAGGTCGACATCCTGCAGATTGATCTCTTGCGTGATATTGCTGCCGTCGGATCCGTCGACACTGATCTCGATATTGGTACCACCGTCTCCATCTGACTCGAAGTGCAGGAAGCTCGAGAGAGTATCGGCATCCTCATCGGCCTGCAGCAGATCAGACAGGTCGATGACATCCCCATCGGCCGCACTGAAGTCGGCAATGGTATCGATTGCCATGCCGCCTTCAGTACTGACGTCATCACCGCTCAACCACCGGAAGGTATCGGCGCCACCGCCACCGATAAGGATATCGTTGCCAGAGCCCCCTGTGAGGACATCGTCCCCTGTACCGCCAGCAAGGATATCGCCCCCCGTACCGCCAGAGAGGGTATCGTTGTCAACGCCGCCACTCAGCGCATCGTTGCCACTTCCACCTTCCAGGCGATCACTCCCCTCACCTCCATTCAAGATATCGTCACCAGACTGGCCGATCAGATAGTCCGCATAGAACGGCCCATCACCATCTCCCGACAAAGTGTCGTCGCCTGAAGTCCCGATCACGACAGCCAGCTTGTCGACATCGATGCTGACATTGGATGTGCTGGTATCGCCATCACCATCAACTGATACATAGTCGAAGCTTTCGGTGGAGCGCTCGCTGACGTTATCTGGCGGCGTATAGGAGAACTCGCCGCTGTCCAGATTGAACGTCATTCTGCCACCCAGCTCCGTCGCGATGCTCAGCTCGTAACTAACAGCATCGTAGCTGCTGTTATTCGTGCCCTCGGCAGAGACAGTATTGGTGTCGATATCGTAGCTATAAGTGGTGCCATCGACACTGATCTGCTGCAGATAGCCACCATCTGCCCCCAACAGGCTGTCGTCTACTGAACTACCGGTAATCAACTGGCCGCTGACGGGAGATTGCACTGTAGTGGCGAGCGTATCATCAAGATCCTCATAGTCGGTGACCACCGTGCTATCCAGATCTTCATCGGCAGAACCGTCGTAGGCAATCGGGTCGAGATTGGCCTCGGATACGTTATCCCCCAAGCCTATGGAATAGGACTTGATACCATTTTCCACTAGGAAATCAGTCCAGATATTTTCTTCAGCCTCGGAGATGCCAGCATCTGAACTAAAAATGGTATTCCCCACCAGCACATTCAGTTCCTCATCATCCCCATCACCGTAGTTAGGTTCGCCATCAGAGAAGAAATAAGAAATGCTCTGGGCATTTTCCAGCGCTCCATCTTCAGAATAATTCTCGATAGCAGCTGCAAGCGCAGAATCGTAATTGGTGAGACCACCAGCCTGTAGACCATCTAGAATGGTTTCAGCCTCTTCCACCGTCATCCAGGCATCTTGCGCCGTACCGATAGACGAGAACGTCACCAGATTGATACGTACATCACCGAAATCGTCATAGGCTTCAATCAGGGACTTGATAGAGTCAATCGCACTTTGCAGACGAGTTTCACCGTCAATCCCATCGGTGGCTCTCATGGAACCAGACACATCAAGAATAATGGTTAGATTGGTATCCACCAGCGTCGAAGAGAAGCTCTGGGAGTCCTGCTGCTCTGGGGCATCATCCTCGATACCGATCGTCAATGTTCCGGTAGAGCTGGCTCCTTCACTGTCAGTGGCAAGCACACCGAAGTCCAGTGACAGGACATCTTCACCATCTTCCGAGTGATCGACCGCCTGACTCAGAGTGAAGGTATAGGAGCCACTGTCATCGATGGTAACCGTCGCGACTTCATTGCCGTCAGCATCGGTTGCCACCAGGGACTGGGTACCGCTGCCTGACCAGGTCACGGCACTGCCACCAGAGGTGATGGCCGTTGCAGGTTCCGTCAATACCAACGACACGCTATCGCTATCGACATTCGAGACGGAAACAGTACCGGTGACGGTGGTGGAATCAGTAGTATCCGTGAAGCCATCAGCCGCATCGCTATCCGCGATACCGCCCTCAAGCCCCTCTTCACTGACACGACCTTCGGTATCCGTCACCACAGGCTCGTCATTGGTACCGGTAATGGTGATGGTGACTTCCTGGTCATCCGTCCCACCTTCACTATCCGTCACGGTGACGGTATAGGTCAGCACCAGCGACTCACCAGCCGTGAGGTAGTCGAAGCTGTCATCGACTGTACTGCTGTCGAATGTCCAGTTGAGAACCCCTTCGTCACTGCCACTGTCGATGATGGTGCCAGTATCCACACCCAGCAGAGCAAGCAAGTCATCATTGCTGAGAGTGTCGGTATTCCCCTCACTCGTCACACTGGTGACACTCGGCGTGACTGTCTGACTGAGATCCACATCGCTCACGGAAAGCGTGCCAGTGGCTGTGAGCGCAGAATCCGTCTCCGTCAGACTCGCAGCGATGCTGTCCCCACTCTCGACAGTGATATCCGGTGAGTCGTTACGACCATTGATATTGACCGTGAAGGTCGTGCTGGACGTGTCACCGTCAGCATCCGTGATCACATAGGTGAAGACATCCTGCACCGACTCACCGGTGGCCAGGAACTGCACATCTTCACGAGTGGATTGATAGCTGTAGCTACCATCCGCCTCGAGCGTCAGCACACCATAGTCACCAGAGATCGAGGTGGTACCGGAATCACTGACCGTGACGTTGTTCGTGCCGAAGCTGACAGCGGTCAGGCTGACATCACCTGCGCCCAACGTATCTTCTGTTGCTGATGTGCCATCGACGAGGTTGCCGGTGATAGCGGTGCTGAGATCCTCCCCCATGTTACGTGTATCGGCATTGGCCGTCGGCACGGTATCCAGAACCGTGACATCGAGGCTATCGGTACTACTCTGACCAGCAAGATCCGTCACCACGACAGCAAAGCCATCAATCACACTGTCGTCCCCACCCGTGTGATCAGCCGCTGTGCCATCTTCCACATAGCTGTAGGAGACAATCCCGGTGTCGGCATCATAATCCGTGACAGTCAGCGTTCCTTCATCATTGGAGATCGCCACCGGTGTGGTGCTGGCATCAGTGATATCCACACCAGCGATCGTCACTGCCGCGATCCCTGCTGCAGCTGCGACAGTGAAGGTATCTGTGACGGTGCTACCGGTCGCTTCAGTGACGACCTGGTCATCCAGAGAACTGATGGTCGGCAGCGCATCGTCAGCACCTGTGATGACGATATCCACTGTCGTGCTGGAATCATCGCTGAGCTGCACGACATACTGCTCGGTGATCGTGTCGCCAGATGTCAGGCTCTGCACAGCAGCAGTGTCGTTATCCAGCGTATAGGTCCAGTTGCCGTTGGTATCGACTTCGAAGGTACCGTAAACACTACTGTCGTCAGTGTCGGCCTTGAAGGTCGGTGCATCGCTATCGATATCGGTCGCTTTCAATGTTCCGGCGGCCGTCAATACGTTGTCTTCACTCACGGCACCAGTATCTGCAGTAAGCACCGGCAGATCATCGGACCCCGTGATGTTGATGGTCAGCGTGGTAGTCGAGGTATCACCATCGCTGTCTTCCAGCACATAGGTGAAGACATCTTCCGCCTGCGCACCGTCGGCCAACGATTGAGTCTTGGTGGTATCCAGGACATAGGTGTAGCTGCCGTCGCTGTTGAGCGTCAGCGTACCGTAGTCGCCGGTGACGGTGGCGCTGCCTCCATCTGCAATTCCTTTATCGTCGAGCTTACACACCATGAATGGCGTATCGGCGCCCAGCGTATCGGCGGTGTCATTGGCACCGTCAATCACGTTGCCCGTCAGTTCATCCGTCGCATCTTCATCAATGGTGCGCTCATCCGGATTGGCCGTCGGCGCAGTATCCAGAATCTTGACGTCGAGGCTCTCACTCGTGCTCTGCCCCGCGAGATCAGTGACGACCACAGCGAAATTATCGAACACGCTATTATCGCCAGCCGAATGATCCGCAGCCGTACCATCTTCCACATAGGTGTAGGAAACGGTGCCGGAGTCGGAATCATAGCCAGTAATGGTCAACGTACCTTCATCACCGTCCGCGCCCGGAATCACGACCGGGCTATCCTCGGTCGCACCAGTGATATCGCTACCATTGATGGTAACCGTGGCTACCCCCGCCTCAGCCGACACAGTGAAGGTGTCAGTGAGCGTAGCCCCCGTGGCTTCGGTCACTTCCTTATCTTCAAGCGTCACGGTCGGCGCGCCATCGGTGGAGCCGTCGACGGTGATGGTCAGCGTGGTGCTGGAGGTGTCGCCATCGGCGTCGGTGATCGTGTAGCTGAAGACGTCGGTCAGTGACGCGCCATCATCCAGCGACTGCACGGCCGGATTGGTGGTGTCGAGCACATAGCTGTAGCTGCCATCACTGTTGAGGGTCAGCGTGCCGTAGCTGCCGGTGACGACCGTCGCATCATCCGCGGTGACGGCAGACGCGCTCCCGCCGTCCGGCGTGACGCTGGTCACGCTGGTGGCATCCGCGCCCAGGGTGTCAGCGGTGTCGCTGGCGCCGTCGATGACGTTGCCGTCGAGTGCCGTGGTGGTGTCTTCGCCGATGTTGCGCGTGTCGGCGTTGGCGACCGGGGCGGTATCGAGGATCGCGATGTCCAGGCTGTCAGTGGTGCTCTGCCCGGTGATGTCGGTGACCACGACGCTGAAGCTGTCGGTGATGTCGCCGTCGCTGTGATCTTCGCTCGCGCCATCTTCGGCGTAGCTGTAGGTCACGGTGCCCGTGTCAGCGTCGTAGCCGGTCACGCTCAGGACACCTTCGACGGTGGTGATCTCGACCGGCGTGGTGCTGGCGTCGCTGATGTCGATGCCACCAATGGTGACAGCGGCAACGCCGGCGGTGGCCGCGACCGTGAAGCTGCCGGTGACGGTGTCGCCGGTGGCTTCGGTGACGCTGTTGTCGACCGGCTCGCTGATATCAGTGATGGTCGGCGCGCCATCGGTGGAGCCGTCGACGGTGATGGTCAGCGTGGTGCTGGAGGCGTCGCCATCGGCGTCGGTGATCGTGTAGCTGAAGACGTCAGCCAGGCTCTCGCCATCATCCAGCGACTGCACGGCCGGATTGGTGGTGTCGAGCACATAGCTGTAGCTGCCGTCGGCTTCGAGCGTCAGCGTGCCGTAGTCGCCGGTGACGACTGCCGCGGCATCGGCCGTGACGGTGCTGCCATCGACGTCAGTGACCGTGGTGGCATCGGCCCCCAGGGTGTCGGCGGTGTCGCTGGCGCCGTCGATGACGTTGCCGTCGAGTGCCGTGGTGGTGTCCTCACCGATGTTGCGGGCGTCGGCGTTGGCGACCGGGGCGGTATCGAGGATCGCGATGTCCAGGCTGTCAGTGCTGCTCTGCCCGGTGATGTCGGTGACCACGACGGTGAAGCTGTCGGTGATGTCGCCGCCGGTGTGATCTTCGCTCGCGCCATCCTCGACGTAGCTGTAGGTCACGGTGCCCGTGTCGGCGTCGTAGCCGGTCACGCTCAGGACACCTTCGACGGTGGTGATCACGACCGGCGTGGTGCTGGCGTCGCTGATGTCGATGCCACCAATGGTGACGGTATCGATGCCCGCTTCCGCGGCGACCGTGAAGCTGCCGGTGACGGTATCGCCGGTGGCTTCGGTGACGCTGTTGTCGGCCGTGGCACTGATGTCAGTGATGGTCGGCGCGCCATCGGTGGAGCCGTCGACGGTGATGGTCAGCGTGGTGCTGGAGGCGTCGCCATCGGCGTCGGTGATCGTGTAGCTGAAGACGTCAGCCAGGCTCTCGCCATCATCCAGCGACTGCACGGCCGGATTGGTGGTGTCGAGCACATAGCTGTAGCTGCCGTCGGCTTCGAGCGTCAGCGTGCCGTAGTCGCCGGTGACGACTGCCGCGGCATCGGCCGTGACGGTGCTGCCGTCGACGGCAGTGACCGTGGTGGCATCGGCCCCCAGGGTGTCGGCGGTGTCGGTGGCGCCGTCGATGACGTTGCCGTCGAGTGCCGTGGTGGTGTCCTCACCGATGTTGCGGGCGTCGGCGTTGGCGACCGGGGCGGTATCGAGGATCGCGATGTCCAGACTGTCGCTGGTGCTCTGCCCGGTGATGTCGGTGACCACGACGGTGAAGCTGTCGGTGATGTCGCCGGCAGTGTGATCTTCGCTCGCGCCATCCTCGGCGTAGGTGTAGGTCACGGTGCCATCAGCCGTCGCCGGTGGCTTCGGTGACGCTGTTGTCGGCCGTGGCACTGATGTCAGTGATGGTCGGCGCGCCATCGGTGGAGCCGTCGACGGTGATGGTCAGCGTGGTGCTGGAGGTATCGCCATCGGCGTCGGTGATCGTGTAGCTGAAGACGTCAGCCAGGCTCTCGCCATCATCCAGCGACTGCACGGCCGGATTGGTGGTATCGAGCACATAGCTGTAGCTGCCGTCGGCTTCGAGCGTCAGCGTGCCGTAGTCGCCGGTGACGACTGCCGCGGCATCTGCCGTGACGGTGCTGCCATCGACGTCAGTGACCGTGGTGGCATCCGCGCCCAGAGTATCGGCAGTGTCGCTGGCGCCGTCGATGACGTTACCGTCGAGTGCCGTGGTGGTGTCTTCGCCGATGTTGCGGGCGTCGGCGTTGGCGACCGGAGCGGTATCGAGGATCGCGATGTCCAGGCTATCAGTGCTGCTCTGCCCGGTGATGTCGGTAACCACGACGGTGAAGCTGTCGGTGATGTCGCCGGCAGTGTGATCTTCGCTCGCGCCATCCTCGACGTAGCTGTAGGTCACGGTGCCATCAGCCGCATAGTCGGTGATGGTCAGCGTGCCTTCATCGGTGGTGATCACGACCGGCGTGGTGCTGGCGTTGGTGATGTCGACGCCGTCAATGGTGACGGTATCGATGCCCGCTTGTGCCGCGACCGTGAAGCTGCCGGTGACGGTGTCGCCGGTGGCTTCGGTGACGCTGTTGTCGGCCGTGGCACTGATGTCAGTGATGGTCGGCGCGCCGTCGTCCACACCGGTGATCAGAATGTCGACCGTAGTGGTCGAGCCATCGCTGAGCGTGACGGTGTAGGTCTCGGTAACGGTCTCGCTGGCAGCCAGGGTCTGGGTCTCGGCGGCGTCGTTGTCGAGGGTATACGTCCAGTTGCCATCGACGTCCACGCTGAAGCTGCCGTAGACACTGCTGTCATCGGTGGCGGCGTCGAAGGTCGGCGGCGTGCCGTCCACGTCGGTGGCGGTCAGCGTGCCGCTGGCTTCCAGGGTGGTGTCTTCTTCCACGGCACCGGCATCGGCAGTGATGACCGGCAGGTCGTCGGTGCCGGTGATGACGATATCGACCGTGGTGGTCGAGCCATCGCTGAGCGTGACGGTGTAGGTCTCGGTGACGGTCTCGCCGGCGGCCAGGGCCTGGGTCTCGGCGGCTTCGTTGTCGAGGGTGTAGGTCCACTCACCAGCATCGTTGACGCTGAAAGCCCCGTAGGTATCAGTCTGTGAGTCAGCCACGACATCCGTGCTGTCCACATCTACCAAGGTGCCAGTGGCTTCAGTGACACCATCTTCTGTCACCGCTCCTGAATCGCCACCAATGAGCGTACCTACATCGTTACTGATAGCCGTATTGCCCAGAGAGTCAGTCACGGAAGCTTCGACGCTATAGCCACCTTCGCTCAGTGGTGTCTCGGCATCGACGCTATAGGTGCCATCTTCTACCGTTGCAGTGACGGTCTGTTCATTGCCGTCGCTGTCGGTGATGACGAGCGTGACCGTGCTGCCGTCTTCGGCATCAGTGGTGCCGACGATGGTCGGTGTGGTGTCGGAGGTCAGCGCGGGGGCATCGACAGTCAGTGCCGGAGCGGACAGGTCGATCTCGCCCGTGTCGGTACTGGTGGCGGTATTGCCCGCGGGGTCAGACACAGATGCATCGACGCTGTACTCGCCTTCGCTCAGTGGTGTCTCGGCATCGACGCTATAGGTGCCATCTTCCACCGTTGCAGTGACGGTCTGCTCGTTGCCTTCACTGTCGGTGATGACGAGCGTGACCGTGCTGCCGTCTTCGGCATCGGTGGTGCCGACGATGGTCGGTGTGGTGTCGGAGGTCAGCGCGGGGGCATCGACGGTCAGAGTCGGCGCGGTCACGTCGATCTCGCCCACGTCATTGCTGGTGGCAACATTACCCTGGGAATCAACCACCGAGGCCTCGACGCTGTACTCGCCTTCGCTCAGTGGTGTCTCGGCATCGACGCTATAGGTGCCATCTTCCACCGTTGCAGTGACGGTCTGTTCATTGCCGTCGCTGTCGGTGATGACCAGCGTGACCGTGCTGCCGTCTTCGGCATCGGTGGTGCCGACGATGGTCGGTGTGGTGTCGGAGGTCAGCGCGGGGGCATCGACAGTCAGTGCCGGAGCGGACAGATCGATCTCGCCCGTGTCGGTACTAGTCGCGATATTGCCTGCGGGGTCAGACACAGATGCATCGACGCTGTACTCGCCTTCGCTCAGCGGTGTTTCGGCGTCGACCGTGTAGGTGCCGTTCTCGACGGTGGCGGTGACGGTCTGCTCGTTGCCGTCGCTGTCGGTGATGACCAGGGTGACGGTGCTGCCGTCTTCGGCGTCGGTGGTGCCGACGATGGTCGGCGTGGTGTCGGAGGTCAGTGCGGGAGCGTCGACGGTCAACGCCGGCGCGCTTGCGTCGATCTCGCCCACGTCATTGCTGGTCGCGGTGTTGCCGGCCGGATCGGTGACCGAGGCTTCGACGCTGTACTCGCCTTCACTCAGCGGCGTTTCAGCGTCAACCGTATAGGTGCCGTTCTCGACGGTCGCGGTGACGGTCTGCTCGTTGCCATCGCTGTCAGTGATGACCAGCGTGACAGTGCTGCCGTCTTCGGCATCAGTAGTACCGACGATGGTCGGCGTGGTGTCGGAGGTCAGTGCGGGAGCGTCGACGGTCAGCGCCGGCGCGCTTGCGTCGATCTCGCCCACGTCGTTGCTGGTCGCGGCGTTGCCGGCCGGATCGGTGACCGAGGCTTCGACGCTGTACTCGCCTTCGCTCAGCGGGGTCTCGGCGTCAACCGTGTAGGTGCCGTTCTCGACGGTGGCGGTGACGGTCTGCTCGTTGCCGTCGCTGTCAGTGATGACCAGGGTGACGGTGCTGCCGTCTTCGGCGTCGGTGGTGCCGACGATGGTCGGCGTGGTGTCAGAGGTCAGCGCGGGAGCATCGACGGTCAGAGTCGGCGCGGTCACGTCGATCTCGCCCACGTCATTGCTGGTGGCAACATTACCCTGGGAATCAACCACCGAGGCCTCGACGCTGTACTCGCCTTCGCTCAGTGGTGTCTCGGCGGAGGTCAGCGCGGGGGCATCGACAGTCAGTGCCGGAGCGGACAGATCGATCTCGCCCGTGTCGGTACTAGTCGCGATATTGCCTGCGGGGTCAGACACAGATGCATCGACGCTGTACTCGCCTTCACTCAGCGGCGTCTCGGCGTCAACCGTGTAGGTGCCGTTCTCGACGGTGGCGGTGACGGTCTGCTCGTTGCCTTCACTGTCGGTGATGACGAGCGTGACAGTGCTGCCATCTTCGGCATCGGTAGTGCCGACGATGGTCGGTGTGGTGTCAGAGGTCAGCGCGGGAGCATCGACGGTCAGAGTCGGCGCGGTCACGTCGATCTCGCCCACGTCATTGCTGGTGGCAGCATTGCCCTGGGAATCAACCACCGAGGCCTCGACGCTGTACTCGCCTTCGCTCAGTGGTGTCTCGGCATCGACGCTATAGGTGCCATCTTCCACCGTTGCAGTGACGGTCTGTTCATTGCCGTCGCTGTCGGTGATGACGAGCGTGACCGTGCTGCCGTCTTCGGCATCAGTGGTGCCGACGATGGTCGGTGTGGTGTCGGAGGTCAGCGCGGGGGCATCGACAGTCAGTGCCGGAGCGGACAGGTCGATCTCGCCCACGTCATTGCTGGTCGCGGTATTGCCGGCCGGATCGGTGACCGAGGCTTCGACGCTGTACTCGCCTTCGCTCAGCGGCGTCTCGGCGTCAACCGTGTAGGTGCCGTTCTCGACAGTCGCGGTGACGGTCTGCTCATTGCCTTCACTGTCGGTGATGACCAGGGTGACCGTGCTGCCGTCTTCGGCATCGGTGGTGCCGACGATGGTCGGTGTGGTGTCGGAGGTCAGCGCGGGGGCATCGACCGACAAGGACAGCACGACCTCTGTCGGCAGTGTCGGATCAAGATCCAGCCCCAGGCCATCTTCGTCCTCATCATTGAATTCCGGGTCGGTAAAACCGCCCTCATATTCATAGGAGGTCCGTTCGACACGCCCTTCGCGCCCCACCCCAGAGGCATCCAGGAAACCACTACGACTGCTGCCCGGCGCGCCGCCATTCTCACCGGCTGCGGGAGCTTCCTGTATCGCGGTCGGGTCTTCGCCACGGGCGATCGCTTCGCGCAACGCTTCCACTGCCGGGTCAACAGGCGCTTCCCCACGCGACTCAGCCAGCAACACCTCAACGCCGATCGGCGCCCCCTGCGGCACCACAAGCTGGGTGCCGTCTTCCAGCACCACGATCGCTCCCTGCGGTGCGACCAGAGTGGCTGTCGGTTCAAGCGTCATTCCATTGACGACACGCTGTGCCTCGTTGGTGGAGGAAACAACAAGTACTGTGCCTTCTGTGCGGATGACCTGGACCATGGGGACATACTCCTGCTGGGGAAAGGTGCTGCATCATGCTGCAAAGGGGCAATGGCATGATCGACAAGAACGGATGGTTACATTTTGATACACAACATCACTTACTGCAACCTAGCAATTTTCAGTAGTGCCATCGCGCCATGAGCATGGGGTATCTGACTCCCAAAAGCCTCTTTAAATCAGTAACTTACACTCATCAAGGTCGTCATTGCGCTTTAGCGAATCTTGCGAGCATGAACAGACCACTGGCGCCGGATACTACGCAAGGATGGTGATTGATCATGAGAGCCCACTAATACCGTAGCATCGTTGTAGAGCCATTGTTCAATCAAACCCGCCAAATGTAACAATATTTTTACATTCTGCGGCTGCAGCTGAGCGATACGGCGCAAGTGACTGCCGGGCGCCTCACCCATATAGGGGCCATGGCCCGTACGCTCCAGCCGCTTCACCAATTTGCGGTAGGCTCGCACACCTGCGTGCGCTGACACCTCACGGCCCGACCACAACACCAGTGCCACACCTGCCAGCACCACACTGGCCAGCAGCCCGAGCACACCCCAGACAAGCCACTCCCAGCGGAAGTCGCCAAACAGGCGTTTCCAGAGATTACGCTGCTCATCGAGGCGGAACCCCACCACACTGCGCTGCCAACGATACTCGAAACGCTCCCACTGCCGTCTCAGATCACTGAGCAATGAATTATTCAGCGTGAAGGCGCGCAAGCCAGCATCAGCCATGAAGCCCGGCTGCCCCTGCAGGCTCAGCGCCCCCTGCGAGATTCGCTCGGGAGCCACCGCCGCGGTGGGATCAAATCGATGCCAGCGGCCAGCAAAGAACACCTCGACCCAGGCGTGAGCGTCATACTGGCGAATGCTCAATTCCTGCGGCCCACCGATGCCATCGCTTTGTGCCTCACCGCCCAGATAACCCGCGACCATACGCGCCGGCAGCCCGGCAGCGCGCGCCAGAAAAACGCTGGTAGAGGCGTAATGGGTGCAATAGCCCCGCAAGCTGTCGAACAGGAAATCATCGACACGGCTGAGCCCCTCGAGGCGCGGTGGCGTCAGGGTGTAGTGGAAAGGCTGGCGATTGAAATACTGGAAAAGGCGCTGCAGGAAGACCTGAGGATCTCCCCCCGACTCCCGCATCAGATCGCGAGCGAACTCACGGGCACGCGGGTTGCCATCATCGGGCAACAGCTGATCAAGGCGCTGCATCCATTGCGGAGCCGTTGTCGGTGGCGCGCCGGAGGAAGACATCTCCAGCAGCTCGCGGGTATTGAGTGACGCCAGCCCCTCAAGGGTGCCGTCGATCAGGTAACGGGCCTCACGACTGGTCGCCAGTGGCGCGCCGAGACTCGGCCGCCAGGGCCGCGGGTCCGGCTCCAGCAGCAGCTCATAGCGGTGACGGGCGACTTCCCCATCGATGCGCGCCCCGCGCTGAACGTAGCGTTCAGCCGGCCCGCCCAGCGCCTCTTGAAGACGCTCCGGCGTGGCACGCGACCAGCGCACGCCATCAAACAGGCTCAGGGTATACACACGCCAGTAGCGCTGGGAGGCCGCAGGCAGTCCGTTGTCGAAACGCGCCCGAAACGCCAGGGCATCACTGCGACCCAGGGCGGCGATATCGCCGGGAGAAACACTGTCGGTAAGCCCCGTGGTGGCCTCGTTGAGCTGCGGCACGTTCCACAGCGGCGGCAAGCGGGGAAAGAGCACGAACAAGCCCAGCATCAGCGGCAGGGACAACCCCATCAGCCAGGCCGTCTCCCGCATGGCCTCACGACGCTCGCGTGCACCGGCGATCAATACCAGTCCGCCGACCAGCCACGCCGCAGCCATGACCGAAGCCGCCGCCATCAAGGGCCCCTGGTCATGCAGGAAGGCCGCCGCCAGCACCACGAAGCCCAGCCCGCAAACCACGCGACCATCGCGCAGGCTGTCCGTCTCCAGCAGCTTGAGCAGATAGATGCCGACCAGCAGGCCGATCATCGCCTCCAGGCGCAGCATCTGGCCGTATTCGAGAAACAGGCCCGCCGCGACCATTGCCACCGCCGCCAGCCGCAACAGGATGCCAGCGCGCGGAACTCGCGCCCGGAGTTGCTGAAAGCGCCACAACGCCGCCAGCAAGGCCGGCAGGGCAAGCCATACCGGCATCCACAGCACATGCAACGCCAGCACCAGACACTGGCCGATGAACAGGTGGCGCAGCTCAAGCCAGCCCAGCGCCTGATCAGGCGTCAGCGGTTTGCGCTGCCACCAGCGCCGTCTGGCACCGGAGGAGGTAGAGGACGCGCTTCTGGAGAGCTCGTCCTTTGAAGAGCGGCCCAGGGAGGCGCGTCCCGGGGAAGCGCTGGCTGTCGACAGGCTCATGCACTGCCCTCCTGACTCAAGGGACGACTCGCGCCGGCTCGCTCGGCGGCCTCACTGGCCACCAGCTGGGCGGACCATGGCAACTTCCGCTCGCCGCCGAACAGCGTCAGCGCCTCAAGCACTCGACGACGATGCGCCCCGCCACTGGCGATGGCCAATGTCTGGCCCGGCAGTCGCAGACCATAGGTCGCCTGGGCGCCTTCCGCCGCCAGCACGCGTGCCGTGAGCTCCGAGAGCCGCTGCTCCATGTCGCCACGACAGGCCTCGTAATCCAGCCACAGCGAGGGACGCGCAGGCGTCTCGAAGCGCTTGGTGACCAGCTCCCCACTGCGCCCCCAGTGCTTCCAGGCGATATGCGCTGGCGCGTCGCCCGGTACATAGCGGCGCAGCCCGGCGAAATCGCCCTGCTCTATCTGCTCGAGCGTACGACGACTGCCCTGCGGGGTGGAGGGAAGCTCTGGCTGTGGATAGACGAGAACCGGCGTATCGATCGCGACCCAGGCCCACAGACGCACCAGTCCCAACGGCCAGCGCGACTCCAGCGTCAGCGTCGGCAATGAGAACTGGCCACGCTGAAAGGCCGCCAGCTCCAGCGGCGCACTGCCTTCGCCGTCATGGATCTCGAGTCGCTGGCGCGCCTCTCCCAGCCGAACATCGATGGCATGCGAGCGAGCCCGACCGGTGAGGCGCACCATGACACGCAACGTATTGCCCGCAAACGCCTCGCCATCGGCGATCAGCTGCACTCGCACGCCCGCCAGATTGCGCCAGCTGCGAAAGATGCTGACCACTGCCACGGCGAACAGCCAGAAGGACAGGCCATGCGCCAGCGAGTTCTCGTAATTGATCCCCAACAGCAGCAGCAGGATCACCAGCACCGCCCAGAACAGCCCGAAGGGCGTCGGCAAGATCATCAAGCGCGCATGATGAAGCGCCTCGCCTCCGCCAATCGACATCTTGCGCAGCATGCGGGCTTTCACGCGCGTCCATGCGCCGGGCTTCGCCACCTGGGTCATGCAGGCACCACCGCCACCTGCCCAAGCAGATGGCGTGCCACGGCCTCACCTTCGGCAACACTGCCTTCGCTGAGGCGGTGCCCCACGACGGGCGCCCAGACCGCTTGCACATCCTCCGGCAGCACATAGTCACGTCCTGCCAGCAGCGCCCAGCCACGCGCAGCACTGGCCAACGCCAGCACCCCGCGCGTCGAGAGACCATAGGCCACTTCCGGTGAGCTGCGCGTCGCCGCCACCAGCGCCTGCAGATAATCCAGCAGCGGATCAGACAGACGCACACGATCCACGGCGGCCTGCCACTCCTTGAGCACCGAGACGGGCAACAAGGGTCGCAGCGCCTCGATATGCTGTCGCCCGGCATTGCCCTTGAGAATCTCGCGCTCGGCTGCGGGTTCCGGGTAGCCCAATGACAGCCGCATCAGGAAGCGGTCCAGCTGGGACTCCGGCAGCGGGAAGGTGCCGGATTGCTGGAGCGGATTCTGGGTCGCGATCACGAAGAACGGTTCTGGCAGGCGACGGGTCTCGCCCTCCACCGTGACCTGACGCTCTTCCATCGCCTCCAGCAACGCGCTCTGCGTCTTGGGCGTGGCACGGTTGATCTCATCCGCCAGCACCAGCGAGTGGAACACCGGGCCGGGATGGAAGCGGAAGTTGCCCTCACGCGGGTCGAACACCGACACGCCGAGAATGTCAGCGGGCAATAGATCGCTGGTGAACTGCACCCGCTGCATGTCGGCTCCGATCAGACGCGCCAGCCCCTGGGCGAGCGTCGTCTTGCCCAGCCCCGGCAAGTCCTCGATCAGGACATGACCACGACACAGTAGACAACAGAGCGCCAGACGGATCTGGCGCGGCTTGCCCGCCAGCACCGTCGACAATGCGGCTTCCACCTCTTCCAGCTGCTGTGGCGATACCTTGGCATTCATGCAAAGACTCCAGAACAAAGTGGGGAGGAGGAGATGCGGCCATCACGATGGGCAGCACACGCCAGATGACGCAGGGCCAGCGGCGTTGCTGCGCAGGCTCGACAAGGAAAAGCGAAGATCATTGGCTCAGGCTCTCACTCAGAAAGCCTTCACGAATCAGGCGCTCAAGGGCCATACGGCTATCAGGCGTTGAAGGATGCAACGCAAGCGCATCGGCCGGCGTGACCCAGAAGGCATCTGCCACTTCTTCAGCCTGCAGCGTCAGCGGGCCATCGTAATGCACCAGATATGCACTGCCGAAGACATGGTTGGTCGCGTCGGTGTAGCAGAAATCGAAACAATGCTTGAGCGGCGCACCGCGCACGCCAATTTCTTCCTCCAGCTCGCGACGGGCAGCCACCTGCACGGCCTCACCGGCCCCGACAACCCCCCCACTGGCGAGATCGAAATAGCCGGGGAACACTTCCTTGCTCAGGGTACGCTTCTGGATGCACAGCTCACCGCGGCCATTGAGCACGAAGGCATAGGTGGCACGGTGCCAATAGCGGTAGCGTCGCATCAAGCGACGCGGTGCCGTGCCACAAGGGCGATTCTGCGCATCGACCAGCTGAATGATTTCGTCCTGGATCACCGTTCCCTGTTCCTTGCCTGTCCTTGAATCACTTCGATAGCCATCCGCGACGACCAACACCGCCGGATGGCATCGACCAATGCGTCCCACGGTAGCAGAATGCGACGAAGCTGCCTTCAACTGCGGCCCGGACACCTGCCTTCACACCCGGGCAACAGGTGACGCTCACATTCGTGCAAACCACCTAAAACAGAACTCTCTGCAATAGCCTCTGCACTAGCCTCTACACTAGAGGCCATCGACGTCAGAAAACACCACACTGGCATCATGGATCGCTCCCATGGTCATTCTCTTTACACACCCAGATAGGAGATGCGCACAGCATGAGGCAACCTCGCCAGGGACATGGCGCGCCGCGACGCGCCGGACAGATATCGGCTGGCCTGACCGCCCTTCGCACCATCGCCACCATCGCCAGCAGATGGCTGGCGATGCTAGCCCTGCTCTCCCTTGCCACCATTCACGCCTCGGCTCAGGAGCCCCCAACCGCCACCCCCCATGTCGAGCAAGCCTTTGCGCTACCGACGCCACCGGGTGCCACGACCGGGGCCGCCTACCTGACACTCTCGATCGCAAAGGGCGATGCCATGCTGACAGGCGCTAGCACGCCGATGGCCGCCACGGTCGAATTGCACAGCATACAACTCACGCAAGAGCGCATGCAGATGCACAGAATCGAGCAACTGGCGATTTCCTCAGACGCGCCGCTGACGATGGCTCCCGGCGGAGGCCCCCATCTGATGCTGATCGGGCTGACGCAGCCACTCATTGCGGGCGACAGGCTGCCACTGACACTGCATTTCCTGGCGAGACCTGACACGAGCCTTGAGGTCTCGATCAAGGACTACGCCGAGATGATGTCGCTCAGTGAGTAACGCCATCGGTGCATACGCCTCTATCGACAAACACCTCTATCTACAAACGCCTCAACCCGCGAAACGCGCATGCAAAACGGCCCTGACACAAGGTGCCAGGGCCGTTTTCTATCAGATACCGAATCACCAGATTCTCACCGGGCTGACAGGCTGTCTCAAAGCCCCCAGACCACCCGCAACGCCAGCCCCAGCAACACCACGCCCGTCAGACGGTTGATCCACATCGCGCGCGCCTGCAACCAGGGCAGCACCCGCGAGTGCGACAGCACCAGTGCCACCAGCACATACCAGAGCCCGTCGATGCCCATGGCCGTCACGACGACCAGCCACTTGCCCATCTCGCTCATCTCCGGCGTGATCAACTGACTGAGCAGCGCCACGAAGAACAGGATCAACTTGGGGTTGGCCAGCGCCACCATGAAGCCATCGCGTATCGCCATGGAACGGGACGTCGTGACGGCCTGCGCCTCCAGCGCTCCACCACGGCCTGCTCGCAGCGCCTTGACCCCCAACCAGGCCAGATAGGCTGCCCCCAGCAGCATGATCGCCTGGAAGACGCCCGGATAATGAACGATCAAGGCGCCGAGCCCCCAGGCAGTCAGCGCGGCGTACAACCCGACTCCCAGCGCATGACTGATACCGGCGGCGACCCCCGCACTCCTGCCGCCACCCAGGGTATGGCGCAGCACCATCGCCAGACTCGGTCCGGGCGACATCGCCCCCATCGCGCATAGCGCAACCAGTGACAACCACAGATTCAGCGGCATCCAATGCATGAAGGTCATTCCATGTTCCAGTCAATTGGTGAAAGCGACACTGCGCCGGCCTCGGACATACACCTGGGGGATCACCTGACAGTAGCCCGGCGCTCGCGATGGGGCCCGCCCTCCCCATCCGGCGTTGCTCAAGGGATGAGAGCATCGGGCACATACGACTCCCACCAAGTCTTCGGGCAGGCGCGATCGAGTGTATCAAGCACCATGCTGATGCGGCAGCAGGCCATATGGACGACCTGGACATGCCCCTCACGATGGGTGTCACACGGGCTGGACAGTCCGCCCTCGAAGGCGGCCGTCGTGCATGGATTTATATGAGAACATAATAAAGTACAGAAATTTACACATTTGAAAACTTGTGCAACAAATTAGACATTGTACAAGTTTATGATAACCAGTAACGTCTCTACCGCTGCTCAGGAAGAGCGGCAGGTTCAGCGTAGTGACAGGCCAAGTGCACAGGAAGTGCAGCCAGGGACAGGCCCTGTCAAAGGATGACGCGCAGGCTTGGGGACTTCGCTCCTTAGCCAGGAAGATTCGTAAGCCTGAGCGGGTAGGTTTACGAATCTTCATGACTGGCAAGCCTGCGAGCTCAGGGAAAGAGAGCACTACGCTGAATGACACCGAATTCAGTCAGTTTCTGAAAGGTGTACAAGATTCTTGCGGGTCAGTAGCGCCCGATCGCTGCTCAGGAAGAGCGGCAGGTTCAGCGTAGTGACGGGCCAAGTGCACAGGAAGTGCAGCCAGGGACAGGCCCTGTCAGAGGATGACGCGCAAGCATGGAAGCTTCACTTCCCGGCCAGCAAGATCCATGAGCCTGAGCGATTGACTCATGGGCCTTGATGACCGGCAGGTTTGCGAACTCAAGGAAAGAGACCACTACGCTGCACCTCACCAGATTCAGTCAATTGCTGAGAAGGAGAGGAGACATGGAAGGGAAAGCTCAAGCCGCACTGTGTTGTCCGGCATGCTCCGGCCTGAAGATGGAGTATCAGTACCACACCCCATCGGCCGACCACCTGGTGCACTGCCAGGATTGCCATGAATACGTCGGCATGTGGTTTACCCTGCGCCAGGAACTCGCGATCCAGAACACCCGCATCGCACTCCTCGACCCCTCCCTCGCCAGCAACAGCCTCTATCGACGCGTAACGAGCGTTCCACATCAGGCGTGAGCCGCCGTCTGGATGCACGAGACACAGGAAAGCCCCGACATTCGTTCGGGGCTTTCCTGTGTCTGGGCCCCTGCCGTCACGTACAGAGCACAGACAAGCAGCTGCCATCGCCAGCGCCATGACAGGCGAAGCGTGAAGGAATAAGCAAGGACTGGTATTCGGGACAGGGGTAGAGACAGACAGAGAGCGAAGAACCACAAGGAAGAAGAATCGGTGGGAGCCAGAAACGCAAAAAGCCGCTCGAAAGCGACTTTTTCAATTCTGGTGCCGGTGGTCGGACTCGAACCGACACGCCTATTAAGCGGCGGATTTTGAATCCGTTTTTGATAGATCTCGGGTCACGCTGGCAGCGGGCCTTTCGAGGTAAATCAATAACTTGCAGCATTACATGATTCACACTGCACCCACCTTTTGGTCGCAGCCTGCGACCAAACTGCGACCAAATCATTCTTACTAGATATGTTTCGACACTCCAATCTAGGCCTAGTTTTCGTCTCGAAAATTTCTTGCCAGACTGGCTAGCCCGAGAATGGTCTTTTCTTCTTGGGCTTTCTCATGCGCATTGGGATACAGCAAAGCCAAGATGCAATATCGCTCCTCGTGGAACTCTCCCTGTACGTAAACTAGGGCTGCATCGCGTTCTGGCTCACCGACTTTACATTTCCGATCTGAAACAGGAATTCTGTCCGAAAAACCCTCTCTTGGAGGCATGCATATGTGCACATGTAATAAAGAAGCGGAACGAACAGATGGTGGTTGATTGTAGTAGCTAACTTTACCAAAACGCCTTGGCCAGTATTCCAAGTCAGATTCTAGCCACGCACGAAAGTCGCCCACCAAGTTTTGTATTAAACCTGGAAAGGACGACTCAACTTCTTCGAATAATGATTGCGTCTCAGGGTGCAGCTCAACTTCTATTTGCTTCTTCACCATGTAAACGTGCACCAATCCCTGATGTCATATGATCAGCCAGAGCACTAAGTGCAGCACTATCCGACAACATATCAACCGATTGAGGGATGATAGTCGTCTGCTTAGCAAGCAGCTCAGCAGTAGCTGCCTTAGAACGTGCTCGAGCAACAGCTCTACGCAGCTGAATTAATCCATATTGCTCTGCCGTAGCTTTCTCCAATCCTGCAATAGCTTCATCTAACTGTGCTTCATAACCACGAAGCACATGAGCTATAGCGGCAAAATTTTGATGCTCTGCTACACCACCAGCTGGAGCATTAGAAATTTTCACACAGGCACGCTCAAAAATATCTGCACACTGCTTGGCTTTATGCAGCGCTTGACTAATATGCTCACGAAGGTGCTTCGCACTAGAAGCTTCTACATGATGAGCCTGCTTAGGCTGCTCAACAGCAGCTTGGGCAACCGGAACGAAGAACGCTAGAGCAGATGCTACTGCAGCCACTAATTTAGTCGAAGCAAAAATAGGCCTCGCAAAATTAGATGTTTGCACAAAATTGCTGGTAGCCATGTCTTTCCCCTTGCATCAATGATGCGTGTTCTACCCCCATAGTCTTGGGGGATGGCAAGGATAAATGCAAGGGGTATCTGTTGCAATATGGGCAACGGGGAGATTTGTAACAGCCTATCACACCTCGACCACCACCACCGGCAGGCTCGGAGCCACGCCAGTGATCTGGTCCCCCTCCACGTAGACCATGCCACCCACCTGGGCATCGCCCTGGCAGGTGCGCACCCCACCCCCTACCAGATCCACGCGAACGCGCGAGCCGCTGACGCTGATCACCTCGCCTACCTGGCGCGGCGTGGTCGGCAGCAACGCCAGCAGGCGGCGATATGGATTGGCCATGCTATCTCCCTCCTTTGATTGAACTGATACCACACGACGCCATCACAGATGGAATCTCTGCAGCTCGATAGACTGGCGCACACTCAGGGCACGCCCCTGCAGGCTTGCGCTGACGCTCACGCCCCGCGAGACACCACGCCAGCCATCGCACTCGATCATCATGCCAGGCAGCAGCAGGCCGCCCAGAGAGGCCGCCAGGGGCATCTGCAGGCTCTCGGTGCTCTGGCGCAGGGTAGCGGCCAGCTCAGCGATCCCGCGCGACTGCGCCGGTGCCTGATCGGTGATCAGCGCATCCACCACGGTGGGTGCCAGCTGATCGCCGGCGGTGCCCTGCCGGATGATCTGGGCCTGAATGCCGCCGGTATCACCATGCAGCCACACGGCATTGCGGGCATCACCTGGCTGCTGATCGCTGCCCAGCTGGGTGATGATGTCGCGGGGCACCGCCAGATCGACCTCGCTCTCAGCCCAGCGCCAGGGCGCTGCCTCGAAGCGGGGCGCGACAATGATGGTCTGATCCTGCTGATGGGCCTGCACATAGCCGCCGGCCGCCTGAGCGATCCGCGAGATGGCGTCGATGGGCGCGAGGCTGTCATAGCTCCACGCGCCGGCGGGCACCACCCAGTCAGTCATGCGCCAATCCAGTGACCAGCCCTCTGGCAGCTCAGCGCGGGCGAGCTGAGAGGCAGTGGCCTGGCTGTCCTCGGTGTAGCTGCGCGCGGTGGCGTAGGGCGCGCCCAGGTACGCCGCAAGCGAGCGGCCGCTGATGGTCACGCTATGGCTCTGCCAGCTCTCAGAGCGTCGCCAGCCATCCACCAGGCACCGCCACTGCTGCCCGTTGATCTCGGCCATCACCTCCACCGGCTGGCCATCGGTGCCGGTCACCAGCGCTTGAGCGTCACGCCCTGCCAGGCCGGCAGAGAATGACCATGCCCAGCTGTCAGCGTCGATGCTGAGCGTCATCTGGGTGGCCGGCAGCTCCAGGCCATCGGAGAGGCGCACCAGGCGCGCGGAGTTTTGCACGATATAGAGCCTTTTGACGGGAATGGTCGGGGTGGGAATCTCACACGTCAGACCGAACTGCAGCACCCACGGGGCGCTCGGCATGGCGTGGCAGAATTGCAGGGTCGTGCCACCCTCCACCGGCTCGAGCACCGGCGGCTCAGGCCGATCTGGCGGCAGGTCGAGGCCAGGCGGTGGCCGGCGGGCCTGCTCCCAGGGCACGCGCCAGTCGTCGCCAGTGGTGCGCCCTTGCTGATAGGGCACATCCATCGTCACCGGCTCGAGGGTGCGGGCCTCCTCATAGCGCGAGCGCCGGCGGGCATCATTGCGGGGTGGGTGCTGGTAGCCGCTGGAGCGAGCAGCCGCGATGCCCTGCCCCTGTTCCCATACCGGCCGCGAGGCGCGGCGGACGCGCGGCAGCTGCAGCCACTGGCTGCCACTGAGGGTGCCCAGGATGCGCTCGGCCTGCTCCCACCGCGAGCCACTGGTGGCGTCGGTGCGGGGGCGGGCAGACCACTGGCCACCCTGGCTGGCCGCAAGCGGTGCGCCCTGCTCGAAGCCTGACGCGGTGGCACCATAGGGGCGAGCAGGCTGCTCCCAGCTGGTGCTGCCCTGGGCCTCGAGCGGGACCGCGTTCTCGAAGCGGGCACCGGCACTATCTGATGGCCCTCGAAAGACATTGATCTCGCGGGTCAGCGCGACATCGACCACCGCCGGCGCACCCAGCGTGGCCACCAGCGAAAGGCTGACACCATGCTCGACGCGGATCTCTGCCGTCACCGGCGGCGTGGTCGCCTCCAGACTGAGCGACTGGATCAGCTCGAGCTGCGCCCGCACGGTGGCTGCCGGCATCACCAGACTGGCCGCGATCTCGATGGCGCTACCCTGGGCGAGTCGAGCATCGACTGATGGCGGCGTCAGCTGGGCATCGAGCACCAGCTCGCGCGGCAGCTCCACCGCCTCAGTGGCACCGCCGAAGCCAAGCACGACATTGCCACCCGCCGGCGGTACATAGTCACCGGCGAACAGCAGCAACAAACCAGGATCACCACCCAGGCGCAGCTCGAGGGCGCGCGCGCTCCAGGGCGCTAGCCCTTGGACAAACTGCAGCCTGATCTCTCTCACGGTGCCCCCCTAGCCCTCAGCGAATACCATGCGGCTGATCCGCGTCAGTATCCCGCGATAAATCGTCGTCGAGCTGATGGTCACGTCAGCACCAGATCCCTCGATGCCGACATCCAGATCCATCACCCACGCACCCGCGCCATCGACCAGGCGCGACCAGGTGGCCTCGCCATCAGCGTCGGCCATCACCTCCTCAAAGGCTGCCCCCGTCAGGACGCCACCAGAGAGATCGGCGGCGAATGGCTGGGGCACCTCCAGCGTGGCCAGTGCCACCTGATCGGTGACGGCAGCACCAGGTGATGGGCGGGTGCCGGAGTACACAACGAATGACGCCGGCGAATCACCGGCATCTATCGCACCGGCGATGGCCGCCAGGCGCGCATCTTTTACGCTTGTCGAGAAGCTGATCACCGGCTGTCCTCCACCTCAGAATGCACATTGTCTGACACGACAGCGTTTTGCTGCAGGGTGTGATCGAAGGCCATCACGTAGAACGCGATGCGCGGGTCGAGGTCCGTAAAGCGGTATTTGCCATCGGCATCGCTCCACGTCTCGCGCACGATGCGGCCAGTGGCGCGCTCATGCACCCGCACGCGCCGGCTGACGGGCTGGGCCTGGATGTCCAGCACGGTGCCGGCAATGACGCCCATGCGGGCGGGATCTGAGACGCCGCCAGTCGGCGTGCCATTGCCACCGCTGCCGTCGATCTGATCGAAGCTGCCCACCGCAATGCACGGCGCACCGGATAGCACGGATGTCATCCCGCTGACTTGTATCGCGCCAGGGTTGGGGCGGCTATAGCGATTCAGATTCCCAGGCGGGAGAGCCTGCATCGAGTGCATGGCAGGATAGGGAAAGCTCGAAACCCAGCCGCCACTCTGGATCTCGAATATTGCAATCCATTCGGGAGAGTTAATAAAATCAGCGCGCGGGGCAGAACTGCTAGAGGAGTTGGCCGCATAACCCCCCGCCTGCTCATCAAAGAGATAATTAGCAATCAAATTAGGGTCATTTTGATCTGCTACGCGCATCATATCAGATTGTATTTCACTTGCGGTTCTTACCGTGCTCCATACCCTGACATCAGCGCCTGAAAATTGATTATCGTATTCCCCTAAAGCGCCCATTGAAAGTGTATTCCTGCCAGAAATATCGTGCGAGGTGCTGCCCACTCCTACCAATTCACCATTGCAGTATAGCTGGGTATTCCCATTTTCATCTATTGTGGCGGATATTCTAACGACATCATTAAGGAACAGTGAGCCTTCTTCACCTTGAACATTATCGAAATTACTCCCCAGCCTTTCTATCAAGATGGGGTATCGCTTATCACTAACCCCCATCCCGAAATATATATTCTGCCCATTGCCATAACTCAAACCCATATATGACTTTTCGCCGGTAACCTTGAATAACGCCTCCAGCGTCAGCGGAGCCGTCACGCTGGGCAGAACAGCCTCTACCTTGTCATTTGAGCCGCCGGTATAGACTCCCACTGGCACGCCCGTGGATACCTCGACCTCTAGCTCAATCTCATCGACAAACAGATTCAAAGCCCTTGCATTATTGAGGGTCAATGCCTGATCAAAGAAGGCGACCCCCGCCACACGCAAAGAGTCAGTATCACCTGCCGGCGCGCCTCCTTTGATAAAGGCAGAGAGATCAGGCCATTCGGTAGGCGACTCGAGGGTGGCCACCTCGAGGCCATCAAGATAGAGCACGGCCGCCCCGTCACCATACGACAGCACTGCATGATGATAACCACCGCGCCAGATCGGCACCTCCTCGCCAACAACATCGCCAACAGTCATGCGCAGACCGCCGGCCGGCGTCACCTCGAGCATCAGACCACGCTGGCCATCATGCTGACTGAAAAGCACAGAACTCCCTGACTGCGCTCTAAACCAGATAGAGACGCCGGCGCTATCCCCGCCAGAATACTGCACGCCAGCCTCTAGCCTTGCCCCCGCGTCTTTGAATATCCCCTCCCCATCTGTCCCAAACAATGGGCTAGAAACCCATTCCACGCCAAACGCAACGCCGCTATTGTTCGCGTAGCTATCAGCTGCATTGCCGCTCATCTTATAATGCGCAAGTATGGCCATTGCCCTCTCCTGTTATTTATCCCAGCCATCAAGACGCCAAGCCACTAGCACCTCATCAGTGCCATATGCCTGCTGCTTAGTGACGAGAAGGAACAATAACGGCACGCCCTCTAGGTTAGGCACGTTATCCACAATCTTGGAATGATAGACAGAGGAAGTCTGCAGCGGCTGCAGCACGCCAGGCATAAAGCCACGAATCCCACCGCTTTCCGTTACCAGTATTTTACCAGTAGCAACATAAAAGCCGTTATCTTGAGGATTCGGATAGGATGCTAAATCCCCGAAGGCTGAGCCAATCCCCACTGTCTGCCAAGACACACTGCCAGGAAGTTGTGAATAACTGCGCGCAATCTTGCGGAATGATCCATAATTGAAGCTCCCAAAGTCGGTATAATAAACATCATTAGATCGCCACTCATGAGCGCTACCACTGCCAATACCATTCAACACAAAGCCAGACGCATCACCAGGCATCAATGATTCTATTTGGCCAGCAGTAAAAACTGACATTTTTGAAGAATTGGCATATCGGTCAATCCAATAAAACAGCATTGAATCCCCCACAAAGTGCCATTCATCTTTATTCGACCACTTATGGCTCGCTGGCCAGTAATTGGTGCAAGCCTCCTCAAAGGTGTCGAAGTCAGTAAAAGAATCGCACACCCGCATCATAGCCAGATGCTCACCGCCGCTAGGGTATTGCCCCTCGTTGCCATTGTTCTCAATGACCAGCACATGGCTAGTGGCTCTCGGGTCTGTCCGCTTGAACGCAATACGATGATTATCGACATCCTCAGCAACAACATCCCAGCCGCCCACCGGAGCCGCCTTGATCTCGATAGTGGTGCCGGTGGCTGGCGAGACACTGGGCGCGGCGTCGGGCACATAGCGCACCCAGTCGCTGCCGATACTCGTCACGCGGTGCTGGCCGTTGTAGCTCTCCTGGTCTGCGCCACTGACCTCGATCACCTGCCAGGCTTTGAAGCCGTGCCCAGTGGTCAGCGTGACCAGCACCTCGCCGCTCTCGGCCTCATAGGTGGCGCTTGCCACCGGCGTCACATTGAAGCCCGTCACCAAGCACGCCTTGAGCAGCGCGATGAAATCACCTGCGGCGGTATCACCCAGCACCGGCGCGCCACCCATGTCATTGCTGAACCACTTCACCGGATAATCGGCCATCTTGAACGTCTCCAGAAACAAGGCCGCCCAGCGAGTGGCTGGGCGGTTGAGGAATAGGAATAGGGGTAGAGGGTTGCGCCTGCCGTCTACGGTCAGGCGTTGGCGTTGCCACGGATCTGCAGCCTAAAGCTATCTTGCTGCCCGCTGGCTGGCCCTTGCAGGATCACGCGCGCCAGCCACATCGGGAAGGATGCGCCGATGGTCGAGAAGCGGATCACGTTGCCATTCACCCAGCCGGCCCCGAAGCCGCCCGCCTTGAGCGTCCAATAGGGTACGCCCTGATTCGGGTTGGTAGGCGACGTGTCCTCATTGATACTTCCCACGCCGATCTCGCCCACGGTGCGGCCGATGATGCGGAACGTGCTCGAGCTGGTGAAGATCAGCGCCCAATCCTCAGTGATGGCCCCGCGATTGGTGATGATCGGCGGGTAGGTGGTCACGTTGTACTCGGCCAGGGTGCCATCTGCGCCATCGTTGTCGTCTTTGCTCCAGTCTCGATCCCAGCTCGAGAGATCGAAGAAATCAGCCACGCGCGATTGCAGGTCGCCGGCCACCATCGCGGCGCTGACCAGCGTATCGCCGGCGGGGTAGTCGTGGCTCAAATTGCCCTTGAGGGTCAGCGCCCCCGACAGATCCACGTCACCCACTAGCAGCATGTCCTCGACGCGGTGCAGGGCGTACCAGGGTTCGGGGTGGGTGGCCGTGTCAGGCGCGGCGAGCTGCACGGTGCCGGCGTCGAGGTCTGCACTGTACTGGGTGGCTGGCACCTCCTCGCCGGTGGCGTCCTCCACCACCAGACTGGCCAGCCGCGAGCGGCCGACATCCAGCGTGGTTCCGCCACCGATCCCCAGCGGGAACGGGGCGCGGCCGGTGTGATGCACCACCACCACGCCGCCGGCGCGATAGATGGGCACGCGGCCATCGCTGGGCAGGCGCACGGGGTCGATGCCGATCAGCTCAGCCTCGAGCGGCAGCGTGGTCAGAATGACGGCATTGAAACGCGCGGTGCTCGGGATCACCTGGGTGGGCCGCCAGATCATGCCGGCGTCATCCACGGCGGTGGCGTCATACCAGGATTCGGCGCGCTCGGCAGCGCTCAGGCTGTCATTGCTGACCAGCTTGCCGAAGGTGACGCGCACCACCCCCGTCTCGAAGCTGGCAGAGCCTGCCATCTCGTCACCCTCGATCTCGCCAGAGAGTGCCGCCTGGCCGGTGATCGAGCGGCCGTCGAGCGTCGTGGCCTGGATCAGCAGGCCGCCCACCTGCAGCGGCGAGCCTGGCGTGCGGAAAAACGCCTCATCGAGCGTCCAGGTGCCGAAGGTGCTCACCAGCGTTTTGACGGTGATAGTGGCGCTGGTGCCGCTCGGCCAGTCGGTGATGCGGGCATCGCCGGTGCCATAGTCGATGGTGCCCGCGAGAACGCCGGCCCCGTTGCTGGTGACGCTGCGATAGAGGCTGCCCTGGCGGTCGATGAACGTATCGCCTCGGAAGATGAAACTGAGGGTGCCTGGCACGACGCTATCTTGCAGCAGGGGCATCAGCTCGACATCGAGCGGGGCGAGATCCTGGGTGATGGTGTGGGTGGTCGGGGCGGCGCTGTCCAGCTGGCTGGTCAGCCAGACGCTCGAACCATTCTCGAAAACGTCGCGCTTTTCTTTGCTGCCCCACTCGCGGTGCGTGGCGTCGCCATCATCCCACTCGCTGACCTCGCGGATCTTCTCGACCTCGAAGGTCACCGCGCCGGTGGCGTAGTCGATGCTGCCCTCCCATCCACCATTGAAGCCGCCACGGCCATCATCGGTGATGGTGTAGGTGACATCGGCCTCGCCGCCATTCTGCTCGACAGTCTCCCAGGTGCCGGTGCGCGGGCTGCTGCGCGACTCGCTCTCGCTGCTCGACCAGGTGCGAACCACTGCCCAGGTGATGGCCACGCTACCAGGGCGCACCGGCGCATCGCTGATGCTGAGACTGACCAGGCCGGCCCCGTTGGCAGACGGCAGGAATTGCTCGGTTTTCGGTGCCCCATAGTCATACTCGATCTCGACCTGGGTGCTGGCATCTGGGAAGGCGTCGCCATTGAACTCGACATAAGCCTCGCCAGGCTGGGGCGCGCCACTGCCGTCGGCATAGCCATAGACCACGCGGCCGGTGGCTGCGCCGCTGAGGCTCCCCAGGCCATCATCGGTGGCCGTCTGCTCGCTGCCGCCAGAGATCCAGCGCACGGTAACGCTGCCAGGCATCACGCCGGCGTGATCGAGCACGAACGTCATCCAGGGCTTGTCGATGGTGGCCTGGCCGGCGCGGTCCTCATAGTGGGCCGGCGTGCCCCAGCTGAACAGCACCGAACTGCCGACATCAGGCAGGCCGCCCAGCGTCACGCTGACAGATCCGGTGGCGTAGTCCACGCGCCCCGCCCCGCTGCCGCTCAGATCGCCATTCGCGTCTGAATCGCGCAATTCATACCACTTGCCCAGCGAGCGATAAGCGATCACCACGCTGCCAGGTGCCGGCAGCGGGTCCAGGCGGCTGACATAGGTGAAGCCACGATTATTCAGCTCGATAGCGATCTGGGTGGTGCTGGCGATCTGCGCCACCTCGAAGGTCGAGCCACCGCTGCTGACGCTGATGGTGGCCGTGCCGCCCACCTGCACATCGGTCACCGCCTGCTCGGTGGTGGTCGCCGGCACAAGCGGCGCATAGGTGCTGGCCACGGTGACGCTATTGGCCCCGAAGGTGGCCGGCTGGGTCAGGGTGCTGACGCCATAGTAACGGGCGGCATCAGTGCTCTGCCCCTCGCGAATCACGGTGTCAGGGTCGAGGGTGCCAGGCTTGGGCTGCACGCCATAGACGCGCTGGCGCAGCGCGGTGGATAGCCCCAGCGTCAGCACGCGGCGCTCGAACGTCTGCACGTTGCTGCCGTTCTCATACTCAAACGTTCGGATCTCGTGATCTATCTCACTGATGCGCACATATTGGACCTCGCCGGCGGCATCGCCCTGCTCGGTCATCAGCGCCAGCACATCGCCCAGATCGGGCAGCGTGGCCTCTGGCATCTGGAAAGTGATGATGCTGCGCTGGCCGGCTAGCTGATCGCCCAGCAGCGTCATGCGCGAGGTCGCGCCGGCGGTCACATAGCTCTCGACATAATCGCGGGACTCGGCACGCTCATCAGATGGCGAGCCGGTATCGAACATCACCACGCTGACATTAGGATCAGCCGGCACCTGGTCAATGATCGCGTGCGCGCCGAAATATTGGGCGGTGTTGTCGGTCAGCACACCGGCCCCGACCTTGCGCAGCGAGGTGCGCCCCGCTGCACGATCGAGGTCAGAGATGTCATCAAAGATGTCATTGCTCGCGCCATCGGTCACGGGGCGGCCAGTCAGCCGGCCACCGCCATCGGCGTTGTCGGTCATGCGCTCGGATTGCAGGATGCGGATGTCGCCGCTATGGATTGTTTCGTCGGCCATTGGGCTGGCTCCAGCAAGGTGATGGGGTGTCAGACGGTGATCAGGCGCAGGGTGATGGTGTAGGGGTGATCGGCATCCTGGCTGCCGGCCGCAAGGCGCAGCACCTCAGACGCTGACACTGCCTCGCCGGCGGCGTGATCGAACACGCAATCGAAGGTCCGGCCATCACCCCACACCAGCACCAACGGGGTGTCAGCAGGGCGCGGCGTGGCGGCCAGCTCGGATAGCGCCAGCACGGTGGAGCGCGTCACCCAGGCACCGCCACCGCTGGCCAGCGTGATGGATCTGCCGGCCGCCTGGGCGCTCTCCTCGACCACCAGCGCGCCGGTCAGTGTCGGGGTCTGCACTTGCCCCACCCCGTGGCTGACCATCTCATCAGTCCACTGAATATCATCAGGCAGGGCGATGCCCTCTAGTGTCACCGGCATGGGTGTCTCTCTCGGTTATGGGGTGATGCGGTATCAGCGGGCAGCGGTGCGCGAGGCGCGCGAGAGGGTATCGAGCAGGGCGTCAGCCTCGCTCTCGTCCACCCCGTTTAGCGTCACCTGCTGATTGCCGATATTGAGATCCACCGCGACGCGGCGCTGGGCCTGCAGCGAGGTGGTCAGCTGGGTGGTGCGACCTTGGGCGGCCGCATTGTTCTCGCGCTGGGTGGCCTCGCCGGCCTGCACCTGACGCTGCAGATCCGCCTCAGCCTGCAGAGCCTCCTGGCGTTCCTGCTCGCTCTGGGCCTGGATGTCCGCGAGGCGTAGGTCGTGGGCCTGCTCGGCCAGCCTCAGCGCCTCCTGGGCCTGGCTGATGGTCTGGGCATCGCCCAGGGCGCGGGCCTTGTCCAGCGTCTGCTGCAGCTCGAGCTGCTGCTCCTGGTAGCGCAACGCCTCCACCTGGGCACTGTCACCCTGCAGGCTGGCCAGCTCAGAGCGCAGGCTCGCCAGCGTGTCGCTCACGCTGTCAGAGAGCGAGTCCACCTGACTGCGCACCGACTGAATGGCACCCTCTAGGCTCGACAGCGAGGCATCATCGAGCAGATCGAATTGCCGGCGCAGATCCTCGCTCGAAATCCTCAGCAGTTGGGTGGCGCTGACAGCCTGGCCGGAGTCGGCCGCCAGGTTGCGCAGGCCGGCACCTGGGTCGCTGCTGGATACCTTGCCCAGCGCCTCGACCAGCTCAGTGGCCGCAAGCTGCTGCTTGCGGAACTGCAGCTCGACTAGCCCGCTATTGGCCGCCACCTTGGCCATGTACTTTTGCACGCCCATGGGATCAGCCCGCGTCTTCCACACGGTGAAGGCGTTCCCCACGGATTCCTCGAGATCCGCGATCTTTTCGCGCAGCAGATCCACGGTTCCGGTGACGCCGCTGCTGCCGGTCATGGCTGACTTAAAGGCGGTGCCCGCGCGAGCGCTCAGCGCCTGGGTGGCGTTGGCCGCCTTGTTATAGATGGCAGCCAGGCCACCGCCGATGGCGTTGGCGCGGGCCTCCACGTTGCTGACGGCCGACTGGGTGGCGGCTTCGTCCTCGGCCTGGGCTGCCTGGCGTGCGTTCTGGATCACGCGCAGGTTCTTGATCGCCTCGGCCTGGGTGGCAGCCTCCTGGGCGCGCTGCTCCTCGAGCGCGCTGGTGGTGTCGTCAATGCTGGCCTTGTACTCGGTCCAGACGCCGCGCAGCGTACCGGCCCCAGTCACGCCATCCGACACCAGGCCGGCCAGCTTCTCGCGGATCGCGTCGAGCGCTTCGTCACCCTCGAGCTGCGATAGCGCCTCACCGAACGCGGTGCGCAGCTGCTCGCCGGTCAGATTGCCCTGGCGCGCCAGCGTGTCGAATGCCTCGATCACGTCCGTCTCGGCCTTGCTGATGCCGGTGGTCAGATCCTGCAGCGACAGCCCCAGAGCGTCAGCAGCTGCCTTGCCGGTGGCCTTGAGATGCTTCTCGAGCAGATCCGCCCCAGCGACACCGGACTCGACCAGCTCCTCGAGCAGCGCACGAAACGCGGCCAGCCCTTCATCTGAGCTGATCGCGCCCTGGGCCTTCTCGAAGGCGGCAGCGACCTGATCGGCACTGACCTGGCCGTTATTGGCGAGCCGGTCAAAGGCATCTATCGCCTCAGCCTCGCCATCCATGATGCCGCTGCTCAGCTCCTCCAGCGAGGTTCCCAGATCCTCGGCTGCCTGGGCCGCTGCCTTGCCCTGGGCGCGAGTGGCGTCAGCCTGCCGGCGTTGAGTCTCGGCCAGTGACAGCATCTTGCCATCGACCACATCGGCACCATCGGCCAGCTTGTCGAGCTGATCAGCGGTAATGCCGGTCGCCTTGGCCTGCTCCTCCACCGCCTCGGTCGAATTGTCGAAGGCGTTTGCCGCAGCCTTGCCGGCCTCCATGGCCTGATCAAAGTAGCGCTCGGCATCCTTGTTGAGATCATAGAGCGTCTGCTCTGCCGCCTTGGCCTTGGCCTGGGCGTTGGCGACCTCCTTATCAGATGCAATGCCTACTTTATTCAGCAGCTCGAGCGACTTGGCGTTGAGCTGCAGGATGCCGGTGCTCAGCGACGCGACACCGGCGGTCACGCCGGCAGCGGCTGACTGCACCAGACGAAACGCCGCCACCAGGCCATTGCCCATCATCTGGCCGACATCGACCAGCGACTGCATCGAATCCGCGATCTGATCGCGGTTGTCGATAAAGCTGCGCACCCAGTCAGTGCCGATCTTGATCAGCCCACTGATCGCGGTGGCCAGCTCATCGACTAGCTTGGGGTTGTCTTTCAGCGCGTCATCGAAGGCATCGGCGGCACCTTCCACCGCCGGCGAGAGCTTGGAAAACAGTTGAGTGGCAATCCCCTGCAGGCGGGTCTGCACCCCGTTGATCGCCTCCTCAGTCTTGAGCAGGTTGGCGATCTGCTCGGGCGACATGATCAGACCCATCTCGCTGGCCTGATCACCTAGCTGGCGCAACAGTGCCGCGTTGTTTTCCAGCAGCGGCTGCAGGCGCGAGGCGTTGCTCGCCAGCCCCTCGAGGAAATTGATCTGGCTCGCCTGGGGCAGATCCTGCATCGCGTCGGCCAGGCGCAGGAACATCTGATCAGGGGCGAGATTGATCAGCTCCTTAGCCTCGATGCCCAGCCCCTCGAGCGCATCCATGGCATCGCCGCCACCATTCTCGAAGGCGTCCCCGATCTTGTCGGCCACATCCTGGAAGATGTCGCCAGCCTCGTCGGCATCCAGCCCCGCGCGCTCGAAGGCGTAGCGGTATTTTTGCAGGGCAACGATACCCACGCCGGTGCGCTTGCTGACGTTATCCAGCTCGCGCGCCAGATCCGCCTGCTCTGAGGTCATGCGAGCGGCAAAGCCAGCGACCAATGCGCCGCCTGCGACAGCCGCGCCGGCGGCCGCTTTGCTCCAATCGTTGAGCGCCTGACGGGCACGCCGCAGCCCCGTGCTGCCCTCCTCGGCTTGGTCGCCTGCCTGGGCGGCTGAGCTGCCCAAGCCATTGAGCGCGTTCTGGGCCTCGCGGGCCTCGCGCGCCAGGCGCAGCTGCTCCTCGGAGAGATTGCCAGTGTTGATGCCGGCGTCAGTCAGGCTCTGCCCCAGCTGGGCGGCTTGCGCTGCCTGCTGCTCATACGCTGCGCCGGCGCGAGCGGCAACGGCACGCGCTTCGTTGAGGCGGTTCTGCTGGGCGATGCTGGCCTGGCCGCTGGCCTCGATCTCCTGCTCGAGCGCGCGCACCTTGTCGGTGGCTTTGTCCCACTCCTTTTGCGCCTTGCCGGTGGCAGTGGTGGCCTGCTGGAAGGCGCGCACCAGGGCGCGCTGATCCTCGAGCTGGTCCAGGTTGCCGCGTAGCTCCTCGGCATTGGCCGATAAGTCGCTGACACTATCGGCGGCCGCCTCAGTGCTCGGAGAAATCAGGTTTTTGGCCTTGAGCACCAGCTCGACGGCGCGATCTGTCAGAGCCATGGCGGCATCTCCAGGCAGAAAAACACCCGCTCGGGGGCGGGTGTGGATAACTCAGGGGCGGCCGGATCTCCAGCCGCCTGGAATAAGCCCCAGCAGCTGAGCCGCTGGGGTGGTAGTGCGGTGATGCTTAGCGCGCCATGGCTACCTTGAAATAGCGCGACACGCCGGCACCGATCTTGCCGGAATCGACCAGCAGGCTGCCATCGAGTGCCAGCTCGCCAAAGTCGTCACCGATCAGCGCCAGGCCAGTGGTCGGGCTGAACTTGACGCGGTGCGCGGTGACGGTCACGGGACGGTCGCTCTCGGCTTCGTTCAATCCATCGAACACCAATTCGTATTCGTCGCCGCTGCCGGTCATGGCCTCGATCACGTCAGCCGCTGCGCTGGTGTAGTCGATGGCTACCACGGTGCCCTCAGAGATAGCACCGCCCTCGGTCACGTAGACGCCCGCACCGGTGATCTCATAATCGACATCCTCGATGGCCACATCACCCGCGCCATCGGGGTCGATGGTGACGGTGATGCTCTCGGTGCGGTCAGGCGTTTTGCTGAGCGCCAGCAGGGTGCCAGGGTAGGCGGTGTGACGCTCATCAGTGACGGGGGCGCTCTGCACCTCGGAGCGCGTGCCGCGCAGCGCCATCGCCACGTTTTCGGGGCGCAGCTCCAGCATGGTGATGCTCGCGCCCACGCTGCTGACGCGCTGGATCTCGTTAGCGTTGCCGCCACCGGCCTGGGTGTAGTCGGATTGGGTCAGGGTGTCCGTCTCGACAGAGAACTCGAGGGCGGAACAGTTGCCCACTTGCTTGAGGCCGCCACCGCTTGAGCGGTTGCGCAGGTAAACCATGCCTTTGCCGAGATAGCTATAAGTCTTCGTGGCCATGTTGTGGCTCTCCAGATATGCGGGGTGGTAGGTGTCGTGCAGTGATTCGCGGTCAGGTGTAGTGCTCGACGCACTCCATGGTCACTGGCATGGATGCCAGGGCGTAGCGGGAATCCTCAGCCAGTGCGTACTCGGCCGCGCCCAAGGCCAGGCCGTTGTGCTTGAGCACGCGCGTCAGATCATCACCCTGGTCCATCAGCAGGCACCGGCGCAGATCGGCCAGCCCTGCCTCGATTGCCGTCTCGCCAGCGGTCGCATCTCCCTCAGTGCGTGGCAACGCATCGACCACCAGCACCAGGCGTGCATCGACGCTGAGAATGGCGCGATCTTGCCGCGTGCTGCTGGGGCGCTCGGTGTCAGACTGCAGCGCCAGAATCGGCACAAGCTGGCGAGCATTCATCGCCAGAATCCAGAATCCCCGCCAGATGCTCAGGCCGAGATCGGTGTGGTAGCCATTGGCGCGCGTGATGCTGGCCAGCCTGGCCTGCAGCGCGTGCATGGCTTGTGTCGTGATAGGCAGCTCAGGCGCTGCCAGCGAGTCGGGCATGGTGACCTCTCAGAGAATGGGGCAGGGTCAGCTCAGGCGATCAAACTGCCTGATGAACTCATCAGCGGCATGCTGCACGGCTTGGGGCGCGACAGTGCTGCGCACGTCAGACCACACCTGCAGCACGCTTGGCCCATACAACACGCGATAGTCATTGCGGCCATCGCCAGTACGCACCACGGGTGCCCACTGGCCTGATCCGGCCAGTCGCACCCAGAACGCACCGGCGAGCCGCTTGGTGCCGCCGCCAGTCTTGATCTTGACGCCCTTGGTGCCAGCCGCCTTGCGCCCCGCTTGAATCCCGCGAGCGGGATCGCCAGTCAGCCCGCGCCGGCCCTTGGCCTTCACGGTACGGATCTTGGCCCCGTAGCGTGTCAGCAGCACCGAGCGTGGATTGGCCGCAATCCGCGTCGTGAGATCCGTCGAGGTGGCGAAGGTGCGCACCTTGAGATTGTCATTCACATAGCCGGCAGATAGCGCCACCTGCTGGCGTATCGCGGCGCTGCCCAGAGTGCGGGCACGCCGCGCGGCAGAATTGAGCGCGAGCTGCGCCGCCTTGGCCGCCGCCTTGGGTGCCAAGCGGTAGGCGTCAGCGACGCCCTCGAGGTCGCGCAGATCCAGGCTTGTCGCTGCCATTGTCAGTACCTCGAGGCTGTCCAGCGCTGCTCGAATCCGTCGTCGCCAATTGGCTCGAGCAGCGTCCAGCGGTCATCGGGTTTGCCGGTGTCGATCAGCGTGCCCCGATCCACCCGCCCCACCTCCTCAGTGAGCACACCGATCTCACAGCGCGATTCCAGCACGATGCCGAAATCGTCAGTAATGGTGGCGTCACGGTCGATGATGATGCTGGTGGGAATGGGCGCGCCGCCACGCGGGGTAACGGTGGCGGGCACGCTGAGGCCGCCGACACCGAACAGCAGCCGGTTAGCTGCTGCCTCGATCTCGTCGATACTCATTGGCTTATGCCGTCTCGACCAAACGGATGCACGCGCCTGGGCGAGTGTTGAGAATGATCGGGTTGGACTGGGCCTCGAGGCTGACACCTTTGCCGTGCGGCAGGCGCTCGGTGCTGGAATAGAACGGCAGGCCAATCGTATTCACCGCATCGGCATAATCGGCCGGCGCGTAATGCGCGAGGAACATATCCGGCACGCCCATCGGGATCACGACAGCCTCGCCGCTGGCGACAAAGGGCTGGCCGGCGACATTGCCCACGGCACGCTCCCAGGTGATGCCACCGAACTCGAAGGCGTCGCGGCCATCGCCGCGCAGCTTCTCGCTTTTCTGGTAGATATACGCCTCGCGCACGCTCGGGTTGCTGATCAGCTTGCGCCAGAATCTGCGCCCACAGAATGCATGACCGCTGGTGTAAGGCTGCATCTTGAGCGAATCCTCAATGTGCTCGGTCACGTCCAGCGCCTTGGCCTGCACGTCGGTGCTCTCGGTGTTGAGCGCCATTTTCACAGTCTTTTGCTGGATGCCGAACGCGCTATAGAGATCCGTGATCACGGTGGTGCCGTCAGCATCCAGGATCTTGCCTTTCAGCGCGCCCATGCGCTGCCACTCGAGGGTGGCGTCGATGCGGCGCACCATCTTGCCCAGGCGCTTATCGACCACCTGCTGCACGCCCTCGAGCTGATCCTCGCTGCCGAAGGCGCGGACATTCTGCACTTCATCCGCGAGGATGGTGTCAGTCACCGGCAAGTGAACGGCATTGAAGGTGACGCCGGTGCGCTTGTTGCGCTTGAGCGGGTCCGCCGGCGCGCCACGCTCGCCTGCCGGCACCAGCGCCAGGGTATCGCCGTCACGCTCGACGGTGGCGGTGGTAGTGGCAATGCCGGTTTCTTCAAAGATGCCCAGCTGGCCCAGGCGAGACGGCACATAATCGGCTTCGTTGATCGAGGCCGTCAGGCTGCCGATAGAGAAGATGTCAGAGGAGAAAATATCAGCGGGCATGTCGCCCTCCTTGAGATGTCGGGTACGGTCGGGGTCGTGCGCTAGAAACGACAACGCCGCCCAGTGGGCGGCGCATCAGACGGTGTAAGTGCGGGTCAGTTATTCGGCGGCTGGCTCACCAGCGAGGATCACGCCCGCCGGCATATCGACACCGCGCAGGATGATGCCGGACTCCATGAGCGCGGCATTCATCGCGCCCAGCTGGTCATCGGTCATGTCGGCCGCCCAGGTGACGCCGGTGCCATTCACCTCGCAATCGCGCACATGCGCGACGGCCGGCACCGGCCCCTCGCGGGCATCTGCCGGTCCATAGAGGATGCCAGCAGCGATCTCGGTGCCATCGCTGGCAGTCGGGTCATGCGCCACAAAAGTGCCGTCAGTGGTCATGGCCAGCACGGTGCCGGCCGCATGGATGCCTGACGCGACCACAATGGACTCGCGCGAGCGAGAGCCGGCAGCCTCGGACAGTACGTGCTCGCCGGTACGGGCCGGCTCGGTGTGTTGAATCGGGGTCATGATGCTCTCCAGGTGGTGCGGTTAGGATGCGCTGCGAGCGCGGCGGCGGGCATAGATGCCCTGGGTGTCGATGCCGGCACGCTGGCCACCCTCGGGCGAGTGGCTGGAATGCACGCCGGTGCTCGAGGCAGCGGCCACGTCGAAAACGTATTCGCGGGCGGTGTCGGTCTGCATGTCGCTGGCGACCAGCTTGGCCATCAGCTGGTGCTGGCCGGTGGTGGTGCAGGTGTCGATGATGGCGACCACGCGCTCGCGCTCAGCCGCGACAGCCTCGCGCTGCAGGGCAGCGGCGTCAGGTGCCGGCGAGGTGGCCGGCTTGTCGCGCCAGGCGAGGATCTGATCGCCCAGCTCAGCGGCGCGGGCCTCGGCCTGGGCCGGCTCGATGTCGAAGGCCAGCGCCAGGGCATCGGCGGCGCTCATGGCGCTGGGTGCCGGTGCCGGCTGCGCCGGTGCGCGCTGCTGCTCGAGGTGATGCTGGGCAGATCGGCCGGCAGCGGCCAGGGCGCGGGAATAATCGCCAATCGAGGCGGCCGCCTTAATGTCAGCCTCCACGGCGTCGATCAGCCCCAGCGCCATGGCGTCCTCGCCAGTCATCCAGGTTTCTGCGCGCATCGCCTCCTGAATCTCGACGCGGCGCGCCTCGCCGGCACGCGCGACGAATAGCTCGACGATGCCATTGCGGATAGTGTCGAGATCATCCGCGAGCTTGCGCATCTCGGTGGCGTTGCCCATGGCGACGGTCCACGGGTCGTGGATCATCAGCAGCGAGCCGGTGGCCATCTCGCGGCGATCCCCGCCCATGGCGATGGTCGCGGCGATAGAGGCGGCGATGCCCTCCACGCGGGTGGTCACCTGGGCCTTATGGCCGCGCAGATAGTTGGCGATAGCGATGCCATCGGCCACGTCGCCGCCAGGCGAGTTGATATGCACGGTCAGTGCCTCGACATCGCCCAGCGACGCGATGGCGTTGATAAACGCGCTGGCCGTGGTGCCGTCACCGCTCCACCAGTCGATACCGATCTGGTCATTGATCCACACGTCAGCGTGGCGGCCATCGGCGGCCGCCTGTACTTCAAACCATTTCATGGTGATTCCTCATTGGTCGGGGTCGGCGTCAGGGTCTGGGTCGTTCGCCTGCGCGGTGCCGTTCTTTGCCACGCGCCGCGGGTCGGAATCGAGCACCAGCCCCTGGTCATCTGCGCTCACGTTGCCGCGCGCGATCTCTTTGTCGAGCTGATCGAGCGACCAGCCGCGCTCTGCTGCCGCCTCGCCGCGAGGCTTGAAGCCGGCGCGCACCTCCATCAGATCGGCGGTGACCTCCTTCACGGGGTCCACCCACTGCCATTTGGGCGCGATCCAGTCGATGGCCAGCAGATCCGCGCGGCGGCGTGCGTAGTCGGGAATGACCAGCGCCCCGCTGCTGACGGCGGTATCGAGCCACTTGGCCGCGATAGGCCGGCACCACTTGTGGATCACCAGATCGGCCTGCAGCATCTCAGCCCGCCGGCGGAACTCCAGCAGCCCCGCGCGGATCGAGGAATAGTTGACGCCCTGAAGATCGCCGGTCAGCTGCTCATGCGTCAGGCCGGCACCGCGCGCCACCGCGTGCATCTCGGTGCGCAGCCAGTTGGTGTAGCTGCTGCCAATGTCGGGCGGGTCGGAGAATGTCACCTCCTCGCCATCCTCGAGGTAGTGGATGCCGCCAGGCTCGAAGGCGTCTATGCCCTCGCCGCCCTCGCCATCCTCGACATGGCTGCCATGGGTGCCAAAGAATGGCCCTTCATCCTCGGGGTCGGCATCGGCCTTGCGCTTGACGAATGCCCCGAACAGCTGCGCCAGTTTCTGGCGCGCGAGGGTGGCATCCTGCATGGCGTCGATTTCATAAAGCCGCACGATCACGCTGGTCAGCTCAGGCACGCCGCGCAGCTGGCCAGGGCGGGTGCGCCGGAACAGGTGCAGCACCTGATCGGCCGGCACCGGAACGCGAGTATTGATCTGCGCGGTCAGCTTCTCGGCAGGGTGGTAGCGCCAGAGATGGTAGGCGCGGCGCTGGCCGATGCCGTCCATCTCGATGCCCATTTTGATCACGCGGCCGCTGAGGGTGGTGGAGTGGCTGGCGTCCAGATGGTCAGCCTCGATCACCTGGATCTGCAGCGGGACGCTCAGGCCATCGCTGATGCGGCGATAGCGGAAACGCCCCAGCACCTCGCCGGCCTCGAACTGGCTGCCAATCGCCAGCGCCTGCAGGCCATAGAAACTATCCAGGCCATCGGCGTCAGCCTCGCCGGCCCAGCGATCCCATAACGCCTGGATCTCAGGATCTGACCACTGGGGTCTGATGCCGGTGCCCACCAGGTTGGCCACGTAGCTCTCGCGCGCGCCGCTGGCGTATGCGTTGTTGCGTACCGCATGGCGCGAGCGCGACTTGAGCAGCGGCAGCGAGTGAGCAATGGCGGCATTGGGGCCGGTGGTGGTCACACCCCGCCCTGCCATACGCCGTCCCTGGCTGGCCCCTTCATAGGCGCTCGCCTTGATCCCCAGCCGCGAGGCGGCGCGGCGCATGCCCCGCGAGAGGGTGCTGATCACGCCCATATCACAGCCCCTTAGATGTCGTGGTGTAGCGGGTGCGGGATCTCAGCCGGCGGCCGATATGCGAGGCACTGGCCACGTCTGCCGCGATGGTGCGCTCCAGCTCGCGCAGCTTGTCGATGTCGGCATCTGCATAGCTCAGCGTTTTGCCGTTGGCCGTGCGAAACGATGTCACCCGCTGGCCGGTGGCCAGGTCGAGCACCGCCTGGCGAACGCGGGCGAGATCATCAGCGGTATATGCCATGGGGTAGGCTCCAAAGGTTGCCGGCCACGCCCTATAGGCGCGACTTGACCACCCGCCGGCGCTTGCGCGCGGCCGGTGGCTTGGGTTGAGTGGCAGCGGGTGCGGCAGCTGGCGACTGCGAGATCAGCGCGTTGTCATCCCAGGCGGCCGCCCAGGGCGGCGGCGCGCTCCAGTCGATGCGCTCGCCTTTCATCAGGATGAACAGCGCCAGGTTGTACACGCACAGATCAAACGCCTCATTGGGTCGCTTGCCTGGCTTGCGCCATTTGCCGCTCGCGGGGTCGCGGATCTCATACGTCAATTCGTCATACCACCAGCGCCCCAGCCAGCTGGGTGTGTGCAGGTAGCCCGCGCCGGCGTTATCGCGGTCCATCATCGCGGCAACGGCGTCTTTCAGCAGATCGGTGCCCAGCAGGTAGAGCGGCACGTCACCGCGCGCAGTGGATTGGCGCGACTTGCGGCCGGTGTTGTCCGGCCATGTTTTGCGCACCCGCGAGCTGCCGCGCGTGCTCGACCCTTTGACCAGGAAGGCGCGCGACTGCAGGCCATCGCGGCGCAGCCGGCGGTGCCAGTCATACGCCTGGCTGGTCACGCTCTCCTCGCCCTCGCCCTCGCCGCCGGTATCCACCGCGATGGATGCCACCGGCATGCGGCGGCCGCTGCCGTCCTCGAGCTTGTAGCTGCGCAGCAGCACGTCACGGGTCAGCAAATCCCAGTCCTCTGGCTGGGTGGCCGGCGAGATGGGCCGCGGCTCCTGGTCATTGTCGGGGCCGCGGTCCTCCTTGATGTTGAAACGGTCGATCACCCAGCACTCGCGGTGCGCGCCCCAGCCCTGGATTTGCACGACAAAGCGGCGATCCTTGCCGCCCTGCACATCCACGGCAGCGGTCAGGAAGCGCACGCCCTGGGGCACGGTGCGGCGTTGGTAATCCTCGGAGCGATCAGCCAGCCGCTCGCTCGAGCGTTGCGTGGCTGCGCGCCGGCGCAGATACGGCCGGCCCCAATCGGTGTTGATCACCGCTTTGAGCGTTTCCTGGCTGTCAGTCTGCTGGTAAGTCTCCTCGGCACGCCGGAGCTTTTCATTCAGCGACGCCCAGGACTGGAAGGCCGCGGCCGGCCCCTCCATCCAGAATGACGCGATACGCGAGCGCCGCGGGGTGCCGATCATCTCGCCGGCTTCATTGAGCTTGGCACCCTCGGGCACCCAGCGGCCGGCCAGGTTTAGCCGGCGCTTTGCCGCGGGGTCGATCTCGGTGCCGCAATGCGGGCAGAACACGCACCCCGCCTGCCGCGAGAAATTGTCCATCACCGGCGGGAACCACTGCCGGCAGTGCGCCTCGGGGCATTGCCAGTACCAGAGCCGCCGGTCGCCGGCGTTGAACAGATCCAGAATGCCGGTGGTGGGCGGTGCCATGTGCGGGGCATCATCCGGTCGCCGCCAGTCGGGATCGGTGATCTCGCGCCCTGGCGAGGACTCGGCCAGCGTCATGCCGGTTGAGCCAAATGTCTGGGTGCGTTTGCTGGCGAGCAGGAACGCACTACCCTCGCCATCCACGTCATCGGGCAGGCGGTCAAAATCGGTGATCAGTACGAACTGATAATCGCTCGAGGCAAGGACGTTTTTGGACGGCCATTTGATGCCCAGGTAGTTGCCGGCGCGAAAGGTTTTGTCATGCACGTTGTTGTCGTGGCCGCGCGGACTCATGCGGCCGACCAGGCGAGGCGAGTTGACCAGCATGCGGTCGATGCGTTTTTTGCTGAACTCGCGGGCCTTCTCCTCACTGATCTGCACGATTAGGCCATCGCCTGGGTCGCACTCGATCTTGTACGCGACATAACCATCCACCAGGGCATTAGTCTTGCCGGTACGCGCGGGGCCGACAAAGATCACGGCGTCATATAGCCGCGATCCCATGCAATCCAGCGGCTCGCGCATGTAAGGGGTGGTGTCTGCGCTCCAGTCGCGCACGGTGCCATCACCGCTGACCACCTTCATGACCTCGGCCGCTGACTCGCTGGGCTGGATGCGGCGAGGCGGCCGGATCAGCTCGGCCACGTCGCGCCGGATAGAGGCGGCACTGGCGGTGCTAGTCATCGGCGCTCTCTCCATCATCCGCGATTATTGCCTGGTACATCTGTTCGCGCAGCGCGTCGGTCACCTGCTCCACCAGCTGGATGCTCTCGGGAGCCAGGCCGGCGTCGCGCTCCAGCATGTCGGCCAGCGAATCCAGGCCACTGGCCACCGCCTTGGCTAGCCGGCTCATCTCGCGGTGCGCATCCTCCACCGGCACCAGCAGGCGCAGCTGCTGCTCGAGCTTCACGCGCTCGGTTTCGGACTGATACCACGCCTTGCGATCCTGGGGCGGCAGATCATCGGGATCGCCGCCGGTGGCCCCGATCATGTCGGAGTAGAGTGCGGGGCCGACATCCGCCAGGGCATAGACGCTTGTGCTGCCACGCTGGCCGGCCGGCACTACGCCAGCGGCGCGCAGCCGCTTGCGCACGGTGTCGCGGTGTAATCCGAAGGCGTCAGCAATGCGCGTGATATTCCAGTGGTACGCCTCTTTTAGTGCGCTGATGTCTGCCATGCGCTGGCCACCCTCTGCTGATCACGTCACTGCCGGAGCATCGGCACCATCGGCACCTCGAAAGTCAATAGCTATGCGGGATTGCGCGCGGTGCCGCTGCCGACGCTAGAAACCCGAAAAAATGCCGAGATCCGCGACTCTGCGCCCCCGTGGTTGCTAATCCAATAGTGGTAAGGACCCGAGATTTTTGGCATCTGATGAACTTTTGAACCACGTTGAATTAGGGATCACTACACAAGGAGGAAAAAGATGCCTGCGAATGTTTGGGTTGTAGTCCATGGATCTGGCTGGGCTGTGAAACGGGAGGGAGCAGCCTCTGCCTCTAAAGTTTTCACAACGCAACAAGCCGCAATCGACTACGGGAGGGGTTTAGCCCGTAAGGACCATGTTGAGCTCCTGATACAGGGGAAAGATGGAAAGATCAGAGATCGAGATAGCCATGGGAACGACCCATATCCACCCAAAGGCTGATTAATTCCTGCAATCACGACCAAAGATCTTTCTCACACTCGGTACGAAGTTGATTTTTCAATTTCGCGGGTGTGAGAAAGAAACGTAACGGAACGGTGGCCGCCCCCAAAGGTGGTAGAGATTGCACCCCCTCCCCCCTCTCAGGGCCTGCCTAAATCTCCTGATCTGGCCGCCAGTGCCTCGCTTGCCGTCTTGGCTTGGTGGCAGACCTTGCAGATCGCCTCGAGGTTGTCAGGAGCATCTGTGCCGCCCTGAGCCTTACCCACGATGTGATCGACTTCGGTGGCTGGCGTGATGCGATTCATGCGCTCGCATGGCTGGCAGAGGTAGCGATCGCGCTTGAGAATCGCGCTTCGCAGTCGCCGCCATGGCCGACCGCCTCGCCCTTGCCCACCTCGCTTGCTCTTGCCCCAGTTGATGGCACGATCGGCATGCGCTTCACAGTACCCGTGAGAGGCCGTCGTCTTGCCACCACACATGGGCGCCTTGCAGGGTCGCGGCGGCTTGATAGGCACAGACCTTCTCCTCTACTACCTTGAGAGTTGCGCATACACGAACATGCAGGGGCATCGATCAAAGGAGGCATTCATGATGCTCGAGCTATATCTCTACCGCTGCACTGACGGCTGGGCAGTACGTCGTGAGCTCGAGGATGTGCCGCACAAGACATTCAAGCAGGAAGCCGAAGCCCGCGAGTACGCAGAGGCTCTCGCCCATATCAAGGGATACAAGCTCTATATCATCCGCGACGGGGGCACTGGGCGAGATCGCGTACTGTGACCGGGGCGATATATGAGTCTTTCTGGGCGCCAAGGAACCCCCAAGCTGGGGGTGCCTTGACCGCTCGTCAGCCTTGTCAAGCAATCCAGAACTCAGGGGTCGATGGGCAGCGCCATCTGAAGCTCTTGCCGCCAGTAGTCAGCGCGAGACTCCAGCGCCGGCTTAATCCATCGATGGCTGGCCAGCTCGCGACCGGCAAGGCTCCCCTTGGCATTCTGGTCATCCAGTGCGCGGCAGGCCTTTTCGAACTCTTGCATAGCGCTCAGCTCACCGCGCATTAACGCATCGATGCGTAGGTCACACCAAACGGCGAAATCGACATCCAACCATCGAGCAAAGACCACGGCCAATTTAGGATGCAGCCACGTTCCACCTTCACTCCCGGCCTTTGTGATCACTAGACCTGACTTCTTTGCCAGCCTCAGCATCTTGGCCTTAGAGGCAGACCTTATGCCATCTAACTGCTTGATAATATTGAATTCCTGCAGAAGATCACCTTTACCAAGAGCTCTAGAAAGGGCGGCTAGATACCTGATGCTGTCACGCTGCATCAGCCAATCATTCGGCTCCTTCCCAAAGCGCTTGGCAATGTCGGTGGCATTGATCCAGCCATCCGTGTTGAAGCGGATGAACTGTCCTTCGTAATCGAACGGGATAACGTTTGTCATCGGTAGAAGCCTTTTAGAGATAGAGCCTGTCACCCAGGAGTCGCCAACCCAGAGAGGCCCGATGAAGCCATCGGCGCTCCTCAGGCTCTATCCTGAAAGGCTCTGGTAAGTGCCGGGCGCGGGTGAAGCGCCCACAAAAAAGCCCCGCCGGAAGGCAGGGCTTTTCAATTCTTGCGGTGTTACTCGGCAGTCGTCTGCTCGGCACTATCAGGGCCATCGGCCAGGCGCTCGAGGATAGAGGCCGTCGCCGTGCGGTCAGCATTGAAGCGACGGCGCTGTGACTCATAGTCGGCCAGCAGGCTGAGCAGATCGCGGTTGGATGTCACTGGCCGATCAGGGGCAGGCAGTGGATTGAGCAGGTAGCTCGGCACTTCGGGCGTGCACTGCCACTCAGTGGGCATCACCACTGGCTTGCTCTCGAAGGCGCTGCAGCCACTCAGCAGCAGCGTCAGGCACAGGCCGGTCAGCCCAATCCCCAGTCGGCGCATCGTCTCTCTCCATCCGGCGTGCAGCTGCCCTGGCAGCCATGATTGAACGGTTATCCAGGACGCGGCTGGCTTCGCGTGCCTCCAATGCGACGGACAATCGCTTCATCTGATTGCCGTAGTGCAGCGCCATCATCTCGAGCCCGCGGTTGACCGCCTTCTCGGTGGATAGCTCAGCCTTGAGATCATTGGCATGCTGCTCGGCCTTGGTCGCCTCATAGGTCTTCATCGCACCCCAGCCCAGCACCACTGCCATCAGGATGACCTCGATCTTCACGCCTGATATCAGCTTGCGGCCCCATGCCCACGCGGTCGTGATCAGTGCAGCCATCGTCCCAGCACCTTATCGAAGATGGCGTCAGACTTGGCACGCAGCCACTCGACACCGAGGAAAGCGATCGCAGCCCCGATGGCCACGGCCATGTCCTGATCCAAGCCGCCCCAGTCCAGCAGCGGCTTGAGCGCCAATGTCAGGCCACCCACCAGGGTCGCCTCGAGCAATGACTTGTAGAAGCGGCCACCAGCATGCAGGCCGCGCAGCAGTGCGATCACGAATGACAGACCCGCTGCATAGAGGTTGGCTTGATACGGCTGTAGCCACTCCAGCAGCATCTGCCATGTCGATGGATCGCGGTGTGGCATATCGGCGGGCTCGTGGTCGTCGTCATGCATATGGCCTCCTGAGTCGGTAGGCCCTGCGTAGTTCGTCGTTATCGTTATGCGATGTGGCCGCCAGCACGCACGTACACGCCCAGCAGCTCATCGGTATCAAGCTCACGCTGCCCGTACCCTGCCCCCGGCAAACTCGCCCAGATGCGCCGACAGGCGTGGATGGCCTCAGCGATGCGCCCGTCATGCACCAGCCCCAATGCCCGGCACTGGCGGATCAACTGCTTGGCCGCCTCATCCTGAGAGGCCGGCGAGAAGTCAGGCAGGTGGAAGCGCTTGGCCAGGTCATCCCACGTCCCTACCAGGAACTGGTACCGGCCCGCCGCCGTACTGTGGATGTTGTACGACTTCAGCCACACCGACTGGCGGGGATGATCGCCGAAGCCATCGAAGGTCTTGCCGCCCACCAGCACGTCATAGCCCTCAATCGAGCTGAAGCGCGGCGTGCCCTCGGCATAGGCAATGGTGTCCAGGAAGGCCGCCAGATTGCTGGCGTCATCAGCCGCCGGATCAATAGGCGCATCGAAGCCCACCAGCTCGACCTCATCGAGCCAGTGCGCGGGGGCATGTGCAGGCATGGGCATCACCGGTAAGCAGATACGAAAAAGCCCCGCCGGATGGCAGGGCTCGGAAAACACATGGAACACACTACGAATATTGTCTGCGGGAACGACCGTGCTTCAGCGCTGCCAAAGCAACCTCGTGAGTGAGCCGTGTAAATTCACATTCCTCAATGACAACATCCAAGTCTATCCCCATGTCGTCACACACAATGCATAGAGACTCGCCAAGAGGCCTGAAATCGCCCCCTTTGGCCATCTCCACATGAGTCACACAAATGATGTCATCGAGCATGGCCGTCCTTAAAGGAAAAAGTCCGATTGATACCTCTCGCTTGCTCCAGCCTGCGCGCAAGCTCCTCCTCGTGACAGGCCGAATCTGCTATGTCACTCGTCAGTCCTACGTGTCTATAGCGTTCGAGTAGCTCCGAGAAGGTTAGCTCATCCCGGTTTCGCTCTCTATTCAGCAAAGCCCCTAGAGCTAGAAGCTCCGAAGGGTCAGCCTTAGCTCTTTCAACGAGTCCAGCGTCTATGTGATTCATGTTATCCCCTGCTCAGAATGCCCCCATCAGTGAGGGTGAGCCATATCGGGGAGAAGAGCCAAGTTACCTATCAACGAGATATAAACCAAAAAGCCCCGCCAGATGGCAGGGCCTTGAAATGAGTGGTGATCCAGAGACACAAGAATCACACAGTAGCTGAATCGTACCCTCAAACCCCCGCTTGTGCAACATATGGTAGTCAGGCGGCCATCTCGGCCTGAGAAAGCACCATATGCAGTAGAGATTCACGCGCTCTCGTGGCCGCTCTTTGCAACGACTTCACAGTACTGAAGGGCTCTGCCACCTTCACTGCCCCGGGCACCCACCCCAGCCGCGCCAGAATCGCCACCTGCGCCGACACGGCCTGCGATTGGGTCATCATGCGCGGCGACTGGCAATGCTGCACCGGCGGAATGGCATAGGCCGCCAGCAGTACCGCCATGCGCTGCCGATCACTCAGGCGTGACAGCAGCGCTGCCGCCATCGTCCGCCACTGGCTTTCCTGCTGATAACGCTCTGCCGCCTTGCCGACGTGATCCACCAGGCCCGTGCACTCACCACGCCCTTCCCCCATACCGCCCACTGATGACACCTGATGCCATCCGGCATTCTGATGGCGCAGCCCGGTGCGATACTCGATCTCTTCCTCGAGCAGCTCATCCAGAGCATGCGCCAACGCCTGCTGGCGCCTCACGCCCTCCGGCAGCTTCTCGATCAAGCGGAAGGTCTCCGCCAGCCCCATATCCTCGATCCGCTGCATGTCCTGCCCTCCTGATCCGTGAGCCCTATGCCGTTGCCTTGCGCCACTCACTGCCATGCGGCATCACTTCTGGCTCACCGGCCACCACCGTCTCGGGCCAGCTCACATAGGCCACCAGCACCGCTTTGGCCTCATCCACGCCTTTGGCCAGCACTGCCAGATAGCCATTGGCCTCCATCTTCTCCAGCCACTCACGCTGAGACTTCGCCAGGGCAGCATCGTGAGGTGGCGCCGCTTTGAACTCGATGTAGAGCCCGTGATAACCGCCGCGGGCCGTGGCCACCACCAGATCGCTCACCCCAGCCCGTACGCCTTGCATCTTCAGGTCTGCCGCCGTCTTCTTGTTGCGCTGGCCGCCATTGGGGACGTGGTAGACCACACCGCCCAGCAACTGCCCCACCTGCATGCCATTCTGCTGCTGTGCGTACAGCCAGCGAATCAGCACCTTCTGCTCCAACCCTTCACGGTCGATGCGTGGCGCCGACTTGCGGGCTTGGCCGGCGGTACGGTTCGGCGACTTGCGGGCCGCCACCTTGGCGGAAGGATGTGCTGCCCAGCTCATGACGATGCCCTCACCTGATTGGATTGCCAGCGGCGATAGTTGGTGATGATCCGGCGCAGCATGTGCGCCGCCCTCGGCTCATGATCGATCTCGGCCCGACTCTTCACCCCGCAGGCCGTGCGAATGAAGTCCACCGCGTCTTCCTCCTTGTGCGTACCATCCGGCAGCACGTTGGTGTCGATGCCGTGTCGAGCCCGGCGCGCCTGATCCAGATAGCGATGGAACCCCTCGGCCTGGCATAGCATCGCGGCCTTGCGGGATAGTGGACCGCCAGCGGGCTTGGGTGTGGTCTCTGTCACGCTTGCCCCCTCAGTCGCTCACCATTGGCATTGAAGCGGGGAGCGCCCAGGGCGATGCAGCGCTTACACGTCCCCAGGCACGCCGCCAGCTGATGGACAGACACTCGCCTACCGCAGGCAAAGCAGCGACGCAGGGCTGAACGATTCGGGCGCTTGAAGCTGCCGGCGGGGCGATAGCTCACTGCAATATCCCCAACACATCCGTCTGACGTCTTGCTGGCGCCAAGCGGATCAGGCGGTATTCATGCGCAGCACTGTCTCCACGCCGGCGGCTCTCCACGATCAACCCATGCTGGCGACGCAGATCTCGCAGGCGGGCACTGATGGCTGCCTCACTATCCAACCGATCGAAGCGCTTGCGGATCTCGGCAGCCAGCTCATGCAGCATCAGCCACGAGCGCGATTCACTGAGTGCCAGATACGTCCGCCCTAGCTGGCAAGCTGGATTGTCCAGCGACGCGCGGCGCGGACGAGTCGCACCAGTAGGCTTGCTGCCAATACCCGTGGTGATTGCCTGATTCTCATGATTCGCCATGTGCCAACCCTCCTCGCATCATCTTCAGTGCCTGGGCAGGTGTGATGCCTGCCAGTTCACCCGCCGCCTTGCGGGCCTTCTCCTCCCCCGCCATGGCGGCACGTTCTGCCGGTGACAGTTGGCCGTCATGCCCAATGGCCGCTTGCGGCTTGAGGTCATCACCCCGGGCGTATCGCTCCACCACCTGCTGGTAGTACACGCGGAAGGCCCGTTCGTGCTTGTCCATGCGCTGATAGCTGGCAGAGGCCATGCCATGAAGGTCCATGTGCTCACCCGCGGCGGCGATGGCCTCATGCGGGTACGGCTTGCCGGTGAAGGCGTGGTCCTGCAATGCCTGCCAGGCGGTATCGAAGTCCGGCAGGCCCAGCCCCTCGGGTGTCATCTGGCATAGCTCGGCGAACTGCATGGCGCTGTCCGGCGGGAAGGCGTTGCCACGCTGTTGGAGCGACTTGGCCGTGCGGGCCTTCTCGGCCTGCAAGCCACAGCGCAGGTGCTGGGCGCTCAGATGACTCAGGGCCGCCAGCCACTCACCTTCCACGTCACAGCTCACCCACTGGCCATTCTCTTCAGTGCCCCACCCCATCTCACGGCAGCGGCGATGCCAATGAGCGCCATGCAACTGAGCCAAGCGATCGAACAGCGCATCCACCGCCTTCTGGCTCAACCGTGGCAGGTCATCACAACCACTCGCCATCGATGACGTCGCCGGACGGCGGCTGGCCTTCGGCTTGCTCACGGCGGCGCTGCTCAATGAGTGCACGCCCTTCAGCGGCTGAGAGTTTCGAGTTACGGATTGGACCAGTTGAGCGACGGCTTCCATGGGTGCCTCCAGCGTTGCGTGCAGTGTTGTTCGATGAGGTGTTGGTGTTCTGACTGATGCGGGCCTGGCGGGCCGACTGTCGCTTGCGGTTCTCACTCACCCAGCCCGCGAACTTGGCGCACCAGGCATGATGCGAGTGCCTCCGGCCCGGCTGATCCGCGAAGTGCGCGGTGAAGTCCGCCAGCTCGCCCTGATCCCACGTCAGGGATGGATCGCCCCGGCGCACCGTCTCTGTCTGCCAGTGGCTGGCATCCGGCTGCCAGTCCAGCGTCATCGGCACCTGACGGGCGCCGGCAGTCGCTTGCGGCTGGCCGTTGTCAGCCTGCTGGGCAGCGTTGGCGAAGATGGGGTGCTCGGCTTGGGCAGGTGCGGTGGCAGGCTCAGCAGGCACTTCTCCCTCATCGCTACCCGCCATCAGCGCCTCGAGCTCTTCCGTTGACGGCTCATCGGCGGCTTGCGGTTGCTGCTGATCATCGCCCATGGCGAGGCGGTAGAAGTTCGAGGTCTGGCGGCCGGTCGGCGTCTTGCGCGCCACTACCGTCATCAATCCATGCACCACCAGCGCCTCAATCGAACGCTGCACCGTGCTGCGTGAGCAGGCCATCTCATCCGCCAAGCGACGGACGGACGGCCAGCACACGCCCTGCTCGTTCGCGTAATCGGCCATCAGCAACAACAACAGACGCGGGCCCGCCTTGATCGACTCCGGCATCTCGGGCATCACCTCACGCGCCCAACTCATCGCATGCAGACTCATGCCTCACCTCCCGCCAGCGTCAGATACTTGGCAGCGCGGGCCTGATGCCACTGCATGCTGCCCAGATCGCCGTCCTTGTCACCGCGGCGGGCCGCCAGCAACGCATTGCACTGGTGCCAGGTGGCGTAGGCCGAGTGATATTCGCCGGAGAGGCGCGGCTGGTCCGGCAGCAGCTCCTTCAGCTTGGCGACCTTGCGGCCAGCACGGGACATCTCTGTCTCAAGGCGTGCCGAACTCATTCGTGCCGTGATGCTCATGCCGATACCTCATCGCCCTTGGCTGCCACGCCCAGTGACAGGCGCTCGAAACGTCCTGCCTCGCTCATGTGGTGGTCGATCGACAGAGTGCGGCGGGCATCTGCCTGAGCCGACTCACCCTGCCCCTTGCCGCATTCCAGCAGGGCCACCACAGCCAGGTGGTGCTGCATGCTCATACGCAGATCAATCACGCCACCCACTCGCTCACGCTTCTCGATCATCACCGCCAGCCGATAGGTCTCGGCCTTGAGGGATTCACAGCTCCAACCCCGATAGCTGGTCAACATCTGCTTGGCTTCACTCGTCTTGATCGTCATGCCATACTCCCTTGGCATAGTGAGATGCTTCCCCCGGATTGGTTTCGACGCCTTCGGGGGATTTTCGTATCTGGTGCCCGGTTACCGGCTCACCACCTTCAGCGGTTTGCGCATCGCCTGCAGCTGGCCCATCAGAGTGCTCATCTGCTGCTCAATGGCCTTGTGCTGTGCCTCAAGCTGCGCCGCCTCTTCCTCGTCTACCTCGCCATCCGCAATCGCCGCCTGAATCAGCGCTGCCATCGCGCCCTGCCCCTGCTGGGCATCCAGCACTGACGCGAACACGTCACCACGGCTCACCTCGCCCTTCTCGCAGCGCGGCACCGCCACCATGCCCAGGTGATCGAGGAACGGGGCGATCAGGCGCAACTGGTGCTCGCGATCCACGTTCCAGAAGATCCCCACCACGTCGATCAGTCGCATCGGCATGGGGTCGTCCTCGGCCACCCGGCGGTAAAGCGACTTCACCGACATGCCGATATCGCTTGCCAGCACCTTGGGGCAGCACTCGAAAACCACGTCATGCACCGCATCCAGATAGGTATCCATGTCACGTTCGGGGGCTGTATGGCTGTCCATGGTGAATCTCTCCGTGTTCGTTCCGTTTAAGCCGATATGGGCGGCTGGCTATGCTGTTGGTGTCAGGCGGTGTTCTTGTTGGCGTTCCGCAATCCGTGGACCAGCGGCGGGCACAGCTTCTCAGCCTTGAACTTGCCCATCGTCAACCGCTCTGCACGGAGCGCCAGAACTGGAGACATCCCATGTTTTCCGCGAACCCATCCAGAAACTGTTCCTTGGTAGACCCCAAGCGCATCAGCTGCCTTGGCTTGGGTCCCAAAGTGATCAACCAAACGCTCGAATATGTTTTTCATCGTGCCGCTCCATACGGGAATACCCGTAATCATAAATACGGGACTACCCATTTGCAAGGGTATGGGCGCGCCCATGATAATCACCCCATGGAATTCAAAGACCGCCTTAAAGCCGCCCGAAAACACGCCAAGCTCACCCAGGTGCAGCTTGCTGAGCGTGTGGGCATAGATCAGACCAGCGTTTCCGACCTAGAGCGGGGCAAGTCCCGCAAGACTGGGTACGCCGCTGAGATCGCTCATGCCCTTGGCGTGAGTGCGAGATGGCTCACCACTGGCAAAGGCGAGATGCTTGATTCAGAGACCGCTCCCCGAAGCGATGCCAGTGAGCTGGTGCTCCATGAAACGGAAATCGTGGACGGCGATGAGCCTCTCCGGGATGACGAGGTAGAGATTCCGTATTTTCGTGAGGTTGAGATGGCGGCTGGCGATGGCCGAACGCAAGTCATCGAGAACCACGGGGCGTACATGCGCTTCAGCCTGCCGCGCTTGATGAAGGCTGGTGTAGACCCATCACTTGCGGCATGCGCGACCGTTTCTGGCGACTCCATGGAGCCAGTGATCGTGGATGGCTCACCCATCGGCATCGACAAGGGCTGCCGACAGATTCTGGATGGCAAGGTCTACGCGCTGGATCATTGCGGCATGCTACGCGTGAAGCGCCTCTACCGCTTGCCGCCGGGGCGCATGCGGGTGGTCAGTGACAACCACATCGAGTATCCAGAAGAGATCTACACCCTGGGAGATCCGGATGCCCCGAAGATCATCGGTCGCGTCTTCTGGTGGGAAACCTTTGCCTGACGCCCCCACGCGCACGCGTAACCAGAGAGAGTGGTTCTAATAGGTAGGTTCTGGGGGTAGCACTGGTGCGACCCTCCCCGTAGCACTGGGGCGACCCTCCCCGTGTCACTGGTGCGACCCTCCCTGTCAATTTGTTGTGTAGAGGCAGAGGCAGAGGCAGAGGCAGAGGCAGAGGTAACGCCAACTACTCTCGATGGGATTTAATAATAGCGATAATGCTACTACTTGCCTATTAACCACAGGCACTGAATGCAGGGAGCAAAAGAATGGCAAAAACTACTAAGCAAAAAACCATACATTATAAAAGCTCATTTATTACAGGAAATCTTAACCTCCAAACTCTGCTTGAAAAAGCTATTGGAGAAAATGGTACGGCCAAAAAGCCTGTAGACCGAATGCAAAATATAGATGAAGACGAGAAGAGCTCTATCTTCATAAACAGATATATTAATCAAAACGGCGTTTCATTCGGTCAGCTAGTATATCTAGAGTCTGGTAAGAATCAACCGTATATAACGATCGACAATAATCAAGATTTTTATTCTATTGAAGCCCTTTCATCTGAAAAAATTCCTGATGGAGAGTCTGCCGACAAAGAGTCAAAAGAAGATAAAATTAAACGAAAAAGGGAATTTCTTGACTCTATTCTTTACTTTTGCATCTTAGACAATCATGTAACAATAATTCAATCAAAAGCATTAAGTTCCCGCGAGTTTGAAGCACACCTCACATGGCTTTTTGGAAGCACATGTACATCAGTATTTTCCACTACAACAATGTTAGTACTTAGAGATAAACCTGCCGAAAGTGTATTTAAAAAACTAGAACAATCACCTGCCAAATCAATCCAAATTGGAGCCCCTCTCACATCCATAACAGAAGACAACACTATAAGCTCCACGAATACATTCAACCAAGAAACTCATGCCAATAAAGTCAAGTTTACACCTACAGGTAAAGCAGCATCGATTATTGAATCACTGATACCTGGATTCATGAGCGAAATAAAACTGGATGACACACTTGATGACTCAAATATTCATGTAGCATTAGAGATTACATACAAATATAAAACTGACAAATCCGGCCAAAAAGTTATTGACTCTATAGCAACTAGCATGCGGCATAGCCCAGAGTCTGACGTGAAGATCCTGTTGAAAGGTGGTGGTGAAATTAAAGGCGATGAGCTAAAATTAAGCGGAAAAATCAATGCAAAATTCTCAGACAAGGGCCTTATTGATGAAAGCATGTTGATTCATGAGATGCGTAGCTGGCTAATTTCTAAAATTGGCTCAAAAGAACTGGAGGCCGGTGACGAGACACTATAATGAGCACAAAATCTTCAGCCAAAAGGCTGCTTGCACATATAATGAAGCTGACTTTATGTGTATTCGGAGCGCTAGCTTTAGGATACGCAAGTGACTTATTGCCTGAAGAAAATCATGCTATACCAACTGTACTTATGGCAATTTTTTTGTTCCCATTAACTATTACTATACAGTTAATGCATCGCCTTAAAGATCTCGGGAAAATGAGTGGCTTGAGTCGCAGTGAGTTTAGACGTGTCAATGATGCTGTTGAGCAAAAGACAACAATTCTAAGATATCGGTGTGGGCTACATGTTTTTATTGCTATCGCCGCCGCCATGATATTCTTTGCATCTAGCTTGCCTAAGTTACAAAACTATATTTTTACACTATTCTTTATCAACGGCTTTTTAATTTCCTATGTCGTCATTAAGACAATGGACTCAATTAATGAAATAAACAAAGTTTCCGATTTTGAGGCAAAAATAAAACGCAGGTCAGACGATATAAACAATGCAGCTAGACTACTAAAAAAGCTAGATACCAATAATGAAAAATAGCGATTGAGTTTTCTTTGTATATCTTTCTCAGGCGCAAGCTTTACGAGAGTAACACTAGGTGAAGCTTGTAACATAAGATAAAATCTTATTAGATATACAACAACAAAGGATAGATAAGTAGCTCAAGTACTATCATGCCGAGCCTAAGCTTCAATCACGACGAACATGACGGCGCAGGCACTCAGCGCCGCATCGAGAACGTAGACCACTAAGCCCCTCACGCAATATCTGACCCGCCCATCGTGGCGGTTTTTTTTGCTTTCAGCGTCTGCCAGCAGTGCTAGTATTAGCAAATATCATCACTACACATGACTCGCAAGGAGGCGAACTCATGTCTGCTGCCTTAATCGTTTTCCTGACACTTTCCGTCTTTCTGTTGCCCTGGCTGGCCGTAATGCATGCCGCGTACTACAAGGGCGTGGATGTCCTATCGTCGGGCGCCGTGGGGTTCTTCGGCACGCCATTGATGGGCATGCTCTACGTCATCGCCATGCCGGGCGACCCGGTGAAACTCAAGCGCCGCCGACTGCGCGGCGCCAAGTCCACTGACAAGGAATGCCCGCACTGCCTCTCACTGATTCCCAAGCAGGCCACCATCTGTCATCACTGCGGTCGCAATAGCGCTCTGACCGCCAGCAAGCCCGCGCACGGGGCGAAATCCTCCACCCCACCGCCAGCCCCTCCCCAGCCACAAAAGACGCGGGAGCCAGCCCCCATTCCAGCCGGTAGCTTCGATTACGCGGAACACGGTGGCACAGACACTCAGGCCGCCGAGGCGTACAAGCGCCGCATCGAGAACGCAGACCGCTAAACCTCCCGCAGGCCATCTGACCCGCCCATCGTGGCGGGTTTTTTATTGCCTCCGACATGGGCAGGAATACTCCTCCCTGAAAAAATACGGGCAAACCCTTGACCATCAATACGGGCTTACCCATAATTATTCGCATCGACACGGCACATCGCCATCGTCACTGAGTGGATTAGAGCAGCCCATGACCGACACAGCCCGCAAGCATCGTTCAGCTATCACCCTCGCCGTCATCGTCGGCGGTCTGGTCACGCTCGCCAGCCTCACCCAGCAGACCGATGGCCCGCGCCAGCTGACCGCCAGCGAAGCCGAATACTGCGAGATGACTGCCATGTGGCAGGAAGACGCCAAGGCCGGTTTCGCCGAATCACAGCGCCGCGGCTGGCCGGACTTCCACGGCAATGCCGCCAGCCTCTGCTCCCCTCAGATTACGCATGGTCAGCAGCTTGCCAGTCGCTGATCGGACCTCGCCCCACGGCCAGCAGGTGGTGCCAGTGGGATTACGAGCATAACCACCCGCAGGTAAGGCGCCGGTTCCTCCCTTGCGCTAGCGGCCTTACCCCCGACACCTGGGCAAGTGGTGTGACAGCTGGAGAGACAGCGCTTATCAGAGGGCATCGGCACTGCCGGTATCGCCTGATGAGTCCCGAACCGCCGGGCAATGCGGCTGCTCTTTAACAATCAGACATGCCCAGCCCGCCCGTAGCGCTAGACACGTGAGAGGCCGCTGGGAGTACGCCGCCCAGGGCTGTCGAAATACTGGGAATGGTATGGGGCTTTGCCAATGGCAGAGCCCACCCGAGAGTGCATTGGCAAGCCATCACATAGCGCGACGGCTTACCGATATGCTTTCCCTGTAGTGCCTGTGCTTCCCCGTCACGTCCCTGATGGGGCCTTTTGGTACTCCCCTTTTCATCGTGTCTCTCGACGCATCCTGCCCGCCCCAACCGGCGGGCCTTTTTGTGCTCACACGCCAGCCTCTTCTGGTGGCTGACCTGTGTGCTCAACCACTCGTGGAGGCCAGCATGACACTCTTTCTTCGATCTCGGGTCACTGTCGATGGCATCACCGCGACGATGGCGGAACATGCCGAGCGGCTCGGTATCGGGGAAGGGACACTCTTGTCCCGCATGACGCGCTTGGGTCGTCATGATCCGATACTACTGCTTGAGCCAGTCACCAAATCCCGCAAACCGGCGAAGCCCCAAAGCTTGGCAGAGGCTGTCAAAACGCTAAGGCGAAGGCCTGCCGGCCTGTTGGCAACAGCCAAACGACTGGGCGATTACGCCTCACTCAAACAGGCATCACCATGATTCACCCGCTACTCATTGCCGCCACTTGCCTGGCGGCTTTCTTTTACCTGCTCGCCGGTGGCTGGCTCGACACACTGCTCACCAAGGATGACTGACATGACCCGCGATCAACTGATGGAAAGCCTGCTGCACCTCCCTCACCCGTGGCCGCGGCCCGAGACGGACTGCAACCTGCCGACCGACAACGGCCACGGTGATCTCGAGGGTTGGATCAAGGGCCCGACCAACAACGAATGGCATTACGCATGGATAGGCGCCCATGAGCGCCGCATTGTCATTACCCGGGAACAATGGGAAGAGGCGTTGCAGGCACACGTCCAACATCTCGAGCGGCCAGTCAGCGATGCGGTTCCAACCACCTCAGCAGATGAAGTCGATCCAGGCGACTGGAATGGCGAGGGCCTGCCGCCGGTGGGTGCGGTGGTAAAGCTGGTGCTAACTACTCATGACCGGGTGAGCGAGGAAGACGTCAGACGTGACGGGAAGGCAGTCGAGGTGATTGTCCACCTCAATCGCGGGCTTGCCGTGTGTATTTGCCGCGAACTATGGGAAACGAAAGATGGCGGCTGGTGGGTGTCAGCGTTCAACGATCTTCAATTCCGCCCCATCCGCTCCGATCGAGAGAAGGCGATTGGGGACATGAAGCAGATAACCAAGGCCGCGGCTGACGCTCATAAGCGCGAGCTGCATGGGGCACTGTCGGAGGAGTACCTGTTGGGAGCGCTCTACGATGCAGGCCACCGGAAGGTGAAGTCATGAACCACTCCCTCACACACTAAAACTTGCGCCGCCACCCCGAGAAGCTCAAGCAAGAGGCGTTGGTTACTAAAGCACCAGCCGTTGAAAATTAGCCGATCAGAGAAAAGTTGTAATTAACCACACCTGATATCATTGCTCCGACAATCCCCCCACAGACAAAGCAGTAAGCTATTGGAACTACTTGCCACCCTCCTCATGTCAGTCACTGTTATTAGTGTTCCCCTCATTATGACGTGGCTGACAACCATAAGTGATGACTGATCGCTATCCGCTGATATGCGGATATAGCTAACAGGAATATCAAAGCACGCTGTCCAAGCCCCCTCTCAGGGGGCTTTTTCGTGCTTGTTCGACACAATTCGACACGGATAACACATGAACAGAGAACAAGAGATCGCAGAACGCTTTTCTCGCGACATCGCTCGGCATGTCATGGAGATCCAAAACGATAACGGGCTATACCGACACCTCAGGTTTCAGCGTCCCGAGACGCGAGATTGCTACTTCGATCTGATCACTTGGCCAGGCCATCTGGCCATTGCCGGTGACATGGGCACCTTCACTTTCTCCCGCACCCGAGACATGTTCGAGTTCTTTGGTGACGGGGAGCACGGCATCAGTCCTGGTTACTGGCAGGAGAAAATCCAGGCAGGCGCAGGATCTGAGGGTAGTCGTGCGATCACCACGGAGTGGGACTCAGAAGCCCACCATCGTAACGTTGTCCGGGAATGGAAGGAATGGCTCGAAGGTAACGCTTTGCCCGATCCTGAAACCACGGGAGAGGTGAAAGAGTACCTACGGGATAACCTGCTCAATTGTAGCGATGAGTATGAGGCCATCGCGGCAGTGCGCGAGTTTGACTGCCCCGAGGCACCAGGACTGCTAGAGGACTTCTGGGAATATTCGGATAGCCGCTACCAATTCCATTACCTATGGTGCTGTCACGCTATTGTCTGGGGCATCAAGCATTACCGCCAGCGTGAAGAAAAGGAGGCCGCATGAGCAAGCAAGTGGAAATCCAGATGGGCGCGCTGGCCCCAAGCATCACGCAGCAGCTGGCTGATCAGGGTGTGGATATCGCCTCCAGCAGATCAGAAGCATGGGACAACCAGGCCGACGCCATTACGCGATTGATGTTCGCTGACATTCTCACGCCGTCTCAGGTAGAGAAAGCGCGGCAGCGGCTGATGAAGCACATTGGGGAGATGCTGCAATGACCACTCTACGCGACATGCCGATGATCTCAGTGGAGCAGAAGAACGCCTTTCGTGAGGCCGCGCTGAAGGTTGAGGCGGAGCGTGATGAATTGGCGGCTCAGTTCTCCGAGATGGCGTCACTGGCCGACAGCCTGACTTTCGCCTCGAACGAAGGTGAAGCAGACGAAATCGTGCAGAAGATAGTGGGGTTGGTATATGACGAAGGCGGCGCCCTCGCCCACCGCGACGCCCGCATGAAGGCCGAGGCGCTGGAAGAGGCTAGGTCGGTCTGCATGAGTATTGAGTGCGGCCAGCGGGAAATGTCCTACAAGTACACAGAGACAGATGGCGATGGCGACGAGATGGTCGTGGGGCCAGGTGTTGACTACGGTAACAAAGCTATGGGTGCCGGCCATTGCCGCGAAAGGATAGCCGAACTGATCGCCGAGTACCGCGAGCAGGCGGCGACGGAGGCTATGGACGCCATTGACGGAGAGGATGGGGACTTCGCAAACGTGCGAGGGGTCGTTGAGCGCATGATTGCAGCCGGATACCGCAAGCAAGCGGAGGGAAACGGCGATGAATAAGGTATGCGACGGATGGGATGAAAGCGCCCGCAAGTGCAAGCACGGATTCATCGCCACGACCCCGCTTTGCTGGGGGCAGGTAAGGCCAACCACCACGCCTCAGTGCCTGATGGATAACCCGCCAGCTCACCTCACCCGAGACGATGGCTTCCCGCTGGGTTGGAACCTGATTGAGCGCCAGCGATAAACCGATAGATCGCCACGAGTTATACCGCCACCCACGAGGTGGCTTTTTTGTGCCCGCAGGGAGGCCAGATGCGTCAGGTATCGCAATCAACGTGGGAGCCGCCAGCACATGGCCCGTGCCCGCAGTGTGGTGGCAGCGGCACATTCCATGGCGTCTTCCATCGCTCGCCCTGTGCTCACTGCCATGGCACCGGGTACGCCGCTGAAGATGGTGAGGCGCTGCCACTGGAAGACCTGATCGTGATGATCAGTCGGCGCCGCGATCACTGGCGACAAGCACATGCCCAACTGATGAAGGTGCCCGGCGTGCGTCAGGCCGTGGAGCAATACCAGGCGGCGCGACAGGCAGAGCAAGAACGTGAGGCCATGGGCTATGGCTCGGGCCGGTATCAAGGTGACTGATGGAGGCAACGGCAGTGAATCTTCTCACCCCCGAGGCGGTAGCCCGCCAACTGAGCATGAGCCTGAGCTGGGTCTACACCCACAAGCACCAGATTGGCTACGTGAAATTTGGAAAGTCTATCCGCTTTGAGCCGGATGCGGTGGCGGCATATGCTAGTGCCTGCCAGCGTAGCCCAGAGCATGAGGGCAACCGATGGGAATCACAGTCAGATACCGCGAAGCACGCGGGAAATGGGTCGTTACCGAAACGCATCAGGGTCAGCGACATCAATCAACGTTTGACGGGACTCGAGAAGGCGAAAGGCAAGCGCGGGAGTATGCCGCTGCACGCGAAACAGCAGTAAACGAAGCGGCGTTTCAAGGTCAGCGGATGGGCCGCGAGCGGAGGCGCACGTTTCTCGAGGGAGTAAAGCGGTGGGTCGATGAGTACGACGTTGCCAGCCAGGCAAAGGCTATCCGGCCGGTGGCAGCCTACATGGGCGAGGACGTGCTGATCGGACAAGAGACAGTGGACAAGGCCAGAGAAATGGCCAGCCACTTGAGGAAGGCAGGACGCGCTCAGAGCACAATCAACAACCACCTGCAGGTGGTGAAGCGGGTGCTCAATCTGGCGTATATCGAGTGGGGTTGGATCAACCAGCCGCTGGGCGACAAGATCCGGAAGAAAACGCCGAAGAACGAACGGCATATCTATCTGAACGCGGCAGAGCTGACGCTACTGATGGAAGCGATACCGGATGCACGCGCTGTGGATAAGAAGGTGATCGCCCTGGCAGCCTTGACGGGACTGCGCCAGGGCGAACTGCTCGCACTTGAGCCTTCGAACATCCACGGTGGTCGCATCCTGCTGCGACCAGATCAAACCAAGTCCGGCAAGGCCCGGGTGGTGCCTGTTCCAGAAGATGCTCGGCCATGGTTGCATGACCTGCCCTTCGATACCACCTACGCGCGGCTGAGAAAGACGTGGGAAGACGCTCGCAAAGCGCTGGGCAGACCGGACCTGCGCTTTCATGATCTGCGCCATAGCTATGCAAGCATGCTGGCTCAGGCTGGCGAGAGCATGACCACGGTGCGCGACCTGCTGGGGCATTCCAGCCTGATCGTCACAAGTCGTTATTCTCACATGTTCGAACAGGGCATTGATGAGATCGGAGCGCGGCTGCCGCGGTTGAATGCGACCGGCTGCGACCAAACTGCGACCAAGCACTAAAAGGAGGGAGCCAGAAACGCAAACAGCCGCTCGTAAGCGACTGTTTTCAAAGCTGGTGCCGGTGGTCGGACTCGAACCGACACGCCTATTAAGCGGCGGATTTTGAATCCGCTGCGTCTACCAATTCCGCCACACCGGCAACGGAGCGAAATTATACGGGACATTGCGCCAAGGTCAACGAGTTTTGGCGTCAGATCAGACACATGGAGCGCTTCCTCACACCCCACGCCGCAGTGGACTGAGGCGTGTCGCCCGCAAACGGGTCTTCGCGTGGACGATGGCATTGGGTATCATGAGCGACCTTTTTCGTCTGCCCAGACAGCCAAGGCCTCGAGAGTGTCGCACCTGACTGCCCCACCCGCAGAAAGGGAGTCATGCGCTCGCGACGAGAGCGCCAGTGTCTCAGGGCGGCATCTCCCCATTGTGCATGTACGCATGCCACGGAGCGCACCACGCGCCTCGTGTTATCAGAGTGTCAGGTTGGCCATGTCACGTATCGATTCCGGTGATGCCTCGGGCGTTGCCACACCTAACGACGCGCGCCCGATGCAGCGCAGCGATTACGATTTCAGCCTGCCGGATGAGCTGATTGCCCGCTACCCGTCAGAGCAGCGCAGCGATTGCCGGCTGCTGCATCTGGATGGAAAGAGCGGCGAGATCGTGCACCGCCGCTTCCCGGACCTGCTCGAGCAGCTGGAACCCGGCGATGTCGTGGTCTTCAACGACACCCGCGTGATCCCCGCGCGCCTGCATGGTCAGAAAGCCTCCGGCGGCAAGATCGAGATGCTGCTGGAGCGTCCGCTGGACGCCCATCGCGGCCTGGCGCACATCCGCTCCAGCAAGTCGCCCAAGCCGGGTACCGAGCTGATCTTCGAAGGTGGTATCACGGCCGTGGTCGAAGGCCGTCAGGAGGCGCTGTTCGAGCTGCGCTTCCACGGCGAGACGCCGATGATCGAGCTACTCAACCAGCACGGCCACATGCCGCTGCCGCCTTATATCACTCGGGATGACGAGCTGTCGGATCGCGAGCGCTACCAGACGGTCTATGCCAAGCGCGATGGCGCCGTGGCCGCCCCGACGGCTGGCCTGCACTTCGATGAGCCGATCATGGCCGCCATGGCCGAGAAAGGCATCGAGACCGCCTTCGTCACCCTGCATGTGGGCGCCGGCACCTTCCAGCCGGTGCGCGTCGACAGCATTCTCGAGCACCACATGCACAGCGAGTGGATCGAGGTCGGTCAGGAAGCCTGCGACAAGATCGCCCGTGCCCGCGCCGCCGGTCGCCGCGTGGTCGCCGTCGGCACCACCAGCGTGCGCTGTCTCGAGAGCGCCGCCAAGGCCCACGCTGGTGAGCTGGCCCCCTACTCCGGCGACACCGACATCTTCATCTACCCGGGCTACGAATGGCAGGTAGTGGATCTGTTGATCACCAACTTCCATCTGCCGGAATCGACCCTGCTGATGCTGGTCTCGGCCTTCGCCGGCTACGAGCACACCATGGCGGCCTATCAGGCGGCGGTGGAAGAGCGCTACCAGTTCTTCAGCTATGGCGATGCCATGCTGCTGGAACGCGCCTGAATCACCTCCTTCTGACACGGCCCCGGTATTCGCCGAGGGCCGTGTCATGCGCAGTTAACGCGCCCCGCGCTATGCTGCGGCATAGTGGCATCGACACACCAGCTGCGGCCTGTTTCGCCGCCAAGCAAAGAGAGCACCATGCGTAAAGAATGCTTCATGAGCTTTGAAAAGCTCGCGACCGATGGCCGTGCACGTCGTGGCCGCATGACTTTCCCGCGCGGCACCGTGGAAACCCCGGCCTTCATGCCGGTGGGCACCTACGGCACCGTCAAGGGCATGACGCCGGAGTCCATCAAGGACATCGGCGCCGAGATCATCCTCGGCAACACCTTCCACCTGTGGCTGCGCCCGGGTACGGAAGTCATCGAAGCGCATGGCGATCTGCATGACTTCGCGCAGTGGGACAAGCCGATCCTGACCGATTCCGGCGGCTTCCAGGTCTTCTCGCTGGGCAAGACGCGCAAGATCACCGAACAGGGCGTTCACTTCCGCTCACCGGTCGATGGCTCCAAGGTCTTCATGGGCCCGGAAGAATCGATGGCGGTGCAGCGCTCGCTGGGCTCCGACATCGTGATGATCTTCGATGAGTGCACGCCGTATCCGGCCACCCATGATGAAGCGCGCAAGTCGATGGAGATGTCCCTGCGCTGGGCGCAGCGCTCCTACGACGCGCATGGCGACTCGCCGTCGGCGCTGTTCGGCATCATCCAGGGCGGCATGTACCCGGACCTGCGCGAGAAATCCCTCGAGGGCCTCAAGAAGATCGATTTCGACGGCTACGCCATCGGCGGCCTGTCCGTGGGCGAGCCCAAGGACGAGATGATCAAGGTTCTCGACTACCTCCCCGAGTGGATGCCGGACGACAAGCCGCGCTATCTGATGGGCGTCGGCAAGCCGGAAGACCTCGTCGAGGGCGTGCGGCGTGGCGTCGACATGTTCGATTGCGTGATGCCGACCCGCAACGCGCGCAACGGCCACCTGTTCACGCCGACGGGCACCGTCAAGATCCGCAACGCCGTCCACAAGCGTGACACCTCACCGCTGGACCCGGACTGCGATTGCTACACCTGCACCAATTTCTCGCGCGGCTATCTGCATCACCTTGATCGCTGTGGAGAAATGCTCGGCTCGATGCTCAACACCATCCACAATCTGCGCTACTACCAGACCGTGATGGCTGGTTTGCGCGGTGCAATTGAAGCGGGTACATTGCAGGACTTCGTGGAACAGTTCTATGCCGCGCGCGGCCTGCCGGTGCCGCCGCTGGCCGACTGATCGAGGCGAATGACGACCGGGGGCCAAATCCTCCGGTCGTCTTGATATTCGACTCGAGCCAGACGTGAAGAAGAGCCTGAATCACGCTCATTGCATAACAACAGTTCACTCGTAACCTCTGGAGATACACATGCTGGAATTCCTGATTCCTGCCGCACACGCGGAAGCCGAAGCGGCTGTCGCCGGCGGCGGCGCCATCGGCCAGATCGTCATGCTGGTCGGCTTCGTGGTCATTTTCTATTTCCTGCTCTGGCGTCCGCAGTCCAAGCGCGCCAAGGAACACAAGAACCTGATCGGCAATCTGGCCAAGGGTGACGAAGTCGTCATCGGTGGTGGCCTGGTTGGCCGCATCACCAAGGTCAGCGAGCAGTTCATCACCATGGAGCTGAACGAAGGCAACGAAGTCAACGTGCAGAAATCTGCCGTGGCTGCAGTCCTGCCGAAGGGCACCATCAAGTCCATCTGATCCCTCCTGCTGCCGGCCCCTGTGCCGGCAGCATGCTTTTCTCTCCCGCTCCACCAAGGACAGGGCTGCCATGCTCAACCGCTATCCGCTTTGGAAGTACCTGGTGATCTGCCTGGTACTTGCCGTCGGCGTGATCTACGCATTGCCGAATCTCTACCCCGAAGACCCGGCTGTGCAGATCAGTGCCGCCAGCGGCGCCGAGGCCATCGACCAGCAAGACCTCGATCGCGCCACCAGTGCCCTCGAAAACGCCGGCATCACGCCCAAATCCGGGGAACTCAACGGTTCCACCGGCCTGATTCGCCTTACCAGCAACGACCAGCAGCTGCGCGCCAAGGAACTGATCAGCGAGACGCTCGGCGATGACGCCATCGTCGCGCTGAACCTGGCCGACGCCACGCCGTCGTGGCTGGCCAGCCTCGGTGCCTCACCGATGAAGCTGGGCCTTGACCTGCGTGGCGGTGTCCACTTCCAGCTGGAAGTCGACATGGACGCCGCGGTCAAGCAGCGCCTGGAAGTCAACGCCAGCGCCATCAAGGAAACCCTGCGCGAGGAGCGTATCCGCTACCGCGGCAGCGAAGTCGACGACGGCACCCTGAGCCTGACGTTCTCCGATGAGGAAGACCGTTCGAAGGCGCGCTCACTGATCTCGCGCGACTTCCAGAACTTCGAATACGACGAGCGCGATGTCGAGCGTGGGGCCGTACTGGACCTCACCCTGACCGCCGCCGCCGTCAAGGAGATTCAGGATTACGCGGTCAACCAGAACCTGACCACGATCCGCAATCGCGTCAACGAGCTGGGCGTGTCCGAGCCGCTGGTTCAGCGCCAGGGCCCGAACCGCATCGTGGTCGAGCTGCCGGGCGTGCAGGACACGGCCGCCGCCAAGCGCGTGCTGGGTGCCACCGCCAACCTCGAATTCCGTCTGGAAGCGGCCAGCGACACGCCGGCCAGCGAGATGGAGAGCTTCGCGTTCCGCAACCAGCCGAGCCGCACCGCCAACATCATGAAGGACGTGATCATCAGCGGTGACAGCGTCTCCAGCGCCAGCACCAGCTTCGATGAAAGCGGCCGTCCGCAGGTCAACATCAACCTGGACGGTACCGGTGGCTCGATCATGAACCGCGTCACGCGTGCCGCGATCGGCCGCAACATGGCGGTGCTGTTCATCGAGCACAAGACCCGCACGCGCACCGTGATGGAAGACGGCGAGAAGGTCGAGAAGCGCATCCCGTACACCGAGAAGGGGCTGATCAGCCTGGCGACGATCCAGAGTGCACTGGGCAACAGCTTCCGCATCACCGGCCTCGACTCGCCGACGGAAGCCAAGGAGCTGTCGCTGCTGCTGCGTTCCGGCTCACTGGCCGCACCGATCTACTTCGTGCAGGAACGCACCATCGGCCCGAGCCTCGGTGCCGAGAACATCTCGCGCGGCATCCTGTCCGTCGAGCTGGGCCTGCTGCTGGTCGTGCTGTTCATGCTGGCGCGCTACAAGGCCTTCGGTGTCGTCGCCAACGTGGCCCTGACCGCCAACCTGGCGATCCTGATTGCCGCGATGTCGATGCTGGGTGCCACCCTGACCCTGCCGGGTATCGCCGGTATCGTGCTGACGCTGGGCATGGCGGTGGATGCCAACGTGCTGATCTTCGAGCGTATCCGCGAGGAAATGCGCTCCAAGATGCCGCTGCATCAAGCCGTGCATACCGGCTTCGAGCGCGCCTTCACCTCCATCGTCGATGCCAACATCACCACCCTGCTGGTCGCGGTGATCCTGTTCTCCATCGGCAGTGGCCCGGTCAAGGGCTTCGCGGTGACGCTGTCCATCGGCATCCTGACGTCGATGTTCACGGCGATCATGGTCTCGCGCGGCATCATCAATCTTGCCATTGGCGGCAAGACACTCAAGAAACTCTGGATCTGAGGGGCCATCGTGATGCGACAGTTTGACTTCATGAGCAAGCGGCGCGCGGCCTTCATCGTCTCCATCGTGCTGACGATCGTGGCCATTGGCGCCCTTGTGATTCATGGCCTGAACCTGGGCCTCGACTTTACCGGCGGCACCCTGGTGGAAGTGAAATACCAGGCGGCACCGGCACTGGACAGCGTGCGCCAGACACTCGAAGCCGCCGGCTACAAGGACGTCTCGGTCCAGACCTTCGGTGCCAGCAACGAGATTCTGGTGCGTCTGCAGCAGAGCTTCGAAGCCGGCATCGGCAATGACATCGTGGCGCATCTGCAGGCCACCGGTGACAGCGTCAACCTGATCCGCGCCGAGTTCGTCGGCGCCCAGGTCGGTGATCAGCTGCGTGACCAGTCCGGTCTCGGCATGCTGCTCGCCCTGGCTGTGGTGATGGTCTACGTGGCCTTCCGCTTCCAGTACAAGTTCGCCCTCGGCGCACTCATCTCGCTGGGTCACGACGTCATCATCCTGCTGGGCATCTTCGCCCTGTTCGGACTCGACTTCGACCTGACGGTACTGGCCGCGGTGCTGGCCGTGATCGGCTACTCATTGAACGACACCATCATCGTCTACGACCGCATTCGCGAGAACATCCGCAAATCGCGTACCGATCACATGCCGTCGATCTTCAATGACGCCATCAACGCGACGCTGTCACGTACGCTGTCCACCTCCGGCACCACCTTGCTGGTATTGCTGGCGCTGTACTTCCTCGGCGGTGACATGATCCACAACTTCGCCATCGCGCTGATCATCGGTGTGGTCGCGGGGACCTTCTCGTCCATCTACGTGGCAGCGGCGCTGTTGCTGGTGGTCGGCCTGAAGCGTGTGGATCTGATCCCCCCGCCCAAGGAGCAGTTCGAGGACGGCGCGCCGTAAGCGCCTCCGCTCGTTAAGCCCGGCACGGATCGCCAGGCACAAAAAAACCCCACCTCATGCGAGGTGGGGTTTTTTTCGTTCTCCAGACGGCCCCGAGGGCTGTCAGGTCACGTCGTCTTGCAGAGCCTTACAGGTGCGGCTGCATGGTCTGCGCCAGCGCCTTGTACAGACGTGCGCCAGCGGCCATCAGGGTGCCTTCGGCAACCACGACCGGCGTGCCGTCGGCACTGCCTGCCAGCGCGCCACATTCCTTCAGGAACAGGCTGACGATCTCGCTGTCACCGGCATCCAGACCCAGCACATAGACGGCATCGACGCGGCCGGAGGCCAGCTCGAGCACGTCCAGCAGCGCGCAGCCGCTGGTGCGCAGCATCTCGACCTGCGGGCCGACCTGCTGAACGATGGAGAGGTAGGTCGGCAGGTGACGCGGACGCTGCCAGCTTTCCGGCAGCCCCATCGCCAGACGCGCACCTTCGATGGAGGTGGCGTTGGTCACGCGGATACGGTGACCGGAGTGCTGGGCACCACGACCGCGGCTGACGATGTACTCTTCGTCAGTGAACGGTGCGATGACCACGGCGTGCTCGGCACGGCCCTTGAACAGGCAGACCACGGACAGCGCGAAGCCGGAGGCCGCGGATGCCAGGTTGGAGTAACCGTGCACCGGCTCGATGCGCCAGTGGTAGTCAGAGCCCTGACCTTCACCATCGCGATGGTCGGTATAACGGCCGGAGAGACCGTGTTGCGGATAACCGCGCTCCAGCTGACGCACGATGTGCGCTTCGGCGCGACGTGCAGTGTCTGCAATGAAGGTGTCGAGATCGTTGTCGCCACGGGCGACTTCGATACGTTCACGAGCACGGACGAACTGCTCTGCGGCACCGCGTGCAGCACGCAGCGCAAATTGGACCATCGGATGCATGATCAAGGCCTTGACGAGTCGGGAGCTGTTAAAGAACGGGTGCCACGGCGCGTGAGACATCAACGCGGCGCAACACGGATCGAGCGAAACTGGGTGCAATCAGATCAGGCGGTCATGTAGCCCGTACAGGAATCCTGATACGGCGCGGGGCGCGCTGCATAGTGCAATGTATGCAGGCTGCCAGCCGCCACAGCACGCGGCGCCAGCGAGGGCGAACACATGTTGCGACATGACGGGACGGCGTAGTCTATCAGAGCTCGGCTCGAGCTGCCATTGCCTGCGACCACCCTCTGCCTGCGCGTCGCCATCCTGCGCCCTGCCCGCGCGCGCCTCCCTCGCGCCGCTCTTGCCCTCAACACCGGCGGGAAACTGCTCCCTGACGCGGCTTCATGCTAGGATATCGGGTCCTGACGCGCGATTTATCGCTGAGTCTGCGTATGCGTATGTGGATCACACACTGCGCCAGCCGCGTCGGCCGACCCGCCCTTCAATTGCTATCCTGGAAGTCCTCATGCTTGAACGTCTGCGCATTGTCCTGATTGGCACTAGCCATCCCGGCAACATTGGTGGTGCAGCCCGCGCCATGCTCAATATGGGCCTGGCCGATCTCGCACTGGTCGCGCCGCGATGTCAGGTGCAATGCCAGGAATCCGCCTCACGCGCCTCGGGTGCCGATGCACTCGTCGCCAGCGCCTCGGTGCACGAGACGCTGGAAGAGGCCGTGGCGGATTGCAGTCTGGTGGTCGGCTGCAGCGCACGTTCGCGCAACCTGCCGTGGCCGATGATCACGCCGCGCGCCTTCGGTGCCACCCTGGCCGATGAAGCCCGCCTGCCGGATGCCCGCGTGGCTATCGTCTTCGGCCGCGAGGATTCCGGGCTCTCCAATGAAGAGCTGCAGCGCTGCCACCGCCACGTCCACATCCCGACCAATCCGGATTTCAGCTCGCTGAATCTGGCCGCGGCGGTGCAGGTGCTGGCCTATGAGTGCCGTCAGGCGTGGCTGGCCGACCAGGAAGCCGCCGGCGAGACGCCGCGGGCCGAGGATGACCAACCGTTCGGCATCGACTGGGACAGCCCGCTGGCCAGCCATGCCGACCTCGAGCGCCTGTTCGAGCATCTCGAGAAGACACTGATCAGCGTCGACTTCCTCGATCCGGAACAGCCGCGCCAGCTGATGGCACGCCTGCGTCGCCTCTATCTCCGCGCGCGTCCGGACAGCATGGAAATCAACATTCTGCGCGGCATTCTTTCCGCGGTGGACAAGCAGGTTCGCCTGGCACAAGCCGACACGGCCAACCGCACTTCCTGAGGACACGCCATGTTCACTCGACTGCGTGAAGACATCGATAGCGTGTTTGCCCGTGACCCGGCGGCGCGCAACTTCTTTGAAGTCCTGACCAACTATCCGGGCCTGCATGCACTGGTGGCCCATCGCATCAATCACTGGCTATGGCGTCACAACGCCAAATGGCTGGCGCGCACCGGCTCGACCCTGATGCGCTGGCTGACCGGCATCGAGATCCACCCGGGTGCCACCATCGGTCGGCGCTTCTTCATCGACCACGGCATGGGCGTCGTGATCGGCGAGACCGCCCTGATCGGCGATGACGTAACCCTCTATCATGGCGTCACCCTCGGCGGCACCACTTGGAACGCCGGCAAGCGCCACCCGACCCTCGGCGACGGTGTCATCGTCGGTGCCGGCGCCAAGATTCTCGGCCCGTTCACCGTCGGTGCCGGTGCCAAGGTCGGCTCCAATGCCGTGGTCACGCGTGAAGTGCCTGCCGGCGCCACCGTCGTCGGCATTCCCGGCAAGATCGTCAAACGTGCCGAGCCGGATGTGGCGGAGGAGCCGTCAGTCGACCCGGAAAGCCGCGAGGCCATGAAGGAGAAGTTCGGCTTCGATGCCTACGGCATGGGCCAGGACATGCCCGACCCGGTCGCGCGCTCCATGCACGCGATGCTCGATCACATGCATGCCGTGGACAAGCGCATCGAACAGATGTGCGGCACGCTGCGCAAGCTGGATGCCAGCTATCGCGCCGGGCGCCTGCCGGAGCTCGACGACGCTGACTTCGCCCAGCTGATCGATGAGCTGGGGCCCTGCGGTGGCGAGACCACCGTCGCTGACGTGGCCGCGGCCCAGGGCAGCACCTCGCCCAAGGCCGGCGCCGCTGCGTCCAGCGCATCGCAGGGCACTGCCCCGACTGAGCAGCCGCCGACCGAGCAGGCAAGCGATACGCAGGAGCCCGCCGAACGTCAGCATGGCTAAAGTTGACCAATTCAGTCGGGATTGACCCCGCCAGACCACCCCACCATAATGGGGCGCATTGATACGCCGTCTCGCCAGAGGCGGCGACTACGCCCGGCCTCGTCCTCAACGTCGCAGGCTCCATCTGCTCACGGACTCTGTCATGCGCCTGACCACCAAGGGACGCTACGCCGTCACCGCGATGCTCGATCTGGCCCTGCATGCCAGTTGCGGCCCGACCTGTCTGGCCGATATTTCCGTACGCCAGGGCATCTCGCTGTCGTATCTGGAGCAACTGTTTGCGCGTCTGCGGCGTGCAGGTCTGGTCAAGAGCGTGCGTGGCCCCGGTGGCGGTTATCTGCTGGATACCGAACTCGAGACCACCTCGGTGGCGTGCATCATCGACGCCGTCAACGAGTCAGTCGATGCCACACGCTGTCAGGGAATGTCGGACTGTCAGGCCGGTGACACCTGCCTGACGCACCATCTGTGGTGTGATCTGTCCGACGAGATCCACGGCTTTCTCGACGGCATCAGCCTGGCCGACCTGGTCGCGCGCGAAGAGATTCGCCAGATCGCCAGTCGTCAGCGCAAGGCGTGCGAGCCGACACCGATCACCGTCATGCACGGCAGCTGAGCGGCGTTTGCCAGCCAGGCTGAGCACGGCCAGCCGAGGCGATGCTCGCCGCGCCCCATCGCCTTCGAGATCGCCTTCATCACGTTCACCGTCATCACTGTCTGTCGTGTCTTCAGGAAGTCACCATGTCCCAGCCGATCTACCTTGACTATGCCGCCACCACGCCCGTCGACCCACGCGTCGCCGAGCTGATGATGCGTCACCTGACGCAGGACGGCACCTTCGCCAATCCGGCCTCGCGCAGTCACATGCCGGGCTGGCTGGCCGAGCAGGCCGTCGAGGGCGCACGTCGTCAGGTCGCCGAACTGATCGGTGCCGACCCGCGCGAGATCGTCTGGACCAGCGGTGCCACCGAAGCCGACAACCTGGCGCTGACCGGCTACATGCGCGCCAATGCCGCGCGTGGCCGCCATCTGATCACCTCGACCATCGAGCACAAGGCGATTCTGGATACCGCCAGTGCGCTGGAAGCGGAAGGCTTCGAGGTCACGCGCATCGCGCCGCAGCCTGACGGCCGCATCAGCCCGGACAGCCTGCGCGACGCCCTGCGCAGCGACACCATCCTGGTATCGCTGATGGCGGTGAACAACGAGCTGGGCAGCCTGAATGACCTGGATGCGCTGGGCGACATCGCCCACTCGCATGGCGCGGCCTTCCATGTCGATGCCGCCCAGGCGCCCGGCAAGGTGCAGATCGATGTCAGCCGTCAGCCCATCGACATGCTGTCACTGTCCGCCCACAAGGCCTACGGCCCCAAGGGCATCGGCGCGCTGTACGTGCGTCGCCAGCCGCAGATCAAGGTCGATGCCCTGATCCACGGCGGTGGCCATGAGCGCGGCATGCGTTCCGGCACCCTGCCGACCCATCAGATCGTCGGCATGGGCGAGGCCTACCGCCTGAGCGCCGACCAGTTCGACGCCGATCACCAGCACCTCGTCGCGCTGCGTGATCAGTTCGTCGCCGGGCTTGCCGGCCTTGAAGGCGTGCACTTCAATACCGATATAGAGGTCAGCGCGCCCAACATCGTCAATCTCGCCTTCGAGGGCGTGGATGGCGAGGCGATGCTGATGGCGCTGCGCGGCATCGCGATTTCCACCGGCTCGGCCTGCAATTCCGCCAGTGTCGAACCGTCGTTCGTCCTCACCGGCATCGGGGTGCCCCGTCCGCTGGCGCTGGCATCACTGCGCTTCAGCTTCGGTCGTTTCACCACCGCTGCCGACATCGAATCCGCGCTCGGCGAACTCAGGCATGCCCTGACGTCGCTGCGCGCCTGACCCGGGAGACTGCTCATGGCACATCTGTCGATTTCCTCCTCCGCCGCCGACCAGATCCGCGTCGTGCTGGCCGAGCGCGGCCACGGCCTTGGCCTGCGTGTCTCGGTCAAGCCCAGCGGCTGCTCCGGCTACAGCTACGTGCTCGACTTCGCTGACGAGGTCAACGAGGAAGACGCCGTCTTCGTCGATCACGGCGCTACCGTCTATGTCGACACCGAAGCCCTCACCGTGCTCGACGGCTCCGAAGTGGACTACGTCAAGGACGGCCTGAACCGCTACTTCCGCTTCAACAACCCCAACGTCAAGGACGAGTGTGGTTGTGGCGAGAGCTTCAGCGTGTAGACCAGGCTTCAGCGTCTAGACCAGGCTTCAGCGTCTGAGACTGGCTTCAGCTTGTAAATAGAGCTTCAGCGTCCAGGCCAGACTCAACGTCCGAGCCGACCCTCAGCGCCTCGCCAGCCCATGCCGACGAGGCGCTTGCCATCTGCGCGTCATGCGACTCAGGCATGATGGATGCAGCCGGTGGCACTTGCCGCTATAATGCCGCCCACTTTTGTCGCGCGCATGCCGACAGAGCCCGTTTTCCGCCGTTCGGCATCTGCCGTGCGGCTCTTCAAAGCTTGTCTCAGGAGATTCACCATGACTCAGCGTACTCTGTCCATCATCAAGCCGGATGCCGTTGCCAAGAACGTGATCGGCGAAATCTACTCCCGCTTCGAGAAGGCCGGTCTGCAGATCGTCGCTTCCAAGATGGTTCACCTGTCCAAGGAACAGGCCGAAGGCTTCTACGCTGAGCACAGCGAACGTGGCTTCTTCGGTGAGCTGGTCGGCTTCATGACTTCCGGCCCGGTCATGATCCAGGTGCTGGAAGGCGAAGACGCCATCACCAAGAACCGCGACCTGATGGGCGCTACCAACCCGAAGGAAGCAGAAGCCGGCACCATCCGTGCAGACTTCGCCACTTCCATCGACGCCAACGCCGTTCACGGTTCTGACGCGCCGGAATCTGCAGCTCGCGAAATCGCCTACTTCTTCGGCGACAACGAAATCTGCCCGCGCGGTTGATTTCGCCTTGTACGACTGAGAAGCCCGGCCCTTCGGGGCACGCGTCTTCCAGCCGTGCATGACACGACGGCCCTGCCTGCGAGGCGGGGCCGTCGTGGTATCGGACGTGCTGAAGCGTCGCGCGACAGCATGCACCCCCTGAAGCAGATTCGACGCTTGAGCAGGTCCGATACGCTTTTCTGAAAGCCGCTGCAGCGCCCTCTCCCCACGCCATGTGACGCCCACGCGCACTGCGCTGATGATGAGAGCCTCTTGAGGTCTGCGAGCCATCGCCACCTCCGCTGACAGCGTCGCCCTGCAGACGTCTATCCTTTGTGTGACGCCTGCCCATCCCTGACACGACCGGCCCATACCATGACTGATACCACTGCAACTGCCACCGATGCCGCGGCCCCTGCCGCCGTCAAGCTCACCAACCTGCTGGGCCTGCCGCGCCCGGCGATGGAAGCCTTCTTCGAGAGCATCGGCGAGAAGAAATTCCGCGCCACCCAGGTGATGAAATGGATTCACCAGGAAGGCGTCGACAGCTTCGACGAGATGACCAACCTCGCCAAGCCGCTGCGCGAACGCCTCAAGCAGGTCGCCGAGATCCGTGCACCGGGCATCGTCTATGAAGGCGAGTCCAAGGACGGCACCCGCAAGTGGGTGCTGGAAGTCAGCGATGGCAGCTATGTCGAGACCGTGCTGATCCCGTCCGAGAACGGCAACCGTCGCACCCTGTGCGTGTCTTCCCAGGTCGGCTGCTCGCTGGACTGCAGCTTCTGCTCCACCGGCAAGCAGGGCTTCGAGCGTGACCTGACCGCCGCCGAGATCATCGGCCAGGTGTGGGTCGCCACCCGTGGCGCCGAAGACCGCAAGGACACTCGCAAGCGTCCGGTCACCAACGTGGTGATGATGGGCATGGGCGAGCCGCTGATGAACTACGACAACGTCGTGCCGGCGATGAAGCTGATGCTTGACGACAACGCCTATGGCCTGTCCAAGCGTCGCGTCACCCTCTCCACCTCCGGTGTGGTGCCCAAGCTGGACCAGCTCGGCGACGAGATGGACGTCAGCCTGGCGATCTCGCTGCACGCAGCCAACGATGAACTGCGCAACGTGCTGGTGCCGATCAACCGCAAGTGGAACATCCGCGCGCTGCTCGACTCCTGCCATCGCTACCTGGCCAAGTGTGACGACGCACGTATCGTCACCATCGAGTACACCCTGATCAAGGACGTCAACGACCAGATCCAGCACGCCGAGGAACTGGCCGCGCTGCTCGACGAGCTGCCGTGCAAGATCAACCTGATCCCGTTCAACCCGTTCCCGCATTCCGGTTACGAGAAGCCGTCACGCAACCAGGTGATGCGCTTCCAGCAGCGTCTCTATGAGCTGGGCTACACCGCACCGGTGCGCGCGACCCGTGGCGATGACATCGACGCCGCCTGTGGCCAGCTGGTCGGTCAGGTCAAGGACCGCACCCGTCGCGCCGAGCGTTACATCAACGCCATCCAGCTCGACGCCGACTGAGCGGCTGCCAGCCCTGACCTGACGCTATCGCCATAGCCATGCGCCGCCCTGCCACCTTGACTTGTGGCAGGTGCGGCGCTTTGATGGGGGCGCTTTTGTTGCCTGCCGCGACCCTCGCCCGCAGGCACATCATGAGCCTTCATTCACGCGAGGATTGCATGCCGAGTCGTCTGCCCCGTCATCGCACCAATGAGCATGACCCTGTCGCCCATCACTCTGTCGCACAGGGCCCCTGCCAGCATGATTCCCACACCCGCACCGCTGCTCGCGGCATCACTCGCCGCACCAGAGCCCTGCTGCTGTGCCTCGGATTTGCCGGCCTGACCCTCGCAGGCTGCGCGACACGCGTGGAAACCAACGACCCCTACGCCCCACCGGATGACAACAAGGCCTCGAACGCCTACGTGGAACTCGGAGAGGCCTATCTGGGTCGTAATCAGCTGCAACGCGCCGACAGCGCCTTCCAGAAGGCACTCAAGCTGCAGAGCAGCAATGCCGAGGCCAAGGCCGGGCTGGCGATGATCTATCAGCGCCAGGGTGAGAACGTGCTCGCCGATGACTATTTCAATCAGGCCATTTCCAGCGATCCGTCCTTTACCCGTGCGCGCAACAACTACGCGGCCTTTCTCTACTCTCGCGGTGAATACGTCGAGGCCTGTCGGCAGCTCGAGATCGCGGCGGAAGACCTGACCTACGACAATCGTGGCCAGCTCTATACCAATCTGGGCCGCTGTCAGTTGCAGCTGGGCAAGACCAGCGAGGCCGCGAAGAGTTTCGAGCGCGCCGTCAAGATCAATCCGCGTGAGTCAGAGGCCTGGTTGGCGGTGGCACGCATGTCACATGACGCCGGCGACAATGACGCCGCCCAGTCGGCGCTGAACCGCTACTTCCGTCTGGCAGGCACCGATAGCGACAGTCTCGCCCTGGCCGTCGATGTGGCCACGGCTCGCGGCGACAGCCGTCTGGCAGATCTCTACAGCCGTCAGCTGGAGCAGGTCATGACACGGGAATCCGGTCGCGCGGTGATTCGCACTCCCTGAGCGAGGCGCAACGACGCCGCTGATGGCGCCACCTCATGGGCGGGGTCGCTGCAAGCAGGACCGAGAAGACCGAATTGCCGGTGAAAATCTCGGCGCGGGCTTGGTATAGTGCCGACGCGGACGAACGTGTGTTCGTGCGCGTCGATTGGCATGGGAGGTCATCGCTTTTCACGCTGCTCACTCGCATGATGATCAACGAGTCGCGCAGCACCCGGCCAATCGCGCGACAGCATCAGTCAGCATGCTCCAGCATCAGTGTCAGGAGCAGTTTCCCGCAGTACCGGAAGAGCGCCCGGATGTGCGTTCGGTAGACAGTTTTTCCTTACAAGGATGCGCCATGAGCGAACATCAACCCGCCCCTGATCAGCACGCCAGTGATGCACTGCCTGGCACGCGCCTCAAGCTGGAGCGCGAGCATCAGGGGTTGTCGCGTGATGAGGTGGCGACACAGCTCAACCTGCGCCCCAGCCTGGTCGATGACCTGGAACGCGACCACTACGACCAGATTCCCATCGCCGCGTATCGCCGCGGCTATCTGCGTGCCTATGCCCGCCTGCTGGGCATGGACGAGAAGGCGATCGTCGGGCAGTACAATGCCCAGTTCGGCACCACCGAAGCCGAGCGCTACACCCCCAGTTCCACGCCGTCGGTGCGCCCACCGGGCAAGATGGGCAAGTACCTGTTCCGCCTCGTCAGCCTGCTGGTCATCGCCGGTCTGATCGGTCTCAGCTACGTGTGGTGGCAGAGTGGCGACTATGGCCGCACCTCGCCGGCGGAAACCTCCGCCCTCGAAGGTGGCAGCGATGCGGACAACGCCGCCCCGGTCGTGAACGCCGATGGCTCCATCGAGCTTTCGCTGTCGCAGTCCTCTGCCAGCGAAGCGGCGCCGTCCTCCACTGCTACCGCCACCGGTGATGCGTCTGCCATCGAGGCAGCAACCTCGCCCGAGGCGACAGCGCAGAGTGCTGACGCGCTCGATACAGGCGCGACCGCGGCCGCGCCGGGCGCTGCAGAGGCTGGCACGTCAGCGTCTGGCGCTGCCACGGATAGCGCCGCTGCCACTGACGTGAGTGCTGTCGCCGATGCCAGTGCCGACACCACACAAGAGAGCGCAGCAGAAGAAGCTGCGCCGGCGGCAGACCCGCGCAAGCTCGAATTGACGTTCAACATCAATTCCTGGACCGACATTCGTGATGCCGATGGCAAGCGCCTGCTGCGCGGCAACAACGAGGCCGGCACCAGCACGACGCTGGAAGGCAAGCCGCCCTTCACGCTGACCATCGGCAATGCCTCTGGCGTCGAATTGCGTTACATGAATGAAGCGGTCGACCTCACGCGCGTCACGCGCGGCAGTGTCGCCAAACTTACCCTCGGTGAATGATCCGGAATCCCATGCATAGTCACTCCCCCATCAAGCGCCGCGTCTCGCGCAAGATTCATGTCGGCAATGTGGCCGTCGGCGGCGATGCACCGATTTCCGTGCAGAGCATGACCAACACCGACACCAACGATGTCGCCGCCACCGTCGCGCAGATCAAGCGCCTCGAGGATGCCGGTGCCGATATCGTGCGTGTCAGCGTGCCGGACATGGATGCCGCCGAAGCCTTCGGTCGCATCAAGCAGCAGAGCAACATTCCGCTGGTCGCCGACATCCACTTCGATTACAAGATCGCCCTGCGTGTGGCGGAACTTGGCGTCGACTGCCTGCGCATCAACCCGGGCAACATCGGTCGTGAAGACCGCGTGCGTGCCGTGGTCAGCGCCGCCCGCGACAACGGCATCCCGATACGCATCGGCGTCAACGCAGGCTCGCTGGAAAAGGACCTGCAGAAGAAATACGGCGAACCGACGCCGGCGGCGCTGGTCGAATCTGCCATGCGTCACATCGACCATCTGGATCGCCTCGATTTCCAGGACTTCAAGGTCAGCGTCAAGGCCAGCGACGTGTTCATGGCCGTCGCCGCCTATCGTGACCTGGCAGCGCGCATCGAACAGCCGCTGCACCTGGGCATCACCGAAGCGGGCGGCCTGCGCTCGGGCACCGTCAAGTCTTCCATCGGCCTGGGCATGCTGCTGATGGATGGCATCGGTGACACCATCCGCGTGTCGCTGGCAGCGGACCCGGTCGAGGAGATCAAGGTCGGCTTCGACATGCTCAAGAGCCTCAAGCTGCGCGCCAAGGGCATCAACTTCATTGCCTGTCCCAGCTGCTCGCGTCAGAATTTCGACGTCATCAAGACCATGAATGAGCTGGAGACTCGTCTTGAAGACGTGATGACGCCGCTGAACGTCTCGGTCATCGGCTGTGTCGTCAATGGCCCCGGCGAAGCCAAGGAGACCGATGTCGGTCTGACCGGCGGCAGCCCCGCCAACCTGGTCTACCTGGACGGCAAGCCGGCCAGCAAGTTGACCAATGACACCCTGGTTGACGATCTTGAGCGACTCATCCGTGACAAGGTCGCGGAAAAAGAGGCCCGTGAGGCCGACACTATCATCCGCCAGAGCTGAGCTTGTCTCGGCTGGCTTGCGCGTCATGATTGACGCGCCTTCGTCTCCCCACCCGCCTGCATGACGTCATGCGAGCGCCGTGGGGAGACGCGCAAGGATTCAGGAGAGAACGTTGAGTACCAAGATCCAGGCCATTCGTGGCATGAACGACCTGCTGCCGGACCAGTCACCGGTATGGCAATACTTCGAGCACCAGGTGGAAGCGCTGATGGGCCAGTACGGCTATCGCGAGATCCGCACCCCCATCGTCGAGCAGACCGCGCTGTTCAAGCGCTCCATCGGCGAAGTCACCGACATCGTCGAGAAGGAGATGTACACCTTCGACGACCGTAACGGCGACAGCCTGACCCTGCGTCCGGAAGGCACCGCCAGCTGCGTGCGCATGGCGATGGAGAATGGCCTGGTCCACAACCAGATCCAACGTCTGTGGTACACCGGCCCGATGTTCCGCCACGAGCGCCCGCAGAAGGGCCGTTATCGTCAGTTCCATCAGGTGGGCGTCGAAGCCTACGGCATGGAAGGTCCTGACATCGATGCCGAGATGATCCTGATCTCCGCGCGTCTGTGGCGCCAGCTGGGCCTGCTGGAGCACGTCACGCTCGAGCTCAACTCGCTGGGTAGCCTCGAGGCGCGTGCCGCCTATCGTGACCTGCTGGTCGAATACTTCGAACAGCACCTGGATGTCCTCGACGAAGACTCCAAGCGTCGTCTGCACAGCAACCCGCTGCGCATCCTCGACACCAAGAACCCGGACATGGCCGCCGTCGTCGACGCCGCGCCGCGCCTGGGGGATCATCTGGATGAAGAGTCCCGCGTGCACTTCGAGGGCCTCAAGGCACGTCTCGACGCCGCCGGCATCGAGTACGTCATCAACCCGCGCCTGGTGCGTGGCCTCGATTACTACTCGCGCAGTGTGTTCGAATGGACCACCACCGCGCTGGGCAGCCAGGGCACCGTTTGTGCCGGCGGCCGCTACGACAGCCTGTTCGAACAGCTGGGCGGCAAGCCGGTACCGGCGGTCGGCTTCGCGATGGGCGTCGAGCGCCTCATCCTGTTGCTCGAGACGCTGGAACTGGTACCGCAGGACGTCCGCGAGACCGTCGATGTCTATCTGATGTCGATGGGCGAGCAGGCCGAAGGCGAAGCCATGCGTCTGGCCGAAGAGCTGCGTACCGCCCTGCCCAATCTGCGTCTGGTGCTGCATTGCGGTGGCGGCAGCTTCAAGAGCCAGATGAAGAAGGCCGACAAGAGCGGTGCTCGCATCGCGCTGATTCTCGGTGAGAATGAAGTCATCGAAGGCACGGTGGCGCTCAAGTTCCTGCGCGAGGAACGCGACCAGGAAACGCTGAACCAGCGTGCGCTGGGCGAACGTCTCGACAGCGTCTTCGGCGCCTGAGACTGCCAATGAATATCGGGTGGAGAGCCAGCTCTCCGCCTCACGAATGCAAGTGCCGGCATGCCGGCCAGGTCAAGGAGACCGCCCGTGGCGGAAGAGCTCAGAAGCGAAGAAGAACAGCTTGAAGCCATCAAGCGTTGGTGGAGCGAGAACGGCAAGTCACTGATTGCCGGTGTCGTACTGGCCGGCGCCGGTGTCTTTGCCTTCAAGGCCTGGCAGAACTACGACGCCAGCCAGTCCGAAGCGGCCTCCGTGCGTTACCAGCAACTGATCAGCCTCGTCAGCCAGCCCAAGCTGGAAGACGCCGGCGTCAAGCAGGCGCGTACGCTGATCGGCGAACTGGAAAGCGAGCACGGCGACAGCCTCTACACCCAGATGGCGCACCTGCTGGATGCCAGCATGTCGGTCAAGGCCAACGATCTCGATGCAGCCGCCACGGCGCTGCAGAGCGTGATCGACAACAGCGATGACAGCTACCTGCAGGGGCTGGCCAGCCTGCGTCTGGCGCGCATCAATGTCGAGCGCGGCGACAACGACGCGGCACTCGCCCTGCTCAAGAGCCCCCCGGCGCCGCTGGCAGCGCAGGCGGCTGCGGTGCGTGGCGATGCCCTGGCCGCACAGGACAAGCGTGATGAGGCCATCGCCGCCTATCAGCAGGCCAGCACCCTGTCGCAGGAAAGTGGTCAGCCGGTCTACGGTCTCGACCTGAAACTCGCCGATCTGGCTGCGGAGTCTTCTTCATGAGCGTCACTCGTCGTCTGAGCGTACCGGCCTCGCTGCTGGCCGTGAGTCTGCTGGCCGGTTGTGCCAGCAGTGCCCAACCGGAATATGCGCCCAAGGAGCTGGTCGATTTCGATCGCCAGGTCGCGCTGGATTCCGTCTGGAGCGAATCGGTCGGCAATGGCCTGGGCCGTGCCCACTATCCGCTGTCACCGATCTTCGCCAACGACAAGCTGTTCGTCGGTGCCGAAGGCGGTGAGCTGGAAGCCCTCGCTGCCGACAGTGGCGACGACATCTGGCAGACACGGTTGCCGGCTGGCATCACCAGCGCACTGAATGCCGATGCCTCCCGCCTCTACGTCGGTACGCGCGATGGCAAGGTCAGTGCCGTCAGCCAGGAAGATGGCAGCATCGAATGGAGCACGCGTGTCTCCAGTGAAGTGCTGGCCGCGCCGCAGTACAACGACGAGCTGGTCGTGGTGCAGAGCGTCGATGGCACCGTGACCGCGCTTGATCGCTTCACCGGCGAAGAGCAGTGGGCCTACTCGGCCACGATTCCGGCCCTGACGCTGCGTGGCACCGGCGCGCCGCGGGTCATCCAGCCGGTCACCTTCGCGGGCTTCGCCAACGGCAAGCTGGTCACGCTCGACAACCGCTCAGGTCAGGAACTGTGGGACCTGCGCGTCGCCGTGCCGGCCGGGCGTACCGAGGTGGACCAGCTGGTCGATCTCGATGGCCAGCCGGTGCTGACGCAGGATGGCCGCCTGTTCGTCACCAGCTACAACGGTCGTCTGATCGCGCTGGACGCCCGCAACGGCGAGCCGCTGTGGGACAAGCCGTCCTCCAGCTATCTGACGCCCATCGTGGTCGGCGATTACCTGTTCAGCATCGACAATGCCAGCCATGTGCTGGCAATGGATGCCAACACGGGCAACGTGCTGTGGAAGTCCGAAGACCTGGAAGGCCGCTGGCTGACCTCTCCGGCCTTCGTCGATGGCAAGCTGGTGGTCGGTGACTACGAAGGCTATGTGCACCTGATCGACGCCCAGAGCGGCGAGATGGCCGGCCGCTATGACGTGGGGGGCGATGGCATCAGCATCACCCCGCTGACCGAAGGCAAGCGCATCTACGTCTACACCAACGATGGCGAGCTGACGGCGCTGGACCTCGAAGCCCCGTAAGCCACTGATCGAGCGCGCATGTCAGCCTGCCTCGCAATCTGACATGCGCCTCGTTCAGCCCTCGTTCAGCCCTCATCAAGACAACGGCAGCCATCTGGCTGCCGTTGTCTTGATGCGCCATTGGTAGCAACTCCCTGTCAATGCTAGAATGCTGCCCCCGCTGATCAGGCCTGCCGCACGACGCAGCCATTGATTCAGCCACGAGATCTTTCCGCCGACAGTGCTAACCCCCTGTCGGCGGACCATACTGGATGCATGCGACGCCTGCGTCGTCATCCAGTGCCCCAAGTCCGATATCATCGCTATCGCCCTGCCTGCACAAGGTGCTTTCCAGCCATCATGGTTCGAAGCAGACCGTACGGGGCCGGCATCGATGCTATCCCTGCGAATGCTGTGAGATTCCATGAACCCCGTGATCGCCCTGGTCGGCCGCCCGAATGTCGGCAAGTCGACGCTATTCAATCGCCTCACCAAGACCCGTGATGCTCTGGTCGCCGATTTCCCCGGCCTGACCCGTGACCGCAAGTACGGCACCGGCAAGGTTGGCGGCAAGCCCTACACTGTCATCGACACCGGCGGCATCAGCGGTGACGAGGAAGGCATCGACCTGATGATGGCCGGCCAGTCACTGGCCGCCATCGACGAAGCCGACATCGTGCTGTTCATGGTCGATGCGCGCGCCGGTCTGAACATGGCGGATGAGGCCATCGCCAACCACCTGCGCGTCAACCAGAAGAAGACCTGGCTGGTGGTCAACAAGACCGACGGCATGGACGAGGAGATCGGCAAGTCCGACTTCTGGACCCTGGGTCTGGGTGACCCGCGCGCCATCGCCGCCGAGCACGGCCGCAACGTCACCACGCTGCTGGAAGAGGTGCTCTCGCCCTACCCCGAAGTCGAGGAAGACGAAGACGAGGACCTGCACCCGGAGCTGGATGATCGCGGCGTGCGCATCGGCATCATCGGTCGCCCGAACGTCGGCAAGTCGACGCTGGTCAATCGCCTGCTGGGCGAGGAGCGCGTGGTCGTCTATGACCAGGCCGGCACCACCACCGACGCCGTGGAGATTCCCTTCGAACGTCGTGGCAAGCCTTACCTGCTGGTCGATACCGCCGGGATCCGTCGTCGCAAGAACGTGCGCGAAGTGGTGGAGAAGTTCTCCATCATCAAGACGCTGGAAGCGATCAAGAAGTGCAACGTCGCCGTGATGGTGCTCGATGCCCGCCAGGGACTGGTCGAGCAGGACCTGCACCTGCTGGACTTCGTGCTGACCAGCGGCCGCGCGCTGGTGCTGGTGGTCAACAAGTGGGATGGCCTGGAAAGCGAAGCCAAGGAGAAGATGCGCTCCGAGATCAAGCGTCGTCTGGGCTTTGCCGACTACGCTGACCTGCACTTCATCTCCGCGCTGCACGGCACTGCGGTGGGTGACCTCTACCCATCCATCGACCGCGCCTTCGAAAGCGCCGTGGCCCGCTGGTCGACCAAGCGTCTGACCACTCTGCTGCAGGATGCCACCCAGGCGCACCAGCCGCCGATGGTCAACGGCCGTCGTATCAAGCTGCGCATGGCTCACCAGGGTGGCGCCAATCCGCCGCTGATCGTGGTGCACGGCAACCAGACCAACCGTCTGCCGGAAGCCTACAAGCGCTACCTGACCAACACCTTCCGCAAGGTGCTCAAGGTCAAGGGCACGCCGATGCGCTTCGAGTTCCGCTCCGGCGACAACCCCTTCGATGGCGCTCAGGGTACTGACGACCGCGAGCGCGCGAAAGAGCGTTCACTGGCGCGCACCAAGGAAGCTCGCAAGGAACGCAAGCAGCGCCGTTGATGGCGTGAGCTGCGCCCGTGCGTGATGGCACGCCAGCGGATCTGATCCGCTGGCGTGCCCCATGAAAAAGCCGCCCCTGCAGATGACTGCAGGGGCGGCTTTTTCATGTCGCGAGCACTGACGCTTCAAGCACCTCAAGCGCCGCAATCATCTCAAGGGCGTCAAGCACCGGGCTCACGCCTCCAGCGTCTTCTGTCCCGCCCAAAGATTTGCGAACTGCCAGGCGGCACGCCCGCTGCGCACCCCGCGCTGGGTGGCGTAGCGTAGCGCCTCGCCACGCGCGGCCTCATCGAAGCTGCCCGCGCCGAGACGCCATTCCACCCAGTGCTGACAGGTCTCCAGATAGGCATCCTGATTGAAGGGATGGAAGGCCAGCCACAGGCCGAAGCGGTCCGACAGCGAGATCTTCTCCTCCACCGCATCGCCGTGATGCAGCTCGCCATCGACGATGTGGGTGGCCTGGTTGTCGCTCATGTGCTCCGGCAGCAGATGACGACGGTTGGAGGTGGCGTACAGCAGCACGTTTTCCGGCGGCCCCGTCAGGGTGCCATCCAGCACGCTCTTGAGCGCCTTGTAGGCGTCATCGCTGCCCTCGAAGGACAGGTCATCGCAATAGACGATGAAGCGATGCGGCTGCTGGGCCAGCTCGGCGACCAGCGCCGGCAGTGCCGGCAGGTCGTGACGATCGATCTGGATCAGACGCAGCCCCTCGCGGCCCAGGGTATTGAGCAGTGCGCGGACCAGCGATGACTTGCCGGTGCCACGGGCGCCCCACAGCAGCGCGTGGTTGGCCGGCTTGCCCGCGAGGAAGGCACGGGTATTGGCCAGCAGCTCACGCTTCTGGCGTGCGATGCCGAGCAGGTCCTCGAGTGTCAGGGCATCACGCGGCGCGATCGGCGTCAGGCGCCCTCCCAGGGGATGGCGGGTCCACAAGGCGGCGACATCGCGTGTCCAGTCCACTTCGACAGCCGTCGGCGGCAGCATCGGTTCGAGTCGGTCCAGCAGATGAGAGAGGCGGCGTTCAAACTCTGGCGACATGGTGATTCCCTGTCAGATACATGGGGTCCGGGCCGTGGCAGGCCCATCAGATCACGCCCAGTATCTCATGCCCGGCGGGGCCGTCTGGCCTGACGATGCTGTGATCTCAGCAACGTATCATTTCGCTGACTGCACCACTGCGCCTATCCGGTTATGCTGTCTGCACGTTTCTTGCACGTTCAGTGTCGCCCTGCCGTGCGCTCGAAGGTTGTCACGTCATCTAGCCAGGAGGCCCCAATGCCAGGATTGCTCGATCTCTCATCTCCCCGTGCCCTGCGTCGTCTGCTCCCGCTGGCGGCGCTTGCGGCGTCCGTCACCCTGAGTGCCTGTGCCAGCTCTCCGCTGGGCCGCAGCCAGCTGACCCTCTACTCGGACCAGGAACTGGAGAAGATGGGGGAAGCCAGCTTCAGCAAGTACCAGCAGGAGCTGCCGGTGGTGGAAGGGCGTCAGGATGCCTATGTCAGCTGCGTGGCGGATGCGGTGACCGCCAAGGTGCCCGCCAGCTATGGCATCAGCGGCTGGCAGGTCAAGGTATTCGAGGATGAGTCCGCCAATGCCTTCGCACTGCCGGGCGGCTACATCGGCGTCAACACCGGGCTGCTGGAGGTCGCCGAGAATCAGGACCAGCTGGCCACGGTCATCGGCCACGAAATCGCCCACGTGCTGGCGCGCCACGCCAACGAGCGCGTCTCGACACAATCGCTGACCTCCGCCGGGCTGTCACTGACCCAGGCACTGGCCGGCCTCGAAGGTACCGGTGGCGATCAGCTCATGGGCCTGCTGGGCATGGGCGCGGAATATGGCGTGCTCAAGCCGTTCTCGCGCTCCCACGAGTCCGAAGCTGACCTGCTGGGGCTGGACCTGATGGCCGAAGCCGGCTTCGACCCGCGCGCCAGCATCAAGCTGTGGGCCAACATGAACGCTGCCGGTGGCGCGCAACCTCCGGTGTGGATGTCGACGCACCCGAGTGATGAGCAGCGCATGGCGGCCCTCAACGAGCGCCTCGAGACCGCTCTACCGACCTATCAGCAGGCCCGCGCCGCCGGCGAGAAGCCCAACTGCGATCGACTGCGCTGACCCCGCCTGTGCGGCGTGGCTTAACCAGTCTCAGGTAACACACGCTCGCGCGGCCTCTGGAGAACCTGGGGCTGCGCGGGTGTGTGGCGACCTCCATCCAGCTACCCGCCTCTTCCTTGTTTGCTAACCCCCGCCCCTCCCCGTCTCTTCTTGGTTGGCTCACCCTGGCTGGCTCACGCTACCAGCTTTCTGATCTCTCAACCTGACAGCTCGAATGTAAAAATAAACTGACAAATGTGTCGATATCCGCGAATCATGTAACCGTGTTGCTAGTCTGGGATCACCTGCTCGCCTGCGCACTGCTCATGCAGACACTTCATGCACAGCGGCGCGAGCGTATTCCCGATATTCGCTTGAGGATGCCTCACATGACTCGACACGCACTCATCATTGACGACGATCCGGATTTTCGTGAACTCATCAGTGGGCTGCTTTCCGCGCATGGTTTCGACTGCACGCAAAGCGAAGGGCTGCAGGACATCGCCTGCAATCCCGCCTGTCTGGAGACGGACCTCATCCTGGTGGACTACGAACTGGGCGACTTCACCGGCGATGATGTGCTCGGCTATCTGCGCGAACGCAATGTCGAGGCGGGCATCATCCTGATGAGTGCCTGTCACAGCGATGACATGCAGTCGATGGTCACGAAGGGCAGACGCAGCGGCCTGGAAATGCTGGGCCAGCTCAGCAAACCCTTCGATCTCACTCACCTGGCCTCTCTGTTGGCGGACCTGGACAAACAACGCAACCCGCTGACACTCGATGAACTGGATGACGCCCTGACCGAGCGACAGCTCCACCTCGTCTATCAACCCAAGGTAGACCTCTCCAGCGGCCAGCTCAGCGGCGCGGAAGCTCTCGTTCGCTGGCAGCACCCCCTGCGCGGCATGGTCATGCCCAATCAGTTCATTGCCCTGGCAGAACGCAGCAACCGTATCGAAGCGCTCACCTGGCAGGTCATCGATCATGGCTTCCGTCAACAGGGTCAATGGCAGTCCCAGGGCCTTCACCTTGATCTCGCGCTCAACCTGTCACCGCAACTGCTGCGCACCCGCGACATGCTGAAGAAACTGGATGCATTGGCCAATCAACATCGTATCGACCCGCACTCCATTACGCTGGAACTCACGGAAAGCTGCGGAATTGACTGCCTCACCTATGCCCGCCACCTGCTGAATGCCATCCGCGAGCGTGGCTATCGTCTGGCACTCGATGACTTCGGCACCGGCTTCTCTTCGATGATGCAGCTCTACAACCTGCCATTCGATGAATTGAAGATCGACCAATGCTTCGTCGGACGCAGTGACAGCCACCCGGAAGCTCGCGCCATCACACGCACCATCGTCGAACTGGGTCAGCGCTTGAATCTCGCCGTGGTCGGGGAAGGCATCGAGACCGCGGAACAACGTGATTACCTTTGCGATACCCGCTGCAATATCGGGCAAGGATATCTATTTGCTCGCCCCATGCCCGTCACCGACTTCGATGCCTGGAGCCGCTGCCCGCCCAGTGCTGTCAATGCACTGAGCAAACGCTAGATGGCGCTTCGCTCCAGCATATAGCGCCGTCATGAGGCTGTGATAGAAAAAATGACAGGCAAATAATGGGTAAACGGGAGGAAGTAACAACAAATGAAGGGGCCAGGAAATGCCACCTGGTCCTGTAACAGACCCATCCCGACATGACGATAGACCACTCTGCCAGATAGCAAAGCAGCCACAGTCAAATCAGTACCAGGAAACTGCACAACAACCACTACATCAGCTGATATCACAAGAATAAGAGCCGCTCAGGATGATATGAGCGGCTCTTATTCTGTGAACGTCTCTGACAACACGATCAACACCCAATACGACAGCGCCTATGCTCAGGACAAGAGATATCCCTGTTCAATCAGGACATCACGTGTCGGGAGACGCAATGTCTGCAATGTGGCTACCTGATCGTGAGCACGGCTCATATCCTCTGACTTCGCGGCCTCTTCCAAACTCTTGGCAACATCGGCAATTCCGCTACACCCAAGCGATGCAGAAGCACCTTTCAACGAGTGTGCTTCTCGCTTGAGCTCCTCGAGATCCGCTTGATCAAGCAGCGTCGACATGACATCGATACGTGCTTCAAGCCGTGCCAGGTAATTGCTCAACAGCCCCGAATAAGCATCTCCACTGAGAGTGCCCAGCAATTCCTGACAGGTCGAGCGTTGCAGCAATTGAGCAACATCATTGACCATCTCAGCATCATCGCGGGCAAGGCGCACGACTGGTGCACCTATCATGTCACCAAATGCTTGAGTCTCAGGTAGCACTGTCTGCTGCTCTTCAATCGCCGTATGAATGGGGGTTACCGCTTGCTCTTCCTCTACAGAGGGCATGACACGAGGTGCAGCGCCAGCCTCCTCGATCTCACCTGAAGGGTCAGGCGTCAGATATTGCTGCAGTACTCGGTGCAGGTCATCGCGGGTGAACGGCTTGTGCAACACATCATCCATGCCCGCTTCGATACAACGCCGTGCGTCTTCCTGCATCACGTTGGCCGTCATCGCAATGATCGGCAGACGGTCGACGCCCGACAGTTCGGCCTCCCGCTGCCGCCAGCGTCGAGTCGTCTCGACGCCATCCAGCACCGGCATCTGCATGTCCATGAACACGAGATCAATGTCGTTCTCGGCCTGCGCTAGCCACTCCAGCGCCTGCTCACCGTCCTCCACCACCGTGACTCGCTGATCAAGATACTCGAGCATGGCCCGAGCCAGTGACTGATTGACCTCGTTGTCTTCCACCACCAGTACACTTGCGCTGGGCAAGAGCGCGTCACCCACCGCCTGCTGTGGACAGGCCTCGGCGTCCGTCAGCACCGACAACGGCACGCAGCACCAGAATCGGCTGCCAAGCCCGAGATGACTCTCCACGCCGATCTCCCCACCCATCGCCTCCACCAGTCGCTTGCAGATGGCCAGCCCAAGACCGGTACCTTCATGACGACGCGCCATGGAAGTATCCACTTGAGTGAAAGGCGCGAACAATTGACTCACCTGGTCAGAGGCGATTCCGCAGCCACTGTCGTGAACTTCAAAATACACTGCCCCGTCCTCTCCCAGCGAAGAGCTCAACCGGATAGTCCCTTGCGGACAGAACTTGAAGGCATTATTGAGCAGATTGGTCAGCACCTGACGCAGGCGATTGACGTCACCCTCGACCCAGGCGGGCAGATCCTCAGCACGCTCCTCCAGAAAGATACGAGCCTGCCCCTTGCCATCACTCTCGCATTGACGGCTGTAATGGCTGACAAGGGAATCGAGAAACTCAGGGAGTGAGAAGCAACGCTGATCCAGCTCCAGCTTGCCAGCCTCAATCTTGGAATAATCCAGCACATCATTGATGACGGCCTGCAGACTCTCGGCACTCTGGCGCAGCATCTTGAGATATTTCTGGCCCAGCGGTGTCGCGACCTCTTCGCCGAGCAGGTCCGACACACCGACCATGCCATTGAGCGGAGTGCGGATCTCATGGCTCATGATCGCCATGAACTCGGACTTGGCACGACTGGCCGCCTGCGCCAGCTGAACCATGCCATCGAGCTCTCGAGTTCGCTCTTCGAGCTTTCTCGCCTTCGAGGCCTTGCCGCGGGTTTCGGCGACCAAAGCGCCAACCAGGACAGTACCACTGAGAGTCATCAGCAGAACCAGCAACAGAGCCAGAGCATACAACTCCAGAAGCTCCGCACGTTCCTTCGTCCGCTGAATGGCGGCTTCCGCATTCACATCAAGCAGCAGCCTACCTGTCTGCTCTTGAAGCGAGACAAGATGCGCGAACAGTTGCGCGTACAGTGCGCCTTCGCGTACATGCCGGCTAGCCAACTCCATGATGCCGTTATCCAGCGCTTCAAGCCTGGGCAGTGTCGCCATCAGCTGAGGATGCAACTCAGACATTCCTGCCAGCATTCGACCCAGCTCGCCACTTTGCAGTAGCTGCACGCGACTGAACAGGATATCCAGGTGCAATAGCAACTCGCTGTCATCCATCAAGGCGGGCGGCGTCGGGGTCTTCTGCTCCTCGGCCAGCACCATGCGCAGTTCACGCACTTCCCTGTCGTACTGATAGACCGCCCAGATCAGATTCTCACGCAGCTTATGCTCAAGCGCCTGCTGGCGTTGGTATACCAACACGCCAGTCACCAAAGCCGAGACGAAGAACAACGTCGCAGCAATGGCAATGGCAGTTCTGAAATGCAGGGAACGAAGTGGGTTCATGCACGGGCATCCTGCCAGAGCTCATGAAGTTGAGCGGTAATAGCGGGTTCAGCGTTCAATTTCGATGCGCTTCACCTGCCAGACAGAGCGAGTCATGATCTCTTCGTTGAGAAGATCCGGCTGCTCACTGAAAGGATAGATGACGAAGATAGGACCATTGTCACGAACACGAAGGCGCTTGCCATCAGCTTCCATGGCCAATATCACCGGATAATCGAAATAGTCCTGCACAGGCGCATTGGCTGCGTAGTCGTTGAGCGCCACGAGACGCATCGTGCCACTGTCGACTCCCACCGCTTCCATCAAGGAAGAACCGAGCGGACCACTGAAGCTCACTTCACCATCATGCCAGGGGGTCGTCGTCGTGGTCTCCCGTTGCGTGAGGGCTGCCAGCATGGCGCGATCGAAATGCGCCTCACCACCCGCATTGGTATGGGTGATATCACCCGTCACGCGCAACACCACTGGCCCCTGTGGTGCCTCCAGCGCCAGCGCGAAGGGTGAGGACAACATCGCCATCAACAGTAACCACAATCGTGCACGACACAGCGACATGGGAATGATGCGAGAAAGAGAAAGGCTAGGCATGTCGGAGACTCCATTTGGTCACGGATACCCGTTGGTCACAGCCAATGACGATGGCAATGACAGACGGAAAGCAGCAGATGGAATCGAGTATAAGCCGACACATTTCTGCCAACCGTGAACCATTGTGACGTGGTATCACGCAAGGGAGGCGTAGACTGCTTGCGATACCCACACAGGGAGGCAGCGACATGCAAATCGGCATTCTGGAAGATGACCATGATCAACGTGATTATCTGACACTGTGTCTCGAGGCTCAGGGGCATGAGCTGGCGGGTTTCGAGCGCGCAAGCCAACTTCTTCGCGCGCTGAGGGAGCGCAGCTTCGATCTGCTTATCATCGACTGGCAGCTGCCGGACGCCTGCGGCATGGAGCTGACACGTACGCTGCGCGACGAGCACGGTTGGCAGGGGTTGATCCTGTTCATCACCGCGAGTCAGGGCGAGGAAGATGTCGTGCATGCATTGCAGCACGGTGCCGATGACTTCCTGGGTAAACCCATCAATCCCAAGGAGCTGTCAGCCCGTGTTTCAGCGCTGGGGCGACGCCTGGCCAACAACAAGGCCAGCAACGAATCGCAGGGGGCGGAAGAGCTTCCCGGCCAATATCGAATCGAACAGGACGAACACACCATCTGGTGCGGCGATCACCCCGTCAATCTGACACAGCGCGAGTACCGGCTTGCCGTGCTGCTGTTGCGTCACGTGGGGGAACTGTTCTCACGGGCCTATCTGCTGGAAATGGTATGGGGGATCAATGGGGACATCTCCACCCGCACCGTCGACACTCATATCAGTCGCCTGCGCCGCAAGCTGGAACTCGACGGTAGTCGCGGCCTGCGATTGAAGAGCGTGTATCAGCATGGCTATCGCCTGGAAACCTGTACGCCTTCGACACTATCTGCCGCTAGTGCCTGAAGAGCGCGCTCAGCCTCTCGCGTTACCGCCCCATCCTGCGCAACGCAAAGCGCCGCAACGCAAAGCGCCGGCACTTCATTCAGCGAAGTGCCGGCGCTTTCATCACTGATACCCCAAGTGCAGCAACAGCCTGAATTATCGTCAGGAGTCTGTCAGCAGCTCGCGCAGCATGCCCGCCACGGGCCCCGTCTCCGGGCGCTTGTGACGCCACAGGAAGTAGGACTCGGCCGCCTGCTCCACCAGCATGCCGAGACCATCCTCGACCCGCGCACCGCGCTCGCTGGCCCAGCGCATGAAGACGGTCGGCTCGGCGGCATACATCATGTCGTAGGCGAGCGCCTGCGGAGAGAACAGCGAATCCGGCAATGGCGGCAGCTCGCCGCCCAGCGATGCGCTGGTGCCATTGATGACCAGATCGAACTGACCCTCGATGGCCGCATAGCTGCCACCGGACAGCAGGCAGCCTTGCCCCGCCAGGTCGGCGAAGTCCTCGGCCAGCGCGCTGGCCTTGGCGGCGGTGCGATTGGCGATCACCAAGGCCGCCGGCTGCTTGGCCAGCAGAGGTTCCAGCACACCACGCACGGCACCACCCGCGCCGAGAATCAGGATGCGCGCGCCCGTAAGCGGCGCCTCGAGACGCTCGAGATCACGGGTCAGGCCGACACCATCGGTGGTATCGCCGTACAGCTGACCGGTCTTGCCGAGCATCAGCGTATTGACGGCGCCGGCGCGACGGGCACGCGGGCTCAGTACATCGACCAGCCGGAAGGCCTGCTCCTTGAAGGGCATGGTGACATTCGCCCCCTGGCCACCTTCGGCGACGAACTCGGCCCAACCGGCCGCGAAGTCATCGACCGGCGCCAGTCGCGCCTCGTAGCTCAGCGAGTCCTTGAGCTGCTCAGCGAAGGAGCGATGAATCAACGGGGATTTCGAGTGGGCAATCGGGTTGCCGAATACAGCGTAACGGGACATCAGGACTCCGGGACAATCACAGAAAAGCGTCAGGTCAATGCGGCGATCAGGCCTCTTCGCCCAGCCAGTCGCGGGCATGCAGGAAGTCACGATACAGCACCGCTTCGGCACTGCCTTCCTCAGGCTCGTAGCCGTATTCCCAGTGCACCACCGGCGGCATCGACATCAGGATCGACTCGGTACGTCCGCCGCTCTGCAGGCCAAACAGCGTGCCACGGTCCCAGACCAGATTGAACTCCACGTAGCGCCCGCGACGATAGAGCTGGAAGTTGCGTTCACGCTCGCCATAGGCCGTGTCGCGGCGACGCTCGACGATGGGCAGATAGGCTTCAAGGAAGCTATCGCCGACGGATTGCTGGAAGGCGAAGCAGCGCTCGAAGCCCCACTCGTTGAGATCATCGAAGAACAGGCCACCCACGCCCCGCGTCTCGTCGCGGTGCTTGAGGTAGAAGTACTCGTCACACCAGGCCTTGTAGCGCGGATAGACATCACTGCCGAAGGCGATGCAGGCATCGTAGGCCGTCTGGTGCCAGTGACGCGCGTCTTCTTCATGCGGGTAGAACGGCGTCAGATCGTAGCCGCCCCCGAACCACCATACCGGCGCCTCGCCCTCCTTCTCGGCGATGAAGAAGCGCACATTGCCATGGCTGGTCGGCACGTGCGGGTTGTGCGGATGCAGCACCCAGCTGACCCCGACGGCGTGGAAGCTGCGACCGGCCAGCTCCGGACGTACCGCCGTCGCGGAAGCCGGCAATTCATGCCCGAAGACATGCGAGAAGTTGACGCCACCCTTCTCGAACACGCCGCCGTTCTCGATGACCCGTGAGCGACCACCGCCACCCTCGGCACGCTCCCAGCTGTCTTCACGGAAACTTGCCTGGCCATCGCAGGCTTGCAACGCCTCGCACAGGCGGTCTTGCAGATCGAGCAGGTAGACCTTGACGTCTTCGAGATTGGCGTGGGCCACGATGCCTCCGGTAGAACGGGAATGAATGATGACGGGGCGACACCCGTCGTTGGCCGCTGCTGGCGGTGAACTGCCAGCTTACCGCGACACGCTGCGCTCGGCAGGTCGGAAAATGCGCCACCTGGGCGCCTGGATGACGCGGCACTGATCTGGATCAACTCGAGGGGCGATCCTGCTGCTCAGGCGCGCAGTACCTTGCCGGTCGCGAGATCACGAATGGTGCTGGGACGCGGGTTGCCGCCGAGCGGCCCCTCGAGGATCACGTCATTGACCAGCGCCGCGCCGAAGGCGTCACGCACCTCGTCTGCGGTCATGGCAGGCGATTCGCCTGCACGGTTAGCCGAGGTCGACACCAGCGGTCCGCCGAAGGCGGCGCACAATGCCTGGACCAGCGGATGATCGGTCACGCGCACGGCCAGGCTGACGTGTTCACCGCGCAGCAAGGGGTGCGCACGGCCATTGTCAGGCACCAGCCAGGTATAGGGTCCCGGCCAGCTGGCCAGCAGCTGCTCACGCTGCTCGACGGTGACTCCCGCCAACCAGGGTTCCAGCTGGGCGATATCACCGGCGATCAGGATCAAGCCCTTGGCGGCGTCGCGGGACTTGAGCTTGATCAGCCGTGCCAGGGCCTCACCATCGTCGGGATCACACCCCAGCCCCCAGACGGCCTCGGTGGGATAGGCAACGATGCCCCCATTGCGAAGACAGGCAGCGGCGCCGTCGAGGGCACGCTGATCCAGCGAAACATCACTGACATTCATGATCTGCTCGAACTCCTAGCTGCGGCAACACAATGGCGGCGATTCTAGCACGCTCACCGGCGCGAGACCGACGCTGCACATCGACGCAACACGGCGTCGCGTCGGGGTGGCATAGGCGCACCGCCCGGTTCACGGCATGATGAACGGGGCCATCACCCTCAGGGTATTGCGAAACTGACGCAAAGGCCTGTTTCAAAAGACTATCGAGGTCATTTGAACGCTTTGCTGGACAGTCTCCAGCGCCGGGCCTGATGGCATTTCACCCTCATTTTTACAGACAAGGATGTGATCCATGCGTCGCGCTTTCTCACTGACCACCTCAGCCGCTCTACTGCTGGCATTGGCAGGCTGTGCCAGCTCTGGCACCCAGACGCCGACCGCGCCGGCGCCACGCCCTGCCCCGCTGCAGGATGCCGCGGCGCAGGCGCCCTTGAGCGACCAGGCGATGCTGGCGACCCTGTGGATACAGCGCAGCGCGGAGTTTCATGCCCTGTCACTGCAAGCATTCAACGTGGCCCACGACCGCCTGAATCTGGCGCTGGCGCGTCGCCACGCGCAGGACAAGCCGCTGGCGGTGGTCGTCGACGTCGATGACACCGTGCTCGACACCACCAGCTACGGCGGCTGGGCACTGCGTGAAGGTCGTACCTATGACAGCCAGAGCTGGGCTGATTGGGTGGATGATGCTGTCTCCACTGCTTCACCGGGCGCCGTGGACTTCCTCAACTACGCTCACGCCAGCGGCGTCGATGTGTACTACATCACCAACCGCAAGGCGGCCGGCAAGCAGGCCACCATCGCCAATCTTGCCGCGCTGGGCTTCCCGCAGGCCGATGCCGAGCACGTGATGCCGCGCACCGACAGCTCCGACAAGACCGCGCGCCGCGCGCGGGTCACGCAGGAGCATGACATCGCGCTGCTGATGGGCGATAACCTCGGCGATTTCGATCAGGCCTTCCAGCAGTCCACCACCCGCGCACGCAATGCCGAGGTCGCCCGCCAGGCGGATCAGTTCGGCCGTCGCTTCGTGCTGTTGCCCAACCCGACCTACGGCGAGTGGGAAGGCGTGCTCTACGATGGCAACTGGAGTGCCAGTGAGCGCGAGAAGCGCGCCATGCGTGATGCGGCGCTCAATGCCTGGCAGCCCGAGAGCGGCAAGGTCAGCCAGGGCAAATGAGTTCAGGTTGCCGGCCTCCCGGATCATCACTGTCAGGTCGGCAACCTTGGATCATCAATGCCAGGCCGGCGACTTTTGCTCAGAACGTCAGAGTCGTTTCCAGCCGCCAGGAGCCTGCATGACTCGCCCCTCGAGCTCCAGTTCCAGCAACTGCATGCTCAGCTCGCTGACCGAGGTGCCACTCAGCTCGACCAGCTTGTCCAGCGCCAGCGGCACGGCCCCCAGAAAGCACAATGGCGCCGCCTCCTGACTGACAGGCGGTGTGGCAGCGCGTGATACTGTCGGCGCCAAGGACGGCAAGGGCAGTGATGTCGTGGGTGTCGCGAAGGTGGCGGAGGTTGTCGCTTGCCGAGCCGAAGTGGCGGAGCGAGAGGCCGCAGAGGTGGCAGCGGGCTGCCTGGATGATGCCACCCGGGGCTGCGTTGACGGCTGCTCGGTCAAGTGAGCTGGCAACAGGTGCTCGAGCTCCGCCAGCATGTCATCGACGTCGCGTACCAGCGTCGCCCCCTGACGGATCAACTCCAGACAACCGCTGGCGGTGATGTCATCGATGCGTCCCGGCAGCGCGAACACCTCGCGATTCTGCTCCATCGCCAACCGGGCACTGACCAGCGAGCCACTGCGCAGCGTGGCTTCGACCACCAGCACGCCAAGTGACAGGCCGGTGATCAGCCGATTGCGGCGCGGAAAATGACGCGCATGCGCGCCGGTGCCAGGCGGATGCTCCGAGAGCAGCAGACCGCCGCCCTCCAGCAGCCGCTGGCGAAGATGATGATGCTGAGCGGGATAGACAACATCGACCCCACAGCCGAGCACCGCCAGCGTCGAGGGGTTGGCCGCATAGTCGTGCGCGCCGAGACGCGCTGACGCCGCCAGGGCCCCCTGATGCGCCGCGGCATCGACTCCCAGCGCCAGCCCACTGGCGACACTCCAGCCACGTGAGACCAGCTCAGCCGCGAAGTCATGTGCATGCCGCAGGCCTGCCTGACTTGCCTTGCGTGCGCCGACGATGGCCAGCATGGGCAACTCAAGCAGCGACTGCCGCCCCAGCGCCCAGAGCGTCAACGGCGGGTCCGGCAGGGTATCGAGCATGGCTGGCCACTCGGGGTCCGCGGGGGTGAGCAGATGATAGCCCTGTGCCGGCGCATGCCAGGCAAGGTCTGCCATCACCTGCTCATGGAGTGGCGAGGATTCGGGACGCTCGCACCACAGGCGCAGCGGTGCCGCGAGGCGTGGCGGCAATACCGCCAGCCAGCCCTGCGGCCAGTCGGCCCGCTCACGCAGCTTGGCCGCGGTATGCGTGCCAAAGCCCGGCAGGCGCGCCAGAAAGACGAAATCCGCCCGCGAGGGGCCGCGTTGTTCGACATCGATCGACACGCCACACCTCCCGAGCGGATTATTGACTCACCCTGGTTGTTCACTTCAGCACGACGAGTCGTTTCACCACGCCGATGCTTGCGGATGACAGGGGCTTTCGATCAGCCGTGGGGCTCCAGCAGCTTGTCACCGACGCTCAATGGGCGGCCGGCCTGCATCACCAGCGCGTAGCTGACCTTGTCGTAGATACGAAATACCATCACCAGGCCACCTTCCTCACCGGGCAGGGTGATCGGCTCGCCGGTGACGGGGTCGGTGATCGTCTCGCCGCGGCGCTCGATACCGAAGACGTACCCCGGCTGGATGCCTTCACGACTGCCGCGATTGAGCGCCACGATGTCATTGCGACCGATGTTGCGCAGCCCATCGGGGGCCGCGAGGATGACACCACCCACATCTTCTTCGGGCGGCTGCGGCTGGAAGCTGGTGGTGATCGCACCACCGTCCGCCGGCAGCAGCAGATCGCCATTGAGAATCTCGCGATTGGCCGACAGCACGCGCAGCACGCCGATATCGCCTTCGCGGCGCTCAAGCTTGATGTCGCCGATGCTGATCATCTCCAGCCCCAGAAACTCCTGGGTATCCGGGTCCAGATAGCGCTGCCCCTTGCGGTAGACGCTGTAGGTGTCGTTGGAGGACCAGTTGCCACGGGCGTAGATGGTATCGCCGGCCCCGCTGATCAGGCGGGTGTCATCCCCGGCCACGATATAGGGCGCATCGGTGAGCAGCGCCGGGTCAATCACGCGATGCTCTTTCAAGAAGGCCGAGATCTTCTCCAGCGGAATCGGCGGCACCGCCTCGCGCTTGGGAATCTTGCGGATCTGGGGAGACAGCTTCACGACCCCGCCCTGGCCGCGCTCCAGGCGCAGACGTGGCTCGCCATTCTCGTAGTAGAGCGAGATGCGATCGCCCGGATAGATCAGGTGCGGATTCTTGATCTGCGGATTGGCGCGCCAGACTTCCGGCCACAGCCAGGGTTCACGCAGAAAGCGCCCGGAGATGTCCCAGAGCGTATCGCCACGCACCACCACGTAGGTGGAAGGTACGTCATCACGCACGGTTGCTGCCTGTGCCAGCGACATCCCTGCGCTTGCCCCCAGCGTCGCCATGCCGAGGAGTGCCGTAAAGACGGCATTGCCGACCAGTCGTTTCATGCCCATTCCTGCGTCCCTTGCGTTATTGCCACCCATCGCTCGGTGGTGATGGTCTTGTTCTGAACTCCGCACCGCGCAGACCCGCTCTGCCCCGCGCCTGGTGGCTGCTGACCCCTGTCCATCGCCATGTCAGATCAATCCTGACTATTGCCGCGATAGTAGCAGCATTGACGGCATTCGGTTCCGTTCCTCGCTTGCGCACACTACAATATCAGGCAAATCCTTTCTGACAGCACAACGGTAATTACACCAGCCATGGCCAAACGCGAAATCCTTGAATTCCCTGATGAGCGTCTGCGCAACGTTGCCGCCCCGATCGACACGATCGACGCCGAGCTGCAGACCCTGATCGACGACATGATCGAGACCATGTATGACGCCCGCGGCATCGGCCTCGCCGCGTCACAGGTCGACGAGCATCGCCGTCTCATCGTCATCGACGTCAGCGAAGATCAGTCCCAGCCGCTGGTGCTGATCAACCCGGAATACACCCCGATCGGTGATGAACAGCAACCGATGCAGGAAGGCTGCCTGTCGATTCCTGAATATTATGCCGAAGTCCCGCGCTATCTGAAGGTACGACTCAAGGCTCAGGACCGCAACGGCGATGCCTACGAACTGGAAGCCGATGGCCTGCTGGCACATTGCATCCAGCACGAGCACGACCACCTGCAAGGCAAGCTGTTCGTCGACTACCTCTCCCCGCTCAAGCGTGATCGGGTGATGAAGAAGATGCAGAAGCGTCACAAGCTGCAAGAAGCCTGATCCCTCACGCTCGGCCACACGGCCGATATTGAGCGCATGGCGGCACCGCACGAAGGCCGAGGGCAACCCCTCGGCCTTCGTGCGGTTACTGGTCCATCAGCCGCGTCTGTCGCGCTGGCCGTCCTGCCGCAACCGTCAGCACCTTGAGCACGGCCGCCTCCGTGCTCCTACATGAGTCATAGCACATGTCGAAAGCCCTGCGCATCGCCTTTGCCGGCACCCCCGATTTCGCCGCCGAGTGTCTGTCCGCCCTGCTGGGCAGTCGCCACGAGATCATCAGTGTCCACACCCAGCCTGATCGCCCCTCCGGGCGTGGTCGCAAGCTGACCCCGGGCCCCGTCAAGCAGCTGGCGCTCCAGCACGATATCCCCGTCCATCAGCCGCTCAACTTCAAGGACGAGGCCGATCGTCAGATTCTGCGCGACCTCGAGGCCGACATCATGGTGGTGGTGGCCTACGGGCTGATCCTGCCGCAGGCGGTGCTCGATATTCCGCGTCTGGGCTGCCTGAACATCCACGCCTCTCTGCTGCCGCGCTGGCGCGGTGCCGCGCCGATCCAGCGTGCCATCGAAGCCGGTGACAGCGAATCCGGCGTCACCATCATGCAGATGGATGCCGGCCTGGATACCGGTGACATGCTGCTGATCCGCCGCACCCCGATCACCGCCAGCACCACCGGTGGCGAGCTGCACGATGCGCTGGCGGCCCAGGGTGGCGAGGCCATCGTCACGGCTCTCGACGCCATCGCCGCCAGCGAACTGCCCGCAACCCGCCAGCCGGAAGACGGCGTGACCTACGCCGCCAAGCTCTCCAAGGCCGAGGCCGAACTCGACTTCACCCGCCCTGCCGCCGAGCTGGACGCGCGCATTCGCGCCTTCAATCCGTGGCCGGTGGCCTGGACACGCCTTGAAGGCGAGCCGCTGCGCCTGTGGATGTCCCGCACCGGTGAGCAACGCCTCACCGACAGCGTGACGCCCGGCACCCTGCTGGCACCCGGCAAGGATTGCCTGCGCATCGCCTGCGGCGATGGCCATGAGGTGCTCGAGATCACTCGCGCCCAGCTGCCCGGCGCCAAGCCGCTGTCCGTCAAGGACCTGCTCAATTCCCGTGCTGCGCGCTTCCCCGAGGGCCTCGTCCTCGGCGCAGATCACGCCCCTGATACCGATTCCCAGACCGAGACTTCCGCATGAGCCAGTCAGACAACCCGTCCTCCAAGGGCAACGGCAAGAAGCGCAACTCCCTGCCGCCGGCCCGCAGCAAGGGCGGCGCTCACAAGCATGGCGGTGCCCGTCGCAAGCCTGACAATGCACCGGCCTCGCCGGGCGCTGCGGTGCGTGTCGCGGCAGCGCGCACGCTGGCCCCGGTGCTGGCCGCGCGCACCTCGCTGAACCTGGACAGCCTGCCGTCCGGCGTCGCCGGGCGTGACCAGGGCCTCTACAAGGCACTGTGCTTCGGCGTCTGCCGTCAGCTGCCGCGTCTGGATGCCTTGGCGGGCAAGCTGCTGAAGTCGTCCTTCAAGTCGCAGGATCAGGACATCCACGCCCTGCTGCTGCTCGGCCTCTATCAGCTGCTGTACATGCGCATCGCCCCGCACGCCGCCGTCGGTGAGACCGCTGGCGCTGCCCGTGGCCTGGGCAAGGGCTGGGCCACCGGCGTGCTCAACGCCTGCCTGCGTCGCTTCCAGCGTGAGCAGGAAGCGCTGGAAGCCGAGGTCGACAAGGACCCCGCCGTCGCCCTGTCCCACCCCCAGTGGTTGCTGGATACCTTCCAGCGCAACTGGCCGGACGACTGGCAGGCCATTGCCGAGGCCAACAACGCCCAGGCGCCGATGACGCTGCGCGTCAATGTCGCAGCCATCAGCCGCGACGACTACCTCGCCCAGCTGGCGGAAGCCGAGATCGAAGGCGTGGCCTGCCCGTTCGCCGAGCACGGCATCACCCTGACCAGCGCCTGCGATGTCAGCGCCCTGCCGGGCTTCGAGGAAGGTCTGGTCAGCGTGCAGGATGAAGCGGCACAGCTGGCCGGTCAGCTGCTGGCCCCGGCCGTGACGGCCATCAACGCCGAGGGTGAAGGCGTGCGCCTGCTGGATGCCTGCACCGCGCCGGGCGGCAAGCTGGCGGACATGCTGGAGCGCTTCCCGGGCCTGGACGCCACCGCCATCGACATCGACGGCGAGCGCCTCGAGCGCGTGGAAGAGACGCTGGAGCGTCTCGAGCTTGGTGCCGGTGTCGTATGTGCCGATGCCAGTGAACGCGACTGGTGGGACGGCGAAGCCTTCGACGTCATCCTGCTCGACGCGCCTTGCTCCGGCAGTGGCGTCATCCGCCGCCACCCGGACATCAAGCTGCTGCGTCGCCCGAACGACATCGGCGATCTGGCGCGCCTGCAGGGCAAGCTGCTGGCCAATCTGTGGGGCATGCTCAAGCCCGGCGGCACCCTGGTCTACGGCACCTGCTCCATCATCACCCAGGAAAACGCCCGCGTGATGGACCGCTTCCTGGCCGCGACGCCGGACGCAAAGGCCGAGACCATCAAGGCCGACTGGGGCCGTGTCTCCGGTGCTGGCCGCCAGATGCTGCCGCAGGTCAATGGTCACGACGGCTTCTACCTGGCCCACATCACCAAGGCCAGCGCCTGATCACAGCCAGGTGAGCCGTGTCGGCGCGACGTCCGTGATGACATGAGACGCCACGCCTGACATTCCCGGACAGCCGCGCCCCGACTCTCGGGGCGCGGCTGTCTTCCGTCCTGGCACTGGTTTATCCTGTGCCGACTGAGCAACAGCGGACGAGCCGGACATGAAAATCATCATTCTGGGCGCAGGTCAGGTCGGCGGAACGCTCGCCGAACATCTGGCCCATGAAGAAAATGACATCACGGTGGTGGATACCGACAGCGAACGGCTGCGCGAGCTTCACAACCGACTCGACATCCGCACGGTCACGGGGCCGGCGAGCTATCCGCAGATCCTGCGGCAGGCGGGTGGCGAGGATGCCGACATGCTGATCGCGGTGACCAACTCTGACGAGGTCAACATGATCGCCTGTCAGATCGCCCATAGCCTGTTCCACACGCCGACCAAGATCGCGCGTGTGCGCTCGACCGCCTATCTGACCCGCAAGGGCCTGTTCTCGCATGACGCCATTCCGGTCGATGTGCTGATCAGCCCCGAGCAGGTGGTGACGGACCACATCCGCCGCCTGATCGAATACCCCGGTGCCCTGCAGGTGCTCGACTTCGCCAATGGCGTCGCCCAGCTGGTCGCGGTGAAGGCCTATTACGGCGGGCCGCTGGTCGGTCAGGAGCTCGGTTTCCTGCGTCGCCACATGCCCAACGTGGATACCCGCGTCGCCGCCATCTATCGTCGCAATCGTCCGATCATCCCGCGCGGTGACACCGTGATCGAAGCCGATGACGAGGTGTTCTTCATCGCGGCACGCAAGGACATCCGCACCGTGATGGGCGAGCTGCGACGCGTCGATCGCAACTTCCGCCGGGTGGTGATCGCCGGTGGCGGCCATATCGGTGAGCGTCTGGCCGAGACGCTGGAGCACAGTCATCAGGTCAAGATCATCGAGCACTCGCTGGCGCGTTGCACCGACCTTTCCGAGCGCCTCGATCGCACCGTGGTCCTGCACGGCAGCGCCACCTCCAAGCGTCTGCTGCTGGAGGAGAACATCGAGGATTGCGACATCTTCTGCGCGCTGACCAACGACGACGAGGTCAACATCATGTCGTCGATGCTGGCCAAGCGGCTCGGTGCCAAGAAGGTACTGACGCTGATCAACAACGCGGCCTACGTGGACCTGGTGCAGGGCGGCGAGATCGACATCGCCATCTCGCCCCAGCAGGCGACCATCGGCGGCCTGCTGACCCACGTGCGCAAGGGTGACATCGTCAATGTCCACTCGCTGCGCCGTGGTGCGGCGGAAGCCATCGAGGCCATCGCCCACGGCGATGAGCGCTCCTCCAAGGTGGTGGGCAGACGCATCGAGGATATCAACCTGCCGGAGGGCACCACCATCGGTGCCGTGGTGCGCGGCAAGGAAGTGCTGGTGGCGCATCATGACCTGGTGGTGGAATCCAACGACCACGTCATCCTGTTCGTGGTCGACAAGCGTCGCATCCGCGAGGTGGAGCGTCTGTTCCAGGTCGGGTTGACCTTCTTCTGATGCCGGCCTCCATGACTTCCGCCCCGCGCCCGCCCCGAACGTCACTCGGTGGCCTCGCCACGCTGCGCCTCTCTCAGGGAGGCGCCGCATGAGTCTACGCGTGATCTCTCGCATCCTCGGTATCCTGCTGATGCTGTTCAGCCTGACGCTGGTGCCGCCGATGCTGATCTCGAGGGTCTTCGAGGACGACACCCTGAGCGCCTTCGCCGTGGCGATGGGCATCACCCTGCTGACCGGTTTTGCGCTCTTCTACCCCAATCGGCACGCCCGCAAGGAGCTGCGCAACCGCGATGGCTTCCTGATCACGGTGCTGTTCTGGACCGTGCTGGGAGCCTTCGGTTCGCTGCCCTTCCTGCTCGCCGAAGACCCGAACCTGACCATCATCGATGCCATGTTCGAGTCGTTCTCGGGCCTCACCACCACCGGCGCCACGGTGATGACGGGGCTCGATCTGCTGCCCCACTCCATCCTCTACTATCGCCAGCAGCTGCAATGGCTGGGCGGCATGGGGATCGTGGTGCTGGCGGTGGCGATCCTGCCGACACTCGGCATCGGCGGCATGCAGCTCTATCGCACTGAGATTCCCGGCCCGCTGAAGGACTCCAAGCTGACGCCGCGCATCACCGAGACGGCCAAGGCGCTGTGGTACATCTACGCCGCGCTGACGCTGGTGTGCTTCGCCAGTTACTGGGCGGCCGGCATGAGCTGGTTCGATGCCCTGGGCCACAGCTTCTCGACCGTCGCGGTCGGTGGCTTCTCGACCCACGACGCCAGCATCGGCTACTTCGACTCCGCCAGCATCGAGATGATCTGCGTGTTCTTCATGGTGGTGTCCTCGATCAGCTTCGGCCTGCACTTCGCCGCCTGGCGCGAGGGTCGCATCAGCCATTATCTGCGCGACCCGGAGACACGCTTCTTCCTGATCCTGCTGCTGATCCTGACCTGCGTCACCATCGCCGGCCTGCTGCTCACCGGCAGCTACGATGACAGCAAGGCACTGCGACACGGCCTGTTCGAGGCCGTCTCGGTGGCCACCACCACTGGCTTCGGCGTCGCCGATTTCACCGGCTGGCCGGGTGTCTTGCCGATGATGCTGTTCATCGCCGCCTTCATCGGTGCCTGCTCCGGGTCCGCCGGTGGCGGCATGAAGGTCATCCGCATCCTGCTGATCCTCAAGCAGGGCGTGCGCGAGATCCATCGTCTTATCCATCCCAATGCCATCCTGTCGGTCAAGGTCGGCAAGATGCGCATCTCCGAGGGTGTCGCTGAGGCGGTGTGGGGCTTCTTCTCCGTCTACCTGATGCTGTTCGTGCTGATGATGCTGGGCATGCTGGCCACCGGGCTTGACCAGGTGACAGCGTGGTCAGCGGTCGGCTCGGCGCTCAACAATCTGGGGCCGGGGCTGGGTGAGGTCGCGACCCACTATGGCGATATCCCGGGGGCCGCCAAGGGCATCCTGATCCTCGCCATGCTGCTGGGACGTCTGGAGATCTTCACCATCCTGGTGCTGTTCACGCCGGCCTTCTGGCGGCGCTGACAGCCCCGAACGCACCAAGAACATCACCTTGAGCGCAAACGCCCCCGCCAGAGGACTCCGACGGGGGCGTTTTCATTGCAGCGCTTCGACTATGACTCGCCGATAGTGGCGTCACGGCGCGCCAGCAGGCGGCGCATCGGCGCGGTCGGCTCCAGCACATAGTGGATGCGGCTGGCACGATAGCAGTCGTTGAAGGCATCGAAGTAGTCATCCAGCACGCTGGCCGCGTTCTCCTCCCCCGCCTGACGCAGCAGCTCCGCCGCCACTTCCGCCGTGCACAGGTGCGCCTCGGAGGCAGGCTTGCGCAGGTGATAGCGGGTCAGGCGCTGAGTGTGCAGCGGCAATACCGGCAGGCCATCCAGATAGGGGCTCTTGCGGAAGATGCGTCGCGCCTGACGCCAGGTGCCATCGAGCAGGATGAACACCGGAATGCGCGCCTCGCCACTGGCGGTATGCGTCGCCACATCGGCGCCGACGCCGGCGATGGCATTCACGTCGACCACGCGATCGGCGTAGTCGGGCTGGTCATCCGGGAAGATGATGAAGGGCTGATAGCGCTCATCTTCCAGCAGCGCCAGCAGACGCGGGTCCGGCTCGACGCGATACCAGCTGAAGACCTCGGTGCCCGCCAGCACATCCGAGATCAGCCGCCCGGTATTGGTCGGCTTGTAATGCTCCAGCGGGTGGGTGATCAGCCAGAACTTGATCCGTGACTCGGCGGTGACCTGATAGGGACACAGGCAATTGAGCCTGGGCAGGCGGCACGCCTCACAGCGAATCACCTGACTGCCACGCGCCTTGAACTCGCGGCGCGGATGCCGTCCGTGCCACGCCTCCGGCTCGCCACTGGGCAGCGTGGTGATGCCACTGCCTTCGCCTGGTGCGACGGTATCGATTGCCACAGCGTCGCCATCGACGCTGGAGGCGACAGCGGAAGCAGATTGAGGCGCACAGGCGGCGATATCGTCGCCATCAGCCGGCGGGGGGCGGGAATCACACATGATGAGCAGTCAGAACCAAAGAAAAAGGGACGCGCATTCTAGCATGCGCGTCCCTTTCTCATATTCCTCTATCACAGCTCAGGCGGCCAACTCGCGGGATCAGACCTCGTAGCGGTGCTTGCTGCCGGTCACGAACTTGGGCGGACGACGCTTCCAGTAGCCTGCCAGCAGCGACCCCGAGACGTTGTGCCAGATGGAGAAGATCGCCCCCGGCAGCGCCGCCGTGGCGGAGAAGAACTGGCTGGCCAGTGACGCCGCCAGGCCGGAATTCTGCATGCCGACCTCGATGGCGATGGTGCGCGAAGTGCGCTCATCCAGCCCGAACAGACGCGACAGGCCATAGCCGGCGCTCAGGCCGATGGCATTGTGTGCCACGACCGCCAGCGCGACCAGCGGGCCCAGCGTGGCGAGGCGCCCGACGTTGAGCGAGACCACGATGGCGATGATCAGCACGATGGCCAGCATGGCCAGACTCGCCAATGCCGACTCCCACTCGCGGATCAGATCACGCGCGAAGTGGTGCACGACCACGCCGAGCACGATGGGGGCGACCACCAGCTTGGCGATGCTCAGCAGCATGCCGCTGACCGGCACGTTGATATCGGTGCCCAGCAGCCACCAGGTCAGCAGCGGCGTCATCACGATGGAGAGCAGCGTCGAGGCCATGGTCATCGAGACCGATAGCGCCACGTGTCCGCCGGCCAGCCAGGTCATCACGTTGGAGGAGGTCCCCCCTGCCGTGGCGCCGACCAGCACCATGCCCACCGTCAGCGCCGGGTCCAGCCCCAGCAGACGCGCGATCAGGAAGGCGGCCAGCGGCATCACGCTATATTGCAGCAGCAACCCAAGCGCGATCGGGCCGGGGCGACGTGCCACGCGTATGAAGTCGTCACGCGACAGGGTCAGGCCCATGGCGAACATGATCAGCGCCAGCAGAGGCTGAATGGTGTCCTTGAGCGCCACGAACGGCGTCGGAGCCACCACGGCGATGCCGGCAAAGACCAGCGCCCACAAGGGGAAGAAACGATTCAGCGTCTCGAACATGCTTTTCACTTTTCGGTCGCCCGGGGCATCGATTTCCCGGAAATTGCTGGCCCGCCTCCCATGGCAGGCCTGAAGGCGCGCATCATAACGTATCAGGCAGCTCCAGGTGGCCCTGATACAACCAATGGCGCACAAGGCGCGGTACCGCCTGACCGGCACTTTCGGCCAGCGGCATCACGCCGGGCTCGGCCAGTTCATCGGCATTCGGGTCGACCAGCACGACGGGGGCATCCAGCGGTGCTGCTGCATAGAGGTTGGACGCCGGCATGACCTTGAGCGAGGTGCCGACGATCAACAGCAGGTCCGCCTCGGCGGCGATCTCCTCGGCGACCGCATAGAGCGGCACCGCCTCACCGAACCACACCACGTCCGGGCGCAGCTGACTGCCCTTGTCACACAGGTCCCCGAGGCGAATGCCGCCACGCGGCAAGGGATAGCGCAGGCCGTGGTCGACGCTGGAGCGCGCCTTGAGAATCTCGCCATGCAGATGCACGACCTCGCGCGAGCCTGCTCGCTCGTGGAGGTCGTCGATGTTCTGGGTGATGACCGAGACGCGAAAGCCGTGCTGCTCCAGCTCAGCCAACGCCTTGTGGGCCGCGTTGGGCCTGGCACGGCGTACCTGGGTGCGGCGGTCATCGTAGAAGCGCAGCACCTGCTGGGGGTCGCGCCGGAAAGCCTGCGGCGTCGCGATGTCTTCCAGACGATGCTCCTCCCACAGGCCATCCTCGGCGCGGAAGGTGCGCAGGCCGCTCTCGGCACTGATGCCGGCGCCACTCAACACGACCAGATGGCGTCCGTGACGTGCACCGGGGTCCTTGAAGCCTTCACTCATCTAGCACTCTCTCTGGCGTTGGACAGGATCGAACAGCGGGCATGGCGATCACACTCAGTCATCGATGAAATCCTGACTGCGATCGATACCGAAGCGCCGCTTGTTGCGATAGGGATAGACATCGATCACGCGCCCTTGCGCGATGGCGTCCTGCAGGCCACGCCACCAGCTGGCCTGGAAGATCTCGGGATGCAGCTCATAGAACAGCTTGCGCAGCTGGATATCGGCAAACAGGAAGGGGCCGAACTCCTCGGGGAAGATGTCGTTGGGCCCCACCGAATACCAGGGCTCGCTGGCCAGTTCCTGCTCAGGGTAACGTGCCTCGGGAATCTCACGGAAGTTGCACTCGGTCAGGTAGCTGATCTCGTCGTAGTCATAGAAGACCACCCGCCCGTGGCGCGTGACGCCGAAGTTCTTGAGCAACATGTCGCCGGGGAAGATGTCAGCGGCAGCCAACTGCTTGATCGCATTGCCATAATCATTGAGCACCGCGCGGGTTTCCTCGACGTCACACTCCTCGAGATACAGGTTGAGCGGCGTCATCATGCGCTCGGTATAGCAGTGACGGATCAGCACCTTGTTGCCGCGCAGGCTGATCGAGGAGCTGCACACCTCCAGCAGCTCGTCGAGACAGGCCGGGTCGAAGTGGTCCTTGCCGACGGTGAAGTTCGAGAATTCCTGCGTATCGGCCAGTCGCCCGACCCGATCATGGCGTTTGACCAGACGGTACTTCTCGCGCACCTGATCACGACTCATGTCCTTGCCGGGGGCGAAGCGGTCCTTGATCAGCTTGAACACCAGTCGGTAACTGGGCAGCACGAAGACCGCCATCACCATGCCGCGCACGCCCGGCGCGATGATGAACTGATCGGAGCGACTCGCCACATGCTGGTTGAGGCCGCGGAACAGCTCGGTCTTGCCATGCTTGTAGAAGCCGATGGCGGCGTACAGCTCGCCGATGGGCTTCTCGGGCATCAGGGTCTGCAGGAACCCGACCACCTCGCTGGGCACTTCGATCTCGACCTGGAAATAGGCCCGCGTGAAGGAGAAGATGATCGAGACCTCTTCCGGCTCGATGATCACGGTATCCAGATAGACGCCATCGCGCTCGGTATGCAGCACCGGCAACACCAGCGGCAGGGTCTGGCCGCCACCCTCGATGCGCCCGACCAGATAGGCCCCCTTGTTGCGATAGAAGACGCTGCGCAGCATCTCGAAGGCGGCATCCGGCGCATCGCGCACCGCCTCAGGTAGCGTCGCGAGCAACATCTCGGCGCCCAGCGTCACATCGCGCCCCTGATGCTCGAAGGCGATCCCCAGTGGCGCCTCGTTGAGCACGGATTCGAGTGCCCCGGCCCAGTCACCCTCGACCGGAACACGATGGCTGATGCTCAAGCCGGAATGGCGTGCCGGCCTCTGGCGGGATGGCGAGACGAACATCCAGTCGTCGTGGATGTGACGATGGGAAAACACGCTGCAGAAGATGGAGTTGTAGAAGGTCTCGGCCAGCTTGTAGTCGAGGCGTTGATCGATCAGCGCCATGTACTGCCGCTTGGCCTCGCCCCACAGGGTGCACTCGCACAGGCGGTCGGGCTCGAAGGCACGCTCCAGCCGCTCCATGGTGGCGGCGACCTTCTCGTCGTAGAGGTTGATGCGCGCGGCGGAGGCCTGCTGTGCCTCACGCCAGTCGGCCTCGATGAAGCGTCGCCGCGCATCACTGGAGATCTGCTTGAAGCGTGATCGATATTCATCGAAACCATGCAACACGGTCGCCGCCAGTCGCTGGCCCTGCTGGCCATTGCCGCGCTCGTCACTGTCCACATCATTGCCCATCGCCGCCTCCCTGCCCTTAAGTCACCTGACATGACCAAAGCATGCGGACTGTCGCGCCAGCAAGCGAGACGACAATGGTCGCGGGCCTTCAACCCTGACTCACGCTAGGTGCGCCATCCATCAAGGCCGGGATGGCAGCAGACCGCCTGAAACGCAGAACGCCACCCCGCAAGCGAGGTGGCGTTCATGATGTCTGACGATGGCCAGGGGCGCGTGGCTTACAGCTCATGCCCCAGCGAGGCCGCCGAGTCGGCCAGCGGCTTGACGCGGCGCTCGGCCTCGAACAGGTCATCGGCCATGCCGGCCTGCTCGGAACTCATGTCCAGCGCATCGATGCGCGAGGCCTGGAAGCGGTCACGCTGCTCATCCAGGCCGGCGAAATCGAACAGGTCGCGGTCCGCCAGGTGTGACGGCGCCACCGAGGTGACGGCATGAAACATGGTTTCCAGCCGCCCCGGATGCTTCTTCTCCCAGTCCTGCAGCATCTCCTTGACCACCTGACGCTGCAGATTCTCCTGCGAGCCGCACAGGTTGCAGGGAATGATCGGAAACTCGCGGGCGTTGGAATAGGCCTCGATATCGGACTCACGGCAGTAGGCCAGCGGGCGAATCACGATATGGCGCTGGTCATCGGAGAGCAGTTTGGGCGGCATCGTCTTGAGCTTGCCACCGAAGAACATGTTCAGGAACAGCGTCTCGAGGATGTCATCGCGGTGGTGGCCGAGGGCGATCTTGGTCGCGCCGATCTCGGCGGCGAAGCCATACAGCGAGCCGCGACGCAGGCGCGAGCACAGCCCGCAGGTCGTCTTGCCCTCCGGCACCTTCTCCTTGACGATGGAATAGGTGTCGCGCTCGAGGATGTGGTACTCGACGCCCACCGACTCGAGCCATGCCGGCAGCACATGTTCCGGGAAGCCGGGCTGCTTCTGATCGAGATTCACTGCCACCAGCGTGAACTGCACCGGCGCATTGCGCTGCAGGTTCATCAGGATATCCAGCATGGTGTAGGAATCCTTGCCCCCGGACAGGCACACCATCACCTTGTCACCATCACGGATCATGCCGTAATCGGTGATGGCGGTACCGACATTGCGCCGCAGGCGCTTCTGCAACTTGTTCAGTTCGCGCTTGGCAGTGGCCGCATCAGTGGGGCTGGACGAAAGCTCGCTATCGGGTGTGAACATGGGGCATCAGGATGGCAGTTTGGAAGGGCGCACAGTCTAGCATTGGCCAGTAGACGGTCACAGAGGCAGCGTGCTTCAGGCGGGGGTGCCTGCCCCCTGTCGGGCCAGGTGGCGTGACGCCGACGCAAGATACGCCAACGCCCGCAGTCAGCGGGCGTTGGCGTGTGGCATGCGCCGTGGGGAACAGCGGCGCTTGCGCGGACTTCCTGCAAGCTAGAAAAGGCGCAGGCTAGAACAAGCGCAGCACTTCCAGATAGCGGATCACCACCCCGCCCAGCATCACGAGGATACCGAAGCGTTGCAGTCTGAATTCAAGCGCAGTGAGCGCAAGCTTGCGTGACCAGAACATCAGCACACCGCGCATGTCCTGTGTCCGGCGAATATAGAGGCCGTAGGCAAACAGTACGATGGCCAGGCCAAGAATCAACAGCGTATTGGTCGCGATCAGCATGTCGCACCTCGTGGGCAAGTACCCCTGAGTCATAAGGAAGGCAATCGCGGGCGGATGCCTTATCTGAAGCCGGGCCCCGAGCAGATGCCCGGGGCCCGACAGTCATCACCTGGCGCAGTGATGACGATCCTGAAGAGAATGATGCCGTCCTCAGGCCTGACAGAGGCTGGCTGACAGCAGGTCCTTGACACGCATGGCCTTTGCTCGCTGTCGCCGCTTCATTATGGTTATCAAAGCTGCTCGGTCTTGCATCCTGCATGGCTTGGCCGTCCTGCTGGCCGGTAGTGCACTGGCGTGTAATCAGAGTCGATCTCTCGCCGCAGTGGGCGTGTCGTATGGCAGCCAGTGTGGACAAAGGCAGTGAGCCGGGCCATTGGACATTCCGGCAACAGACCTTGGAATAATAGCCTTGAGGATGATGTCGGCTGATGAGACGTCTGATACCGGGCCTGACACGCATCCAGCGCCTGCCCAGCCCCCTGCCTGAGCCCCTGCCAGAGCACCTGCCATAAGCTCCTGACATAAGCCCCGCTCAGGCCTGGCTGGCCAGCGAGGGCGACAGCGGTGCCTGCATCAGGCGCTGCGCCATCAGCGCACTGGTCACGGCGTCCCCCAGCGCGCTGTGGCGACCGATCACCGGCACACCCAGGGCATCAGCCATCGCCTCGAAGCGCAGGTCCGGGGCAGCATCCGGCTGCTCATGCTTGCAGCGCCGGGCGTAATCGCGCGCCAGATCATGACGCTGGTTGGGCAGATCAAAGCCGAAGCGTGGCCGCAGGTGACGGTTGATCACCGCGACATCGAAGTCGATGCACCAGCCCACCAGCGGACGATTGCCGATGAACTCCAGCAGCTGTCGCAGCGCATCGCCCAGCGCTTCTCCGCCATGCAGATCGATACCGCGCAGGCGGTGGATGCGAATCGAGTCGCCCTGCAGCCCTTGCGGGCATTGTAGATAGAGCGACATCGCGCTGGAGGTATGGATATGGCGCGCATCGAAACGCACCGCCGCCAGCGAGACCAGCTCGGCGTGGCCGACATCGAGACTGGTGGTCTCGCAGTCCAGCGCCACACGCTCCCCGCCCCGCTCGGCGGCATGCCAGGGACGAAAGAGCTCGGCGAACTCGCCCTGCGCATGACGACGACGATCGCTGGCGCGTCTCAGTTGTTCGAACATGCCACCTCCCCTCGGCCCTGAGGCCGGTTCAGTATTCCAGGTGATAACGATGTGACAGGCGCTGCTTGAAGTCCTTGACCCGACTCAGGGCATCGCGCAATAGATCACGCTCCAACGAGGACAATGACTGGGTGATGATCAGGTTGCGACTCCCCGCCTCACGCGCCGCCGTGGTCTTGTCTTGGCCATCCCTTCGTGAGTCGCCAGCCCCGCCGGCGGCAGCGCCATGTTCGTCCTCTTCCAGATGGCGCAGCTGCTGGCGCAGACGCAACTCGGCAAACAGTGACAATGCCTCGGCAAGGTCGGCGCTGTCGCTGGCCTCGATACGCCCATCACTGACCAGCGCCTCAAGCCGCGCGAAGGTGCCGGTGGCCATCACTCCGCGTTCCAGCGCCATGGTGCGAACGCCATGCACGATGGGGAAGATGCCGCCCTTCTTGATATCGATGCCGTGTCGCGGCGAGCGCAAGGAGCCGAACAGCGTCAGCGGGGTCGAGAAATGCAGCGCTGGGCGCGCGAAGTGCGACAGCAGCAGTTCATCGCGCGTGGCGTGACGCACCAGGTGGCCGCGCAAGCTGTCGACCAGCGCTTCATTGCCGCCGCTGGCGCGCGCATCGAAGACGATGGCCAGATTCATCAGCGCCTCGCCATCGCGCCCGGCGCACCAGCGTGCGATCTTGCCGCGCCAGCGCGACTCGGTGGCGACCCACTCCGGATTGGAGACCATGATGTTGCCCGGGCATGGTGGATAGCCGAGACCCGCCAGGGCGTCACTGAAGCGCTGCAGGGTGTCCTCGTTTTCGGGCCACTGGTGGCCATCGGCGATGATCAGCCCATTGTCCTGATCGGTCTTGAGGATCTGTTCGCCGCGCCCTTCACTGCCCATCAGCATCAGGCAACTCGAGGTCCGGTGCTCCTCCGCCACCAGCATGGCGAAGGTGCGCTCGATCAGGCGCCCGTTGAGCGCACTCAACAGCGCCATCGCATGGCGCATGTGGACTCCCTGCATCGCCAGCGCCCTGACCATTTCCGGCAGACGCGCACTGGCCTGCTCAAGCGCCGCCATGTCAGAGGCGCGCTCGATCTCGAGACTCACCAGCTGACTGCGATTGGAGAAGAACCCCAGCACGTCGGTCAGCTCGATGACCCCGACGACCGCCGCGTCAGGCGTCAGGCGCTCCTTGACCACGACCCGCGCGACCCGGTGGCGGGTCATCTGCACCAGCGCCTGGAACAGATACTCCTCCGCCGTGACCGCCACCAGCGCAAAGCTGCCCAGCGAGGCGAGCGGATGATTGGCAGCCAAGCCCTGGATCACCAGCGCATTGAGCAGGTCCGTGCGTGTCACCACGCCCTGACGGCCCTCGACAGTGATGATCAGGCTGTCCGCCCCCGCCGTCTGCATGGCCTTGACGCCCTGCTCGATGCTGGCGCTGGCCGCCAGCTTGAGCGGCGGACGCATGCAGTCCATCACCCGCGCCAGCATGAAGCCCGCCTGGTCGCGACTCGCGCCCTGACGGGTGTCACGCTGCGCCGCCAGCAGCCGCGCCTTGTCACTCAGGCTGTGCTGGAAGTACTCACCGAAGGCAGGACACTCGTCGCACAGCGAGAAGAACAGCTCTGCGGGCAGCTGGTAGCACAGCGTCTCCTGCTCGCAGACGAAGCGGGTGCGGCAATGGCCATTGAGCAGCGTCAGCGCCCCGAACAGGTCCCCCGCGGTGTAATGACCGATGCGCAGGCTGACCCAGGCATCCAGTCCCTCGCGCTGCGCCTTGTCGAGCGTGGCGGCATCCGGCAGTGCCGAATCGGCGGCCAGTTCCGCCACCTCGCCCTTGTGAATGATGTAGACCGCCTCACCGACGGCCCCCGGCACCAGCGGCTGCGCCAGCGCCTCGAAATAGTGAAGGTCCACCCCTTCGGCCAGCCGTTGCCGAAGACGCTCATCCAGCAGACTGAACGGCGGCTCCTCGAACGCGATATCCACCAGTGACGCTTGCATGACAGCGACTCCCCTCTGCACGTGCACCGCTGATCGATGCACGAGCCCTCAAACCACGAGGCCCCGCCTGCAGGTGCAAGACGGGGCTTCGGGAAACGGGGGCCTGTTCGCGCCGATGCTGCGTGCTGCGCGAACAGGCCCTGCTGCCTGAATCAGTGATCCACTGCTGTTCCGGCCCCGCGCGGAACACGAATGTCCTCGACGATATGCTGGATGTGCTCGGGCGGCGGCGGGGTCATCTTGCAGACGATGACCGCGACGACGAAGTTGAGCACCATGCCCAGCGAGCCGATCCCCTCCGGCGACACACCCAGCAACCAGTTCTCGGCGCTGTTGAGTTCCGGCGAGATGAACTTGAAGTAGACGATGTAGCTGAAGGTGAAGACCAGGCCGACCAGCATGCCCGCGATGGCACCTTCCTTGTTCATGCGCTTGGAGAAGATCCCCAGCAGGATGACCGGGAAGAAGCTCGATGCCGCAAGCCCGAAGGCAAAGGCCACCACCTGCGCCACGAAGCCTGGCGGATTGATACCGAAGTAGCCGGCGATCACGATGGCCACGGCCGCCGCCATGCGTGCCGCCATCAGCTCCTGCTTCTCGCTGATGTCTGGCTTGAAGGTCTTCTTGAGCAGGTCATGCGAGATGGCCGACGAGATGACCAGCAACAGACCGGCCGCCGTCGAGAGTGCTGCCGCCACCCCACCCGCCGCCACCAGTGCGATGACCCATGCCGGCAGGTTGCCGATCTCCGGGTTGGCCAGCACGATGATGTCGCGATCGATGTAGACCTCGCTCTCGTTGTCGGTAGGCGTGTTGCTCACCAGACGCTGACCGTACTCACCGCGGGCCGCCTGGCTGTCGGCGCTGCCTTCGTAGCTCGGCTTGCCCGCGAAGGGATCACCGCCACGCATCTGGATGATGCCGTCGCCATTCTTGTCGACCCAGCCGATCAGCCCGGTATTCTCCCAGTTGTAGAACCAGCCCGGCAGCTCCTCATAGGCCGTCTCGTTGACGGTCTCGACCAGATTCACCCGCGCGAAGGCACCCACGGCCGGCGCAGTGGTGTAGAGCAATGCGATGAAGAACAGCGCCCAACCGGCGGAGATACGCGCATCCTTGACCGTCGGCACCGTGAAGAAGCGCACGATGACGTGAGGCAGGCCCGCAGTACCGCACATCAGCGCGGCGGTGATGAAGAAGACATCGATGGTGGACTTGGAACCCTCGGTGTACTCGCGGAAGCCGAGATCGGTCACCACCTGATCAAGCTTGTGCAGCAGATAGACGCCGGTGTCATTGCCCTGGGCATCGACCAGGGTGCCGCCGAAACCGGTCTGCGGCAGCACGTGGCCCGTCATCATGATCGACAGGAACACCGCCGGCACCAGGAAGGCGAAGATCAGCACGCAGTACTGGGCCACCTGGGTATAGGTGATGCCCTTCATGCCGCCGAGTACCGCATAGAAGAAGACGATCGCCATGCCGATCACCACGCCGACGTTCACGTCCACCTCGAGGAAGCGCGCGAAGACGATGCCGGTACCGCGCATCTGGCCGGCGACATAGGTGAAGGAAATGAAGATGACGCAGACCACCGCCACGGTGCGCGCGACGCTGGAGTAGTAACGGTCACCGACGAAATCCGGCACCGTGAACTTGCCGAACTTGCGCAGGTACGGTGCCAGCAGCATGGCCAGCAGGACGTAGCCGCCGGTCCAGCCCATCAGGTAGACGGAGGCGTCATAGCCGACATAGGCGATGATGCCCGCCATCGAGATGAACGAGGCCGCCGACATCCAGTCAGCGGCGGTCGCTGCCCCGTTGGCGATGGGGTGAACGCCACCCCCGGCGACATAGAATTCCTTGGTGGAACCGGCTCGCGACCACACCGCGATCCCGATATAGAGCGCAAATGACGCGCCCACGAACAGATAGGTCAGCAGTTGAACATCCATTGGCAGTGTCCTTGGCGATGTCGATCATATTGTTCTTATTCACACAACGGCGCGGCACGACGAGCGGCCTGTGCCCGGCGTGTCACTGACTCATTGCTCGTGAACATCGAAGCGCTCATCGAGCTTGTTCATCGAACGGGCATACAGAATGATCAGCGCGAGGAAGAAGTAGATCGCCCCCTGTTGCGCAAACCAGAAGCCCAGCTTGAAACCGAAGAACTGGATGTTGTTCAGCACGTCCACCAGCAATATCCCGCATCCATAGGACACCACGAACCAGACCACGAGATAGCCCATGATCAGTTTGATATTGGCGGACCAATACGCCTTGGCATTCGCTTCCTTCATGATGGTGTTCTCGCATTGTTATTGTGATTGGCGAAGTGGAGTGATTGGCGATCCAGAGATCGATGACCACCCATCAGTGGATGATCCTTTCTCGGCGGTTGATGGGTATTTCCTGCGCCTTTCAAGGCATGACAGGAAACTTGGCGACTCGAATCTGACAGTAGACAAGGCCCTGCAACGTTGCAGGCTGACTTTAGTCGAGAATGTCAGTCACCCCTGATGGAGCAAAGTTGAGAACGATGCAATTCCTTTTAAATCAACAAGTTGATTAATATCCTAAAGATGCAATCCCTTGGTCTATTGGCCAAATGGGCGAAGAATGATCGGTGAAAGCTTCGGCGTATTGCGCGCATGACATTGGCCGATGCCGGAAAACAGGCCCGAAGTGCAGACGCCATTTCCGGCTTCTTGACGCCAATCATCGAGGCGTCTGCGTGGCAATGGATGACACAGCCTCTTCCCCACGACTCTCAAGACGCCGAGTCTGTCATGCACAGTGCTTGGGACTCGTGGCGGGGCTGCGTAGAATGGCGCTTCCAGAGAGGAGAGCGACATGTTCCAGGGTTGGTGGCTGATCGCAGTGGCACTCGCATATATCGCGGTGCTGTTCACGATTGCATGGCGGGGGGATCGCAACGCCAAGAAACACGGGTCGCCGAATCGGCGCCCAGCGGTCTACAGTCTGGGGCTTGCGGTCTACTGCACCAGCTGGACCTTCTACGGTAGCGTCGGGCAGGCCGCGACCAGCGGCTGGAGTTATCTGAGCATCTTCATCGGGCCGATTCTGGCCTGTCTGCTGTTCTGGCCGATCCTGCTCAAGATGATTCGGGTCGCCAAGCGCCAGAACATCACCTCGATCGCCGACTTCATCGCCTCGCGCTACGGCAAGACGCAGTCGCTGGCGGTGTTCGCCTCGCTGGTGGCCCTGGTCGGCACCCTGCCCTACATCGCCCTGCAGCTGAAGGCCGTCTCGAGTGCCTATCAGGTACTCACCGACACCAGCGATGTCACGCGAACCGCCTGGCTGGGCGATACCGCCTTCTATGTCGCGGCGATCATGGCGCTGTTCGCCATCCTGTTCGGCACCCGCCACACCGACGCCACCGAGCACCATGTCGGCCTGTTGCAGGCGATCGCCTTCGAATCGCTGGTCAAGCTGGTCGCCTTCCTGACCCTGGGCGTCTATGTCACCTGGGGCATGTTCAATGGCCTGGGCGATCTGTTCACCAAGGCCGATACCTATCTGGAGCTGCAACAGCAGCTGGAGACCCAGACCTTCGGCACCGGCTTCTGGGCCCAGACGCTGCTGGCGATGCTGGCGATCTTCTGCCTGCCGCGTCAGTTCCACGTCGCGGTGGTCGAGAACACCCACCACGATGACGCCCGCCGTGCGCGCTGGATGTTCCCGATCTATCTGGTCGCCATCTCCTTCTTCGTGCTGCCGATCGCCGCCGCCGGCCTGACCATGTTCCCCGATGGTTCGGTGTCACCGGACAGCTTCGTGCTGGCGCTGCCGATGGCAGCGGACCAGACCTGGCTGACCCTACTGACCTTCATCGGCGGCTTCTCCGCCGCCACCGGCATGGTGATCGTCGCCGCCGTCGCGGTCTCGATCATGATCTCCAACGAGATCGTGATTCCGCTGTTGTTCCGTCTGCGCTGGTTCGATACCGAGGCGCGCGACTACAGCCATATCGTGTTGCTGGCGCGCCGTCTGACCATCGTGATGATCCTGGCGCTGGCCTACGGCTTCTATCTGCTGATCGCCGAATACAGCACCCTCTCTGCCATCGGCTTGCTGTCGTTTGCCGCCGTCGCCCAGTTCGCGCCCTCGCTGATGGGTGGCCTCTACTGGAAGCGCGGCAACCGCCTCGGCGTCATCGTCGGCCTGAATGTCGGCTTCGCGGTCTGGGCCTGGACCCTGCTCGTGCCGGCACTGGCACAGGCGGGCCTGATGCCGACCGAGATCGTCAACCAAGGGCCGTTGGGCATCGACTGGCTGTCGCCGCATGGCCTGTTCGGCTTCCGCTTCAATGACCCGCTGACCCACGGCGTGATGCTGTCGCTCGGCCTGAACCTGTTCTGCTACATCTTCGTCTCGCAGATGACGCCGCAGCGCGTGGTCGAGCGCATCCAGGCCTCGCTGTTCGTCGACAGTGTCGAGACCCGCCAGACCAGCGTCTCGCGCCCCTGGACCGGCTCCACCTCCGTCTCGGACCTGCGCGTCCTGTGCGAACGCTTCCTCAGCCACGAGCAGGTCGAGCGCGCCTTCGAGGACTACGCACGCCGCAGCGGCCAGCCGCTGGAGCTGCATGCACGCGCCTCCATCGACCTGATCCAGTTCACCGAACGCTTCCTGGCCTCGGTACTCGGTGCCTCCTCGGCACGCATCGTCGTCAACTCGGCGCTGCAGGGTCGCGGTATCGGCATCTCGGATGTCATCTCCATCGTCGATGAAGCCTCGCAGGTGCTCGAATTCAACCGCGCCCTGCTGCAGGCGACCATCGAGAACATCCACCAGGGCATCAGCGTGGTCGACCAGCACATGCGCCTGGTGGTGTGGAACCAGCGCTACCTGGACATGTTCCGCTTCCCTGACAACCTGATTCGGGTCGGCGCGCCCATCGATCGCATCTTCCGCTACAACGCCCACAACGGCGAATACGGCCCGGGCGACCCCGAAGAGCACGTCGACCAGCTGCTGGATGCCATCCGCAACGGCGAGCCGCACCGCTACGTGCGCTATCGCCAGGATGACAGCGTGATGGAGATCCAGGGCAACCCGATGCCCGGTGGCGGCTTCGTCTACACCTATCAGGACATCACCCAGCAGAAGCGCACCGAAGAGGCGTTGATCCGCTCGGAAAACAACATCCGCATCTACACCGACAACGTGCCGGCGCTGATCGCCTACTTCGACAAGGAGTGTCGCTACCTCTTCACCAACCGTGCCTATGAAGCGGTGATGGGCATCGACCGTACCGCCGTGATCGGCGAGCCCGCCGAAGAGGCGATGCCGGAAGATATCTATCGCCAACGCGCGCCGTGGATGACGCGCGCGCTGTCCGGTGAGCGCGTCTCCTTCGAGATCTCGCTGGAAGCCCCGGAAGGCGGTGTGCGCTACATGCTGGTCACCTATACGCCGCACTTCAGCACCAAGGGCAACATCCTCGGCTTCTTCGCGCTCTATCAGGACATCACCGAGCGACGCCTGGCGGAGATCGCCCTCAAGGAGACCAACGAGAACCTGGAGGAGCGCGTGCGCGTGCGTACCCAGGAGCTGTCACAGGTCAACGAGGCCCTGCGCACCGAGAACCGCGTGCGCGCCGAGGCCGAGCAGGCACTGCGTCAGGCCAAGCAGTTGGCCGAGGATGCCAACGCCTCCAAGACGCGCTTCCTGGCCGCGGCCAGCCACGACCTGCTGCAGCCACTGAATGCGGCGCGTCTGTTCACCTCCGCCCTCGCCCAGCAGGTCGAAGGCGAGATGAAGACCACCACCAATCACATCGACAACTCGCTGCAGGCCGCCGAGGAACTGCTCAGCACCCTGCTCGACATCTCCAAGCTGGATGCCGGGGCACTGGCGCCACGCCGCAGCGTGTTCCGCCTCTCCGACATCCTCAAGCCGCTCAAGGCCGAGTTCGAGGTGATGGCGGAAGACCGCGGGCTGGACCTGAAAGTGGTGATGACGCAGCTGGCAGTGGATTCCGATGGCCAGATGCTCAGACGTATCGTGCAGAACTTTCTCTCCAACGCGGTGCGCTATACCCGTCAGGGCCATGTGCTGCTGGGCTGTCGCCGTCTGGGCGATCGCATTCGCATCGAGGTCTGGGACACCGGCCCCGGCATTCCCGAGTCGAAGCTGACCGAGATCTTCCAGGAATTCCGGCGTCTCGATCAGACCGAGCGTCACAAGGAGAGCGAGAAGGGTCTCGGCCTGGGGCTGTCGATCGCCGAACGCATGAGCCGGGTGCTCGACCACCCGATCACGGTGCGCAGCTGGGTCGGCATCGGCACCGTCTTCGCCGTCAGCGTGCCGATCAGCAAGGAGCTGCCGGCGGCCGAGCTGCCGGATGCCGTGCCGGCTCGCAAGCGCGCCGGCAACAAGCTGACCGGCACTCGTGTCCTGTGCATCGACAACGAGAGCCTGATTCTCGAGGGCATGAAGGCGATGCTGTCCGGCTGGGGTTGCGAGGTGTTCACGGCGACCTCGATCGGCGGCGCCAAGTCGGTGATCCGCAACCTGGATGGTGATCCGGATGCCATCCTCGCCGACTACCACCTCGACAACGAGGTGACTGGCCTGATGGCGCTGGACGCGCTGGATGAACGTCTGTCGGGCTCGGTGCCGGGCATCGTGATCACCGCCGACCGCACCGATGAGGTCGCCGAGGAAGTGCGCCGTGCGGGCTATCACCTGCTGCTCAAGCCGGTACGACCCGCCGCACTGCGTGCGCTGCTGACGCGCACCCTGCAGGCCAATCGCGCCGAGAAGCACACCAGTGGCGCGAGTGACGCCCCCGACGCCGCGACGGATGATCCAGCCCCCTGATCAGGCGGGCTGGCCTGTCGCTCTTTCGTCCTTAACTCTTTTATCCATGACGCAAAAAGCCCGCCCTGTCAGCGACAGGGCGGGCTTTTTGTGGCTTGAAGGCGCGACTCTCGAGGAGAGCCTCAGCTCAAGCGCTGACGCAGGATCAGGAGCGGACTTTCGGCGGCTCGACTTCCAGACGCTGGGCCGCGATGACGGCCTGGGTGCGCGAATGCACGCCCAGCTTGCGCAGAATGGCGGTCACGTGGGCCTTGATGGTGGCCTCGGACACATTCAGCTCATAGGCGATCTGCTTGTTGAGCAGACCTTCCGTCAGCATGTTGAGCACGCGGAACTGCTGCGGCGTCAGCGACGCGATCGCCTCGGCGAAGCGCGATTCATCCTCGGAAGACTCGCCCATGGCCTCGGCGATATCCGTCGGCAGCCAGACTTCACCTTCGAGGATCTCGCCGATGGCTTCGGCGATGACGTCGAGGCTGGCGGACTTGGGAATGAAGCCGGAGGCCCCATAATCGATGGCGCGGCGCACCACGTAGGGCTCCTCGCTACCGGACACGACCGCCACCGGGATGTCCGGTGTCTGGCCACGCAACTGGATCAGACCGGAGAAGCCGTGGGCTCCCGGCATGTGCAGGTCCAACAGGATCAGGTCGGCATCGGGATGGCGGGCAACGACTTCGTTGGTCGCTTCCATGCTGTCAGCCTCGACGATCTCCGCCTGAGAGGCGACTTGTCTAAGCGCCTGGGTCAGTGCGGCACGAAAGAGCGGGTGATCGTCTGCAACGATGAACTTCTGGGCAAAGGCCATTGAGTCTCCTCCAAAACCCCGATGGTGATCATCACCGACCTTCCTGGCCGGTCAACAATCGCCGTTATTTTCTGGCATGTTACCCCATAAAACGTGCGTTTAACAAAGCAGCCCACCATCGGAAGATGTACTGATGTTTCGCTCGGGGAACACGAGTATCGCACGGATTGATGCCCGGCGAGCGAACAATCCGTGCGCTGATTCTGACAGCATCCTGGGGATGGTGAGTCAGACAACCCTACCCGCAACGCGACTGGCATGCCAGCCGATCAATGCGACACCGGCAATCAGCACGAAGCCGATCAGACTGGCGATATCCGGCACCTCCCCCCAGATGGCCCAGCCCGCCAGTGCCGAAAACACGATGGTCAGATAGGAATAGATCGACACTTCCCCCGCCGGTGCGAGGCGATAGGCGGTGGTCATCAGAATCTGACCGCCGGCCGCAAAGATGCCGATGCCCAGCAAGGCCAGCGCCTGAGGGCCGCTCGGCATCACCGGATTCATCAACATCGGCACCAATGTCACCACACTGGAAACCAGCGAGAAATGCAGCACGATGGTCGCCGAGGCCTCGCGCCCTCTCATCGCACGGATGAGCGTATAGGCCGCCCCCGCCAGCATTGCCGAACCCAGCCCGACCATGGCGGGCAACAATGCCTCCACTCCGCCCTCGGCAAATGCCAGTTGCGGCTTGATGACCAGCGCCGCGCCAGAGAAGGCGACCAGCATGCCGACCAGCCGCCAGCCACCAAGGCGCTCGGCCAGGAAGAGGCCGGCGAACAGGCTGACGAAGAACGGCGATAGCTTATTCAGAATAGTCGCATCTGCCAGCAGCAGATGATCGATGGCGTAGAAGAAGCTCATCACGCCGCCGAGGCCGATCAGTGACCGCGCCATCAGCATCGGCTGGTGATGCCAATGGCCCAGCAGGCGCGCGCCCGCCATGCGCACCATCACCACCGCCACGCCGAGACTGACCAGGTTGCGCACGAAGACCTTCTCGAACAGCGGCAGGTCGCCGCTCAGCTTGACCATCGCCCCCATCAGCGCGAACGAGATCGCCGACAGGCACATCAGGATGACGGCGCGAGGACGATTCTCGCCCTCAGTGGACGACGCGGCGACGGGAGAACTGGCTGGCTGAGAGGCGGGGCAGGATGCATCCGACTTGCCTGCTGACATGGGGGCGGCCTTGATCATGAATTGATTGGGGAAATGCACAGCGAGGCGCGAACGGACTCCGCGGGCACATGCGCTGGCGCGTCATTATCAAGCCAGCGCCTCCTCGATGGCCAACCTTTCACGTCTCGCACAGCGCAAAAGCGCGGGTCAGGAATACGAACAGGCAGATGCTCTCAGACAGGCGCACAAAAAAGCGCGGGAGCCAGGCTCCCGCGCTTCGCTGTCGCTGCGTGTCTTGTCAGGCCTCGATGACCGTCACTCGACGCGTTCAGCGGTTGGCGCGCTGCTCGATCAGGTCATCCACCACTGACGGGTCCGCCAGGGTCGAGGTATCGCCGAGGCCGTCGGTCTCGTTGGCGGCGATCTTCCGAAGGATGCGGCGCATGATCTTGCCTGAACGCGTCTTGGGCAGCCCCGGCGCCCACTGGATGACGTCCGGCGAGGCGATCGGGCCGATGTCCTTGCGCACCCACTGGGTCAGCGTCTTCTTGAGCTCATCACTGGCTTCGATGCCGTCGTTGAGCGTCACGTAGATGTAGATGCCCTGGCCCTTGATGTCATGGGGATAGCCGACCACGGCGGCCTCGGCGACCGCCTCATGCGCCACCAGCGAGGACTCGATCTCGGCGGTGCCCATGCGGTGGCCAGAGACGTTGAGCACATCATCGACGCGCCCGGTGATCCAGTAGTAGCCATCCTCGTCGCGACGACAGCCATCACCGGTGAAGTACATGCCCGCATAGGTGGAGAAGTAGGTCTGCACGTAGCGTTCGTGATTGCCCCAGATCGAACGTGCCTGCCCCGGCCAGCTGTCGAGAATCACCAGGTTGCCTTCGGTCGCCCCCTCGAGGATGTTGCCCTCGTTGTCGACCAGCGCCGGCTGCACACCGAAGAACGGCAGCGTGGCGGAGCCCGGCTTGAGGTCGGTCGCGCCCGGCAGCGGCGCGATCATGATGCCGCCGGTCTCGGTCTGCCACCAGGTGTCCACCAGCGGGCAATTGCCATTGCCGATCACGCGGTGGAACCACTCCCAGGCCTCGGGGTTGATCGGCTCGCCCACCGAGCCGAGCAGCCGCAGGCTCGTGCGCGAGCTTGAGTCCATCACGCTGTCACCGTGTGCCATCAGCGCACGCACGGCGGTCGGGGCGGTATAGAGAATATTGACCTGGTGCTTGTCGACGATCTCGCCGATGCGCCCGTGGGTCGGATAGCTGGGCACGCCCTCGAACATCAGCGTGGTCGCGCCATTGGCCAGCGGTCCGTAGACGATGTAGCTGTGGCCCGTCACCCAGCCGACATCCGCCGTGCACCAGTAGATATCGCCATCGTGATAATCGAACACGTAGCGATGAGTCATCGCGGCATAGAGCAGATAACCGCCCGTGGTGTGCTTCAGGCCCTTGGGCGTGCCGGTGGAACCGGAGGTGTAGAGGATGAACAGCGGGTCTTCCGCGCCCATCGCCTCGGCCGGGCAGTCACTGGACTGACGGTCCACCAGCTCATGGAACCAGGCATCGCGGCTGCCCCAGTTCACCTCACCGCCGGTACGCCGCACCACCAGCACGTGGTCGACACAGTCGGTGCCATCACGCTCCAGCGCCTCATCGACGTTCTCCTTGAGCGGCACGCGCTTGCCACCTCGCAGTGACTCATCGGCGGTGATCACGATGCGCGAGCTGGAATCGACGATACGCCCCGCCAGCGCGTCCGGCGAGAAGCCACCGAACACCACCGAGTGCACGGCACCGATGCGCGTACAGGCCAGCATCGCCATCGCGGCTTCGGGAATCATCGGCATGTACAGCGTGACCACATCGCCCCGCTTGACGCCCAGTTCCTTGAGGCCATTGGCAAACTGGCTGACACGCGCGTGCAGCTCGCGATAGGTGATCGACTGGGACTCGTTCGGGTCGTCCCCTTCCCAGATGATGGCGACCTGATCGCCACGCTCGGCGAGGTGGCGATCGAGGCAGTTGTGCGCCACGTTGAGCTTGCCGTCCTCGAACCAGCGCACATCGACATCACCGGGACCGAAGTTGGTATTGCGGATCACCGAGGGCGCATCGAACCAGTCCAGTGACTGGGCCTGCTCGGCCCAGAATGTCTCCGGCGCCTCGACGGACTGCTGATACATGGCCTGATAGCGCTCTCGGTCTGCCCAGGCGTGGGCGGCGGCATCGGGAGTGACCGGATGAACCTTGGCATGTTCGCTCATGTGGCGTGACCTCTGACGGATTGGCTGGCGACTCGCTGTCCCACGCAGCATGCGTGAAGCGCAGGCGAGCCGAGGCAAGTCCATTTCAGCTTAAACCCAAGCATGGGGGGGCCACACACTAGACCTTGGTAGATAAATTTTTACTAATTATTTCAACTGTTTATCAACAAATTACACCAAGGTCACAGCGACGTTCGGAGGACAGAAACCGCCTGAAAAGACACCTTCTGGCGCGACTCGCACTTTGCAATGACGCGCCAGCGAGCGAAATGCGCCTCAACGCGCAGTCGACGCATTGCGCGCCGGGTCATTCAAGGGACCGCTCAATTCCTGGCCACAGCGTCGACAGCGATAGCGGTGACCGCGCTGGGCATTGGCATGGCGTCGCGAGCTGAAATAGTGCGCGGTATCGCAGCCACAACCATAGGCCCAGGGCGTCGGACTGGCAGTCGAGACATCCATGCGATGCGTCACCTCCGGCGGGATGCCGTAGAGGTTGGTCATCACCTGCTGCCACTCGGGGCCATGCGGTTTGACACGTGTCTTGCCGGCGCGCTCGACCACCTCCATCACCACCCAGTGCGCGACCTCGTGGGGGACGGTCTGGCTGAGGAAGTGATGGCGGTTCTCGCTGAGCAGCTGCCAATTGAAGCGCAGCCGCTGGCGCGCCGAATCCGCCGTGCCCGCCGTGCGCCCCTTGAGACGGCAGGAGACCGATGGCATGCGCAGCTCGGGGAACAGGGCACGCGCGCGTGCCAGACATGCCAGCACCTGCGCCTCCAGCGTCGCGTGCAGGGCAGGCGCCGTCAGCGCCTCGAGCGCGGCGGCATCGACCAGCGGCAGTGGCGTCGCGGGGGTCTCCCCCAGGCAGGCCAGGGCATGATCGGGCGCGAATCGGTGACGACTGACGACACGACGAGTGGATGATGACATGACACGATGACCAGACAGCAGAGCGATGGAACGGATGAGCTGATGACGAGCGAGCGTACCACTCCTCGAGGCGTGAAATGATACACTAGCGCCATTCACGCCTGCCCGGTTCCCCTTGGTTCACCCAGGTAGCCAGGCGGCACTGTTCGACTTCTCCCCTTATCGCACGTGAGACTCCCCCATGGCCGAGCCTGTCCAGACCCAGCCGCTGCTGGATGATGAATCCCTCGACATCCTCGACGAATTCCTCGAGTCCGACATCGTCGGCCCGGAAGCTCTCGATATCATCAGTGCGCATGGCTTCATGCTGGCACTGGCCATCGCACCGCGCGAAGTGCCCTCCAGCCTGTGGCTGCCGGAGCTCTTCCAGGGGCAGCCAAGCTACGAAAGCCCGCAGCAGGAAGCGGAAGTCGTCTCCCTGTTCGAGCAGATGCGTGCCAACGCCATCGATGCCCTCGAACACGGCGTGCTGCCGGAACTGCTGTTCGAGCTGGAGCTGGGCGGTGCCGACCCGGTCGAGACACCGATCGGCGACTGGTGTGCCGGCTTCATGGAAGGCGTGTTCATGGACGAGGAGGCCTGGTTCGGCACCCAGGAAGAGGCGGCCGCCGAACTGCTGCTGCCGTTCATGGCCATCTCCGGCGTCTTCGACGATGAAGACCCGGAGATCGGTGAGCTGATCGCCGACCCGATCGGCGCCCAGCGCTTCGTCAATCAGCTGCCGGAACTGCTGCTGGACCTCTACCTGCTCTACCGTGTCCCGCCAGAAAGCCCCAAGCCGTCGCCGCGTCGCAAGGGTTCCGCCGCACCGGGCGCAGCCGGCATTCCGCGCAGCAAGCACGCCGGCAACAAGGGCGCTGGCAAGGGTGGCAACAAGAGCGGTGGCAACAAGAACGGTGGCAAGGGAGGCGGCAAGAAGCGCTGATCCCGCCATGGCGCTCTTGACGCCATGCAGCCTTGAAAACGACAACGCCGGGCGGCCTCATGGGGCGTCCGGCGTTTTGGTTCCACGCAGCCGTGTCTGACAGCTGCGAGCCGCTCAGCGCAGCCGCGTCACCAGGCTATCCAGAGTGCCATAGCCCCACTCGCGACAGCGCTGCATCAGCGGCCGACGCTGCCAGGCGGCCTGGTTGATCTCGACACTGTGGGCGAAGTGATGCTCGAACAGCGTGGCGACCTCGGCGGCGAAGCGATGGTCCTGCACCTCCTGATTGGCCTCCAGATTCCACTGCAGGCTCCAATGATCGAAGTTGCACGACCCCAGCGTCACCCAGTCATCCGCCAGCGAGAACTTGGCATGCAGAAAGCGGGGCTGGAATTCATGGATACGCACGCCCGCCTTGAGCAGCCCGGCATAGAAGCGCTGCCCCGCCGAGCGCACGCCCGGGTGATCATGATGCTGGCCGGCGATCAGCAAGCGGACATCGACACCCCGGCGCGCCGCGCGCTTGAGACGCCGCCGCATGCTGAAGGTCGGCACGAAGTATGGCGTACAGATCCACAGCCGCTTGCGTGAGCTGCTGGCCTGATGCTGCAGGGAATGACGGATGGCCTGATAGCGGAAACCATGCCCCCAGACCACCCGCCCACGCATGCTCAGATAGCCCTCGACCCGGCACGCACGCACATTGATGCTGCGCACCGCCAGTCGGCTGCCATGGCCACGACTGGCCGCGGAGTCCCACACGCGTGCGAACAGGCGCACCCAGTCACTGATGCACGGCCCCTCGATGCGTATCGCGACTTCCGACCAAGCCTCGGCGAAGACATCCACCGCACCGAAGCCGCCGGTAAAGCCTACCTCCCCATCGACCACCAGAAGCTTGCGATGGTCACGCGTCAGATTGCGCCCCAGCCGCCACCAGGAAAGCGGGTTGTAGATCCTGAGCTGGATATCGGCCTCGATCATGCGCTGGCGATCAACTTCCTCGAGGCCCAGCGAGCCGAAACCATCCAGCAGCACCAGCACCGTCACGCCGCGGCGGCGCGCGCCACACAGCGCATCGATCAGGACGCGACTGAGGTGGCCGCTCTCGGCCAGATACAGCTCGAGCAGGATGGAATGGCGCGCGGATTCCACCGCCTCCAGCATGCTGGGCAGAAACCGCGCGCCTTCCGGCAGCAAGGTGAATCGATTGCCTGATCGCCACATTCCCAGCATGCCTTGCCTCCCGTCATTTCCCTGCACGGCACGATACAGATGGCGATGCCCATGACGGTGCACCGCCAGATGCTGCCACTGTGCGCTTCGTCACTACGCACTCAGTCACTACGCACTCAGTCACCAAATACTCTGCCACGGCGTCTGCGGGCAGAATGCGTATAATGTTCAATATCATGCTCGCGCTGAGCGCTACCAGCCAGACCATGAAAACGTCGCAATCAACCCTCATTCATCGTCCCGATGCTTTATTCGTGAACGCCGACAGATTGTCGTTTCCGGTAGTCCGTCCTTGTCCACACCTGCGAGAGCCTCACCATGTCGCCAGTCACCTTAGTCTTGCGCCCGTTGCGCAATCTCAGTCGCCGTCTGCTGGACAAGTGGGTGGAGCTGCGCGCGGTGGAGCCCGACATCAATGCGTTGGACCACAGCGCCTTGAACCTCGATCCGACGCTGCCGGTGGTCTACGTCTTCCCGTACCAGGCATTGTCCGACGAGCTGGTGGTCGAGCAGCTGTGCGAGGCACGTGGCCTGCCCTCGCCGACCCTGCCTCTGAGCATAGGCGACCTGCGCCTGAGCCACTCCCGTCTCCGTCTGTTGCGGCGCTCGCGCAGCGACAGGAGCCTGCTGTCACGCCGCCTGGCCAAGTTGATCGCAGCACTCGAAGACGCCCCGAGTGATGTCGAGGTGCAGCTGGTGCCGGTCAGCGTGTTCTGGGGGCGTGCCCCGGGCAAGGAATTCGGCTTCTGGAAGTTCATCTCCGCCGATAGCTGGCGGGTGACGGGCGTGCTGCGCCGCGCCATCGCGATTCTGGCGCATGGGCGCTCGGTGGATGTGCATTTCGGCCAGCCGCTCAGGCTGCACGAAGTGCTCAGGGAAGGCCCGCAGGACTCGGCGCTGGCGCACCGCCGCATCTCGCGCCTGCTGCGCGTGCACTTCCGGCGCGTGCGTACCCGCCTGCTGGGGCCAGACCTCTCCCACCGCCACACCATGATTCGCAACCTGCAGAAGGCGCCCGCCGTGCAGGACGTGATCAGCGAGCTGGCACGCGAGCAGAATCAGCCGCCGGCACGCCTGGAGAAGCGCGCCCTGCAGTATGGTCGCGAGATCGCCTCCAACATGGGCTATCCGGTGCAGCGCTTCCTGGCGCATGCCCTCAAGCGGCTGTGGCACAAGCTCTACGACGGCGTCGAGGTGCGTGGCATGTCGCAGGTCAAGGCGATCGCCGGCGACTGCGAGCTGATCTACGTGCCCTGTCATCGCAGCCATATCGACTACCTGCTGCTGTCCTACGTGCTGTTCCACGAGGGGCTGATGACGCCCCACGTCGCCGCGGGCAAGAATCTCGACATGCCGATCATCGGCCCGATCCTGCGCCGTGGCGGCGCCTTCTTCCTGCGCAGAAGCTTCCGCGGCAATCGCCTGTATGCCACCGTCTTCGACGAGTACGTGCACCAGCTGATCACCCGCGGTCATCCGCTGGAGTACTTCATCGAGGGGGGCCGCTCGCGCACCGGCCGCATGCTGCCCCCACGCCCGGGCATGCTGGCGATGACCCTGCGCTCCTTCCTGCGTGATACGCGCCGCGAAGTGGCCTTCGTGCCGGTCTACATCGGCTACGAGAAGGTCTTCGAGAGCCTGAGCTATCAGCGCGAACTGTCGGGAGCCAGCAAGAAGAAGGAATCACCGCTGGACCTCATCCGCGTGCTCGGCCAGCTCAAGCAGCCCTTCGGCAAGGTCTACCTGAACATCGGCGAACCGCTCAAGCTGGGCGAATGGCTGGATGAGACCGCGCCGGACTGGAAGGCCAGCCGACATCAGCGCCGCCCAGAATGGCTGACCCAGGCGGTGCCGCAACTGGGGCATGAAATCGCCACGCGCATCAATGCCGCCGCCGCGCTCAATCCGGTCTCGCTGACGGCGCTGGTGCTGCTGTCCACCGCCCACCACGCCATCGAGGCCAGCCTGCTGCAACGCCAGCTGGCGATGCTGGTACGTCTCGCCGACAAGCTGCCGGGCCGTCATGACCACAGCCTGCCCGAGGGCACGCCACAGGAATGGGTCGCACACTGCGCCCATCTGGGGCTGGTCACCCTGCGTCCACAGAGTCTTGGCGAGCTGGTGATCGCCACCCCGGAACAGGCCAGTCTGCTGACCTGGTATCGCAACAACGTGCTGCACCTGCTGGCGCTGCCGGCGCTGATCGCCTTCGCCTTCCGCAACACGGCCCAGTACACCCTCGAGGCACTGGAAGACCAGATCAGTCCCGCCTGGCCGCTGCTGGTGCGCGAGCTGTTCGTCCCCGAGGCCCCTGAGCTGAAGGCGGATATCGCCGCCACGCTGGCTCTGATGAGCGAGGAAGGTCTGCTGGAGCATCAAGTGGCGACTGGCGACACTCCGGAGCGCTGGTCACGTCCGGTGGCCAGCCAGGAGCCTTCCGAGCAGCTGCGCCTGCTGGCTCAGCCGGTACAACCGACGCTGGAACGCGGCTATCTGTTGATCGCCGCCCTGTTGCAGCACGGCAGCGGCACGCTGGACCGCGAGTCCCTCGAAAGCCATTCCGGTGCCCTGGCCGAACGCCTGACCCTGCTGTCGGGCCTCAATGCGCCGGAGTTCTTCGACAAGCGTCTGTTCAGCGGCCTGCTCGATACACTGCTGGAGCTGGAGTTCATCTGGCTTGAGAGCGGCCAGCTATGCTTCGGCGAAGCGCTGGAAGACCTGCAGGTACACGGGCGTGATCTGTTCGATCCCGCCCTGCGCCACCGCCTGCAGCATGTACGCCTGCGCGACAGCGACAGCGAGAACGAGACAGAGAACGAGAGCGACGCCCCGACTGAAGGCATGGACGAGGAGCAGCATCCCGCCCTCAGCGACCACGAGGCCGCTGACGAAACTGCATCAGCAGACCACAAGCCGTCCAACACCTCTTCTCAGCGCGAATGAGATGATGGGCCGAGGCCCCATAGTGCAAAAAAGCCCCCGCCGCGATCAGATCGCGAGCGGGGGCTTTTGCGTTTGGCGGAGGCTTTTACATCGCTGACGCCATCGTCAGGCGTCAGCGCAGCGCCTGCTTCACATAGACGTCGTAGCGGCTGGTCTTCTCCTCCACCACATGACTCGGCGCGAGCCCGCCGATCGGTTCGGCCTTGCGTGGCCGCTTGACCACCACACGATGCGTCGCGACCTCCAGCGCCGCCTCGAGCAGCGCAGGGGCATCCGCATCATCACCGGCCAGGGCGCGGAAGACACGCATCTCCTTCTTGACCAATGCCGACTTGTCACGATGCGGGTACATCGGGTCGAGATGCACCACCTGAGGCGGCTGGTCCCACTGCGTCACCAGCTCCCCAAGCTCCCGCGTGGCATCACCGTGCAGCGCCTGCATGCGCAGCGCGATCTCGCGAATCTCATCATCCGCGCAGCCCTGTGCCCGGGTCAGGCCATCGACCAGGATCGCCGCCGTAGCCGCCACGCGCTCGATCATCAATACCGGTGCCCCGAGACTCGCCAGCACGAAGGCATCACGCCCGAGCCCTGCGGTGGCATCGACGATGCTCGGCAGTGCGCCTCGGTTCAGGCCACAGGCGCGTGCGATCAGCTGGTTGCGCCCCCCGCCGAAACGACGGCGATGATCGGCACGACCGGCGACGAAATCGACGCACAGCGGCTTGCCGTATTCGCGCTCGTCTCCGGCGATCACCAGGCGCGGTGCGCCCTGCTCGTCCAGCGCCACCTCGAGCTTGAGCGCCGGCATCTCGTCATCTTCCCGCAGCGCGATACCGAAATGTGCCGCCAGCATGGCGAGTTCCGGGCGCGCCTGCAGCCGTGAACGGGCAATGGCGATCACGGGAGCGGCATCGGCCGCTGCATCATGGGCAGCAAGGGAGTCTTCGGGTGGCAGCATGGATGGGCTCTATGAGAAACGGTGAAGCGAAACGGTGAACGCAGGAAAAGGGAAACTCGCATGGCATGCGATCAGGCTGACAAACGCCGACGGCGCCGCAAGAGCGACGCCGTCAGGGGACAAGCTTACGTCATCGCGCGCATGGCTTACAGCAGCAACAGCATGCCGAACAGCATCATGCCCAGCAGCAGGCGGTAGATGACGAAGGGCAGCATGCCGATGCTGTCGATGGCCTTGAGGAACAGCTTGATGCACACCAGCGCGGAGACGAAGGACAGCACCACGCCGAGGGCGACATCGAACAGCTGGGCCTCACTGCCGGTCTCGATCAGCTCCAGACCCTTGAGCAGGCCGGCCGCGACGATCAGCGGAATCGACAGCAGGAAGGAGAAGCGCGCGGCGCTCTGACGCTCGAAGCCCAGCAGCAGCGCGGCGGTGATGGTGATGCCCGAACGCGAGGTGCCGGGAATCAGGGCCAGCGCCTGGAACAGGCCGATGATCAGCGCACCCTTGAGCGTCAGCGTCGCCAGGTCACGCGTGCGTGCGCCCTTGACGTCCGCCCACCACAGCAGCAGACCGAAGACGATGGTGGTGGTACCGATCACCGCGATCGAGCGCCCGGCCGTTTCCACCACATCGCCCAGCAGGCCGCCGAAGATCACGGCCGGCAGCGTCGCCAGCAACACCGCCCAGCCCAGACGGCTGTCTTCGGTCTGGCGCGCCGCCAGCGTGCCGCTGCCGCTGAACTGACCAAACCAGCCAGCGAGAATATTGGCGACATCCTTGCGGAAGGCCATCACCACGGCCAGCAAGGTACCGACGTGTACCGCGACATCAAACGCCAGCCCCTGGTCCGGCCAGCCGAACACCTGGGAGGGCAGAATCAGGTGGGCGGAGGAGGAAATCGGCAGAAATTCCGTCAGACCTTGAATGACGGCCAACGCCACCACATGCATGAGTTCCATGAAACATCCTTTTAAGAGAGACGGGCCTCAGTGGCCCACACGGACGACAGACATCGTCTGTGGCACTGCACGTGCCGAAGTGACAGAACAACGCTTTGCGTCAAGCCGCGCCGTGAGTGTCGGGCGCGACATGATGATGCGCGAACCTTATGTCAGCCTTGGCTGAACCCACGATGACGCAACGAGATGGCAATCCCTGGCGCCATCAGCGCCATGCCACCTCATTGCGCAGATAGACCGGCTGGGCCTCGACCGCCGACACCGCTTCACCGCGGGCATACGCCTGGGCGGCCAGCATCACCATGGCCTCGGCATCCGGTTGCGGCTCGGGCAGTTGCAGTGCCAGGCTGGCACGCACGCTCTCGGGCAGCTCGTCGTGCATCACCAGCCCCGAACCGACCGCCAGCCAGTCATGCTCACGCAGCGCCGCAGGCAGCTCCAGCAGGCCCGGAGCGCAGACCTGCTCGGGTAGCACCTGCTCGACCTCGATCTCGCCGTCAGCGCGCGTCACGACGCGATAGGCGCCGGTATAGAGCTCGCCCATGCGTGCATCCAGCATCGGCAGCACGAAACGCGCGTGATGCTGGCGGTGGGCCTGCAGTGACAGGGCCGCCAGCGTCGAGACGCCGATCACCGGCACATCGAGACCGAAGGCGAGGCCCTGGATGGTGCCAGCGGCGATGCGCAACCCGGTGAACGAGCCCGGTCCGTGGCCATAGGCCAGGGCGTCGAGGTCATTGAGGGTCAGATCGGCAGCGGCCAGCAGCGCCTCGATCATCGGCATCATGCGCTGGGTGTGCTGACGGGGAGCCTCACAGCGCTCGGCAGTAACAACGCCGTCTTGCCACAGGGCAACGGAACAGGCGGAAGAGGATGCATCGATGGCCAGAAGCGTGGTCATGGGCGGTTCGTCGTCAGAAAAATGTGACGCGATTCTACCCGTCCCCCGCGGGCAGCAAAAGACGCAGGCTGTCCACGGCTGGTGTCGGCCGCGGGCGTCACTCCTGCTGCAACCCCTACGCCCACGCCGTCAAGCGGCCTGCCGCAACGCCTGATTCCTGATTCGCGCCAGTAGGCGAAGAACAAAAAAACGCCCGCAGACAATGTCTACGGGCGTTCTTCGTCAGGCGGCCGGCTTCACCAGCGCGATCAGATCTGTTCCAGCTGAGCCACCTGAGGCGTGCCAGGCAATCAGTGCTCCAGCGCGCTGACCAGCTGAGCACGAATGTCGTCGACGGAGCCGACGCCTTCGATGCGGTGGTAGGCCGGGGCCTGGGCATCGCCAGTGGCAGACCAGCTGGAGTAGTACTCGACCAGCGGTTCCGTCTGTTCGTGATAGACAGACAGGCGGTTGCGCACGGTGGCTTCGCGGTCGTCTTCACGCTGGATCAGGGCTTCGCCGGTGACGTCGTCCTTGCCTTCTTCGCGCGGCGGGTTGTACTCGATGTGGTAGACGCGACCGGAATCCGGGTGCACACGACGACCGGAAAGACGCTTGACGATCTCTTCGTCAGCGACGGCGATCTCGACCACGTGGTCCAGCTTCACGCCGGCTTCCTTCATGGCGTCAGCCTGCGGAATGGTGCGCGGGAAGCCGTCGAACAGGAAGCCGTTCTCGCAATCGGGCTGGCTGATGCGCTCCTTGACCAGGGCGATGATGATCTCGTCGGACACCAGTCCGCCGGTATTCATGATCTCCTTGACCTTGAGTCCCAGCTCGCTGCCGGCCTTGACCGCGGCGCGCAGCATATCTCCGGTAGAGATCTGCGGGATGTTGAAACGCTCGCAGATGAACTGGGCCTGGGTGCCCTTGCCGGCGCCGGGGGCGCCCAACAGGATCAAACGCATCGGTACTGCTCCTTGAGTGTGCAAATGAAAAGCATCAAACGGGTGTAAAGGGTCATCTGGCGCTGGTGCACCTTGCCCTCGGCGGCAGATGGCCATCCAAGGCGCTCTGGTCGTCGACACGTTCGAGGTGTAGCGGCGAAACTCGCGGCGTCGAGACGCTCGACTACCTCATGAGGGCCGAACGCAGCGAGCGTATCGATGACCAGGATGAATATGGGCAGCGGACCAATATGTGCTGCGCTAAACGACGGCGCGCACGGATGATCTCATTATGTCATCGCCATGCAATGTAGAGCTGACGATACCGTTCACACGACGCCGGCACAAGCACACCAAAGGCGCGTATGCCGCCCTTTGGCACTGTTTTGGCGCGCAGGAGGGCCTGTCGCCCTCCTCGCCGGTTGCCGTCCTGCCATACACGGCTGTCATGACACGAAAACGCCCCCTGCGGCACGCGGTCGCAGAGGGCGTCTTTCCACTCACGCCGGGCCACCTTGCTCAGTCGCCGTGGCGTGATCAGGCTGAGTCATGTCAGCCGTTGCTGTGCCAATGTCTCACTCGGTGACGTCTTCCGCCTGGCTGCTGCGACGCAGGCGCACTGCCTTGGCACGCTTGCTGCGCAGACGGATGTTGAGCATTTCCACCGCCAGCGAGAAGGCCATCGCCACGTAGATGTAGCCCTTGGGCACGTGGACACCGAAGCCTTCGACCATCAGCATCATGCCGACCATGATCAGGAAGGACAGCGCCAGCATCTTGATGGTCGGGTGACGATCGACGAAATCGCCAATGGGTTTGGCGGCCACCATCATGATGCCCACCGAAATGACGATGGCGATGACCATCACCATCAGGTGGTCGACCATGCCCACCGCCGTGATCACCGAATCCAGCGAGAAGACGATATCGATCAGCGCTATCTGCAGCATGATCGACATGAAACCGGCTCCGCCTTTCTTCGCGCCCTCTTCGGCAGGGTCTTCGCCTTCCAGGTTGGCGTGGATCTCGTGGGTGCTCTTGCCGAGCAGGAACAGGCCCCCGAAGACCAGAATCAGGTCGCGTCCCGAGAAGCTGAAGTCGGCCACGCTGAACAGGGGCGCGGTCAGTGACATCAGCCACGACAGCGACATCAGCAGCACGATGCGCATGCCCATCGCCAGGCCCAGGCCGATCATGCGCCCGCGCTGACGCTGGGACTCGGGCAGCCGCGCGACCAGAATCGACAGGAAGATGATGTTGTCGATGCCCAGCACGATCTCAAGCGCGGTCAGGGTCGCCAGGGCCACCCATGCCGAAGGGTCCATCAACCATTCCATTGTCTTGCTCCTTGTGTGTTGCGAGAACCGGCCTTCCCGGGTCGTGCCAGCACGATGCGACAGATCGCGGCAGGTTGGCGTGAAGCATCGCATGTTGTGCAGGGCAGCAACAGCGGTCGCCGCCCTGCCACGCCAACGGACATGCACAAAAAAACGGCCTCCCGAAGGAGGCCGTTATTTCAGCCAGACCTGTCAGCGAGGAGCGCCTTCACCTTCCAGGAAGGTCAAGGCACCCGCGCTTCATGCCATAGGCATCATCAGAGCAGCATGCGACGCACGTCGGTCAGCACCTGAGCCAGATACGCCGTGAAGCGTGCTGCATCCGCCCCGTTCACCGCACGGTGATCGTAGGACAGTGACAGCGGCATCATCAGACGCGGCTGGAAGGCAGCGCCGTCCCACACCGGCTTCATCTGCGCCTTGGAGACGCCCAGGATGGCGACTTCCGGCGTGTTGACGATCGGTGTGAAGGCAGTACCGCCAATGGAGCCAAGGCTCGAGATGGTGAAGCAACCACCAGTCATCTCTTCGCGCTTGAGCTTCTTGGTCTGCGCCTTCTTGGCCAGTTCCACGGATTCCTTGGCCAGGTCCAGCAGGCTCTTCTGATCCGCATTGCGGATCACCGGCACCATCAGGCCGTCCGGCGTATCCACTGCGATACCGATGTGCACGTACTTCTTGTGCACCAGGGTCTCGCCGTCGGCCTTGAGGCTGACGTTGAACTGCGGATACTTGGCCAGCGCGTGAGCCGCCGCCTTGATCATGAACGGCAGCGGCGTGAGCTTGGCACCTGCCGCTTCCGCCTCGGCCTTCATGGACTTGCGGAAGGCCTCGAGCTCGGTGATATCGGCTTCATCGAACTGGGTCACGTGCGGGACGTTGAGCCAGCTGCGATGCAGGTTGGTGGCACCGGCCTTCATCAGGCGGCCCATCTTCTTCTCTTCGATTTCACCGAACTGGCTGAAGTCCTGATCCGGCACCTGCGGGATACCGGCACCGCCGGTAGCCTGCGCGGCAGGGGCTGCCGGTGCGGACTTGGCCTTCTGCATCATCTGCTTGACGTAGGCCTGGACATCTTCCTTCACCACACGGCCCTTCGGACCGCTGCCGGAGACGTCCGCCAGGTCGACACCGAACTCACGTGCCAGCAGGCGAACCGCAGGCCCTGCGTGGACCTTGGCCCCCTTGCTCGGCTTGTGAGCGGCCATCTGGGCTTCCGGGCTCGGTGCACTGGCCGGTGTCGGAGACGGCTTCTGCTCGCTCTTTTCCGCCTTGGGAGCGGCCGGCGCTTCGGACTTGGCAGCCTTCGGCGCAGGCGCGGCACCCGCGACCTCGATGTAACCGATCAGGTCACCCTCGGAGACGGTGTCACCTTCCTTGACGGAAAGTTCCACCACCTTGCCCTTGTAGGGGCTCGGGATGTCCATGGTCGCCTTGTCGGACTCGAGCGTGATCAGCGCGTCTTCCTCGTTGACCTCGTCACCGACGGCCACGGCCATCTCGATGATCGGCACGCTGTCGCTGCCGGAGAGATCCGGGACACGCAATTCCTTGCGCTCCGGCTCACCGGAGGCCGGCTCTTCTTCAGCAGCCGGTGCGTCGGAAGAGGTGTCTTCAGAGGTAGGCTCGGAGGAAGAAGCCTGCTCGGCCGGCGCGGAATCAGACGCGCTGTCACCGCCTTCACCGGCGATTTCCATCTGACCGATGACGTCACCGGAAGAGACGCTGTCGCCTTCCTTGACGGTCAGTTTGACGATCTTGCCCTTGTGCGGGCTCGGGACGTCCATGCTGGCCTTGTCGGATTCCAGCGTGATCAGCGCATCTTCGGCGTCGACTTCATCGCCTTCGGAGACGGCCATCTCGATGATCGGCACGGCTTCGGAGTCGCCCAGGTCCGGCACGACGATGTCGACGGTCTGGGTACCACCGGAAGCGGCCTTCGGTGCAGAAGCGTCTTCCTTCGGCGCTTGCTGCTCAGAGGCTTCCTGCTTGGGAGCCTCTTCCTTCGGCGCTTCCTGCTCGTCAGAAGCGTCAGAGGAGGTGTCACCACCGCCTTCGGCTTCCAGTTCCAGGATATCGTCGCCTTCGGAGACGGTGTCGCCTTCCTTGACGAGAATCTTCACCACCTTGCCGCCCTTCGGTGCCGGCACATCCATGCTGGCCTTGTCGGACTCAAGAGTGATCATGGTGTCTTCGGCGGAGATGACATCTCCTACCGCCACCGCTATCTCGATGATCTCGACATCGGAACTACCGCCAATGTCGGGAACCTTGATGATTTCGCTGCTCAAGATCGTGCTCCTTCCAAAACGTGCACGGGGAGCGGCACCCGAATCACCTGCGCATCATCATGATGTCGAGGAGGGAGTGCCGCTCGCCTGTTCCGCGATCTCCGCTCAGACGTTCAGCGGATTCGGCTTGTTGGGGTCGATGCCGTAGGTCTTGATCGCTTCCGCGACCACCTTGCGGTCGATCTCACCACGATCCGCCAGCGCCTTCAGGGCCTGGACGGTGACGAAGTTGCGGTCGACTTCGAAGAAGTGACGCAGCTTCTCGCGGGTATCGGAACGACCGAAACCGTCGGTACCGAGCACGTGATAGTCAGCCGGCACCCAGGCACGAACCTGGTCAGCAAACAGCTTCATGTAGTCAGTGGCAGCCACGACCGGGCCGTCACGTCCTTCCAGACACTGAGTGACGTGCGGCTTGGCCGGGGTTTCTTCCGGCTTGAGGAAGGCCTGACGATCCAGTTCCAGCGCTTCGCGACGCAGCTCGTTGAAGCTGGTGACGCTCCAGATGTCGGCGTCGACACCGTAGTCCTGCTTGAGCATCTCGGCGGCTGCCTCGACTTCACGCAGGATGGTGCCGGAACCCAGCAGCTGAACGCGTGCCTTGCCGTCCTTGCCGCCTTCCTTGAGCAGGTACATCCCCTTGATGATGTCCTCTGCGGGCACCGTCTCGAGTGCCGGCTGCTCGTAGTTCTCGTTCATCACCGCCAGGTAGTAGAAGACCGGCTCGTGCTGCTCGAACATACGCTTCATGCCGTCCTGCACGATGACCGCCACTTCGTGAGCGTAGGTCGGGTCGTAGGTGCGGCAGTTCGGGATGGTCGAGGCCAGGATATGGCTGTGGCCATCCTGGTGCTGCAGACCTTCGCCGTTCAGGGTGGTACGACCGGCAGTACCGCCGACCAGGAAGCCACGTGCCTGCAGGTCGCCTGCGGCCCACGCCAGGTCACCGATGCGCTGGAAGCCGAACATCGAGTAGTAGACGTAGAACGGCATCAGCGGCAGGTTGTGGTTGGCATAGGACGTTGCCGCCGCCACCCAGGCAGACATGGCGCCTGCTTCGGTGATGCCTTCCTCGAGGACCTGACCTTTCTGGTCCTCGCGGTAATACATGATCTGACCCTTGTCGACCGGCTCATACTTCTGGCCTGCCGCGGTGTAGATACCCAGCTGACGGAACATGCCCTCCATGCCGAAGGTACGCGCTTCGTCAGGAATGATCGGCACGACACGCTCGCCGAGGGTCTTGTGCTTGACCAGACCGTTGAGCACGCGCACGAAGGCCATGGTGGTGGACACTTCGCGGCCGTTGGAACCCTTGAGCTGGGACGCGAAGATCTTGTCGTCCAGCGGCGGAATTTCCAGCGTTTCGTACTCGGTGCGACGCTGCGGCAGATAGCCGTTCAGACGTTCGCGCATGAGGTGCATGTACTTCATTTCCGGACTGTCATCAGCCGGCTTGTAGTACGGCACTTCCTCGAGCTGTTCGTCGGTCAGCGGGATACCGAAGCGATCGCGGAATGTCTTCAGCGCTTCGTGTTCCATGGTCTTGACCTGGTGGGCTTCGTTGGCCGCTTCGCCATCGCCCATGCCCATGCCGTAACCCTTGACGGTGTGCGCCAGGATGACGGTCGGACGACCATTGGAGTTGTTGACCGCTTCGTGATACGCCGCGTAGACCTTGTACGGATCGTGGCCACCACGGTTCAGACGCCAGATGTCGTCGTCTGACATGTCCTTGACCAGATCGGCCGTCTCCGGGTACTTGCCGAAGAAGTGCTCACGCGTGTACGCGCCGCCATTGGCCTTGTAGTTCTGGTAGTCGCCGTCGACCGCTTCGTCCATGCGCTTCTGCAGGATGCCTTTCTTGTCCTGTTCGAAGAGCGGATCCCAGAAGCGACCCCAGGTGACCTTGAGCACGTTCCAGTCGGCACCACGGAAGACGCCTTCCAGCTCGTCCATGATGCGGCCGTTGCCGCGCACCGGACCGTCAAGACGCTGCAGGTTGCAGTTGATGACGAAGATCAGGTTGTCGAGATTCTCGCGGCCAGCCAGCGAGATGGCACCCAGGGATTCCGGCTCGTCACACTCGCCGTCACCCATGAAGCACCACACCTTGCGGTCGTACATGGACTTCAACTCACGCGAGTTGAGGTACTTCATGACGTGCGCCTGGTAGATCGCCTGGATCGGGCCCAGACCCATGGAGACGGTCGGGAACTGCCAGTAATCCGGCATCAGCCACGGGTGCGGATAGGAAGACAGGCCGTTGCCGTCGACTTCCTGACGGAAGCTGTCCATCTGCTCCTGGCTGAGACGACCTTCCAGGAAGGAACGGGCGTAGATGCCCGGCGCCACGTGCCCCTGGATGTAGAGCAGATCGCCCTCGAAATCTCCTTCCGGTGCACGGAAGAAGTGGTTGAAACCTACGTCGTAAAGCGTCGCACTGGACATGAAGCTCGAGATGTGACCGCCCAGGCCCTTGTGGGCACGGTTGTTGCGGATCACCTGAGCGATGGCGTTGTAACGGATAAGCGAACGGATACGACGCTCCATGAACAGGTCGCCCGGCATGCGCGCTTCGCGATGCACGGGGATACTGTTGCGATGGGGCGTGGTCACCGAGAAGGGCACCTGATGGCCATCACGACGCAGGCGGTCGGCCAAGCGTGTCATCAGGTACTGGGCACGATCCTCACCCTCACGATCCAGAACCGATTCCAGGGAGTCCAACCATTCCGTGGTTTCGATCGGATCGAGATCTTCTCTTGCCTCCAGACTCATAGACGTCTCTCCGAGTGAAGAAATTTTTTGTCAAACGTTTCGACGAACAGCGATATCGAAACCAGTGGCGCTCTTCAGTGTGGGCACGACCTTCTGAGTGGGTCGCATCTCCGATAAACCTGTCGTGACCGGGTCTTGCCGGCCGTCAATCTCGACGCGCATCCTGCGCCAAAGCAGGGCACAAGATGCAGTCATTTGGCGTGAAAGATACCGCAAACACCCCCGCGTGCCAATTCAGGGCAGCAAGACTCACCGAGCAGGTGCAACGCTTGGCTGCCCCGCAGCAGCACTGGCCTCATGCGCCTTGCGGTCGGGACTCATACGCCAGACTGAGCCGCCCTCGATAGCCGTGATGTAGTAAAACTACCAACGCGCCCCGCCACTGGGCGTTTCCTGCATGGAGACGCCACACAATGCTGCAATGCACCATCGCGAGACACCTGCGACCTTAGTCCTGAATGTCGTCCAGCAGGCGATCGAAGTAAGCCCAATCGAAGGCCGGGCCAGGATCCGTCTTGCGCAACGGCGCAATCCGCGCATGCGAGGTGATGCGCTCGCGCGTCAGCGCGGGATAGCTCGTCATCAGGCCGGCCACGGTGCGTGCCAGGGTGCGATATTGGACATCGCGATAGGGATGCACCTCATCGCCCTCGAGCTCGATGCCGATGGTGAAGTCATTGAGCTCGACACGTTCACGCTGACCGTCATGCCAGCGCGAGCGACCTGCGTGCCAGGCACGACGATCGAAGGGCACGAACTGCACCAGGCGACCGTCGCGCTGGATCAGCACGTGCGCCGAGACGCGCAGCTGATGGATATCGGCAAAGTAAGGGTGGGCGCCGGGGTCGAGCTGATTGGTGAACAGCTGCTCGATGGCCGGGCCGCCGAAGCGTCCGGGCGGCAGGCTGATGGAATGCAGCACCAGCGCCGAGACTTCTCCCTCGGGACGAGCATTGTGATTGGGAGACGGCACCTGACGGGCGCTCTCCAGCCAGTGCTCGGGGGTGACCGCCAGACGCGTCAGGTGGCCCGACCGCGGGGAAGAGGACAAGGGGGGCATCGAAGACTCCAGACGGGAAGGTCGTCGCACGCGGGGACTGACCGCTCGCGTGGCTTTTCCTATAATGGCGCACATTATGGCATGCTCGGCAGCCACGGGTCTGTGTCACTGCCCCGGCACACGCACAGACCCCGGCTCCGGCAGCACTCTTCGTACAAGGATCAGACGCGCATGAACTTCCACGACGCCCTCGCCGAGGATATCCGTACCAGCGCCGCCCGCCTGCTCGCCGAGGATGTCGGCGGTGGCGATATCACCGCCGAATTGATTCCGGAGCGCCAGTGGGCCAAGGCGCGCGTGATCAGTCGCGAACCGGCCATCCTGTGCGGTGTGCCCTGGGTCGATGAGCTGTTTCGGCGCCTCGATCCGCGCGTCAGCCTCAAGTGGCTGGCCAGCGACGGTGATCGCCTCGAGGCCGACGCGCCCTTTCTGGAGCTGGAAGGCCCGGCACGTTCGCTGCTGACCGGCGAGCGCGCGGCGCTCAACCTGCTGCAGACGCTCTCCGGCACCGCGACCCGCGCCAGCCACTATGCCTCGCTGGTCGAGGGCAGTGGCGTGCGCCTGCTCGATACCCGCAAGACCCTGCCTGGCATGCGTGTCGCCCAGAAATACGCCGTCAGCTGCGGTGGTGGCCACAATCATCGCATCGGCCTCTATGACGCCTTCCTGATCAAGGAAAACCATATCGCCGCCTGTGGCAGCATCGCGGCGGCGGTACGTGAGGCGCGCGACATCGCCTCCGACGTCACCTGTGAAGTGGAAGTCGAGAATTTCGAGGAACTGGCCCAGGCGCTGGATGCCGGTGCCGACGTCATCATGCTCGACAACTTCGACAACGATCAGCTCATCGAGGCCGTGGCGCGCAACAAGGCGCATGCCAAGCCGGCCGTGCTGGAAGCCTCCGGCAACGTCAGCGAGGCGACCCTGCCGGGTATCGCCGCCACCGGCGTGGATTGCATCTCGATCGGCGCGCTGACCAAGGACGTGACCTCCATCGACCTGTCGATGCGCATCTACACTGTCGAGACCCGCTAGCCAACGACAGGTGAATGCCTTCCTGCTGGCCAGCTCCTGTCCTGCAGAGGTCGCCGCTGACGCCGGCCCATCTGTCACGACACATTGCCATGCCGCCAGGGAGGCGCCCCATGTCCCAGCCATCTCCTCATCAACCGCCACCTGAAGCCCCCAAGGCATCAGGCGGCGGCTGGCAGACGCGCCGCTGGAGTCTCTACGCGCCGATCTATGACCGTGTGGCCGCCCGCATCCTGCGCTCCGCGCGGCGTGATGCCATCGCGACTCTCGATATCCAGGCGGGCACCCGCGTGCTGCTGCTCGGCGGTGGCACCGGGCTCGACCTGCCCTTCCTGCCCCGAGACATCGAACTCGAGGTGATCGATGCCTCCCCCGCCATGCTGCGCCGCTGTCGCGAGCGCGCCGAGACGCTGGGCTTCGATGCCAACGTCAAGCCGGGCGACGCCATGGCGCTCGACTTCCCCGATGGCTATTTCGATGTCGTCATCGCCCACCTGATCATCGCCGTGGTGCCCCAGCCCCAGCGCGCCTTCGATGAAGCGCTGCGCGTGCTGGCCAGCGATGGCGAGCTGTCACTGCTCGACAAGGGCCTGCGCGGCAATCGCCCGGCCGGGCGACTGCGTCGTCTGCTCAATCCTCTGGCCCGGCTGGTGGCGACCAACCTCAATGTGCCGCTGGACAACCTGCTGGAGGGCCATGCGGTGCAGCGACTCGAGGACCGCGACCTCGGCCCCGGCGGGGCGTTGCGCCACATGCATCTGCGCAAGATCTGATCTGCACTGCCACTCCCCCCTTGCATTGCGCGCTCGGCATCGCCACGCAATGAGCACACCCGGATGACGAGAGCGACACGGCTCGAGGCACCTGCCTGGGCTCTCGTCGCCGTCGCTCCCTGCAAGGAGGTTTGCATGCAGATTGATCTACGCGGCCGCAGCGCCATCATCAGTGGTTCCACTGCCGGTATCGGCTTCGCCATCGCCACAGGGCTTGCCCGCGCAGGCGCCAGTGTCACCTTGACCGGCCGCACCCAGGCACGTGTCGATGAGGCCGTCGCCAGCCTCAGAGACAAGGCGCCCGGCAGCGAGGTACAGGGCGTGGCCGCGGACCTGGGCACACGCGAAGGCTGTGACACGCTGATCCGCGCCGTGCCGGACACCGATATCCTGATCAACAATGTCGGCATCTTCGCCCCGCAGGATTTCTTCGACACCGACGACGACACCTGGGAGCAGTTCTTCCAGGTCAACGTGATGTCGGCGGTGCGCCTGTCCCGCCACTATGCGCGCGGCATGAAGGAGCGCGACTGGGGCCGCATCCAGTTCCTGTCCAGCGAATCGGCGCTCAACATCCCCAGCGAGATGGTCCACTACGGCATGACCAAATCGGCGGTGCAGTCCGTCTCGCGTGGGCTCGCCAAGGTGATGTCCGGCACCCGGGTGACCGTCAACGCCATCCTGCCGGGGCCGACCCGCTCCGAGGGCGTGCTCGAGATGCTCAAGCAGAATGCCGAGGAGCAAGGCAGGTCACTTGAGGAGGTCGAGGCCGACTTCGTCAAGCAGGCCCGCCCGACCTCCATCCTGCAGCGCCTGGCAAGCCCCGAGGAAGTCGCCAACATGAGTGTCTACGCTGCCTCCGAACAGGCCAGCGCCACCACCGGCGCCGCACTGCGCGTGGAAGGCGGCATCGTCGACACCATGGCCTGATCGATCTGATCACGCGGCATAACTGACACCATGCCAGACGCGACACCATGCCAGACGCAAGACGCCCCCACCGGATGACCGGCGGGAGCGTCTTCATGTTAAGCATCACAGTGCTGTGCGCTTCACTCACCCAGGCGCTTCACTCGTCGAGACGTTTCTCGAAGCGCTCGCGCTTGAGACAGATGCCATCGCGCTTGACGTGCTCAAGCCCCAGACTGTGCCAGCCACGGCGGGCCAGGCCCGGTGACAGCGTCAGGCTGGCTTCCAGGCTCATCACGCGCACCTTGCGCTCACGCAGGTCGCGCTCGGCCGCCGCCAGCAACTGGCTGCCGATGCCCTGCCCCATCAGACTCGGATAGACGTAAAGCATCTCGATACGCGCCAGCGGCCATTCGGGGGCGTACTCGCAGAAGCCGATGCAGCGACCATCACGCTCCGCGACCAGCACCTCGAAGCGATGCTGACGCGCGGCCCAGCGTTCGGCGTCGCGCGGGACACGCGCGGCCCACTGCTGGCGCTGCGCCAGATCATAGTGGCCGGCAGCACCCTGCATGACGGCCTGGTAGAACACCTCGGCCTGATCCGCGGCATGCTGCGGCTGCGCCGCCACGATATGAACACGCTCCCTGGCCACTTCACGGCTATCGGTCTGGCTGTGCAATCGTTCGTCCTCCTTGTGTCCTCAAACGAGGACGATGTATTCATGGAAAATCTGACAGGCCCACGGCTGTCACCTGTCACTGAAGCGTCCTGTTCAGCCGCTGAAGGACACCTCATCGAAGCGGCTGGCCCGGGGGTGATCTCCCGTGACCATGTCCGGCTCCCGCACCAGCTGCCAGGTATGGAAGCCGGCGGCAGCGGCGGCGTCCAGCTCGGCGACGACATCCGACAGGAACAGGATCTCCGCGCCCGGAATGCCCAGCTGACCGGCGATGCGGCGATAGCTCTCGGCTTCCTGCTTGGGGCCCGTGGTGGTGTCGAAGTAGCCGGCAAACAGCGGAGTCAGATCGCCGACATCGGAATGCCCGAACAGCAGCTTCTGGGCCTGGATGGAGCCTGAAGAGTAGACATACAAGGACAGTCCGCGTTCCTTCCAGTCACGCAATCCCTTCACGGCATCGGGATAGACATGGCCGGTGAAGTCACCGTCCGCGTAGCCCTGTGCCCAGACCATGCCCTGCAGCGCCTTGAGCGGCGTGGCCTTGCGGTCGGCATCGATCCAGCCTTCCAGAATGGCGATCACGGCCTCGAGATCGGCCGCGGGCGCCTCGGCCAGCTCGCGGGTGGCGGCCAGCTGCTCGGCGACGTCCTCACGCTCGGCGTTGGCGCGCACGAAATCGCCCAGATTGGCGCGCGCATAGGGGAACAGCACCTGATGCACGAAGCGAATCGAGCCGGTCGTGCCCTCGATGTCGGTGACGATGGCGCGAATCATGCGGACTCCTGGGAATGCGGGGCTGCGGTCTGGGTAAAGTGCTCGGCCAGCGCTTCATGACGCGGGAAGCGGGCGGCGATGTCATTGTCGGTGAAGTTGGCGATCCAGCCTTCCGGATTGGTGAACAGGCGGATGGCGGTGAAGTCCGGCGTCGGCCCCATGTCGAACCAGTGCGGCGTGCCGGCCGGCACGGCGATCAGGTCATCCTTCTCGCAACCGACCGCCAGCACGCGCTCGCCCAGATGCAGGTAGAAGATGCCGCTGCCGCGCACGAAGAAGCGCACCTCATGCTCCGCGTGGCGGTGCTCATCGAGGAACTTGCCGCGCAGGGCGTCGCGGTCAGGATGATCCGGCGTCAGGCCGATCACGTCGGCGGTGACGAAACCGTTCTCGGACTTGAGACGCGCGACATCGTCGGCGTAGGCCGCCAGCACCTGGGTCTGGTCGGTGGGATCACTCAACTCGCAGCCCGCCGTCCAGCGCTCGAAGCGAATGCCTTCGGCCTCGAGTTCGCTGGCGATCTGCGCGCCATCATTGGTGATCAACTGCGGACGCGAGGCGTCCTGCTCGGCGTAGATGGCCAGAAAGCTCATCGCTGTCTCCTCAGTTCCAGTTCACAACCCATCAGGAAATCGAGCGCTTCGACATGGCGGCGACAGGCCGTCATGCTGCTGGCCCAGGTGTAGAGGCCATGGCCGCGGATCAGGTAGCCGTGCAGATCGGCATCGGCGGCCAGCCGGGCACGCACGTCCAGCGCCAGCGCCTCGATATCCTGAGTATTGTCGAAGACGGCCAGGCGTACCGCCGTCTCATGACTCTTGACGCCTTCCAGCGCCTTGTTGAGCTCGAAACCCTCCAGGCTCAGGGTGTCGCCCTCATGGCACAGTGACAGTACGGTGGCGGTCCTGGAGTGGGTATGCAGAATCGCCTGTGCGTGGGGCAGGTCTTCATAGAGCTGACCATGCAGGCGCGCCTCGTCAGAGGCCTTGCGGGAAGTGCCCTGCAGCCTGACGGCAAAATCGCTGACCAGAATGTCGCCACTGGTCAGGCGGCCCTTGTGGCAACCCGAGGCGGTGACCGCCATCAGGCGATCGCTGAGACGACAGGAGAAGTTGCCACCGGTGGCCGGCACCTGCCCGGCAGCATCCAGCGCCTGACCGGCCTCGATCAACTGTTGGCTCGCCAGTGCTAGGCGGTCGAGGTCCAGTGTCAACGGCAGGCCGTCGGCAGCGGCAATGGCGATAGGGTCTGACATGATCAAAGTTGCCCTCAAGAGTCGCGCGGGGCATTCACGCCCCGTCGCCAGCATCACGATTCAGCGCCACGCGGCGCTGCTCTCGCGGCAGACTACACAAGCCGACCCAGTGAGACCAGTCATGCCGCGCGACGACGGGCATGGCATCATGGCGGTCTGGAATGTCACACGACATTCTGCGCCATCATCACTTCAGCCTCTGCCACGGTCTTGCCATGTCCTCTTCCGATCAGCCCGCCAGCCCCCACCCGACCGCCGACACGGCCGAGCGCCCGATGAGCGACGCCGCACTGGCCAGGCGCCTGCCGCTGCTGCCCCCTCATCTGCGCGAGCAGGCCGCGGCGCTGGGGCAACAGGCCATGCAGCCGGTGGGCATCATCGAAAGCTGCTACCCGGACAAGTTCGGCATTCCCCGCCAGCCGGGGCTGGCGCGCCACGCCACCGCCATCCTGCACCTGCTGCCACCCTTCGATGACCCGGACTGCGTGCGCGACATCGAGGGCTTCAGCCATCTGTGGATCCACTTCCTGTTCCACGCCAGCCCCACACGCTGGACGCCCTTGATCCGCCCGCCGCGCCTGGGGGGCAACGCGCGCACCGGCGTCTTCGCCTCGCGCAGCACCCATCGTCCCAACCGGCTGGGGCAGTCGGTGGTCGAACTGGCAGGCGTCGAGACGGCGGCCAACGCCACGCCGGATGGCGGGCAGTCGGGCAAGCGCAACGGCGTGCGCCTGCTGCTGCGCGGTCACGACCTGCTCGATGGCACACCGGTGATGGACATCAAGCCGTATCTGCCGTGGGTCGATGCGGTGCCCGAAGCGCGTGCCGGCTATGCGCCTGCGCCACCGCCGCGTCACGCCGTCGTCTTCAGCGCACAGGCCGAGCAGACACTGGCGACCCGGGCCGACAGCGCCACGCTGCGCGCGCTGATCGAGGAAGTGCTCGCCCAGGACCCGCGCCCCGCCTATCACGCCGCCAGGCCCGCCGATGGCAAGCGCCAGTATGGCGTGCGGCTGGTGGACGTGGATGTGCGCTTCACGGCCCGCACGCAACCCGATGGCTCCTTGACGATGGAGGTCGCAGCCATCGTGGCCGTCTGATCAACCCCCTGCGCGAGCCAGGGCAACGCCTTGCCCAGTGGGGGTCAACGCCTTGCATGAAGCGGATCGAAGGATTGCGCGCGCCAGATCAAGACAATGCCGGATTGGATTGGCAAACCGTCACGAGACCTGACCATACTGGGCGTGCGTTCCTTCATCTCCACTCGCTTCACCGGGAGTCCGCCGCATGAGTATCCGTCTGCTTGCCTTTGCCGCCAGTACCCGCAAGGCCTCCGTCAATCGACGCCTGATCGAGCGCCTGGCGCACCACGCTCGGCAGGAAGGTGCCGAGGTCAGTCTGCTCGATCTCAACGACTTCCCGATGCCGCTCTACGATGGCGACAGCGAAGAGGCCAATGGCCGTCCCGCCAGCGCCGACCGCCTGCAGGAGATGCTGGCCAGCCATCAGGGGCTGCTGCTGGCGACACCGGAATACAACGGTTTCTTCAGCCCGCTGCTCAAGAACACCTTCGACTGGTTGTCACGCCCGGCGGCGGATGGCCAGAGCGGCATGGACGCCCTGCGCGGCATGCCGGTCGGCATCGTCTCGGCCTCACCCGGTGCCATGGGCGGCATGCGCGCGTTGCCCTTCGTGCGCCTGTACCTGAACAACCTCGGCATGCTGGTCGCGCCCCAGCAGATCGCGGTCTCGCGTGCCGCCAGCGCCTTCCACGAGGATGGCAGCCTGGATGACGAAGGCCAGGACCACGCCCTCGCGGCTGTCGCCCGCCAGGTGATCGACCTGGCCAGCCTGCGCGCCTCCTGAAGCGCCACGCCTCTTTCCTCACAGCTACGTTCCCGGCCAGACACTTGGCGCCTGCCAAACAAGAACGGCCCCCTGCCGATGGCAGGGGGCCGTTCCTTGATGCGCAGTCTGCGTGACGTCACAGCCTCAAGGCCCCAATGCGCCACCCAAGCTCAGGCTCAGGCCGAGAAATCGATACCGATACGGCGACCGACTTCCTCGTAGGCTTCGATCACGCCGCCCAGGCCCTGACGGAAGCGGTCCTTGTCGAGCTTCTCGCGCGTCTCGGCATCCCACAGACGGCAGCCGTCCGGCGAGAATTCGTCACCCAGCACGACTTCACCCTTGAAGACGCCGAACTCGAGCTTGTAGTCGACCAGCAGGATGCCGCCGTCGAGGAACAGCTGCTTGAGGATGTCATTGACCTGGAAGGTCAGTTCCTTGGCGCGCGCCAGGTGCTTGGGCTCTGCCCAGCCGAAGGTCTCGACCAGCGACTCGTTGATCATCGGGTCGCCCTTCTCGTCGTTCTTGAGGAACAGCTCGAAGGTCGGCGGATTGAGCTCGATGCCTTCCTCGACACCCAGACGACGCACCAGTGAACCGGCGGAGATGTTACGCACCACGCACTCCACCGCCATCATGTCGAGACGCTTGACCAGACATTCGTTGTCGCTGACCAGACGCTCGAAGTGGGTCGGGATACCGGCCGCCTTGAGTTTCTCCATGATGAAGGCATTGAACTTGTTGTTGACCATGCCCTTGCGATCCAGCTGCTCGATACGCTTGCCGTCGAAGGCGCTGGTATCGTCGCGGAATTCCAGCAGCAGAAGATCCGGGTCGTCAGTGACGAAGACGGATTTGGCCTTGCCAGCGTAGAGCTCTTCACGCTTTTCCATGAGATTCCCCCTGATGACGCTAGACGCGTCGAGTGTTGAGGCGGTCGACGATGAATCGATCACGCTTGAGTCTGTCACGCCCAGTCGAGAAGGACTGTGGCGCTGGTGTATGAGGTGATTCGAGAGCTGTCCATCTGGTCAGCTCATCCAGAATCACAAACGCCCGATCGCGAAGCGACCGGGCGTCATGAATATCAGGCGATGGCCTGCCAGCCAAAGCCGCTGTCCTGCGCGGCGATGATCAGGCGACTATCGTCATCCGCAAGCCAGGGGGCCAGTGCCTCCCGGGCCAATGACGGATGGTTGTTGCTCTCCGACAGGTGCGAGGCCACCAGCCGCTGCAGGCGCGCCAGCCCCAGATAAGGCAAGGCGGCACACGCCTGGGCATTGGCCAGGTGACCGAGCCGCCCCCCGACCCGCCGCTTGAGGCTGGGCGGATACGGCCCGCTGGCCAGCATCTGCGGATCGTGGTTGAACTCCATCACCAGCGCATCGCAATCGGCAAAGCACTGCAGCACATGCTCACTGACGTGACCGAGATCGGTCAGCACGCCGAGGCGACGCGTGGCGGTCTCACCGCGCCGGTTGAAGACGAACTGCACCGGCTCGCGCGCATCGTGGGGCACCGTGACCGGCAGAATCTCGAGATCCTTGATCGCGAACTCCTGCTGCGGCGTGATCAGATGGCGACTCGGCAGCGCGCCGAGCTTCTTGGCACGCCCGGCAAGCCAGGTGCCGGTGGTCAGATGCACCGGCACACCATGGCGACGCGCCAGCGGCCCCACGCCGCTCAGGTGATCACCATGTTCATGCGTGACCAGCACGGCGTCCAGCTGCGAGGGATGCACGCCGAGGCGCGCCAGGCGGGCCTCGGTCTCCTTGAGGGTGAAGCCGCAATCGACCAGCACCAGTGCCTCGCGGGTGCGGATCAGCGTGCCGTTGCCCTTGCTGCCGCTGCCCAGCGAAGCCATCGCCATCACGCCCTGGGCGTCGTCACTCGGCCCACGGGCGGCCGTCAGGCCAGCCACCAGCGCCCCACTGCCTGCCACCGGGAGGGGGATCTGAAACGACGCAGCCGCCTCACCCGACGAGTCGTCAGATGAGGCGGCGCAAGGCGTGTCGAGCCACATGCTCAGCGCAGTGTCGACGCCACGGCGTCGAGCAGCTCACGCGCCAGTGCCGGCGTGGTCTCTTCACCATCGGCACGGGTCGCCGTGACCAGGGTGTGGTCATTCTCGGCGCGCAGCTTGAGTACCATCGGCACCGGGTCACCATCGCCCCCGATACCCAACCAGCCGCCATCACGCTCTTCACGCGGGATGTAATCGACCATGAACTCGCCACGCGAGCGGTCCTGATCGGTCAGCGTCTGGTAGTCGGTGTTGAAGTTCTTCTGCAGCTGATAGAGCAGCTCGGCCCAGCTGCGCTCGGTGTCCAGCGCCAGATCGACCTGCCAGGTGCCATCGCGGCCTTCCAGGCGCACGCGGTCATCACGGCTGAGCGACTGGGCCGCCAGCGAGACGCCGCTATCGGCGGAAGACGCGGCCAGATAGCCGCTCAGCGCGTTCAGGCAGCTGCCGGCGACATCGCCGCCCTGCTGACAACGCACTTCGGAGGCATCGGCACGCAGCCCCTGGCTGACGCTGATGATGCCCTGGGCCGTGGTGATCTCGCCCTTGCCGGCATCGATGCTCTGCACATCAAGGCCCTGGTCGCGCACGAAGGACTGCAGACGCGTCCACACCGCTGCCGGCGCGGCGTTCACGGCCAGCCAGCGTGCATCGCCACTCTGACGCATGGCGACGAACTCACGCCCGCCCTGCTCGCTGGTCGCCAGTGGCTGGGGACGCGGTGCCTCGAAGTCGTCGCTGGCCAGGAAGTCACTGCTGGCCTGCGGCACCGGCATGGAATCCTGGTAATCACCACGATTGATCGTGTCCGGCAGCTCCAGCGGCGGCGCGATGCTGGCATCGGCATACTCGCTGTTGCGATCGTAGTAGTAGCCATCACTGGAACAACCTGCGACCGCGAGCGCCGTCAGCAGGGCCAGTGGCACGAAACGCTGACTCATCAGTTGAGCACCTCGGCCAGTTGCAGTGCTTCCTCGACCGTGGAGTGATACTGCTCGGACAGCCAGGTCAGCGGCAGACGCACGCCGGATTCCGGCGACAGGCCCATGCGGTGCATGGCGAACTTGACCGGGATCGGGTTGGACTCGACGCCCATCGCGGAGTGCAGCGGCATCAGGCGCGTGTTGATCTGGTGAGCGCGCTCGGCATCGCCGGCCACGGCGGCTTCACACATCTCGTGCATCAGGCGCGGCGCGACGTTGGCCGTCACGGAGATATCGCCGTGGCCGCCCATCAGGATGAAGTCGCAGGCCGTGGGGTCATCGCCGGAGTAGAGCGCGAAGTCAGTGTCCTTGAGGCGGTCGATCAGTTCCTGACCGCGCTCCAGGTTGCCGGTGGCATCCTTGAGGCCGACGATGTTGTCGAGCTCGGCGAGGCGGAAGACCGTCTCGTTGTAGATATCGGAGCAGGTGCGACCCGGCACGTTGTAGAGAATGACCGGGATACCGGCCTGCTCGGCGACCGCCTTGAAGTGCTGGTAGAGCCCTTCCTGGGTCGGCTTGTTGTAGTACGGCGCCACGGAGAGGCAGTAATCCGCACCGACTTCCTTGGCGTAGCGAGCCAGCTCGACCGCTTCGGAGGTGGCGTTGGCGCCCGTGCCGGCGATGACCGGAATCTTGCCGGCGACCGTCTCGACCACACAGCGGATGACATCGAAGTGCTCCGCGAAGGACATGGTGGTCGGCTCGCCGGTGGTGCCGGCGGCGACGATGGCATCGGTGCCATTTTCGAGGTGGAAGGCGACCAGCTGGCGCAGGGCGTCCCAGTCGATCTCGCCGGTGGCCTTCATCGGGGTCGCCAGTGCGACAATGCTACCTGTGATCATCCCTCGAATTCTCCTCTGGTGCCTGATGCGCCAGGCGTGTCCCTGCGCTGTTGAAACAACGGATCTCGGGGACAGACATCTGACATAAATTGGTTGACGCAGGACTCTGATTGCGTGGGCACGCCGACACGCGAGTCGCGTCAAGGGTGATGATGTTACAAAGACCATCGAAGCCTGTACAGACGCCATCTGCACCGGTTGTGCAAAGCGGTGGATTCCCTCGCCTTTCCACGGGGCAGATGCACGGTGGATGGGCGCGATGGCGCCGGTCGCCAAGACGGTGAAACACAAGAGTTCTGCCCTGTCTTTGACAAGTCAGGACGCCCTGCGTGTAATGCAGGACACACCGCAGAAGCGGGCAAGCGCGATGTCCATCACTGCCGGTTTTTTTCATCATTCAGCACTGTCAGCCACCACATGGCCGTCAGTCATCGCCAGGAGAGCACGATGAGCGTCAGCCTCGGTCAGCCAATTCCCGACTTTACCGCCCAGGCCACCAGTGACACCGAAGTCACTCCGGCCAGCCTCAAGGGCAAGCAAGCCGTCATCTATTTCTACCCGAAGGACCACACGCCGGGCTGCACCACCGAAGGCGGTGACTTCCGCGACAACCTCGAGGAATTCGAAGCGGCCAACACCGTGATTCTCGGCGTTTCCCGCGACAGCCTGCGCACCCATGAGAACTTCCGCGCGAAACAGGGCTACCCGTTCGAGCTGATCAGCGACCCGGACGAGACCCTGTGCAAGCTCTTTGACGTCATTCACATGAAGAAATTCATGGGCAAGGAAAGTCTCGGCGTGGTGCGCTCCACCTTCCTGATCGACGCCGACGGCAATCTGGCGCGCGAATGGCGTGGCGTGAAGGTCAAGGGCCATGTCGAGGAAGTGCTGGAAGCCGCCCGCGAGCTCAACGCTGACCGCTAGTCTCGAATGGCAGCAGCTCGAGTGGCAGCAGCTCATGTGACATCAGCTCGTGAAGAAACAGCTGAGCAGAGAGCGCCTGTGCGCCAGCCGCCTCAGCCATGAAAAAAGCCCCGCCGATTGGCGGGGCTTTTTCGATCAGGCGCTCTTGTCCGCGACCCGATTCTCCTCGGCGCGCGCCCGGCGCGGCCAGGCGTAGAGCAGCGACTTCATCAGGGTCGCCAGCGGGATGGCGAAGAACACCCCCCAGAAGCCCCAGATGCCGCCGAAGAACAACACCGCGAGGATGATCGCCACCGGATGCAGATTGACCGCCTCCGAGAACAGCAGCGGCACCAGCACGTTGCCATCCAGCGCCTGGATGATGCCGTAGGCGATCATCACGTACATGAAGGTGTCGCCCAGCCCGTAATGGAAACCGGCGACGGCGGCGACCGGCAAGGTCGCCCCTGCCGCGCCGATGTAGGGAATCAGCACCGAGAAGCCGACCACGATCGCCAGCAGCGCCGAATACGGCAGCCCGAAGGCGACGAAGGTGACGTAGCTGACGCCGCCGACGATGACGATCTCGATCACCTTGCCGCGCACGAAGTTGGCGATCTGGTCATCCATCTCGTTCCAGACCCGGCTCATCAGCAGGCGCTTGCGCGGCAGCAGCGCCAGCGTGAAGTCCACCAGCCGCTCGCGGTCCTTGAGCATGAAGAACACCAGGATCGGCACCAGCACCAGATAGATCACCACACCCATCAGGTTGCCCAGCGACGCCAGCGACAGCGATACCGCGCGCTGCCCGAACTGGGTCAGCTCACGTCCGGCGGCACCGACCCACTGCTGGACCTGCTCCGGCGTGATCAGGCCGGGGAAGCGCTCCTGCAACTCGCCCAGCCAGCGCTGCCCGGAGGCGAACATGCCGGGAATCTCCTGGATCAGATTGGCCAGCTGATGCCAGACCAGCGGCAGCAGAATCAGCGCACTGGCCAGCATGATGCCCATGAACACCAGCGTCATCAGGCTGACCGCCGCCAGGCGCGGCAGACCGCGGCGCTCCATCCAGCTCACGCCGCTCTGCAGCAGGAAGGCGACGATCAGGGCGGTGAAGAATGGCGCCAGCATGCTGCCGAGCAGAATGACGGCGGCGAACACCAGCACCAGCACCAGAAACAGCACCACCGCTTCTTCGTCGGAGAAATAGCGCTCGATCCAGCCACGCAACAACGTCTTCATGGTCATGACGGATCTTCCTCGCACAGCGCCTTGATCACGAAGCGATAATCGCCCTCTGGCGTCTCTTCACGCGAGACCAGCGCGTGATCGCTCAGCGCCAGATAGGCAGGGATGTCGCCCCAGGCGCCAGCGTCACTGGCGAGGACCTCGAGTTGCTCGCCGGCACTCATGCCAGCCAGTTTGAGCTTGGTGCGCAGCAGCGGCAACGGACAGTGCAGGCCGCGCGCATCCAGCGTCTGCAGGTGGGTATCGGCCGTGGAGTCAGCCATCGGATTCGCAGTCTCAGCGCCAGGTCGTTCGAATGCCATCTGCCCTTCCGTTCTCGTTATGATGTTCTGCCGCACACCATGGAGGGTGCAGCTTGAAAACGCCCCGATTTAAGGGCACCTTGCCTGACAAAGCAACTTTCCGCCCTGCGCGGCTGCGTCTTGCCCGGACTCGCGCAGGGCCGTCAACGCCAGTGCGGCGCCCGGCAATCCTGCGAGCCGACCGCACCTTGCGCCATATCGAAGAGGATTGCCTGCATGTCGTTGCTGCCCCCCTTGAGCGGACGCGTCCGCATCGGACGCCGCGGGCTTGCCACCCTGTCGAGCGCCCTGCTCGGCCTGTTGCTGATGGGCGCGCCGGTCGCCAGTGCGCCGGCCGCATCCCACAACGACTATGGACTGCCGGACCTGGGGAGTGCGAGTGGCGGCATCTCCAGCAACGATGAATATCGTATCGGTCGCGCCTGGCTACGTCAGTTCCGCGCCCATGTGCGTGAATGGGATGATCCCATCACTCTGGACTGGATCGGTAGCATCGTGCGTCAACTGGCGCCGTGGAGCGAGCTGGATGAGCGCAATTTCATCATCACGCTGGTCGCCAGCAGCCAGCTGAATGCCTTCGCGGTGCCCGGCGGCGTGGTCGGCGTCAATACGGGCCTGTTCGCCTTCGCGCCGGACCGCGACGCCTTCGCCTCGGTACTCGCCCACGAACTGGGCCACCTCTCCCAGCATCACTTCGCGCGCAACATGGAGCGACAGGCCGAGACACGCCTGCCGACGCTGGCCGGCTTCCTCGCCGGCATGGTGATCGCGGCGGGTGGGGGCGGTTCAGCGGGCATCGCGACCATGGCCGGCACCCAGGCCGCCGCCATTTCCGATCAGCTGGCCTATTCTCGCCGCTTCGAGCAGGAGGCCGACCGCGTCGGCATCGATGCGCTGTCACGCGCCGGCTTCGACCCCGAGGCCATGCCGCGCATGTTCCGCGCCATGCAACGCATGGCCAGCCTGCAGGGCGGCAATGCACCGGAATTTCTGCTCACGCACCCGGTGACCGAGGCGCGCATCGGCGACACCCAGGCCCGTGCCGACGCCATGCAGAAGGTGACTCCCGACCCGCTCGCGCAGCTCGCCTACGCGATGATCCGTGCCCGCGCCTTGCTGGCGCTCAATCTGCGCCAGCCCGAGCAGGGGCTGACGACACTGCGCGAAGACAACCCCGACCCCGACGCGATTGCCTACTATCAGGCGCTGGCCGCGGCGGAGCACAACCAGGTCGACAAGGCGCTGGCCGCGCTGGATCGCCTGCATGACAAGCATCCTGACCTGACCCTGATCAGCGCCAGTGGGGTCGAGGTCGCGCGGGATGCCCGGCGTTATGAGGAGGCGACACGGCGTGCCAGACGCCTGCTGCGCCTGCAACCCGACTACCTGCCGACCCGACTGGCCATGGCGGAAGTCGCGCTGCAACAGGACCCCGCCGCCGCGCGCCAGCAGCTGGAGGACATGCGCCGCGATCATCCCGATGACCCCAAGGTCTGGAGCCTGGCCTCCGAAGCCAGTGGGCGCAGCGGCCACACCACCGAGGCCTTCCTGTATCGCGCCGAATTCGACCAGCTGGAGGGCCGCATGGACAAGGCCTTCGCTCAGCTCAAGCTGGCCGACGAGGCCGCGCGCAAGAACGGCGACTTCAGCATGGCCAACCGTATCAGTTCGCGCCGGGAGGACTTCAAGCGCTATCGCAACGCCATCGAGGAGTTCTGAGGCACGCTCCCTCTCGCAGCACCAGGCCAACAAAAACCGCCGCCCCGGGGAATCGGGAGCGGCGGTTCTGGTTCATGCAGACATCAATTGGTGGCGATCAGCGTCAGCGCTCAGCCGCGATTGAATTCCAGCATCCGCGTCAACGGCTTCAGGGCGCGCTCACGCAGGTCATCATCGACGAAGACTTCCTCGGCATTGGCTTCCGACGGATCGCGACGCAGCACGGCGGCCAGATTCTCCAGGCCGTTCATCGCCATCCACGGGCAGTGCGCACAGCTCTTGCAGGTCGCGCCATTGCCGGCGGTCGGCGCCTCGTACAGCTGCTTGTGCGGCGCGGCCTGCTGCATCTTGAAGAAGATGCCACGATCGGTCGCGACGATCAGCTGCTGATTGTCGAGCTCGACGGCGGCCTTGATCAGCTGCGAGGTGGAACCGACCACATCGGCCAGCTCGACCACCGACTGCGGTGATTCCGGGTGCACCAGCACCGCGGCGTCCGGATAGACCTTGAGCAGGTCACTGATGCCCTGGGCACGGAACTCGTCGTGGACGATACAGGCGCCGTCCCACAGCAGCATGTCGGCACCGGTCTGCTTCTGCACGTAAGCGCCCAGATGCTTGTCCGGCGCCCAGATCAGCTTCTCGCCCCGGGCGTGCAGGTGCTCGATGACATCGACGGCGATCGAGGAGGTCACCACCCAGTCGGCACGCGCCTTCACGGCCGCCGAGGTATTGGCGTACACCACCACGGTGCGGTCGGGATGAGCATCACAGAAGGCCGCGAACTCGTCTTCCGGGCAGCCGAGGTCCAGCGAGCAGGTCGCCTCCAGCGTCGGCATCAGCACGCGCTTCTCCGGCGACAGGATCTTGGAGGTCTCGCCCATGAAGCGCACGCCGGCGACGATCAGTGTCGAGGCGTCATGGCGGGCACCGAAACGTGCCATCTCGAGCGAGTCGGCGACGCAGCCGCCGGTTTCCTCGGCCAGCTGCTGGATGGCGTCGTCACAGTAGTAATGCGCGACCAGTGCGGCATCACGCTCGATGAGCAGCTGCTTGATCTCGTCGATCAGCGCGGCATCCTCGGCGGCGGGGCGTGTCGGGCAGTAAGCGCGGGCCAGATGCTCGCGCACCTGCTCACGGACGGCATTGTGGGCCTCACGACCCGGCATGGCATTAGTCAGGCTGTTCATGTGTCTCTCACCTAGCCCACAGGGGCTCCCCCTGTGCTGAGTGGGTCAGGACTCGGCCCGGACACGAACGGCCCGTGGCGGCCCTGCCAGCGCTGCAGCTGGGCTCCCCAGACTGCGGCGTGTGCCTTGGGCGTCTATCGCCCGCAGCGTCGTCCGCACTGGGCGGACATGAGCCTTGGCTCGCCCACAAGGATACGCCTGGCGCGATCGCGGCTCCAGTCGACTTGGGGGCAACGGACTCTTTCCTTTCGCGTAACAAAAATTGCCCCGCGCCAATGAAGGCACGGGGCAAGATCTGGTGGGTCGTGAGGGATTCGAACCTTCGACCAATTGGTTAAAAGCCAACTGCTCTACCACTGAGCTAACGACCCAAAACTGGGTGGCGGATGGTGGGTCGTGAGGGATTCGAACCTTCGACCAATTGGTTAAAAGCCAACTGCTCTACCACTGAGCTAACGACCCGCCGCCGGGTGCTTTGCAAGAGACCATTCCAGAGAATGGTGGGTCGTGAGGGATTCGAACCTTCGACCAATTGGTTAAAAGCCAACTGCTCTACCACTGAGCTAACGACCCTTGCGAAGCGGGACGTAAGATACCGCCGATCCCGTTTCGACGCAAGCCTTTTGCAAAAAAACTTCAAGCAAATGACCAGCTTGTCCGCTGGCACCTCGCGAAACGCCCGCGCCAGCGCCTGCGCCAGAGCCCGGTCCAGCCCCTGTGCCAGATACACGCAAGCCCGCGATGGGCGCGGGCTTGCGGGTTACCACTTAGGTCGCACGAGCTCGTGGCATGTCCACGAGCTTATGCCATGTCAGTGAATGACGGCGCATCGCCGCCCTCACCGACTGCGCCATCAGCGCGGCTTGCGCGTACGCTGCGGCGGCTTCTTCATGGCGCGCACCGGACGACGCTTCTGCTTGTCGCGGCTCCAGCGATTCTGCTCGTCCGGCGTCAGGGCCGGCGCCTTGCGATGCTCGAGACCTGCCAGCGTGGACAGTTCATCGATCTCGCTCTGCTCCATCTCCACCCACTCACCGGCGCGAGCGCGCTTGTCGAGGAAGATGTTGCCGTAGCGCACGCGCTTCAGGCGGCTGACGGTCAGCCCCTGGGAGTCCCACAGACGGCGAACCTCACGGTTGCGTCCTTCCATGATCACGACGTGGAACCAGCTGTTGATACCTTCGCCACCGAATTCCTGCACATCGGTGAAACGTGCCGGGCCATCTTCGAGCATCACGCCATTGACCATGTTGACGACGTGCTCGCGCTTGACCTCACCCATGACACGCACGGCGTACTCACGCTCGATCTGGGTCGACGGGTGCATCAGACGGTTGGCCAGCTCACCATCGGTGGTGAACAGCAACAGACCGCTGGTATTGATGTCGAGACGACCGATCGCGATCCAGCGCTCGCCCTTCAGGCGCGGCAGACGCTCGAAGACGGTGCGGCGACCTTCCGGGTCCTTGCGCGTGCACAGCTCGCCTTCCGGCTTGTTGTACATGATGACGCGACGCGCCGTCTCTTCCGCGCCCTTCAGGCTCTGCGGGCGATCATCGAGGCTGACCTGGTCACGCGGGCCGACGCGATCGCCCAGCTGGGCGACCTTGCCGTTGACCTTGACGCGACCGGCACTGATGGCGACTTCCATCTCACGGCGGGAGCCGAGACCGGAGCGCGCCAGCACCTTCTGCAGTTTCTCGTCCTCGACCAGCTTGTCGCCCTTGGCCTGCGGCGGCAGCGGACGCAGTTCCGGCGCGTCGGCGGCGGCCGGCTTCTTGCCGACATTGGCCTTGCTGCCGCGCGTGGACTTGCCGGTATCACGGGTCGGGCGAGCCTGCTCGCCACGCTTGTCGGCAGAATCAGCCGCGCTTTTGTCCGCGAAGGCCTTGCCGGTCACGGCCTTGCCACCGGCGTGCTTGCCGCCAGCCTGCTTGTTGCCTGCCTGGCTGCTGCCGGGGCGAGAGGTCTTGCGCTTATCAGAGTCTGTCTTGCTCATGACATGAACCATTTCATCTATAGGAGTTTCGCCTACGCAGGGTCGTCATCATCGACGGTCCCGGCAGCGGAGGAGTCGTGCGGCTGCGCATCGGCAGCGTCGTCATCCTCGTCTGCACCGCGCAAACGTTGGCTGAGGCGCGCTTCGAGTGTGGCGAAGTCGAACCCCGAGCCGGTGGACGCCATCCCGGCGTGGTCATTTTCCGCCTGTGAGGCGGAGGGTGCTGCTGTGTTCGGTGTGTCAGCCGAGGCACCGGAGATGTCGAGTGCGCGCATCTTCAGCGCCTCTTCCAGCTGCTCGGCGGTGACGTCCGGCGGTTGCCAGTCGTCGGGCACCGGGGTGCCAGTGTCGGTCTCAAGACCTGTCTCAAGACCTGATTCAAGCCCTGTCTCAGCGCCTGACTCAGTCTTTTCCCCAGTCTTTTCCCCAGTCTCTGCGTCAGGTGCTGACTCAGGCGTTGTGTCATGCTCTGGATCAGCCCCCGCATCAGCGCCGTCTGTCGGTGCCTCCTCCGCCTCGCCGTCCGGGTCGTCCGGCAGCGGCAAGGTCTGAGAGGGCGGCACATCATACAGGTCTGCCTCGAGCTGTTCGAGTCCCTCGAAGCCTTTCAGTTCATGCACCGGCGGCAGCTCTTCCAGCGTCTTGAGCCCGAAGTCATCGAGGAACTGACGCGTGGTGGCGAATACCGCCGGGCGCCCCGGCACATCACGGTGACCGACCACTCTCACCCAGCCGCGCTCGACCAGGGTACGCATGATCGAGGAGCTGACCGTCACGCCACGCACCTGCTCGATATCGCCGCGGGTCACCGGTTGACGATAGGCCACCAGCGCCAGGGTCTCCAGCAAGGCGCGCGAATAACGTTGCGGACGCTCTTCCCACAGCCGCGATACCCAGGGGGAATACTGCTGGCGAACGCGCAGCCGCCAGCCACTGGCGGTCTCGATCAGCTCCAACGCGCTCTTGTCGGCCGGGTGACGCGCTTCCAGCTTGCCCAACGCCTCGCGCAGCGCGGGCCTGGTCGGGCTTGAATATTCATCGAACAGGCCGGCCAGGCGCTCAAGCGTCAGCGGCTCGCCGGCGGCCAGCAGGGCCGCTTCGATGATCTGGTCCAGCGGGACATCGCGCAAACTCATGACGCCGCGTTCTCCTGCTCGTCGGATGGGGGTAAGGAAGGTGACGTCTGCGCATCATCGGACGCTGCGTCATCGTACGCTGCGTCATCGAACGCCCCCTGATCGGCCGCCACCTCGTCTTCGTCGGCGAATTCCAGCGCCAGCCAGTCCTCGTCATCCTCTGGGTCCGGTTCCGGCGTGCGGGCGCGCACGTGAATCGGTGACAGCGGCGCATTCTGGACGATCTCGATCATCGACTCCTTGGCCAGCTCCAGAATCGCCATGAAACTGACCACTACCCCGGCACGCCCTTCCTCGAGCGTGAACAGCTTCTCGAAGGGCGTGAAGTGCTCATGGGTCAACAGATTCATGATCGCCAGCATGCGCTCGCGGGTCGACATCACCTCACGCGAGATGGTGTGCGCCTGGACGAGGTCCGCCTGACGCAGGAGGCCGGACAACGCGCCGAGCAATTCCGACAGATCGACATCAGGATGCACCACGCGTGTCTCGAGCTCGGGCAGGTCTGCCGTGGCCACGAACCAGTCGCGGCCCTGACGCGGCATCTCATCCAGCCCTTCGGCGGCCAGCTTGGTCTGCTCGTATTCCTGCAGGCGGCGAATCAGCTCGGCGCGCGGGTCCTCTTCCTCGTCGTCATCACTCGCCTTGGGCTGACGCGGCAGCAGGCTGCGCGACTTGATCTCCGCCAGCATCGCGGCCATCAGCAGGTATTCACCAGCCAGATCGATCTGCATGGCGTGCATCAGCTCGACATACTCGATGTACTGATGGGTGATGGCCGCGACATTGATGGCGAGGATATCGAGGTTCTGGCGACGGATGAGGTAGAGCAGCAGATCCAGCGGCCCCTCGAAGGTCTCGAGAAAGACACGCAGCGCCTCCGGCGGGATGTACAGGTCCTGCGGCATCTCGGTGAGCGCGGTGTCGTTGACGCGCGCCAGCACCGTCGACGCCGCCGTCGGGGGCGTGACGAGAGGTGCGGGCTGATGCCCATCGGTGAGGGCAAAACTGGCGCCATCGAGCAGGTCGCTCATGACATCTCCTGCAGGAGGCGGGTGAAGGTGGGTCTGGGGGACGGGCATTCTAGCGGCTCGCGCCCCATCCCCCAAGTCTTTACGCCGCCGGTGATACGCCGGGTCCGCGCTCGGCGCCGCCCGCGTCTAGCGATAGGTCAGGCCGATCACGCGCCGCAGCTCATCCAGGGTGTCACGCACGGTGTCGCGGGCCCGCTCGGCCCCTTCTGTCATCATGGTGCGCACCTTGCCATGCTCCCCTTCCAGCGCCTCGGCACGCTCGCGAATCGGCGTCAGCGCCGCGTCGACATGCTCGATCAGACAGCCCTTGCAGTCCAGGCAGCCGATGCTGGCATCACGGCAGCCCTCCTCCGCCCACTGGCGGTCCGAGGCGGGCGTGAAGCTTTCATGCAACGTCCACAGCGGGCAGCGCTGCGGGTCGCCGGGGTCCTTGCGGCGCACGCGCGCAGGGTCGGTGGGCATCTCGCGCACGCAGGCCGCGATATCGTCGCGCCCGCTGCGCAGGAAGATGGCGTCTTCCCGTGCGGCCTTGTGTGTCTTGAGCTCCATGCCCAGCAGCGGCTCGACCTCGCCCTGCCAGTGTTCCGGCTCGCCGAGGATGCGCCGCCCGCCACCTTCCAGATAGCCGAGCAGCCGCTCCTGCTGGTTGCGGTTGAGCTTGCTGGTCTCGGCCAGCAGGCCACGTGCGCGCTCGAAGGCCTCGAGGTCGCCCTCTTCCTGATAATCGCTCAACCATTCGCGATACAGGCGACCGCTCTTCTTGCCCAGGCGCGCGATGGCGCGTTCGGCCTGCTCCTCGAAGCCGGCATCGCGGCCATAGCGATGATTGAAGCGCCGGGCGACCTCACGGGTGAACTCGATATGCGCACGCTGCTCGGGGCCGGCGGGCACCACCTGCCCCCGCAGCGCCAGAATGTCGGCCGCCTGCATCAGGGGCGCACCGAGCATGGCCAGACTGGCACCCTGCTGCTCACCGAGCCCGGCGACCATCTCGCGGTAGCTGGGCAGACGCTCCAGCCAGGCCTTGGGCGTGACGCTGGCCAGGATCATGTGCACGTCGGTCAGCTCCGGCACCCACGACTGGATGAACAGGGTAGCGACCTTGGGATTGACCCCACAGGCGAGACAGTCGATCACCATCGCCCAGCTGTATTGCTCGATCTCGTGAGGCGCGTGACCGCTGACCGCCAGCGCGTTCCAGTCGGCGACCAGAAAATAGGCATCGTGATGGTATTGCAGCTCGGTCCAGCGCCGGATCACTGATTGATAGTGTCCGAGTTGCAGGTGTCCGGTGGGGCGTAAGCCGGACACCAGCCTGGCCGAGGTATCGGTGGCACTCACCTTGTGAGTTCTCCCTGAGGCGTATGAAGCCGCCAGTCTAGCAACCCGAGGCCCCGATCAGCATCCCCGCGACGTCGTGTCCCTGACAACATGCGCCACGCGACCGGATCACGCAGCGGCCAGCGCGCCGGTCAGCCGGCGGCGATACCGGTGCGATAGCGCCCGGCGTAGTCGAACAGCTTGTCGCGGATCTGCCAGTAACGCCCGCTCTTGCGCCCGATGACGAAGTCCGGCGCCTTGAGACGCTCCTCGCCCGCCAGCACCTCGGCGATGTCCTTCGGTGCCCAGTCACTGCCCGGCGCGCGCAGATGACGCGCGAGGAAGCTCAAGCGGAAGGCGTGACGCTGGGCGGGGGTCTCGAGGGCGAACCACTCGGACAGATCGGTGCCATCCTCGTCGTAATAGGTCACCTTCAAGCGTGGCAGACCGCGCCCGTTGCGCGCCTCCTCCAGCTGCCAGCCGCTGACGCGTAGCACCCGTGCGTCACGCAGCTTGAGCGCATCGCGCAGCTTGTCATCCGGGTCGACCAGCCGTGCCTGACAGGCGTGACAATGGCGGGCGGCGATATCATTGGCCTCGCCACACTGCGGGCAGGCCTTGGCGCGATAGCGAAAGTCGCACTGTACCAGCGGCCTGCCCTCGCCCTCCGGCGACTCGACCAGCCCCTGGCAGCGGCGCCCGAAGTGCTCGACCACCAGCTCACCATCCTTGCGTCCCCAGAACAGATTGGCATTGCCGCATACCGGGCACTCGACCTGCACGATCTCGGTGTCGCCGGCCGGCTTCGGCGTCGCCACCTCCGGCGCGTAGAGGTCCCAGGGATTGCCGGCGTAGTCGAGAATCAGACAGTCCGTCTTGCCGGGGCTCAGACGCAGGCCGCGCCCGACGATCTGCTGATAGAGACTGACGGATTCCGTGGGCCGCAGGATGGCGATCAGGTCGACATGCGGCGCATCGAAGCCGGTGGTGAGCACCGCCACATTGACCAGATACTTGAGCTGCTGGGCCTTGAAGGCATTGATCAGCCGCTCGCGCTCCTCGCCGGGGGTCTCGCCGGTGATCAGCGCCGCCTCGCCGTCAGGCAGGAGTGCGGTGACTTCCTCGGCATGCTCGACGGTGGAACAGAACACCATCACACCGCGCCGCTCGCGTGCCTGGGCGACGATATCCAGCACGATGCCCGGCGTCGCGCGCGAGCCCTGCACCACCTCGTTGAGCTCCGCCTCCTGGAAGCTGCCGCCGATACCGGGTGCCAGCTGCGAGAAGTCATAGCGCGCCACCGCGACATCGACGCGCCGCGGCTCACTCAGAAAGCCTTGCCGCACCATCAGGCGCAGCGGCTGCTCGAAGACGCAATCACGGAAGAAGCAGTCATCATCCCCGCGCACCATGCCGTGATAGTGACGATGGAAGATGAAGCCCTGACCGAGACGATACGGCGTCGCCGTCAGTCCCAGCACCTTGAGGCGCGGATTGTGCTCGCGCAGATGATTGATGACCTTGCGATAGCTGGCGTCCTTCTCCAGCGAGACCCGGTGACACTCATCGATCACCAGCAGCGTGAAGGGCGCCGCCTGTGCATCAGCCGCCTGTTCCTCAGGCGTGAAGGCATCGAGGTTGCGCACCACTGACTGCACCGAGCCGAACACCACCTGACGCGAGGCCTGCTTGCGCTTGAGGCCGGCACTGAAGATGTCGGCGTCCTTGCCATAGGATTCGTACTTGGCGTGGTTCTGCTCGACCAGCTCGCGCACATGCGCCAGCACCAGCACACGGCCACGCGCGATACGCGCAAGCTCCGCGATCACCAATGACTTGCCGCTGCCGGTGGGCAGCACGATCACCGCCGCCTCATCACTGCGGCGAAAATGCTCGACGGTACGCCGCACGGCCTCCTGCTGATACGGACGCAGCTCAAACATGCAGCGCCGTCCAGCAAGACACATGAGTGGGAGCACAGCCGGCAGGCAGGCCCAGGGACGTGAGGGCTGACAGGGGCGTGAGGGCTGAGAGGAAAATTGACATCAAGAGGCCGCCGAATCGCAGGAAGGGACAATGCCCCCATTATCCGCATCAGCGACTGCAGCGGCAAAGTGGGTGTGGATAACCTGAGCCCGCCAACCTTGGCCCGTAAGTCTTGGCCCGTCTGGATCAGAAGCGCGGCGCGCGTCCCTCGAGCTTGGCCTTGATGCACTCGGTCTGCTCCGCGCGCCCCAGCAGCGAGGACTGCAGCTCTGCCTCAAGCGCCAGCGCCTCGGCTTCCGGCGCAGCGAGGGCCTCGTCATAGAGACGCGTGATGGCGCGGATGGCGCTGGGAGAGCGCCCGGCAATCTGGCGCGCCAGGGCCAACGCCTCCTCCTGCGGGCTGGAGATGATGCGCGTGACCAGGCCGGCTTCCTGAGCCTCCCCGGCCTCGACCTTGCGCCCGCTCCACGTCAGCTCGTGCAGCCAGTCCGGTCGTACGCCACGCGCAGTGACACTGATGCCCATGTCCGGAATGATGCCCCAGTCGATCTCGAGTACCGCCAGGCGCGCATCAGGATCACACAGCCGGATGTCCGCCCCCAGCGCGATCTGCAGGCCGCCCCCGAAGACATTGCCATGCAAAGCGGCGATGACCGGCACCCCGACATCTCGCCAGCCCAGCGCCAGCTGCTGCACGGTATTGCGCTGCGGCGCACAGCCATTGGCCCCCGCGACCAGCAACTGCGGCACGCGGGCGGCGTCGCCCATGATGGCGGCGATATCCAGCCCCGCACAGAAACTGGGCCCCTCGCCGGACAGCACGATGGCGCGCAGGCCTGATTCCCGGGCGCGGGCATGCAACTCCTGCTGTACCGCCAGCAGGGCATCGATCATCTTCCAGTCGATGCCGTTGTGCTTGTCAGGGCGATTGAGGCGCACGTCGGCGACATGCTCACTGATCGAGAGGGTCACATAACGTTCAGGCGTGAGGTGGGTAGCGTCAGACATGGCGGTCTCCCTGCGACGGATAACGAGCAAGCACGCGCTCGAACGATTTCACGACAGTGCCGAGCGATGGCACTCATCCAGTGATAAACCCAAAAGGCGCAGGCAACCACACTGCGTTCGTCGAGCTGCCCACGGGCATGACTCGCTACGTCTCAGTGTGACTGCCTGCGCCCGGTTGTTGAACGGTCGTTTGGTCGCAGAGGTGACGATTGTCTACTCGCGCTTGGCGCCCGAGACCTCTGACAGCGATCGCGGCTGGAAGCTCTCGGCCTGGGCCATCGCCCAGACACGACGATAGAAGGGATAGTCATCCCCTTGCGTCAGCAGTGCGCCCTTGGTCAGGAAGGGATGCAGGTGCGAGAACAGCTTGACCTCATTCTCGGAGACACGATGCACCAGGTGGTCCGGGGTGATCTGCCAGGGCGTGTGCAGGCCCGCCGCCGACAGGATCTCGGCCAGCGCATGCAGGGTGTTGTGGTGGAAGTGACGCACCTGATCGGCCTTGTCTTCCACGACCAGCGATTTCTGGCGCAGATCATCCTGGGTGGCGATGCCTGTCGGGCACTTGTTGGTGTGACAGCTCAGTGACTGGATGCAGCCCAGCGCGAACATGTAACCGCGTGCGGCATTGACCCAGTCCGCGCCCAGTGCCATCACGCAGGCGATATCGAAGGCACTGATGATCTTGCCGCTGACACCGATGCGCACCTCATCACGCAGCCCTGCGCCCACCAGCGAGTTGTGGACAAACTGCAGCCCTTCACGCAGCGGGGTGCCGAGGTGGTCGGTGAATTCGGTCGGCGCGGCGCCGGTGCCGCCCTCACTGCCATCGACGACGATGAAATCGGGCACGATCCCGGTCTCGAGCATCGCCTTGACGATGGCCATGAACTCCCACGGCTGACCGAGGCACAGCTTGAAGCCCACCGGCTTGCCACCCGACAGCTCGCGCAGGCGCTGGATGAAACTCAACAGCTCAAGCGGTGTGGAGAACTCACCGTGGTTGGACGGCGAGATGCAATCCTTGCCCATCGGAATTCCGCGCGTCTCGGCGATCTCCTCGCTGATCTTGCTGGCCGGCAAGACGCCCCCATGGCCGGGTTTGGCGCCCTGACTGAGCTTGATCTCGATCATCTTGACCTGCTCGCTGGCCGCCTGACGGGCAAACTTCTCGCCATCGAAGCGCCCTTCCTCGTCGCGGCAGCCGAAGTAGCCACTGCCCAGCTCCCAGATCAGATCGCCCCCGAATTCGCGGTGATAGGGACTGATGCTGCCTTCGCCGGTGTCATGGGCGAAGTTGCCCAGCCTGGCGCCCTTGTTCAGGGCGCGGATGGCGTTGGCGCTCAAGGAGCCGAAGCTCATCGCCGAGATATTGAACAGCGAGGCATTGTAGGGATGCGAGCACTGGGAGTTGCCGACGTTGAGACGAAAGCCCTTGGGGTCCGGCACGCTCGAGGTCTGCATGGAGTGACCGATGAACTCATAGCTGTCGGAATAGACATCGAGCAAGGTGCCGAACGGCTGGGAGGAATTGTGCTGACGGCCACGCGCATAGACCAGCTCGCGCTGCTTATGGGAAAACGGCAGCTGATCGGTGTCCGACTCGAACAGGTACTGACGCATTTCCGGACGCAGCGCCTTGAACAGGTAGCGCATGTTGCCGATCACCGGATAGTTGCGACGCACGGCGTAATCCGGCTGCTGCATGTCGTAGATGCCGACGGCGACCAGAAAGGCCATCAGCAGCGTCAGCGGCCATATCCAGGGCGTCAGCTCCGACAGCCCCAGGCAGACCAGCAAGCCGAGGACACAGAGCCCGAAGACGGAGTAGCGAGGTAACAGCGACCATTTCAGTTTCATCAAAGCTTCCTTTGCCAGCGAACAGCAATGTCAGGGCTGTCGTTGTGGGAGGGTCAGGGGATGCGGTCTGGGGTTGTGATCAAGATTTGCGACCACGGGCTGCGTCCAGTGCGGCGGCCACGGAACACGCCATGCCTGTCAGGCAGGCAGGCATCATCATCGATAGCGATGGCGATGGCGATGGCGACATCACGATGACGCCAGCCTGCCGTATGCCGGGCCGACTGTCCTGCTCAACGGTGGAACCCGCTGTTGAGCCAGTCGCACCACGATGCTTTCGGCATGCCTGTAAACAAGAAGACGCCCTCGTGGCGTGAACCACGAAGGCGTCTCCCGTTACTGCATTTCGCCACTGGTGGCGTGCGCCAGCCTCATCGACCGAGGAGGCCGAGTCGCTGGCGCGTCACGTCGCTCAGTCAACCCAGCGACGGGCATTGCGGAACATGCGCAACCAGGCGCCATCCTGCTGCCAGTCGTCCGGACGCCAGGAGTTGGTGACGGCACGCGCCACGCGCTCCGGGTGCGGCATCATGATGGTCACGCGACCATCATCGGTGGTCAGACCGGTGATACCGGACGGCGAGCCGTTCGGGTTGGCCGGATAGCGCGTGGTGGTCTGGCCGTAGTTGTCGACGTAACGCAGCGCGACCTGGCCGCTGCTCTGCATCTTGCGCAGGTGAGCGCTGTCGCGGAACTCGGCACGCCCTTCGCCATGCGCGATGGCGATCGGCAGGCGCGAGCCTTCCATGCCATCGAGGAACAGCGAGGCGCTCTTCTCGACTTCGACCATCGCGACACGGGCCTCGAACTGCTCGGACTCGTTGCGCACGAAGCGCGGCCAAGCCTCGGCACCCGGAATCAGCTCCTTGAGCTGGGAGAGCATCTGGCAACCGTTGCAGACGCCCAGCGCGAAGCTGTCGTCACGGTTGAAGAAACGCTCGAACTGTTCACGCGCACGCGCATTGAACAGCACCGACTTGGCCCAGCCACCGCCGGCGCCCAGCACGTCACCGTAGGAGAAGCCGCCACAGGCGACCAGCCCCCGCATGGTGTCCAGATCGACACGCCCTTCGAGAATGTCGCTCATGTGGACATCGACGGCCTCGAAGCCGGCGCGGTCGAAGCTTGCCGCCATCTCGAGCTGACCATTGACGCCCTGCTCGCGCAGGATCGCCATGCGCGGACGTGCACCGGTGTTCAGGTACGGCGCCGCGATATCCTCATTGACGTCGAAGGTGGCCTGGGCGGTCAGGCCCGGGTCACGCACGTCGTTGATGGACTCGAATTCGCTCTTGGCGCAATCGGCGTTGTCACGCGCGGCCTGCATGCGATAGCTGGTCTCGGCCCACAGGCGCTCGGCGCTGGCGCGGGTGGTGGAGAGCAGGTTCTGGCCCAGCAGCGTGATGTTGATCTGCTCATCGGCACGCGGCGTGGCGATCACGCCACTGTGCTCGAGGCCCACGGCCTTGAGCTCGGCGAGGATGGACTCGGTATGTTCGCGACGCACCTGCACCACGGCACCCAGTTCTTCGGCGAACAGCGCGCCGGTGGCCTGACCCGGCTCGGCGGCGGTCCAGTCGAGAGAGATGTCGAGACCGACACGTCCCGCGAAGGACATTTCCATCAAGGTGGTCAACAGACCACCGTCGCTGCGGTCGTGATAGGCCAGCAGCTTGCCTTCGACGTTGAAGCGCTGGATGGCCTCGAAGAAGTGCTTGAGGTCTTCGGGCTTGGCAAGATCCGGCGCTTCGTTGCCGACCTGACCATAGACCTGCGCCAGCGCGGAGCCACCGAGGCGGTGGGCACCATGGCCGAGATCGATCAGGATCAGGTCCGTTTCCACGGCCTCGCCATTCAGCGTGCGACGCAGCTGCGGCGTGAGGGTACGCATGGCATCGGTGACCGGCGCGAAGCCTGTCATCACCAGCGACAACGGCGCGGTGATCGACTTGTCTTCGCCGCTCTCGTCCTGCCAGGCGGTACGCATGGACATGGAGTCCTTGCCGACCGGAATGGTCAGGTCCAATGCCGGGCACAGTTCCATGCCGACGGCGTGGACGGCCTCGTAGAGCGCCTGATTCTCACCGGTGTGATCGGCAGCGCTCATCCAGTTGGCGGACAGCTTGATGTCAGACAGCTTGGCGATCGGCGCGGCGGCCAGGTTGGTGATCACCTCGGCCACGGCCAGACGCGCGGACGCCGCCGGCGAGATCAGCGCGACCGGCGTACGCTCGCCCATCGCCATCGCTTCACCGACATGGCTGTCGAGGGAACTGGTAGTGACGGCGCAATCAGCCACCGGCACCTGCCACGGACCGACCATCTGGTCGCGCGCGACCATACCGGTGATCGAGCGGTCACCGATGGTGATCAGGAATTTCTTGGAGGCGACGGTGGGCAGCTGCAGCACACGGGTCATCGCTTCGCGCGGGTCGAGGTTGTCGAGACCCAGCGCCGGCAGCTCCAGCGTCTGGCGCTCGAAGCTGCGTGACATCTTGGGCGGCTTGCCGAACAGCACGTCCATCGGCAGATCGACCGGACGCGTATCGAAGTGACCATCCTTGACGATCAGCTCGTGCTCCTCGAGGGCTTCACCGACCACGGCGTACAGGCAACGCTCACGCTCGCACAGGGCTTCGAAGGTGGCCAGATTCTCCGGCGCCACCGCCAGCACGTAGCGTTCCTGGGATTCGTTGCACCAGATTTCCAGCGGGCTCATGCCGGATTCGGCGCTCGGCACGGCGCGCAGATCGAACAGGCCACCGCGACCGCCATCCTTGACCAGCTCCGGCAGTGCGTTGGACAGACCGCCCGCGCCGACGTCGTGGATGAAGCAGATCGGGTTCTTGTCATCCAGTGCCCAGCAGCGATCGATGACTTCCTGCACGCGACGCTCCATCTCGGCGTTGTCACGCTGCACGGAGGCGAAATCGAGGTCTTCGCTGGAGCTGCCGGAGGCCATGGAAGAGGCAGCACCGCCGCCCAGACCGATCAGCATCGCCGGGCCGCCCATCACGATCAGCTTGGCGCCGACCGGAATATCGCCCTTCTCGACGTGCTGGCTGCGGATGTTGCCGTAACCGCCGGCGAGCATGATCGGCTTGTGATAGCCACGACGCTCGATGCCGCCGGCACCGAAGGCATCCTGCTCGTAGGTACGGAAGTAGCCGTTGAGGTTGGGACGGCCGAATTCGTTGTTGAACGCAGCGCCACCGATCGGGCCTTCGAGCATGATGTCGTAGGCGGTCTTGATGCGCTCCGGCTTGCCGTAGTCGTGCTCCCAGGGCTGTTCGAAGCCCGGGATACGCAGGTTGGAGACGCTGAAGCCGGTCAGACCCGCTTTCGGCTTGGAGCCGACACCGGTCGCGCCTTCATCACGGATCTCGCCACCGGCACCGGTCGCGGCGCCCGGATAGGGAGCTATGGCGGTCGGGTGGTTGTGGGTCTCGACCTTCATCAGGATGTTGATCGGTTCCTGATGGTAGGTATAGATGTGGCCTTCGCCTGCCGGGAAGTAACGCCCGGCAGTCGGGCCTTCCATGACGGCGGCGTTGTCACTGTAGGCGGACAGCACGCCATCCGGATGATGCTGGTAGGTGTTCTTGATCATCTTGAACAGCGAGTGCGACTGCGCTTCGCCGTCGATGCTCCAGTCCGCATTGAAGATCTTGTGGCGGCAATGCTCGGAGTTCGCCTGAGCGAACATCATCAGTTCGATGTCGGCAGGATTGCGGCCCAGAGTCTTGAAGGACTCGACCAGATAATCGATCTCGTCATCGGCCAGCGCCAGACCCAGGCTACCGTTGGCCTTGGCCAGAGCTTCGCGGCCACCGCCGAGGATGTCGACATGGGCAAGCTTGGCAGGTGCCTGATGCTGGAACAGACGTGCCGCGTCCTGAGTACGGGTCAATACCGTCTCGGTCATGCGGTCGTGCAGTCGGGAGGACAGCGTGGCGAAGAGCTCTTCGCTCAGGGGCGCGTCCAGCTTGATGCGGTAGGCGATGCCACGCTCGAGGCGGCGGACTTGCGGCAGGCCGCAGTTGGCGGCGATATCCGTGGCCTTGGAAGACCAGGGAGACAGCGTGCCGAGACGGGGGATGACGAGGAAGAGATGTCCTTCCGGAGCGCTCTCGTCACGACTGGGGCCGTAGTCCAGCAGGCGCTCCAGTGTTGTCCGATCGGAACTGCTCAGTTCACCATCGACCTCGGCCAGATGAAGGTACTCGGCATGAAGAGATTCCACCTCCGGCACCAGCTCGCGTAATGCAGCCAGTAGACGGGTGTGACGGAAGGCGGAAAGGGCAGGCGCGCCTCGCAGTTCGAGCATGGTCAGGGAAAGCCTCTGAAGCAGCGTGAACGGACAACCGCCAAACGGCGGCAGCAAGCGCATATCATACGTGAAAGGCGAGCCTTAACGAAGCCCGCAGGCGACATGCGTTGGATGACAGTGTGTTGAGCTGCCGGTATGGTGGAAGCCCTGCCGTGAATGATGCTGACGCATGCTCAAGACTTCGCCCTCTTCTCTCATTCCGCCCGTGCGACAGCTGCTGCGCCACGCGCGGCGTTTCCTCGTCGCGGCGCTGGCCCTCGCCTTGCTGATACTGCCCGAGCGCACCCTCATCGAGATGCCCACGCGGCTGGACGATGTCCGCGCGCGCGACTTCATTCAGGTCGCCACGCGCAATACCCCCACGACCTTCTATCGTGGCCGTCAGGGGCCTACCGGTTTCGAATACGAGCTGGCACGGGACTTCGCCGATTATCTTGGCGTGAGTCTGTCGATGGATTCCGAGCACAATATCGAGAGCCTGACCCAGAGCGTGCTCAATGATCAGGCCGATCTTGCGGCCGCGACCCTGCCGCTGGATCTCTCCGAACAGGAGCTGCGCTTCTCGCGCCCCATCCTCGAATTGCAGGCGATGGTGGTCTATCGGCGCGGCATGCACCCGCCCAAGGAATTGAAGGATCTGGTCGGCAAGCGCATCGGCGTCATCAAGGGCGCCGGCACCAGCCTGGTACTGCGCGAAGTCCAGCAGGACATCCCCGAGCTCAGCTGGAAGGAAACCGGCGAGCTTGAGGTGGCGGACCTGCTGCAACGCATCGAGGAAGACAAGCTGGATGCGGCGGTCGTCTATGCCCATCAATTCAAGCTCAATCGCCTGTTCTTCCCCAATGTGGAGAACGGCTTCGACGTGGGCGATCCCCTGACCCTGGCCTGGGCCTTCCCCGCACATGGCGACATCTCATTGCTGACCGCCGCCAATGATTTTCTCGAGACACGCCGCCAGGATGGCACCCTGAGCAAGCTGGTCGAGCGCTATTTCGGCCACGATGATTACCTGGAATACGTCGGTGCTCGTACCTTCATCCGTCAGGCACGCGAGCGCTTGCCGACCTATATCGATGACTTCAAACAAGCGGCTCGCGATACGGCTCTCGATTGGAAACTGCTTGCGGCCACCGGTTATCAGGAGTCGCATTGGAAACCACGTGCGACCTCCCCTACCGGGGTGCGCGGACTGATGATGCTGACAAATGCCACTGCTCGGGAAATGAATGTCAGCGACCGTTTGGACCCCGTTCAAAGCATAGATGGTGGAGCGCGCTATCTTGTTAGCATCAAGGGTCGGCTTCCGGAGGGAATCAAGGAACCCGACCGCACCTGGATGACTCTCGCAGCCTACAACGTCGGCCTCGGTCACCTGTTGGATGCACGGCGTATCGTGCGAATGAAGAATGGCAATCCGGACAAATGGAAGGATGTTCGTGAAGCCCTGCCATTGCTGCAGAATCGTGAGTGGTATCAGAAGGTCCGCTACGGTTACGCGCGAGGGGGAGAGCCCGTCATCTATGTACGCAACATTCGTAGATACTATGAAATACTGAATTATGTTTACCGTAGCCAGCAGCAGTTCTATCAGCTGGATGAGCGTCCGATTACCGACGACGAAGGCGACAGCAATCCCTTCGATACAGTGCCTCCGATTCTCTGAGGATGGAGTTCGGGCAGTCAGCACTCAGATGCTTCAAGCGCACTCATTTTCACCACGCATCAAGGGCCTCTAAGGACAGGGAATGACACGCAGACTCGTCTTGATGTCGCTAAGCCTGATCGCGTTCGGCATCGCCTTGCTGGGGCTCTGGCCGTCTGCCGGCAATGAAGCCAATGCGCTGCTGCTGATGATGCTGACCCTGCAAGCCGCCGGCCAGGCTGCCTGGCACTGGCGCAATACCTTCCTCAGTCAGCTGTTCCTCGGCACGTCATTGATCCTCAACATCCTGCTGGTCTGTACCTTCCTGCTACCGGAGAGCTGGGTGGGGGTGGACCACTGGGGAGACCTGCTGATCAATCTGCCGGGCGACTGGCATATCGCCAATATCCGGCCACCCATTTTGATCCTGTTCACCTGTTTTGGCCTCACGACCTGCGCCCTGCTGCGCATGCGACTGGGGTTCGGCTCTGCCATCCAGCTGACGCAAGTCACGCTGTTGCTGCTGTTTGCCATGACGACAGACGCCAGTCTTTCCGTCGCCAGCATGGTACTGGCAGGTCCGGAGCGCATCACGCTGACCAGTTTTGTCAGTCTGCTGTTGATCGCACAATGGATCGATGTGCAGCCGGCACTCATACATATGTGGCGCCGTACTGTCGTGCCATTGGTCATCTCCTCCACAATCACCCTGATATGCCTGCTCGCCTGGCAACAGCAGAGCCAGGATGAAAACAATCGCATCAATCAGGCGACCTACGTATTGGGCGACAAGATCGCCACGGAGCTGTCTCGCGAGATCAACGATCAGCTCAATGCGATGCGTCGCTTCGCGGGCTTCTGGAGTCTGATGGGGCAGACACCGTCACGCGGAGAGTGGCAACGCCTGGCGCGAAGCTATTACAAGGATTTCAATTACTTCCAGAACATTGCCTTCATCGACCCGGACAGCGTGATAACGCACGTCTTCCCTGACAAGGGGGGCAACCATGATGTGCTGGGCATACGGCTGCTGGATGCTCAGCCAGACACGCCGCTGCGCAACCCGCTGGAACTCGGCATCGAGGGCCATACCGGTATCATCGATCTGATTCAGGGCGGCAAGGGCATGGTGTCCTACCTGCCGGTGCGCGACCCACGCGATGGCTCTATCCTGGGGGCGATCGCCATGGTAGTTGACCTGGCACCTCTGCTCGACAGAGCCATGGATTCGGCACGCAATGAGTCATTTGCGGTCACCCTGTCAGAGCGTGGCAACATCTATATCCATGTCGGCCCCGAAAGCCGTCTGGCGCCCTGGGGGCACCGCATCCCCATCGAGCTGCCCGCCACCGACCTGACACTGGGCCTGCAACCAACACAGCAGTTCCTCGCTGCCACACGCGGCCGCTTGCCAGAGGTGACATTGCTGACGGGAATACTGTTGGCTTACCTGCTCTTTCTCGTGATCTACATGTATCGCCGCGTCTCGCAGGAGCATGGCATCGTCAAGAATGCCAATGATGCACTTCGCGAAGAGATGGTGCGCCGGGAGCGACTTCAGAACGAGATCCAGTGGCTTGCGCGTCACGACGAGCTGACTCAGCTGCCCAATCGTCGTTATTTCCTTGAACAGGTGCAGAGCTTCAGCGGCAAGATGCCCCTGACGGTCATGATTCTGGACATCGACTTCTTCAAGACGATCAACGACAAATTGGGGCATCTGGAGGGAGACCGCTACCTGCAGAAGATTGCCTCCGTCTCACGGGCACCCGTCGAGGCTGCCGGCGGCATACTAGCGCGTTTCGGCGGCGAGGAGTTCGTGGTGTGCATTCCGGAATGCCCACGCGCGGTAGGGCGCACTCTGGCGGAAGAGTTGCGGCGTGCCGTGCAGGCCGCAGGATTGCCGCAGCCCGCCACGGACAGCGTCGTCACGGTATCCGTGGGCATGGCATGCGTAGCGCGCGCTCCGTTGCGGCTGGATGCGCTCCTTCAGGCAGCGGATGAGGCGCTGTATCGCGCCAAGTCTAGTGGTCGTAATCAGGTCCAGGTCGCCGCTTGACGGTCCATGCTGAAGCCAACACGATGGCAACACGGAGAGATCTGAGCGGAAGGTTCAGCGCGGAAGCTCACCGCGCCGCTCAGCGAAGAAGGACTTGAGCAAGCGCTTGGCCTGTGCGGCCAACAGCCCCCCTTCCACCTCGACGTGATGGTTGTGCCAGGGCTGTGCAAACAGATTGGCACGCGATTCCACCATGCCGGTCTTCGGCTCTGCCGCCCCGTAGACGACCCGCTTCACCCGCGCGTGGATCAAGGCACCACTGCACATCATGCAGGGCTCCAGCGTCACATACAGCGTGCAATCGTCGAGACGATAGTTGCCGAGTCGGGCCGCCGCCGCGCGCAAGGCCTGCACCTCGGCATGTGCCGTCGGGTCCGGGGTGCTGACCGGCGCATTGTAGCCAGTGCCGATGATGTCGCCCTGAGGATCCACCACCACCGCGCCGACAGGCACCTCGCCAGCCTCGAATGCCAGCCGCGCCTGGTCCAGCGCGCGGTGCATATAGTAATGATCCCCACGTGGCCCACTCCGGGCCTGCGGCGCTATCGCCAACTCGTCACTCACCGTTGTTCTCCGGTATCCTGAAGCCATTGTTTCGCTCACCATGATAACGGCTTGGCGCTCGCGCTTCCTCCTGCATTGCCACCCCGCGCGGTCTGGCACTGCTCCGAGCGCCTGCCTCTCAGCACAAGGATAGATTCATGACCCAAACAGCTACTGCGCCTCTTGAGGCTCTGGTCACCCTGCTGGGTCTTGAGACCCTGGAAGAGAACCTGTTCAGAGGGCACAGTCAGGACCTCGGCTTCCCTCAGCTGTTTGGCGGACAGGTACTCGGACAAGCGTTGTCCGCAGCGACACGCACGGTACCGGTCGAACGCCAGGTCCACTCTCTGCATGGCTACTTCCTGCGCCCGGGCGATGCCCACAAGCCTGTCATCTATCAGGTTGATGGCGTGCGTGATGGCGGCAGTTTCACGACCCGCCGCATCAGTGCCATCCAGAGTGGCAAGACCATCTTCTTCTGCAGCGCCTCCTTCCATGGCAAGGAGGCGGGATTCGAGCATCAGCTCGCCATGCCCGATATAGAATCCCCAGAGCAATTGATCGAACAGGGGGCACGTATCGAGCGCTACGAAGGCCATCCCATCGAGTTCCTGCGCCTGAAGGCGCCGATCACGGCGAGTGATGATGACGCCTGCCCCCCACCACGCCAGCGGCTATGGTTCCGACTGGCAGGCGAGCTGCCGGAAGATGATGCCCTGCATCGCTACCTCCTGACTTACAGCTCCGACTTCAATCTGCTGGCGACAGGCCTCGGCGGACATGGTGTGCGGTTCGGTTCGCCCGAACTGCAAATGGCGAGCCTGGATCACTCGCTATGGTTCCACCGCGATGTACGCGTCAATGATTGGATTCTCTACGAGATGGATAGCCCGTGGGCGGGAGGCGCACGCAGCTTCGCTCGCGGCAGTCTCTACAACCGGCACGGCGAGCTGGTGGCATCCAGCGCCCAGGAAGGCCTGACACGCCTGCGTAAACGTCCCTGAACAACAATGCCCCTCTTGAGACATTCTCAAGAGGGGCATTGTCATTTTTGGCTGCGTCTATCTACAACCTACAGCACTAAGAGTAGCGCACTGCGACTCACTATTATCACGTCATTACGGGAGTCACTTCAGTGCTGTCCTGACGCGCGTGCAGTTTTCATCCCGATAGCGCTGCTTGTAGTCATTCCGCTGGGACTGCCAACTTCGCATCTGGCCCGACGACCCGCCGCCGCGGCGCCTATCAGTATAATATTCGATCTTGTCCTTGATGAACTGACAGCGCTCTATCTTCCTCTCTCGCTCCCCGGCAGATGCCATTCCTGATGACATCACCCCCATCAAAAGGGCCATCATCCCTGCCACTAGAAGTCTTGATAACGAATATGAAAAGCCCCTCGACATGTCGCCTCCTTGCGCCTGTTCATGGGTAGCTTCAATGAGTGATATTCAATGACAGCGCAGACACCGAGCAGGTGCAGCAACAGCAAAGATATCTCCCGATAAAGATATCTCGCAACAGCGTGGAATGCCTGTCGATCAAGTACACTCAATGGAGAGCCAGCACGTTTTCCCAGTGATACTGATCCATATACAAAGATGCCTCTATCATTATCGCGATAGAGGCATCTTTGTATCATATAGCTCATATAGCTATGTCTTGGGCTGTACGCATTTACCCCGGCATGGCTTTTCTATTGCGCCAATTTTTTCCTGAGCACAAAGAGAACCGCCCTTGCAGCAAGGCTACAAGGGCGGTTCGGGATAAGTACCTGACGAGGATCGGGGCGGCCATCCGCTACTCTCACATGAAGAAACTCTACACTACCAAATGAATATCAATATGATGGGCCCACCGCCAAGAGCTCCATACCAGGCGCTTCAAGCCGCATAAAAACACACCCCCACAGTAAAAGCTCCAAGGGAGGTTCTTGGCAAAACCAGGGATAAATAACAAGCACACATCATTTTTCGTCAATGACAGAACCATCACAGCACGATGATGAGCCAAAGACTTTCTTCTTGCACAGCCAGGGAAAGCTTATCTCTCTCCCACAGCTATTTCGCATCCAGGACTTCCTGCGCAAATTGTTCCTGAGCACAACTTTTTCTCACCACAAAGAGAACCGCCCCTGCAGCAAGGCTACAGGGGCGGTTCGGTATAAGTGCCTGACGATGACCTACTCTCACATGGAGAAACTCCACACTACCATCGGCGCTAAGCGGTTTCACTTCCGAGTTCGGCATGGGATCGGGTGGTTCACGCTCGCTATGGTCGTCAGGCGA
>NZ_JBISHF010000005.1:0-283840 GCF_045066615.1 Cobetia sp. Ld8 | reverse complement strand
GCCTCTAAGCATCATCAAGCGGTGAGGAGCGTTGCTCGATCACCTGTTCCGTAAGGAGTGCGGCGTATTCTAGCGAATCGCCCGGAATTGTCAATCGATGATTTCGAAGCGGGCTTCAAAAACATCAAGCAAAACAATCACCTGCAAACCTCTTTCACCGCTGGTGACGCCATGCGTCCCCGGCAGCGGATGCGTACTTTACGCACGAACCGCCGTGAGGGCAAGGGATTTTTGGCAGCAATGTCCAAAAGAGTGCAAAGCGGGCCCATGCGTTTCTCTAGCGCCATCAGGACGACATCTCGAAGGGGACCACATGGAGAGCCCTCTATATAGTCAGTTTTCTACCGGCGCTTCCAGCGCCGCCCCATCAAGCGCACCTTCCATCCCCCCCTCAACACGCTTCTTCAAAAGCTTCCCTGCAAGACATGTGAGCCGCTGCATGCGCGACAGCATCGGCCAGCGCACTTTCTCGCCCAGCCGCCATCTGGCAGACACTGCCCACGATGATCAGGCACGGTGTCGGCAATGGATGCTCGGCCAGACGACTCACCATATTGCCGAGCGAGCCATGCAGGGTCTGCTGCTCGGGAAGGCTGGCATTGGCGACCAGCATCATCGGCCAGTCCGCCGGCAGTCCATGACGCTGCAACTCATCACAGATCACCTCGAGACGATTGAGCCCCATATAGAAGAGAAGCGTTTCATCGCGACGCGCCAGCTGCTGCCATTCAGGCTGCTCACTCTTGCTGCAGAGCTGAGCGGTCACGAAACGCAGACGCTGTGCATGCGCCCTGTCCGTCAATGGCATTCCCAGGGCAGCGGCCGCACCGGAAGCCGCGGTGATGCCCGGCACGATATGACGCGTGATGGCGGCATCATCGAGGGCCGCGAGCTCTTCCCCCATGCGGCCGAAGACACCGGGGTCACCGCCCTTGAGGCGTACGACCCGCATGCCCTCCCCCGCCAGGCGTACCATCAGCGCACCGATCTCATCCTGCGGCACACTATGATTGCCGCAGGCCTTGCCGACGTAATAGCGCTCACAGTGCACCGGTAGCTGAGCGAGAATCTCATCGCCGACCAGGCGGTCATAGACCACCGCATCCGCGGCATTCAGCATTCGCCAAGCCTTGAGCGTCATCAGGTCCGGATCCCCCGGCCCCGCGCCCACCAGCGCGACCTGGCCCGGAAGAAACGCCTCCCAGGCGGGAGAAATCCCGTTGGCATCGCTGCGCGCTGGCGCATGCCGATTCTCGCCACGCCAATCGCGCCGCGACACCAGGCCGTCGGTCAGCCGTGCCATGAGAATCCCGAGAGACTCTGCACTGCTGGATACCGATATCAGGTCACGCCATTTCCAACGAATCAGTCCGCTCATCGGATCGCTCCTCTTCCACAAGACGTTTGAGTTCAGGCAGGCAGGAACCGCAGCGAGTGCCGCAGGCCAGTCGCGCGCCCAGGGCTTCCACGGAACCGTCACCGGACTGGATGGCCTGACGAATGGTCAGTTCGCCGACCTGATGGCAGGCGCAGACCATCGCCCCGACGTCCGCCTGCCCGGAGAGACGGCCGGCCAGCAGGCTGCGCCGCTCATGCGCGGAGAGCTGCTCTGATGCGAAGCACTCGCCCAGCCAGGCGATATTGGGTTGGCGATCGAGGTGTGCGTCACCCGGCATCACCTTCAGCCACCAGACAAGACGCCCATCACGAAAGCCCGCTGCGCTGATACCACCCTGGGCGGCGTCCTGTGCCCAGAGCCCCGCCGAGACACCCAGATGGCTTTCGCACCAATGCTGCCAATCCGGCTGACCCTGACCTGCCAGCTGGTAGCGCACCAATGCCGATTGCGGAATACGCGCCCAGTAGCGTCCGTCGAGCTGGGCCACGGCATCTGCCAGATCCTCACGCCCGGCCAGAATGGAGGGGGCGATCAACAAGGTGGCCTGCCACTCGCACGGCAATGACTCGACCTCGACCGCGCCATGCTTGGATTCCGGCTGTCCGGAGAAGGGATCGACGAGCCCCGCCAGCAGCGCACCGGCCCGAGCGTGACTCGCGAAGTGGTCGCTCCAGTGCATCGGAATGAATACCTCCCCGCGACGCTGACCACTGCTGATGCGGACGCGAGCCCGATAATCTCCACGCAGCCCGCCCTGCTCATCACGCCCCTTGAGCTGCGCGAGACCGCCATCCTGCAAATCACGAGCCGCCGCATCCTGCGGATGAAGCTCCACGAAAGGCTCGGCACGATGATTCATCAGGCGAGCACTGCGCGCGGTGCGCGTCATGGTGTGCCACTGATCACGGATACGCCCGGTATTGAGGCGCAGCGGCGCCGCATCGCTCAGCGCCTGTTGCGGCAATTGCGGTACCACGGGCACCAGCCGTGCGCGCCCATTGGGTGTGTTGAAGGTGGCATCCTCGAACAGGCGCGGCGTGCCGATCAGCTCGCCCTTGTCCCCACGGCGTACCGGCCACTGGATCGGCTTGAGCGCGTCGTAACCCGCGCGATCCAGCTCCGCCAACGGCGCGATGTTGAACAGCCGCTTGACCGAGGAAGTCGCCGATGGCTTGCGACCGGCCTTGAGACGCGGCGCAGAATTGCGAAACCCCGAGAGGCGGGCGTGCTCACGAAAGATCGCGTGGGGGCCCGAGTAGTCGAAAGCCTCCTGAAAGCCCATGCGCTTTCCGACCTCCGCCAGCTGCCACCAGTCATGACTCGCCTCACCCGGCGGAGTTAGCAGGCCACGCTGACGCGAGATGCAGCGCTCGGAGTTGGTGACGGTGCCATCCTTCTCGCTCCAGCTGCTGGCCGGCAGCACCACATCGGCGTACGCCAGGGTGTCACTGTCGGCCATGCACTCGGAGACGATCACCAGTGGGCAGGCCGCCAGCGCCGCACGCACTCGTGCGCTATCCGGCAGGCTCACCGCCGGGTTGGTCGCCATGATCCACAGTGCCTTGATCTCGCCACGCCCCAGCGCCGCAAACAGCTCGACCGCCTTGTGACCAGGCCCCTCGGGCAAGTTCGATGCCTTCCAGAACTCGCTGACCAGCGCCCGCGCGCCCGGCGTGTCGTAATCCATATGTGCCGCCAGCTGGTTCGCCAGCCCACCGACTTCGCGGCCGCCCATCGCATTGGGCTGCCCGGTGATGGAGAACGGCCCCGCGCCCGGCAGTCCGATCTTGCCGCCTGCCAGATGACAATTGATGATCGCATTGCCCTTGTCGGTGCCACTGGTCGATTGATTCACGCCCTGGGAGAACAGCGTGACCACGTGCAGCTGGGTGGCGAACCAGTAATAGAAGGTCTCGAGACGCTCCACATCGATATCGCAATCCCGCGCAATCGCGGAAAGCGAGCAGTCGTCACGCTTCGCCTGCTTGAGTGCCGCATCGAAACCCTGGGTGTGGGCCTCCAGATAGAGGCGATCGGTGCGTCCGCGCTCGGCCATATAGGCCAGCAAGCCATTGAAGAGGCGCGCGTCGCTGCCGGGGCGAATGCCTAGGTACAGGTCCGCGATCTCGCAGCTGTCGGTCAGGCGCGGGTCGATCACCACGATACGCAGCAAGGGATTGTCGATACGCGCCTGCTTGAGGCGCTGGAACAGCACCGGGTGATTCCAGGCCAGATTGCTGCCGACCAGCACCACCAGCTCGGCACGTTCGAGATCCTCGTAGCTGCAAGGCACGGCGTCTGCCCCGAAGGCACGCTTGTGCGCCACGACCGCCGAGGCCATGCACAGCCGCGAATTGGTATCCAGGTGCGGTGTGCCGATGAAGCCCTTGAACAGCTTGTTGGCGAGGTAATAGTCCTCGGTCAACAGCTGCCCCGACAGATAGGCGGCGATGCTGTCCCCACCCTGGGTGCTGCGCAGCTCACCGAAGCGAGCGGCGATCAGGTCCAGCGCCGTATCCCAGCTCACCTCTCGCAGCACGCCTGCGGCATCGCGTATCTGAGGCCGTGTCAGACGGCCGCTGGGTGACAGTGTCTCGGCAAGCGCAGACCCCTTGACGCACAGACGCCCGTAATTGGCCGGATGGTCGTTGTCGCCGCTGACGGCGGTGATCCTGCGCTTGAGCTCACCGCCCTCCTGCACCTGGGTTTCCAGCTCAAGCGATACGCCACACCCGACACCGCAATACGGGCAGGTCGTCGAGGCGCTACAGGGGGAAGACTCACTTGTGCTCTGGGGCTTGCTGGCCTGCATCGACATCACTCCCTGGTGCAGTAAGCATGAAAAAAGGCGCCTGATGACCCGCCACGTAATGTGCGGTCATCAGGCGCCTTTGCCTGTCGTTGTCAGTCCTGGTCTGCCCTGCAGACTGACAATGGAAACTGACGGTGGATACGGTCTCGTCATGCCGATGGGTGCGCAATCTCGTCTTCGAGACGTCGACATGGCGTGCATGATTGAAGAGCCGCCGTTGGCCGGTTCGCGAGTCTCGCAACAGTGAAGCTTGCGGAGTCGCGAACCCTCAATCAGGTATCACACCAATGACCTGACAGACGCACTTAACAGACCAACCCTGACCAATCACCAGAAATAACAATCACTTGGCCGTCATAAGCTACCGAAGCAGGAGGCGAACAGCGCGAGACGGCCAGCGCCAGGCACCGCTGACGCACCAGCCATGTGCATCAGCGCATGCGACTGCACCAATCCCTGCCTTGATGCCACCCACAACCGCGACCGACTCGACCATGGCAGGACCTCGCCTCGAGCATCTGCAACTGCAAGTGGATGAAAAATAGCGACTTTCTCTGAAGCGGCACCGAATTCGCCTGAGTATCGGCAGGTTGGGTCAATGACGACCCCGAATCGCAGGTCTCGCAGCGCATCACTCCGATGAGTGACATGCAGCAGCCAACGGTCCGCCAGACCTGCCGCAGTTGTGGGTGACATCGACATCGTCACCTGAACACTGCAACTCGCTATCCAATGCTTAGCCCTCATCTTCCAGGCAAAGGCGCCTGCTTGACGTCGTGATCATCACGGCGGCAAGCAGGCGCTTTTTTTATGCGTCCAGAACGTCAGCGCAAGGAGGCAGAATGCATCCGTCATCTACCACCCGCGAGCCTACGCCAGCACTGGTCATCATCGGCCACGGCATGGCGGCGCAGAAGCTGTTGGAGCAGCTGGTCTCGCTGAGCCCTGATCAGCAGCTGCCCTGGCCGGTCACGGTGATCGGCGAGGAGCCCAACCTCCCCTACAACCGCATTCAGCTCTCGCCGCTATTGGCCGGCGAGACACAAACCGAAGGCCTGATCAGCCAGCAGGCCGACTGGTTCTCGCGGCACGGCATCACACGAATCAGCGGCGACCCCGTCAGCCAGATCGATCGCGCCACCCGCTGTGTCGAGACCGCCAGCGGTGGCCGCATCCCCTATCAGCGGCTGGTGATCGCGACCGGCTCACGCCCGGCGTTACCCCTGCCTCTGCCCGCTCACCTGCCAAAGGCGTCGTCCGCCAATGACTGGCCGCCGGGACTGATGGGCTTTCGCGATCTGAAGGATGTCGAGCAGATGCAGGCCGCCTGCCTTGCTGGACGGCAGGCGGGCGCCGGCGCACTGGTCATCGGCGGCGGGCTGCTCGGGCTCGAGGCCGCCGAGGGCCTGCGCAAGGGTGGCCTTGAGGTGACGCTGCTGCAGCGCAGCGAGCGCCTGATGAACCGTCAACTGGATGAGGTCGCGGCCGGACTGCTGGAGCAGGAACTTCGCGAGCGTGGCCTCGACATCATCACTGGCGCGCACCTCGAAGAGTGGCTCGAGTCGCCGGTGGGCCGCATCAGCGGCGTACGCCTCACGGATGGCCGCGAACTGCGCGCCGGACTGACCATCGCCGCCACCGGCATCCGCCCCGAAATCGAGCTTGCACGTGCTGCGGGGCTGACCTGTCAGCGCGCCATCCAGGTCGATGGCTACCTGCTCACGAGCGATCCACACATTCACGCGCTGGGCGAATGCTGTGAGGTGGCTGGCGAGACCTTCGGCCTGATCGAGCCCATCTGGGCGCAGATCGAAGTGCTCGCCCGCCAGCTTCTCGTGCAACCGACTCCGCCCTATCGCAATGTGCCACTGGCGACGCGTCTCAAGGTCAGCGGCATCGACCTCTATAGCTGCGGCGAGCTTGCCCCCCAGCCGAATGACGAGGTGCTGGTCTATCAGGACCACTCCCTGGGCGACTACCGCCGACTGCTGCTGCGCGAGGAGCGCCTGGTCGGCGTGGTGCTCTACGGCGACGTCAGTGCCGGCAACGCCCTGTTCGAAGCGCTCAAGGCCGGTACGCCACTGACCCGGATTCGCGAAGACCTCCTGCTGATGCCGGCAGAAGCCCTGGCAGGACTGACCCAGAACGGCCCGCCGACGGCGCCCGATGACCCCAGCGGGAAGCCGGGCACTCAAGACATGACAGACCAGCATCGTGATCGCGACACCACAAACAAGACCGACAAGACCGACAACACCCCTGACACCTTCGAGGAGGCCGCATGAAACACCTGATCATCATCGGCAATGGCATGGTTGGCCATCACTGCGTCGAGCAGCTGATCGCACTGGGCGCTACCGCGCACTACCAGATTCATGTCTTCGGCGAAGAACGCCACATCGCCTACGACCGCGTGCATCTCTCGGAGTATTTCACCGGGCGTGATGCCGAATCTCTCGCGCTCGGCACCGCCGACGACTACCGCAAGGCGGGCGTCACCCTGCACCTCGACGAGTGCGTCACCGCCATCGACCGCGATGGCGGCCATGTCATCACCACGCGCGGGCGCTACCCCTACGACAGCCTGGTGCTGGCGACCGGCTCGACCCCCTTCGTGCCGCCCATCCAGGGCCTCGGTGAGCCGGGAAGCGAGGCCGCCGCCAGCAATCGTCTGGTCTACCGCACCCTGGAAGATCTTGATCAGATTCGCGCTGCCGCCGATGGCAAGACACATGGCGTGGTGGTCGGCGGTGGCCTGCTCGGGCTGGAAGCCGCCAATGCCCTCAAGTCACTCGGCCTGGAAGCGCATGTCGTCGAATTCGCGCCACGCCTGATGCCGGTGCAGCTGGATGAGGATGGCGGCCTTGCGCTCAAGCAACACATCACTGCGCTGGGCGTGGGGGTGCACCTCAATCGCGCCACCACCGACATCGTGCCCGGCGAGCACCATCAGTGGCGGATGAACTTCGCCGATGGCGAGTATCTGGAGACCGACCTGATCGTGTTCTCCGCCGGCATCCGTCCTCAGGACGCGCTGGCACGCAGCGCCAGCCTCGAGATCGGCGAGCGTGGCGGCATCATCATCGATGACGAATGCCGCACCTCGGACCCGGAAATCTTCGCCATCGGCGAGTGCGCTCTGTGGCAATCACGCATCTTCGGGCTGGTCGCGCCGGGCTATCAGATGGCACGCGGCGTGGCGTCCCTGCTGGCCGCCAGCGCTGGCGATGCCGCAAGCGCCTCTCAGGAGAGCTTCCGCTTCCAGGGCGCCGACATGTCCACCAAGCTCAAGCTGCTGGGCGTGGATGTCGGTTCCATCGGCGACGCCCATGGCAAGAGCGAGGGCGCGATCAGCTATCGCTACTGTGACGAGGCCGACGGCGTCTATCGCCGCCTGATCGTCTCGCAGGACCGCAAGCAGGTGCTGGGCGCGGTACTGATCGGCGACAACTCGCGCTACGACACCCTGCTGCAGTACGTCACCAATGGCATCGCGGCGCCCAAGGACCCGGCGGCACTCATCCTGCCGGATGCCAGTGGCGAAGCCATCACGCTGGGCGCGGATGCCCTGCCCGACAGCGCCACGCTGTGCTCCTGCCACAACGTCTCCAAGGGCGATGTCTGCAGCGCCATCGATGCCGGCAACAGTGATCTGGGCGCCATCAAGGCCTGCACCAAGGCCAGCACCGGCTGCGGGGGCTGTGCGGCGCTGCTCAAGAAGGTGGTGGATGCCGAGCTGGAAAGTCGTGGCGTCGAGGTCGATCGCTCACTGTGCGAGCACTTCGCGCACACGCGTCAGGAGCTCTACTCGCTGGTGCGCGTCGAAGGCATCGAGACCTTCGCCGAGCTGATGGCCAGCCACGGCCGCCATCCGGATGCCTTGGGCTGCGAGATCTGCAAGCCGGCGGTGGGCTCGATTCTGGCCTCGTGCTGGAACGCGCCGATCACCGAGTCCTCGCACATTCCGCTGCAGGACACCAATGACACCTTCATGGCCAACATGCAGAAGAACGGCACCTATTCCGTGGTGCCACGCATCCCCGGCGGCGAGATCACGCCGGACAAGCTGATCGCCATCGGTGAGATCGGCAAACGCTACAACCTCTATACCAAGATCACCGGCGGTCAGCGCATCGACCTCTTCGGTGCCCAGCTGCATGAACTGCCGGATATCTGGAGCGAGCTGATCGCCGCTGGCTTCGAGACCGGCCACGCCTACGGCAAGTCCACCCGCACGGTGAAATCCTGCATCGGCAGCACCTGGTGTCGCTATGGTGTGCAGGACAGCATGGCGATGGCGCTGACGCTGGAAGACCGCTACAAGGGCCTGCGTTCCCCGCACAAGCTCAAGTTCGCCGTCTCCGGCTGTACCCGTGAATGCGCCGAGGCCCAGAGCAAGGATGTCGGCGTGATCGCCACCGAGAACGGCTGGAACCTCTATGTCTGCGGCAACGGCGGCATGCGCCCGCGTCATGCCGAGCTGTTCGCGACCGATCTGGATGACGAGAGCCTGATTCGCACCATCGACCGCTTCCTGATGTTCTACATCCGCACCGCCGACCGCCTGCAGCGTACTTCCGTCTGGCGCGAGGGCCTCGAAGGCGGCCTCGACTATCTGAAAGAGGTGATTCTCGAGGACAGTCTGGGGCTCGGCGAGACCCTCGAAGAGCAGATGCAGCAGGTGGTGGACCGCTACGAATGCGAATGGGCCAATGCGCTCAAGAGCCCCGAGAAGCTCAAGCGCTTCCGCAGCTATGTGAATGACCAGCGCCCGGACCCTGACGTGGTCAATATCGTCGAACGTGACCAGATTCGCCCCGCCAGCCGCGATGAACTGGCCAGTGGCAACCTGATCATCAGCGACGGTGGCGCCCGCGAAGCAGTGGCAGAACATCAACCTCAGTCAACGACCCACCTGGCCACGGAGGTACGCTCATGACATCGCCTGCACTCGCCACGACATCTACCGATCCGCTCTCCAGCCCGTCCTCTGCAACACAGGACACCTCTGCCACGGCACAGACGCCGCTACGCTGGGTGACACTCTGCCAGCGCGAGGACCTGGTGCCGGGCTCCGGCGTGGCCGCCTGGCTTGAGGCGGACGGCCAGGCCTGCCAGATCGCCCTGTTCACGCTGCCGGCCACAGCCGATAGCGATGACCTCACGCTGTTCGCCATCGACCATCATGATCCGGTGTCAGGCGCCAACGTGATTGCCCGCGGCCTGCTGGGTGATCACGCCGGAGAGCCACTGGTGATCTCGCCACTCTACAAGCAGCGCTATCGACTCAGTGATGGCCAATGCCTGGACGACGACACACTCGCATTGACGGTGTGGCCTGTGCGTCTGGCTGGCGGCGAGGTACAGGTACAGTGCCAGCGGGCAGACGATGCCTGCTAGCCACACCCGCTATCCACACCCGCTATCCACACCCGCAAGCCACATAAGTTATTGATGACGTACGGATATGCTCGAAAAACGGCACGCATTTGGTGCACAACCATGCTGCAACGCACCATGAATCGCCCAACAGCGCGCACGCCTCGAGTCATCTGACCGCCACCTGGCAGCCCACAAACAGGCACCAATACCTCAAGCCATTGTTTTTATTGAGGATACCAAAAAGCTGGCATCGGGCATGCAATCTATACAGCGAGATGGCAAATGGCGGCTATCTCGCATGGCGTGCTCATTGCTGAGTCGAGGATCCGGGACCGGCGTATCCCCCTCGATATACAATGGCATTTAAGTCCACCCTATTTGGGGTGGACTTTTTTTATGCCTGAAGTCATCGGCAAGTCATTGATTTCTTTGCTTCAGAGCACGATGGGCCACTCACTCTGTCTCGCTTCCCCCCTCTCGCTTCTCGCCGCTCATTTTTCTTCCCGCTGCTGACGACGCGCGATCCAGCGCTGACATTCCCCGATGATGCCGCTGCGGAAGCTGAGCACGCAGACCACGAAGATGGCGCCCAGAATCACGCTGACCCAATCCCCCAGCGCGGATTGCGCCAACTGATGCTGCAGCCCGATGACCAGCCCGGAGCCCACCAGTGGCCCGAGCAGCGTGCCGACGCCGCCCAGCAATGTCATCAGGATCACCTCCCCCGACATGTGCCAGCTGGCATCACCCAGCGAGGCGAGCTGGAACACCAGCGTCTTGGTCGCTCCCGCCAGGCCCGCCAGCCCCGCCGACAACACGAAGGCCACCAGCTTGTAGGCATCGGTGTGATAGCCCAGCGAGATGGCGCGCGGTTCATTCTCGCGGATGGCCTTCAGCACCTGACCGAAGGGGGAATGCACGACGCGCCGGATCAGGGCAAAGGCCGCCACGAAGATCGCGAACACGAAGTAATAAAGGGTGTGGTTGTTCGCCAGATCGAACACGCCGAACAGCTCACCGCGCGGCACGCCATGCAGGCCATCTTCCCCGTGGGTGAACGGCGCCTGGATGAAGAAGAAGAACATCATCTGGGCCAGGGCCAGCGTGATCATCGCGAAGTAGATGCCCTGCCGTCGGATGGCCAGCGCCCCGAATAACGTCCCCAGCACTACCGCGCCGAGCGTACCGGCCACGATGCCCAGCGCCGGACTCAGGCCCGGGTATTCCGCGAGCAAGAAGCCGGTGATATAGGCGCCCGTGGCCAGGAAGGCGGCATGCCCGAAGGACAGCAGCCCCACGAACCCGAGCAGCAGATTGAAGGCGCTGGCGAACAGCGCAAAACACAGAATCTTCATCAGAAAGACGGGATAGGCGACCCAGGGTGCCAGCAACCCGAGCAGGAACAGCACGAGATACAGCATGCCCAGCGGGGTGATTCTGCGCGGCGCGCTGCCTGCACGCGCGGCCTGGTGATCCTGTTGCAGTACGGCCATGTCAGGCCTCCTTTCCGAACAGCCCGGCAGGGCGAAGCATCAACACCATCACCATCACCACGAAGATCACCGTATTGGCGGCCTCGGGATAGAACACCTTGGTCAGCCCCTCGATCAGCCCCATCGCGAGCCCGGTAAGAATGGCGCCGAGAATCGAGCCCATCCCGCCGATGACCACCACCGCGAACACCACGATCAGCAGGCTCGAGCCCATGGTCGGCGAGACGGGATACAAGGGCGCGGCCAGCACGCCGGCGAAGGCGGCAAGCGCCACACCGAGCCCGTAGGTCAGCGACACCATCAAGGGCACATTGATGCCGAAGGCCTGCACCAGCTCGGGGTTCTCGGTTCCCGCGCGCAGATAGGCACCGAGGCGCGTGCGCTCGATCAGGAACCAGACTCCGAAGCAGACCACCAATGCCGCCACCAGCACCCAGGCGCGGTAGGTGGGCAGGAACATGAAGCTAAGCTTGAAGCCACCACTCAGCGCCTCGGGGATCGGATAGCTCGCCCCCGAGACACCGAACAGATTCACCAGCGTGCCCTCGAAGATCAGCGCCAGCCCGAAGGTCAGCAACAGGCCATAGAGGTGATCAAGGTGCTGGATGCGCCGCAGCAGCAGACGCTCGACCACGATGCCCAGGGCCCCTACCACCAGCGGCACCACGATCAGCGCCGTCCAGTAGTTGAGCCCCAGATATTGCGCTCCCAGCAGCGCCGCGAAGGCGCCCAGCATGTACTGGGCACCATGCGCGAAGTTGATGATGCGCAACAGACCGAAGATCACCGCCAGCCCAAGGCTCAGCAATGCATAGAAGGCACCGTTGATCAGCCCCAGCATCAGCTGACCGAACAGCACCATCAGGGGTATTCCAAAAATCATGGTCATCCGCACATTCCTTTTCAGCGCCCATTCGCGTCAGCCGCTCGGCGCTGCCGATCATCCGACCGGCAGCGCCATGTCATACGCCTCAGCGACTCGACTGACGTTCGGCTTCAGCCCTTGACCAGCTCGCACTGGCTGTCCGCCAGCGGTCGGTAGGCTTCAGCGCCGGGAATGGTGCGGATCACGTCATAGACATCCCACTCGCCTTGGGATTCGGAGGGCGCCTTGACCTTGACCAGATACATGTCATGCACCATGCGCCCATCGGCACGGATGGCGCCGTTGTTGGCGAACATGTCGTTGACCGGCGTCTCGCCCATTCTGGCGCGCACGGTGGCGGTGTCATCGCTGCCGGTGGCCGCGACCGCATTCAGGTAATGCAGGGTGCTGGAGTAGATACCGGCCTGCACCATGGTCGGCATGCGCTCATTGCGCTCGTGATAGCGCTGGGACCAGGCACGTGTCTCGTCATTGAGGTCCCAGTACCAGCCGGTGGTGAGCTGCAGCCCCTGCGCCACCTCAAGCCCCAGGGCATGCACGTCATTGAGGAAGATCAGCAGCCCCGCCAGCGACTGCCCGGCCTGTACCACGCCGAACTGACTCGCCGTGGTCAACGCATTGACGGTGTCCGACCCGGCATTGGCCAGCCCGACGATCTTGGCCCCGGAACCCTGCGCCTGCAGGATGTAGGAGGAGAAATCACTGGTCGGGAAAGGATGGCGCACCTTGCCGACGATGGTGCCGCCGTTCTCGTTCACCACCTTTTCCACATCGCCTTCCAGGGCATGACCGAAGGCGTAATCCGCGGTCAGCAGGAACCAGCTGTCGCCGCCTTCATCGACGATCGCCTTGGCCGTGCCATGCGCCAGCGGATAGGTGTCGTACACCCAGTGGACATGATTGGGCGTGCAATGCTCATTGGTGATGCTGGAAGCCGCCGAGCCGGAGACGATTCCCAGCGTGTCCTGTTCGGCGAGAATCCGCGTCACCGCGATGCTCACCGATGAGGCCACCAGCCCGGCGACCATGTCGACATTCTGCTGATCGATCCAGCCGCGTACCGTATTGGCACCGACATCGGCGCTGTTGCGGTCATCGGCACTCAATACCTCGATCGGCATGCCGTTGACGCTGCCGCCGAAGTCCTCGACGGCCATCTTGAGCGCATCGAGACCGCCCGGGCCTGCCAGGTCACGATAGGTGCCCGACATGTCGGCCAGATAGCCGATCTTGATCACGCCATCGCTGATATCGGCCTGCGCGATTCCCGCCGACAGTAGTGACCCCATCATGAGCGCGGACAGCGGCAACAGGCGCCGGCGTGTGGCCGCCGTGATGCAGCGTGACAACGGTGACGCGACAGGGGTGGCGTTGGATGAAACGGTGGCGTTGGATGAAGCAGTGGCGTGCATGACATCTCCAGACCGGTTTCCCGGCAATATTGTGATTGTTGTGGCGAGACGTACGGACTTCAGATTGGCGAGTGCAAGGCTGTGCATGGCGGCCAGCCCTGTGCAGCTCAGCTCGAGCGGGAGCTCAGACCCCCAGTACCTTGTGCAGATATTCGTGGCGGGCCGGCAATTCGGCCGCGCTGATCTCTTCCAGAATGGTGCCGTGCTCCATCAGGTAATGACGGTCGGCCAGCGGTGCAGCAAAGCGGAAGTTCTGCTCCACCAGCACGATGGTCATGCCGCGCGCCTTCAGCATCATCAGCACTTCGGCCAGCTTCTGGTTGATGACCGGCGCCAGCCCCTCGGTGATCTCATCCAGCAGTAGCAGGTCTGCCCCGGTGCGCAGGATGCGCGCCAACGCCAGCATCTGCTGCTCGCCACCGGAGAGGCGCGTTCCCTGACTGGTGCGCCGCTCATGCAGATTGGGGAACAGCGCATAGAGCTCATCCAGCGACATGCCCTGGCCCTGGCTCTGGCTCTGGCCTTGGCCCTGACCATGTCCTGTGCTCCTAACCAGCGGTGGCAGCAGCAGATTCTCCTCGACGCTCAGGCTGGCGAAGATGCCACGCTCCTCGGGGCAGAAGCCGACACCGAGATGGGCGATGCGATGCGGCGCCAGCCCCATGCTGTCCTGCCCCTTGATGAGGATCTCGCCGCTGCGCCGGCCGACCATGTTCATGATCGCGCGCAGCGTACTGCTGCGACCGGCCCCGTTGCGCCCCAGCAAGGTCACCAGTTCGCCGCGCCGCACCGTCATGTTGACGCCATGCAGCACATGGGACTCGCCATACCAGGCGTTCAGCTCGCGCAGGCAGAGCTGCTCTTCCCCCAGCGGCGAGTCGGCCGCCGAGGCTTGCCTGTCCGTCGCCTGCTCCATAACCACCGTCATGAAACCTCCTTGTGCTCATCCGCCGTGGACTCGGGCGCTTCACTGCCCAGATACGCTTCACGCACCTCGGGGTTGGCCGACACACTGGCGTAGTCGCCTTCCGCCAACACCCGGCCGCGCGCCAGCACGCTGATGCGATCGCACAGACGGCTGACCACGCTCAGATTGTGCTCGACCATCAGCACCGTACGGCCCCGCGCCGCGACACGAATCAGCTCGACCACGCGGTCCACATCCTCGGCGCCCATGCCCTGGGTCGGCTCATCCAGCAGCATCAGCGTGGGCTCAAGCGCCAGCGTGGTCGCCAGCTCCAGCGCGCGCTTGCGGCCATAGGGCAGACTGGCGGTCACACGGTGAGCGTCATCGCGCAGCCCTACCTGCTCCAGCAGATGCAATGCCTGCTCGTTCAGGCTGTCGAGGCTGCGTTCCGGCTTCCAGAAATGAAACGAGGTGCCCTGGGGGCGTTGCAGGGCGACCCGCACGTTCTCGAGCACCGTCATCTGGGAAAACACCGCCGATATCTGGAAGGAGCGAACCAAGCCCAGGCGCGCGATCTCATGCGACTTCATGCGAGTGATGGATTTGCCGCGATAGAGAATCTCGCCGCGGGTGGCCGGCAGAAAGCGCGTCAGTAGATTGAAGACTGTCGTCTTGCCGGCGCCATTGGGGCCGATCAGGGCATGGATATGCCCTTCCTGCACCTGGAGATTGACGTCATCGACAGCCGTGAAACCTCGAAAGTCCTTGCTCAAGCCACGCGTCTCGAGAATCGGGGCTGTCGCAGATGCGCCCCCGCTGGCACGCGGCCCCTGAATGGGCGGTGATGGCATGTCAGTACTCCGTCCTGACCGGCAAGCCGGTGGTCTGTGTCTTCCAAGAGACATGAGGGCTGTTCGTCAGCGCGGATGCCCGCAACATCGCGGTTCGTCATCGGCACGCAGCATCAACAGGCGCTATCCACAGGCCCTTGATATGCGCCATCGTTGCGATCGGCGCAACTGACGTTAACGTAAACTAGAACAGCGAGAGGCGCGCTGCCAGCGGCAAGCGCGCTCACTCGACCAATAGCCGATATATCAGCGACTTCTTTACAACGCAGCCCTCCCGAGACATCTCGAGGCCGGCAGATTCCCCCACCAGCCCGAGCCGAACAGTCGAGATGAGCGCAATTCCCGCCATAAAAAAGACGCCTGTCCGTCGCGGAATACCGCGCCGAAGAGGCGTCAACGAGGGTTGCCGAGATCATGACCTCTGGCCGGAGATCATGTACCTGACAAGAGACAACGGGTTTGGCCGGAGGCGGCTGGCCTCCGGCGGAAAGTCATGGCAGTTCGACTCAGGTTCACATCACACAGGTTCACATAGCGCGGGTTCAAGTCACGCAGACTCAATTCAGTCAGACTCAATCCAGTCCAGGTCACGGAACCTGCCAGTGGCTAGCGGTCGTATCAGCATTCGATGGCGTTGACCGCGAGACCGCCCTTGGAGGTCTCCTTGTACTTGTCCTGCATGTCGCGGCCGGTGTCACGCATGGTGCGTATCGCCTTGTCCAGCGAGACGAAGTGATCGCCATCGCCGCACATCGCCATCTGGGCGGCATTGATCGCCTTGACCGAGGCAATCGCATTGCGCTCGATGCAGGGAATCTGCACCAGCCCGCCGATCGGGTCACAGGTCAGTCCCAGATTGTGCTCGAGACCGATTTCCGCCGCGTTCTCGACCTGCTCCGGCGTCGCGCCCATCAGCTCGGCAAGCCCGGCGGCCGCCATGGCGCAGGCGGAGCCCACCTCGCCCTGACAGCCGACTTCCGCGCCAGAGATGGAGGCGTTCTTCTTGCACAGGATGCCCACCGAGGCTGCCGTGAGCAGGAAATCGACCACGTCCTCCTCGCGAGCATCTTCCTGGAATTTCATGTAATAGCTGAGCACCGCTGGGATGATGCCGGCCGCGCCATTGGTCGGCGCCGTCACCATGCGACCACCGGCCGCGTTCTCTTCATTGACCGCCAGCGCGAACAGGTTGACCCAGTCCATCGCCGAGAAGGTCGAGGTGATGATCGACTTGCTGGATTCCACATCCAGCAGGCGTGCATGCAGACGCTTGGCACGACGCTTGACGTTGAGCCCGCCGGGCAGCACGCCTTCATGCGTCAGGCCGTTGTCGATGCACTCGTTCATCACTTCCCAGATGCGCCAGAGCCCACGACGTACCTGGGTCTCACTACGCAGCGCACATTCGTTGGCCATCATCAGCTCGCTGATGCGCATCTTGTGCATGCGACACAGCGCCAGCAGTTCATTGGCGGTGTTGAATTCATACGGCAGACGCAGGCTTTCGTCTTCCAGCAGCGGGTCACGCGCGGCCTCGACTTCGTCGACCACGAAACCGCCGCCCACCGAGTAATAGACATTGCGATACAGCTCATCGCGATGGCCGTAGGCGATCAGACGCATGGCATTGGGGTGATACGGCAGCGGCGCATCGTGCCACTGCATGTCACGTACCCACACGAAGGGCACCGCGATGCGGTTGTCGAGCAGCAGTGTCTGGGACTCCAGCAGCTCTTCGATGCAGGGGTCGATGATCGCAGGGTCGATCGTTTCCGGCAGCTCGCCCATCAGGCCGAGGATGGTCGCCTTGTCGGTACCGTGGCCTACGCCGGTGGCAGACAGCGAACCATGCAATTGCACCTCGATGCGCGCCACGCGCTCCAGCTGGTCACGCGAGCGCAGGGTCTCGACGAACTGCGCGGCAGCACGCATCGGGCCGACGGTGTGCGAGCTGGAGGGGCCGACACCGACCTTGAAGAGATCAAATACACTGATGGACATGACAACACCTCATCTCGGAAACTCGCCGCGCCTGAGCGCCTGCCAGTGGATGAGGCAATGATGATGGATGGGGGCGGACGCGACAAACCATAAAAATTGGTCGCGGGTTTAGCCTGACTAAACCCTATGCATCAAAAACGGCGTAAACTATGCTCTTCGCGCCACCTTGTGCCCTGATGCCTTTAGCTACCACCGCCATCTGGCCATCGCGGCTTCTCCCTCACTATCTGCCTCCAGCGCTTGCATGAGACCCGCCCATGACGTCTTCCCTCGACAACACGCCTGGTACTGGCCCCGTCGTGCCGCCGACGGCGACCGGCACGCCCGCCACCACACCGAGCCTGCGCCACCTGAATGGTCAGACCCATGCCTGGCTGCAGGTATTCGCCTGCGCCGCGCGTCATGGCTCCTTCACGCGTGCGGCGGAAGAACTGCACGTCACCACCGGCGCGGTGAGTCAGCAGATCAAGCAGCTGGAGGAGCGGCTGGGCTTCAAGCTGTTTCTGCGTCGTTCACGTGGACTCGAGCTGACAGGGGAAGGCGCGCGACTGGCGCGTGTCGTGGAGCAGTCCTATAGCGCGGTGGGACTGGAGGTCAAACGGCTGCGCAGCGGCTTGATGAGCGGTGTACTCAGGTTGCGTTCGGTGCCGTCATTCCTCTCCAAATGGCTGGCGCCCCGACTGCCGCGCCTGCAGGCACGCTTTCCGGATATCGAGCTGCACGTGCGCGCCGAGGACAGTGACTCACCGCTGCGCGAGGGTGATTTCGAGCTGGCGGTCGACCTCAACGACGGCCACTACCCGGGCATGCAGGTCACCGACCTGATGGAAGAGGAGATCTTCCCCGTCTGCCATCCTGGCCTGATGCGCGGCCGCCCGCCGCTGCGCAGCGCAGAGGACCTCGCCTGGTATCCGCTGCTGCACGACATCACCGCCTGGCGCGGCAGTCACGATCACGCCGAGTGGGAATTCTATCTGGCCAGCATCGGCGCGCCCGAGATCAACGTTCAGCGTGGCTATACCTTCAACCGCAACCACCTGTCGATGGAGGCTGCCATCGCCGGCATGGGAGTCGCGATGGCAAGACGCACGCTGATCACCGACGAGCTGTCGCGCGGCACGCTGATCGCGCCCTTCGCGCAGCGGGTGCTGACCGGCAAGCGCTACGTCATCGTCCATCCCCACGGCACCCTGGATGATGGCCGCATCCAGGCCGTGCATGACTGGATCGTCGAGGAAGCCGAGCGGGATCGGTTACGTCAGAGCTGACGAACATTTCCGCTCGGCGCAACATCGATGCTGAAATGGAATCTCACAGTTTTCTTACCAGAATATTAACTGAGCACCTTTGCATCGTTATAATGAGCAGGCAAACAACACCCTCACCCTGACAGGCAGTCCATGGACTGTCCGGAGAGTCCCTTGTCTCGCCTGACTTCGCATACCCAGCACCATAACGCTGTCCCGCTCCCCATCAGCGCCGAACAGCCGCTGTATGGGCGCAAGCCCACTTCGCTCTTCATGCAAGCCTGCCTGCGCCTGGCCATCTATGCGCCGCTGGTGGCCGCGATGATGTCGCTGGTCATGCATGATGCCCACCACTTCGGTGATGTCGGCTTCAGCGAAGCCAGCTGGACAGAACACATGCAGAGCACTCTGCTGGCGTTGAGCGCAGCCACCATGTGGTTGGTGCATTCACGCCTGCCGGACCTGCGCACCATCAGCCTGCTGCTGTTCGGCCTGTTCGCGGCGTCCCTGATCCGTGAACAGGACGCCCTGCTCGACGGCATGATCGGCGATGGCAGCTGGCAGTTCCTGGTCAGCGTGGTCGCGATCCCGGTCATCATCGGCGTATGGCGCAACCGCAGCCGCTTCATTGCCGAGTTCGAGCACTTCGGACGCAGCTTCGCGTTCGGCCTGTTCGGAGCCGGCTTCCTGGCGACCTACGTCTTCTCACGCCTCTACGGCCGCTCGGAATTCTGGGAAACCCTGATGGGGGACTCCTACCTGCGTTCGGTCAAGAATGCCGCCGAGGAAGTCACCGAACTGTTCGGCTACACCCTGATGGCCATCGCCGTGATCGAGATCGTGCTGCTGGCGATCCGCATGGGCCGCCAGCGCCGCGCCCTGCTGCGTGAACTCAACGCCAACGACTGAGCCCGGCAGCAAAACCCTCTTGCCGAGCTGCGCGCATGACCTGTCGCATGGCCGTCACTTCGCCCTGCCCCATGAAACAACGCGAAGTGACGTGACAAGACATGAAGCACAGCATGAAGCGCAAGAGACAGACAGACCCGTGACTCTCCCAAAAGCCGCTGCTCACCTGAGCCGCGGCTTTTTTTCGTTTCTACTCTCAACAGGCTTCGCGAGACAGTCTCTGCTCGACAGTCTTCTCTCGACAGGCTGCGCTAGACAGCCGTCTCTCGATAGCCATTGCGCGAGGCGCTGAAAGGAAACGGCTGGACATCAAATGAGAATGATTATATTTTACTAAGCAGTGGATACAATTCAACTATCGCCACTGCCACAGGAAAGCACCGACAGGATCTTGACCGTGTCATGCCCTCATTCTCAAGGAGCCTCACATGCGCTGGTTCAGTAGCTACCGCTTGCACGGTCATAGTCTTGCCCCCAGTCTCCCGCAGCACAGCCTCATCATCAGCATGCGCTGGCCCAGTCGCTGGCGATTGACGCCCGGCGCCACCGTCGTGGTGGAACATCCCAGGCTCGGCCAGCTGGTCAAGCGCCTGCATCGCATCGATGACAACGGCCGCCTGTGGCTACGTGGCGAGCACCCCGACGGCTTGAGCAGCGAGCAGATGGGGCCGGTCTCCCGTCAGTGCATCAAGGGCCGTGTCGTCTTCAGCGTGGCGGCAACGCCTTCGTCTCACCAGTTGCGCCACGGCGCCTGATAGCCCCCAGGGCACATCACGCAGCTCTGGAACGACACAGTTCGAAGGTGGCAAGGTCCGTAAAGAAAAGCCTGAAGGCGACACAGCCCGTAGAGAAAGACCCGCAACGTAAAGCCCACAAACGACAACGCCCGCCTCCCATTCGCATGGGGGCGGGCGTTGTCTTGTCAGCGGGGCCAGCAGTTTAGGTGTGGCCCCGAGCGCTTCAGATCACTCTTCCATGAAGGAACGCAGTGACTCGGAGCGTGACGGGTGACGCAGCTTGCGCAGCGCTTTCGCTTCGATCTGACGGATACGCTCACGGGTGACATCGAACTGCTTGCCGACTTCCTCGAGGGTATGGTCGGTGTTCATGTCGATACCGAAGCGCATGCGCAGCACCTTGGCTTCACGTGCGGTCAGGCCGGACAGGATGCCGCGGGTCGCTTCGATCAGACCTTCGCCGGTGGCGGAGTCGATCGGCGAGACCATGGTGCCGTCCTCGATGAAGTCACCCAGGTGCGAATCATCATCGTCACCGATCGGCGTCTCCATGGAGATGGGCTCCTTGGCGATCTTGAGCACGCGACGCACCTTGTCTTCCGGCATCTCGAGACGTTCGCCCAGCTCTTCCGGCGTCGGCTCGCGACCCATTTCCTGCAGCATCTGACGCGAGACACGGTTCAGCTTGTTGATGGTCTCGATCATGTGCACCGGAATACGGATGGTGCGCGCCTGGTCCGCGATGGAGCGAGTGATCGCCTGACGGATCCACCAGGTGGCGTAGGTCGAGAACTTGTAACCACGACGGTACTCGAACTTGTCCACGGCCTTCATCAGACCGATGTTGCCTTCCTGGATGAGATCCAGGAACTGCAGACCACGGTTGGTGTACTTCTTGGCGATGGAGATGACCAGACGCAGGTTGGCCTCGACCATTTCCTTCTTGGCACGACGCGCCTTGGCTTCACCGATCGACAGGCGACGGTTCACTTCCTTCAGCTCGCTGACCGGCAGCTGGACCATGTCCTGCTCGAAGGCGATCTTGCGCTGGGCACGCAGCACGTCGGCACGGAACGGCTCGAGCTTGTCGGCGTACTTCTTGCTGCCACCGATGAAGCTGTCGAACCAGTCCATGTCGGACTCGTGGCCCGGGAAGGCCTTGATGAAGCTCTTGCGAGGCACCTTGCCGCGCTTGACGAAGATCTGCAGGATGACCTTTTCCTGCTCGCGCACCTGCTCGACGGACACGCGAACCTGGCCGACCAGACGCTCGAAGTGCTTGGGCACCAGCTTGATCGGCGAGAACAGCTCGGCAAGACGGTCCTGTTCGGCTTTCGCCTCGGCAGAGCCGGAACCGTACTTCTCGATGGCGGCCTTGGTCGCCTCGTTCTGCTCACGGATCTGCTCGAAGCGGACGCGGGCCAGCTCGGGGTCCGGGCCACCTTCAGAGGCGGAATCGTCGTCTTCGTCTTCGTCGCCTTCGGACTCTTCGCCCTCGGGAATCTCTTCGACTTCCTCGACTTCGACTTCGGCGACACCCGGTACGCCTTCGTCAGGGTCGATGAAACCGGAGAAGAGATCGGACAGACGTCCGCCGTCTTCGCCCAGAGTGCCGTCGTAGGCTTCCAGGATGGAGTCGACTGCCCCCGGCAAGAATGCCAGCGACGACATCACCTCACGCGTGCCCTCCTCGATCCGCTTGGCGATCTTGATTTCGCCTTCGCGGGTCAGGAGTTCCACGGTGCCCATCTCACGCATGTACATGCGGACGGGGTCGGTGGTGCGTCCCACATCGCTTTCCACCGCGGCGAGGGCGGCAACGGCCTCTTCGGCGGCAGACTCGTCAGTGGAGGAATCAGACATCATCAAGGTATCGGCATCGGGCGCTTCTTCCGCGACCTTGATGCCCATATCGTTGATCATGCTGATGATGTCTTCCACCTGTTCGGGATCAGCGATATCCTCGGGCAGGTGATCGTTGACCTCGGCATAGGTCAGGTAACCCTGTTCCTTGCCGCGCGCGATCAACTCCTTGAGACGCGACTGCTGCTGCGCATTACCAGCCATAGAACCCCTATCTCGACGAAGAAGAATGAAGCACCTGGACGCGACGCGGCTCAGCGAGTGAGCATGGCGCCGGTATAGGGACGAAGAGAGCATCAAGCGCACCAGTATAGCGTGCCATCAGGAGATGCTGCCAGCGGCGTATTTGCCGGACCATCCAGGTGTGTTAGCGTTATCGGTTACGTTGCGGCAGTCCGCATCGGGAGCTACCTCCTTAAATAGTGGGCATGAGTGCGTCTTTCAAGGCCATGGGGCGTATTTTCCTGCGCCATCGCCTCAGCTCTCACGGCATTTCCACCATTGTCGGCCTTCCTGGCACCGAGACTGCGTCAGCGCCGTGTTGCCAGCTCCATCAGCAGGGCCATCAGCCGCTGCTTCTCTTCTGCCGACAACTTCTCGCCACGCTTTTCCTTGGCCAGCAAGGCCTGATATTCCGCTTCCGGCGTGGTGCGCGCCTGCTGATGCTGGCAATGCTCCACCAGCCCCTTCAGCTCTTCGCTGCGCACGTCACGCGGAATCAGCAATTCGCGGGCTGCCAGCTGCTCAAGTCTCGGCCCCTGTGCGGTACCGAGGAAGTGCGCCAACAACACCTGTGGCGAACGATACTGCCCCGCCTTCAAGAGACGCACCACATCGTTCAACAGCTGCGCATCCTCGCTGTCGGCCGGCTCGCCCGCTCCTTCGATCCACTCATTGGAGTCAGGTAGCTCGGCGACCAGCTGCGGCTCGTGCACCAGAAGATGCAACAGGCGCGTCAGCATGCTGACCGAGGTGCGCTTCTGAGACCTGGCCGGCGTCGCGCGCGCGGCTTGAGCGCCCTGCGCCGCTGGCATCTCGCCATGCGACTGCCAGTCATCCGGCTGCCAGCCATCGGGCTCGCTGTCGCCGAAGCCGGCATCTGCCATCGCCTCCAGCGACGACCACTCGTCCTGCGCGTCACTCAGCGTCGCGCCGTCCTGAGGACTGGCAGCGGACGCTGAGCGCGGTGCCGAGTGTGTCGCGCCGGGCTGACGTTGTTGCGGTTGCGAACGCTGCTGTTGCTGAGGGTGCTGACGTAGCTGCTGGTGCTGACGCAGCCGTGCCTGCTGGGCTTCACGCGCCGCGGCGCGCTCCACCAGCATGGCATCCAGCCGCTCACGCTCCAGGCCACTGCGCCGCTCAAGCTCCTTGAGCAGCAGCGAGCGCAGCACCCCTTCGGGCACGCGCGAGATCCACTCCAGCGCCTGGGTCACGAACCGCTCGAGCTGCTCCATGCGCTTGAGGTCACGCCCTTCCGAGGCCTGCTCGAACAGGAACTCGGAGAGCCCGGAGGCGCAGGTGACACGCTTCTCGAATGCCTCCTGACCCTCGCTACGCACCAGGGAATCCGGGTCCTCGCCTTCCGGCAGGAACAGGAAGCGCGCCTGACGCCCATCGATCATGACCTCAAGCACGGTCTCCAGCGCGCGGCGCGCCGCCTGCCGACCGGCCTTGTCGCCGTCGAAGCAGAACACCACCTCATCGACCAGGCGATAGAGGCGCTTGAGGTGCTCCTCACTGGTCGCGGTGCCCAGGGTCGCGCAGGCATTGCGAATGCCATACTGCGCCAGTGCCACCACGTCCATGTAGCCTTCGACGATCAGCATGCGTTCCAGCTTGCGATTCGCCTCACGGGCTTCAAACAGACCGTAGAGCTCGCGCCCCTTGTGGAAGACGGGAGTCTCGGGAGAATTCAGGTATTTGGGCTTGGCATCGCCCATCACGCGACCGCCGAAGGCGATGGTACGGCCTTTCCAGTCACGGATCGGGAACATCACACGATCGCGGAAGCGGTCATAGCGGCGACCGCTTTCCTCGTGATGGATCAGCAGGCCGTATTCGATCTGCACATCCTCGCTGACACCCAGCTTGCTCAGGTGATGCTTGAGGTGCTCCCAGCCTTCCGGTGCGAAGCCGATGCCGAAATCACGCATGACCTCACGCGACAGACCACGGCCTTCCAGATACTCACGTGCCGGCTGCGCGGCCGGTTCCGTCAGGCGCTGACGATAGAAGTCCGCGGCCGCCTCGAGCAGATTGACGCCCTCTTCGCGGGCCTGCTCGCGACGCTGGCGCTCACGGCGCTCGTGCGGACTCTGGTTGCCGCCTTCGCGCGGCACTTCAAGCGCCAGCCGCGAGGCCAGCTGCTCCACGGCCTCGGGGAACGGCAAGCGATCGAATTCCATCAGGAACTTGAGGGCACTGCCGCTCGCCCCGCACCCGAAGCAGTGATAGAACTGCTTGTCCGGGATGACGTTGAACGAGGGAGAGTTTTCCTGATGGAACGGGCAGAGGCCGACATAGCTCTTGCCGGCCTTCTTCAGCTGGACGCGCTCACCCACCACCTCGACCACGTCGGTGCGGGCCAGCAGATCGTCAATGAAGCCTTGGGGGATGAGACCAGCCATGATTCGCCAGAAGTCGTGGAAAAACGGACTGACCGCAAGATAGTGTCGGCTCAGCAAAGTGAGCGGCTACCTTCGGGTCAGGCCATTCCTCGAGTTAGCGACATGCGCCAGGCAACGGCACACGGCTCGAGAACAAACGGACCACTAGAGACAAAAACAAGCGGCCACCGTGAGGCAGCCGCTTGGTGTCCTTCCAGAGAGCAGAATATCACTCCCCAAAAGTACGGATCAGTAGAGACGCTCGAAACGCTTGCGCTCACGCTGAACCTTCTTGGCGTGGCGCTTTACAGCGGCCGCCTGCTGACGCTTGCGAACAGCTGTCGGCTTCTCGTAGTGCTCACGACGACGCACTTCGGAAAGAACACCGGCTTTTTCGCAGGAGCGCTTGAAACGGCGCAGGGCGACGTCGAACGGCTCGTTGTCACGTACTTTAACTGAAGGCATTAAACACTCACCTACCTTGAGATCATGAGTTCGGTTTGAACGCACATCCGGTGCAGCCACTCCTCAGGAGCCACCAGCCAGCGACGGTAAACCGCCACCTGCAGGTCGATCCAGCATCAATCAGTCGCCTGCGACACCACCGGTGAGGGTAGCCGTCGCTGGCTGGAATCATGATTCGGGGAGCTTTTGCGGGGTGGTCGGATGCACGACCCAGTCTTGCAGAGTGCCATATTCTAGACACCCGCCCCCGGCTTTGCAAACGCGGAAACCGGAAATCCTCTCTGCCTCAACGCCAGCTGGCGCGACACCCGTGCTCACAGCCAGTAGAATGTCGCGCATTCACGGCACACACGCCTCTCGGGCTCGCTCAGGCAGCCTCGCTGGCCGTGCCGCCCTCTACTTCTGATATTTCCTGAGAGTCAGCCATGCGTGTGCTCGGCATCGAGACTTCCTGCGACGAGACCGGCGTCGCCATCTACGACACGGACCAGGGCCTGCTTGCAGATGCCCTCTACAGCCAGATCGCCATGCACGCCGAATTCGGCGGCGTGGTGCCGGAACTGGCGTCGCGTGATCACACTCGCAAGCTGCTGCCGCTGATCCAGCAGGTGATGGACGAAGCGCAGCTGAAGGCCGCTGACATCGATGCCATCACCTATACCGCAGGCCCGGGCCTGGTCGGCGCGCTGATGGTCGGCGCGTCCACCGCCCATGGCCTCGCCAAGGCATGGGGAGTGCCGGTGCTCGGCGTCCACCACATGGAAGGCCACCTGCTGGCACCGATGCTGGAAGACGATGCACCGGAATTCCCCTTCGTGGCGCTGCTGGTCTCCGGCGGACACACCCAGCTGGTCGCGGTGCGCGGACTGGGCGAATACGAGCTGCTCGGCGAGTCCGTGGATGACGCCGCCGGCGAAGCCTTCGACAAGGCCGCCAAGATGCTGGAACTGCCCTACCCCGGTGGCCCGCAGGTCGCGAAGCTGGCCGAACAGGGCGACCCCAAACGCTATCGCTTCCCGCGCCCGATGACGGACCGCCCGGGCCTCGACTTCAGCTTCTCCGGCCTCAAGACCCACACCATGGTCACGCTCAAGAAGGCCAAGGCCGCGGATGACCTGGATGAGCAGCACTGCGCCGATATCGCACGCGCCTTCGAGGAAGCCGTGGTCGACACCCTGGTCATCAAGTGTCGTCGCGCACTGGACCAGACCGGTCTCAAGCGCCTGGTCGTCGCCGGTGGCGTGAGTGCCAACACCCGCCTGCGTGAGCGCCTGAGCCATGAGCTGACCAAGCGCAACGCTCGCGCCTACTACCCGCGTGGCCGCTTCTGCACCGACAACGGCGCGATGATCGCCTACGTGGGCGCGCAGCGCCTGAATGCCGGCGAGCAGGACACCGGCCCGATGAAGGCCGTGCCGCGCTGGCCGCTGGACAGCCTGGCGGCCCCGAGCACGGCGCAAGACTGAGGCTCAGTCCTGCCAGACGCCAGCGCCCTGCCAGACGACAGTACCCTACCAGACGACAGTACCCTACCAGACAACAACGCCCTGCCGATGAGAATCGGCAGGGCGTTGTCATTGAGGGGCCGGTCACACTCACCGCCGGACACTGACACCAGCAATATGGCGCCTGATAGCGTCAGGCTGGGGCATCAGAGAGCAGCGTCAGACCGTGGCATCAGCGCGAGAGATCATGCGGCAGCGCCAGCTGAAGTCCACCGGCCATAGCGGCTGCTGTTCGGCGCGCCCGGCGGCCACGAACGCCTTCCAAAGCGAAGCGTAATCCTCGCCGGTGACGGGGTGGCGCTCTTCGCCGAACGACTCGGCCAGCGGCAGCAGCACGAAGGCATTGCGATCGACCTCATCGCGCGGCAGCATCACGCCATCGATCTCTCCTGTCAGGGTACCGACGGTCAGCAGGTCCAGATCCAGGGTGCGCGGGCTGAACTTGGCGCTGTTCTTGAGGCGACCGTTGGCCAGCTCGAGCTGCTTGCACCAGGCCTGCAATTCGCCGACGCTCCAGTCGCTCTCGAAACCTGCGACCAGGTTGAGGAAGTTGCGCCCGTCGACGAAGCCCACCGGCTCGCTCTCGTAGACAGAGGACAACGTCAGGTTGCCGAAGGTCGCCTCCAGCGCATCCAGGCAGACCCGCACATGATGCTCGCGCTCGATATTGCTACCGATGGAGATCAGTACCAGACTCATGCCGGCGCATCCGAGGTGGTCTCGAGGCTGCCGCGCACGATGCGCACGCCAACGGCGGCGGCTTCCGGCACGGCGCCCGGCTTGCGCACCGTCATGGTCAGCCAGGGAATGCCGAACTCTTCACGCAGCAGCGCTGCCAGGCGCTCGGCGAAGGTTTCCACCAGCTCGAAGTGGCTCTCTTCGGCGAAGGTCTGGATGCGCGCGCTGATGGCGGCGTAGTCCAGGGTGTGCGTCAGGTCATCGTCGGCAGCTGCGGCACGAATATCCGTGGCCATTTCCAGATCCATCACCAGACGCTGGCGAATGGTACGCTCCCAGTCATAGACACCAATCACGGTTTCCACGGCCAGAGCCTCGATTAGCACACGATCCACGGCGTTACCTCTATGCTTGTCGAATGAACGAATAAAAACGACGCCCAAGGCCCCGCCATCATGCGACTGATTCTACTGCACCCGGCCCCTGCTTGGCCAAGCTGCCTGCCCCTCTCTCCCTGCCTGTGTGCGACACCTCGGGCACGCAGCGAGTCGACATCATGCTGACGGGCCTGATCGAGTGGGCCGCGCAACTGGCCGCCTGGCAACAGTTGAGCCTGCTGATGGCCGTGGCCTATGCCAGCGGTTCGGTGCTGGGCGCGGTGTGGATCTGTCAGCGACTGGGGCTGGCCGACCCACGCCTGGCGGGGTCCTTCAATCCGGGCTTCTCCAATGTGCTGCGATTGCATGGCGCGCTGCCCGCCGCCCTGGTGCTGGTCTTCGATGCCGCCAAGGGCATGCCGGCACTCTGGCTGGGGCTGGCGCTCTCGCTGCCGCCCTGGGCACTGGGAATGATCGGGCTGGCCGTGCTGATCGGCCACAGCCTGCCGCTGTGGCACCGCGGCCACCGCGGCGGCAAGGCCGTGGCCGCCGCCTTTGGCGTGCTGCTGATGCTGGCGCCGGGCGTCGCCTTGAGCTGCGCCGCGCTGTGGGTCGGGCTGGCCTGGCGACTGCGTACGGCGGCCATCGCCTCGCTGGTGGCCGGACTGGCGGCACCCCTGTTCAGCCTGTGGCTGGCGCCGCAGATGAGCGGCGTGATTCTGGTCTTCGCCAGTCTGATCGTGATTCGTCATGCGCTGAATCTGCGCCGCCTGAGCGATGGCAGCGAGCCGCGCCTGTAAGCATGCTCTGCTCGCACGCTGCGCTCCGCTCATGAAAAACACGCTCTGCCCATAAACAGCACGCTCGCCCTCACAAAACCCTTCCTGATGCCACGACGCAAAAGCCCCGGCGCTGGGCCAGGGCTTTCGGGGTCATATACTCGGATCATTTGCTCAGAGCAGGTGCTCAGCAGCGGGCAGGTGATCAGTGACTGTGTCCGCAGCCGCAATGAGGCGCGTGCACTTCCGGCATGGCCTGCCATTCGCTCAGCGCCTGCTCGATGGCCTGCTGGCGCTGTTCACTGAGCGCACGCCCGATCTCCGCCCCTTTCAGGCCCTGCTCGACCAGAGACTGCGGCGACACCGCCGTCGCGGCTTGCCAGACGGCATTGCCCAGCCGTGCCAACCCCTTGTCCTCGACGGCCAGCAGAGCCACCAGCACCGACTGGCGCTCGCCACGCCGCCAGGCATCGACACCATCCAGCCAGGCCTTGAGATCGGCTGCGCTCACGCCACCTTCCCGCCGCGAGGCCTCGTTCAATTCCCGGCACAGACGTGCCTGCTGGGCGGCGTCACGCGCGGCGCTGGGCAGGCGCAAGTCCTGCGCCAGGGCATCGATCTCGTCGCGTGACAGGTGCTCCACCAGGCGCGCCATGCGCCAGCAGACCATCTCCGCCTCATCGACCAGCTGACGCGGCAGGCGGTCCAGACGCGCTAGCGCCGCTGTGAGCTGTTCGGCATCGCGGGTCAGCGGCGGCATCAGCACCGCCAGCGCTCCCAGCTCATCGAGCAGCTGGAAGTAGGCCTCGGGACTGGCCTCGCCCAGCGCCTTCTCGGTCTCCTTCCAGACCCGCTCGGCCACCAGATGCGAGACCTCGCCGCTCTCGACCATGGCGACCATCATCTGCCGTGTCTCCTCCGCGACCGTGAAGCCGAGCCTCTGATAGCGCGCCAGAAAGCGTGCCACGCGCAATACGCGCAGCGGGTCTTCGCTGAAGGCGCTCGAGACGTGACGCAACACGCGCGCCTCGAGATCCGCCAAGCCACCGTAAGGGTCGATCACTTCGCCCTGACCCGGCGTGCTGTCGAGCGGTTCGGCCATGGCATTGATGGTCAGATCGCGACGAATGAGGTCCTCTTCCAGCGTCACATCGGGGCTGGCATGCACGCTGAAGCCGACATACCCGTGGCCGGACTTGCGCTCGGTACGCGCCAGCGCGTACTCCTCCTGGGTCTGCGGATGCAGGAAGACCGGGAAGTCCCGTCCGACCGGCCGGAAGCCACGCGCCTGCATGTCTTCCACCGTCGCGCCCACCACCACGAAGTCACACTCGTGCCACGGCCAACCCAGGCGCGCATCACGCACCGCGCCGCCCACGCGATAGACCTCAAGCCCGCTCAACAGGCGGTCACGCGAATCGGTCAGTGAAGAAGGCGTCGTCTGAGTCATGCGAATGTCCTTGCCCTGCGGCACGAGATACAAAGCTGAATGAGGAAAGCGAGGAAGTAAGGCCAGTGATGGCAGTCACGTGCAGGCGGCGTCAGCTACCGCTCTCGACGTCATCGCCATGCGTCAGTTGGTACTGGGTAAAGCCACCATCGAGGGAATAGACCTTCTCGAAGCCCTGCCCCGCCAGCCAGGCGGCGGCCTGCTGACTGGAATGGCCGTGATAGCAGACCACCACCAGCGGCTTGTCGCGCGGGGTGTCTTCCAGGATGGCACCGGCACTGGCGTTGTCCAGATGACGGCTACCCGGGATACGCCCCTGCGTGAAGCTGAGCGGATCGCGGATATCGAGTACCACGAGCGACGGGTCGCGTTGGCGCCAGTCACTGAGGGTTGTGAGATCAAGATGTTCGAAACTCATGCGGACTCCGCTTGTTGAGTAAGGGAAAGGCATTCGCCAGCGTCGGCAGACCTGCTGTCACTGGCGACGGGAGGGCGCTCAGCGCGAGGTCAGCGCCGGCTCGAAGACGCGCTCTTCCGTCTCGAGATTGAGCGCCGTCAGGCCACCGCCCCACACGCAGCCGGTGTCCAGCGCCTCGACATCCTGACGCGCCGCCGGCGCCTCGCCTTCCAGAGCAGCCCAGTGACCGAACAGCAGGCGCGGCGAATCATCCCAGGCCCCTTCGGGACGCGGGTACTGAAACCAGGGACGGCTCCCCTCCGGCGCGCTGTCCAGCCCTTCCTTGGCCGCGAAATCCAGTCGGCCATCACTGTGCAGAAAGCGCATGCGCGTGAAGACATTGACGATGCAGCGCAGGCGCGGCGTGCCTTCGAGATCCTCCTGCCAGCGGTCCGGCGTATTGCCGTACATCTCGCCGAGAAAGCCTCGATAGTCGTCGCCCGCCAGCACGGCGTGCGCTTCGCGGGCATAACCGGCCGCCTGGTCCAGCGTCCAGCTCGGCAACACGCCGGCATGGCTCATCACCGTGCGGCGATTGCCGACCAGCGCATCCACCATCAGCGGCTGACGACGCAGCCAGTCCAGCAGCTCCTCACGGTCCGGCGCCTCGAGAATCGGCGTCAGCGTATCGGAGCGCTTGTGGCGGCTGAAGCCTTCGGCCACCGCCAGCAGGTGGAGGTCATGGTTGCCCAGCACCACCCGCGCATCATCGCCCAGCGACTTGACCAGACGCAGGCACTCCAGCGAGCCCGGCCCGCGATTGACCAGGTCTCCCGCCAGCCACAGCACATCGCGCCCCGGCGTGAAATCGAGGCGCTGCAACAGAAGTTCGAACTCTTGATGGCAGCCCTGCAAATCGCCAATCGCCCACTGCGTCATGCCCACTCCCTGACCGCCGTGGCGGCCTGACTTGCTGTCTTGAATACGAAACGCTGCGTCACGCGGCCACCCTAGTGAACCTGATGCGGACCGGCGAGACGGAACGGTGCGATGGCGACCTCGAAGGTGCGCGCATGGGTCGCGTCACAGAAGGTATAGGCCCCCTGCATCACGCCGACCGGCATGTCGAGCACGGCGCGCGAGGTATAGCGAAAGCTCTCGCCGGGCGCGATCAGCGGCTGCTTGCCGACCACGCCCTTGCCACGCACTTCCTGCTCATCGCCGCTGCCCTGGGTGATCTTCCAGTAGCGCGCCAGCAGCTGCACGGTCTCATCCGTCCCGTTGTGCACGGTAATGGTGTAGCGGAACACGTGTCGGTTCTCGCTCGGACGACTCTCGTCGGCGCAGTACTCGGGTACGGCGTCGATACGGATGTCCGCCACGCTACTCATGCGTCGTGGTCGCTGGCGTTGCGGGCGTCGCCCTTGGCATCGCTCTCGGCATCGAGGCGCTCGCCACTGTCACTATTCCCATCACTACCACTGGCACTGTCGGCTGCCGGCGCACCGTGGCCGACATTGCTGCGCGGACGCTTCTTCGGTGCCTTGTCGGCCTTGTCCACCGTCATGCCCTGCTCACTGAGGTGGTTGCTGATCATCACCAGCTCAGCGACGGTCAGCGTCTGCGGACGACGCGAGGGATCGATGCCCAGCGCGGTCAGCTGGTCGGCATCGATGCGGCCCTTGAAGTTGTTGCGCAGCGTCTTGCGGCGCTGGGAGAAGGCTTCGCGCACGATGACGGCGAGCAGCTTCTCGTCCTTGGCCGGATGCGGCAGTTCACGGTGCGGCACCAGACGCACGATGGCGGAATCCACCTTCGGCGCTGGGAAGAAGGCGCTCGGCGGCACCAGGAACAGATTTTCCACTGCGCAGTAATACTGGGTCATCACCGACAGGCGGCCCCAGTCGGTGCCACCCGGCTCGGCGGCCAGACGCTCGACGACTTCCTTCTGCAGCATGAAGTGCATGTCGGAGATCGCGCCGCGTGCTTCCAGCAGGTGGAAGATCAGCGGAGTGGAGATGTTGTACGGCAGATTGCCGACCACGCGCAGTGCCGGGCCGTCACCGACCAGCTCCGGGAAGTCGAAGCGCAGGGCATCGCCTTCGTGGATCACGAAGTCCGGGTAGTTGAAGAACTGCACGCGCAGACCCGGGATGAGGTCACGGTCCAGCTCGATGACTTCCAGCTTGCCTGCCGCTTCCAGCAGCGGGCCGGTCAAGGCACCCTGCCCCGGACCGATCTCGACCAGGCGCTCGCCTTCCGCGGGACGAATGGCATTCACGATGCGAGAGATGACGCCAAGGTCCTGCAGAAAGTTCTGACCGAAACGCTTGCGAGCGCGATGCGCGGGGAAATGTTGGGACATGGGACTGACCTTCCTCCTGGGAATCCGTCGGGATTCCCGACAACAAGACGCCGCCATGGCCTGCAGGGACACAGGCAGACCGGGGCGGCGAGACCATCCTCGATGGTCGAATGACTGGGGTAGCGAGACGCCACGCTGTGGCGCACGCCTGACGTGCCGCCATGCGGTCACGCCCGAGTGATGCGGGGATTATCTCAGGCTCGCGCGGCGGCTGCCATCTCGATGGCGACACGCACGGCCTGCAACAGGCTGCCGACGTCGGCACGTCCGCTGCCGGCAAGATCCAACGCCGTGCCGTGATCCACGGAGGTACGCACGATCGGCAGGCCCAGCGTGATGTTGGCGGCTTCACCGAAGCCGGCATACTTGAGCACCGGCAGGCCCTGGTCGTGGTACATCGCCAGTACCGCATCCACGCCCTCCAGATGCCGCGGCGTGAACAGGGTGTCGGCCGGCAGCGGGCCATCCAGCTGCATGCCGGTCGCGCGCAGGGCGTCGAGCGTCGGGGAGATCACCTCGATCTCCTCATGCCCCAGGTGCCCGCCCTCGCCGGCATGCGGATTGAGCCCGCACACCGCGATGCGCGGTGCGGCGCAGCCGAAGTAGCGCGTCAGGTCCTTGGCGAGGATCTTCATCACCCGCGTCAGGCCCTCGGGCGTGATGGCATCGGCCACCTCGCGCAGCGGCAGGTGCGTGGTGGCCAGCGCCACCCGCAGCCCGGGGCACGCCAGCATCATGACCACTTCCTCGACCCCGCAGACATCGCGCAGGTATTCGGTGTGGCCGGTGAAGCCTGCATGCCCGGCCTCGATCACGGCGGCCTTGGACAGCGGTGCCGTCACCATCGCACTGGCATGACCCGCCTGGCAGGCGGCGATGGCGACATCCAGCATCCCCAGCACATGATCGCCGTTGCGCGCATCGATCACGCCCGGCTCGCTGGGCACTGCCAGCGGCACCGGCCATACGGCCAGCTCACCATTGCGGGCCGGCGGCAGCGGGTCACCCGGCGCCAGCTCATGCACCACCAGCGGCAGACCCAGCAGGCGGGCACGACTGACCAGCAAGGCGGGGTCTGCCACGGCGACCAGCTGCGCGGGGAACGCTTCCGCCTGACCGGCGAGCATGACCAGCAGTTCCGGGCCGATGCCCGCCGGCTCACCGGCGGTCAGGGCGATGATGTCGGGCGCAGTCTCTTCGCGACGATTCATGACGGTGTCTCGCTGCTCCACTCGGACTTACTGCTCATCGAGACGGTTGTCGACGTAGGCCTCGGCACGCACCTGCTGCTGCCAGGCTTCGAGCTCATCATTGAGCTTGCGCTGAAACAGGGTCTTGCGCACCTTGTCACGCTGGCTGGAGTTGGTCACATCCTGCTGGCGACGCTCCTCGACTTCGATGATGTGATAGCCGAAGCGGCTCTTGACCGGCTGGCTGATCTCGCCCACGTCCAGGCCATTCATGGCCGTCTCGAAGGAGGAGACCGTCTGGCCCGGGCTAACCCAACCCAGCTCGCCACCCTTGAGGGAGCTGCCCTTGTCATCGCTGAATTCCTGAGCCAGCGCGGCGAAGTCCTCGCCTCCCAGCAGACGGCGGCGAATGGACTCGGCACGCTCAAGCGCCTGCTGATCGCTGAGGTTCGGGTTGGGCTGGATCAGGATGTGGCGTGCGCGCGTCTGGGAAATCAACGCCTTGCCCGCGCCACGCTTCTCGATCAGCTTGACGAGGTGATAGCCACTGGCACTGCGCAGCGGCTCGGAGACCTGACCGGCCTGCATGTTCGGGATGACATCGGCGAACACCGTCGGCAGCTCACCGCCGGAACGCCAGCCGAGATCGCCGCCGCTCAGCGCCTGACTGCCGGCGGATTCGGCGGCAGCCAGCTGGGCGAAATCGGTGCCCTGCTCGATCTGCTGGCGCAGGCTGTCGGCCTTGGCGCGCGCGGCCTTGACCTGGTCCGGCGTCGGCTCCTGGGGCAGTGCCACCAGCAGGTGCGCCAGATGGTACTGGACGTCGCTGCCGACATTCTGCTGGTTGAGATAGCGATCGATCTCACGATCGGAGATCCGCACCCGGCTGGCGACGCTGCGCTGCTGGATCTGCTGCACCAGCAGCTCACGGCGCACCTGATCGCGCACCTGGGCCAGTGACATGCCGTCCTGCTCGAGCTTGTCCGCGAAGGCTTCCAGGCTCATGCCGTTGTCCTTGGCGATGCCGCGCAGGGTGGCGTTGAGCTGGGTATCGTCGATGCTGAGGTTGGCCTGTTCCGCCAGCTGCAGCTGAATCTGCTCGTTGACCATACGATCAAGAACCTGACGCTCCAGCACGTCGCGCGGCGGCAGGTTGATGCCACGGCTCTGCAACTGCTGACTCGCCTGGGTGACGCGCTGCTCCATGTCGCTTTGCATGATGGCGTCCTTGTTGACCACGGCAACCACGCGGTCGAGCAACTCGGCGGCACCGGCCGGCAGACTCGCCAGCACAAATGCCAGCCCCAGCGGGGCAATCAGGGTCTTGCGCATCACATGTTCTCTCGGCGTAAAAATGTTGATGGCGCCACCCTGCGGCGGCGCCTTGGCGTCATCGTTCACGGCCTGGCGCGGCGACTCAGAAGCCCGCGTTGCGATAGCCCGGTACGGCCTGTTCCAGGTAGCTGTCAGCACTCTGGCCAACGCCTCCCAAGCCCTTGAATTCAAAGGTCAGGAAGATGCCATTCTTCTCTTCGTCATCCGAGATGGTGTTGGCGGTGTCGTTGTCATCCTGCCATTCACGCCAGGTGACCTGCACGCCGTAGCAGCAATCGTTGTACTGCACGCCCAACACCTTCTCCAGTGAACGGGAATTGGTGCTGTCATACATGTAGCGGCCCAGCAGCGACCAGCTCTCGCTCATCGGCGTCGCGAAGGAGAAATCCCACTCGTTGCGGGTATAGCCCAGCACATCATCCGCGTCCTCATCGTCGTAAGGCACGAAGCCTTCGATCTCACGATTGAAGCCAAAGTTCAGTACCGTGCCTTGTTCCGCGCGATAACGCAGCGAGGTCTGGGCACTTTCGGTCACGCCACGATCGAAATCCTGGAACACGGCCTGGGAGGCAGTCCACTGATCGTTGAGCACCACATCGGCCTGGAAGACCACCGGCGAGCGGTCACGCGTCGCACGATAGTAGTCGGAGTAGCTGTCGAAGTCGGAGCGCGAGGTCTTGTCAGGATCACCGTCCATGTCGATGTTGCGGTCCGACAGGTAGCTCGACTGGCCGACGCCCAGCTTGAGGCGCTCACGGCCGCTTTCATCGCTGATGAAGCGTGACGACACGCCGTAGGAGACCTTGTTGGTATCACCGACGCGGTCACCCCCGCTGAAGCGGTACGGAGACCACAGCTGATTCCAGCTGAAGGCATCTTCCGAGGTGTCGAAGTCGGGCAGATCGGACTGGTCGACCTCCGGCACGTAGGCGTAATAGAGGCGCGGTTCCAGCGTCTGGGTATAGCCGTCACCGAACCATTCGGTCTCGCGATCGAAGATCAGGCCGCTGTCCAGCGACAGTACCGGGATGGTGGCGGACGGACTGGTGCTGCGGTCCGTCTCGCGGTCACCGTAATCCAGGCTGTACGACAGGCTGACCAGCTGGGCGCGCGGCTCGATGAAGCTCCAGCTCTGATCGCTGCGCCAGCCCAGCGCCGGCGCCAGACGCAGGCGCGAACCATTGGCGGCCTGGTCTTCGTCGATGTCGGTATCCGTCTGATCGACATCACGCCAGAAGTAGGTCGCGTTGGAATTCCACTCTTCGTAGAAGCCGTTGGACTGACTCCAGCGACCATCCGCGGTCAGGCTCGGCAGACGGTAGAACGGCTTGTCATCGTTATCCAGCGGGTAGTCCATGCGCTGGTAGCCCTGCGCCTTGAACTGCAGATCCCAGACATCGCCGTGGTAATCGAGCTGTGCCAGACGCTCGAGGCTATCGGTTTCCGTTTCCCCGAAATTGCGCCCGAAGTCGTCGAAATAATTGCCATCGGAGGCGGCGCCGTACTTCAACTGGTAGTCGGTACGGGCGTCATAGCGGCCAGCATGCTGGTAGTTGATGTACCAGCGGTCCTCGCCGATCAAGTCTTCCTCGTCATCGTCGGGGTCGCTGCCGCCATCGTCATCGGCGAGCCAGGCGCCCTCGATGCTGCCTTCATCGCCACGCGGCAATAGATAGCGGAACTCGCCTTCCAGCATCTCGCCACGCTCGGAGATGTAACGCGGCGTAATTGTGGCGTCGTAATTGGGCGCCAGATTCAGGTAGATCGGCTGGGCGTAATCGAAGCCGCTGGAGCTGGTGTAGCTGAACTGCGGCCACAGCAGGCCCGTGTGGCGACGGTCATCGACCGGGAAGCGCACGTAGGGCCAGTAGAAGACCGGCACGCCGCCCATTTCCATGCGCGCATGCTTGGCCGTTCCCCAGCCGGAGTCCTGATCGATGGTGATGTCGCTGCCGACCAGACGCCACAGGCTGTTGCCCGGCTCACAGGAGGTGAAGCTGGCATCCTTCAGGCGGTAGCGACCATCCTCGAGACGCGCCAGCTGCACCGCGTCGCCGCGCACATGCTGCTCGTGAAAGACGTAGTGGCCGTTGTCGACGCTGGCCGCATCGCTGTTGAGCGAAACCCGCGCGTCGTCGCCGCGCAGCAGGACCCCGGGCTGGCGATAGGTGACAGGCCCCTTGGCGGTGGCGGTGTCACGCGCCTCGTTGACGCTGACCTCGGGCGATTCCAGCTGGGAATCGCCGCGGCGCAGCACCACCTCCCCCATCAGGGTGGCGACGCCATCGTTGCCGTAGTTGGCCTTGTCGGCCGAGGTCGTGACCTGCTCCGGCGTGTCGCCCGCTTCGATACGGTAGGCCGGCGTGACATAGCGCCCGGAGCACAGCTTGCCCGGCGGCACCTCATCATAGGGCTGCCAGTCGAGCTGACTGGCTGACAGGGGCTCGGGCGGAGCGGCCTGTGCCATCAGAGGGGCACCGGCGGCCAGTGGCGCCAGGGACCACAACAGACGGAAAACCAGTGGCTTGAGCTGCCAGACCGGGCGGTCATCGCCCAATCGGGCTATCGGTGCCTGCCGGGAATGAGCAGACAGAGAGGGAGTCGCGAAGCGACGCTGACGTCGCCCGGGAGCGGTCGTCGGCTTGCCCGGATGGGATGAATGGCTGCGCTGGGCCATGGCTGCTCTGTGTCCTTGGCTGGGGGAATCGGTATTATACAGGCCCAGCAACCGGCCTTCCTGCTTGCCGGTTCCGCCTGCCTTCTCGTCACCACACGACAGCATGCGGGGCCGCGGCACAGGCGTCAACTGACAGCCGGCCCCGCACACGCCGACAGGAGCCCAAGCCCCATGACATCCGACGCCCGCCGCCAGGCGCTGCACGCCTGGGCCGCCGCCCGCCACGACCTCACGCCAGAGGCCGTGCGCATGAGCGCCGTGGCTGACGACGCCAGCTTCCGCCGCTATTTCCGCCTGCACCTCGAGGAACTCGACCCGGCCATGCCGGCGCGCATCCTGATGGACGCCCCGCCCGAGAAGGAAGACAGCCATGGCTTCGTCGCCATTGCCCGCCAATGGCGCGACGCCGGCCTGCCGCTGCCCGAGGTCTTCGCCTTCGACGAGACACTCGGCTTTCTGGAGCTGGAAGACCTCGGCGATACCCCGCTGATGACCGCCCTGACCAGCACCGAGCACGCCGACCACTACTATGGCGAAGCCATCGGGCTGCTCGAGCAGCTGCATCAGCTGCCGTCCGGCAACCTGCCGGCCTATGACGACGCCCGCCTGTCCGCCGAACTGGAGCTGTTTCCGGAGTGGTGTCTCGGCCAGCTGCTCGACATGCCGCATGACCGCCGCTACGCCGCCTGGAACAAGCTGACTGACCAATTGCTCGCGGCCGCCAGCGCGCAACCGGTGGTGACCGTGCATCGCGACTTCCATGCCCAGAACCTGTTCCTGCATCAGTCGGCATCCCAGCACCAGCCCCGGCTGTGGATCATCGATTTTCAGGACGCCGTCAGCGGCCCCGAGAACTACGACCTGATCTCGCTGCTGCGCGACCGTCACTGGCGCTGGCCGGAACCCGCCATGGCGCGCTGGATCGAGCAGGCGCGTCTGGCCGCCTTGCCACGCTACGCCGCGGCCGGCCTGCCGGCACCGAGCCCGCTGGAATACCGCCAGAGCGTCGAGCGCATGGGCGTGCAGCGCAATCTCAAGATTCTCGGCATCTTCGCGCGCCTGACGCTGCGGGACGCCAAGCCCCGTTACCTGACGCTGATGCCGCGCTTCCTCGGCCACCTGCGCGAAGGTCTGGCCTTCTGCCCGGAACTGATCTCCTTCACCCACTGGCTGGATGAGGTGCTGACGCCGGCGCTGTCGCTGCGCCTGGCCGAGGAATGCGAGGCGCGCGATCTGCGCCTCGCCAATGGCGAGCGCCCCGAGATCAACCTCGATGATTACGATGAGCTGGCGGCACTCGCCGATCGCGCCGCCCGCCTGCAGCGCAATGCGGCCGCCGCTGACACCGCGAAGAGCGCTGCGGCAAGTGGGGAAAGCAAGGAAAACGCAGCAAATGCCGATAACGAGTCAGGGAGCCACTGATGCGCGCGATGATTCTGGCGGCCGGTTTCGGTACGCGCATGCGCCCGCTGACCGACCACACTCCCAAGCCGTTGCTGGAAGTCGCCGGGCTGCCGTTGCTGGAGCACCACCTGCTGCGTCTGGAAGCGATCGATGTGGACAGGGTCGTCATCAATGTCGGCCACCTGGCCGACAGGATTCTGAGCCACTTCGCGGCCACACCCAATGAACAGGGCCAGCTCGAGGCTTGCTGGCAGGGGCGAAAGCGCTGCCTGACGCTGATCTTCTCGCGCGAGGAGACGCCGCTGGAAACCGGCGGCGGCATCGCTCGCGCCCTGTCACTCTCCGATGCGCTGACACAGGACGCAGGCGATGACACGCCCTTCCTGCTGATCAATGGCGATGTCTGGTGTGACGTCGACCTCACGCTGCTGACCATCCAGGCGCTGGCGAGCCATTCACTGGCCCCTCTCGCCGATCAACCCCAGGCGCTGGCGAGTCTGGTGCTGGTGGATAACCCGCCACATCATCCCCGGGGGGACTTCCTGCTCACCCCGACGGGGATAGTGAAGGATGAAGCCGGCGCCACGGGTGACGAGCAGGACGAGAAGAACGAGAAAGATGAGCAGGAAGAGCAGGACGGCACCCGCCTGACCTTCTCCGGCGTGTCGTGGCTGTCACCACGCCTGATCCGCCGCGCCATCGCCGAGACACCGGCCTACCAGGGCCCTGACAGCGTCTTCAAGCTGGCGCCGCTGCTGCGTGACGCCATGCAGCATGGCGAGGTGCGCGGCCTGCATCATCACGGCACCTGGATCGATGTCGGCACCCCACAGCGTCTGGCCGAGCTGGATGAGCTGCTGAGCCACGCCAGGGCCTGACCCAGCGCGATATAAGCTCAGCGCTGGACGTTCCTCCGGGCACGCCGATGACAATGCTACCCTGTGCGCCATCGTGCTCACCGCGCCCTTATTCCTATCGCCCCTGGCCTTTATAGCCACTAGCGCCGGGCCGGTGGCGCATCAACGACTTATCAGAAGGAGAAGTTCCGACATGGCAATGAACGCCAGCATCAAATGGACCGATGGTCGCCAGTTCCTCGCCGAATCCGGCAGCGGCCACAGCGTGGTCATGGACGGCAATCCGGACAACGGCGGCCGCAACACCGGTCCGCGTCCGATGGAAATGCTGTTGATGGGTCTGGGCGGCTGCACCAGCTTCGATGTCATCCAGATTCTGGAAAAGGCCCGCCAGCAGGTCACCGACTGTCACGCCGAACTGAGCGCCGAGCGCGCCGATAGCGTGCCGAGCGTGTTCACGAAGATTCACGTCAAGTTCGTGGTCACCGGTCGCAACCTCAAGGAATCCCAGGTCAAGCGTGCCGTCGAGCTGTCCGCCGAGAAGTACTGCAGCGCCTCCCTGATGCTGAGCGCCGGGGGTGTCGAGATCACTCACTCCTACGAAGTCATCGACATCGCGGCCTGATCACGCCTCGCCCTCCCGCCGCTCAAGGCCCCACCGACGGCGGGAGGGAGCGCACCACTGACGACGTCTCGCCAGGATCGGCGGGAATTGTCGCTGGCGTGTCAGCCCTGCCTGTGCATAATACGCCCCTCAAACCGGTCGTCTCACCGGTCGTCTCGTGGCAAAGATGGTACGCAATGCTCCCTGTGAGTCATGCTGCCAGCGCTCGGGACGGGCCTTTCGAGATGTCCTCTTCGGCCCGATGCCTGCCTCTGCCCCATTGCAATGGCGCATCGGATGTCATACCACCCTCCCATTTCAAGGAGGCCTGGACGTGAGCGATCAACTCCGCCTTCACGGGTTCAACAACCTCACCAGTTCGTTGAGCTTCAATATCTACGACATCTGCTACGCGCAGACCGAAGAGCAGCGCACGGCGTATATCGATTATATCGATGAGCTCTACAATGCCGAGCGTCTTACCCAGATCCTCAAGGATGTCACCAACATCATCGGTGCCCACGTGCTGAACATCGCACGCCAGGACTATGAGCCGCATGGCGCCAGCGTGACCATCCTGATCGCCGAGCACGAGCTGGAAGAGCAGGACGTGTCCCAGACCGCGCCGGGCCCGGGCCCGCTGCCGGAAACGGTCGTCGGCCATCTGGACAAGTCTCACGTCACGGTGCACACCTATCCCGAGTCCCACCCGGACAACGGCATCAGCACCTTCCGTCTCGATATCGATGTCTCGACCTGTGGCATGATCAGCCCGCTGAAGGCGCTGAACTATCTGATCCACAGCTTCGATTCCGATATCGTGACCATGGACTACCGTGTGCGTGGCTTCACGCGCGACGTGGATGGCAAGAAGCTGTTCATCGATCACGACATCACCTCCATCCAGGATTACCTGGCGGAAGACACCAAGCGTGCCTACCAGATGGTCGATGTGAACGTGTATCAAGAGAACATGTTCCACACCAAGATGCTGCTCAAGGACTTCGAACTGGACAACTACCTCTTCGGCACCTCGCGTCGCGAGCTGACCTTCGAGGAAGCCACCAACATCGAAGGCCGTCTGCGTCGTGAAATGCTCGAGATCTTCTACTCGCGCAACTTCGACTGATCATCGTCTGCGTCATGCACGGCAGTCGCAGCGCATGTACCTGCTTGCCTGAGGCCTGATGACAGTCCGCAAAAAGCCCCTGACACCTCACGGTGTCAGGGGCTTTTTGTTGCCTGCCTGCCGGTTCAACGTTCGCCGGCGGGGCCCTCCTTGTCTGGCGGAGCGGCATCCCCCAGGCGCTGTTCCATCTCCTCATTCACCTGGCGATGCAGCGCCTCGCGGTGGCGTTCGCGCTCAGCCAGCGACTCGCCCCGCTCCTGCGCGACCTGATCCAGCCGCTCACGCAGCTCGCGCACCTCCGTCGTCAGCTCGCTGATCTGATGATAGAGCGCCCGCGTCATGTCGCGCTGAGCACGCGCTGCGCGGGCCTCCTGCTCGCTGTCATCCTCGATGAAAATCGAGCTGATATAGGCGGCGAAACTCCCGAACAGCCCCACGCCCCCGACCATCAGCAGCACCGCCACCACGCGACCGAGCGTCGTGATGGGATAGTAGTCGCCATAGCCGACGGTGGTCACCGTCACCACCGCCCACCACAGCGCCTCCTCGGCGGTATTGATGGGGCTGTCGGGATTGGGTGTCTCCACCATCAGCATGGTCAAGGCGCCGAACACCACCAGCAACACCGTGGCGGTGGCCGCCGAGGCGAAGACCCCCTCGGCCCGGTTGCGGAACAGCAGCTTCCAGATCATTTCCATCGACTTGATGGCGCGCAGCACCCGCAGCACCTGCACCACGCGAAACAGCCTCGCGCCCTGGAAGAGCCCCGCCGGGATACAGGCCAGCAGGTCGATCCAGCCCCACTTCATGTACTCACGCTTGCTCTTGGCACTGGCGAAGCGCTTGCAGAAATCGATGAAGAAGAACAGACAGACCACATAGTCCATATATTCCAGCAGCCGCTGGACCTGCGGTGACAGCACAAAGACAAGATCCACCACCATGGCGCCGATCACATAGATCGACAGCACCAGGATGAACAGCTGAAAGGGCGTGACGCGTTCCTGCATCCGAAGACTCTCCGTGAGTGGGGCTCTGGAAAGCCTACCCCATCCTCGTCTCCCTGACAGTGTGCAGCCACCGCTGGCGTGCGCCCGAGCACTCACCTGTCTGATGGTTCATGCATCCTTGGGCTCAGGCGCCCGCGCTCATCAAGCCTTGTTGCGCGACTCCTCGTCACTCGGGGGCTGGAAGGTGGACTGCTCGCTGATGTCCTCCCCACTGATGCGATTCAGAAGCTTGCGCAACTTGTGACGCTGCCTGCGTGATGACAGGCGATTGGAATCCCAGCGCTCCGGTACCAGCGCACATTCTCCATTGGCATCGTGCAGGCGGAAGGCACGCTCGACGCCGATCGGATGGTCCTCACTGCCATAGATGCCGATGATGCGCAGTGTCAGGCGCTGGAATTCCAGCTGCTCATTGCTGGGCCAGTGACCATCGAGCGAGATGCCATTGCGGCGCGCCATGCGCTCGATGACTTCAGAGAAAGTCCCGATATGCAGGAAGTCGCCCGAGCCCAGCGGCCCCTGACGCGTGGTATCGGAGATACGCCATTCACTGCTGCTGGAAGCCTCCTGCGCGGGCTGCTCGCTGTCACCGTCCTGCGCATCCTTGCGCTGCTCGTCACCTTCCTGATAGCTGCGTTCGAACTCGGTGACATCCATCAGCAGGCTGCCATGACTGGTATCCAGACGGGCAATGATGTGCTCGATGAAGATCGATTCGGCACTCATGTTGCTGACGATGCACAGACTGTTGATACCCTTGGACTTGCCGCGATTGATCAGCACTCGCGGGCGACGCTGGCGACGGAAGTTGTGATACAGCAGCTGCGCGTAGACCAGCCAGATAAAGAACGAGCCGATACTGGCTATCGCCGAGATGGTTTTCGAGTGATTCGCAATCCACTCCATCATGCTGACCTCCCCTGTCAACGTTGTCTGGTGCACCCTTTCTTGGGGACAACGACAGGGGATTGCGAGCATTGATTTGGCGTTAAACTCCCTCGTGACTGACCTGATCCTCGCCCAGCAGTGACTGCCAGAGGGTGATGACCCGCTCACGGTGGGCGGCAATCACCGGGTGCTGCTCCAGCCGCATCAGGCTGCCGTGCTTCTCCAGCGCCAGGCGATGACTGACATCGCGGTAGGCCAGATAGGCCTCGCGCAGCTCACCGGCCTGCTCGCCCGGCAACCGTCCACAGGACTCGAGGGTTTCCAGCAACCGCATGTTGTCGCTCCACTCGAGCAGAGCAGGCACCTGATGACTCAGCGCCAGCACGCAGTACTGGGCGAGAAACTCGATGTCGACGATGCCGCCGGCGTCCTGCTTGAGATGGAACTGGCCGGCCTCGCGGTCCTTGGCGCTGCTGCCCAGGTGATCACGCATCTTGTGGCGCATGGCGATCACCTCCTGACGCAGCGTCTTCTCGTCCCGCTGCTGACCGAGCACCTCACGGCGCACCTCCTCGAAGGTCAGCGCCAGCGCCGGGTCTCCCGCCACGGCCCGCGCACGCACCAGCGCCTGATGCTCCCAGGTCCAGGCTTGCGTGAGCTGATAGTCCCGGAAGGCCGCCAGACTCGAGACCAGCAGCCCCGAGTTGCCCGACGGGCGCAGGCGCATATCGACCTCGTAGAGCGCACCGGCCGGCGTCACCGCCGTCAGCAGGTGGATGATGCGCTGCCCCAGACGCGTGAAGAACAGCGGGTTGTCCAGCGGCCGCGGGCCATCCGTCTGGCCCTTGCTGGCCGCATCATGCAGGAAGACGAGATCCAGATCCGAGCCATAGCCCAGCTCGATGCCACCCAGCTTGCCGTAGCCGACGATCACGAAGCTGCCACTCAGGCTGTCGCCGGTGATCGGCTGGCCATCGCGCCCGATGGGGAAGCCATGCTTGCGGGTAAGGGTCTTCCACGCCATCGCCAGCACCTGTTCCAGCACCACCTCGGCGATGAAGGTCAGATAGTCGCTGACCTTCATCAGCGGGCGGGCACCGGCGATATCGGAGGCCGCCACGTGCAGCACCTGGGCATGGCGGAACACCCGCAAGGCCTCGAGCAGCGCTTCTTCATCATCTTCGGGAATGCGCGACAGTGCGGTGCGCAGCTCATCGGCGAGACGCGTCTTGTCGGCGGGTGAGTACAGGTTATGCGGGTGCAGCAGCTCGTCGAGCAACACCGGATAGCGCGCCAGCTGCTCGGCGATCCACGGGCTGGCCGCACACAGGCGCATCAACTGCGCCAGCGCATCCGGGTTCTCGCGCAGCAGCGCCAGATAGGCCGTCCGGCGTAGCACCGCCTCGATCAGCGGCAACACGCGCTCCAGCACTCGGCTGGCATCGTGCTCGCCGGGCTTCTCGGGGTCGCCCGCCGCCGAGCCCAGCGCCTGCAGCAATGGCGGCATCAGCGCATCGAGACGATCAAAGCCAATACGCTGCATGCCCTGCACTGCACGTGACCGCCGCAGGCTGTCGAGACGCCGGAAACTCTCGGCCGCACTCTCAAAGCCGCTCTCGGCGAGCAGTGCCTCGCCCTCCTCGGCCGTCAGCTCGCCGCGCCACAGTGCTCGCCACTCATCCAGCGCCTGCTGGCCTTCGCCCTGCTCGGCCTCGTCGTCTTCCGGCGCGGCGATCACGTTGTCGAAGTGATGGCGGATGCGCGTGCGCACCTCTTCCAGACGCGCGGTGAGCGCCTCCCAATCGGGCAGCTTCATGGCCAGCGCGAGACGCTCGCGGCCCAGCGGGTCCAGCGGCAATGTCTGGGTCTGGCGGTCGGCCTGCGCCTGCAGGGCGTGTTCGAGATCGCGCAGGAAGACGTAGTCCGGCACCAGCTCATCCACGACCGCCTGCGGCAGCAAGCCCAGGGCTGGCAGGCGCGCAAAGGCCTGCTTGAGTGAAGTGACCTGCAATTCCGACTCACGTCCGCCCCGAATCAGCTGGAAGGCCTGAGCAACGAACTCCACCTCGCGAATGCCACCGGAGCCGAGCTTGATGTTGTCGGACAGCCCGCGCCGCTTGACCTCGCGATTGATCATCGCCTTCATCTCGCGCAGCGACTCGATGGCGCCGAAATCCAGATACTTGCGATAGACGAAGGGCCGCAGGTGCGCGATCAGGCGCTCGCCGGCAGCGACGCTGCCCGCCACCGGGCGCGCCTTGAGCATCGCGTAACGCTCCCATTCGCGGCCCTGATCCTGATAGTAGCTGGCCAGCATCGAGAAACTGCCGACCAGTGGCCCGCCGTCCCCCAGCGGACGCAGCCGCATGTCGACGCGAAACACGAAGCCATCGGCGGTCATCGCGTCCAGCGCGGCAATCAGCTTCTGGCCGAGACGCGTGAAATATTCCTGATGATCCAATGACTTGCGACCGCCCGATGTCTCGCCCTTGTCGGGGAAGGCGAAGATCAGATCGATATCGGAGGAGAGGTTGAGCTCGCCGGCGCCCAGCTTGCCCATGCCGAGCACCACCAGCCGCTGCGGCTCGCCGAAGCGGTCCGGCGCGGGGCGGCCGTAACGCGGCTCAAGCGAGGCTTCCAGCCAGCCAAGCGCGCCCTCGAGGGTGACTTCGGCGAGGTGCGAGACCGCCGCCGCGGTCTGCCACATGTCGGCGCCGTTGAGGTCGCGCCACACGATGCCCAGCATGCGCAGCTGGCGGAAGCGCCGCAGCACCTGCTGCATCGCCTTCTCATCTTCGGCACTGGTGAGACCGGCGGCGAGGCTCTCAGTGAGCTGCGCGACCGGCAAGGCGCGCTCCAGCTCGCCACTCTCGAGCAGCTCGGACAGCAGTTCAGGGCGGCGGCACAACGTCTCCAGCGCGAAGTCGGACAGCGTGATCAGACGTCCCAGCTGGCTGCGCTGACGCTCATCGAGGGCCAGGAAGGTCGCAAGCGGAGAGCTGTCATCGCCACGCATCTCGCTGAGGTTCTCAGCCTGGGTCAGGCTCTCTTCGAGACGCTCCTGGGCGGCGCACAAGGCGCTCTCGAGCGTGGCACGGCTGTCAGCCGACTGCTCGGCCAGCAGCGATGACGGCGCAAGGAAATCAGCGGGCAACAGTGGGCGGGACTGCGCGGGGGATGGCTGGGGCATGGTCGTCTCCTTCGATCCAGCCCTCAGCATAACGGAGGCCGCAGGCACATGACACGGCCCTGCCCGCCGACCCTTCCATTGATGAGATCGGGGCGAAGTCGCTCAGCCGAACAGCTTGTCGTAGAGCAAGGTGCCCCAGGTCAGGCCGGCGAAGATCAGGCTGATCATCACCGCCGCCGAGCCCATGTCCTTGGCGCGCCCGGACAGCTCATGGAATTCCGGGCCGATGCGGTCAATCGCGGATTCCACCGCCGAGTTGAGCAGTTCGACCATCAGCACGATCAGCGTGGAGCCGACCAGCAGCAGCCACTCGACATGCGAGTCGCCGATCCACCAGGCAAACGGCAGCAGCAAGGCGCACAGCACGATCTCCTGGCGGAAGGCCTCTTCGTTGCTCCAGGCGGCCTTGAGGCCCTTGAGCGAGTAACGCGCGGAATGCTTGAGGTGGGTCAAGCCGGTATGCCGTGATTTCATCTTCGGGTCTCGTACAGAAGCAGCACGGAGGCTGCAAAGGCCGATCTTTCAATCGGACGACGTCTGCCAGCAGCACGCCTCGGGAGAGCTCGCAGCACACCGGCCAGCGACAGCGCAGCGCTGCCTGCGCGATTTTCACGACCAAAGGCTACCCGAGACCTCATCGACGGGCGTGCTCTAATACCGCCAGGCGCTCGATGACGGCGGCGATGATAGCAAAGCACGCGCTGAAGCGGCATTGCCGATCCCGTCCTCCAACAACAACAAATCAACGCCGGGAACTGCCCATGCCTTCGCTATCACACGACACACGCCAGACGCTCAGCCGCGGACTGGCGCGCAACTTCCTCGGCCAGTCGCCACGCTGGTACAAGCAGTTGATGTGCCTGTTTCTGATCACCAATCCGCTGCTGCTGTGGTTCAGCGGTCCGCAAGGTGGCGTGATCGTCGGCTGGCTGCTGCTGGGGGAATTCATCTTCACGCTGGCGATGGCGCTCAAGTGCTATCCCCTCCAGCCAGGCGGTCTGCTGGCACTGGAGGCCGTCGTCATCGGCATGGCCTCGCCGGAGGCCATCATGCAGGAGATGGAGCGCAACCTGCCGGTGATCCTGCTGCTGATGTTCATGGTGGCCGGCATCTACTTCATGAAGCCGCTGCTGCTGTATGCCTTCACCAAGATCATCCTCGGCGTGCGCTCCAAGACCTGGCTGTCGCTGATGTTCTGTCTCTCCAGCGCCCTGCTGTCCGCCTTTCTCGATGCCTTGACGGTGACGGCGGTGATCATCGGCATCGCGGTGGGCTTCTACTCCGTCTACCACAAGGTGGCCTCGGGCAAGCATTTCGATACCCAGCATGACCATGCCAACGATGTCAGCGTCGAGGCCGTGCACAGTGAAGATCTCGAGGATTTCCGCGGCTTTCTGCGCTCGCTGTTGATGCATGGCGCGGTGGGAACCGCGCTGGGAGGCGTCAGCACCATGATCGGCGAGCCTCAGAATCTGGTGATCGCCAAGGCCGCCGAATGGGACTTCATCGACTTCTTCCTCGCCATGGCGCCGGTCACCGTGCCGACCTTCTTCGCCGGCCTCGCCCTGTGCGTGCTGCTGGAGCGTGGCCGCTGGTTCGGCTACGGCCAGCGCCTGCCCGCCAGCGTACGACGCATTCTCGAGGATTATGACCATCATCAGGACTCAAGGCGCACGCCGCGGGAACGCGCCGCGCTGATCGTGCAGGCCGTGGTGGCCGTGCTGCTCGTACTGGCGCTGGCACTGCATATGGCAGAAGTCGGGCTGATCGGGCTGGCAGTGATCATCCTGCTGACCGCCGGCAACGGCATCACCGATGAGCATCAGATCGGCCGCGCCTTCCAGGAATCGCTGCCCTTCACCTCGCTGCTGGTGGTGTTCTTCACCATCGTCGCGGTCATCCACGAACAGCATCTGTTCCAGCCGTTCATCCAGTGGGTACTGAGTCTGCCCATCGAGGAACAGGCCGGCGCGCTATTCCTGGCCAACGGGCTGCTCTCGGCCATCTCGGACAATGTCTTCGTGGCCACGGTGTACATCACCCAGGTCAAGAACGAGTTCGTGGCCGGCAATATCAGCCGCGAGCACTTCCATGCGCTGGCGGTCGCGGTGAACACCGGCACCAACCTGCCCAGCGTTGCGACTCCCAATGGCCAGGCGGCGTTCCTGTTCCTGCTCACCTCCGCCATCGCGCCACTGGTCAGGCTCTCCTACGGGCGCATGGTGTGGATGGCGCTACCCTACACGGTACTGATGACGCTGGTCGGGCTGGCCACCGTGCGCAGCTTCATCTAGCCAGCGCCTTGACGAGAGCCTTGACGAGAGCCTTCCGCCAGCGCCGCCTGTTACCGGGGCCAGCCGCACCTCCGGCAGGCCCCGGTTGCGTCAGTCTCATCCCAATGTCGATATCCCGAGGCTTCCCCACAGCGTCGCTTGCAGGCACTGTGAGGTGACGCGTCTCGATCAGACGCCGTGACACCTTCAAGCAGGAAGACCGCCAATACCCACGCCATCCACAAGGAGACAGCCATGTCCCGCGCACTGATGCTGCACGAAGAGACACCTCGCGCCCGAGTCGTCGACCTTTCCGATGATCAGCTACCTGACCTGCCTGTCACGGTGGCCATCGAGCGTTCCGGACTCAACTACAAGGACGCGTTGGCCATCACCGGCCGTGGCAAGATCGTTCGCGAGCTGCCCTTCGTGCCGGGCATCGATTTCGCGGGACGCGTCGAAGCCTCCGACTCGCCGGACTATCAGCCGGGCGATGAGGTCCTCCTGACCGGCTGGGGCGTGGGTGAGCGCCATTGGGGTGGCCTGGCCGAGCGCATGCGCGTCAAGCCCGAGTGGCTGGTCAAGCGCCCTGCCAATCTGAGCGCCGAGCAGGCCATGGCCTTCGGCACCGCCGGCCTGACCGCCATGCTGTGCGTGATGCGTCTCGAGGAGGCCGGCCTGACACCCGAACAGGGCCCGGTGATCGTCACCGGCGCCACCGGCGGGGTCGGCAGCTGGGCCGTGCAGATGCTGGCCGGGCAAGGCTTCGAGGTTCACGCGGTCAGCGGCAAGGCCGAGCAGCGCGAATGGCTCGAGTCACTGGGCGCGAGCGAAGTCCATCTGCGCAGTGATTTCGAGGACAAGGGCCGTCCGCTGGAAAAGAGCCGCTGGGCAGGCGCCGTGGATACCGCCGGTGGCCAGGTGCTGGCCAATCTGCTGGCGCAGATGAATTACGATGGCAAGGTGGCGGCCGTGGGCCTCGCGGCGGGCGCCGACCTGCCCACCAGCGTGATGCCGTTCATCCTGCGCGGTGTCTCGTTGTTGGGCGTCGATAGCGTCATGATCAACGCCGAACGCCGGCAAAAGGTCTGGCAGCGTCTGGCCGACCTGCCGGACGAGATGCACGCCCAGATGCAGCTCGAGACGGTCGGTCTGGAAGGCCTCGCCGAACGCGCCGAGGCGATGATCGACGGACGCGTCAGCGGTCGCGTGCTGCTCGACCCGACGCGCTGAAGACACTCGACGCACGACCCGCGACGGAAAATTTGCCCTCGCAGCGCAAAAAACGCTTCAAGCCCTTGATTGTTGCGGTGCAATAGCGATTTTGGCGTTAGCCAACGCCGTCACACAACGCTATGCTCTTGTTATCTCGTTGCGCCCTGTCGAGCGTCCCGAGTGCCCTCCCCTCAGCCATGCCGGGCGTGTGGAGGACCACCCCGCCTTCGGGCGGGGTTTTTTGTGTCTGTCACTCAGACCATGAACACGAAAGCCCCGCCGATTGGCGGGGCTTTCGTGTCATGCGCTCGCGATCAGGAGCTCAGTTACGCTCGATCATCGCGGTCAGGTCCTCGGCGACCGGATCCAGCACCTGCGGCCAAGACAGATAAGGCACCGCCGCCCGGCCATTGACCATCACCGCGAAGGCGCCCCAGCGGCCACTTTGCGTGCGGAAGTATCCCGAGATGGCGCGCACCGGCACCGGGTTGTTGAGCGTGCCCGTCTTGACCATCACGTGATTGCGGAAGGTCTCGCTGCCACGCCGGATGAAGCGCATCGGGCCATTGACCGGAGCCTGCAGGCCCGCCACGAAGGTGGGGAACAGCGCCGGGCGGTGATACATGCTGTCGAGCAACGCCACCAGCCCACTGACGCTAGTGCGGTTCTGTGAGGTCAGGCCGCTGCCGGAATACATCGTCAGCGGGCCGTGACCGGGAATCGCGCTGGCGAAGGTCTCGAGCTTGGCGCCGCCCTGGCGCAAGGTGGCCTGACTGCCGCCGACCAGCGCCAGCGTCAGCTGGTCCGCCATGAAGTTGTTGGAGTAGTTGAGCATGCGCGTCAGCAACTCCTGCATCGGCTTGCCTTCGACGCTACCGAGCTGCGCGGCGCTGGAGGGCGGCGCCGTCGAGGTGATGTCCACCCCGCCGGTCACCGTTATCCCGGCGCGCGCCAGGATGTCACGCATCAGCTCACCGGTGTACAGCGCAGGATTGGAGACGGCGCGGTAGATGCTGCGCGGCTGGCTGTCGGCGGCGATGGTGCCAGTGACGACCAGCGTATCGCGACCGTTGCTGGTGGTGCGCCGGGCATTGATGGCGCTCTTGCCCCCCGCGCCGACCGTGGTGACCTGGTTGTCGAAGATCTCGGTGGGCTGGGTGGTGTCGCAGCTGGCCAGTCGCGCCGGCGCCTGACTGCCCGCACCCGGCATCACCTTCACGCACCAGCTGGCATAGTTGCTGGCCGCGGACGACAGCAGCGCATCATAGGCATTGCTGGAACGCCGCGAGGCATTGCAGCGATCGGTACTGATGCAGGGCACCGGCCCGAAACGCCACTGACTGATCAACAGGCGCCCTTCGACGCGGCGGATGCCCCGAAAGCGCAGCTCCTCGGTCAGACGCCACAGCTCTTCACTGGTCAGCGCCGGGTCGCCGCTGCCCTCGAGCACCAGGTCACCGGTCAAGACGCCGCCGCTGATCGTGCCAGTGCTGCGCAGACGCGTGGAGAAACGGTACTGCGGGCCGAAACGGTCCAGCGCCGCACCGGCGATATAGAGCTTGGAAAGCGAGGCAGGCGTCAGTTGCTGGTCGGGATTGACCGAGGCCAGCGTCTCGCCGGTATCGAGCATGCGCGCCTGGGCGCTGACGATGAAGCCCTTGTCAGTCAGTCGCGTCAGGTTGTCAAAGCCCGCCGCCTGCGCCGGGCCCGCCACGACAAGCGTCGTACCGGCCGCCATGGCCAGTCGGCGCAGCGAGCGCGTGAAACGCAGCGACTTGCCCGCTGCTACGGGGCGCGCTGCCTTCAGCAAGGGCAACAGGGGAGACAGTCGGGAGGGTCGCGCAGAGGTCGGTGCAGTGCGAAATAGGGGCATGAGGCATCCAGTGACGTCGTCGGTGAGCATCCATGTCACAGCCGGAAGGCGCCGTGATGCCCCTAGCTTAATGAGGACTGGCGCTGGAAAACAGATGCAGGACGGCGACACCGCCCACGATCATCGCCAACCCCAGGATGGCCGGCAGGTCCGGCATCTCGCGATAGACCACCGCACCGAACACGGTGACCAGCACGATGCCGAGCCCGGACCACACCGCATAGGTCACGCCCAGCGGCAGATCACGCAGTACCAGCGTCAGGAAATAGAAGGCGATGCCGTAGCCCACCACCACGATCACGCTGGGGCCGAGTCGCGAAAAGGACTCGGAGGCCTTGAGCGCGCTGGTCGCGATGACCTCCGCCAGTATGGCCACTGCCAGGAAGACATAACTCATCGAATCACCTCGTATTGTGGGGGGCCAGCTGCTGCTCACGCGCGGCCTTGCGCGCCAGCAGACGACTCATCACGGCATCGAACAGCGGATTGAAGATCATGGCCCAGACCAGGAAGAAGGCAACGAAGCCCAGATCCAGCAGCAATGCCTGCCACAGCCCCAGGTCGAGCCAGGCGGCCACGATGAAGACGGTCACCAATACCAGGCCGAGCTCGAAGCCGAGTGCCTGAGCGATGCGCTGGGTCGCGCTGCGCTGGCGGGTCGGCACCCAGCGGTCGAACATCCAGTTCCAGACCGTACTCCAGATCACCGCCAGTGTGGACATCACCACCGCCAGGCTGCCCATGCTCGCCAGGTCATGCCCCGTGACCAGTGCCGACAGCGGCGCCACGAGCAGGATGCCGCCCAATTCCAGCAATCCTGCCTGGGCCAGACGTTCTTTCTTGGAACGCATGTCATACCTCCTCTCGATCACCGCGCGTGATGCCGGATGGGCTGAACGACGCGGATGGAGGAGGCATTCTAGAGAGATACAAGATGGTTTAAAGTTGGTATCCATCTATTATTCAGATGGATCAAGGCGCGAGGCGAGGCAATGAACTGGACACTGGAGCAACTGCAGACACTGCGCTGCGTGGCGGAGACGGGCTCGTTCTCGGCGGCGGCGCGGCGTCTGGGTCGCGCGCAGTCCGCGGTCAGCACCGCCATCGCCAATCTGGAGCTGGACCTGGGCTGCGAGCTGTTCGATCGCCGCCCTCGTACGCCGGTGCTGACGCCCGCGGGCGAGGCCATGCTGCATGAAGCCAACAGCGTGCTGATGCAGTGCCAGCGCCTGGAGGCACGCGCCCGTACCCTCAGCCAGGGGCTGGAAGCCAGCCTGACGCTGGCGATCGATGAGGCGCTGGTAGAAATGCCGCCGGTGATGGCGGTGCTGGAAAAGATGGCGGTGCAATACCCGACGCTGACGCTGAATCTGCTCAATGGCGCGCAGGATGAGGTGGCCCGCTGGGTGGAGCAGCACCAGGCCAATCTCGGCATCCTGTTCTATCAGCCGCTGGGTGTCATGGCGCTGGAGCGCGAGGCGCTGGGGCGATTGGAGCAGGTGCTGATCGTGGCACGCGATCACCCGCTGGCGCAGCTCGAGAGCCCGACCCACAGCGATCTGGCCGATCACCGCCAGCTGATGATCGGCCAACGCCAGCAACTGGAACCCGGCCACGAGGGGCCACGCTCACAGCGCTTCTGGCAGCTCAACAGCTTCTATGCCATGGCTGAGCTTACGACGCGCGGACTGGGCTGGGCGCAGGTTCCGCGCCATATCGCCCACTACCCGCCCTTCCAGCAGCGCCTGAAGATTCTGGACTTGAGCGCGCTGGGCGCCACCGCCGACATCGATATCGAACTGATCTCGCGCCGCGACAGCCCTCGTGGCCCCGCGGCCAGCTGGCTGCGCCAGTCACTGCGCGACACCTTCCACAACAGCCACGCCGCTATCGCCAACCAGAACCTGCCACCGGCGTGATTCGCGTCAGACCTGCAGCGGGTAGCGCTCGGGCGTGTGTTCCAGCTGGCATTCGAGTCGCCACAGCACCTGGCCAGACTCGTGATACTTGCGCTCGAAGTGCGTCAGATAATCGCCCTGCGGCTCGAAGCCGTGCGCCGCCACCTCGACACCGGTGGCATGCCCGATGGCCTGGGCGAATTCCCGGGCGTAGATCTCCCAGTTGGTGCGCAGCTCAAGCTGACCGCCCAGCGCCATGATGATCGGAAATACCGGGTGGCCCTGCCAGCGCATCTTGAGATGACGCGCCTTGGGATAAGGATTGGGGTACAGCAGGGTGTGATGCGCAGGTGCCCAGCCCGCGGCGAGCGCCAGGCGCCAGAAGTCGACGAGGTCTGCGCGCACCAGCAAGGCGTTGTCCGGCAGCTCGCCATGCTTGCGACTGAGACGGTCTTCGCTGCGGTCCACGCCGATGACGGCATGGTCCGGATGCGCCAGTGCCAGCTGGCGAGTCGATCGCCCGACGCCGCAGCCACTGTCCAGCCACAGGGGCTTCGCCTGAGCCGACAACCACTGTTGCGCTTGCAGGAACGCTTCGCGGGTATGTTCCGCCACGGGTTTGCGCAGCGGATGCGCCATCGCACGGCGCACGCGACGCTCGATATCCTCGTGGGGGCCGGTCTGGGGAGAATCGATCTGGCGGGAGTTGGCGTACATCAGCAGTTCCGATAGCAACGGGCAGGAAAATCACGCGCGGAGTCTAGCAGATGCGCCTGCATCGGGCTGCGCCATGTGGCGTACAGCCCATCCGGGGCCGGCGGCGCAGGAAGGTCTGGGCACAAAAAAAGGCGCCTGCCTCGCGGCACGCGCCTACACCAACTCAAACAGCCACGACAGAATGGCAGCTTGCGATTCGAAAATCAAACAAACGTTTAATCACGGTCATGCCGTGCCACGACGAGTACAAAAACAGGCCGGCGAGACTCGCACTGAGCGCAGAGATATCGCACAGTGTTCGCAGCAAGCGCTCGCGTAGAGGCAGGGGTGCATGACGCCTGTATTGAGGGGGTGTTATCATCCGCCCATCATTTGGACGAATATCCGCAGAGGTATCGCCCAGACCAACGACTCACAGTATTTTTACGAGGAAAGCGGCTTGTCACACTTACCGGTGATCGTCGGCATGGGCGGCGTCAATGCCGCCGGCAGAACTTCGGGCCATCAGGCGTTCCGACGCACGGTGCTCGACTCCCTGCCGGAGACAGACCGTCAAGAGACCCTGCTGGGTCTCGCGTCGCTCATGAACCTCGCCCGCTGCGATGATCAGGGCCAGTGGTTCGATGCCGAAGGCCAGCCCGCCGAGGCTCAGGCGCTTGCGGAGCGTCTGGCAGACCAGGTGCTGTCCCACACCCTGATTCGTCGCATTGAAGACGAGCGCTTCAACGCGACCGGCATTCCTGCCAATCGTCAGTCAAAGCTGACGCTGGGCCAGGACTTGACCTTCACGCTGCGCAGCCGCCAGCTGCCGGAACAGCCGCCCGCTGACTGGCAGATCCGCGAGCTGGACAACCGTCATGTCGAAGTCACGGTACCGGCCGGCGAATTCGATGTCCTGCTGCCCGATCATCGTCAGGCGCTGGTGCGTGCCGCGGGTCAGCTGCCCAGTGGCTTCGCGCCGGAGCAGCTCTATCGCAGCGTGCATCACCCGCGCGGCCTGTCGATGACCATCTTCGGTGCCAGCGATTGCCTCGGCGACAGCGGCCTGGACTGGGATGCGCTGCGCGATAGCCTCGATCCGGACGATATTGCCGTCTACGCCGGCAATTCCATCGGCCAGATGGACGCCGAAGGCTGGGGCGGACTGATGAAGTCCTTCGTGGCCGGCGAGCGCGCCACCTCCAAGCAGATGCCGCTGGGCTATGCCCAGATGCCCGCCGACTTCCTCAATGCCTACGTGCTGGGCAATGTCGGCGGCGCCGGTGCCGCAATGGGCGCCTGCGCAAGCTTCCTCTACAACCTGAAGCTGGGCCTGAATGACATCCGCAGCGGCCGTCGCCGTGTGGTGATGGTCGGCACCGCCGATGCGCCGATCACGCCGGAGGTCATCGAGGGCTTCCGCAGCATGGGCGCCCTGGCCGATGACGAGAGCCTCAAGGCCCTCGACGCGCTGGAAGTGCTTACCGACAGCGATTACCAGAAGGCCTGTCGCCCGTTCGCGCGCAACTGTGGCTTCACCATCGCGGAAGCGACCCAGTTCGTGATCCTGATGGCGGATGATCTGGCGCTGGACGCCGGCGCTCGCATCATCGGCAGCGTGCCGGACGTGTTCGTCAATGCCGACGGCTGGAAGCGCTCCATCTCGGCACCCGGCGTCGGCAACTACATCACGCTGAGCAAGGCGGTGGCGCTGGCGCGCGATATCGTCGGCGATGAAGGCGTGCGCCAGCGCAGCTTCGTGCACGCCCATGCCACCTCCACGCCGAAGAACCGCACCACCGAGTCCCACGTGCTCAATGAAGTGGCTCGCGCCAACGACATCCAGGCCTGGCCTGTGGTGGCGGTAAAATCCTTCGTCGGCCACAGCCAGGGCAGTGCCGCGGGCGATCAGGCGGTGTCGGCGCTCGGCAGCATGGCGACCGGCATTCTGCCGGGCATCCCGACGCTGGATGCCATCGCCGATGACGTGCATCACAGCCACCTCGACATCCGCCGCGAGGCGCGCGAGTTCACCGCAGACGTCGCCTTCATCAATGCCAAGGGCTTCGGTGGCAACAACGCCAGTGGCGTGGTGCTGTCGGCAGACGTCACGCTGAAGTTGCTGGCGGCGCGACATGGTGAGGAGGCACTGGCCGCCTGGCGTGAACGCAGCGGTCTCTGCGAGCAGCGTCGCGTCGACTATCTGGACAAGGCACAGCGCGGCGAATTCACGCCGACCTATCGCTTCGGTGAAGGTGTGCTCGAAGGTCCGGAGCTGGAGATCACGGATCGCGAGATCCGTATCCCCGGCTATGCGAAGCCCGTCTCGCTCAATGTCGACAACCCCTTCGGTTCGCTGTAAGCCAGGCTCGCTGCAAGACCGGCTCGCTACCCCTCCCGGGTTGCGCACTCGCTGACGAATCCCCTCCCGCGACTGGCAAGCCGCGCGAGGGGTTCTACACTCGGCGTACCGGGGGAGCCGGCGGCGCGACAGCCACTGCGTCCCGGCCTTCTGCGGCTCCTCATCCTTCGTCGTCCACTGCAGCCGGTCACCAGGCTGACCCGCTGCCGACAGAGCTCGAGTTCGTCATGCCCAAGAACATTGCCGTCTATCCCGGCACCTTCGACCCGATCACCAATGGCCATACCGACCTGATCGAGCGCGGCGCCCGCCTGTTCGACAAGGTGGTGGTCGCGGTGGCTTACAGCCCCAGCAAACGCCCCGCGCTGCCGCTGGAGATGCGCATCGATCTGGCGCGCCGGATTCTGGCGCATCTCGACAATGTCGAGGTCATCGGTTTCAGCTGCCTGCTGACAGAGCTGCTTGAGCAGCAGAATGCGCGTATCATTCTGCGCGGCCTGCGTGCGGTCTCCGACTTCGAGTACGAACTGCAGCTGGCCAACATGAACCGGGCCCAGGCACCGCACGTCGATAGCCTGTTCCTGACCCCGGAATTACAGAACTCCTACATTTCATCGACCATCGTGCGCGAGATATCGCGTCATGGCGGTGATGTGTCGCGTCTGGTGCATCCGCTGGTGGCCGAGACCCTCGCCCGGCATTTCTCCGCTACCGACGACGACACTGCCACAAGCTGAGGACAGCATCATGGCCCTGATCATCACTGATGAGTGCATCAACTGCGACGTCTGCGAGCCGGAATGTCCCAATGGGGCCATCTCGCCGGGGGAAGAGATCTACGTCATCGACCCGGACCTGTGCACCGAATGCGTCGGACACTTCGATGAGCCGCAATGTCAGCAGGTCTGCCCTGTCGACTGCATCCCGCTCGACCCGGCCAACAAGGAAAGCCAGGAAGAGCTGATGGACAAGTACCACATCATCACGGCCGCACTCGGCAACTGATTGCCGCCTGCTCCGGCAGCCGTCATGACGATGACATGGCCTGTACTGCGCCACATCCGTCGTGACGGCTGCTGCTTGCTTCTTGCCTGACACCTCCTGCTTTCTCCGCAAGCCCTCTCTATAAGCTCTTTCCTCAAGCTCTGCCCTGACTGACGCTTCAGCGCCTGATTCGCCAACGCGACGCCTCTTGCCGCGAGACACCAACGGGTAACGTAACCGACTGGCAGTAACACCGACTGGCAAAGACGCCGGCTGGCGACACACTTCGTTCGCGATCAAGACCTCCCGCTCTACCCGCCATTGCCAGCTCCCGCCGGCCTCCCTACTGGCCCCAGTGCTGACCCCGCTGCTGACATGGCCAGACAGATTCGTGGCTACCAACCTGCTCTCGGCCCCTGCCTAAACGGCTACGCAATTAATACCAAACGCTACGTCAGGTTATTTCCTGTTAGGATAATGTAAACAATCTATTCTATCCTGTAGTTAACCAGTCACCGGTCATCCCCTTTCACGCGCACGGATTGCCCATGTCCTCTCGCTCTCTCTCTACCGTTCTCAAGCGCCCCTTCCTGCAAACACGGACCTCCCTGCCCAATGCCGGCACGGGGATGCTGCTTGGCATGCTGGCAATCATGGCGGCCTTGATCGTGGTGCCGCGTCCGCAGCTGTTCAGCTCGATCGGTCAATACCTCGTCCCGCATTCGCTGGTGGAAATGAGCGCGATATTGGTGGCACTGATGTCTGCCGTCTCCATCTTCCAGGGGCATCGCCGAACGCTGCCGACCAGCTTTCTGGTCATGGGGTGTGCATTTCTGCTCTCCGCTTTCTTCGACGTGGTGCACATCTTCAGCTATGACGGCATGCCCGACTTCGTCAGCGAAGCCTCCGTCAGCAAGGCCATCCACTTCTGGCTGGCAGGGCGAACCGCCTTCATCATCGCATTGCTGGCTCCCTGCCTGCTGACATCCCGCCCCGTCCCGCGACGCTATCTGCCCGTGGCCTTTGGCTTGACGCTCGCCATCGGACTACTGGTGAGCTGGGCAGGCCTCTATCATCTGGAGTCTCTGCCAGAGACCTTCATCGTCGGCAGCGGCCTGACCGCCTGGAAGATCGGCTACGAGTGGGCCCTGGCGCTGAGCGCTGTGCTGGCCGCGGTACTTCTGCTCGGCGCGCGCCGACTGCCTGAAGGCACCAATGCCGGCTGGCTGGCGGTCGCGGCGCTGGCCACGGGGATTTCCGAACTGTGCTTCACGCTCTATGCCAGCGCCTTTGATGTCTTCAACCTGCTCGGCCACCTATACAAGGTGGTGGCCTACGCGATGATCTATCACGCCATCTATTCATCGCGCATGACCTACCCCTATCAGCAGCTGCAGAAGATGAGTGACGCCCTGGGCGAAGCCGAACAACGCTGGCAGTACGCGCTGGAAGGCTCAGGTGCAGGCGTCTGGGACTGGAAGCAGGATACCGATCACGTCTTCTACTCTCCGCAGTGGAAGGCGACGCTCGGCTTCCAGGAACACGAGATCGGCAGCAGCTTCGATGAGTGGAAGTCACGCATCCACCCTGATGACATGCCGCGCACCCTCGACGACCTGAAACAGCACTTTGAAGGCCACAGCGCAGAATATCGCAACGAGCACCGCATGCTGACGCGCAACGGTGAATGGAAATGGATTCTCGATCAGGGGCGCGTGGTGGAACGTGCCAAGGACGGCAGGCCCCTACGCATGATCGGTACTCACAGCGATATCGACTGGATCAAGGAGCAGCAGCAACGCCTGATCAGCAGCCGTGCCCGACTGCGCTCCATCTATCATTCCGCACCGGTCGGCATCATCGTCGCTGACCGGGATGGCACCATCGCGGATGCCAACTCGGCCATGCATGCCCTACTGGGAAAGAGTGATATCGAACTTTTCCAGCAATCTCTATGGGGTCTGTTCTCACTGGAAGAAGTCAGTCGCATGAAGCGTGCCTGGGGCCAGCTGCAGCGCGAAGGTGGTAGCTTCCAGGACGAATACCACATGCAGACTGACACGGGTCAGATGTTCTGGGCAGAAGTTACGCTCACGCCATTGGAAGGTGAGGAGCGCACCCTGGTACTGATCAACAATATCGAGGACCGCCGCCGCGCCATCGAGTTGCTCGAAGAGAATGCGACCCTGTACCAGGAAGTCTTCAGCACCGGCAACGCCATCAAGCTGCTGATCGACCCGGAGCTTGCCGAGATCATCGATGCCAACCCGGTCGCTGCCGACTTCTATGGCTACAGCATCGGCGAGATGTGCGGCATGCCACTGGGCCGTATCAACGTGCTGGCCAGCCAGTCGCTCTCCAAGCGCATCCGTGCGGTCGTCAACCGTACCGACAACCACTTCGAGGCCAGCCATCAGCTTGCCAACGGTGAATTGCGTGATGTCGAGATCTTTACCGGCCCGGTGGACCTGAACGGCCGCACCCTGCTGTTCTCCATCGTTCACGACATCACCGACCGCAAGCGTGCCCAGCGCGACCTGCAGGCCGCCAACCTCAAGCTGTCGCGACTCTCCGAGAGCCGCAGCCAGATCCATCACCTCGCGGAATGCCTGCTGACCTGCTCCCAGCTCGATGAGATCATCACCCAGCTCAATGTTCGTCTGCCCAGCCTGTTCGCCGGCTGCGAAGGCAACGTGACCCTGCATGACCCGAATGACATCAATCAGACGATGCATATCAACTGGGGGTCACCGCCCACCGACGCTCGTCACCTCAAGCAGACGCTGACGGTCGGGGATGGCCAGGTGGGGGAATTCGTGCTGCTGATCCCGCCGGAAGAGGACAGCCTGGAGCGCCTGCAGCCCCTGGCGGAAGATGTCAGCCACCTGGTGATGCTGGCACTGGCCGACCTGCAGCTGAAGCGGGGTCTGGCACATGAGGCGCGCAAGGATACGCTGACGCGCCTCTTCAATCGTCGTCACCTCGATGAGGTGCTGCCCCAGAAACTGGCCGAGGCTAGCATCGGCAACCCGCTGTCCCTGGTGGTGCTGGATCTCGACCACTTCAAGCAGGTCAACGATACCTACGGCCACGAGATGGGCGATCAGGTCCTCACGCGTCTGGCCAATCTGATACGTGAGTCGCTGCGCAGCTCCGATGAAGCCTGTCGCTACGGTGGCGAGGAGTTCGTGATCCTGATCCCCGGTGCCAGTGCAGCGGTGTCACGCGCACGCGTCGAGGCCATTCTCGAAGCCTTCCACGAAGAAGTCTTCGAGCATGAGACCCTGGGGCCGCTGACCGGCTTGAGCTTCTCCGCCGGGGTCGCCAACGCGCCGCATGACAGCCAGGCCACCGACGCGCTGTTCAACATGGCCGACAATGCGCTCTACCAGGCGAAACGCGCCGGACGCAAACGCGTGCTGTGCTTCAACTCACTGCCGCCCGCAGCCGATAGCCACGCCAGGCAACCCGCGCACTGACCGCCGCTTTCACCGCCCTTCAGACACGACAACGCCGACCCTCGAGGTCGGCGTTGTCGTGTCCAGCCATGAGCGGCGCGTGCTCACCAGCCGCGATCAGGACATCCTCAATCCCAATCGACCCGCGTGGTCTTGCAACCCAGGCAGCGAGCGAAGGTCGCCTGCGCCGGGGTCGCGACCAGTACGCGCGCCGTCTCATCGATATTCTGCCCCATGGCCGCGAAGGGAGCCGACACGACAAAGATGGCAGCACCGACGACGGTCGTGGCCAGCAACAGTGGACGCCCGATAAGGGCATCGGCCACCATCATGCCTGCGCTGGGTGTGTCGTCACCCTGCTCGCTGGGCAGCTCGATGGCCTGCACCGGCGTCGCCAGCACCAGCGTCATGCCAGCTGCTGCAAGCCCAGTGCGCAATCGCGTGCTTCGCTGAAGAATCGTGCGTTTCATAGTCAGTTCCCTTGCGTCCGGACGCTCCATGCGTCCCTGTTATGAGTCTTCGCGCCAGTGGATCTCTCGGCTGGCGCATGGCAGGCCTTGCCATCAAGTCACCAGAACTAGATTAGCGCTCCAGCGCCATTACGCCCAGCCCTGCCAGGCCTTATCCTGATCAACGCGACCGCTCCCGGCTGACGTTACCTTCACCCCTCATTCGGACCCAACATGCCCGCCCCTTCCCTGAAGACCGCCACACTGCCTTCCGCCGATCGCCATATGTGGCGCCTGGCCTGGCCCATCATCCTTTCCAACATTTCCGTGCCGTTGCTGGGGCTGGTGGATACCGCCGTGGTCGGGCATCTCGAGGATGCGGTGTATCTGGGCGCGGTCACGCTGGGCGCGGTCCTCTTCAGCTTCCTGTACTGGGGCTTCGGATTTCTGCGCATGGGCACGACCGGCATGACGGCACAGGCCCATGGCCGTGAAGACCACGATGGCCTGCGCACCTTGCTGGGCCAGGGCATCGGGCTGGCGCTGGCCATCGGGCTGGTGTTGATCATCGCCGGCTCGCCGCTGATCACCCTGGGGCTATCGCTGATGGAGGCCAGCGAGACCACGCGCGCCCTGGCCCATGACTACGCCAGCATCCGTCTGTGGTCGGCACCGGCGGTGCTGATCAACTACGTGATCCTGGGCTGGTTCCTGGGGCTGGGGAATTCGCGCGTCACGCTCGGCATCCTCGTGCTGACCAATGGCGTCAACATCCTGCTCGACCTGGCCTTCGTGCCCGGGCTGGGCATGACCAGCGATGGCGTGGCGCTGGCCAGCGTGATCGCCGACTACTGTGCGCTGGCCACGGGCCTGTGGCTGGTCGCCCGCCAGCTCAGACGCATGCCGGGGCGCAGTGATCGCGCAGCGCTGCTGTCTCTCCCCGCCTGGGGCGCGCTGATTCGCGTCAATCAGCATCTGTTCGTGCGCACCCTGTGCCTGCTGGGCGCGACGGCCTATTTCACCTCGCAGGGTGCCAGCTTCGGCGATGACGTTCTGGCGGCCAATGCTGTGCTGCTGCAGTTCGTGATGATGACGTCCTATGCACTGGATGGCTTCGCCCAGGCGGCGGAGTCAGAAGTCGGGCGAGCCGTCGGCCAGAACGACTGGCAACGCTTCGCGCGCAGCGTGGGGGCGGCAACCCGTTTCTCCTTGATCACCGCGACAGCGGCCAGCGGCCTGCTCTGGCTCTGCGGGCCGGCGTTGATCCACCTGCTGACCGACATTCCCGAAGTGCGCACGCTGGCCACCCTCTATCTGCCCTGGATGGTCGCCATGCCCCTGGTCGCGGTGTGGAGCTACCTGCTGGACGGCATCTTCATCGGTGCCACGGCGACGCGTGAAATGCGCAATACGCTGGTGGTATCCCTGCTGGCCTTCATCGGCCTGTGGCCGCTTCTCGAAGGCTTCGGCAATCATGGACTGTGGCTGGCCTTCCTGCTGTTCACCAGCGTGCGCTCTGCCGTACTCGGCGGCTACTACCTGCATCATCGCCGCCATCATTGGCGCTGATGCCATGCCAGTTGAAGCCTCCAGCAGGTTGATGCAGCGCTGAAAGGCTTGCCGCTAGCATTGGCGTGCCACTCGACCATCGCGCGATATTCTCCTGATAGTGAATGGACTAATGTGAGCGTGCCAACCCGTTTCCCATACTGATAAAAAGCCGACAGGGACTCTCACATGCTGCAATCGCTATCACGGCCAGCCGTCAAGCTGGTTGAGCGCTATCTGCCTGACCCCTATATCTTCGTCTTGTTGCTGACCGTCGTTGCAGCGGCAGCCGCCATGCTCATCGAACAGCGCTCCCCCACCGAGGTGATGCGCTATTGGGGCGATGGCTTCTGGAATCTGCTGACCTTCTCGATGCAGATGCTGCTGGTGTTGATCTCGGGCTTCATGCTCGCCAACACTCCGCCGGTGAAGAAAGGCCTGGCCAGCATCGCCTCGCTGGCCAGAACGCCCGGCAGCGCCATCATGCTGGTCACCTTCGTGTCGCTGATCGCCAGCTGGATCAACTGGGGCTTTGGGCTGGTCATCGGGGCACTGTTCGCCAAGCAGCTGGCCAAAATGATCAAGGTCGATTACCGCCTGCTGATCGCCAGTGCCTACTCCGGTTTCGTGATCTGGCATGCGGGCATCTCGGGCTCGATTCCGCTGACCATCGCCACCGCGGGCCACTTCACCGAGGACAGCATCGGCATCGTGCCCACCTCGGACACCATCTTCGCCTTCTTCAATATCGCCATCGTCGCGGCGCTCTTGATCATCATGCCGCTGGTCAATCGCGCCATGATGCCCTTCGAGAAGGAAAGCGTGTACGTGGACCCGGCCATGCTCGAGGAGAAGCACACCGAGATCAGCGACCAGCCTCGTCCCGCCGAGCGTCTCGAGAACTCGCCGATTCTCGCCTGGGTCGTCGGGCTGTTCGGCCTCGCCTGGCTGGTGGATCACTTCGTGATTCGTGGCGGCGGACTGAACCTGAACGTGATCAACTTCAGCTTCCTGTTCCTGGCCATCGTGCTGCATGGCACGCCGCGCAAGCTGCTGGACAGCCTGAATGAAGCCATCAAGGGTGGCGCAGGCATCGTCATCCAGTTCCCCTTCTACGCCGGCATCATGGCGATCATGGTGCAGTCGGGACTGGCCGCCACGCTGTCCGAAGGCTTCGTGTCGATTGCCACCGCCGACAGCCTGCCGTTCTGGTCCTTCATCAGTGCCGGCATCGTCAATCTGTTCGTGCCCTCCGGTGGCGGCCAGTGGGCCGTGCAAGCACCGGTCATGATTCCCGCCGCCCAGGCATTGGGTGCCGACCTGTCACGCGTCGCCATGGCCGTCGCCTGGGGCGATGCCTGGACCAACATGCTGCAGCCCTTCTGGGCATTGCCGGTGCTCGCCATCGCCGGCCTCAAGGCCAAGGACATCATGGGCTTCTGCCTGGTGCAGCTGCTGGTGACCGGCATCATCATCTCGCTGGGTCTGACGCTGCTCTGATACCCACCTGACGGCGGCGTCAGCTAGCCATTCAGATAGCCTTACCGATAACCCCGCAAGCTCCTTGCCCCCACAGGCGACTGTGGGGGCAAGGTCGTTTATAGATAGCTGATATGCCGCTCACGGGGTGCCAAGACGTCACGAATCCCGCAGACTAGCCATTATCCCTCTCTGCGCGGCATGCCAGAGCCATTGCTTCACCTGAGAGCCCCTGACAGCTCCCACTCACCTGACAGGCCCGTGCCTGAAGGACGCCCCCATGAGCGAGAACCAGCCAGAACAGACCGCCCTCAACGAAGCTCTGCCCGGCCAGCATCAGTTGATCATGACCGAGCTGATGACCCCCGACATGGCCAACTTCAGTGGCAAGGTGCACGGTGGCGCCATCCTCAAGAAGCTGGATGAAGTCGCCTACGCCTGTGCCAGTCGCTACAGCGGCAGCTACGTCGTCACCCTCTCGGTCGACCAGGTGCGCTTCAAGCAGCCGATCCACGTCGGCGAGCTGGTGACCTTCCTGGCCTCGGTCAATCACGTCGGCCGCTCCTCGATGGAGATCGGCATCAAGGTGGTCGCCGAATCCATCCAAGGTCGCCTGATTCGCCATACCAACAGCTGCTATCTGACCATGGTCGCGGTCGATTCCAACGGCCAGCCGGTGCCGGTGCCGCCACTCAACCTGGAAACCCAGGAACAGAAGCTGCGCTTCCACAAGGCCGCCATCCGCAAGAAGCTGCGCAAGCAGGCCGAGGAAGAAGAGAAGCGCCAGGAATCCATCGAGTTCTGAGCGACTCCCGGCAAATGCTACGAGCGCAATCCTGACAGTCAGCACAAGATACGGAGTGCACCGCCCCGAGCGGATGGCGATACTGATCGTGAACCTTGCACAGCGAGATGAACGATGACATCAGTGTCCGGCGAAAAGACAGCGGTAGGCATGACGGCACCACCTGCCGCTGGCGACGCTCAAGGGTGCGATGAGGCCATCTGGCAGCGTCTGCTGGCGCGCCAGCCGATCGCCGGGGAGGCGCTGCGCTACGGCGTGATCACCACTGGCATCTTCTGTCGCATCGGCTGCCCATCCCCGGCGCCACGCCGCGACAACCTGCGCCTGTTTGCCGATTGCCACGCGGCGCGAGCCGCGGGCATGCGCGCCTGTCGGCGCTGTCATCCTGAGCAGCCCGACAAGCCTGATCGCCCTCACGCCGACAAGCAGACCCGCCATCCCGTCAGGGCCACGCCTGGAGCACCGATGATGCCGGAATCGAACGCCCCACTTTCACACACCTCCACTGCCGCCCGCTCGACACCTGCAGATACTGTCTCAGCCCCCGCCTCGCCCTGGCCGCTGGCGGTATGTCGGCAGCTGGAGCGGGCCGTCGCCGCAGGCGAGCCCACCCCGACACTCGCAAGCCTGGCGGCGGAGCACGGGATAAGTGCCTCGCATCTTCAGCGCCGCTTCACGGCGCTGCTGGGCCTGTCACCTTCCGAGTACTCGGCGGGTCTGCGCCAGATGCAGTTCCATGCGCTGCTGGAGGAAGGCCATGGCGTGACCGAGGCGATCATCGCCGCCGGCTATCGTTCCAGCAGTCGCGCCTATGCGCGCAGGGACGGCATCACGCCCAGTGCCCGCCGCTCCGGCGGCAAGGGAGAAGACCTGCTGGCCCTGCATTGGCCGTGTCGCTTCGGGATACCGGAGCAGTCCTGCTGGCTGAGCGCAGGACTCAGCGCGCGTGGCGTGGTCGTCATTCAGCTCAGCGACAGTCGTGAGGCGGGCCAGCAGGCGCTGGAAGCACGTCTGCCCAAAGCCAATTGGCAGCAGATGGAGGCAGACGAGCAGGACGGCAGCGGTCACGCGGCCAGTCGCCTGCTGCATGCCTCACTGGGGGCACGGTTGCTCGCGCTGTGTGAGCAACCGGAGACCAGCCATGCGCTGCTGCTCGAACTGCCGCTGGATGTGCGTGGCACCGCCTTTCAATTGAGCGTCTGGCAGCAGCTCAACGCCACCATGAGTGGCGATACCCTTACCTACCGCCAGCTGGCCGAGGCGCTCGAGCGGCCGACCGCCAGCCGCGCCGTCGCCAATGCCTGTGGTGCCAATCCGCTGGCTCTGCTGACGCCTTGCCATCGTGTGGTACGCGGCGATGGCGGGCTCGGCGGCTATCGCTGGGGCGTGCCGCTCAAGCAGGCCAGATTGGCGCAGGAGTCCGGCACCCGCCGGGAGTGAGAGCGGCGATGTGCTAGAGCGTCATGGGGCGCAGCGCAGGCGGCGCCTGCAGCTGCTCGCGCACGATTTCCAGCGCGTGGGTCAGCGCCTCACGGCTCTCGGCGGCGCTCAGGCACAGCCGGATGGCCTGCGGTGGAGGCTCATTGCCGACACAGAAGGGCTCGGCGCTGGTGACGTGCACCCCCCGCTCGGCCAATGACGCGACCATCGCCTGACTGCGCTGCCCTTCGGGCAACTCGAGCCACAGATCGAACGAGGACGGCCGCGCCGCCGGCGACCACTCCGCCAGCAGCGTGCGGGCCAGTCGCTGGCGCGCGCGCATCTCCTCCATCTGCCACTCCACCAGCTGTCTCGCGTTGCCGCTGGTCAGCCAGGCACAGACCGTCTCCATCAACAGCGGCGCCACCATCCAGCTGTGGCTGCGCAGCACTGCGCCGATGCGGGTCAGTACCTCCACCGGCGCTCGCAATACGCCCAGGCGCAGGCCGCCGGCCAGCAACTTGGAGGTACTGAAGACATACAGGGTGCGCTCCGGCGCCATCTGATAGAGCCGCGTGCCGCACTCCTCGTCGGGCAGATATTGCACCCCATCTTCCAGAATCCAGAAGTCATGTTGGCGTGCGAGGGCGACCAGGGCCTCGCGCCGTGTATGAGACAACTGCGCCGCGCCCGGATTGTTCTGCTCGGCCATCACATAGACCATTCTGGGCGCCTGCTGACGACACAGCCGCGCCAGCGCCTCGACATCCATGCCGTCCTTGTCCAGCGGCACCCGCAACAGCTTGAGGCCACGTTCGGCGCTGGCGACGATCAAGCCGGGATAGGTCAGTGCGCCGGTAACCACGGCATCCCCGGGTGCCAGCAGTGCCGACAACGCCAGCGTGATGCCATTCTGGCCGCCCTGGGTCAGCATCAGCTCCTCGGGGTCGACCGGCATGCCGAGCTCGCCCATCCAGCTCGCCAGCAACTGACGGTGGCTGCCGTCGCCGAATTCATTCTGATACTCGACACTGCGCAGCAAGGCCTCGGGTGACTGGCTGATCGCGGCCAGCGCCGCCGCCATTCCCTGCTGCCGCGCGGGGTGAGGCGGTGGCAGGCTCATGGTGAGATCGATCACGCCGGATGCCGCCGGCAGCGCTCCCTCCTGTTCTGGCGCCAATCCATAGGCCTTGCTGGCACGCAGAGCATGCCCGAAGCTTCTGAAGGATCCATGCGCGCTCCGGGTGGCGCCGTTGATGTAGGTGCCGCTCCCGACACGCGCCGACACCAGGCCACTCCGCTCGGCCTCGGCGTAGCCTCGCGTCACCGTGCCGATGGTCACGCCCAGCGCATCCGCCAGCCGCCGTTGAGGCGGCAGTCGCTCGCCTTCCTTGAGTTGGCCCGCGGCGATATCGAGGCGGATGGCCTCCGCCAGCGCACGGTAACGCGGCATGGCGGGGTCCAGGGTCGGAATCCATATTGTCATGGTGACAAAAAACCTATTGACGGTAATTGTCATCAGATTATGCTCAAAACATGCCGCCAACAAGCCACAAAACACGGGAATATGCCGGCATCGAAAATTGAACCCATACAATTAGACACGCCATCTCGACAACGCCCACCACGCTGAAGGACACCCATGGAATCCCTCGCCTTTCTGGCCCCCGCCACGCTGTTCATGCTGTCGATGACCCTGACGCCCGGCCCCAACAACGTGATGTTGACGGCCTCGGGGGCCAACTATGGTTACTGGCGCACCCTGCCGCATATCTTCGGCATCCTGATCGGCTGCCTGGTGCTGTTCATCGCCATCGCGCTGGGGCTGGGGCTGGTCTTCGAGCGATATCCCATCGTGCAGACGCTGCTGAAGGCGCTGGGCAGTGCCTACCTGCTCTACCTGGCCTGGAAGATCGCCACCGCCCCGCCCCCTGACTTCGCCAGCCAGCAGGATGCGCGTCCGATGACCTTCCTCGCGGCGTGCCTGTTCCAGTTCGCCAACCCCAAGGCCTGGGTGATGGGCATGGCGCTGATGGCAAGCTTTCTGCCCGAGGAAGGCCCGGCACTGCTCAACGCCGTATTGCTGGCAGGCTTCGCGGAACTGGTCGCGCTGCCGTGCATCTCGCTGTGGGCGGGCTTCGGAACGGCCATCGGGCGCCTGTTGAATACCGAGCGTGCCTGGAAGATCTTCAACCGCGTGATGGGCGTACTGACCGCTTCCTGCGTGGTGATGATCCTCGGCTGATCCACAGCCTGCGCCTGGAGCACGCGAATGACACCGGAGCGTCGAACACTGTTCGAATAATCACTGTTCATGCAGGCGAGGTTGGTTAGACTGTCGAGACGCCAATTCCACGCTCGCACAGGACGCTCCCTGCATGCTGACACTCTACGGTGATCGCCGCTCCGGCAACTGCTACAAGGTCGAGCTGCTGCTGCACCTGCTCGAACGCCATCATCACTACATCGAGGTCGACATTCTGGCCGGCGACACCCGCACGCCGGAATTCCTGACCCGCAACGTCAATGGCAAGATTCCGCTGCTGGAGCTGCATCGCGGCGAGACGCTGTCAGAGTCGAACGCCATCCTGAATTACCTCGCCGATGGCAGTGACTATCTGCCGAGTGACCCCTTCCTGCGCGCCAAGGTGCTGCAGTGGCAGTTCTTCGAGCAGTACAGCCATGAGCCGTACATCGCCACCGCCCGCTTCATCAATCGCTACCTCGGTCTCCCCGATGAACGCCGCGCCGAGTACGCCGCCAAGCAGGATGGCGGCAAGCGCGCCCTGCGCGTGATGGAGCACCATCTCGCCGAGCATGACTGGCTGGTCGGGGACCGATTCACGATTGCCGATATTTCCCTTTATGCTTATACGCATGTTGCCGATGAAGGCGGCTTCGCGCTGGATGACTATCCCGCCATTCAGGCGTGGCTGGCACGTGTCGCGGCGCAGCCGGGGCATTTCGATATCCCGCGGGACTGATAGGATATGGCATCCCCGACGACCGCCGTTTGCCAGGACACACGATGCCAACCTTGACCTATCGCCCGATGACACCGGAAGACCACCCTGCCTTCATCGCCATGATGGAGGCGACCCCGGGCGTGGTCATCCGCGATGCCGACCGCCATGCCCCTGTCGCCCGCTATCTGGCGCGCAACCCCGGCATGAGCCACCTGGCCTTTCTCGATGAGCGCCTGGTCGGCTGCGCCATGGCGGGCCATGACGGCAAGCGCGGCTATCTTCAGCATGTGATGACGGCGCCGGACATGCGTGGCCAGGGCATCGCCAGCACGCTGGTCGACCGCTGTCTGGCGGCCCTGGCCTGCGAAGGCATCGACAAGGTGCATCTGGATACCCTGCACGACAACCATGACGCTCATCGCTTCTGGGAGCGTCTTGGCTGGTCCAACCGCAATGCCGAGATCGTGCGCTTCTCGCGCATTCTGGTGGACAACCCCAACGCCTGAGACAACCTTCTATCCCGACGACCGCTGAGCAAGCCCGACAACCGCTGAGCAAGCCCGACGACTACTGAGCAAGCCCGACGACTACTGAGCAAGCCCGACGACTACTGAGCAAGGAGCTCTACCGTGCAATTTCTCGAAAATGACGACCTCGGCAAGCTGATACTGCGCCTGATGCTGGGCCTGCTGTTGCTGTTTCATGGCCTCTCGAAATTGCTCGGTGATGGCGGCACGCTGAGCTGGATCGCCGGCGAGCTCGAGAATCTGGGCATCCCGGGTGTGGTGGCCTATGGCGTCTACATCGGCGAGATCATCGCGCCCATCATGCTGGTGCTCGGCGTGCACTCGCGCATCGCCGGACTGATCGTGGTCGCCAACATGCTGTTCGCCTTTGCCGTGGCGCACATGGGCCAGCTGTTGAGCCTGTCGCCCTCCGGCGGCTGGGCGCTGGAGCTGCAAGGCTTCTTCCTCGCCAGCGCCCTGGCCATCGTCTTTCTCGGCAGCGGCCGCTTCGCGGTACAGGAGGACTGATGGCCGACGTCGTCACCGCCAGCACCTATTGCGAGAATGCTCCCCAGCACCCGATTCATGGCCCATATCATGATCATGAATACGGCTTTCCGGTCAGCGATGACCGGGTGCTGTTCGAACGCTTCGTGCTCGAGATCAATCAGGCCGGCCTCTCCTGGCTGACGGTGCTCAAGAAGCGCGCGGCCTTCCGCGAGGCCTTCGAGGATTACGATATCGCGCGCATCGCCGCCTACGGGGACGAGGACCGCGCGCGCCTGCTCAGCAATGCCGGCATCATTCGCAACCGACTCAAGATCAATGCCGTGATCCACAACGCAGGCGTGGTGATGCAGCTCAAGGACTCCCACGGCAGCTTCAGTGCCTGGCTGGATGCCCACCATCCACAACAGCTGTCAGCCTGGATCAAGCTGTTCAAGAAGACCTTCCGCTTCACCGGCCCCGAGATCGTCAACGAGCTGCTGATGAGCTGCGGCTATCTGCCCGGCTGTCATCGTGATGACTGTCCGGTGCAGGCACGCGTGCTGGATGCCGGCCCGCGCTGGGCCGAGCCGGGCGCCCTGGCGGCGATCCGTGCAGATGACTGACGCCTGCTCCCACGCCTCCCGCTCTCTTCTTCCTCACAGGTAGCCCACGCATGGACTCCCTTACCCAGATCTGCCTCGGGGCCGTCGTTGGCGGCGCCGTCATGGCGCCGGCCATTCGCCGCCTGCCCAGCCCGAAACGCGGCGCGGCCATCCGCTATGCACTGCTCGGCGGCGCGGCGCTCGGCACCCTGCCCGACCTCGACGTGATGATCGACTACGGCGACGCGGTCGCCAATTACACCCATCACCGCGGCTTCAGCCATTCCCTGCCGGTGCTGGCGCTTTTGGGCATCGTGCTCGGCTGGCTGCTGGCGCGCCTGCCACGTCTGGCGAGCCTCGGCCGTGGGCGGCTGATCGCCTACTGCGTGCTGTGCCTGGTCACCCACCCGCTGCTGGACAGCTTCACCACCTATGGCACCCAGCTGCTGTGGCCGTGGCCCAGCCGCCCCATCAGCCTGGCCAGCGTCTTCATCATCGACCCGCTCTACACCCTGCCGCTGCTGATCACTGGCCTGTGGGTGGCGATTCGTGGTCGCGCCGGGCACCTGTTGAGCGCGGGCCTCATGCTCTCGAGCCTCTATCTGGGTTGGGGACTGGCCGCCAAGAGCTGGGTCGAACATCGCGTGGCGCCGCTGCTGGCCAGCCAAGGCTTCGCCGACGCCCCGCGTATGGTGCAGCCGACTCCCTTCAACAGCCTGCTGTGGCGTGTCAGCGCAACCACGCCGCAGGCGGATCACGAGTGGATGGTCAGCGTGTTCGACTCCGACGCGCAGCTGGCGTCTCTCGCACGCCGTGATTTTCCGCGCCATCCGACGCTGGATGGCGAGGTCGCGAAGCTGGAGGACGGCCAGCGTCTGCGCTGGTTCGCGGCGCCCTATCTGCGCGCGAGCCGTGAGCAGACCCCGGAAGGTGAGACGCTGCTGGCAGTGACCGATACACGCCTGGGCTCACCCGGCTACCGCCCCTTCCGCTTTGCCCTCGCACGCCAGAACGCCGCGGGAAAATGGCAAGGGCTCGAGGACAGCCAGCGGCTGCCCAGCCGGCCTGTCGATCGCGCCGCCCTGCTAAGCCTCTGGCAGGCCGTCCACGACCCGCATACGCGCATGCAGCCGAATCAGCGCACCGTCTCTGCCACGCCCTCAAATCCCTCGGCCGAGACAAGATAAAGCGCCGCTGATGAAGGCCCGAGATACGACAACGCCCGCCATGGTAGCCATGGCGGGCGTTGTCGTATCAGTGCTGCAAAGACGATCAGCCGAGGTACTTGATCATCACCCCCGCGGCAACCGCCGAGCCGATCACACCGGCCACGTTCGGCCCCATGGCATGCATCAGCAGGAAGTTGTGCGGGTTGTACTCGAGCCCGACCTTGTTGGAGACACGTGCCGCCATCGGCACCGCCGAGACACCGGCCGACCCGATCAGCGGATTGATCGGTGTCTTGGAGACCTTGTTCATCAGCTTGGCCATCAGTACCCCGCAGGCCGTGCCGATACCGAAGGCGACCACGCCGAGGGCCAGAATGCCCAGCGTCTCCACCGCCAAGAACTTGTCGGCCTGCAGCTTGGAGCCCACTGACAGTCCCAGGAAGATGGTGGTGATGTTGATCAGTGCGTTCTGAGCGGTATCCGACAGACGCTCCACCACACCACACTCGCGCATCAGGTTACCGAAGCAGAACATGCCCAGCAGCGGTGCGGCGTCCGGCAGCAGCATCGCCACCATGATCAGCAGCACCAGCGGGAACAGGATCTTCTCGGTCTTGGACACCGGCCGCAGCTGGGTCATGACCAGGCTGCGTTCCTTGGCGGTGGTCAGCGCGCGCATGATCGGCGGCTGGATCATCGGCACCAGTGCCATGTAGGAGTAGGACGCCACGGCGATCGCGCCCAGCAGCTCCGGCGCCAACAGGCTGGCGACATAGATGGAAGTCGGACCGTCCGCACCACCGATGATGCCGATGGCCGCCGACTGCTGCAGGCTGAAGTCCATCAGGCCCATCGAGGTCAACGCCACCGCGCCCAGCAAGGTCGCGAAGATGCCGAACTGCGCCGCCGCGCCGAGGAACAGGGTCTTGGGATTGGCCAGCAGCGGGCCGAAGTCCGTCATCGCGCCCACGCCCATGAAGATCACCAGCGGCGCGATGCCGGAGGCGATCGCCACGCTGTAGAAGCTGTAGAGCATGCCGTTGGAGAAGCCGCCATCCAGCGCCATGTTGCTGGCCTGCTGCTTGAGCGCGGCGGGAATCTCGCCATGCAGCGCCTGCTCCACCGCGTGGCGTGCCTCATCCAGCGGCAGGCTGGCGATGTTGACGTTGAGCAGATTGGCCATCGCAGCCAGCAGCTCCGGCTTGCCGAGATGGGCCGCCTGCTCGGCTGCAGACAGCGCCAGCCCCGCTTCCGGGATGTTGGCCAGAATGCCGCCGAAGCCGATCGGCACCAGCAGCAGGGGTTCGAAGTTCTTGCGGATCGCCAGATAAAGCAGGCCAAGGCCGATGACGATCATCGCCAGCTGGCCGAAGCTCATGTTGTAGAGCCCCGAGCCGTGCCAGAGGTTGAGTATCTTGTCCATGTCGTGTCGCCTTGCAGAGGAGCATCACCGACCGGCCCGCCGCGCATGACGACGGGCCGGACACACCGGCTCAGAGGGTGATCAGAACGTCGCCGACACTGACACTGTCGCCTTCCTTGACCTTCACCGCGGAGACGGTACCGGCCTGGTGGGCACGGATCTCGGTCTCCATCTTCATCGCCTCGAGGATGATGACCACATCCCCTTCGGCCACGCTGTCACCGACACTGACATTGACCTTGAAGATGTTGCCCGCCAGCGGCGCACTCACCGGCTCACCGGAGGCGGCCTGTGCGGCAGGTGCCGCCGCTGCGGCTGCCGGAGCAGGCGCCGCTGGCTCGCTGGCCTGCACCTGGGTGATGTCTCCGCCTTCGGCGACCTCGACCACATACTGCTTGCCGTTGACGTTCAGGGTGTAGGTCTGTGGACCGCTGGACGCGGCTGGAGCACTGACGGCTGGAGCACTGGAGACCGGCGCTGCGGCAGCCTTGGACGCCTTGTCATCGACAGCCTGCGGGGCGGGCTCGAAGGCATCCGGGTTGCCACGGTTGCGCAGGAACTTGAGGCCGATCTGCGGGAACAGCGCGTAGGTCAGCACGTCATCGGTCTCGCGCTCGCCGCCTTCCAGCGTGACGCCCTCTTCACTGGCCTTGCCCTTGAGCTCCTCACGCAGACGCTCCATCTCCGGCGTCAGGTTGTCGGCCGGGCGGCAGGTGATCGGCTCGCCGCCTTCCAGCACGCGGGACTGAAGCTCGCTGTCGAAGGGCGCCGGTGCCGCGCCATATTCGCCCTTGAGCAGCGCCTGCACTTCCTTGGAGATCGACTTGTAGCGCTCGCCCATCATCACGTTCATCACCGACTGGGTGCCGACGATCTGTGAGGTCGGGGTCACCAGCGGGATATAGCCCAGGTCCTTGCGCACCCGCGGAATCTCGGCGAGCACGTCATCCAGCTTGTCACCGGCGCCCTGCTCCTTGAGCTGGCTTTCCATGTTGGTGAGCATGCCACCCGGCACCTGCGCGACCAGGATGCGCGAGTCGATACCGCGCAGACTGCCCTCGAAGGCCGAGTACTTCTTGCGCACTTCGCGGAAATAGCCGGCGATATCCTCGAGCTTCTCGAGATCGAGCCCGGTATCGCGCTCGGTCCCCGCCAGCATCGCGACCACGGATTCCGTCGGGCTATGGCCGTAGGTCATCGACATGGAAGAGATGGAGGTGTCGACGTTGTCGATGCCCGCCTCGATGGCCTTGAGGGCCGTGGCGGTGGAAAGCCCGGTGGTGGCGTGGCACTGCATGTGGATCGGGATCGACAGGCTCGCCTTGAGGCGCGAGACCAGTTCAAAGGCGGTGTACGGGGTCAGCAGGCCTGCCATGTCCTTGATCGCCAGTGACTGGGCACCCATGGACTCGATCTTCTGCGCCAGCTCGACCCACATCTCCAGGGTGTGCACGGGGCTCACGGTGTAGGAGATGGTGCCCTGGGCATGCTTGCCCTGATCCAGCACCGCCTTGAGCGGACGCTCTAGGTTGCGCGGGTCATTCATGGCATCGAAGACACGGAAGACATCGACACCGCTGGTCGCGGCACGCTTGACGAAGGTATCCACCACATCATCGGCGTAATGACGATAGCCGAGCAGGTTCTGGGCGCGCAGCAGCATCTGCTGCTGGGTCTTGGGCATCGCTTCCTTCAGGGCACGAATGCGCGCCCAGGGGTCTTCGCCCAGGTAGCGAATGCAGGCGTCGAAGGTCGCGCCGCCCCAGCTCTCCAGCGACCAGAAGCCGATGTCGTCCAGCTTGGCGGCGATCGGCAGCATGTCATCGAGGCGCATGCGCGTGGCCAGCAATGACTGATGCGCGTCGCGCAGTACCACATCCGTGATGCCCAGCGGTTGCTTGTCCATGAGTGATCCCTTGTTCTTTATATTGTGGATATCGAGTTCTGCACGCGCTGCAGGCAGCCTGTTGCGTCAGCCTGCAACACAGAATATTGCACTCGGGGGGAGGTCTACCCACCGTACTGCTCGTGATAGAATCGCCGCCTGCTACTCTCGGCAGTGGTCAGACGCTCGGCAGAGCCCAGACGCTAACGGCGAAGCCGCGAAAGCGTCAGTGCTTGTGCTGGTCCTGCCGGAAGCGGTGAATCGCCGCGGCCATGACGGCCGTCAGTTCGCTGTCGTCCTCTGCCGCAGGGGCCGGGGCAGCCGGCGCCCGCGCAGCACCTGGCGCAGCGGGCACTGGTGCAGGCGCGAAGCGATCCACCAGCCTGGCCATCGCCATCATGGCGACCACCAGCAGACTTAGAAACACGAACACGAACCCCATCCCGAACACCATCAGGTTCAAGCCTTCACCGAGCAGATCATTCTCTTGCATGCCAGTGTCCTCGAGTCTTTCTCGTTATCGAGCCGCACTACGGCGCAGCGCCTGCGCTGAACGCCAATGTCTTCGGTCACGCCGGACACGGCACGACGGATAGGCTCCGCCGCCGATAGCCTCTGTCGGTATGCCCATGCAGCTGCATTCAATGCTTGTTGGTCGCTCTAAAGTGCCTGATTCCACGGCAATTGCAATGACACCATCGTTGACCCCACAGGCCCTCGCGCGGGCCGGCCGCATCGGCATCGCGCCGATGGAAGGCGTGATAGATGACATCACGCGCGAATGTCTCACCGGCCTTGGCGGCTACGACTGGTGCGTGACGGAATTCGTGCGCGTGACCCACGTCAAGTTACCGCCGCGCGTCTTCAAGCGCATCTGTCCGGAGCTGCTCGACGCCCCCCCGACACAGACGGCACGAACACGACACGAGACCCCGGTCGCCCTGCAGCTGCTGGGGGCCGACCCCGAGGCACTGGGCATCAATGCCCGGGTCGCTGCGCGTCTGGGTGCGCCAAGCGTCGATATCAATTTCGGCTGCCCGGCCAAGACCGTCAACCGACATGATGGTGGCGCGGCACTGCTACGCTCGCCGGAACGCGTCTTCCGCGCGGTGGAAGGCGTGCGCAAGGCACTCGAGGGGACGGGCGTACCGGTCACCGCCAAGATTCGTCTCGGCTTCAATGATCGGCGCCTGGCGCTGGCCTGCGCTCAGGCGGCCGAGGCAGGCGGCGCGACTCAGCTGGTGGTACATGGGCGTACCAAACAGGAAGGCTATCGCCCGCCGGCGCACTGGGAATGGATCGGCAAGATCACCTCTGAGCTCTCCATTCCGGTGGTCGCCAATGGCGATATCTGGGATATGCACTGCTACTGGCGGGCGCGCTCCCTGTCCGGCTGTCGCGATGTCATGCTGGGGCGTGCCGCCCTGGCTGACCCCTTCCTGGCGGCGCGCATCAAGCATTGGCAGGCGACCGGAGAGCTGCTGCCCGAGACGGACTGGACGCAGCGTGCGCAGGTGCTGCTCTCCCATGCTGAGCGCTGCGCTCACCTCCCCGACAAGGTGATGGTGCCGCTGCTCAAGCAGTGGATGAACATGATGCGCCAGAGCGGCAACGCGGAAGCCGAAAGCCGTTTCCAGGCCATCAAGCGCCACAAGGGGCGTGCCGAGTTCTTCACCGGCCTGGTGGCCGGCACTGCGCTGGAGCTGGCGCCGAGTCTTCTCACCTCAGTGACTCGCATGCCGGAACCGGCTCAGGTACCAGAATCGCCTCAGACATCGGAATCGACCCAGGCATCAGAAACGGAAGCCGTGAACACCCTGGCCTGAGCCTGCACCTGAATATCAGCACCGGCCAACACCCGATCCGGTCGCGGCCTCGATCAGCGAACCAAAAAAAGGGCGCCCCTCGCGAAAAGGGCGCCCTGGCGATCGTCCGCCCGAAGGCGTGACATCACAGTCAATGAAAGCGGTAGAACACTCAGATCGTCAGCAATGCGGGGATCGGGGCCGTGCAGGCGGCGATCACTCGGCGCTGACCTTGCCTCATAGACTTGCTTCAGAGCCTTGTTTCAGGACCTGGCCTCAAAGCCTGGCTTCTTTCATTGCCTGACTTTTCTTCAGACGAAGAAAAACCCGCTTCAGTGAAGCGGGTTTTTCAATTGGCGCGCCCTGGAGGATTCGAACCTCCGACCGCCTGATTCGTAGTCAGGTACTCTATCCAGCTGAGCTAAGGGCGCATAAACCTTGAAATCTGTGGCCTGAGCATTTCAAATGACTTCAGGGCTTTATCGTGCGAGTACTGCGTCTTTCCAACTTCATGTCTTTCGTTGCAGTGGCGCGCCCTGGAGGATTCGAACCTCCGACCGCCTGATTCGTAGTCAGGTACTCTATCCAGCTGAGCTAAGGGCGCATCTTACTGCATTTGTACCTAATGGCGGAGAGAGAGGGATTCGAACCCTCGATAGGGCTATAAACCCTATACTCCCTTAGCAGGGGAGCGCCTTCAGCCACTCGGCCACCTCTCCTCATCAGGTACGGCGCATATCTTACTCATTTGATTGGGCTTTGTCCAGCCCCTGTGTCGATTTTTTGGCTTCGATGCTGAACATCTCATCACCACTCGACAACAGGCTCGAGGCTGCGCGCCCCCAAGCAATCTCCCCGCATGAACCAGAACATGACGATGGCTAGCCTGTCGTCGCGTCTCGTTCGAGGGAGCGGGCATATTACCGAACCAGAATCGACTTGTCTCCCCCTTTTTGAGAAAAAAGCCAAATTTTTCCCTTACGGAACACAGACTTGAACAAGCCACCCTCTCATCACCCCGCATGAGCCGCTGCTCATGGAGGTAAGTACGCCGTTGTTCATGAGCTAGGCGGGCCACCCTCGCCTGCGCCAGGCCCACACACGCGAACGCCAGCCATGGGGACAATGGCTGGCGTTCATCGGGTCGTGCAGGGTTGTGCGACGTGCAGGCGCAGCATGCCGTCAGGCGATGGCATCGCCATTGTCTTCTTTCTCACGCTGGATGCGCTGATAGATCTCTTCTCGATGGACGGCAACGTCCTTGGGCGCGTTCACACCGATACGCACCTGATTACCTTTCACTCCGAGAACGGTGACAGTGATGTCGTCTCCGATCATCAGAGTTTCACCCACTCTACGGGTCAGGATGAGCATGACTGATCTCCTTGTCAGAAATTCAAAACAGCTGGGACTTCAACGGGATGTGGAGGCGGCGATCGACCGGGACAAGTCGACCACCCTGATGCATGAAGCTCGAATTATGCGCTATGCATGCTCCGACGGCCAATGCCATACCTTCATCACACCCGATAGACACGTTGAATGAAAGCGCCCGATGCACAGACTGACATTCAGAAGAATGACAGAAAATGCATCGGGCGCTATCGACTTCACGTGCCGCACGTCTGCCAGACCAATATCCCCGGTCTGGGCACCGACGCTTCACGACTTGGGCAAGTCATTGATTGTCGGTGTCTTTACGACTTCCTTGCTGCACGCTCCGTGGTGAGACTCAGGCAGTCTCGTCGCTGATCGCTTCTGCATCCAGCCCGAAAGCGGTGTGCAGGGAGCGAACCGCCAGCTCCATGAATTTCTCGTCGATCAGGACGGAAATCTTGATCTCTGAAGTGGAGACCATGCGGATATTGATGCCTTCTTCCGCCAGTACGCGGAACATCTTGGAGGCGACACCGGCGTGAGAACGCATGCCGACACCGACCAGCGAGACCTTGGCGATGTTGTCATCACCGCGCATCTCGCCACCACCGACGGACGGAATCACCGTCTCGGTCAGGATGCGCTGGGTCGCCTTGAAGTCGGTCTTGGCGACGGTGAAGGAGAAGTCAGTGGTATTGCCGTCCGGAGAGACGTTCTGGACGATCATGTCGATTTCGATGTTGGAATCGGCGATCGGGCCCAGAATCTTGGAAGCGACACCCGGGATATCCGGCGTGTTGAGCAGAGTCAGCTTGGCTTCGTTGACATTGAAGGCGATGCCGGAGATCAGCGGTTCTTCCATGTTGTCTTCTTCCTCAGCGACGATCAGGGTACCCGGGCCATCCTCGAAGGAAGACAGCACACGCAGGGGAACATTGTACTTGCCGGCGAATTCCACCGAACGGATCTGCAGGATCTTGGAGCCCAGGCTCGCCATTTCCAGCATTTCCTCGACGGTCACCGTTTCCAGACGACGTGCCTTGGAGCACACGCGCGGGTCAGTGGTATAGACACCATCGACATCGGTGTAGATCTGGCACTCATCCGCCTTCAGTGCGGCAGCCAGCGCGACACCGGTGGTGTCAGAGCCACCACGACCCAGCGTCGTGATGTTGCCCTCTTCATCGACACCCTGGAAGCCTGCCACCACGACCACCTTGCCATCGTCGAGGTCTTCACGCAGGTCATCGGTATCGATGTGCTGGATACGCGCCTTGGTGTGCGCGCTATCGGTGCGGATTCCCACCTGCGCCCCTGTGTAGGAGGTCGCGTCGACGCCGATCTTCTGCAGCGCCATGGCCAGCAGGGAAATGGTGACCTGCTCGCCAGTGGAGACCAGCATGTCCATCTCGCGCGGTGTCGGGTCATCATTGATCTCGCTGGCGAGACCGATCAGTCGGTTGGTCTCGCCACTCATGGCAGAGACGACCACGACAATCTGATGGCCTTCATCGCGGAATCGCTTGACCTTCTCGGCGACGGCCTTGATCCGCTCCACCGAGCCGACCGAAGTGCCTCCGAACTTCTGAACGTATAGCGCCATGTGCGTTTCCGTTATCCGTGTCCGTTTGCGTTGTCCCCACATGAAGCTCATGTGAGCCCAAAAAGAGGCCGGGTCTCCCCAAGAGGAGCCCGGCCTTCATCTTGTACTGTCAGCCCAGCTGGGCGTCTACCCATGATGGCACACCGGCCAGTGCGCCCGGAAGCGAGGCGGCGTCACTGCCACCGGCCTGGGCCATGTCAGCACGACCGCCACCCTTGCCACCGACCTGCTCGGCCACGTGACGCACCAGGTCACCCGCCTTGACGCGCGAGGTCAGGTCGTCGGTGACACCGGCGATCAGACTGACCTTGTCACCGTCCGCGACGCCGAGCACCAGGATGCCGGAGCCGAGCTTGGACTTGAGGTCATCCATCAGGCCGCGCAGCTCCTTGCCGGAGACGCCTTCGACCTGCTTGGCCAGCACCTTGATGCCCTGGACATTGGCGATGTCGCTGAGCATGTCGCTGGCCGAAGCGGAGGCCAGCTTGGCCTTGAGGCGCTCAAGCTCCTTCTCGAGGCCGCGGTTGCGCTCCAGCAGGCTGCCGACGCGCTCCTCGACCTGCTCCGGCTTGGCCTTGAGACGCTCACCGAGGCGAGCCAGAGTCGCTTCCTGCGCGAGCAGGAAGTCACGCGCGGCGCGACCGGTGATGGCCTCGATACGACGCACGCCGGACGCGATGCCGGTCTCGGCGAGAATGTGCATCTGGCCGATGTCGCCGCTGCGCTTGACGTGAGTCCCGCCGCACAGCTCGATGGAGAAGGCATCCTGACCGATGGTCAGCACGCGGACTTCCTCACCATACTTGGCATCGAAGAGTGCCGCTGCGCCGCGCGCCTTGGCCTCATCGAGGCTCATGAACTCGATGGTGGTCTCGGCGTTGGCCAGGATCTGCGCGTTGACGATGCGCTCGACCTCGGACAGCTGCTCGGCCGTCATCGCCTCAAAGTGGCTGAAGTCGAAGCGCAGACGCTCGGCCGTGACCAGCGAGCCCTTCTGCTGAACGTGCTCACCCAGCACCAGACGCAGCGCTTCGTGCAGCAGGTGCGTGGCGGAGTGGTTGCGCACGGAAGCCGCGCGCAGCTCGGCATCGACCTGCGGACGCACCTTGTCACCGACCTTGAGAGCGCCTTCGATCAGCACACCGTGGTGCAGGTGATGGCCGGTCTGCTTCTGGGTATCGCTGACCTGGAAGCGGCCGCCATCCAGATGCAGATAACCGGTGTCACCGGCCTGGCCACCTGATTCGCCGTAGAACGGGGTGGTATCGAGCACCACGATGCCCTTGGTGTCCACCTCGAGCTGCTCGACGGCATTGCCTTCGGCGTCGAACAGCGAGGTGACGGTGGCTTCCCCTTCCAGCTGGTCGTAACCGGTGAAGACGGTCTCGCCTTCCAGCACCAGGTTGGCGGAGTAGTCGCCGCCGAAGTTGCTGGCCGCACGGGCGCGATCACGCTGTGCTTCCAGGGCCGCCTGGAAACCTGCCTCATCGAGGATCAGCTCGCGCTCGCGGCAGATGTCGGCAGTCAGGTCATAGGGGAAGCCGTAGGTATCGTAGAGCTTGAAGATGGTCTCGCCGTCGAGGGTGTTGCCCTCGAGGCCAGCGATGGCTTCTTCCAGAAGCTTCATGCCATGTTCCAGCGTACGCGCGAACTGTTCCTCTTCCTTGAGCAGCACACGTTCGATCTGCTCGCGTGCGGTGCGCAGTTCCGGATAGGCATCGCCCATCTCGCTGTCCAGAGCCGCGACCAGCTTGTAGAAGAAGCTGCCACGCGCCCCCAGCTTGTGGCCGTGACGCACGGCGCGACGGATGATGCGACGCAGCACGTAGCCACGGCCTTCGTTGGACGGCAGCACGCCATCGGCGATCAGGAAGGCACACGAGCGGATGTGGTCAGCCACCACGCGCAGTGACGGCGTGGCGATGTTGTCGTGACCGATGATCTCGGCCGCGGCGGCCAGCAGATTCTGGAACAGGTCGATCTCGTAGTTGGAGTGCACGCCCTGCATCACGGCCGCGACACGCTCCAGGCCCATGCCGGTATCGATGGACGGCTTGGGCAGCGGGTGCAGCGTGCCCTCGGCGTCACGGTCGAACTGCATGAAGACCAGGTTCCAGATCTCGATGTAGCGATCGCCATCTTCGTCCGGGCTGCCCGGCGGGCCACCGGCGACATCTTCGCCGTGGTCATAGAAGATCTCGGAGGACGGGCCGCACGGGCCGGTGTCGCCCATCTGCCAGAAGTTGTCCTCGTCGAGACGCGAGAAGCGGTTCTGATCGATGCCGACCTCGTTGAACCAGATGTCACGGGCTTCGTCATCGCTGACGTGCACGGTGACCCACAGCTTCTCCTTCGGCAGGCCGAGTTCTTCGGTCAGAAACTTCCAGGCGAACTGGATGGCTTCGCGCTTGAAGTAGTCGCCGAAGCTGAAGTTGCCCAGCATCTCGAAGAAGGTGTGGTGACGGGCGGTATAGCCGACGTTGTCCAGATCATTGTGCTTGCCACCGGCGCGCACGCAGCGCTGCGCGGAGGTCGCACGGCTGTAGCCACGCGGATCACGGCCCAGGAAGACATCCTTGAAGGGCACCATGCCGGCGTTGGTGAACAGCAGAGTCGGGTCGTTGTTCGGCACCAGGGAGCTGGTGGGAACGATGGTATGGCCCTGCTTCTCGAAATAGGTCAGGAAGGCGTTTCTGATTTCTGCGCTTTTCATAGAGGTTCCGTAGCGATGTGCGTAAAGACGCTCCGGGGGTCTTCTGCATGACTTCCGCATGGTTTCTGCATATTCATCCATGTGGGTATGCATGGAGGTGCAATGAAAAGCATGAAAGAAGGCGCCTGCCCCGTGCCGTCGCAAGACGACCTAGTATAACGCCTGTTCGCGCAAGCTAAAGGGGGGGAAATGTCTTGAAGCGCCGGTTTGCGCGTCATGAGAGCCAAACAGTTGCCCGCCAGCTAGCCTTCTTCGCCCTCATCACTCCAAGCGGACTCCATGGCATAGCGCAGCTGCTCATAGTCGAAGCCGCGCTGGAGCAGAAAGCGCTCGCGCCGTGCGCGCTCCTTGTGCCCCTCGCCGGGGCCGGAAAAGCGCCTGGCCAGCGTCTCGCGCGCCAGTTCGAAGAAATCCACCGCCTCGACATGACCGAAGGCATCCGGCGTCGGGTCACTGGCGGCACGCATCACGGCATTGAGCGTCTCGCTATCGATACCACGCTGGCGCAGCTCCTGCTGGATACGCCTCGGCCCCTGCCCGCGCAGCACTCGCGTCCGCAGGAAGCTGGCGGCAAAGCGCTCATCGGATTGCAGGCCCTCCTCGGCCATGCGCTCCAGCACCTCCTCGATCAGCAGCTCGACCTCATCGCGACTCAAGGCCGCCTGTGCGCCCTCCTCGCCCGCGGCTTGCCGCTGTGCCAACTCGTCATCGCTGACCGCCCGCAGGTAGTCACGCTCCTTGAGATAGTCGTGCAGCTCGCGGCGGCTATGCTCGCGACGTGCCAGACGCGCGATGGCATCATTGCGCGCACGCCGTTGCGGCGTCATCGCGCCTGAGTCGAGCGGTTGATACTCAGGCCCACCCATTTCAGCGCTGTCATCGTGCATGGTCATGCTCCCCGGGGTTGAGCAGAAGGACATCGATGGACGTGAACGCAAGGCGCCCGCCTCCGAGTCATCGGGGCGGGCGCCTTGGGATCATCTCACCGGGTCGGAAACGACACGGTGCGATGACGCCAGCCTGGCGGCTGGCGCTCTTGCTCTTTCTTCTGGACGAACCTCAATCGAGATCGATATCCAGGTCGTCTTCACTCTCGGCGGCCGCGGTCTCTTTCGGCTCTTCCTTGGCTTCCGGTGCTGCCAGCAACTGGGCACGGATCTGGGTTTCAATCTCCTCCATGATGGCGGGATTGTCTTCCAGGTACTGGGCGGAATTGGCCTTGCCCTGACCGATCTTGCTGCCCTGATAGCTGTACCAGGCGCCAGACTTGCCGACCAGACCACACTGTACACCCAGGTCGATCACCTCACCGGCGTGATAGATGCCCTTGCCGTAGAGAATCTGGAACTCGGCCTGACGGAACGGCGGCGCGACCTTGTTCTTGACGACCTTGACGCGGGTCTCGTTACCGGTGACTTCATCACCGGACTTCACGGAACCGGTGCGACGGATATCCAGACGCACACTGGAGTAGAACTTCAGTGCGTTACCGCCAGTCGTGGTTTCAGGGCTGCCGAACATCACGCCGATCTTCATGCGGATCTGGTTGATGAACACCACCATGCAGTTGGCGTTCTTGATGTGACCGGTCACCTTGCGCAGTGCCTGGGACATCAGACGCGCCTGCAGGCCGACGTGAGAGTCGCCCATCTCGCCTTCGATCTCGGCACGCGGCGTCAGTGCCGCCACGGAGTCGACGATGATGACGTCAACACCGCCGGAGCGTACCAGCATGTCGACGATCTCGAGCGCCTGCTCACCGGTGTCCGGCTGGGAGACCAGCATCTCGTCCAGATTGACGCCCAGCTTCTCGGCGTAGGACGGATCCAGTGCGTGCTCGGCATCGATGAAGGCACAGACCTTGCCCTGCTTCTGCGCCTGGGCGATGACCGAGAGGGTCAGTGTCGTCTTGCCCGAGGATTCCGGGCCATAGATCTCGACCACGCGCCCGAAGGGCAGGCCACCGATGCCGAGTGCGATATCCAGCCCCAGAGAACCGGTGGAAACCGACGGGATGGCCACACGCGGGGCATCGCCCATGCGCATGACGGCGCCCTTGCCGAACTGGCGCTCGATCTGGGACAGCGCCGCGTTCAGCGCCTTGGTACGATTGTCGTCCTTTGCCATGTGGCCTCCTGTCGAACGGCGGAGCCACACGGGCTGCCACCTGGAATAGAGAATTCTGTCACTGAGAGCTGAGCAGACACCGTCAGACTAGCGGCTGAGGTGTCGTGGCAAAACCCTGTATACATGGACAGTATAATGCCGCAAGTTGCGTCACTCTGCCAGTCCGGTGATGCGCTTTTTCAGGCAGCACCCTCAACGCGGGGCTTGCATCGGGCTCACGAGTCTTCGGTGCCGATCTGCAAGGCCTCCACGCGCTCGATCAAGCCCTGCAACGCTTCCCGCACGGCGGCGTCACGCACGGCCTGCCGGTCGCCGGGAAAGTGACAGCAGCGTGCCTGCTGGCGCGCCTCGCTCCCCCACGCCAGCCACACGGTGCCGACGGGCTTCTCGTCACTTCCCCCGCCGGGGCCGGCCACACCGCTGATCGCCACCCCCAGCTCAGCGCCGCTTTCGCGACAGGCGCCCCGCACCATCTCGCACACGACCGCCTCTGAGACGGCACCGAACTCTTCAAGCGATGCCTCACTGACCCCCAGCAGGCGCTGCTTGGTGGCATTGGAATAGGTCACGTAGCCCGCATCGAAATAGCTGGAGCTGCCGGCAATCGCCGTGATCGCCGCGCTCACCCCGCCCCCGGTGCACGACTCGGCGGTGGTGACGCGCACCCCGCGCGCGACCGCCAGCGCCTGCAACTGCTCAGCCAGGGCATTCGCGCACTCAGCCTCAGGGGTCGTACCAGTCAATTGGCTCACGAACTTTCTCCTTGTGGAGGTCATCGGGTGAAAAGGGCAGCGAGCATGAGACATCACAGGCATTGGAGCCGGCCGCGCCAGTCCGTAGAATATCGCGCATCCCGCATGCCGTGCTCTCGCATGTGTGCTTTTTCCCATTGCAGTGCAGTCAAGGAAGTCCATGGCCATGGCCAAGAACAGCGCGCCCCAGATGACGCCGATGATGACGCAGTACATGAAGATCAAACGCGAGCACCCCGGCGTGCTGCTGTTCTATCGCATGGGCGACTTCTATGAACTGTTTCATGAGGACGCCAAGCGCGCAGCACAACTGCTCGACATCACGTTGACGGCGCGCGGCAGCTCCGGCGGCTCACCGATTCCCATGGCAGGGGTGCCCTACCACAGCGCTGAAGGCTATCTGGCACGCCTGGTCAAGATGGGCGAATCGGTGGCCATCTGCGAGCAGATCGGCGACCCGGCGACCAGCAAGGGGCCTGTCGAGCGCAAGGTGGTACGTATCGTCACACCGGGGACGCTGCACGATGAGGCGCTGCTGGATGCCAGCCGCGACAACCTGCTGGTGGCGCTGCACCGTGATGGCGAGACCTGGGGCCTGGCCGCTCTCGAGCTCTCCTCCGGTCGCTTCAGCGTGCTCGAGGTCAGTGGTGATGACGAGCTTCTGGCCGAGATCCAGCGTCTGTCGCCTGCCGAAGTCATGGTCGGCGAAAGCCGTACCCTCCCCGCCAGCCTGGCCTCGCGCCCGGGCCTGACCCGCCAGAGCGATTGGCACTTCGATCACGAGACTGCCTTGCGCCTGCTGTGCGATCAGTTCGGCGTCCAGGACCTCAACGGCTTCGGCTGCAGCCACCTGACGCGCGCCGTCACGGCAGCCGGCGCTCTGCTCGACTACGCTCGCGACACCCAGCGTACCGGCCTGCCCCACGTGACCGCGCTGGCCGTCGAGAGCCGCGATGACTCGGTGGTGATCGATGCCGCCAGCCGTCGCAACCTCGAGATCGATACCAACTTGGGCGGCACCAGCGACAACACGCTGGCCAGCGTGCTGGACGTCACCGCGACCGCGATGGGTTCACGCCTGCTCAAGCGCTGGCTCAACCGTCCGCTGCGCGATCAGCTCCAGATCGGCCAGCGTCAGGCGGCGGTGCAACGTCTGCTGGATGGCGACTACCCCTTCGAACTGCAAGGTCTGCTCAAGCGCATCGGCGATGTGGAGCGCATCCTCGCCCGTGTCGCACTGCGCAGCGCACGCCCCCGTGACATGGCACGCCTGCGCGATGGCCTCAACACCCTGCCCGAGCTGCGCGCCGTGCTCGCCAGCGTCGAAAAAGGCAGCGCAATCGATGACCTGCGCGATGCCATCCGCCTGTTCCCGGCACTTTCCGCGATGCTCAGCGAGGCGCTGGTCGAGAATCCGCCGGTGGTGCTGCGCGATGGTGGCGTGATCGCCGATGGCTACGACGATGAGCTGGACGAGTATCGCGGCCTGTCCGAGAACGCCGGCCAGTATCTGGTCGCACTCGAGACCCGCGAGCGCGAGCGCACCGGCCTGAGCAACCTCAAGGTCGGCTACAACCGCGTGCACGGCTACTTCATCGAGCTGCCGCGCTCGCAATCGGCCGAGGCCCCGCCGGAATACATCCGTCGCCAGACCCTCAAGAATGCCGAGCGTTTCATCATCCCCGAGCTCAAGGAATTCGAGGACAAGGCGCTGTCCGCCAAGTCCAAGTCATTGGCGCGCGAGAAGCTGCTGTACGAGCACCTGCTGGATGACCTGAATACCGAACTGGATGGCCTGCAGCAGACGGCCCGCGCGCTGGCGTCACTGGATGTGCTGACCGCCTTCGCCGATCGCGCTGCCGCGCTCGATTTCGTACGCCCCGAACTCAGCGAGACCCCGGGCATCGATATCGAAGGCGGACGCCATCCGGTGGTCGAACATGTCAGCGATCATCCCTTCGTTCCCAACGATGTGCGCTTCGATGATACGCGGCGCATGCTGGTGATCACCGGCCCCAACATGGGCGGTAAATCCACCTACATGCGCCAGACGGCACTGATCGCTCTGCTCGCGCATACCGGCAGTTTCGTGCCGGCATCGCGCGCCTGCATCGGCCCGCTGGACCGTATCTTCACGCGCATCGGCTCATCGGATGACCTGGCCGGCGGACGCTCGACCTTCATGGTCGAGATGACCGAGACCGCCAGCATCCTGCACAACGCCACTGACGAGAGCCTGGTGTTGATGGATGAAATCGGCCGTGGCACCTCGACCTTCGATGGTCTGTCACTGGCATGGGCCAGCGCCGAGCATCTGGCGCGCACGCGTGCTTTCACCCTGTTCGCGACCCATTACTTCGAGATGACGGCGCTGCCCGAGCATGCCGATGCCGTCGCCAACGTGCACCTGACGGCCGCTGAGCACGGCGATGGCATCGTCTTCATGCACCGCGTCGAGGAAGGCCCTGCCAGCCAGAGCTATGGCCTGCAGGTGGCCCAGCTGGCTGGGGTGCCGCAGAGCGTCATTCTGCGCGCGCGCGAGAAGCTGACCAGCCTGGAGCAGCAGGAAGTCGATCGTCCGCAGGTGGCGCGCGAGGATGCGCTGGGCCAGCCGGTACCGCAGCAGAATGACCTGTTCGCGGCACCGCCGCATCCGGTCGTCGAGGCCCTCAATGGCCTAGACCCGGATGATCTGAGCCCCAAGCGAGCGCTGGAGCTGATATACGAATGGCACCGTCAGCGCTGAGCGCCGTCACACCGGGCCAGCGTTGGCGCGCCTGGCTCGAGAATGAGTGGCAAGGCCCGAGAGTGAGCGGCAAGGCTCGACAGCAACCTTCGGGCATAGCACCATTCCAAAACGATCCGCCCCTGCTGATTGCGGGGGCGGCAGAGCGCCACTAGAATAACGCCTTATAACATCTGCGCCGCTTATAACCTGAAGACCATGATGTCGCCGAGACGACACATGGGGGGCGCCTGGACCACGACCTACGAGAGAGACGCCAATCCGCGTCAGGAGACCTGCATGGCATTCATCGTCACCGAGAACTGCATTCGCTGCAAATACACCGACTGCGTGGAAGTCTGCCCGGTGGATTGCTTCTACGAAGGCCCGAACTTCCTGGTGATCAACCCGGATGAGTGCATTGACTGCGCGCTGTGTGAGCCGGAATGCCCCGCCGAAGCCATCTTCTCCGAAGATGAAGTGCCGGAGAACCAGAAGGAATTCATCGAGCTGAATGCCGATCTGGCCGAAGTCTGGCCGAACATCAGCGAGAAGAAGGACGCCATGGAAGACGCCGAGAAGTGGGATGGTGTCGATGGCAAGCTTGAGTATCTGGAGCAGTAAGCCCCTCAAGCAACCCGCATTTCGCGTGGCAAGCGGCTTGCCCGCCCTGACCGGGCAAGCCCGGCTCTCACGACAGAAACGGCAGCGATTCCTCCGGGAGCCGCTGCCGTTTCTATATCTGATGCCGGAAGCCGGTGCCTCAAGCTCATGCCAGGAGCTCAGCACCCTGACATCCGGGCATAAAAAAGGGCGACCCCGTAAGGTCGCCCGCTCCAAGCGTGTCCCTGTCGATCCATCCTGGATCGCACTCCTGAGTGCTGTCCCTGCCCTTCACGACATCCTGTCATTCGGGGCGCACCGTCACGCGTGGCGGGCATTGCAGCACTGCTCGCGCAGCTGTCCCACCGCAATGCCCGTTAGTGCAGATATTTGCCTGTCCTGCTGTCCTGCCCATGCATTGCCCGGCGTCCTGCCTGTGCAGCTGACAGCCTCACGACATTCCTTGTCCGACCATCCTTGTCGTGGCTTCCTGCCACTTGATGCTGCCGCTGTCTGCCCCATCATTCCTGACTGCATATCAGAGCCTGAGGCTCTTCGACACTCCGTGTCGTTATCGTGCTTCCTGCCTGTGTGGCGCTTCCCATCGCCGACGGATCATCCTGATCCTGACACACTCCGGTGTCATGCCCGCTATCCTTGCTTCCCTGGCATCTCTCGCCTGACTCCTTCAAGCGAAGATATGCAGCTCTCTGCTACCGACGTCCATGTCAGGTCCTTTTCCGCCGAGCGTCCTGCTCAGCGGGGCGAAACGTCCTGTCTCGCCATCAAGTCTTTTCTGATCATCCCGTTGGCATCCTGCCGAGACTGCGGTGTCCCGCCGCACCCTCACGTCCATGCAGCCATTCTGGGCAGCATTCGCCGGCGAGGCAACTAGCCAAACCGCTTAACCCGCTATACCTGAACAGGCCGTCAAAGAAAATATATTCAATAAAATCAAATAGATATTGAAGAGCATACGTTCATATCCGCAGGCGACTCGCAGCCAGTGTCTCGATTGTCCTGCGGGATTTGTAAGAGATGGCTTACACGAAATCAGTACCTGAAAGCGGCCTGTTTCCTGCATCCCCCTCAAACGCACTCAATCATCGCCTGCAATGCACAACGGGGCCGTGCCAGAAGGCACGACCCCGTTGCAAGTTACCTCTGCGATGCTGGGCGTTGAGCCCCTCACATCACAGGCGATTACTGACCCTTGATCTCTTTCAGGCCGTTGTAAGCCACGTCACCCAGCTGCTGCTCGATCACCAGCAGACGGTTGTACTTGGCGACACGGTCAGAGCGGCACAGAGAGCCGGTCTTGATCTGGCCAGCACAGGTACCGACGGCGAGGTCGGCGATGGTGGTGTCTTCGGTCTCGCCACTGCGGTGGGAGATGACCGCGGTGAAGCCGGCGGCCTGCGCCATCTTGATCGCATCCAGGGTCTCGGACAGCGAGCCGATCTGGTTGAACTTGATCAGGATGGAGTTGCCGATGCCTTCATCGATACCACGGCTCAGGATGCGCGTGTTGGTGACGAACAGATCGTCGCCGACCAGCTGCACCTTGTCGCCCAGCTCGTCGGTCAGCATCTTCCAGCCTTCCCAGTCGGACTCGTCCATGCCGTCTTCGATGGAGACGATCGGATATTCCGCGGCCAGGCCGGCCAGATAGTCGACGAAACCACGTGCGTCGAAGCTCTTGCCTTCGCCGGACAGGTTGTACTGACCGTCCTTGTAGAACTCGGAAGACGCGCAATCCAGCGCCAGGGTCACATCGGTGCCCAAGGTGTAGCCTGCATCGCTGACGGCCTGCTTGATGACGGCCAGTGCTTCGGAGTTGGACGCCAGGTTCGGTGCAAAGCCACCTTCATCACCCACGGAGGTGCTCAGCTCGCGACCCTGCAGCACCTTCTTCAGCGCGTGGAAGATCTCGGCGCCGGTGCGCAGTGCTTCACGGAAGGTCGGCGCGCCGACCGGCTGGACCATGAACTCCTGGATGTCGACATTGTTGTCGGCATGCTCACCGCCGTTGATGATGTTCATCATCGGCACCGGCATGGAGTACTGGCCCGGCTGGCCGTAGAGCTCAGCGATATGAGCGTAGAGCTCGATGCCCTTGGCCTGCGCTGCCGCCTTGGCAGCCGCCAGAGAGACGGCAAGAATCGCGTTGGCACCCAGCGATTCCTTGTTCTCGGTACCGTCAAGCGCCAGCATGGCATCGTCCAGCGCGCGCTGGTCGAGTGCATCCATGCCCACGAGGCGCTCGCGGATCGCGCCATTGACGGCTTCGACTGCCTTCAGCACGCCCTTGCCCAGATAACGGCTCTTGTCGCCATCACGCAATTCCAGCGCTTCACGCGAACCGGTGGAGGCACCGGAAGGAGCGCAGGCACTGGCGCGTTGGCCACCTTCCAGCACGACCTCGGCCTGTACGGTCGGGTTACCACGGGAATCGAGCACCTCAAGGGCGCGGATTTCGACGATATTGGCCATCTTGTGTCGTCCTCTACACGGGGGATTGAAACACCACGACGGGCATCTTGCCCATAGTGCAAAAAGGCCGCTCACACAGGGGTGAACGGCCAGTAGTCCTGCTCAACGAATGTCCAGCGGCGCGAAGCCCTTGACCAGCGCATCCAGCGATTGCAGCTGGCGCAGGAAGGGTTCGAGCTGATCCAGCGGCAAGGCGCAGGGGCCGTCACACTTGGCGTTGTCCGGGTCCGGATGAGCCTCGAGGAACAGACCCGCCAGTCCCAATGCGACACCGGAGCGTGCCAGATCGAAGACCTGCTCACGACGCCCGCCAGCGGAATCGGCTCGCCCGCCCGGGCGCTGCAGCGAGTGGGTGACATCGAACAATACCGGCAGGCCGCTATCCTTCATCTCGGCCATGCCGAGCATGTCGACCACCAGGTTGTTGTAACCGAAGCTGGAGCCACGCTCGCACAGCAGAATCCGGTCATTGCCCGCTTCACCGCACTTGGCGACGATATGGCGCATCTCGTGCGGCGCGAGGAACTGCGGCTTCTTGACGTTGATGACGGCGCCGGTGCGCGCCATGGCCACGACCAGGTCCGTCTGCCGCGCCAGGAAGGCCGGCAGCTGGATGACATCGGCCACTTCCGCCACGGCTGCCGCCTGATGTGGCTCATGCACGTCCGTGATGATCGGCACACCGAAGCGCGACTTGATCTCGGCCAGAATCTCGAGCCCCTTCTCCATCCCGGGACCGCGGTAGGAGTGCATGGAGCTGCGGTTGGCCTTGTCGAAGCTGGCCTTGAAGACGTACGGCATGCCCAGGCGTGACGTCACTTCGACGTACTGCTCGGCGACTTCCAGCGCCAGCTCCCGCGATTCGAGCACGTTCATGCCACCGAAAAGCGTCATCGGACGATCGTTGGCGACTTGCAGACCCGCAAAATCGATCACGCGTTGTTCGTTGCTCATCTCTGCACCGTCCATCAAATCGTTGTCCATCGGCAGTCTGCCTGAGGATGCTCTGGCGAACATCAAGACATGCAACCACCGCGGAGAAGACCTACGGGCGCCACCCGAGGTGGCGCCCGCTCAACACCCTATCACTCGCCGCGAGTACGCGCCGCCTTGTGATTGAGCGCGGCATTCACGAAGCCGGTGAACAGCGGATGGCCATCACGCGGCGTGGAGGTGAATTCCGGGTGGAACTGACATGCCACGAACCACGGGTGATCCGGCAGCTCGACCATCTCGACCAGCGAGTTGTCGACGCTGCGACCGGAGAAGATCAGGCCCGCTTCTTCCAGGGCCGGCACGAACTGGTCGTTGACCTCATAGCGGTGACGGTGACGCTCGACGATCTCATCGCTGCCGTAGGCCTGATGCGCCTTGGAGCCGTTGAGCAGGCTGCAGGCCTGGCCGCCGAGACGCATGGTGCCGCCCAGATCAGACGCCGCGTCGCGGGTCTCGATCTTGCCTTCCGGCGTCAGCCACTCGGTGATCAGACCGACCACCGGGTGCTGGGTGTCATGGGTGAACTCGGTGGAGTTGGCATCGCTCCAGCCCGCCACGTTACGCGCGAACTCGATGACGGCAACCTGCATGCCCAGGCAGATGCCTAGATACGGCACCTTGTTCTCACGCGCGAAGCGCGCAGTGGCGATCTTGCCTTCCACGCCACGCTCGCCGAAGCCGCCCGGCACCAGCACCGCGTCCTTGCCGATCAGACGGTCGGTGCCGTTGCGCTCGATTTCCTCGGAGTCGATGAAGTCGACGTTGACCTTCACACGCCCCTGGATACCGGCATGGATCAGCGCCTCGTTCAGCGACTTGTAGGCGTCGAGCAGCTCCATGTACTTGCCGACCATCGCGATGTTGATGGTCTTGAGCGGGTTGAGCTTGGCGTCGAGCACCGCGACCCACTCGGACATGTCGGCCTCTTTGGCCTCCAGGCGGAACTTGTCGCAGACGATCTCATCGAGGCCGGCTTCGTGGAGCATCAATGGAATGCGATAGATGGTGTCGGCATCCTGCAGGGAGACGACGGCACGCTCTTCGACGTTGGTGAACAACGAGATCTTGCGACGCTCGCTTTCCTCGATCTCGACTTCGCTGCGGCAGATCAGGATATCCGGCTGGATACCGATGGAGCGCAGCTCCTTGACGCTGTGCTGGGTCGGCTTGGTCTTGGTCTCGCCGGCCGTCTTGATGTACGGCACCAGCGTCAGGTGCATGAAGAGCGCACGCTCGCCACCCAGCTGCGCACGCAGCTGACGGATGGACTCCAGGAACGGCAGCGACTCGATGTCACCCACGGTACCGCCGATCTCGACCAGTGCGACGTCATAGCCTTCACCGCCGGCGATCACGCGACGCTTGATCTCGTCGGTGATGTGCGGGATGACCTGCACCGTTCCGCCGAGGTAGTCACCGCGGCGCTCCTTGCGCAGCACGTGCTCGTAGACGCGACCGGTGGTGAAGTTGTTGCCCTGGGTCATGCGCGAGCGGATGAAACGCTCGTAGTGACCGAGGTCGAGGTCGGTTTCCGCGCCATCTTCGGTGACAAAGACTTCGCCGTGCTGGAACGGGCTCATGGTGCCCGGATCGACGTTGATGTACGGATCCAGCTTGAGGATGGTGACCTTGAGGCCACGGGCCTCGAGAATAGCCGCCAGCGAAGCGGATGCGATGCCCTTGCCAAGCGAGGACACAACGCCGCCCGTCACGAAGATAAATCGTGTCATGGAAACCTGCCGAAAACGTGAGCTGTAGGAGAGATCCGGGGGAACGGATCAGGATGGGTCGCCAGTCTAGCGGAAAGGCTGCTCCGGCTCAATTTGAATGCCACCACCTGCCCATCTCGCGTCGCCATCCGATGCACCCGCCATAACGCATCAGACCCGCCGTGGCGGGCCTGATGCGTGACGTCACATGACCTTTACACTTCCAGGAAATCAAGAATCCCTTCAGCGGCACGGCGACCTTCATCGATGGCGGTCACCACCAGATCGGAGCCGCGCACCATGTCACCGCCAGCGAACACCTTGGCATTGGTGGTCTGGAAGGCATGACGCTCGGCGCTGGTCGCGATGCGGCCACGCTCATCGACGGCGATGTCGAAGTCGGCGAACCACGGCGCAGGGCTTGCCTGGAAGCCGAAGGCCACGACCACGGCATCCGCCGGCAGAATCTCTTCAGACCCCGGCACCACTTCCGGACGCTGACGACCATTGGCATCCGGCTCACCCAGGCGGGTGCGCACGACCTTGACGCCTTCGACCTTGCCATCGCCGACCACTGCCACCGGCTGACGGTTGAAGAGGAAATCGACGCCCTCTTCGCGGGCATTGGTCACCTCACGACGTGAGCCCGGCATGTTGGCCTCGTCACGACGGTAGGCACAGGTCACGCTTTCCGCGCCCTGGCGGATGGAGGTGCGGTTGCAGTCCATCGCGGTATCACCACCGCCGAGCACCACGACCTTCTTGCCTTCCATGGAGACGTAATCCGCCGGGTCCTTCTCGAAGCCCAGGCAGTGATTGACGTTGGCGATCAGGAAGTCGAGCGCCTTGTGCACGCCCGGCAGATCCTCGCCCGGGAAGCCGCCACTCATGGCGTTGTAGGTACCCATGCCCAGGAAGACGGCATCGTATTCCTCGAGCAGCGCATCGAAGGTCACATCACGCCCCACCTCGACGTTGAGACGGAACTCCATGCCCATCTCTTCGAAGATCTCGCGGCGACGCGTCATCACGCCCTTCTCGAGCTTGAACTCCGGGATGCCGAAGGTCAGCAGACCGCCGATTTCCGGATGGCGATCATAGATCACCGGACGCACGCCATTGCGCACCAGGATATCGGCGGCACCGAGACCCGCCGGGCCTGCACCGATGATGGCGACGCGCTTGTCGGTCCAGCTGACCTTGGACATGTCGGGGCGCCAGCCCATCGCGAAGGCGGTGTCGGTGATGTACTTCTCCACCGAGCCGATGGTGACGGCACCGAAGCCGTCATTCAGGGTGCAGTCGCCCTCGCAGAGACGGTCCTGCGGGCAGACGCGACCACAGACTTCCGGCAGCGAATTGGTCTGGTGCGAAAGCTCGGCGGCTTCGAGGATATTGCCCTCGGAGACCAGCTTCAGCCAGTTGGGAATGTAGTTGTGTACCGGGCACTTCCACTCACAGTAGGGATTGCCACAGCCCAGGCAGCGATGTGCCTGGCTGGCGGCTTCTACCGGCTTGAACTCGGCATAGATCTCGTTGAACTCACGTGCGCGCACGCGAGCATCTTTCTTCTGCGGGTCCTGACGACCCACATCGATGAACTGGAAGTCGTTGGCGAGCTGATTGGCCATGATGAATCCTCCTTCAAAATCCGGGCACCGTCGCGGTGCGGGCCCTCACCCGGGACATGCTGGGGTGAGGGGTGCGATCACTCCGGCTGACGCCGTGACTGGTCCAGCAGGCCGTTGAGGCTTGCCGCCTTCGGCTTGACCAACCAGAAGTGACGCACGAAGTCAGGGAAATCACGCAGGATGTCGCGCCCGCGCTCGGAGCCGGTCTCGGCCACATATTCCTCGATGACTTCGCGCAGATGGCGACGATAGGCCTCCATGGCTTCGGTATTGATGCGGTGGATTTCCACCAGCTCGTGGTTGTACTTGTCGACGAAGTCGCGATTCTCGTCCAGCACGTAGGCGAAGCCGCCGGTCATGCCCGCACCGAAGTTGACGCCTGTCTCGCCCAGCACGCACACCAGACCGCCGGTCATGTACTCACAGCAGTGGTCACCCGCGCCTTCGATCACGGCGTGCGCACCGGAGTTGCGCACCCCGAAGCGCTCGCCGGCGGTGCCCGCGGCATACAGCCGTCCGCCGGTCGCGCCGTACAGGCAGGTGTTGCCGATGATGGCGGTCTTGTGGCTCTCGAAGCGCGAACCACGCGGCGGCACGATGGTCAGCTTGCCGCCGTTCATGCCCTTGCCGACATAGTCGTTGGCGTCGCCTTCCAGATGCATCTCGAGTCCGTGCGCGTTCCAGACACCGAAGCTCTGGCCTGCCACACCGGTCAGGCTGACCTTGAGCGGCGAGCCTGCCAGCCCGGCCTCGCCATAGCGCTTGGCGATTTCACCTGAGACACGCGCGCCCACCGAGCGATCGCAGTTGGTGACATGGAAGCTGAACTCGCCACCGCTGCGGCTGTCGATCGCCGACTCCATCGCGGCCAGCATCTCGAGGTTCTTGGCACCGGGATCATGCGGCTCGTTGCGGCTGACCTGGCAGAACTGCGGCGCGTCCTTGGGCACGAAGTCATTGCCCAGCAACGGCGTGAGGTCGAGACGACGCTGCGCGTTGGTCTCACCTTCCAGCACTTCGAGCAGATCGGCACGACCGATCAGGTCGGTGATCTGACGCACACCCAGCAGTGCCATCAGCTCGCGCACTTCCTCGGCGATGAAGCGGAAGTAGTGCTTGACCATCTCGACGGTGCCGCGGAAATGCTCGTCACGCAGCGCCTGGTGCTGGGTCGCGACACCGGTGGCACAGTTGTTCAGGTGGCAGATACGCAGGTACTTGCAGCCCAGCGCGACCATCGGCGCGGTGCCGAAGCCGAAGCTCTCGGCGCCCAGGATCGCGGCCTTGACCACGTCCAGGCCGGTCTTGAGGCCGCCATCCGTCTGCAGACGGATCTTGTGGCGCAGCTGGTTGATGCGCAGCGCCTGATGCACCTCGGGCAGCCCCAGTTCCCACGGGGAACCGGCGTGCTTGATCGAGGTGATCGGGCTGGCCGCGGTGCCACCGTCATAGCCGGAGACGGTGATCAGGTCGGCGTACGCCTTGGCGACACCGGTGGCGATGGTGCCGATCCCCGGCTCGGAGACCAGCTTGACCGAGACCTGCGCCGACGGATTGACCTGCTTGAGATCGAAGATCAGCTGCGCCAGATCCTCGATGGAATAGATATCGTGGTGCGGCGGCGGCGAGATCAGTGTCACCCCCGGCACGGCGTAGCGCAGGCGTGCGATCAGGTCGTTGACCTTGCCGCCCGGCAGCTGACCGCCTTCACCGGGCTTGGCACCCTGTGCGACCTTGATCTGCAGTACCTCGGCATTGACCAGGTACGCCGGCGTGACACCGAAGCGACCGGAGGCGATCTGCTTGATCTTGGAGGAGCGCACGGTGCCGTAACGCGCCGGGTCTTCACCGCCTTCACCGGAGTTGGAGCGCCCACCGGCCTCGTTCATGGCCTGGGCCAGCGCTTCATGTGCCTCGGGAGACAGTGCGCCAAGCGACATGCCGGCGCTGTCGAAGCGCGGCAGCAGTGACTCGACGGACTCGACTTCCTCGATCGGCAGCGGCTCGGCGACCGGCTTGAGGGTCAGCAGGTCACGAATGGTCGCCACCGGACGCTCGTTGACCAGGCGCGCGAATTCCTTCCACTTGCCGTAGTCACCCTGCTGCACGGCCTGCTGCAGCTTCACCACCACATCCGGGTTGTAGGCGTGGTATTCGCCGCCATGCACGTACTTGACCAGCCCGCCCTGCTTGATGCGCTTGCGCGGCAGCCAGGCTTCACGGGCCAGCAGCTCCTGCTGGAACTGCAGCTCGGCAAAGCCGGCGCCTTCGATGCGCGAGGCCATGCCGGTGAAGCACATGTCCATGACTTCACTGTTGAGACCGACCGCCTCGAACAGCTGCGAGCCACGGTAGGAGCCGATGTGCGAGATGCCCATCTTGGACAGGATCTTGTAGAGCCCCTTCTGCATGCCCTTGCGATAGTTCTCGCGGGCATCAGCCGGGTTGCCGGACAGCTCGCCGGTGCGATGCATGTCAGCCATGACCTGATAGGCAAGGTACGGGTAGACCGCCGTGGCGCCGACCCCGAACAGCACTGCCATCTGGTGCGCGTCACGCGCATAGCCGGTCTCGATCACCAGGTTGACGCGCGGGCGCAGGGCCAGTGCACCGAGGTGATGATGGATGGCGCCGGTCGCCAGAGCGGCGTGGATCGGCAGCTGCCCCTTCTTCAAGCCACAGTCGCTGAGTACCAGAATCACCTTGCCATTGCGCGCCGCTTCCTCGGCCTGCTGACAGAGGCCCTTGAGCGCCTGCTTGAGGGAGTCCTGCGCCGGATCGTAGTGCAGCTTGAGCGTCTGCGAGGTGAAGGCCGGATCTTCGTGATTGACCAGCGCATTGAACTTGCGCGGTGACAGCACCGGCGTGGTCAGGATCAGGCGATGCGCGTGTTCCGGCGTCGCGTCGAAGATGTTGAGCTCGGCGCCACAGCAGGTCTCCAGCGACATCACGATCGCTTCGCGCAGCGGATCGATCGGCGGGTTGGTGACCTGGGCGAACTTCTGACGGAAGTAGTCGGTCAGTACGCGGTTCTGGCGCGACAGCACGGCCATCGGCGTGTCATCGCCCATGGAGCCGACCGCCTCCTGACCGCTCTCGGCCAGCGGGCGCAGCAGCTGATCGCGCTCCTCGAAGCTGACCTGGAACATCTTCTGGTAGACGTCCAGCTGATCGGCATCCATCGGCTGGAAACGCGCCAGCTCGGTCAGTGCAGACTCGAGATAGTTGGCGTTCTCACGCAGCCAGCGCTTGTAGGGATGCGCGCCCTTGAGGCGCTCACTGACCTGATCGGTGTGCAGCACTTCACCGGTCTCGGTATCGACACCCAGCACCTGACCCGGCCCGACGCGCCCCTTGGCGACGACATCTTCCGGCTTGTAATCGTAGGTGCCGATCTCGGAGGCCAGGGTGATGAAACCATTGCGCGTGATGACCCAACGCGCCGGACGCAGGCCGTTGCGGTCCAGCATGCACACGGCGTGGCGACCGTCGGTGAGCACGATGCCCGCCGGGCCGTCCCAGGCCTCCATGTGCATGGAGTTGTATTCGTAGAAGGCACGCAGATCGGAGTCCATCTGCTCGACGTTCTGCCATGCCGGCGGCACCATCATGCGGATGGCGCGATAGATATCCATGCCACCGGTCAGCAGGACTTCCAGCATGTTGTCCATGCTGGAGGAATCGGAGCCGACAGTGTTGACGATCTCGTCCAGCTCGGCGATCTCGGGCAGCTGCTCGGAGACGAAGTTCTCCTTGCGCGCGTTGGCCCAGCCGCGGTTGGCCTCGATGGTGTTGATCTCGCCATTGTGGGCGAGGAAGCGGAACGGCTGGGCCAGCGGCCAGCGCGGCGCGGTGTTGGTCGAGAAGCGCTGGTGGAAGACACAGATCGCGGTCTCGAGGCGCGGGTCGCCCAGGTCCTTGTAGAAGCGCGGAAGATCTTCCGGCATCACCAGGCCCTTGAAGGAGATGACCTTGCCGGAAAGCGAGCAGACGTAGAAGTCCTCTTCGCTCTTCAGCGCCTGCTCGGCATAGCGACGCGCCATGAACAGATCGACATTGAAGGCGATGTCGGTGCGCTCGTCGGCGGCGCCGACGAAGACCTGACGGATGCGCGGCAGGCAGTCGCGGGCCATCGGGCCGCACACGCTGTCATCTACCGGCATGTCGCGCCAGCCCAGCACCTCGAGATTGCGCGCGCTCAGCGCCGACTCGAAGGCGTCACGCGCGGACTGTTCACGCGCGTCATCATCAGGCAGGAAAAGCGTGCCGACGGCATAGCGAGCGCCCAGTTCCAGCCCGAGGGTTTCTCGAGCGATCTGGCGCATGAAGCCGTCCGGCATCTTGAGCAGCAGGCCACAGCCATCGCCGGTCTTGCCGTCAGCGGCAATCCCGCCACGGTGGGTCATGCAGGTCAGGGATTCAATGGCGGTCTGCAGCAGTTCATGGCTCGCCTGCCCTTCCATATGGGCGATCAGACCGAAGCCGCAGTTGTCGCGGAACTCTCCCGGATGGTGGAGACCTTTGTTCATGGGGCGTGCCTCACGGAGAAATCATGTGTCCAGATGCTTTTTTTCAAGCATTTTCCCGGTTATAGTTATCGGTTATCTTTATTTTTATACCTGCCGATAGTGGCGCCATCAGTGTCGCTACACGACGCCAGATTTCCCTCGAGCATATCCCCCAGCTTCCCGCCTGCGCAATTCTCCACAGGTCGCCCATCGACCAAAAAAACCTGACAAAACCGAAGGTTAGAAGAACATTCAACCAAAAAACCCTGTAGGCTCAAGCGCTTAGCGGGTAGACATGCCTCATGAATTTCGCCTTGCAACTTTAGTATTGGTTAAATAAAAAACAGCGTTTTTATTCGATTTACCCCATACCGATTACGCATACGGCATACCAATTCAGGAATCACGCTCCACCAATGACTCCGTCACGGCGCGCTGACACCCGCCAAAAGAAAAGCCGCCACCCAGAGGGTGACGGCTTGCGTGGTCGTGCAGCGCCCATGAACCAGCCGCTGGCTGGCCGGGATGTCAGCGAGAGCTGCGTGGCCAGTGCTCCAGCATGTCGGCCAGCACACCGGCTGGCGCCTCTTCGGTAATCACCGCTCGGCCGATGCGCTCAAGCAGGATCAGGCGCAGACGACCGTCGACATTCTTCTTGTCCAGTTGCATGTGCTTGAGGAAGTCCTCGACGCCCATGTCTTCCGGAGCCGCCAGCGGCAAGCCTGCCTTGGCGATGATGTGCGAGACACGCTCCACATCCGCACTCGACAGCCAGCCCATGCGCGCCGAAAGCTCAGCCGCCATCAGCATGCCGGTGCCGACGGCTTCGCCGTGCAGCCAGACGCCATAGCCCTGGTCCGTCTCGATGGCATGCCCGAAGGTGTGGCCCAGATTGAGCAGCGCACGCACGCCCTGCTCGGTCTCATCCTGCGCCACGACATCCGCCTTGATGGCACAGCTGCGGCGAATGGCTTCACCGAGCAGGGTTTCGTCCAGCGCCATCAGGGCCGTCATGTTGTCTTCCAGCCAGCTCAGGAAGCTTTCATCCCACAGCAGACCATATTTGATGACCTCGGCCATGCCCGCTGACAGCTCACGCTGCGGCAATGTCTTGAGGCTTGCGGTATCGATCAGCACCAGGCGCGGCTGCCAGAAGGCGCCCAGCATGTTCTTGCCACGCGGATGGTTGACGCCGGTCTTGCCGCCCACCGAGGAATCCACCTGCGACAGCAGCGTGGTCGGCACCTGGATGAAGGCCGCGCCCCGCTGATAGCAGGCCGCAGCGAAGCCGGTCATGTCACCGATCACGCCACCACCGAGGGCGATCAAGGTACAGCGGCGATTGAAGCCGGCCTCGAGCAGGGCATCCCAGATCAGGCCGATGCTGGCCATGTGTTTGGTCTGCTCGCCGTCGTCGAGGATGACCTCGCGGATATCGAGCCCCTCACCCAACGAGGCCTTCAGTGCGTCCAGATACAGCGGTGCCACCACGGTGTTGGTGACGATCATCACCTGACGCCCCGCAAGGTGCTCACGAATCAGATCACCACGTGCGGTCAGGCCCGGCCCGATATGAATGGGGTAACTACGCTCGCCGAGCGCGACATCAAGACGATGAGCAGGTGCCAGGGACATCAGAATTCTCCTTGGGCGAAACAGATGACAGCGACTGATACCCGCCAGGGCCACCAGCCGCTGATGAGACTAGCCAGGGGCGTGCAACGGGTCCGCCAGCGCCTTGATGCGGCGACGGATCTCGTTGGTGACCGCCCGAGGACTGCGCCGATCGGTACGCACGATGATATCGGCCGTCTCGCGGTAGAGCGGGTCACGCAACTCGAACAGGCGCTTGAGCACCCGCCCGGGGTCATCCTGCTGCAACAGCGGACGATTGCGATCACGGCCGGCTCGCTTGAGCTGCTGTTCGACAGGCGCGTAGAGATACACGACAGTGCCGCGTTCGCGCAGTACGCGCCGATTGGCTTCCGCCATGATGGCGCCGCCACCGGTGGCCATCACGACTTCCCTGAGCGAGGTCAGCTCATCGATGACAGCCTGCTCACGCTCACGAAAGCCGGACTCGCCCTCGACGTCGAAAATCCACGGAATACTGGCTCCGCAGCGGTCTTCAATCACATGGTCGCTATCGCAAAATTCACGATGCAAGTCGGCCGCCAGCAGGCGGCCGATAGTGCTCTTGCCGGCCCCCATGGGGCCGACAAGGAATACGTTGGGAATCACATGCATCAGCGCACCGCCAGGCCGTCCTCGATGATCTTCGGGGTAATGAATACCAGCAATTCTACCTTCTCGTTGGACTCTTCGGTATAGCGGAACAGATTCCCGATCACCGGCAGGTCCCCGAGGAAGGGCGTCTTGAAGACGCTGCGAATCTGCTCAGAGGTCAGAATGCCACCCAGCACCACGGTTTCGCCGTCATTGACCAGCACCTGCGTCTCGATTTCATTGGTATCGATGGCCGGTTCGCCATTGAAGCTATCATCGGAGACATCGTCATTGTTGATCAACAGATCCATGATGATGCGGTTGTCAGGCGTTATCTGCGGCGTCACTTCCAGCGCCAGCACCGCTTCCTTGAACTCGATGTTGGTCGCACCGCTGGAGGTCGCCTCCTCGTAGGGAATTTCCTGACCCTGCTTGATGACGGCCTTCTTCTGGTTGGCGGTGATGATCTTGGGCTGGGAAATGGTCTGGCTCTTGCCTTCGCTTTCCAGCGCCGAGAGCTCCAGGTCCAGCAGGATATCGCCGGACAGGTAACCGAAACTGAAGGTGCTTCCCGGACTGCTGTCATCACCCAGATCTACGCTCAGACCACCGTTGCTGGTCGTACCGGTCGACGCGCCTTCCAGGCCGAACTTGCCGTTGCTGCTGTTGGAAAGCCCCCAGTTGACACCGATCTCGCTGGAGACGCTGCTGCGCGCGATGACGATGCGCGCCTCGATCTGCACCTGACGCACCGGGATATCGAGATATTCCAGCGTGCCGCGAATGGACTCGAGCGTATCGCGGGTATCCTGGATCAGCATGGTGTTGGTGCGCTCATCGACCATCACGCGTCCCCGCTCGGACAGCAGACCGATACCGCCTTCACCGCGCAGCAACGCCGCCAGGTCCGCCGCCTTGGCATAACGCACCTGGATGTATTCGGTGGTCATCGGCGCCAGCTCCTTGACCTGCTGGTTCGCCTCGAGCTCCTTGCGCTCCAGTGCCGCCAGCTCTTCGGCCGGCGCGACCATCAGCACGTTGCCCATGCGACGACTGGCCAGACCGTTGGACTTGAGCACCAGATCCAGCGCCTGATCCCAGGGCACTTCCTTCAGGTTCAGGGTCACGTTGCCGGTGACGTTGTCACTGGCGACCAGATTGAGCCCCGTGAAGTCAGCGATGATCTGCAGCACGGAGCGCACTTCGATGTTCTGGAAGTTGAGCGAGATCTTCTTGCCGGTGTAGGGGAACTTGTCCTTGATGCGCTCCGCCTGCTCTTCACGCGTCAGCGGCTTGACCTCGAGCACCAGCTCGTTGCCTGCCTGGGTGGCCAGCTGGGTGTAGTAGCCACTGGCGTCCACCACCATGCGCACGCCATCACGGGTACGCTGCGGATCGATACGCGTCACCGGCGTGGCGAAATCGCCGACATCCAGCACCTGATTCATCTCCGGCGGCAGCTTCACGCCCTTGATGTCGACGTAGATCTTGCGCCCGCGCTCGGTGACACGTGACTCGACGTTGGAGCGGTTGAAGTTGATCACGACGCGACCTTCACCGTCCGTGCCACGACGGAAATCGATACCACTGACGGCCGGCTCGCTGGCCACTTCCAGGGCACGGTTGTCCGGCGGCACGCTGGCGGCGTTCGCCTGGGAGGCAGCCGCAGGCTGAGCGCCCGGCGCACCACCCTGCTCGCCGATGATGACGTAGAGGCTGTTGCCCTCGGTGCGCGTGACGTACGGCTTGGACTGGTTGAGCTTCATGACCAGACGCGTGCGCGAGCCGGCCTCCAGCGCCACCAGTTCGTCCACGCCGCTGAGCCCCAGATCGAAGCGACGCTTGTCGAGCTGACTGCTGGTATCCAGGAGGTCGATGGTGATGCGCGGCGGCGTCTCGATACGGTAGCCCTTGACCTCCGGCACTCCGCCGACGAAGTCGAGCTTGAGCTCCATACGATCGCCCCCGAGGGCGGTGAAGTTGAGATCCTGCAGCGACGACGCAGCCATCGCCACATTCGCCATCAGGCTACCGACTGCCGCCAGCCCCAGCAGACTCATTCGTTGCAATCGCGTCATGTTCCCTAGTCCCCTGTCTCGCCGTGGCTCCGTTCAACCGTCGGGCTGATCGCGCCTTATTCTTATCGAAGCGTTATGGTGTCGGTCGCCATCTCTTGCGGGTCGACCGTTCGTCTTCCGTGACAATATGGCTACTGCCAACGCCAGTGATCTCAACCACCTGTCGACACGGGCTCTTTCAGCGCCATGGCGCGAGACCGCTCGATCCAACCGCCCTGACCATTGGGCACGATTTCCACCATATCGATCTGCGTATCACCGATACGGGTGATCCTGCCGAAGTTGCTGCCCATATGGTTGCCGACCCGCACACGCTGGACTTCCTGCTCCGGCGTCAGAATCAACGCCGAACGCGCGCCATCGACATCCAGCGTCCCGACCATGCTGAGCTGCTCCATCGGCCAGGCTTCCAGTGGTTCACGAGGGCGATCGAGGTCCGGTCGCACACCGTTGTCGACGGCCGTCAGCTCCTCTTCGGGCTCCGGCAGACGTGATTGGAAAGGACTGCGCGCATCCGCCATGTCATAGGTGACGGGATGATACTCGGGTTGCGGCGGCAACTCCTGCACCTTGCCGGAAGGACGTCCTCTCAAGGACTCGAGCTCCCCCTCCAGCGCGCCCAGCTGCGGATCTCCACAACCCGCCAGCAGAGTGACCAGCAACACACTTCCCATCACGGTATTTCGACGTGTCATCAGGCTCATTGCTTGCCTCCTGACGTTGCCGGGGTCTGGCGATAATTGTAGGTCTTGGCCAGTAGCGACAGCTCGAGATCATCGCTGTTGGCGACCGGCGTCAGCACGAAATCATGCAGCGTCACGATGCGTGAAAGCCCCGCGACCCCGGAGATGAAGGCTGCGATACGATGATAGTCGCCGCGCACCTTGATATCGAAAGGCTGCTCGACGTAGAAGTTGCGATTCTCCGCCGGCTTCAGACGAATGTATTCGACCGCCAGCTGGTTGTTGATCGCCGTCTCGCTGATGTCATCCAGCAGCGCCGGGACTTCCGCGTCGGTGGGCAGCATTTCCAGCAGCTGCCCCATGCGGGACTCCAGCTCCACCATCTGCTCGCGCATGGCCGGCAGGTTGGCGGCCTTGAACGCCTTGCTCTCGAATTGCTGAAGCAGCTGATTTTCCTGGGCGCGCAGACGCTCGAGGTCTTCTGCCTTGGGCGCCGCAAGGAACCAATGGGACGCCCAGAACAGGGCGCCCAGCACGATAAGCGCCAGCACGGCCTGCAGCGTGACCGGCCAGATGCCGGCTTCCTTCAGGTCAAGATCACGAAAATCCGTCGACTTGAGGCGGCGGATTTCAGCATCGATGAAACTCATCGCCGACCTCCTTTCTTGTCATTTTCCGCTTCGGCAGCGTTCAGCGCCGACCCCGTCGGGCGCTCCGGAATCATGATATTGAAGCTGCGCTGATCGTCGTCATTGCTTTGCACATCGGAGAGCGTCGGGGTGCCGAAGGAATCCGACAGGGCAATGGCGCGCATCAGGCCCGAGACCTGACGCGTGCTTTCCGCCGTGCCATTCGCCTTGAGCTGGCGCCCGCTGCGACTGATGCTCTGATACCAGGCGCCGTCCACCAGAGACGTCACCAGCTGATTGAAGACCCGCACCGTTTCCGGACGCGAGAACTGCAGACTGCGGATCAGCTCTATCTGATCGAGCATCTGGGTTCGGCGTGCCTCGATGTCCTCGACTTCCTTGATGTCACGATTGAGACGGGCCATTTCCTTCTCGATGAAGGCATGGCGCTGCTGCTGCGCCTCAAGCTGGCTCTGGTAATACTCGCTCATGCCATAGCCGCCACCGATGCCAACGACAGCCGCCAGCGCCAGTATGCCCATGAAGCGCTTGCTGCGCTTCTCACGTCGGTCTTCACGCCAGGAAAGCAGATTGATCTCGATGGTCATGAGCGCTTCCTCATCGCAAGACCGCAGGCCGTGAGCATCGCCGGGGCATCGCCCGCCAGCGCCTGGATATCGACGCGCGGATTGACGCTCATGTGAGTGAAGGGGTTGGCCATGATCACTTCAAGCCCGGTGTGCTCCGCCAGACCTTCACGCAGCCCCGCGATGGCGGCCGTACCACCCCCGAGCAGGATACGCTGCACCTCTCGACGCTTGCCGGCGGTATAATAGAGCTGTAGCGAGCGCGCGATCTGCTGGATGAGCGTCTCGCGGAACGGACCCAGTACTTCGCTGTCATAGGTATCCGGCAGACCGCCACGCTTCTTGGCCAGGCCCGCCTCATCATTGGAGAGATCAAAGCGATTCATGATCTCGTCCGTCAGCTGACGCCCCCCGAAGACGGCGTCGCGACTGTAGACGATGCGGCCATTCTGGATGACGTGGAAGGCAGTCATCGTCGCACCGATATCGACGACGGCAACGCACTCTTCGTTGTCGTAGGTCGGCGGCAACTGATGACGCAGCTCGCCGAAGGCGCGCTCGAGGGAGAAGGTCTCGACATCGACGGCAGCCGGCTCGAGGCCGGCCTGGGACAGTGCCGAGGTCAGCTGATCGACGTCCAGGCTGCGACATGCCACCAGCAGCAGATCCTGCTGATCGGGATTGCGCGGATTGACGCCCAGATGCTGGAAGTCGAACGCGACATCGTTCAGCGGAAAGGGGAAGTGCTTCTCAGACTCGAGCGCGATGCGCTGCTCGATCTCGTCATCGGCGAGATTGGCCGGGAAGCTCAGCGTCTTGGTGATGGCGGCGCTCGCGGGAACCGCGACGACAGCGCGCTTCGAGCGCGGCTGCGCCTGCTCGACGGCACGCTTGATGGCCAGCACGACTTCGTCCATGTCTCGGATACGTCGCTCGACGACTGCGCCTTCCTTGAGTGGACGCACCGCATAGCTATCGATCTGGTATCGATTTCCTTGCCTGGACAGCTCCAGGAGCTTCACCGTGGCCGACGTGATATCGACCCCGATGAGTCCCTTGCCGGCGGATTTGAGTCCCAGCAATTGGCGTTCCCCTGCTCTGATGACGATCTTGCCAGACTGGCTGGCCGCCGGTTCCCTGACGACGTTGCCGCGACACCCTCTATCATTCCAGGATGTTACATTATGTTTCCCAGAATAACACAACAGACGCGCAAGTCAGGGTTCAACGCTGGCCGCATCTGAACCCGCTACTTATAATGCCCCAGCAATGGAATTGCCAATCCCCGCGCAGCCACTCGCTTTTCTTACCCACGGACCCTGTCTTGCCCATGAAGCTATTGAGACGACTATTTTCGCCAGTGTTCTGGCTGCTGCTATCACTATGTGCCGCGGGACTTCTGGCCATCGTTGGCGCTTCGCTGTACTTCTCGCCGGGCTTGCCCGACGTCCATCAGCTTCAGGATACCAAGCTGCAGACGCCGCTGCGCATCTATACCCGCGATGGCAAGCTGATCGGCGAATACGGTGACCAGCGCCGCATCCCGGTCACCTACGACGAGATCCCCGAGACCTTCGTTGACGCCCTCCTCGCCGCCGAGGACAGCAACTTCTTCTCCCACCCGGGCATCGACCCCAAGGGGCTGGCGCGCGCGGCCGTGCAGCTGGCCTCCAGCGGCAGCATCCAGTCAGGCGGCAGCACCATCACCATGCAGGTGGCGCGCAACTATCTGCTGACACTGGACCAGACCTTCACGCGCAAGATTCGCGAGATTCTGCTGTCGCTGCAGATGGAAGAGATCCTCTCCAAGCAGGAGATCATGGAGCTCTACGTCAACAAGATCTTCTTGGGACATCGCGCCTACGGGATCGCCGCTGCTGCGCGCACCTACTACAACAAGTCCCTGGATGAACTGACCCTGGCCGAGCAGGCCATGCTGGCCGGCCTGCCCAAGGCGCCGTCGAGCTTCAACCCGCTGACCAACCCGCAGCGCGCACTGATCCGTCGCAACTGGATCCTGCTGCGCATGAAGGAGCTGGGTTACATCGAGCCGCAGGCCTATGACGAAGCCGTCAAGGCGCCGATCACCGCGGCACGCTATTACTCAAAACCGGAGGTCCAGGCACCCTACGTCGCGGAAATGGCACGCAGCTTCGCCGTCGATCGCTTCGGAGACAAGGCCTACACCGACAACGTCCGCATCACCACGACGCTGGACAGCTCACTGCAGCCGCAGGCACGTGATGCCCTGATCAAGGGGCTGATCGCCTACGATACCCGCCACGGTTGGCGCGGGGTCGAGGAATCCGACATCGCCGCCTCCCTGGCAGAAGCCCAGGACCAGACCGATCAGGCCGGCCTCGAAGAAGAGCTCTCCAAGTCGCCGGAAGTGCTGGAAACCGCCAAGCAGGCGGCTCAGAAGAGCGAGAAGCGCATCGCGGGCATCGATCGTGATGTCTCGAACTGGCTGAAAGTGCTCGACCGCACCCCAGACTACGGCCCACTGAAGGCCGCCATCGTGGTGGAAAGCACTGGCAAGCAGATGAAGGTACTGCTGGCCGACGCCACAGCCGTGACCCTCGACTGGGAGGGGCTGAAGTGGGCGCGCGAGTACAAGAGCGCCAAATGGCGTGGCGGCGTGCCGGGGTCGGCCGCCGAGATCGCCAAGGCCGGTGACCTGGTGCGCGTGATCAAGCAGGACGACGGCTACCGTCTGGGCCAGCTGCCGGACGCGCAATCCGCCATCGTCTCGCTGGACCCGGAAAGTGGCGCCATCCTCGCCCTGCAAGGTGGCTTCAGCTATTCCGCCAGCAAGTTCAACCGCGCCATTCAGGCACGCCGTCAGGCAGGCTCGATCTTCAAGCCTTTCGTCTACCTGTCCGGGCTCGAGCAGGCCGGCATGTCACCGGCGACCATCATCAACAACGCCCCTGTCGTGCTTCAGGATGGCGGCAAGGTGTGGCGTCCAGAAAATGCCGGCGGCAAGTTCACCGGCCCGACCCGCGTTCGCGTTGGCCTGTATCGTTCGCTGAACCTGGTCTCCGTGCGCCTGCTGCAGACGGTCGGCCTCGACAAGACCCTCGACTTCCTGGTCAAGCTGGGCTTCCAGCGCGACGAACTGCCCAATGGCCTGTCGCTGGCACTGGGCAGCGCCTCGCTGACCCCGCTGGAAATGGCGCGCGGCTATGCCGTGCTCTCCAATGGCGGCTTCCGTGTCGAGCCCTGGTACATCGACACCATCACGCGTGGCGATGACGAGACCGACTATGAAGCGCATCCGGCGGTTGCCTGCGCCAACTGCGCGCCGGGCATGGTCACCGTCAATCGTGACGGGCGCCAGTACCCGCTGGCCGAGCGTGTCGCCTCCCCCGAAGCCATGTATCTGATCCGTGACATGATGCAGGATGTCATCAAGCGCGGTACTGGCCGTGGCGCCCTCGCGCTGGGTCGTGATGACCTGGCCGGCAAGACCGGCACCACCAACGATCAGCGTGATGCCTGGTTCTCCGGCTTCAACAGCAAGCTGGTGGCCACGGTCTGGGTCGGCAAGGACTCCAACGACACCTTGGCCGAGTATGGCGCCCAGGCCGCTCTGCCCATCTGGGTCGACTACATGCGTGGTGCCCTCAAGGGTATGCCGTCCTCCACCATGGAACGTCCGGACAGCATCGTGACGGCGACCATCGACCCGGACACCGGCAAGCGCCTGCGCAGCGGTCAGTCCGGCGGCATCAGTGAGCTGTTCCGCAAGGATAATCTGCCGCCCTACCAGGAACGCACCATCCGCAAGGAACTGGAGCAGGAAAGCGGTTCAGAAGGTACCGGAACTTTCGAGGCCATCTTCTGATCTGATCTCCAGACCTCGCCTGCCAGCCTCATCGGCAGGGGAGAGAGCCCAAGGAAGAGCGGCCGCTGGTCGCTCTTCTGCCATCTGAGCATTCGCACGGCTCCCCCGTATCGCGATCCACTGGTAGCGTCCGGATGACGCGCCAGGCCGCCTCGCTCAGCAAGCGTCATCTCGCAAGCCATATTCCCGATGATGATGTCATGCCTCAAACATGCCGGAGTTCGCATGCTTCACCCATTGCCCACACTGCGCAGGACCGCGTTTCTGTGCCTGGCCCTGCTTCCCCTCGACACGGCTGTCGCAGACGACCTCTTCTATGCACCGCCACCCGCCAGCGAGGACTCTGAGCCCTTCAGCGGCCAGGCCGAGCTGGGCTTCACCAAGCTGTCGGGCAACTCGAACAGCGAGACCCTGCTGGGCAAGACCAGCCTGTCCTGGCACCTGAAGCCCTGGACCCACACCTTCCGTGTGGAGGCCAAGCATGTCTCCAGCAGTGGCGAGACCACGACCGACAAGTACCTGGTCGGGCAGCGCGAGCGCTATGACCTCAGCGATGACCACTACGCCTTCGGGCTGCTGCGGTGGGAGAAGGAGCGCTTCTCCGGCTACAACCACCAGGTCACCTCCATCGTCGGTGAGGGCATCACGATACTGGATGGCCCCGAGCACAACCTCTCCCTCGAGGCCGGGCCGGGCTATCGCTTCGATGACATCACGGCGGGGGATCACGAGAACTACCTGCTGGGCTATGGCGCGATGGACTACCGCTGGCAGCTGTCCGACACCTCCAAGTTCGAGCAGCAGTTCTCGGCAGAGGCCACGCGCGAGAACGTGATCAGTCGCAGCTATACCGCGCTGACGGTCGCCATCAATGCAAGCCTCGCTCTCAAGCTCTCGCATGAGATCGAGAACAACACCAACCCGCCCGACGAGTCGGATGCCAAGACCGACACCACCACGGCGGCCTCCATCCTCTACAGCTTCTGAGCAATGGTCTGACGCCTGCCTGCCCAGGCGCCAGTCGCTGGTGGCTCATGGCTCGCGGTTCATGGCTCAAGGCTCTAGGCTCAAGGCTGAAAGCAGCCACCAACAAAAAGCCCTCGCCGGAATCTCCGACGAGGGCTTTTTCATGTCTTGCGTCGCTTCAGAGACGCCGCCAACCGGCCATTCGACCGCTGACGCTTAACCGTAGACCTGATCCGTGCTGGTCAGCGGGTAGTGCGCCGGGTACGGCTTGCGTGCGACACCGGAATCGATGGCCGCTTGGGCCACGGCGGCCGGCAGACGCTCGAGCAGACGCGAGTCCATCGGCGTCGGGATGATGTAACCCGGGCCGAATTCGAGGCTGTCGATCTCGTAGGCATCCAGCACATCCTGGCTGACCGGCTCACGCGCCAGGTCTTTCAGGGCGTGAACGGCGGCCAGCTTCATCTCTTCATTGATGCGCGTCGCACGCACATCCAGCGCGCCACGGAAGATGAACGGGAAGCCCAGCACGTTGTTGACCTGGTTCGGGTAGTCGGAGCGACCTGTCGCCATGATGACGTCCGGGCGTGCTTCGCGAGCGGTATCCGGATGAATCTCCGGATCCGGGTTGGAGCAGGCGAAGACGATCGGGTTGGCGGCCATCTTCTTGAGCTGCTCTGCCTTGAGCAGGTTCGGGCCGGACAGACCGACGAAGACGTCGGCGCCATCGATGGCGTCGTCCAGCGTGCGCAGCTCGGTCTCGGTGGCGAACATCGCCTTGTACTGGTTCAGGTCGTCACGGCCGCTGTGGATCACGCCCTTGCGGTCGAGCATGAAGATGTTCTCGACCTTGGCACCACTGGCCACCAGCAGCTTCATGCAGGCGATGGCGGCAGCGCCGGCGCCCAGGCAGACGATGCGCGCGTCTTCCAGCTTCTTGCCGGCGATATCCAGGGCGTTGAGCATGCCGGCCGCGGTGACGATGGCGGTACCGTGCTGGTCGTCATGGAAGACCGGGATATTGCACTGCTCGATCAGCGCCTGTTCGACTTCGAAGCACTCCGGTGCCTTGATGTCTTCCAGGTTGATGCCACCGTAGGTGGTGTGGATGCGACGCACGGTGTCGATGAAGGCCTGTGGGCTTTCCGCATCCACTTCGACATCGACGGAGTTGATGCCAGCGAAGCGCTTGAACAGCACGCCCTTGCCTTCCATGACCGGCTTGGAAGCCAGCGGCCCCAGGTTGCCCAGGCCAAGGATGGCAGTCCCGTCAGAGATGACCGCGACCAGGTTGCCCTTGCCGGTGTACAGGTAGGCATTTTCCGGGTCGGCGGCGATTTCGCGGCACGGTTCGGCAACGCCCGGGCTGTAGGCCAGCGCCAGGTGCTTGGCGGTCTCGGTCGGCTTGGTCAGCTCGATGGAGAGCTTTCCGGGAATCGGTTCGGCGTGATATTGCAGTGCTGCTTTCTTCATGGCATCAGACATGCGTGTCATCCGGTATTTTGGCGGGGGGTTGGCTGCTCCAGAATATAGAAAAAGACACCTCTGAACAACCGACGCAACTTGCTGTTATGCATGACTTTAAAACGTTCGTTTAAAAAATATTTTAGCCATTCGTCTAACGTTATGGATGCCCTACCCAGCCATAAACCTTTCCTTATCGCTGACCGGACTTCGCGTCGATTTCGGCCCGAGATGACGCCACGATTCGCGCAAGATCCTCGATTTTCGACCGTTCGCTGACGCAACCCGCCATTCCGGCGCGCTTGATGCAGAGGCAGAGCAGAAAAAGTGCCAAATCGGAAACAATCTTTCCTTTCAGCAAGCGCAGCGCAGGGGTGAAATCTTCGCAAGGGCATCACGGCAGACCATTGCGACCAGATCATCACGACAAGGACATCCCGGGCCGGCTGCCATGGTCGCGGCTCTCTTCAGGGTGGTCTGAACGACAGGCACAAAAAAACCCGCTCGTGAGCGGGTTTTTCGTCCATGACGCTGCAAGATGCGCAGCGCCATGAAAGCGACAAGCAGCTGAAGGTATCAGCGCTTGATGGCAGCACCGAAACGCTTGTTGAAGCGCTCGACGCGACCACCGGTGGTAGCCTGCTTCTGCTTGCCGGTGTAGAACGGGTGGCACTCGGAGCACACGTCAAGCGCGAAAGTCTGCTTGGAAGTGGTACCGATTTCGTGCTGCGCGCCGCAGGAGCAAGTTGCGGTCTGGCGCTGGTAGTCCGGATGGATACCCTGTTTCATGATGTGTAACCTCAGGTCGCTGTGCACCGCCACCTGATCACTTGCCAGGCACCGTACACGGGTTTTGGATTGAACCGGTCATTCCGCCGTTTCCGACGGAAGGCCGCGCATTTTACCAGTCATCTGCCGCAAGACCAAACTTTGTGCCGTTTATTGCGGGCAACACTCTGTAGACTGCGTGCCACGGCATATCCCCGTTTTACTGAACGCCTCATATCACCTCATATCCGGATACCTTGCGTGCCTGACACTACCGACAAGACTGCGACTCACCTGCCGGGACGTGTGCTGGGCATCGCGATTCCCGGCCCGCTGCGCGATCTGTTCGACTACCTGCCATCCCGCCAGCCGCCTCGTCACGGCTGGCAGGTGGGCCTGCGCGTGCGCGTCGAATTCGGGCGTCGCCAGCTGGTCGGGGTGATCGCCGAGCTGCGCAGCGACTCAAGCTTCCCCATCGACAAGCTCAAGCCTGTCAGCGAAGTCATCGATGACGAACCGCTACCGGCCGACTGGTTGTGGATATGTCAGTTTACCGCGCGCTATTACCAGCACTCGCTCGGCGACACCTTCGCCCAGGCGATGCCCTCGCTGCTGCGTCAGGGGCGCGCCCTCGAGGCGCGTACCCGTGAGCGCTGGACGCTGACCGAGCAAGGCCGCGCCACCGAGCCGGCAAGCCTGGGGCGAGCCACCCGCCAGATCGCGTTGCTGGAGCTGCTTGCTCAGCATCGTCATGGCCTGGTGCACAGCGCCATCACCGCCCAGGGCTTCACCCGCCAGCAGCTGGAGACCCTGCGCGGCCGCGGCTATATCGAATCCCGTGAGGAGCCGGTGACCGGCGCCACGCCGGAGCAGGCCAACAAGGGCGTGCTCGCCGAACCCGGCCTGGCCCTCAATGATGAGCAGGGTCGCGCCCTCTCGCGTCTGCATGAGGGCCTGAGCCGCTTCTCGCCCACACTGCTGGAAGGCGTGACCGGTTCCGGCAAGACCGAGGTCTACCTGCAATTGATCGAGGCGGTGCTGGACCGCGGCGGCCAGGCGCTGGTGCTGGTGCCCGAGATCGGCCTGACGCCCCAGACGCTGGAGCGCTTCCGCAGACGCTTCCGCGTGCCGCAGGTGATGCTGCACTCCGGCGTCAGCGATGGTGAACGCCTGGATGGCTTCGAAGCCGCCCGCAGCGGCCGGGCGCGCATCGTGATCGGTACCCGCTCCGCCATCTTCACGCCGATGGCCAGACTCGGCGTGATCATCGTCGACGAGGAGCACGACGGCTCCTTCAAGCAACAGGACGGCCTGCGCTATCACGCCCGCGATCTGGCGCTGGTGCGCGGCAAGCAGGAAGGCATACCCGTGGTGCTCGGCAGCGCCACGCCGTCTCTGGAAAGCCTGCGTCATGCTCGCGAAGGACGCTTCACGCATCTGCACCTGCATCAGCGCGCCGGACGCAGCCAACCGGCCCGACTGCACCCGGTCGACCTGCGCGGCCGCATGACGCTGGGCGGCCTCTCGACCCAGAGTCTGGAGGCGATCGAGAAGCGCCTCGCCCAGGGCGATCAGGTGCTGGTGTTCATCAATCGGCGTGGCTTCGCGCCGACCCTGACCTGCCATGCCTGCGGCTGGATCGCCGAATGCGACAACTGCGATGCCCGCATGACCCTGCATCGTCATCCACCCCAGCTGACCTGCCACCACTGCGAGCGCACCCGCCCGCTGCCGGATGCCTGCCCGGCCTGTGGCAGCGGAGATGTTCGCCCGCAGGGCGCGGGCACCGAGCGCACCGAAGAACTGCTCGGTGAGAAATTCCCCGACGTGCCGGTGCTGCGCATCGACCGCGACAGCACCCAGCGCAAGGACGCCATGAGCGAGGCGCTGGCGGTGATCCGGCGTGGCGAGCCCTGCCTGCTGGTCGGCACCCAGATGCTGGCCAAGGGCCACCACTTTCCCCACGTCACCCTGGTGGTGGTGGTCAACGCCGACAGCGGCCTCTATGCCGCCGACTTCCGGGCGCTGGAGCAGTCCGCGCAGCTGCTGGTGCAGGTCGCGGGGCGTGCCGGACGCGCCGAGCGCCCCGGTGAGGTGTTGATCCAGACCCGCCACCCGGAAGACCCCAACCTGCTGACGCTGATTCAGGCTGGCTACCCGCAGCTGGCGGGGGAATTGCTCGAGGAGCGCCGCATCGCCCAGCTGCCACCGTTCAGCCATCTGGCGCTGCTGCGCGCCGAGGCCACTGACCAGCAGCAGGTCGAACAGTGGCTGTTGAAGGTCGGTGGCGCCCTGCGCCAGCACCTCGAGGCTGCCAATCTCAAGGTGGATTGCCTCGGCCCGGTACCCGCACCGATGGAGCGTCGCCAGAATCGCTATCACGCCCAATTGCTGTTGCGCTGTGCGAAACGCGGCCCATTGCATGAAGCGGCGGCCTGGCTGGTGACGCTCTGCGAGCAGGACCGCGACGCACGCCGCCTGCGCTGGTCGCTGGATGTCGATCCCGTCGGCATGGCCTGAGTGATACGCAAGCGGTATGGCAGCCCTTCACGCCGCTTGCGATGAACTGACCACTATCCCTGCAGGGCGCGGAATGCGGCGCGATTGATCACGACGGTTTATGCAAGCCGCAGGATCGGTGATAATGCCCGCCATCGTGCAGCGACATCCGCACTCCCCCATTGCCCGCAGGCCTGATGCCTGCAACCGCCTGCTGTATGGCACGCGGTGCGACCCGAGCCGTGAAGAGACCGATATTCCATGAAAGAGACGATCATCGAACTGCTGGGCCAGGCCCTGGAAACCCTCAAGGCCGACGGCACCCTGCCCGCCGACGCCAGCCCGCAGATCAAGGTCGACCCGACCAAGGACAAGAGTCACGGCGACTACGCCAGCAATCTGGCGATGATGACGTCCAAGGCCGCCGGCATGAAGCCGCGCGATCTGGCCGAGAAGCTGATTGCGGCGCTGCCGGCCTCCGATGCCGTCTCCAAGGTCGAGATCGCCGGCCCCGGCTTCCTGAACTTCTTCGCTGATACCGGTGCGGTAGCCGATATCGTGCGTCGCGTCTTCAGCGAAAGCGACAGCTTCGGTCACAGCGACGTGGGTGCCGGCGAGAAGGTGCAGGTCGAGTTCGTTTCCGCCAACCCGACCGGCCCGCTGCACGTCGGTCACGGCCGCGGTGCCGCGGTCGGCGACGTGCTGTGCCGCCTGCTGGCCGCCACCGGCCACGACGTCACCCGCGAGTTCTACTACAACGACGCCGGCGCCCAGATCAACAATCTGGCGCTCTCCGCCCAGGCGCGCGCCAAGGGCCTGGGCCCGGATGATGCCAGCTGGCCGGCCGATGGTTACCGCGGTGACTACATCAGCGAACTGGCCGCCTCCTACATGGCCGGTGACACCGTCGAGGCCGATGGCAAGCAGGTGACCGGCGCCGCGGACCCCGATGATCTGGACGCCATCCGCGTCTTCGCCGTCGCCTATCTGCGCCACGAGCAGGATCTCGACCTCAAGGCCTTCGGCGTCGAATTCGATGTCTACTTCCTCGAGTCCTCGCTCTACAGCGACGGCAAGGTCGAGGAGACCGTCAAGCGTCTGGTCGACAACGGCTACACCTATGAAGACGATGGCGCCCTGTGGCTGCGCACCACCGACTTCGGCGATGACAAGGACCGCGTGATGCGCAAGCGTGACGGCGGTTACACCTACTTCCTGCCCGACGTCGCCTACCACCTCGACAAGTGGCAGCGTGGCTTCACCCAGGTCATCAACGAGCAAGGTGCCGATCACCACTCCACCGTGACCCGCGTGCGTGCCGGTCTGCAGGCTCTGCAGGCGGACATCCCCAAGGGCTGGCCGGACTACGTGCTGCACCAGATGGTCACCGTGATGCGCTCCGGCGAGGAAGTGAAGCTGTCCAAGCGTGCCGGCAGCTACGTGACCCTGCGCGACCTGATCGAGGAAGTTGGCCGCGACGCGACCCGTTACTTCCTGGCGGCACGTCGCGCCGACTCCCAGCTGACCTTCGACATCGACCTGGCGCGCTCCCAGTCCAATGACAACCCGGTCTACTACATCCAGTACGCTCATGCCCGCGTGCACAGCGTGCTGCGCAAGGCCAGCCGCGAAGAGAAGCCCTTCGACGAAGCCCTGGCCATGGCGCAGCTCACCCTGCTGACCAGCGACCAGGAAAAGGCCGTGATGAATCGCATGGCGCAGTTCCCGGACGTCGTCGCCCACGCCGCCAAGGTGCGCGAGCCGCAGCAGGTCGCCCAGTACCTGCAGGACCTCTCCTCCGACTTCCACACCTGCTACAACGCGGTGAAGGTGATGGTCGAGGACGACGCGACCCGCAATGCGCGCATGGCGCTGGGTCTGGCGACCGCTCAGGTCATCCGCAACGGCCTGGCCCTGCTGGGTGTCAGCGCTCCCGAGGAGATGTAAGCCATGGCTGCTCGCCGCCCCGCCAACAAGAAGCCCGCCTCCCGCCAGGGGGCGAGCCCCCGCCGGCAACCCGCTGCCAGCCAGAGCCGTGGTCTGCCCGGCTGGCTGTGGGGCATCATCGGTCTGATCGCCGGCTTCGCTCTCGCGCAGTACTTCGAGAAACAGGCCCCGCGTCTGCCGGTCGCGGCCATCGTGCCCAAGGCCAACACGCAGCAGAACGGACAGCAGAACGGGCAGCAAGCCGCCAAACAGGGCAACCAGCAGCAGAAGGAAGCCCCCGAAGAGTCCGCCGGCAACATGCCGACCTTCGAGTTCTACACCCTGCTGCCGGAAACCGAGGTGATCGCGCCCAAGGTGGATGAGTACAAGTCCACGCCGCGTCCGGGCAGCGCCGAGAGCACCAAGAAGTCCGAGGCCTCGCTGACCAACTACATGTTGCAGGCCGCGTCCTTCCGCGAGATGAGCGATGCCAAGAAGCTGGCCGGCAAGCTCAAGGACCTTGGCCTGCTGGCCAAGGTCAGTGACGTCAACGCCTCCGGCGGCACCGTCTGGCACCGAGTGCAGGTCGGTCCCTACAAGGACACCCGCGAGCTCAATCGCGCCCAGGACCTGATGAACACCCAGGGCATCGAGCCCTTGTTGATCAAGCTGCAGTAAGCCAGGCGTGAGCCTTGCGACAGACGGGCCCGCTCATTTTTGAGCGGGCCCGTTGCATGAGGGCGCAGACCAGGGCCGATCGCAGTCAACGCTGAGTCGCCGATGACTTGAAACCCGTATCGGCGCCCCCATCTACAGCATTCCGGTGAGATATCAGGCCCGCGTGCCGCCCGTCAGGCGGTGCAGGATCGCGGCAAGCAGTGGCAAGCGCCAGGCTGACGATCACCACCCGTTTTACGCGACGAGGCCACGGCCTCGTCTGCCCAGAAATGCCATGCCCGGCCCCGTTCACCTTATTCCAATCGCCGGCATGCTCTCTCAGGAGTTATCCATGACCACGATCGTCTCCGTGCGTCGCAACGGCCAGGTCGCCCTGGCTGGTGACGGCCAGGTATCCCTTGGCAACACTGTCATGAAAGGCAACGCCGCCAAGGTGCGTCGTCTGTATCGCAATCAGGTGCTGGCCGGTTTCGCCGGTGGTACCGCCGATGCCTTCACGCTGTTCGAACGCTTCGAAGCGCAGCTCGAGAAGTATCAGGGCCAGTTGGTGAAGTCCGCCGTGGAGCTTGCCAAGGAGTGGCGCTCAGACCGCGCCCTGCGCAAGCTTGAGGCCATGCTGGTAGTCGCCGACAAGCACGCCTCCTTGATCATCACCGGCAACGGTGACGTGGTCGAGCCCGAGCACGGCGTACTGGCCATCGGCTCCGGCGGCAACTACGCCGAGGCCGCTGCCCGCGCCCTGATCGAGAATACCGAGCTTTCCGCCCGCGAGATCACCGAGAAGTCCATCTCCATCGCGGCCGATATCTGCGTCTTCACCAACCACAATGCCATCATCGAGGAGCTGTCCTGAGATGTCCCAGATGACCCCGAAGGAAATCGTCAACGCCCTCGATCAGCACATCGTCGGCCAGCCTGAAGCCAAGCGCGCCGTGGCGGTTGCCATGCGCAACCGCTGGCGCCGCATGCAGCTCGATGACGATCTGCGCCCGGAAGTCACGCCGAAGAACATCCTGATGATCGGCCCGACCGGTGTCGGCAAGACCGAGATCGCCCGTCGCCTGGCCAAGCTGGCCGGCGCGCCCTTCCTCAAGATCGAGGCGACCAAGTTCACCGAGGTCGGCTATGTCGGCCGTGACGTGGAATCCATCATCCGCGACCTGGTCGAGGTCGCGATGAAGCTGGTGCGCGAAGACGCCATGAAGGAAGTGCGCGACAAGGCCGAAGATGCCGCCGAAGAGCGCATCCTCGACGCCCTGCTGCCGCGGGTGCGTGGCGAAGAGTACGACGCTGCCGCCAACAACAGCAGCACGCGCCAGATGTTCCGCAAGAAGCTGCGCGAAGGTCAGCTGGATGACAAGGAAATCGACATCGAGCTGAGCCCGGCCAGCCAGAGTCTCGATTTCGCCACCCCGCCGGGGATGGAAGAGATGACCAGCCAGCTGCAGTCCATGTTCTCCAACATGGGCAAGCAGCAGAAAGAGAGCCGTCGCATCACCGTCAAGGAAGCGCTCAAGCTGGTTCACGAGGAAGAAGCGGCCAGAATGGTCAGCGATGAAGACCTCAAGAGCCGTGCCATCGAGGCCGTCGAACAGAACGGTATCGTCTTCCTCGACGAGATCGACAAGGTCGCCAAGCGTGGCGAATCCGGCAGTGGCGGCGACGTGTCCCGCGAAGGCGTGCAGCGCGATCTGCTGCCGTTGATCGAAGGCTCCACCGTGTCCACCAAGCACGGCATGGTCAAGACCGACCACATCCTGTTCATCGCCTCCGGTGCCTTCCACCTGTCCAAGCCGTCGGACATGATCCCGGAGCTGCAGGGTCGTCTGCCGATCCGTGTCGAACTCAACGCCCTGACGCCGGAAGACTTCAAGCGCATCCTGACCGAGCCGTCCGCCGCCCTGATCCGTCAGTACAAGGCATTGCTGGCGACCGAAGGCGTCGAGCTGAGCTTCGCGGATGACGCCATCGAGCGCATCGCCCAGATCGCCTATCAGGTCAACGAAGGCACCGAGAACATCGGCGCCCGTCGTCTGCACACCGTGATGGAGCGTCTGCTGGAAGAGATCTCCTACGAGGGTGGCGATCAGCCCGGCGAACTCAAGGTCGATGCCGCCTACGTCGATGCCCGCCTGGGTGATCTGGCGCGTGATGAAGACCTGTCGCGCTACATCCTCTGACGACACGCTCACGCGCCTGACAGCCCCTCATGGAAGCCAGTCCCGTTCCTGAGGGGACTTCTGACGCCCGATCCGGCTTGGCCCGGATCGGGCGTCAGTGCATCATGCGCACAAGACACATCGACCGGCCAAGCGCCGTGCTCGACGCCTATCTGCCTTCGCCATGCCGCCCTGCGCCCTACGCCCTACGCCGCCGCGCGGCATGCAAGCCCGAGGATGCCCCGATGAGCCACGACACTCCCAAGGACGCCGCCGCGTCCCACGACGCTGATACCAGCGGCCAGCAGCGCGACTACCGCCTCAACGAGCGCCATGCCCGCGATGGCGAAGAGGCCCCGGTACCGACGCGCGTGCACTACCACAAGTCAGAGCGCGAACTGGAGCTGGGCTACGCCGATGGCCAGAGCTTCCGCCTGAGCACCGAATTCCTGCGCGTGATGTCGCCGTCGGCGGAAGTGCGTGGCCACGGTGTCGGCCAGGAAACCCTGCAGGTCGGCATGCGCTACGTCGGGCTGACCAACATCACCCAGAGCGGCCGCTACGCGCTGAAGCTGCACTTCGATGATGGCCATGACAGCGGCCTGTATACCTGGGAATACCTGTGGGAACTGGCCAATCGCCGCGACGCCATGTGGGCCTACTACCTGCGTCAGCTGGAAGAGGCCGGCGCCTCGCGCGAGCCACTGGGCATTCCGCTCAACCAGCTGTAAGCCACTGATGCCACTGGGCGCGGCAAGATGTCCGAGTCGACGTCTTGCCAAAAGACAGCCCGCTGGCCAGCGGTTACAATCGAGCCACTGCGAAAGCTCACCATATTGTGCTGACGTCGCCACGGCGGCGTCACAACAGGGGAAGTCATGGACAAGCGTACGACTCACTTCGGTTATCAGGAAGTTGCCGTGGACGAGAAGGCAGGCCGCGTCGCGGATGTCTTCCACAGTGTCGCCGCCAAGTACGACGTGATGAATGACCTGATGTCGTTCGGCATCCACCGTCTGTGGAAGCGCATCACCCTGGAGCGTGCCGGCGCCCGTCCCGGCCAGTCGGTGCTGGACATCGCCGGCGGCACCGGTGACCTGACGCTGAAGTTCTCGCGTCTGGTCGGCCCGAAAGGCCGCGTGGTGCTCGCCGACATCAATGCCTCGATGCTCAACGTCGGCCGCGACAAGCTGCTCGACCGTGGCGTCGGCGGCAACGTCGAATACGTGCAGGCCAATGCCGAGGCCCTGCCCTTCCCGGACAACACCTTCGACATCATCACCATCGCCTTCGGGCTGCGCAACGTCACCGACCAGGCCAAGGCCCTGCGCTCCATGCAGCGCATCCTCAAGCCGGGCGGCCGTCTGCTGGTGCTGGAATTCTCCAAGCCGGTCAATCCGCTGCTCTCCACCGCCTATGACCAGTACAGCTTCCGGCTGCTGCCCAAGATGGGCGAGATGGTCGCCGGCGACGCCGACTCCTACCGCTACCTGGCCGAGTCCATCCGCATGCACCCCGACCAGAAGACGTTGGCCGGCATGATGGAAGAGGCCGGTCTCGAGCGCGTCGAGTACACCAACCTGACGGGCGGCATCGTCGCGTTGCACCGCGGTATCAAGCTCTGAGGCTGTCATGGCATTGCTGACCCCCCTGCTGTTGGCGACCGCTGAGCGGACGCTGAATCAGCTGCTTGCTCGCGACCCGGCCTCGACGTCGCGCCTGAATGCACTGGCAGGCCGACGCCTGCTGGTGCGTGTCGAACGCCCCGCCTTTGACCTGCTGGTGCACTTCGACCTGCAGGGCCTGCACCTGTTGCGCCTGCCCCAGGCCAACGAGAGCGATGGCGATGTGGTGGTGGAGCTCGACATGGAGACCGCCGCCGCCCTGCTGTCCGGTGAATCCATCGAGCGCCTGATGTTCGAGGGTCGCCTCGCCGTGCGTGGGCGCATCCATCTGCTGGAGAGCGCCCGTGACCTGGTGATGGACCTCGACCTGGATTGGGAAGGCGCGCTCAGTGAGTGGTTCGGCGAAGCCCCCGGCCATAGCCTGGCCAGCGGCCTGCGCAGCCTCGGGCGTTTCGGCCTGATCAGCCGCCGCGAGCTGGAGCTGGACCTGCGCGAGTACCTCACCGAGGAGGCGCGCTGGCTGCCCGGTCAGGCGCAGATGCGCGTCGCGCGCGACGAGCTGACCGAGCTGACCCAGTGTCTGGACCGCACCGAAGCACGTCTGGCGCGGCTGCGCCGTCATCTCGAGGCCGCCACCTCCCATCAACCTGCCGAGCGGGAGTGCCAGCCGTCGTGAGACTCTATCGCCTGCTGAGCATCCTGTGGGTCATCGCCCGCTACCGCCTCGACGACCTGGTGCCGCCGGGGCGCGTGCCGGCCCTGCTGCGCCCGCTGCTCAAGCTGTCGCCGCTGCGTCTGTTCCCCATCGGCAGACGCACGCGCGGCGAGCGTCTGCGTCTCGCGCTCGAGGCCCTCGGCCCGATCTTCATCAAGTTCGGCCAGATGCTCTCGACGCGCCGCGACCTGCTGCCGCCGGACATCGCCGACGAACTCAAGCGCCTGCAGGATCAGGTGCCACCGTTCGAGAACCAGGTCGCGCGGGAGCTGGTCGAGCAGGAACTCGAGATGTCGGTCGAGGAAGCCTTCGCCGAATTCGAGGCCCAGCCTCTGGCCTCCGCCTCCATCGCCCAGGTACATGCCGCACGACTGCACGATGGCTCGGACGTGGTGGTCAAGGTCATCCGGCCGCGCATCGAGGAAGTGATGCGCAAGGACATCGGCCTGCTCTACATGTTCGCGCGCCTGTTGATGAAGGTCTCGCCGGAAGCCCGTCGCCTGCGCCCGGTCGAGGTCGTCGCCGACTACGAGGCGACGCTGTTCGACGAGCTCGACATGCACAAGGAGGCTGCCAACACCTCCCAGCTCAAGCGCAACTTCCTCGACTCGCCGCTGCTCTACGTCCCGGCCATCCACTGGCCACTGACGCGCCGCCGCGTGATGGTGCAGGAACGCATCCGCGGCATTCCGGTCGCCGATATCGAGGAGCTGACGGCGCAGGGCACCGACCTCAGGAAGCTGGCCGAGCGCGGCGTGGAGATCTTCTTCACCCAGGTATTCCGCGACAACTTCTTCCACGCCGACATGCACCCCGGCAACATCTTCGTCTCGCGCGAGAACCCGCACGACCCGCAGTTCATCGCCATCGACTGCGGCATCGTCGGCAGCCTGACCCGCGAGGACCAGGACTACCTGGCGCGCAACCTGCTGGCCTTCTTCCGCCAGGATTACTACGAGGTCGCGGCGCTGCACATCGAGTCCGGCTGGGTCGGCGAAGGCACGCGCGCCAACGAGTTTGCCGCGGCCATCCGCGCCGTCTGCGAGCCGATTCTCGAGAAGCCGCTCAAGGACATCAGCTTCGGCCAGGTCCTGCTGGGGCTGTTCCAGACCGCGCGCCGCTTCAACATGGAAGTCCAGCCGCAGCTGGTGTTGCTGCAGAAGACCCTGCTCAACATCGAGGGCCTCGGCCGCCAGCTGTATCCGGACCTGGACCTGTGGGCCACCGCCCGCCCCTATCTGGAGCGCTGGATGAAGGAGCGCGCTGGCCCCAAGGCGTTCTGGGCCGAGATGGTCAAGCAGGCACCGGAGCTGTCGCATCAGCTGCCACAGCTGCCGGCGATGGCCTTCCAGGCCATGGAGCGCATCGAGGACGAGCATCGCGCCCGTCAACGCCAGACAGAAGCCATCACCACGCTGCGCGACCGGGTCAATCACGCCTCCAGCACCAGCTGGCGGCTGCGCGCGGGCCTGCTGCTGGTGGCCGGCGCGTTCGGTTGGCAGCCCCTGATGGCCTGGGCGGAGACCCAGTCCGTGGCGGTACTGGTGGGCGCAGGACTGGGAATCGTGTTATTGCTGTGGCGCTAGCCGCAGGCAGACATGATGGCCTGACTGGCCCGGCGCGCAACGACACTTGCCGCCCCATGGGACGCAGTGCAATATGAATGACATATAACACTTGCATCCTGAGTCGCCTGCCCACGCCGTGCCGTTTGCCGTGCAAGGTGTGACGTCAGCGCAGAACTCGATGACTTAACGCAAGACCCAAGCTTTCAGGAATGATGATTCATGAGTGATATTCTCAACCGTCTGTCAGTGGTACTGGCAGAACGGCGCGACGCTGACCCGACCTCCTCCTATGTCGCGAGCCTGCATCACAAGGGCCTCAACAAGGTACTGGAGAAGATTGGCGAAGAGGCGACCGAAACCGTACTGGCCGCCAAGGATTTCGCTCACGACGACGTGGACTCGCAGCGTGCCGTGATCGGTGAGACCGCTGACCTGTGGTTCCATTCACTGGTCATGCTGTCGCATCTGGGGCTGGATCATCAGGAAGTGCTGGATGAGCTGGCACGCCGCTTCGGTGTTTCCGGCCATGATGAAAAGGCCGCTCGCGGTCAGTGAAGGACCCGTATTCTTCCGGCGCAAGTCGGCTTTCCGGCAGCGGTGCCAGCACCCTGCAAGTCTCAAGGCCCAATGACCCGGTGTCAGCGGCCCAAATGGAGAATTTCCCATGTTAGGTGGCATCAGTATCTGGCAGCTTCTCATCGTGCTCGGCATCATCATCCTGATCTTCGGGACCAAGAAGCTGCGCAACGTCGGCTCTGATCTCGGCGGTGCCGTGAAGGGCTTCAAGGGCGCGATGAAGGAAGAAGAGAAGAAGAGCGACGAGCCGACTGCCCAGCAGAAGGTCGCGCATGAGGAAAAGCGTGGCGACACCATCGATGTCGAGGCCGAGAGCCGCGATACCGCTGACAAGCGCTCGTAACCCGCATGTTCGATATCGGCTTTTTTGAACTGGCATTGATCGCGCTGCTGGCGCTGATCGTGCTCGGCCCGGAGCGTCTGCCCCGGGCCGCCCGCACTGCGGGTCTGTGGCTGGGACGCATCAAGCGCAGTGTCTCGGGCATTCAGCAGGAAATCAGTGCCCAGCTGGAAGCCGAGGAACTGCGTCAGACGCTCAACGAGCAGAAGAAGCAGCTCGATGAGACGCTCGCTCATGCGCGCAACGAGGCACGCGATGTCGAGCGCGGCATCACCGAGTCCAGCACGTCCCGCGATGCAGGCGCCTCCGGCGCCGAGACCAGCCCCCGCCCTGCCGAGAATGGTGCGCCGGCCACCGAGCCGAGCACTGCTTCCGACACCCGTGAATCACGAGAGCCACGTTCCTGATGAGTGATCCACATGCCTCACCGTCAGGTGGTCAGGGCGACGCCGCACATGCGCCGCTCATCGAGCACCTGATCGAGCTACGCTCGCGCTTGCTGCGCGCCACCCTGGTGGTGCTGGTGGTTTTCGCCGCGCTGTACGGCTTCTCCAACCAGATCTACCTGTATGTCGCCGAACCGCTGATGGCATTGCTGCCACCGGGTTCGCAGATGATCGCCACCGAAGTGGCCTCGCCCTTCCTGGCGCCCTTCAAGCTGACATTGGTGGTGGCGCTGTTCCTGGCGATTCCCGCCGTGCTCTATCAGGCCTGGGCGTTCATCGCGCCGGGCCTCTATGAGAACGAGAAGGCGTTGGCCCTGCCGCTGCTGGCCTCCAGCATCCTGCTGTTCTATGCCGGTGCGGCCTTCGCCTACTACGTGGTGTTCCCGCTGCTGTTCCAGTTCTTCACCACCACGGGCCCCGAGAACGTGGCGATCATGACGGACATCAATCAGTACCTGAATTTTGTCCTCAAGCTGTTCTTCGCCTTCGGGGTGGCCTTCGAGATTCCCATCGCCACCTTCCTGCTGATCTGGACCGGTGCGACCACGGTGGAGGCTCTGAGCAAGAAGCGCCCCTATATCGTGATCGCCTGCTTCGTGGTCGGCATGCTGCTGACACCGCCGGACGTGATCTCGCAGTCACTGCTGGCGATCCCGATGTGGCTGCTGTTCGAGGTCGGCATTCTGGCCTCGCGCCTCTTCAAGCGCCGGCGTGCGGCCTCAGACGATGAGGCATCGCAGGACACGCCCTGAACGTGGCTGCCAGCAGTTGGGCATCAGAAACAGGGCGCCAGAAACAGTGCCTCAGAATCACAGCATCAAAACAGAAAGCCCCGCCGGGTCACCGGCGGGGCTTTCTGTTTCTGGGGGCTTTGTGTTTCCAGGGAACTTGCTCACACCAGCCACGCGCTATCACGCCAGACGCACAGGCGTGTCGAGATCAGTCCTGCTCGGCGGCGCGCGCCTTGTCGTCCTCGATCCAGCTATCGATGCGCTCGACCAGCTTGAAGATGCCCTGGGCCGCTTCGCTGATGCGCTCCGCCAGCAGGTAGGCCGGGGTGGTGACGACACGGTTGGCGGCGTCGACGACGATGTCCGTCACCTCACAGCTCTTGTGCAGGCCGCCCTGGGCGCTGATCGCCCCGGAGACACTGGCATCGTTGCCGATGGTGACCGAGATGCCCTCCCCCAGCAGCTTGGGCACCATCACCGGCGCGATGCACATCACGCCGATCGGCTTGCCGGCCGCGTGGAAGGGCTGCACCGCTTCCTGCAGGCCCGCGACGAGCTCGAGGTCCTCACCCTTGACGGCAAAGTCACACAGATTCTTGGCGGCGCCGAAGCCACCGGGCAGGATCAGTGCATCGAAGTCGTCCGCTGACAGCTCTTCCAGCGGGCGCACCTTGCCACGTGCCAGACGCGCGGACTCGACCAGCACGTTGCGGGTCTCCTCCATCTCGTCGCCAGTGCCGTGATTGATCACGTGATGCTGCGCGACATCCGGTGCAAAGCACTCATAGGCAATGCCCAGCTGATCGAGACGCAGCAGCGTCAGGGTAGTTTCATAGATCTCGGAGCCATCAAAGACACCGCAACCGGAAAGGATCAGGGCTACCTGCTTGGTCATGGGTTACTCCATTGACGATGAGCTGTGCGCGGCGATTGCCGGACAGGTCAGAAAAGACTAATACAAGCGCGTGACTGATTCGAATGCCGAGCCTCATTTCATGCCCAGCGTCATGCCCGGCGTCATGCCAGGCGCGAGACGCTTCAGCGGCACCGAAGATGCGCGACCGCCACGCGGCAGACAGTGACAGGCGTGCAGGCGAGGCATGTCACAGCGCATCCTCTCAAGACTATGGGCGGCCCTGGCACAACTCAAGTGCTGCTCCTCGTCCACTCGCATGCCATCAAGGCTCTGGTGCCGGAGGCTTGCCGCGGTGTCCGGACTCGTCTTGCAGCCCCACACACCCGCCCCATACGGGGCGTGCATGAGGCGCGACACCGCGACACATCTCCTGCGCCTGTGGCCACAAGTCAACGCTGATATACTCAATTGACCCTGCCACAGGGACGACGGCTCCCGTCACGGGCCACCCACTTGCAGGCCGCAAGCCAGGCCTTCTCGTCGCCCGACAGACGCCTTGTCGTCATGTTCAGCCCCTGCTGGCACCTCACGTGACCGGCCTTGCCCCATGACCGCTGGCATCACTGTAATATTAATGAAATATTATAGACCTAGACTGCCTGCGACCATCACGGGAGCGGACCACCCGACCCGGAGAGCATTTCTTGAGCCAACGTACCCCGCGCCAGTTTCCTGCGACTCGTATGCGCCGTATGCGCAAGGACGACTTCTCTCGCCGCCTGATGCGTGAAAACCAGCTGACGGCCGATGATCTGATCCTGCCGGTCTTCGTTCTCGAAGGCTCCCAGCGTCGTGAAGCCGTGCCCAGCATGCCGGGCGTCGAGCGCCTGTCCATCGACCTCATGGTCGAAGAATGCCGCGCCGTCCACGCACTGGGCGTGCCGGCCATCGCGCTCTTCCCGGTGGTCGATGCCGATGCCAAGACGCTGTATGCCGAAGAATCCTACAACGCCAACGGCCTGGTGCAGCGTTGCGTGCGCGCCTTGAAGGAAGCGCTGCCGGAGCTAGGCGTCATCACGGATGTCGCGCTCGACCCCTACACCGTTCACGGTCAGGACGGCATCCTCGACGAAGACGGCTACGTACTCAACGACCGCACCGTCGAGACCTTGATCAAGCAGGCGCTGTCACACGCGGAAGCCGGTGCCGATGTCATCGCGCCCTCCGACATGATGGATGGCCGCATCGGCTCCATCCGCGCCATGCTGGAACAGGAAGGCCTGATCAACACGCGCATCATGGCCTACTCGGCCAAGTACGCCTCCAACTACTACGGCCCGTTCCGTGACGCAGTCGGTTCGAGCGGCAATCTGGGCAAGGCCGACAAGCAGACCTACCAGATGGACCCCGCCAACAGCGACGAAGCCCTGCATGAGGTGGCAATGGACATCGCTGAGGGCGCTGACATGGTGATGGTCAAGCCGGGCATGCCCTATCTTGATGTGGTAACGCGTGTGAAGCGCGAGCTGGAAGTGCCGACCTTCGCCTATCAGGTCAGCGGTGAGTACGCCATGCACATGGCGGCTTTCCAGAACGGTTGGCTGGATGCCGACAAGGTCATTCTCGAGTCGCTGATGTGCTTCAAGCGTGCGGGTGCCGACGGCATCCTCACCTATTTTGCTCGCCAGGCGGCCGAATTGCTGGCGCAGAAAAACCGCCTTTGACAACCCCGGCCATTGCGGATGCGGCTGACCGGGATCATGGAGTTGATGATGGAACAGACGCCCAAGCAAGACACCGACAACAACACGGCGACCCTGCCGGAAGTCGCTGACAGTCGCGACAAGGATGCTGCCCCCAAGGCAGCATCCACCCCACGGGAAGGCGAGATCGAGCTGGCGGCGGATGAGCCGCCGGCTCAGGAACCGCTGCCCCTGCGCGTCAACCGGACGCGTACCGGTATCCATGCCAAGGCCACCCCCTCCCCCGAGGCTGATCTCGCTGATCCGGCGCTGTACTTCAATCGCGAGCTGTCCAACCTGCAGTTCAACATCCGCGTACTTGAGCAGGCCAAGGATACCTCGCATCCGCTGCTCAACCGCTTGATGTTCCTGCTGATCTTCACGTCCAACATGGACGAGTTCTTCGAGATTCGCGTGGCGGGTCTCAAGCATCAGATCGCCTTCGATCGCACCGACCCCGGCTGTGACGGCATGCTGCCGAGCAAGGTGCTCGATGAGGTGTCCCGCATCACGCATGAGCAGGTCGAACGCCAGTACCGCATGCTCAACGAGGACCTGATCCCCGCGCTGGAAGAGCAGCACATCCGCTTCCGTCGCCGCAATCAGTGGAACGATGCCCAGAAGGCCTGGGTGCGCGATTACTTCGAGGAAGAGATCCAGCCGGTCATCAGCCCGATCGGTCTCGACCCGTCGCACCCGTTCCCGCGCCTGGTCAACAAGAGCCTCAACTTCATCGTCGAGCTGGAAGGCAAGGATGCCTTCGGTCGTGAAGGTGGCCTGGCCATCCTGCCGGCCCCGCGCTCGCTGCCGCGTCTGATCCGCATCCCGGATGGCCTCGTCGAGCCGGGGTACACCGAATACGTCTTCCTGTCCTCGATGATCCACGCTCACGCCCAGGAGCTGTTCCCGGGCATGAAGATCAAGGGCTGCTATCAGTTCCGCCTGACCCGCAACGCCGACCTCTCGGTAGATGCCGAGGATGTCTCCGACCTGGCCTCCGCGCTGCGCGGCGAGCTGCTGGCGCGCCGCTACGGCGACGGGGTGCGTCTCGAGGTGGCGGACAACTGCCCGGAGGCGCTCTACACCTTCCTGCTCAAGCAGTTCGATCTGGAGACGCGCGACCTCTATCAGGTCAAGGGCCCGGTCAACCTCAACCGCCTGATGGAAGTCATCGGCGACGTCGGCCGCGAGGACCTGCTCTACGCCCCGTTCACCCCGGGCATTCCCAAGGCGCTCAAGGGCGACAACAGCCTGTTCGATGCGATCCGTCGCGAGGACATCCTGCTGCATCACCCCTTCCAGTCCTTCTCCCCGGTCGAGAACCTGCTCGCCGAGGCGGCGCGCGACCCGAACGTGCTGGCCATCAAGCAGACCCTCTATCGCACCGGCGCCGACTCCAACATCGTCTCCTCGCTGGTGGAAGCCGCACGTCAGGGCAAGGAGATCACCGTGGTGATCGAGCTGCGGGCGCGCTTCGATGAGGCCGACAACCTGCAGCTGGCCTCACGCCTGCAGGAAGCCGGCGCCATCGTCATCTACGGCGTGATGGCCTACAAGACCCACGCCAAGATGCTGCATATCGTGCGACGTGAACACGGCGAGCTGCGTCACTACGCGCACCTGGGCACCGGTAACTACCATGCCAAGACGGCGCGTCTGTATACCGATTACAGCCTGCTGACCGCCAACGAGACGCTGTGCGAGGACGTCCACAAGGTCTTCCAGCAGCTGACCGGCATGGGCAAGCAGCGCAATATCGAGAAGCTGCTGCACGCGCCCTTCACGCTGCATGAGCGCATGGTGGAGATGATCAACCGTGAAGCGCGCAACGCCGAGAAAGGCAAGCGCGCCCACATCATCATCAAATGCAACTCACTGACCGAGCCCAAGCTGATTCGTGCCCTCTACCGCGCCTCGCGGGCTGGCGTGCAGTGTGACCTGATCATCCGCGGCGTCTGCTGTCTGCGCCCGGGCGTGCCGGGGATTTCCGACAACATCCGCGTACGCTCGGTGATCGGTCGCTTCCTCGAACACACGCGCACCTTCCACTTCCACAATGCCGGTCAGCCGGAAACCTGGTGCTCCAGCGCGGATTACATGGAGCGCAACATGTTCCACCGCGTCGAGACCTGCTTCCCGCTGCTCGACAAGAAGCTGGCCCAGCGTATCCGCAAGGACCTGGACACCTATCTGGTCGACAACTGCCAGAGCTGGCGTCTGGAAAGCGATGGCCACTACACCCAGCTGGATGCCGGCGACGCGGAGCCGATCAGCGTGCAGGAAACCCTGCTGTTCGCCTACGCCGCCAAGGCCTGATCGCGCTCGACGAGGTCAGGACAGAACAAAGCTCATGAACTCTCGGCCCTCACGCTTGCGTGGGGGCCGTTGTCGTTGGCCCTCCCCACCCGCTTGATCGACCAAGCGCCCTCAAGCGAAGCGGGGCCAGGTTCAGGCGCATGAAAAAGCCCCCGTATCATCGATACGGGGTCTTCGCGTTCACACCTGACGCGCGGCTTACATCAGACGCCGATCTGGCCGCCATCTTCGCGCTGGATGACCACGGTCGCGGCGCGGGCACGCACGCTGCCATCGGTCTCGGCGGTGGCATCATCGCTCTGCGGCCAGTTGGCCGGGTGCTGGATGTTGATGAACATCGCGGTCTTGTCCGGGGTGGTGAAGATCCCGGTGACTTCACAGCCGTTCGGGCCCACCGCGAAGCGCTTGAGCTGCGCCTGGTTGTCGGCACCGATCACGGCCGCGTCTCCCTCGGCCTGCTCGAGTCCTGCCGGCACGACCGCCAGCAGCTGGTCATTGGTGACCTCGGTGATGCCTTCGTAGCCGTTGTCCGTCTGGATCCACAGGATGCTGTCCTGTCCTTCGCGGCCATCGAAGTAGAGGCCATCGGGACTGGCGAACTCGTTCATCTCGGTCAGGCCGGACAGGTTGTCGGCATCGCTGGCCGCTGCGCCGAACACGAAGATCTCCCAATCGAAGGCCTTGTGATCGCCCGCTTCACGCCAGCGGATGATCTGACCCGCCTCGTTGTTGCCACGCGGATTGGCCGCGTTGGTCGGCGCCGTCTTGTAACCGACACCCGGCTCCTCGATGGCGGTGCCATCGTTGGTGAAGGCGGCGTCAGTGCCTTCCTCGGTACGCTTGGAGTTGTTGGTCAGCGTCATGTAGACCTCACCGGACACCGGGTCCACCGCGCCCCACTCCGGGCGGTCCATCGGGGTCGCGCCCATCAGGTCAGCCGCATCGGTGGTGTGGATGATGATGCCAGCCAGGTCATCGGCCGCCAGCCCCAGTGCCTCGGCCAGGGTGCGACCATCCTTGGTCACGGCGTCCGGGGTCAGCTTGAGCCACGTGCCGGTGCCATCGGCGGAGAACTGGGCGACATACAGCGTGCCCTTGTCCAGATACTTGTCGCCGATCGCCAGACGGTCCTTGAAGTCACCGGCGCCACGGGCATCAGCGGCGTCCCACTTGGCGTCCGACACGAACTTGTAGATGTACTCGTTGCGCGAATCGTGACCGGAGTAGAAGACCACCGGCTCACCCTCGACCAGCTTGCCCGGCCAGCAACCTTCGTGACGGAAGCGGCCCAGCGCGGTGCGCTTGATGGCCTGCTCGCCGGTGTAGGGGTCGATCTCGACGATATAGCCGAAGGTGCGCGGTTCGTTGCGGTAATCCTTGTCGGCGGTGTCTGCCGTCGGCGTGTTGTCGAAACGCGCGAACTCGCCATCGACTTCACTGGCATCCCCGGCGGCGGTTTCCCAGCCATAGCGGCCACGCTCGGTCTCGATGCCGATGCGGTTGTCATCGAGCTGACGATCGCTGCGCTTGACGAAGTAACCCGGCCAGTTCTCTTCGCAGGTCAGGTAGGTGCCCCACGGGGTGTAGCCGTTGGCGCAGTTGTTGTTGGTACCACGGGTGCGCATGCCATCCGGCGAGAAGGCCGTCTTGACGTAATCGCTGCCCGCCACCGGGCCGCTCAGCTTCATTTCGCTGGCGCTGGTGTAGCGGCGGTTGTAGCGCGAATCGCCCACCACTTCCCACTTGCCGTTGCTGGCCTTCTTGACCTCGACGATGGTCACGCCATGGGCATTGATCTCGGTGCGCACTTCATCGGCCGGACGCTTGCCGGAATCCGCATTGGTCGCGCCGCCCTTGGGTGCCCACAGAGCATCCTGATCGATGTATTCGTTGTTCATGACCAGCAGGAAGTTGCTGGAGGCCGTGTCGTCACTCAAGGCGAAGTTGTGCATGCCATCGTGATGCATGCCGACGGTATTGAGCTGGATCTCCGGCGTCATCGCCAAATCCTTGCTCCACTTGGGTGCCTTGGCATTGAGCGGCGTGCCCCACGGCGCCAGCACCTGTGCGGTATACCCCTTGGGAACCACGACTGCATCCGTGCGTGAACCCTTGATCGATTCGAAGGCCAGTGCCAGAGCCGTCTTCTCGCCCGCAGCGGTGCTGGCGGCGTTGGCCGTGGTGCTCAGCCCCGCAAGACCGAAACCACCCAGCATGCTGGCAGCCGCCATGCCCAGGCCACCCTGCAGGACACGACGACGCGAGATGTGTCGTTCGATGACGGATGAGAACGTCTCGTTGCTGCTGGGATTAAGCAGGCGATGGTCTTCGATTTCCTTGCTCATGTCGCTTCCCCGTAGTCAGGTTTCGGGTTGTTCTGTTCAGGCACGCCCACTGAAGCATGCCGAAGGCAACAAGAGTGATACGCGAGCCCGATGACAATACCGTGACGAACGGGCAACAAGGACGAGAGACGACAGCGCCCAACGGCCTTTCGACCGTTGGGCGCTGGGGACTTCAGGACAAGCCGACAAATTCAGCAAACATCAGGCAAGCGCGACGCCATCCTTCCATCGAGGCGCGAGTCTGGCGTTTGATCTCAGGCCTCGCGCAGGCGCTCGGCAGCCAGGCTCAGCAGGTGCTCGGTGGTTTCCCAGCCAAGGCATGCATCGGTGACGGACACGCCATGACGCAGCTGGGAGAGCTTCTCCGCTGCCGGCAAGGTCTGCTTGCCTTCATTGAGGTGGCTCTCGAGCATCACGCCGATCAAGGCATCATCCCCCGCCAGGCGCTGAGAGAGCACATCCAGCATCACTTCGCTCTGGCGGCGGTGGTCCTTGCGGGAATTGGCGTGGCTGCAATCGACCATCAGGCGCGGCGTCAGGCCAGCGCCTTCCAGCTCACGCCGGCAGGCGGCCACCGAGGCGGCGTCATAGTTGGGCTGGCCATGGCCGCCGCGCAGCACCACATGGGTATGCGGGTTGCCCGCGGTCTCGATCAGCGCCGGACGTCCGCTGTCATCCATGCCGAAGTGGCGATGCCCATGCGCCGCCGCCCCGATGGCCTGCACGGCGACCTCGACGCCTCCATCAGTGCCGTTCTTGAAGCCCACTGCACAGCCGAGGCCGGAGGCCATCTCGCGATGGATCTGCGACTCGGTGGTGCGGGCGCCGATGGCCGCCCAGCCGAGCAGGTCTTCCAGGTAGGCGGCGGTCAGCGGCTGCAGCAGCTCCGTCGCCACCGGAAGGCCCAGCTGGTTGATCTCGCGCATCAGCTCGCGTGCCTGACGCAGGCCGGTAGCCATGTCATCGCTGCCATCCAGATGCGGATCATAGGCCAGCCCCTTCCAGCCCACCGTGGTGCGCGGCTTCTCGACATAGACACGCATCACCAGCTTGAGGCGATCACGTACCTGCGGCTCGATCACCGCCAGGCGCTGGGCGTACTCGCGCGCGGCCTTGAGATCATGGATGGAGCACGGCCCGACCACCACCAGCAGACGATCATCGTCGCCGGCGAGAATGGCGTTGATCTCATCGCGATGCTGGCGAATCTGGCCGGCCAGGGCGGCGTCCACCGGCAGCTGCTCGCGCACTTCGCTGGCGCTGGGCAGGGCTTCACGACTGATGCGTCCGGGTGTGGTCAATGTCTGGGCGGCATCAGAGCGGGTCACGGTGGCGTTCTCGGCAGTCAAGGGGTCAAAAGTGGCGTCGGCAGTGTGCGGGTTGGCGGTCAACACGCGTTCAAGGCTGGCGTTCATGGTCTTCTCTCCTGTGATGAAGCCTCTGCTCCATCACGCAATATTCATTCTGACAGACAGGGACTTCGCGAATCGTCACCCCGGTGTTGCTCGCCCTGCCCCGCGGTGACAGCGGAAAGAGGCAGGACGCCGCTAAATCGCCAGCGCCAATAACCATGCACGACCCGAGCGGAGGCAAGAGAAAAGCGGGTAGTCAGGATAGTGGTGCGCATGGTCATTCCTCTCGTCATTCATGCTGCAATCATTGTCGGCACGTTAGGGTGACATGCCTCTCGTCATGGATTTCGCAAGGCCCGAAACGCAAGAACCCCCGGCCGTGGCTGCGACCGGGGGTTCTTCAAGGTGGTGGCAGCCCGTACGAGACAGGCGCGCCGTAACCTCAGGCACGCCCCTGTGTAAACCAATACCAATAGCCGGCCGCACACGCCGCCGTCACGACCTGGCCCGAAGGGCAGGCAGCGACAGTGAACGGGCGGTGGCTGGTGGTCTGATTCATGGGTCGGGCCGGTATCCAGTAGTGACGATGAAAATGGTGATAGGCCTATCCTTGCACTCCAGATCGTCCTGCGCAAGCGTGAACCGGCAACAAACCGTTGCCCGCACGCATAAAGAAGGGCTATCAGCCTGAAGTGGCATCAGTATAATCTTTGGTTGTCGAGCAACATGATCGGCAACACGCATTCGTCCAGCGGTGCCTGACACCGCGCCCACAGCTTGGAATGCATGCATGCAGGATTCCCGAAATGATGCACTGATTGAGTATCTGTCGGGATGCGCCCGGCAGGATGCCAAGGCACTGGATCAGCTCTATCGAGCGACCAGTGCGCATCTATACGCTCAGTTGCTGCGTATCTTGAGACATGAGGCATCCGCGCAGGATTGTCTTCAGCAGGTCTACATCCGGGTATGGGCCGCCGCCGCTCAGTATGACGCCGGCCGCGCCCGCCCGATGACCTGGCTCGGCACCATGACCCGCAACATCGCCATCGACTGGATACGTCGACAGCGACCCAGCGAGCATGACAGCGATGAATTGATCGCCGCCATGCCGGGGCGGAGTGATATCGAGGCAGATGTCGACCTGGCCCAGCACAGTGGTGAACTCCACCAGTGCCTGGCCGAGCTGAATGACGATCAACGCCGCGCCCTGGAACTGGCCTACTTCGAAGGCCTCACCCACCAGGATCTGGCCAATCAACTGGACCAGCCCTTGGGCACCGTCAAGAGCTGGGTCCGTCGTGGACTCGAGAGGTTGAAGACATGCATGAGTCATTTGATCTGAGCGACCCGGAACTGCGCGAAGCCGCAGCGGGCGAATATGCGCTCGGCACATTGACACGCGACGAGCGCGCGGCATTCGAGTCACTGCTGGCCGTCAGCCACGACCTGCAACGTGATGTGGAGCGCTGGCGCGAGCATCTCAACGTGTTCAATGAACAGCTTCCCCCCGTCACGCCACCGGCCCATGTCTGGCAAGGCATCGCCGAGGCGACGGGCACCGCCCGGCAGCCCTGGTGGCGTCGCCTGGGTCTGTGGCAGGGCATGACCGCCACGGCGTTCAGCCTGGCGCTGGCAGTCACCCTGACCTTCAGCCTGGGGCACAACGCGGGCATGGAGAGCGACTACGTGTTCGTGGTCCACAACTCTGACAGCAGCCCCGGCTGGATCGTCAACGCCTCCCATTCGGGCGAGATGATGGTGCAGGCCGTCAGGCCCGAAGCACCGGCCCCCGGCAAGGTCTGCGAGCTGTGGCTGATGGCCAAGGATGGCAAGGAGCCGATGTCACTGGGCATCCTGCCGCACTCCGGCACCATGAAGGTCGAGGTGCCCAAGGAGTATCTGGCCGCCTTCCCCGACAGCGATCTGGTGATCACGCTGGAAAACCCGCAGGGCGCCCCCTCCGGCAACCAGATGGGCCCGACCCTCAAGAAGGGTCAGCTGACGCCGGTCGAAGGCCGCCACATCCTGTAAGCGCTTCGCTAGTGCAGAATGTCGCGCCAACGAAAAAAGCCCCCCGCTTCTCAGCGGGGGCTTTTTTGTGCAGTGCTCATGTGGCGCATGTCGTGTCGGGAATATCAGGAACGATAACCGAAAGACCCGCTGACCCAAGCTATCAGCGCAGGTGGCGGCCACCATCCACTGGCAGGGTCGTGCCCGTGACATAGGGACTATCCAGCAGATAGCGCAGTGCCTGCCAGATGACGCCGGGCCCCGGCACCTGCTGCATCAACGACTTGGCGCGCGCACGCTCGGCATAGTCATCATCATCGTCCGGGCGCAGCATGATCAGCGCTGGCGCGATGGTGTTGACCTGGATGCGTGGCGCGAACATCGACGCGAACGACAAGGTCAGGTTCTCGAGTCCCGCCTTGCTGGCCGCGTAGGCCGCATGCTTGCGCGAGCCCTTCTGGACCACGAAGTCACTCATGTGGACGATGTCCGCCTGCGTCTCGACTCCGGCTTCCAGCAGATCGCGCAGCGCCAGATTGATCAGGTACGGCGCCTGCATGTGGACACGGAACAGATGCTCGAACAGCTCGCCCCGCCCCTCGCCGTCGCCATCCGGCGCCCAGTCGCCGGCATTGTGCACGATGGCCCGCAATGTCGGAGTCAGCTCACGAATCGCCGCGATGAAGGCCTGGATGCCTGCCTCGCTGGAGAAATCCGCCTGCACGGTGCGAATGCCCAGCGCGCGCAAGGCGTCGAGCTCTTCCCGCTCGCGTCGATAGCTGATGATGACCGGATGACCATCATCGATCAGTCGCTCGGCACAATAGCGCCCCAGACGCTGGGCGCCACCGGTGATCAGTATCGGGGACTGACTCATTCACTCGACTCCTTCAGGCAATGTCAGGCAGCTTCAAGCAATGTCAGGCTGCTTCAGGCGGAGACCAGCGCCGGGTCCAGCAGCGGCTCGCGTGGCGCATAGCTGAACACATCGGAGCTCAGCGCGCTGGCCTCGACACCCAATGGCGTCAGCGCATCGACACAGGCATAGACCATGCCCGGCGAACCGGACAGATAGACGCGCTTGCCCGCCATGCTGCCCGCGTGCTTGCGCAGTGCCTCATCGATACGCCCCAGATGGCCATTGAAAGCGGCCTCGACACCGGCCGCTTCCAGCGCGCGATGGTGGGCATCACCGACTTCCGGCGCTTCTTCCAGCACCGGGAAATAACGGAAGTTGGGCTGACTGGCGGCCCAGTTGAGCGCCGCGCTCTCCAGGTACAGATCACGCCGCTCGCGCGCCGCCCACCACAGCTCGATGGGCTGGGTCAGGCCACGCGCAAACGCCGCCTGCAGCATGGCGTGCATCTGCGAGAACCCGGTGCCGGCACAGATCAGCACGATGGGGCTGGGGTCGTCGAGGTCCAGCACGCACTCGCCACTGGGCAGACGCAGCTCAAGTTGATTGGCCGCGACCAGCAGGCTGCGCAGACGCGCGGAATTGCTGCGCTCCGGCCAATGCTGGATATGCAGTTCGAGCACGCCATCATCACTGGCGGCATTGGCGATGGAGAACGGTACCCAGGTGGTGTCATCGAGCTTCATCTCGAGATACTGGCCCGGCGCATGCGCCAGGGCCTCGGGACGTGCGGCGAAGCGCACACGAAACACGTCCGGGGTCAGATCTTCCACACTCTCGACATGACAGGTCAGGGTCCGCGCCGTCATCGTATCCTCTTGTTATCTGATGCCTGCCGCCAGCGCGCCGCGCAACGACAGGGTAAATGCATGGGTGTTGATGGTCTGTCGCGGAATCAGTCCAGAATGCCCAGACTGTCCCAGCGTTCATCGACACGGGATGTGATCTCTTCGCTCATCACGATGGGCTCGCCCCACTCGCGGTCCGTCTCACCGGGCCACTTGTTGGTCGCGTCCATGCCCATCTTGGAGCCAAGACCCGCCGTTGGCGAGGCGAAGTCCAGATAATCGATCGGCGTATTGTCGACCAGAACGGTATCACGGCTCGGGTCCATGCGCGTGGTGATGGCCCAGATGACATCTTCCCACTTGCGGGCATCGACATCATCATCCAGCACGATCACGAACTTGGTGTACATGAACTGACGCAGGAAGCTCCAGACCCCCATCATCACGCGCTTGGCGTGACCGGGGTACTGCTTCTTCATCGTCACCACCGCCATGCGGTAGGAGCAGCCTTCCGGCGGCAGATAGAAGTCGACGATCTCCGGGAACTGCTTGCGCAGAATCGGCACGAAGACTTCATTGAGCGCCAGACCGAGAATTGCCGGCTCATCCGGCGGACGCCCGGTATAGGTGGAGTGATAGATCGGGTCGCGCCGATGGGTGATGCGCTCGATGGTGAAGACGGGGAAGGTCTCCACCTCGTTGTAATAGCCGGTGTGATCGCCGTAGGGGCCTTCCGGCGCCACGTCATCCGGATACAGATAGCCTTCCAGGATGATCTCGGCGCTGGCCGGGACTTCGAGATCCGACAGGCCGCATTTGACCAGCTCGGTGCGCGAGCCGCGCAGCAGACCGGCAAAGGCATACTCGGAGAGTGAATCCGGTACCGGCGTGACAGCGCCGAGGATGGTGGCCGGATCGGCACCCAGTGCCACCGCGACCGGGAAGGGCTCGCCCGGATGGGCCTTCTGCCACTCGCGGAAGTCCAGTGCGCCGCCACGGTGTGCCAGCCAGCGCATGATCAGGCGATTCTTGCCGAGCTTCTGCTGACGATAGATGCCGAGGTTCTGGCGCTCCTTGTGCGGACCACGGGTGATCACCAGCGGCCAGGTCACCAGCGGCGCGGCATCTCCGGGCCAGCAGTGCTGGATCGGAATCATGTCGAGATCGACATCCTCCCCTTCCAGCACGATCTCCTGACAGGGCGCACGCTTGACCTTCTTCGGCCCCATGCTCATCACCTGCTTGAAGATCGGCAGCTTGTCCCAGGCATCCCGGAAGCCCTTGGGCGGCTCCGGCTCCTTGAGGAAAGCCAGCAGCTCGCCGACTTCGCGCAGCGCCTCGACGGATTCCTGGCCCATGCCCAGCGCCACGCGCCGCGGCGTGCCGAACAGATTGCCCAGTACCGGCATGCTGTGGCCCTTGACGTTCTCGAACAGCAACGCCGGACCACCCGCCTTCAGGGTGCGATCGCAGATCTCGGTCATCTCCAGATAGGGGTCCACCTCGGCACGAATGCGCTTGAGTTCGCCCTTCTCTTCCAGCGCCGCGATGAAATCGCGTAAGTCTCGATACTGCATGGGAGTTTCCGCTCGGCTTGATCAAGTCCCGAGCATACCATTGCCAGCCGGCACTCGGCAGGTCAGCAACGCAGGACGCCCACTTCCCGAGCGGGAAGTGGGCGTCCTGGCAAGCACATGGCAAGCACCTGTCGAGAGCATGGCCAGCCAGCCGGCTGGGCCAGTGTCGATCAGCGGCGCTTCATGGCCTCGAAGAACTCGAGATTGGTCTTGGTATCTTTCAGGCGATCGATCAGGAACTCGGTGGCTGCCACGTCTTCCATCGGGTTGAGCAGCTTGCGCAGGATCCACATGCGCTGCATTTCATCCTCGGACGCGATCAGGTCTTCACGACGCGTGCCGGAGCGACGGATGTTGAGGGCCGGGAAGACACGACGCTCGGCCAGCTTGCGGTCGAGGTGAGCTTCCATGTTACCGGTGCCCTTGAATTCCTCGAAGATGACTTCGTCCATCTTGGAACCGGTATCGACCAGCGCCGTGGCGAGGATGGTCAGGCTGCCGCCTTCTTCGATGTTACGCGCGGCACCGAAGAAGCGCTTCGGCTTCTCGAGCGCGTGAGCGTCGACACCACCGGTCAGCACCTTGCCGGAAGACGGCACCACGGTGTTGTAGGCACGCGCCAGACGGGTCACGGAATCGAGCAGGATGACGACATCCTTCTTGTGCTCGACCAGACGCTTGGCCTTCTCGATCACCATCTCGGCGACCTGGACGTGACGGGCCGGCGGCTCATCGAAGGTGGAGGCCACGACTTCGCCACGCACGGTGCGCGACATCTCGGTGACTTCCTCGGGACGCTCATCGATCAGCAGCACGATGAGGTGACATTCGGGATTGTTGCGCGTGATGGAGGCGGCGATGTTCTGCAGCATCATCGTCTTGCCCGCCTTGGGCGGCGAGACGATCAGGCCACGCTGGCCCTTGCCGATCGGCGCGGTCAGATCAAGGATGCGCGAGGTGATGTCTTCGGTGGAACCGTTGCCGATTTCCATCAGCAGGCGCGACTGCGGGAACAGCGGCGTCAGGTTCTCGAACAGGATCTTGTGCTTGGCATTCTCGGGGCGGTCAAAGTTGATCTGATTGACCTTGAGCAGCGCGAAGTAACGCTCCCCTTCCTTCGGCGGACGAATCTTGCCGGAGATGGTGTCGCCCTTGCGCAGGTTGAAGCGACGGATCTGGGACGGTGAAACGTAGATGTCATCAGGACCCGCGAGGTAGGAAGAGTCTGCACTGCGAAGGAAGCCGAAGCCGTCCTGCAGGATTTCCAGAACGCCGTCGCCGTAGATGTCCTCACCGCTTTTCGCGTGCTTCTTGAGGATGGCGAAGATGATGTCCTGCTTGCGCGAACGTGCCAGATTATCGATGCCCATCGTCTGGGCAAGTTCCAGCAGTTCGGGGACAGTATTTTGCTTGAGTTGGGTAAGATTCATCGGCTTTGTTTGAACGTGGCTCAGGTCAGCAGGGCTGATAGATAAGAAGGGAATCGAGAAGACGGGCAGAAGGCAAGGACCGGCACTGCAAAGGTGCAGACAGAACTCGACAGCATTCCCGGAGGCAAGCGCCTGAGCTGGATGAAGACAGGTGCCAAAAGTTCAGGAAAGATCACTCACCACGGCCGAACAACGAATTCAGCAACGGAGTGTCGAGCTACGGATGTCCAGCGACGACGGACCGGTCGAAGGGACACGGAGCGTCATGCTTCCTGACAGAAAAGTCTTCTCGATATGGAATCTAGCGGTATGAATCGCCTGGTGGCTGGCCGGCGTGTCGCGGGCAGCATTACCAGAGGGCTGGCTGACAACTGGGGGACCGTGGGACGGTCGACATGACGCAATCAGAGAGCGTGTAATCAGGCGAACGCCTCGATGGTAGTCAAGCCGGCCCCTGAACGCAAGCCCCGGCGGCCTGGTGGCGCACCCGGCGCTGCCTGAAGCGCTCACCACCGGCCAGCCAGCGCTGCGATAGCCGCCGCTGACATGGCGCTTTCACTGGCGTCTCAAGGCACCCGACGGCGGCAAGGCCCGTCTCACAGATTGGCATCCAGAAAGGCTGCCAGCTGCGCGCGCGGCATGGCGCCCACCTTGCTGGCTTCGACATTGCCGCCCACAAACAGCATCAATGTCGGCACACCGCGCACGCCGAAGCGGGCGGCGAGTTCAGGGGCTTCATCGACATCGACCTTGACGATCTTGAGCTGCCCTTCGTATTCCTCGGCCAGGGATTCCAGCGTCGGCGCCACGCTCTTGCACGGCCCGCACCAGGAAGCCCAGAAATCCACCAGCACTGGATGCTCGCTCTCCAGCACCACGGATTCGAAGTCCCTTTCTGCAATCGGTACCACACGTTCGCTCATCGCGACGTTATCTCCCAGACCCGGTTGGTCTTGCTGATTGTGCTGCGTGATGGCTTGCGACTCATTGAGCGTGATGATGACCCGCGACTTCGTCGTTCTGTCATATCACGCCGCTAGAATAGCATGCCCCATGCGCTGAATGTGCCGCCAGCCCCTCGTGGTGATGGCGCCGTGTGTGCCACCGGTTTGACACCTCTGGCCAGTCGCCGCAATCTTGCGAGAGTCGCCGCCGCGACCTGCTGCCAGCGTCATCTTCCCGCAGCAGGCTCGCGCCCGGTGGCCGCCCACGCTCACGACAACTTCATTGCGCCATGGTCGCTATGCAAGGAAGCCGTCGCAGGAGTTGGCGTGAAGGAGGCAGTGCATGATGCCTGCCATGAATGACCCGCCGTAAAGGACTCCGCCCTTGAGTGAATCAGCACCCTCCCAGCAGCCGCAACCCACCGCCTCTGATGAAGGCAGCGCCGGCAATGAGGCCCCGCTGCTGAAGCTGGCCGCCATCGATCTGGGTTCCAACAGCTTCCACCTGCTGCTGGCCAACCATCAGGCGGGGCAATTGCAGGTCGTGGCCAAGCAGGGTGAGAAGGTCCAGCTGGCGGCAGGGCTGGACGAAGACGGCATGCTCAGCGAGGAAGCCATGGAGCGCGCCCTCAACTGCCTCGCCCAGTTCGCGCCCTTCATCGATGGCATCGAGGCCGACCATCTGCGGGTCGTGGGCACCAACGCCCTGCGCGCCGCGCATAACAGTGAAGAACTGATCGAGCGTGCCGAGGCCCTGCTGGGGCATCCCATCGAGATCATCGCCGGGCGCGAAGAAGCCCGCCTGATCTATCTGGGCGCGGCGCATGCACTGGCCGATGTGCACGGCAAGCGCCTGATCGTCGATATCGGCGGCGGTTCCACCGAGTTCATCATCGGTGAGCAGTTCGAGCCCCAGCTGCTGGAAAGCCTGCACATGGGCTGCGTCGCCTATACCAAGGCCTTCTTCCAGGACGGCGAGATCAGCGAGAAGCGCATGCGCCGCGCCGAGCTGGCCGCACGCTCGGAACTGGCCAGCATCCAGCGCACCTATCGCGAGATGGGCTGGGATGACCCGGTCGGCTCCTCCGGCACCATCAAGGCCGCCGCCAACGTGCTGGAAGCGCACGGCTGGGCCCCACATGGCGTGGTCACACGTGAAGGGCTGCACAAGCTGCGCGCGGCACTGCTGGAGTTCAAGCGCCTCGACAAGGTCAGCCTGCCGGGCCTGAAGAGCGATCGCGCCACCGTCTTCCCGGCGGGCATCGCCATCCTGTGCGGTGTCTTCGAGGCACTGGGACTGGAGCAGATGCGCTACTCCGACGGCGCGCTGCGTGAAGGCGTACTGTTCGATCTGATCGGGCGCAACACGCCGGAGGATTCACGTCTGTCGGCCATCGAGTCGCTGCAGCGTCGTTACGGCATCGATACCCGCCACGCCAGCAATGTGCGCGACACCGCCCTGCAGCTGTTCGATCAGGTCGCCGGCGACTGGGCGCTGGGGGCGACGTCACGTCAGCTGCTGAGCTGGGCCGCTGACCTCCACGAAGTCGGCCAGGCGATTTCCCACAGCCAGTTCCATCGCCATGGCGCCTACCTGCTCGAGCATTCCGACCTGCTCGGCTTCTCGCGTCCGGAACAGCGTGCGCTGGCCTTCCTGGTCCGCGCCCACCGTCGCAAGTTCCCCAAGAACGAGCTGGCGGCGCTGCCGGAGCCGCAGCAACCACGTCTGGCGCGTCTGGCACGCTTGCTGCGCATGGCGGTGATGCTCAACCATTCACGCTCGGAAGCACCGGTGCTCGGCATGCATCTCAGCGCCGAAGGCGACGACCTGACGCTCAATCTGACCGAGGAATATCGCGATCACAGCCTGATCAACGATGACCTCAGCCAAGAAAGCGAGTTGCAGAAAGCTGCCGGCATGACGCTGACACTGGCCGATGCCTGAGCGAGCACTGCGCAAGACATCGGCGAGACCGCCCGCTGGCCTCACTGCTGTGTGAGTGCGGCCAGTAGCCACCAGCCCCGCGAGGGATGCCACAGCCCCGCGATTGTCCCGTCGTGCATGCGTGCCACACGCAACTGGTCACGCTGCCACGGCGGGATGTCGGCTTCCTGCAGCAAACGCTTGAGATCGCGCCGCCCCCGCCCTGCCACTCGCAGTACATCTCCCGGCTGACGCGATGTGAAGGCAACATGCTCTTCCCCCCTCCCCAGCGCCCGCCATGCCTTGCGCGCCTCAGCATCCCACTCAGAGGAAAGCGTCTCACCGGGTTGGCGACCACTTCTCGCGTAGCCGGTATTGCCTTGTCGATGACGCACACCCTGCTCAATAACGGTATCTGACACCTGCCACCACAACTGGCCGCGCCACGCGCGCACGCTGACGGCATATTCGGCGTTGGCCCAGTGCACCTCGGCCACCGAGTCGGGCGGCGTGGCGATCAACTGCTGCAGGCTCATCAAGCGCCCCCGCGGCGGTACCGGCCAGCCACGCGACTGGCATAGATGGCGCAGGACCAGCCGCTGACGTGACTCACTCAAGCCTGCCAACTCCGCCAGTGACAGCTGCGTCTCGTGCGCCCGCCCCTGATCCAGGCCCTGATCAAGTCCCTGCTCATGTCCTTGAGCTTCGCGCTCCGCGCCTGACACCTGAACCTTCGCCAACAGCTCGGCCGCCAGCTCATCAAGCAGTGACTGCTCTTCCTGCAACTGCTGCGCCGAACGCGCCAGGCTGGCCACGGCCTGCGGCCAGCGCGCCTGCAGCAGCGGCACGACACTGTGGCGCAGGTAGTTGCGATCAAACTGCTGATCGACATTGCTGGGGTCTTCGCACCAGTCGCGCCCGGCCTGCAAGCCCTGCTGGCTCGCCAATGTCAGGATTTCATGGCGCGGGATGCCCAATAGCGGCCGGAGTAGTCGTGCCCGCCCATGGGCGAGCTGGTCTTGCCCCGGGGACGCCTCGTCCACGGCCAGCGCCCGCTCAGGCGGCATGGCCGCCAGCCCGCGCCCGCCACTGCCACGCAGCGCGTTGAGCAACAGCGTCTCGGCCTGATCATCCTGATGCTGCGCCAGCCACAGGCTATCCCCCGCCATCAGACAGGCGCTCAGTGCCGCCAGCCGCCCTTCGCGCGCTGCCGCCTCCAGCCCTCGCGACTTGAGCGCTGTCTCCGCCAGTGTCAGATGACGCACGCTCAGCGGCAGCCCAAGACGCGAGGCCAGCCTGCTCGCCAGCTGCTCGAAATCATCGTTGGCCGCCTGCAGGCCGTGATGCACGTGCACCAGCCGCAGTCGACGCGGGCAGTCCTTGACCGCGCGTGCCGCCAGCCGCGCCAGCATTACCGAATCCAGCCCGCCCGAGAGCGCGATCCACACCGTGCGCCTGGCATCGCTGGCCTCGAGCGCCTCGCGCACGGCGACGAATGCCCGCGACTCCGCCATCTCGCTCAGCGGTTGAGCACGCAGGCACAGCGAATCCAGTGAGGGGGACAGAGACATGTCGGGCTCCTGTCGCGAAGCGGATCAAGGAAGTGGTGGAGAAAAGGAAGTGGAGGAGAAAACGCCGACCCTGAACGCAAGAACGCCCCCGGAAGAATCCGGAGGCGTCCTGGTCACACGGGCATGAGCCGATCGCGCATCACGCGAGAGGGACCGGGATCATGCCGGGGCGCCGTAGCTCATCAGGCGCTGGTAACGACGCTCCAGCAGGGCATCGGTATCCAGGGCGCCAAGACGCTCCAGACCTTCGCCCAGCGCGGCCTTGATGCTGTCGGCAGCGGACTGCGGGTTGCGGTGTGCGCCACCCAGCGGCTCCTTGATCAGGTTGTCGACGAAGCCCAGCTCCTTGAGGCGCGAGGCAGTGATGCCCATCGCATCAGCGGCATCGGCGGCACGTTCGGCGCTCTTCCACAGGATGGAGGCGCAACCTTCCGGCGAGATCACCGAGTAGGTGGAGTACTGCAGCATGTTCAGCTCGTCACATACGCCGATGGCCAGTGCGCCGCCGGAACCACCCTCACCGATGACGGTGGAGATGATCGGCGTCTTCAGGCGAGACATCACCGCCAGGTTGTAGGCGATGGCCTCGGACTGACCACGCTCCTCGGCACCGATGCCCGGATAGGCACCCGGCGTGTCGATGAAGGTCAGGATCGGCATCTTGAAACGCTCGGCCATCTCCATCAGGCGGCAGGCCTTGCGGTAGCCTTCCGGACGCGGCATGCCGAAGTTGCGACGCACCTTTTCCTTCACGTCGCGGCCTTTCTGGTGACCGATCACCATCACCGGCTTGTCGTCGAGACGCGCGATACCGCCGACCAGCGCTTCGTCGTCCGCGTAGTGACGGTCGCCGTGCAGCTCATCGAAGTCCGTGAACAGGTTCTCGAGATAGTCGAGGGTATACGGGCGCTGCGGGTGACGTGCCAGCTGAGATACCTGCCAGGCGCCGAGGTCCTTGAAGATGGACTCGGTGAGCTTGGTGCTCTTTTCCTGTAGGCGAGCGATCTCGTCAGACAGGTTGACCTGGGAGTCGTTACCGACCAGACGGAGTTCCTCGATCTTGGCCTGCAGCTCGGCGATCGGCTGTTCAAAGTCCAGATAATTGGGATTCATAAGGCGTTTCGTTCGTCGTCTCGGGCAGCCAGGAAAGCGAGTCGGCCGGGTCACTCCCCCTGAGCACACGCTCAGGCGATCTGTGGCTCGCGGCGGTCACAGTCGGCATGGAATTGGGTACGGAAAAGATGGACAGGCATTATCGCACCCTGTTCGACAGGTGCAAACCTTGCCCGCCTGTTAGGCGTGGATTAACTCTGCGCCCACGCCGTTCATCTCGGTGCTGCGCCTGCCCCGCCGCTTGGCGAGGCAGGCACCATCCTGTCGGCCAGCACCTCAGTCACGGTACTTGAGGCGCACACCGCGCTGGCCTTCCACCTCACCCAGCTGGATCAACAACTCATCACTGGGCGCAACGCGCCATTGCTCGCCCAGCTCCAGCCAGGCCTCCGCCGCGGCGTTGCGATAACGCAGGCGCATCGGCAGGCCTTCACTGGCCAGGTGTGGCGTCAGCAAGGTGGTCAGCTGCTGGGTGAAGCGACCGCCGATGTCCTCGGCGGCGATACTCATCTCGACCGCCTCACCGAAGCGCGCCCGCGCATCGATGATCGGCGTGACGTCCTTGCCGCGCAGACGCAGGCCACCGGAATAGTCATCCTGGCTGACCTCGCCCTCGACGATCACCACGCTGTCAGGCACCAGCTTGTTGCGCACCTGATCATAGAGCTCACCGAACATCGAGGCCTCGATGCGCCCGGTGCGGTCATCCAGGGTCACGAAGGCCATGGTGTCGCCCCGCTTGGACTTCATGGTGCGCATGGCGATCACCAGCCCGGCGATGCGCTGCGGCTCACGCGACGGCTTGAGGTCACTGATGCGCGCATTGATGAAGCGCTTGAGCTCCCCCTCGTACTCATCGATGGGATGGCCGGTCAGATAGAGCCCCAGCGTGTCCTTCTCGCCGGTGAGGCGCTCCTTGTCGGTCCACTCGCGCGCCTTGCGATAACCGGCGTAGACATCGGTTTCCGGCTCGCTGAAGGCGTCGCCGAACATGTCAGTGATGCCGACATCGTTGTTGGCGTGGTTCTGGGAGGCGGCCTTGAGCGCATCTTCCACCGCCAGCATCAGCACCGCACGCGACGGGCCGATGTTGTCCAGCGCGCCGGAGCGGATCAGCGCTTCCAGGGTGCGCTTGTTGATCTTCTTGGCGTCGATGCGCTTGCAGAAATCGAAGATGTCGCTGAACGGGCCACCCTCGGCGCGCGCGCTGACGATGGCATCGATCGGGCCCTCGCCGACGCCACGGATGGCGCCCAGGCCGTAGACGACGCGCCCTTCCAGGTCGACGGTGAACTTGTAGCCGCCGATGTTCACATCCGGCGGCGTGACCGTCAGACCGATATGACGGCACTCCTCGATCAGCGGCACCACCTTCTCGATGGTCTGCATCTCGGTCGAGATCACCGCGGCCATGAACGGCCCCGGATAGTGCGCCTTCAGCCAGCCGGTCTGGTAGGAGACGAGACCATAGGCCGCCGAGTGCGACTTGTTGAAGCCGTAACCGGCGAATTTCTCCACCAGGTCGAAGATGTTGCCGGCCAGGTCCTTGTCGATGCCCTTGCCCGCACAGCCTTCCATGAAGCCGGCGCGCTGCTTGGCCATCTCTTCCGGCTTCTTCTTGCCCATCGCGCGGCGCAGCATGTCGGCCTGACCCAGCGTATAGCCGGCCAGCACCTGCGCGATCTGCATGACCTGCTCCTGGTACAGGATGATGCCGTAGGTCGGCTCCAGTACCGGCTTGAGCAGCTCATGCTGGTAATCCGGGTGTGGATAAGACACTTCGGAACGGCCGTGCTTGCGGTTGATGAAGTCATCCACCATGCCGGACTGCAGCGGGCCGGGACGGAACAGGGCCACCAGGGCGATCATGTCTTCCAGGCAGTCGGGCTTGAGCTTCTTGATCAGCTCCTTCATGCCGCGGGATTCCAGCTGGAAGACGGCCGTCGTCTCCGCCTTCTGCAGCATGTCGAAGGTCTTGGCGTCATCCAGCGGGATGTCATCGATATCCAGCGGCGCCAGCCCTTCCCGCTCACGGATCTTGTCGACCATCTCGGTCGCCCAGTCGATGATGGTCAGGGTGCGCAGACCCAGGAAGTCGAACTTGACCAGCCCGGCCTCCTCGACGTCGTTCTTGTCGAACTGGACCACCAGACCGCTGCCGTCTTCATCACACAGCAGCGGCGCGAAGTCGGTCAGCTTGGTCGGCGCGATCACGACGCCCCCGGCGTGCTTGCCGGTGCCGCGCGTGGTGCCCTCGAGCTTGAGCGCCATCTCCCAGATTTCCTGGGCTTCCTCGTCGTTGTCGATGAATTCCTTGAGCTGCGGCTCCTGCTCAATCGCCTTCTCGAGCGTGATGCCGACCTCGAAGGGAATCAGCTTGGAGAGCTTGTCACCCAGCGAATAGGGCTTGCCCTGGGCACGCGCCACGTCACGCACCACGGCCTTGGCGGCCATGGTGCCGAAGGTGACGATCTGCGAGACCGCGTTGCGCCCGTAGCGCTCGGCCACGTAATCGATCACGCGGTCACGCTTCTCCATGCAGAAATCGACGTCAAAGTCGGGCATGGAGACACGTTCCGGGTTCAGGAAGCGCTCGAACAGCAGGTCATATTCCAGCGGGTCCAGATCGGTGATCTTCTGGGCGTAGGCCACCAGCGAGCCGGCACCGGAACCACGCCCCGGTCCGACCGGCACGCCGTTGTCCTTGCCCCACTGGATGAAGTCCATGACGATCAGGAAGTAACCGGGGAAGCCCATCTGCAGGATGATGTCGAGCTCGAAATTCAGCCGCGTGCGGTAGCGCTGCTCGATCTCGGCCCAGGCCTCGCTGTCGCGCGGATGCCTGGCATGGGGATACAGCTTGTCGAGGCGCTCCGTCAGGCCATCATGCGAGACCTTGCGGAAGAACTGGTCCATCGTCATGCCTTCCGGCACCGGGAACTCGGGCAGGAAGTAGGTGCCCAGCTGCACGGTCACCGAGCAGCGCGCCGCGATCAGCACACTGTTCTCGAGCGCCTCGGGAATGTCGGAGAACAGCTCGCTCATCTCCTCGGCGCTCTTCAGGTACTGCTCATCGCTGTAGCGGGTCTCGCGCCGCGGGTCATCCAGCGCCTTGCCTTCACCGATGGAGACGCGCGTCTCGTGGGCCCAGTAGTCCTCGCGCTTGAGGAAGCGCACATCATTGGTGGCGACCACCGGCGTATCGGTGGCCTCGGCCAGCGCCACCGACAGGTGCAGGCACTCTTCCTCGTATTGACGCTGGGTGCGGGTCAGCTCCAGATAGAAGCGATCCCCGAACACCGCCTTCCATTCACCGAGCAGCGCCCGGGCGCTGTCTTCGTGGTCCGACAGCAGATGACGGCCGATCTCGCCTTCACGGCCACCGGACAGCACGATCAGCCCCTCGGCCTGCTCGAAGATCCACTGTTTCTCGAGGTAGGCGCGGTCCTGCTTCTGGCCATCGGTCCAGCCGCGCGAGATCAGCTCGGTGAGGTTGCGATAGCCGGTGTCGTTCATCGCCAGCAGCGTGAGGCGATACGGGCGCGTGGCATCCTGGGGATTGATCAGCCACATGTCAGCCCCGATGATCGGCTTGATGCCGGCAGCGCGCGCATTGGAGTAGAACTTGACCAGCCCGAACAGGTTGGCCTCGTCAGTCACCGCGACAGCCGGCTGGCCCGCCGCGGCGGTCGCCTTGATCAGCGGCTTGACGCCGGGCAGACCATCGACGAGGGAGAACTCGGTGTGAACGCGCAGGTGAACAAAGGGCGTGGTCATGGAATCGGCTCGTGAAGTCGGCGTGACGGTGAAGGATTCGGTTGCGGCTGGTGCTGTCGTCGCTGTGGGTGCCGGCAGCTGCGAGGCTGAAGGCTCGGGCTCGGGCTCGGGCTCGGGCTCGGGCTCGGGCTCGGGCTCGGGCTTCAAGGATAGCCTGTCAGCGCCATCGTCTGAAGGCATAGCATCTGAAGGCGCAGCATCCGCCCGGGCAGGCTCGACTGACGGGGATGCCGTGGTCTCACTGGCATCAGTCAGACCACGGCTGGCGGCTTTTTTTCCGTGGGCTGCTGGTTCGTCTCGCTTGTCGCACTCGGCTCTGTCTGCGGGGCCGGAAGCGCGATCAGCGCGTCCGGCGGCACGGCCTGTGGCACGTGCCCCGACATGAACAGTCGCTTGACCGGTCCGAAGCTCTTGCGATGCAGGGTGAGGATGCCATGTTCCTCGATGGCGGCCTGATGCTCGCGGGTCGGGTAGCCCTTGTGACGCGCGAAGCCATAGGCGGGGAAGTGTGAATCCAGCGCCGCCATCTGGGCGTCACGATGCACCTTGGCCAGAATCGAGGCCGCGCCGATGGCAGCGTGGCGCAGGTCGCCCTTCACCACCGCCATGCCGGGAATCTCGTGTCCCGGCAGGCGGTTGCCATCCACCAGCAGGTATTCCGGGCGCACGCCCAGTGCATCGATGGCGCGCCGCATGGCCAGGTGCGTGGCCTGATAGATGTTCAGCTCATCGATCTCGTCACTGGTGGCCTCGGCGATCGCCCACGCCCAGGCACGGGCCCGAATCTGCTCGTAGAGGGCCAGACGCTTCTTCTCGCTGAGCTTCTTGGAGTCGGTGATGCCCTCGATGGGGTCATTCGGGTCAAGAATCACCGCTGCCGCCACCACCGGGCCGACCAGCGGCCCACGCCCGACCTCATCGATACCGGCCAGCAACTGCCCCTGATAGGGAATCACCAGCGGCGGAAAATCATCGGCGGGTTTACGCTTGCGCGCAGAAGACGTAGTGGCGTGGCTGTCGGCAGAGTCGGTCATGATATCTCGAGGCGTAAGACAACAGGCAGAGCGCCAATGCGATCTGCCTGTCGAGGTGATTCAATCAAGGGTAGCGCAATGTCTGGCGGCGACACGCGGGATCAGCGTCCGGCCAGTTCACCGATGGCGATGGCGGCCGCGGCGCTGGCATCACAGGTCAGTTCACGATGCATGGCGGTGAAACGCTCACGCAGTTCTCGTTGGCGGGCGACGTCACCGGCGGCACGCGACAGCAATGGCGCAAGGCTTTCCTCGATGGACTCCGGCGTGGCGGCGTCCTGGATCAGCTCCGGCACCAGCGTCTCGCGGGCGATCAGATTGGGCAGGGAAATCCACTCGGTCTTGACCATATGCCGCGCGATGCGATGCGTCATCGGCGCCATGCGATAGGCCACCACCATCGGGCGATGACAGAGCAGACATTCGAGCGCCGCCGTGCCGGAAGCCAGCAGCACGGCATCGGCAGCGGTCATCGCTTCACGCGATTGGCCATCCACCAGATGGATGCGACTGCGATCCAGCCCTTCGCGCTCCGCCATCAGGGACTCGAGCTCGGTGCGCCGCAGCGGTGTGGCCGCCGGGATCACCACCTCAAGGCCGGGGTAACGCTGACAGAGACGCTCGATGGCGGCCAGGAAGGTCTCGCCGAGAAAGCGGATCTCGTTGGCGCGGGAGCCCGGCAACACCGCCAGCAGCTGCACTTCCGGGTCGATCCCCAACTGCCCACGGGCAGCAGCGCGATCATCCTCGAGCGGCAACTCATCGGCCAGCGGATGGCCGACGAAGGTCACCGGTACCTGATGCTCACGATAGAAGGCGGCCTCGAAGGGCAGGAAGGTGAGCATGCGATCGACGGCGCGGCGAATGGTCTTCACGCGCCCCTGACGCCAGGCCCACACCGAGGGACTGACGTAGTGTGCAGTGGTGATGCCCTGCTTGCGCAGGCGCAGCTCGAGCCCCAGATTGAAATCCGGGGCATCGATGCCGATCATCACGTCGGGTTGCCACTCAAGGGCGTCGCGCAACAGATGGCGACGCACCTTGATCAGCGCCGGCAGATGCTTGAGCACCTCGACCAGCCCCATCACCGACAGGGTTTCCAGCGGATAGAGGCTGTCGAAGCCCTCGGCCTGCATGCGCGGACCGCCGATGCCACGGAACTCGACATCGGGATAGCGCGCCTTGAGCGCGCGCATCAGGCTGGCACCGAGGATGTCACCGGAGAGCTCGCCGGCTACCAGGTAGATGCGCATGCTCAGCGAGTCAGGCCGCGAGTGGACGCCTTGAGCGAGGCGATGAAGACATCGCGCTCGGCCAGCGGCGGCTCGGCTTCCAGCTGCTCGAGGGCCTGGGCCAGCGTCAGACCCTGACGGAAGACCGTCTTGTAGGCCGTGTTCAGCGCGGAGATGGTCTCGCGACTGAAGCCACGACGCTTGAGGCCGACGCTGTTGAGACCATGCGCTTCCGCCGGATGGCCATTGACCATCACGAAGGCCGCGATGTCCTTGGTGATGATGGAGCCACCACCCGCCATGGCATGTTCGCCGATATGGCAGAACTGATGCACCGCCGACAGGCCACCCAGAATGACGTGGTTGCCGAGATGGACATGGCCACCCAGCGTCGCCTGATTAGCCATGATGCAGTCGTCACCGATGATGCAGTCATGGCCGACATGCGAGTAGGCCATGAACAGGTTGCGACTGCCGATACGCGTGAGGCTGGCATCCTGGACGGTGCCGCGATGCAGGGTCACGCCCTCGCGGATGACGTTGTCATCCCCGATTTCCAGGCGCGTCGGCTCACCGGCGTACTTCTTGTCCTGACAGTCCTCGCCCACTGACGCGAACTGGAAGATACGGTTGCGCTCACCGATGACGGTGGTGCCCTTGATGACGACATGCGGCCCCACCACCGTGCCAGCGCCGATCTCGACATCAGCCCCGATCACGCAGAACGGGCCGACCTCGACATCATCGGCCAGGCGGGCGCCGGGATCGACAATGGCAGTAGGATGTATCAAGCGACCTTCCTCTCGGCACAGATGATTTCGGCCTCGCAGACCAGATCGCCGTCGACCTTGGCCTGACAGGCGAATTTCCAGATGCCACGCTTCTCGCGCAACACGCGGGCGCTGATCTCGAGCTGGTCACCCGGCATCACCGGGCGCTTGAAGCGCACATTGTCGCTTCCGACGAGATAATAGATGTAGCCATCGGCGGGACGTTTGTCGACGGTCTTGAAGCCGAGAATACCCGCCGCCTGAGCCATGGCTTCCACGATCAGAACGCCCGGCATGATCGGGTGCTCCGGGAAGTGACCATTGAAGAACGGCTCATTGATGCTGACGTTCTTGCGCGCGACGATGAACTCGCCAAGGGTCAGGTCCATGACACGATCGATCAGCAGGAAAGGATAGCGGTGCGGGAGATACTCACGGATCTCGTTGACGTCCATAACCATTGGCTTGCAACCTCTGAAATAACGAAATGCCTGCCGCTCGCGGGCAGGCATGTAATGACGGTCCGGACCGCCGTTCGGGCAATGGCGCGCATTATAGCGTCCTTGCGCGTGGCTGGCAGCCGCTCATTGCCCGACAGTGCGCCAAGCAGGTGCGAGACTCTGCTCTGGACAGGTACTACCCGGGCTTGCAGTACTACTTGTCCTTCAAACTCTTCTCGACCTGATTCAAGCGTCGCGCCAACTGATCCAACTGCTTGAAACGTACGGCATTTCTGCGCCACAGGCCGTTGTCCATCGCGCCAGTGCCGGAGGAATAGACGCCCGGCTTGGTGATGGAGTTGGTCACCAGACTCATGCCGGTCACCTGCACGCCATCAGCGATTTCCAGGTGCCCCGCCAGACCCACGCCACCGCCCATCAGACAGTAGCGACCGACCTTGGTGGAGCCGGCGATGCCGACACAGCCCGCCAGCGCCGAGTGGTCACCGATCTGCACGTTGTGCGCGATCTGGACCTGGGAGTCGATCTTGACGTCATTGCCGATGATGGTGTCGCCGAGCGCGCCACGATCGATGCTGGTGCAGCTGCCGACTTCGACATCATCGCCGATCAGCACGCCGCCGAGCTGGGCGATCTTGTGCCAGCCCTTGCCATCGTGGGCGAAGCCGAAGCCATCGGCACCGATCACGCAGCTGCTGTGGAGTACCGCGCGCGCCCCGATCACCACGCCATGATAGAGCGTGACATTGGGGTGCAGCAGACAGCCCTCGCCCAACACGCTGTCAGCCCCGATCACGCAACCCGCGTGAATGCGCGTGTTGTCGCCGATGCTGACGCCCGGACCGATCACGACCTGCGGGCCGACCTCGACATTGGCCCCCAGGGTTGCGGTCTCGTCGATGACGGCACTGGCGTGCACGCTCGCCTGAGGCTCGACCGCCAGCGGATCGAACAGACGCGACAGCTCAGCGTAGGCCAGATACGGATTGTCCAGCACGAGGGCATTGCCCTTGCACTCTTCAAGATGGCTTTCATGCAGCAGCACGGCAGTCGCGGCGGTTTCCCCGAGATACTTGAGGTAGGCACGATTGGCGAGGAAGGCGATATCGCCGGGCTCAGCATCGACCAGCGTCGACAGGCCGGTGACCCGGACAGCCGGGTCACCGACGAGACGAGCGCCCAGCCGCTGAGCCAGATCCTCGAGAGTGTAAGAGAATTGTCGCTTTTTCATTCTGTCTCTGGGCGCTGAGCGCCTCTGGCTCGCATTCGCGTTGGCATGCTCGGATGCAACACATCCCGCACGCTTGCGCGCGCGGGATGCACTCAGTTGAGCGAGTTGAACACCTGAGTCACTTCATTGGTCAGGTCCATACCGTCCTTGCTGTAGACCGTCGCATTGCGGTCGACCAGCAGCTCGATGCCATGCTTGTCGACGACCTGCTGGATGGCCTTGTCGAGCTTCGGCTTGGACTGCTTGAGGAAGGTCTGCTCCGCCTGTTGCTGCTGCTGCTGGACCTGGCCACGCAGCTGCTGGAACTGGCCGCCCTTCTGGCGCAGCTGCTGCTGCACGGACTGACGCTCGGAATCGGACATCACGGCGCCGTCCTTCTGCAGCTTGGCCTGCAGGGATTCCAGTTCCTTGGCGAGTGCCTTGGCCTGGTCCTGCTTGCCGGCCAGCTGATTCTTGAGCTGGTTCATGGAAATCTTGGCCGAGTCGGAACTCAACAGCGCCTGGCGCCAGTCGAGGACCGCGACTTCGGTGGCCTGTGCCAGCATCGGAGTCGCCATGGCGGCAAGGCCACCAGCCAGACACAGGGCGCGGGTCAATTTACGCATCACACAAACTCCTTGTAGGCCTGTTGTTCAGTCACTGATGACTCAGCGACCGACGGTGCGAGGACCGGCGACGGAACAGGGACAACGCCGCCGGTGGTCGTGACGAAGGCCGCACCGGCTCAAGCGGGTGCGGCCTCGTACGGCCTTAGAAGGTCTGGCCCAGCGAGAACTGGAAGATCTCGGTGTCATCGTCGTCATCGTCACCGATCGGCTGGGCGACACTGAAGGTCAGCGGGCCTACCGGCGTGATCCACGACAGGCCGATACCGGCACTGTAATTCAGCTCGCCCAGGTCGACGCCGCTTTCACAGCTGCTGGTGTCACTGGAGCTCACGTCGTAGCACGACGTCAGATAGGTGTTACCGGCATCGACGAAGAACGACGGCTGCACAGAGCGCTTGTCCTTGATGAAGGGCATCGGGAAGATCAGGTCCACCCCACCTTCGATCAGGATGTTGCCGCCTATGGTATCGTCGTCGCCATCGTTCTGCTCAGTGGTGGACTGCCCCAGGGTATTGGAGCTGTAGCCACGCACGCTGCCCAGACCACCGGCATAGAAGTTCTTGAAGAACGGATAGGTATCGCCGGAGAACGAGTTGGCATAGCCCAGCTCGGTACGGAACTTGAGTGACCAGTCCTGACTCAGCTCGAAGTACTTGGATCCCTTGTAGCGGAGCTTGTAGTAATCCGCATCGGAGCCCGGCACCGCCACTTCCAGCGACAGCAGCTGAGAGCTGCCCGCCGTGGGCAGGATGCCACGGTTGAGGTTGTTGCGTGACCAGCTGGCCGTCAGCTTGTAGAGGTTGAAGTCTTCGCCTTCATCCTCGATGAACTGGGTGACCTCCGCCGGGCTGTCGTCGAAGTCCTTGACGCGCACGAACTCGTAACCGCCGCCGAAGTTCAGACGTGACAGCTCGTTGATCGGGTAACCGAAGTTGATCCCGCCACCGAAGCTGTCGGTCGCGTAGCTGGCGACGTCGTCATCATCGTCGTAATCCACCTTGCGGTAGAACATGTTGTAGCCGCGCGAGATGCCATCCAGCGTCCAGTACGGGTCGGTATAGCCGAAGCTGACGTTGGTGTAATCGTCCGACTTCTGGGCGTTGATGTTGACTTCGTTACCGGTGCCCAGGAAGTTCTTCTGCGACAGGCCCACCCCGTAGATGACACCGTCACCCTGGGAGAAACCGACCGACGCCGAGATCGAGCCTGACGGCTGCTCCTCGACGTTGTAGTTGACGTCCAGCTGGTCCGGCTCGCCGGCGACAGGACGCGTGTCGACATCGACCTGCTTGAAGAAGCCGAGGCGCTCAAGCTTCTGCTTGGACTGCTTGATCTTGTCAGTGGAGGCCGGTGCACCTTCCAGCTGAGTCATCTCACGACGCAGCACTTCGTCTGCGGTGGTGGTGTTGCCCTTGAAGTTGATGCGACGCACGTAGGCACGCTTGCCGGGGTCGACCGCGAAGGTCAGATCGACGGTGTCGCTCTCTTCGTTGACCTCCGGCACCGCGTTGACCTTGGCGAAGGCGAAGCCGTCGGCACCCAGTGCCTGGCGCAGCGCCTCGCTGGAAGCGGTCACATCACGCTGGGAATAGAGGGCATCCGGGGCGAGCTTGACCAGATCGCGGGCGCGCTCTTCCTTCATCTTCAGGTCACCGGCAAAGCCGATATTGCCGATCTTGTACGGCTTGCCTTCATCGACGTTGATGGTGACGAAGATCTCGGACTTGTCCGGCGAGATGGACACCTGGGTCGAGCGCACCTGGAAGTTGACGTAACCACGATCGAGATACCAGGACTTGAGGGTCTCGATATCGCCGGTCAGCTTCTCACGCGAGTATTCATCATCGGAGAACCAGCCGAAGAACCAGCTCGGCTTGTCTTCCAGCTCCAGCTGTTCGCGCAGGGTCTCGTCATCGAAGGCATCGTTGCCGACGATGTTGATCTGATGAATCTTGGCGATCGCGCCTTCCTTGACGTCGATATTGACCTGTACGCGGTTGCGCTCGAGTTCCTCGACGGAGGTCTCGATACGCGCGCTGTAGCGGCCCTGAGCCTGGTAGACACGCTCGAGCTCACGCTGCATCTCTTCCAGCGTGGAGCGCTGCAGAACCTGACCCTCGGCCAGCCCTGCTTCCTTGAGGCCCTTGCGCAGGTCTTCGTCGGGAATCTGCGAGTTGCCGTCAATCTCGATCTTGGAGATCGTCGGGCGCTCGACCACATCGATGATCAGGACATCGCCATCGCGCTTGAGGCGGATGTCGTCGAACAGGCCCGTATCGAACAGCTGACGCGCTGCCGAGGACAGGTCCTCTTCTTCCACATTCTGATCCGCGGAGACGGGGAAGGCGTTGAAGACGGTGCCCGCAGACACGCGCTGGAGGCCCTCTACCCGGATGTCCGAAATTTTAAAAGATGCGGCCAAGGCGCCCTGACTGGCCCCGAGCAGCGCAGCTGCCAATCCAATGGTCTTGAGTTTCATGCAGTCGCTTCGCTTCTCTGGATTCCGCCCGCTTGGGTGAACAGGCACCTTATACACAACCCCCTGCAACTGACAAGACAGCTACGAGTGAGGATCGGCAATCGGGGCCGAAGTCGTGTGGGCATGATGACGGGAGTTGATCGCATTGACCAGCCCGTGCAATGAATTGACCCCCATGGGCATCGACAGTTCAGATTCGGTTCATCCTGCGGGAGCCATCACGTGCTGATGACTCCCCGAATCCGTCACCAAAGACGCATGAGATCGAAGTAGATGGCCATCAGCATGAGGGAACCGACCAGCGCCATGCCGATCTTCAGCCCCGCATTCTGGACCTCTTGCGAAAGTGGTTTGCCGCGCACGGCTTCCACCAGATAGAACAGCAGGTGACCGCCATCCAGCACCGGAATCGGCAGCAGGTTGAGGACACCCAGGCTGATGGAGAGATAGGCCATGAAGCCGAGGAAGGCCTCGAGGCCGGAGCGCGCCGTGTCGCCGGCGATACGCGCGATGGTGATCGGACCAGACAGGTTGGACGGTGCGATCAGACCGACCAGCATCTTGCGGATCGAATCCAGCGTCAGCACCGTCATCTCGCCGGTCTTGCCGACGGCCTGCCCCACTGCCGCCAGCGGCCCGAAGCTGAGCTCGCGCTGATACTGCTCGGGCCAGCTGACGTTCTCGACGCCGGCACCGACCTGCCCCACCACACGCCCGTCATCGAGCGAATTGCTGGCGGGGGTCAGTGACAGCGTCTCTTCCTTGCCATCTCGCGCCACCAGTACCGACAGCGTCTCGCCCGGCGCACCGCGCACGCGCTCGACGAAATCGATCCAGTCGACCACCAGGGTGCCATCGATGCTGACGATGCGATCACCGGCCTGCAGGCCTGCCGCCTGAGCGGCGCCACCGTCCAGCACACGCCCCAGCACCGCCGGCAGCTGAGGACGCCAGGCCGTGATGCCCAGCGTCACCAGCGGACGCGGCGGATCCTGATCGACCAGGAAGCGTGTCACGTCGAGGGACTGCTCACGCGTGGCGCTGGCACCTTCGGCACGTGTGGTGAGCGTCAGGCTGTCATCGCCGATCGCACCGATCAAGCGCAGGTTGACCTCATCCCACGAGGGAGTGGCCTGACCATTGATGGCGACGATCTCGGTCTTCGGCGCAAGGCCAGCGCGGCCAGCCGGCGAGTCCGGCGCCACGGCACCGACCATCGGCACCACCGTGGTGGTACCGGCGACGAACAGCGCCCAGTAGGCGACGATGGCCAGCAGGAAGTTGGCCAGCGGGCCCGCCGAGACGACGGCGATACGCTTCCACACCGACTTGGTATTGAAGGCCAGATGACGCTCGGCCGGATCGACCGGCCCTTCGCGCTCATCCAGCATCTTGACGTAGCCACCCAGCGGGATGGCGGCGACCCCGTACTCGGTGCCGTGGCGATCGGTCCACGACCAGAAGGGTTTGCCGAAGCCGATGGAGAAGCGCAGCACCTTGATGCCGCAACGACGCGCGACCCAGAAATGACCGTACTCATGGATGGTGATCAACACCCCCAACACGACGATCACGGCAAGAATATTCTGGATCACACCCATCACGCGCTCCTGGAGATTGGTGCCCGAGATGGGCAGCCTGCCTTGCCACGCTCACGAAGAAAGTGACAAGACAGTGCAAGATAGGATTTCAGGGCCCGGCGAGGGCCAACTCGGCGGCAGCCAGCTCACGCGCCGCCGCGTCTTCGGCGAGAATCACCTCGAGGCCATCCACCGCCAGTGGCGGACGCGCCTGCATGACGGCCTGCACCACTGCCGGGATACGATCGAAGGCCAGGCGACCCTCGAGGAAGGCGGCCACTGCCACCTCGTTGGCGGCATTCATCACCGCAGGCCAGGTGCCGCCTGCCGCGATAGCCTCGCGCGCCAGCCGCAGACACGGGAAGCGCGTCTCGTCGGCGGCACGGAAATCAAGGCGCGCGACCTGAAACAGGTCCAGCGGCTCGACGCCGGCATCGATACGCTCCGGCCACGCCAGCGCATAGGCGATCGGCGTACGCATGTCCGGATTGCCCATCTGGGCCAGCACCGAGCCATCACTGTAGGCCGCCATCGAGTGAATCACGCTCTGGGGATGCACGACCACCTGAATGTCGTCCGGCCCGCAGGCGAACAGCCAGCAGGCCTCAATCAGCTCCAGGCCCTTGTTCATCAGGGTGGCGCTATCGACGGAAATCTTGCGTCCCATCGACCAGTTGGGATGCGCGCAGGCCTCGTCCGGCGTCACCGTGGCCAGTCGCTCGGCAGGCCATTCGGCATCATCGCGGAACGGGCCGCCGGAGGCGGTCAGCAACAGCTTCTCGACGCCGATCGGCGCCAGGCCATCACGATGCTGGGCCGGCAGGCACTGGAAGATGGCATTGTGCTCGGAATCGATCGGCAGCAGGGTCGCCCCGTGCTGCTTCACCGCATCCATGAACAGCTGCCCGGCACACACCAGCGCTTCCTTGTTGGCCAGCAGCACGCGCTTGCCGGCCCGCACCGCCGCCAGTGTCGGCAACAGGCCAGCCGCACCGACGATGGCGGCCATCACGCTATCGACTTCAGGTGCCTCGCTGATGTCGACCAGCGCCTGCTCACCATGGCGTACCTCGATGGGCGTGCCCTGATAGCTCTCGACGCCCTTGAGGGCCTCACTGAGCCACGCAGCCGCCTCGCGCGAGGCGATCACTGCCACCTGCGGGCGATGCGTCAGGCACAGTTCCAGCAGCGCCTCGTGACGCGTGGCAGCGCTGAGCGCATGCACCCGATAGCGCTCGGGATGGCGCGCGATCACATCCAGGGTGCTGGACCCGATGGAGCCGGTCGCGCCGAGGATGGTGATGCGCTGCAGCGCAGGCGCCTCATGAGGAGTCTCGTGGTTCACGCTCACGTTCACATTCGTGCTCACGCACCACCTCCCAGCACCCACGGCAACAGCAGGGCAAACAGCGGCACCGCTGCGGTCAGGCTGTCGATGCGGTCCATCACGCCACCATGACCGGGCAGCAGATGGCTTGAGTCCTTCATCTGACGCTGGCGCTTGAACATGCTCTCGAGCAGGTCACCCAGCACCGAGACGGCCGTCACGCCCAGCGTGACCAGCAGCAGCGGCAGCCAGTCGGCCAGCCCCGCCAGCGCATAGCCGGTCGCCAGCAGACCGGTGGCCACCAGACCACCGTAGACGCCCTCCCAGGACTTGCCCGGGCTGACGCGCGGCGCCAGCTTGCGCTTGCCGAAGCGCTTGCCGGAGAAGTAGGCACCGATATCCGCCGCCCACACCATCAGCAGCACATACAGCAGCCACTCGCCGCCACTGGCCTTGAGCTGCACGAAGCCGAACCAGGTCGGCAGCAGTGCCAGCACGCCGACGCCCAACCGCACGCCGGTCGCCTGCCATTCCTGACTGGCGGCCGGATAGCGCATCACCCAACGCAGATTGACCAGCCATGCCAGTGCGGCCAGATACAGCGGCCAACGCGCAAGAGCGCCATCGAACTGCCAGACCAGCAGCATCAGCACGCTGAGCACCAGCGGGAACAGCAGGCGCGCCATGCCGGCACGCACGCCAGACAGGTTGGACCACTCCCAGGCGGCCAGCGCGACGACAGCGCCGGTGAAGGTGGCAAAGGCAGCACCGTCGAGGCCGAACAGCCCCCACAGCGCCAGCGGCGCGAGAATGAGCGCGGTGATGATTCGTTGTCTGAGCACTAGAGCCCCTCGGCGTCGAGTTGTTCGCTGGTCATGCCATAACGACGCTGACGCAGGGCGTAGGCGCTGAGCGCTTCATCGAAGGCCGCCGCATCGAAATCAGGCCACAGCACGGGCGAGAAATAGAACTCGGCATAGGCCAGCTGCCAGATCAGGAAGTTTGAGATACGCTGCTCGCCGCTGGTGCGGATACACAGATCCACCTCCGGCAGTTCGCTCAGGCACACTTCCGCCCCGAGACGTGACTCGTCGATGTCCGCAGCCTTGAGTTCGCCGCGCTCGACCTGCTCCGCCAGACGGCGGGCGGCCTCGGCGATATCCCAACGGCCGCCATAGTTGGCGCAGATCACCACGTGCATGCCGCGATTGCCGCGCGTCATGTCTTCGGCGCTCTGGATATGCTTTTGAATCGAATTGGAAAAACGGCTGCGCTCGCCGATGACCGAGAGTCGGATATCGTGGCGATGAAGCTTCTTGACCTCGCGCTTGAGCGCCAGCAGAAACAGCTCCATCAGCGCACTGACTTCATTGGCCGGGCGCTTCCAGTTCTCACTGGAGAAGGCAAACAGGGTCAGCACTTCCACGCCCTGCTCTGCAGCGCGACGGATGGTACTGCGGACGGTTTCGGCACCGGCGCGATGGCCGCGTATGCCAGCCCAGCCGCGGGACTTCGCCCAGCGGTTGTTGCCGTCCATGATGATCGCCACATGGCGTGGCGTGGAGGGGGAATTCGGTGACGTCATGGGGTCTCGCTACGAGCACCGGATGCCGCCGGCAAGCGCCGGCGGCAGACCCGATCAGACCTGCATCAGGTCGGTTTCCTTGTGCTCCAGAGCACTGTCGACTTCCGCCACATACTTGTCGGTCAGCTTCTGGATCTCGTCTTCTCCGCGACGTGCATCGTCTTCGGAGATGTCCTTGTCCTTGAGCAGGCTCTTGATGTCGCCATTGGCGTCACGACGCACATTGCGGAGCGCCACGCGGGCGTTTTCCGCTTCTGCACGCGCCTGCTTGGTGTAACCGCGACGCGTCTCTTCCGTCAGCATCGGCATCGGGACGCGAATTACGTCACCGGCGGTGGACGGGTTGAGACCCAGGTCAGAAGTCATGATGGCCTTCTCGACCTTCGGCACCATGGGCTTTTCCCACGGCACGACAGTCAGGGTGCGCGCATCTTCGGTGGTGATGTTGGCCACCTGATTCAGCGGTACCTGGCTACCATAGTAATCGACCGTCACGGCATCCAGGATGCTGGGATGCGCACGACCCGTACGGATCTTGCCGAAGGCGGCACCGAGGGACTCGATGGTCTTCTTCATGCGTGATTCGGCGTCTTTCTTGATGTCGTTGATCACAGTCTTACCCTCTATCAATCAGCGTGCCTTCCTTGCCACCCACCACCAGGTTGAGCAGCGCGCCTGCCTTGTTCATGTTGAACACCCGCACCGGCATGTCATGGTCACGTACCAGGCAGATGGCGGTCAAATCCATCACGCCAAGCTTCTGGTCCAGCGCATCATCGTAGCTGAGACTGTCGTACTTCACGGCATCCGGGAACTTGACCGGGTCCTTGTCGTAGACACCATCCACCTTGGTTGCCTTGATGACGGCATCCGCGTCGATCTCGATACCGCGCAGACAGGCAGCGGAATCGGTGGTGAAGAACGGGTTGCCGGTACCGGCGGAGAAGATGACCACATCGCCAGACGTCAGATAACGGATGGCGGTACGGCGATCATAATGTTCTACCACGCCACTCATCGGGATGGCAGACATCACGCGTGAACGGATGTTGGAGCGTTCCAGCGCATCACGCAGCGCCAGACCATTCATCACGGTCGCCAGCATGCCCATATGGTCACCGGTCACACGCTCCATGCCGACTTCCTGCAGGGCTGCGCCACGGAACAGGTTGCCGCCACCGATGACGATGCCGACCTGGACGCCGATGCCCACCAGCTGACCGATTTCCAGCGCCATGCGATCCAGCACCTTGGGGTCGATGCCGAAATCGCCATCGCCCATCAGGGCCTCACCGGAAAGCTTGAGCAGTATGCGCTTGTACTTGGCATTGCGTTCAGCGGAAATGGTGGCCATGCGAATCTCTCCTGATACTGACATACGGGGAACGGGGCGGCCCGAAGGCGGGGGCCAGATACACGATGGCGTGCGACTATGCGCACGCCATCATGAGAAGCGAAAACAGTCAGCCCTTACGCGCGGCTGGCCTGCTCACGGACTTCAGCTGCGAAGTCGACTTCTTCCTTCTCGATACCTTCACCGACTTCCATGCGTACGAAGGATACCACTTCACCACCGGCTGCCTTGACGAACTCGGCGACGGTCTGGTTCGGATCCTTGACGAACGGCTGTTCGGTCAGGCTGTTCTCAGCCAGGTACTTCTTCAGACGACCCTGGGACATCTTCTCGGCGATTTCCGCCGGCTTGCCTGCCATGTCCGGCTGAGCAAGGATGATGGCCTTTTCAGCGTCCATCTGTTCCTGCGGCATGTCGGACGGACGTGCACAGACCGGGTTGACGGCTGCGACGTGCATGGAGACGTCCTTGGCTGCTTCACCAGTACCGCCGTTCAGCAGGGTCAGCGCAGCGATGCGGCCGCCGTGGACGTAGCCACCGACGACGCCGCCAGCCGGCGCTTCGACCAGCTCGGCACGACGAACGGAGATGTTCTCACCGATCTTCTGAACCAGCTGACCACGGGTGTCTTCCAGCTCGCCTTCCATCAGGGAAGCGATGTCGGTGTTCTTGGTAGCGAACACACGATCGGCGATCAGCTGGGTGAAGGCCTTGAAATTGTCATCACGAGCGACGAAGTCGGTCTCGGAGTTGATTTCGACCATCACGCCATAGCTGGCGTCGTCGGCGACCTTGATGACGATGGCGCCTTCAGCGGCCACGCGGCCAGCTTTCTTGGCGGCCTTCAGGCCGGAGTTCTTGCGCAGGTTCTCGATCGCCAGCTCGATGTCGCCACCGGCTTCGGTAAGAGCCTTCTTGCATTCCATCATGCCGAGCGCAGTACGCTCACGCAGTTCCTTGACCATAGATGCGCTGATAGCTGCCATGGGATGAAACCTCTGTCGTGTCGACGTCTTTGAATACGGGAATTCGGTCACGACCGCTGAACGGTCGCAAATAAGGGGGCCGTGGCCCCCTCATTGCCTGACCTGACTGCCACCTGGCTAGGCCATGCCGCACTTAGTGTAGCGCAGCGTTTGTGACAGTCAGATCAAGCCGCCAGGATCACTCTGCTGCGTCTTCTTCAGAAGCAGTTTCGACGAACTCACCGGCCAGCTCTTCTTCCTTGTTCTTGCCACAGGCGCCTGCAATTGCCTGGACATAGATCTGGATGGCGCGGATGGAGTCATCGTTACCCGGGATGACGTAGTCCACGCCGTCCGGGTTGGAGTTGGTATCGACGACGCCGATGACCGGGATGCCCAGCTTGTTGGCTTCGTTGATCGCGATGCGCTCGTGGTCAACGTCGATCACGAACATTGCGTCCGGCAGGCCGCCCATGTCCTTGATACCGCCGATGGAGCGCTCGAGCTTGTCCTGCTCACGAGTGGCCATCAGGACTTCTTTCTTGGTCAGCTTCGCGAAGGTACCGTCTTCATGCATCTGCTCGATTTCACGCAGGCGCTTGATGGACTGACGGATGGTCTTGAAGTTGGTCAGCATGCCGCCCAACCAGCGATGGTTGACGTACGGCTGGCCAGCCTTGCGAGCTTCTTCCTTGATGATCTTGCCGGCAGCGCGCTTGGTGCCCACGAACATGATCTTGTTGCCATTGGCAGCCATCTTCTCGACCACTGACACGGCTTCGTTCAGCGCCGGCAGGGTGTGCTCGAGGTTGATGATGTGGATCTTGTTGCGAGCGCCGAAGATGAACTTGGACATCTTCGGGTTCCAGTACTTGGTCTGGTGACCGAAGTGTGCGCCTGCCTTGAGCAGATCGCGCATGTTGACTTGCGCCATGTGAATATCTCCTGGATATCGGGTTGGGCCTCCACGTCCCCCATGGATCCGACCGCTTGCGCGGCACCCGGGACCATGTGACGGAACGTGTGTGGATTGGGGTTATGTACGTCAGTCCTTCAATCTCGCCTCGGCCAGGCGCCCGGAGGTGGCCGATCGAGGAGAATTTGCAGGAAAGCGCGCGGCTTTATACCATAGCTCGACCACGATATGAAGTCGCCACTGCCCGACGCGGCATGCGATGCGTCGCGCCATTCCCCCGTCACGCGCGGCCTGGCGGCGTTTCATCCCTCTTATCTCCTGCCTCGAGTCCTCATGAACATTCCCATCAAGACAGCTGAAGAAATCGACAAGATGCGCGTCGCCGGCCGTCTGGCGGCTGAAGTGCTGGAGCTGCTCGACGAGCATGTCCGTCCCGGCGTCACCACGGGCGAGCTCAACCGCATCGCGCACCACCACATCACCGAAGTTCAGGGCTGCATTCCGGCGCCGCTCAACTACCACGGCTTCCCGAAATCGATCTGCACCTCGATCAATCACGTGGTCTGTCACGGCATCCCCGATGACAACAAGAAGCTCAAGAAAGGCGACATCCTCAACATCGACATCACCGTGATCAAGGACGGCTATCACGGCGACACCTCGAAGATGTACATCGTCGGCGAGCCGAGCATCCAGGCCGAGCGTCTGTGCCGCGTCACCCAGGAATGCCTCTATAAAGGCATCGAGCTGGTACGCCCGGGCGTACGCCTGTCAGAAATCGGTCGTGCGATCCAGAAGCATGCCGAAGCGGCAGGCTACAGTGTCGTGCGTGACTTCTGCGGCCACGGCATCGGCGCCGGCTTCCATGAAGACCCGCAGGTGCTGCACTATGACGGCTACGAAGCCCGTGCCGACGCCGAGCTTCTGGAAGGCATGTGCCTGACCATCGAGCCGATGGTCAATGTCGGTGGCTACAAGGTGAAGGTCCTCAAGGACGACTGGACAGCCGTCACCAAGGACAAGAGCCTCTCGGCCCAGTGGGAGCACACCCTGCTGGTCACCGCCACCGGCGTCGAGGTACTGACACGTCGCACGGAAGAGGACCTCTCCTTCCTCGAGGGTTGATCAAGATGCTCCTGCACCACTATCACTTCGTCGAGCGTGAAGCGCTCTACGATGCCGTCACCTTCGACGGCGAGCTGGCCACGACGAAGACACCCATCCCGCTGTTCAAGCGGGCTCTGGCACAGGTACAGGAGCGCCTCGAGGCTCGCTTCAAGGCGGGTGCCGACATCCGCGACCTCATCCATGGTCGTGCCCGCGCCATCGACCGCCTGCTGGCCATCGCCTGGCAGCGTCAGACCTGGCCGGATGACGGAATCGCCCTGCTCGCCGTGGGCGGCTACGGCCGCGGCGAGCTGCACCCGCATTCCGACATCGACCTGCTGCTGTTGCTGGAGCAGGACGACGACACGCCCTATCGTGAGGCGCTGTCCGACTTCATCACCTTCCTGTGGGACATCGGTCTCGAGATCGGCCAGTCCGTGCGCTCGCTGAGTGACTGCGAGCGTGAGGCACGCGCCGATGTCACCGTGATCACCAACCTGCTGGAATCCCGCGTCATCGCCGGCCCTCAGCGGCTGCGCGAGGCCATGCGCGAACGTCTGGCCACCGACCGTCTGTGGCCGGCTGAAGCCTTCTTCGAGGCCAAGTGGCAGGAGCAGATTGCTCGCCACCACAAGTTCGCCAACACCGAATATCACCTCGAACCCAACATCAAGTCGTCGCCCGGCGGCCTGCGCGACATCCAGATGATCGGCTGGGTCGCCAAGCGTCACTTCGGGGTCGAGCGCTACGACAACCTGGTCGCGCTGGGCTTCATGAATGATGCCGAACTGCGCATTCTCAGCCAGGGTCAGGCCTTCCTGTGGCAGGTGCGCTTCGCGCTGCACATGCTGGCCGGACGCGCCGAGGACCGGCTGCTGTTCGACCACCAGCGCACCATCGCCGAGCTGTTCGGCTTCCGCGACACGCCCGAGCATCTGGCGGTCGAGCAGTTCATGAAACGCTACTACCGCCATGTCACCGCCCTGGCGGGCCTCAACGACATGCTGCTGCAGCACTTCGACGAGGCCATCCTGCGCCATGACGAGCCGGTCAACATCGTGCCGCTCAATCCGCGCTTCGAGATCCGCAGCGGCTACATCAGCCTGCGCGAGGAAGGCGTGTTCCGCCGCCGCCCCGCCGCGCTGCTGGAGCTGTTCCTGCTGATGGCGCAGCACCCGGAGATCGAGGGTGTGCGCGCCGACACCATCCGCGCGCTGCGTGATCATCGCCACCAGATCGACGATGCCTTCCGCGACGACGTGCGCCACCAGAGCCTGTTCATGGAGCTGATGCGCTGTGGCGGCAACGTGCCCCGCGTACTCAAGCGCATGGCGCGCTACGGCATTCTCGGCAAGTACCTGCCGGCCTTCGGGCGTGCCGTGGGGCTGATGCAGCACGACCTCTTCCACGTCTACACCGTCGATGCGCATACCCTGCGCCTGCTCAAGGTCGCCCAGGAATTTCGCGCCCCCGATGCCGAGGAGGAATTCCCGGTCGCCGCGACCCTGATCCGCGAGCTGCCCAAGCTGGAGCTGCTGTGGATCGCCGGGCTCTATCACGACATCGGCAAGGGCCGTGGCGGCGACCACTCCGAGATCGGTGCCGAGGAAGTCGAGGACTTCGCGCGCCGTCATGACCTCAGTCCGCGCGACACCCGCACCCTGAGCTGGCTGGTGCGCCACCACCTGCTGATGTCGATGACCGCCCAGAAGCAGGACATCGCCGACCCCGAGATCATCACGCGTTTCGCCGAGATCGTCGGCGACGAGACGCACCTCGATTATCTCTACGTGCTGACGGTGGCCGACATCAACGCCACCAACCCGTCGCTGTGGAACGGCTGGCGTGCGGCACTGCTGCGCCAGCTGCACATGGAGACGCGCCGGGCGCTGCGCCGTGGCCTCGAGCATCCGCCGGAGCGCCACGAGTGGATCACCGAGACCCGTGAGGAAGCGCTGTCCCTGCTGGCCGGCATGGGCACCACCCGCACTGACGCCGAGGCGCTGTGGGCCAGCCTCGGCGACGACTACTTCGTGCGCTATGCGCCCAGCGAGGTGGCCTGGCACACCCAGGGCATCCTCGCGCGCCAGGCAGCTCCGCAGCTCGACGAGCATGGCGAGCCGCTGCCACTGGTACTGACCAGCGCGCCCACCGAGGAGATGACCGAGGGCGGCACCAAGGTCTTCATCCACACTCGCTCGGTGGACAACCTGTTCGCGGCCACCGCCGCGGCGCTGGAGCAGCTGGGGCTCTCGATCCACGATGCACGCATCGCCACCTCCAGTCACAACTGGACGCTCAACACCTTCATCCTGCTCGACGATGACGGCGAGCCGATCCGCGACGCCGCACGCTTGGCCGATATCCGCACCCATCTGGTCGAAGAGCTGGATGACCCGGATGACTACTCGGTGATCGTCAATCGCCACACGCCGCGCCAGCTCAAGCATTTCCGCATCGCGCCGCGCATCACGCTGAGTCAGGACTACACCAACGGCCGCAGCGTGCTGGAAGTGATCGCCTCGGACCGCCCGGGCCTGCTGGCGCGCATCGGCCGCGTGTTCATGGAGCACGAGATCGCCATCGATGCCGCCAAGATCGCCACCCTCGGCGAGCGCGTCGAGGATATCTTCTTCATCACCGACCGCGCCGGCGAACCCATCACCGACCCCGAGCGCCAGACACGCCTGCGTGACGCCCTCACCGAAGTCCTCGAGGTCGGCGAGCGCGGCTGAGACGCGTGACGGCACGTGACGAGAGTACAGAGGGAAAGCGCCGGCCGGCACCCCGCGATTGAGGGGACCGGCCGGCTTCCCTATAATCGCGAGTCGACCTGCATGGCAGTCCGGTGACTCGCGGACGCCTTCCTCCCTGCTCGGCCGGCAGCCTGACTGCCACGGCCATCACCCATGGAACGTGCATGAACCCGGATCTCGACCAGCTCAAGCCCTACCCGTTTGAAACTCTGGCCAAGCTGCGCGAGGGCGTCGTGCCCAATCCCGCCCTGGACCCGATTGCACTGACCATCGGCGAACCGCGTCACGCGCCGCCCGAGTTCGTGCTCGACACCCTGCGCGAGCACATCATGGGCGTGGCCAAGTACCCCGCCACCGGCGGTCTGGGGGAATTGCGCCAGGCGATCGCCGACTGGCTCGCGAAGCGCTTCTCGCTCAACGCCACGCCGGATATCGACCAGCAGGTCCTGCCGGTCACCGGCACCCGCGAGGCACTGTTCGCCTTCATCCAGGCCTCGCTGGACAGCACGCGTCCGGCGCGCGTACTGGTGCCGAACCCCTTCTATCAGATCTATGAAGGCGCGACGCTGCTGGCCGGCGGCGAGGTCACCTACCTGCCCTGCCCCGCCGAGAATGGCTTCCGCCCCGACTACGCGGCGGTGCCGGCCGAGGTGTGGCGTGATACCCAGATCGTCTTCGTCTGCTCGCCGGGCAATCCCACCGGCGCCGTGACACCGCTGGAGGACTTCCAGCAGCTGATTCGCCTCGCCGACGAGCACGATTTCCTGATCGCCTCCGATGAGTGCTACTCGGAGCTCTATCTCGACGAGTCCACGCCGCCGCCGGGCCTGCTGCAAGCCTGTGCCGCCATGGGCCGCGATGACTACGCGCGCTGTGTGGTCTTCCACTCGCTGTCCAAGCGCTCCAACCTGCCGGGCCTGCGCTCCGGCTTCGTGGCCGGCGATGGCGAGGTGATCCGTCGCTTCCGTCACTACCGCACCTATCACGGCTGCGCGATGCCGCTGCATCACCAGCACGCCTCCATCGCTGCCTGGAATGATGAAGCCCACGTGCTGGCCAATCGCGATGCCTACCGCGAGAAGTTTGCCGCCGTGACCGAAATCCTCGCGCCGGTGATGGACTTCCCAACTCCGGAAGCCAGCTTCTACCTGTATCCCGCCGTGCCCGGCGGTGACGACGCCGCCTTCACCCGCGAGCTGCTGCGTGAAGAGGCGGTCGGCGTGCTGCCGGCAAGCTACATGGCGCGCGAGGTGGACGGCGTGAATCCGGGCGCCGGACGCATTCGTCTGGCGCTGGTGGCCGAACTGGAACAGACCGTCGAAGCCGCCCAGCGCCTGCGTCGCTTCGTCGAACGCCTGCGCTGAACGCCAGGCTCGCACGGGCTGACAGCAGCCCAACACTGGATGACAGCCCCGCCCGGCGGGGCGGATTGGCTCAAGGAGACCGCCATGCACGTGCTCTACGGCATCAAGACCTGTGATACCTGCCGCAAGGCGCGCCGCGCCCTCGACAACCGGGGCGTGCCCTATCGCTGGCATGACCTGCGCGAGGATGGCCTCTCCGCCAGCCTGCTGGAATCCTGGCTGGAGCAGACCGCCTGGAGCAGCCTGCTCAACAAGCGCAGCACCAGCTGGCGCAACCTGAGCGATGAACAACGTGACAGCCTCGATGCCAATTCGGCACGCGCATTGATGCTGGAGCACCCGACCCTGATCAAGCGTCCCATTCTCGAGCGTCATCCCGCCGACAATGAGATGGATCTGGTGATCGGCTATGACAAGGCGGTCTACGAACCGCAGGACTGAGCTACCCCTTACACCACTGGACACCCCGGAGATTGACACGATGTTGAGCCTTGCCCTCGGAATCGGCACCCAGAACACCACCGGCGACTGGCTGGAAGTCTACTATCCTGCCCCGCTGTTCAAGCCGACCGCTGCCGTTGCTGACGCCGCTCGCAAGGCACTGGACGCACCGGCTGGCACCACCGCCACCAGCTTCCTGCCGGAACACTGCGCCGCCCTGGCCAGCGCCCTGCGCGACGCCGGTGACAACGCCCAGGCCGAACTGGCCGAGAGCCTGGCCGCCAGCCAGCGCCCGCTGGTCGCCATGTTCATCGAGGAAGACGCCGCCCCGCAGAGCGTGCCGGAGGTCTACCTCAAGCTGCACCTGCTGTCTCACCGCATGGTGCGTCCGCACGGCATCGACCTGACCGGCATGTTCGGTCTGCTCAAGAATGTCGCCTGGACCAGCGAAGGCGCCATCGACATCGAGGAGCTGCCGGCGCGTCGCCTCAAGGCCCGTCTGGAAGGTCGCACCCTGTCCGTTGACTGCGTCGACAAGTTCCCGAAGATGACCGACTACGTGGTGCCGACCGGCATTCGTATCGCCGACACCGCGCGTGTGCGTCTGGGCGCCTACCTGGGCGAAGGCACCACCGTGATGCACGAAGGCTTCTGCAACTTCAATGCCGGCACCGAAGGCCCGGGCATGATCGAAGGCCGCATCTCCGCGGGCGTCTTCGTCGGCAAGGGCTCTGATCTGGGCGGCGGTTGCTCCACCATGGGCACCCTGTCCGGTGGCGGCAACATCGTCATCAAGGTCGGTGAAGGCTGCCTGATCGGCGCCAATGCCGGTATCGGCATCCCGCTGGGCGATCGCTGCACCGTGGAAGCTGGCCTGTACATCACCGCCGGCACCAAGGTCATGGTCTTCGACAACGAAGGCCAGGAAGTCGAGACGGTCGCGGCCCGTGAGCTGGCGAGCCAGGACGACCTGCTGCTGCGTCGCAACTCCGTCACCGGCCGTGTCGAATGCCGCACCAACAAGAGCGCCATCGCGCTCAACGATGCCCTGCACGCCCACAACTGAGGCGCGTGACGACGACCTGTCAGAGACTGCATCTCTGGCAGGCCGTCGTGGCATTTCCCGGCTCGGGCAGCAGTGTCCGAGCCGGCGTGAAGACACTTCGTCTCTCCCCCCGAATTTCGCGCTGTCGCTCCTCGCGATGACGCCTGCAGCGATGGCCCATGATGACTGATTCAAACGCACCGCTTCCGCCACGCCCCGCCGATCTGTCTCCGACGCTGGAGCTGGCCTTCGATCTCATCTCACGCCCCTCGGTCACGCCGGACGACCTGGACTGCCAGACCCTGATGATCGAACGCCTCGAGGCGCTGGGCTTCACCATCACGCGGCTGCCCTTCGGCGATGTCGACAACTTCTGGGCGGTGCGCGGCCATCATGGTCCGGTGCTGGCCTTCGCCGGCCACACCGATGTCGTGCCGACGGGCCCGGAAGCCAACTGGCAGTATCCGCCGTTCTCGCCGTGCATCGATGATGCCGGCTTCCTGTGTGGCCGTGGCGCCGCCGACATGAAGGGGTCGCTGGCCGCGATGCTTACCGCCACCGAGCACTTCGTGACCGCCAACCCGGACCACGAAGGCCGCATCGCCTTCTTGATCACCTCCGATGAGGAAGGCCCGGCGGTTCACGGCACCCGTGCGGTGGTCGAGTATCTGCGCGAGCATCACGAGCGCCTCGACTACTGCATCGTCGGCGAGCCGTCCTCCACCGACTACGCCGGCGACGTGATCAAGAATGGCCGTCGCGGCTCGCTGGGTGCGGTCATGCACGTCAAGGGCATCCAGGGCCATGTGGCCTACCCGCACCTGGCGCGCAACCCGATCCACGAAGCCGCCCCGGCGCTGGCCGCCCTGGCCGCCGAGCATTGGGACAACGGCAACGACTTCTTCCCGGCGACCAGCTTCCAGATCTCCAACATCCGTGGCGGTACCGGCGCGACCAACGTCATCCCCGGCGAGCTGGAAGTGGTCTTCAACTTCCGCTATTCCACCGAGCTGACCGCCGATGACCTCAAGCGTCGCACCTATGAGATCCTCGAGAAGCACGGTCTGGACGTCGAGATCGAGTGGAACCTGAGCGGCGAGCCCTTCCTGACGCCGGAAGGCGCGCTGGTCGATGCCGCCGTGCACGGCGTGGAACGCGCACTGGGGCGCAAGCCGGTGCTGTCCACCTCCGGCGGCACCTCCGATGGTCGCTTCATCGCCACGCTCGGCACTCAGGTCGTCGAGCTGGGGCCGGTCAATGCGACCATCCACAAGATCGATGAACGCGTCATGGCCAGCGATCTGGACCGACTCTCCAGCGCCTACGAGCACATCCTGGAATACCTGTTTGTCCCCGCGACCCAAGAGACCACGGCATGAGCGACACCCCGCACAATGACGCCGATGAGCAGTACCCAGACATCGAGATCTACCTCAAGCCCTTGAGCCTGGAGGCGCTGGGCGCCTGGCTGGGCGAGCAGTTCGGTCAGGTCGTCGTCTTCCAGCCGGCCGGCAAGCTGCAGCACCGTACGCGCCTCACGCGTGATGGCGCCGAGATCGCGGTGCTGGTGGTCGAGAAAGTCGCCGATGGCTTCGCCAGCCTGTGGTTCGACAGCGCCAGTACCCCCTGGGCGCGCGATGTCGACTGCGCACGCGCCGCCGCCCGGGCCCTGCAGGTCGAGACGCGCTGCTCGCTGGGCAGCTGGCAGCCCGGTGATGAGCCGGACCGCTTCTTCCGTGTCATGGCCGACGGCAGCGAAGAGGCCTTCACCTGGCCGGACAAGGGCTGAGTGACCCGTCTCTTCTGGTGAGACAGACCATGAAACGACAACGCCCCGCAGGCTAGCCTGCGGGGCGTTGTCGTCTTTCACTGAGCGAGTCAGCGATCAGGTGATGACCGTCACGTCATCCGCCTGCAGGCCACGCTCATTGCTGATGACGTGGTAACGCACTTTCTGACCTTCGGCCAAGGTACGGTGGCCCTTGCCACGAATGGCACGGAAGTGAACGAAGACATCTTCACCACTTTCACGGGTCACGAAACCGTAGCCCTTGTTGACGTTGAACCACTTGACCTCGCCGATCTCACGATCGTCGTCCTCGACTTCAGCCAGTACTGCAGAACGCGGAGACAGCACCGGAATGGCAAGCGTCGCGATCAACAGCAGGATGAACACGGCCGCGACGGCAGCCGCGTACGCCAGCTCGAAGCCCTCGACGCTAAGCGCCTGGCTCAGGGTGTCGGCCAGCTGGCCGCCGGTCAGGGTGATGAAGACGGCAATCAGCAACGGTGCCGGCAGTGCCAGCAGCAGGCTGATGATGAAACAACGGAAGAACGTCTTGGAACTCATCAAGATAAACTCTCTAGGTAATGGGTGGAGGTGTAACGCGAGGGCAGAAATGAGTGCTTCGGATGATCCCTATCAGAATGTTCTGCCCTTGATCGCAATGGACAGCGCCTGACCGCACGACAGGGTTACAGCAGCTATCGTCAGTCGGGAAACTGCCTGAATGCAGCGCCTCACGGCGGTGCCCGTCACCGTCACTGATACATGCGAAGATGCCTGTGCATCGCTCTGGTGACGTCGTGGCTCGTGATGCAGGTAACTCCACATCAGTCGATGGAACCGGCCCTGTCAATGACGCGCGAAGCGCAGGCAATCGAAGGCCGTCAATGGGTGCGATATACGAAAAATAAGTCAATCGCACTGTCAACAGTCTATCACGCCTCTTCCTGATGCGTCTGAGGCAACTCAGTGACAACCCTTCAACACTTTGCGGTAATTCGACAACGATCCAGGCAACGACCGCAGCAACGATTCGGCGTGCCATCGCTCAGAAATCGTGGCATGAGTCGTCATCCAACGGCGGCTGCCTGACCCTCCTCCCCCACTGCCCACGCGGACCATTCCCTCACCCTCTGGAGCCCAGATGCATGACAACCTCGACTGATCCCGGCCTGGAAGCCCGACTGGAAGCACTGGAATCGCGCCTCGCGCATCAGGATGACTGGCTCGAGACCCTCGATCGCACCGTCATCACCCAGCAGCGCCAGATAGAGACACTCGAGCGCCTCACCGCGCTGATGGCCAGCCAGCTACGCACCCTGCGCGAACAACAAGGCGATGCAGACTCGACAGCACCTTTCAGTGCGCAGCCACACGACGAGCTGCCGCCCCATTACTGAGCTGTCAGCAGCACTCAGCTCTCCCGGCGCAGACCTGGCAGGGCCCTGAACGCAAACCGGCCCCGCAGCGAGGCTGCGGGGCCGGTCGGGCAGTGCTGAATCAGACTTTCTCGAATCAGACAGTGTTGCTACAGACAGGGCGATCTCAGGCGATGAGACCGTCCAGATAACGCTCGGCATCCAGCGCCGCCATGCAGCCGGTACCGGCAGAGGTGATCGCCTGACGGTAGACGTGGTCCATCACATCGCCACAGGCATAGACGCCGGGGATGCTGGTCTGGGTGGCATTGCCTTCCAGGCCCGACTGGACCTTGAGATAGCCGCCCTGCATGTCGAGCTGGCCTTCGAACAGGCTGGTATTCGGACGGTGACCGATGGCGATGAACACGCCCATCGAGCTCAACTCCTTGGTGGCACCGCTCTCGACATGACGCAGACGCACGCCGGTGACGCCGGAGTTGTCGCCCAGCACTTCATCGAGGGTGTGGTGCCATTCGACCGCCATGTTGCCGTTCTCGACCTTGTCGAACAGCTTGTCCTGCAGGATCTTCTCGGCACGCAGGCTGTCACGGCGATGCACCAGCGTGACCTTGGAGGCGATGTTGGACAGGTACAGCGCTTCCTCGACAGCGGTGTTGCCACCACCGACCACCACGACTTCCTGATTGCGATAGAAGAAGCCATCGCAGGTCGCACAGGCCGAGACGCCCTGGCCCATGAACTGCTGCTCACTCGGCAGGCCCAGATACTGCGCGCTGGCACCGGTGGCGATGATCAGGGCATCACAGCTGTAGCTGCCGTTGTCACCCTTGAGCAGGAACGGACGCTCGCCGAGGGTCACTTCGTTGATGTGATCGAACAGGACTTCGGTCTCGAAGCGCTCGGCGTGACGACGCATGCGCTCCATCAGCTCCGGTCCCTGCACGCCAGCATCGTCGCCGGGCCAGTTGTCGACGTCGGTGGTGGTGGTCAGCTGACCACCCATCTGCATGCCGGTGATCAGGAGCGGCTTGAGATTGGCACGTGCAGCGTAGACGGCAGCGGTGTAACCCGCCGGGCCGGAACCAAGAATGATCAGACGTTCGTGACGGACATTGCTCATGGATGACCTCAGTGACAGATGAAGGCGGAGGATTTCACCAGCAGCAATGGCAGCTGCTGGCGATCAATGTACTGAACGATACCGACAGCGCTGCAGACGGCGCATGCGATCGGCATGGTTCAGGACACGGCGTGATGGTCCGGGCCGGCTGGCGCCCATGCAGACTTCCCGCTGGAAGCACTTGTACTCGCTGGCTGACTGGCTCGCCAGGCTGGTTGAGGCGAACAAGGACTGCGCAGAGTAGCGCAGACGCCGCCAGCTTTCAGCACCGGACTCAGACCGGCATCGCAGAAGCTTATGCTCAAGCACGAGCCCGCAGGATGGCATTGCCCAGATGCGCGGAAGCCGCCGCCAGGGGCGACGGCTTCCGGTTCGCCTACCTCTCGAGACACTCATTACCGAAGGTTCGAAAGGCAGTCGCGGGATCAGTCAGCGCGAACGCGTGAGCTGATCTCGTCCAGGCAGCGACTTACAGGCTGCTGGAGTGGCCTGCCAGGTACTTGGCAACACCTTCAGCGGTGTCCTTCATACCTTCCTGACCTTCTTCCCAGCCTGCCGGGCAGACTTCGCCGTTGGTCTGGTGGAACTGCAGAGCCTTGACCATGCGGACCATCTCGTCGACGTTACGGCCCAGCGGCAGGTTGTTGACGACCTGGTGCTGAACGACACCGTCTTCGTCGATCAGGAAGGAAGCGCGCAGAGCGACGCCAGCTTCCGGATGCTCGATGCCGTATGCCTGGGTGACTTCGTGCTTGACGTCAGCCACGATCGGGAAGCCGACTTCACCGATGCCGCCAGCGTCCGGAGAGGTCTTGCGCCATGCGTGGTGAGTGAACTGGGAATCGATGGACACACCGATGACTTCGACGCCGAGTTCCTTGAACTTCGCCAGACGGTTGTCGTGGGCGATGATTTCAGACGGGCAAACGAAGGTGAAGTCCAGCGGCCAGAAGAACAGCACGCGCAGCTTGCCGTTGGAATCAGACAGCTTGTAGTTGTCGACGATGGTACCGTCGCCCAGCACTGCTGCGGCTTCGAAATCCGGGGCCTGACGTCCGACCAATACGCTCATGGTGATCTCCTGAGGAATAATGATGATAAAGGCAGCGGACCGCCTTTGTGATGAATCGCCACACAGACTAATCGCCACGTGTGGCAGATGCCAAATGTTTGCTGCAATCACCACCATAGAGATTGCCTATGGCAGCGCGATGACGCCAACAGCGGGTGTCGGGATCATAAGTGACCTTGACCGCAGAATACAGCATCTACCGCGCCCTGCCCCTGCAAGCCTGTCACTTTGCGTCACTGACGCCTGCCGGCGCCGGTTCCAGCGTGCCGAGCAGGTGAGATGCCGTCACAGATGCCGTCACAGCACGTCGTCATCCTGGCCGATATCCAGCCCTTCGAGCTCACCACTGACCGGGTCGACCTGCTGGCGCACCTGGATCGGCTGACAGCAACGCTCGCAGTCGATGATGTTGATCAGACTGCCCTCGTCCAGATCCAGGAACACCGTGAAGGGCGTGTCGCAGTAGGGGCAGTTGATTTCCGCCTCATGCAGCGCCTCATTGACCGCTCCTTCCTGCTTGTCTTCCAGCAACTCATGGCCCGGCCATTCATCGGACTGCCCCGAGGAATGCTCCGCCAGCCATTGCTCGACCGCCGCATCCAGAACCTCATCATCTTCCGGCAGCTCGCCGGATTCGCTCGGCCTGCGCCCTTGTTCGTTCATGACAGCCTCCGTTGTGCCTGATGGTGAACGCGACGGACGTTGCGGGTGGCACCGTTTCGGATGCCATTGCATTGGATACCCTAGAGGCCGCATTCACGCCGCGCGAGAGTCGTGGCGGCAAACTCTATGGCAGCGAACGCGACGCAGGGTTCCTTGCTTCACACTATCCTCGATGATGGTGTGCGCTTGAATTCCTGTCACATGATGACCATAGCCTTATGTAGGCAACCATCCGCGACCTGGCAGTCGCTCTCGCGACGCGTCGCATCCGGCCGAGGCACCTGACGCGCCTGTTGAACGACACTTCAGCAGTCTGGCCGGTGAAGACAACGACAAGGAGGAGAATCATGGGTTCCCAGCGCTCTCAGTCACTGGATTCGCTTGACACCCTCTCCGAGCTGGAAGTCGGAGACAAGCGCTATCACTACTACTCGCTCAAGAAGGCGGCCGACACGCTTGGCGACCTGACGCGACTGCCCTTCACGCTCAAGGTGCTGCTGGAGAACCAGCTGCGCTTCGAGGACGGTGAAACCGCGACCAAGGAAGACATCAAGGCACTGGCCGACTGGCAGAAGACCGCCTCCAGCACCCACGAGATCGGCTATCGTCCGGCGCGCGTGCTGATGCAGGACTTCACCGGCGTGCCCGGTGTGGTTGACCTGGCTTCCATGCGTGACGCCGTCAAGAAGCTCGGCGCCGACCCCGAGAAGGTCAATCCGCTGACTCCGGTGGACCTGGTCATCGACCACTCGGTGATGGTGGACCACTACGGCGATCCGAGCGCCTTCAAGGACAACGTGCGCATCGAGATGGAGCGTAACCGCGAACGTTACGAATTCCTGCGCTGGGGCCAGCAGGCCTTCGACAACTTCTCCGTCGTCCCGCCGGGCACCGGTATCTGCCACCAGGTGAACCTGGAATATCTCGGCCGCGCCGTCTTCACCCGCGAGGAAGATGGCAAGACCTTCGCCTATCCCGACACCCTGGTCGGCACCGACTCCCACACCACCATGATCAACGGCCTCGGCGTGCTGGGCTGGGGTGTCGGCGGTATCGAGGCGGAAGCCGCGATGCTCGGCCAGCCGGTCTCGATGCTGATTCCGGAAGTGGTCGGCTTCAAGCTGACCGGCAAGCTCAACGAAGGCATCACCGCGACTGACTTGGTGCTGACCGTCACCCAGATGCTGAGAAGCCGTGGCGTGGTCGGCAAGTTCGTCGAGTTCTACGGTGACGGCCTGGATGACCTGCCGCTGGCCGACCGCGCGACCATCGCCAACATGGCGCCGGAGTATGGTGCTACCTGTGGCTTCTTCCCGCTGGATGACGAGACGCTCAACTACATGCGTCTGTCCGGTCGCTCCGATGAGCAGGTCGCGCTGGTCGAGGCCTATGCCAAGGAGCAGGGCCTGTGGCGCGAGCCGGGCCACGAGCCGGTCTTCTCCGATACGCTCGAGCTGGACATGACCGAGGTCGTCGCCTCCCTCGCCGGCCCCAAGCGCCCGCAGGACCGCGTCGCCCTCACCGACATCAAGCAGACCTTCGAGAAGATCCTCGGCGATCAACTGGGCGAAGTGCCGGACATCGAGGACGGCAAGTGGCTGTCCGAGGGTGGCCAGACCGCCGTCGATGTCGAGCAGAGCTACGACAAGCAGAGCGAGGTGAAGAACGGCGATTACAGCGAGCTGAATGGTGAGACCTTCCGCCTCGATCACGGTGATGTGGTCATCGCCGCCATCACCTCCTGCACCAACACCTCCAACCCCAGCGTGATGCTGGCGGCTGGCCTGGTGGCGCGCAAGGCACGCGAGAAAGGCCTGAGCAGCAAGCCGTGGGTCAAGACCTCACTGGCGCCGGGCTCCAAGGTCGTCACCGACTACCTGGCGACTGCCGGCGTGCAGGATGACCTCAACGAGCTGGGCTTCAACCTGGTCGGCTATGGCTGCACCACCTGTATCGGCAACTCCGGCCCGCTGCCGGAACCGGTCGAGGACGCCATCAACACGCGTGACCTGACGGTCGCCTCGGTACTGTCGGGCAACCGCAACTTCGAGGGTCGCGTGCATCCCAACGTGCGTACCAACTGGCTGGCGTCGCCGCCCCTGGTGGTCGCCTATGCCCTCGCCGGCACCGTGCGGGTCGACCTCTCCAAGGAGCCGCTGGGCAAGGACACTGACGGCAATGACGTCTTCCTCAAGGACATCTGGCCGAGTCAGGCCGAGATCGCCGAGGCCGTCGAGCAGGTGCGTACCGAGATGTATCGCAAGGAGTACGCCGAGGTCTTCGACGGTGACGAGACCTGGCAGGCCATCGACGTGCCGCAAGCCGAAGTGTATGAGTGGAAGGATTCCACCTACATCCAGCATCCGCCGTTCTTCGAAGGCATGCAGCGTGAGCCGGAAGCCGTTCAGGATGTCGAGAATGCCCGCGTGCTGGCGATGCTCGGCGACTCGGTGACCACCGACCACATCTCTCCGGCCGGCGCCATCAAGCCGGACAGCCCGGCGGGTCGCTACCTCAAGGAGAACGGGGTCGAGGTCAAGGACTTCAACTCCTACGGCTCGCGTCGCGGCAACCACGAAGTGATGATGCGCGGCACCTTCGCCAACGTGCGTATCCGCAACGAGATGCTCGATGGCGTCGAGGGCGGCGAGACCCGCCACGTGCCGTCCGGCGAGCAGATGGCCATCTACGATGCCGCCATGAAGTATGCCGAGGAAGGCACGCCACTGGTGGTCGTCGCCGGCAAGGAGTACGGCACTGGCTCCTCGCGTGACTGGGCCGCCAAGGGCACCCTGCTGCTGGGCGTGCGCGCGGTGATCGCCGAGTCCTACGAGCGCATCCACCGCTCCAACCTGATCGGCATGGGTGTGGTGCCGCTGCAGTTCCCGCAAGGCGAGAGCCGCCAGTCACTGGGGCTGACCGGTGATGAGGAAATCAGCATCAGTGGTCTGAATGACCTGACGGCCGGTGGCAAGGTCGAGGTCACCTTCAAGAGCGACAAGGGTGAGCAGAAGATCGAGGCGCTGTGCCGCATCGATACCGACAACGAGCTGGAGTACTACCGCCACGGCGGTATTCTCCACTACGTGCTGCGCGGCATGCTGTAACCCGCCAGCCGCTCACCGCAGCGCTGACTGCAATACAAAAGCCCCCGCAGGCATGGCCTGCGGGGGCTTCTTCATTTACGCACTCTGTTTCATGCAACTTGTTTCATGCAATCTGCTTCATGCGCTCACTGACGGCGCAGGCGCGATCAGAACGCCTTGCGACGGTAGGCGCGGTAACGCGGCTGCCAGAAGTTCTTCTCGATATTGGCCTGGATGATCTCATCGCTGGAGGTCAGTGCCACACCATCGGTCTGGGCCTGACGCGCCACGTCGAAGGCGATCTGACGGCTGATGTCCTGGATGTCGCCCAGTGACGGCAGCAGCGCGCCCTCGCCCTTCAGGACGATGGGGGCGTTGTTGGCCAGCGCATTGGCGGCGGCCATCAGCATGTTGTCGGTGATGCGCGAGGCGTTGGATGCCAGCACACCCAGACCGATGCCCGGGAAGATGTAGGCGTTGTTGCACTGGGCGATCGCGTGGGTGTGGCCATTGTGCTCAACCGGCGCGAACGGGCTGCCGGTGGCGACCAGCGCCTTGCCGTCGGTCCACTCGATGACTTCCGCCGGCGTCGCTTCGACGCGTGAGGTCGGGTTGGACAGCGGCATCACCAGCGGGCTCTCGCAGCCGGCCTGCACGGCACGGATCACGTCTTCGCTGAACAGGCCACGTTGGCCGGACACACCGATCAGCACGCTCGGCTTGGCGGCCTTGACCACATCCAGCAGACCGCGGTCACCGAAGTCGGCCACGCTGTCGATATCGTGGGCCAGACGGCTCTGGAAGTCGTAGAGGCCTTCCATGTCGCTGGTCAGCAGACCGAAGCGATCGACCATGAAGACGCGCTTGCGGGCCTCGGCTTCCTCCATGCCTTCCTTGACCATCGCCACCACGATCATCTCGGCAATACCGCAGCCGGCGCTACCGGCACCCAGGAAGGTGACGCGCTGGTCGGAGAGCTTCTCGCCCTTGGCCTTGCAGGCCGCCATCAGGGTCGCGACCACGACGGAGGCGGTGCCCTGGATGTCGTCATTGAAGCAGCAGACTTCATCGCGGTAACGCTCGAGCAGCGGCATGGCGTTGGCCTGCGCGAAGTCCTCGAACTGGATCATGGCCTTCGGCCAGCGACGCTTCACGGCAGTGATGAACTCGGCCACGAAGGCATTGTAGTCATCACCGGTGACGCGCTCGTGACGCCAGCCCATGTAGCGCGGGTCGTCGAGCAGCTTCTGGTTGTTGGTGCCAAGATCCAGCGAGATCGGCAGGGTGTAGGCCGGGCTGATGCCGCCACAGGCGGTGTACAGCGACAGCTTGCCGATGGGGATGCCCATGCCGCCGATGCCCTGATCGCCCAGCCCCAGGATACGCTCGCCATCGGTGACGACGATGACCTTGACGTTGTCCTTGGTCGCGGAGCGCAGGATGTCATCCATGTGCTCGCGGTCCGGGTAGGAGATGAACAGGCCGCGGTGGTTGCGGTAGATGTTGGAGAACTCCTCGCACGCCTGACCGACGGTCGGGGTGTAGATGATCGGCATCATCTCCTCGAGGTGTTCCTCGATCACGCGGAAGAACAGGGTCTCGTTGTCGTCCTGCACCGAGCGCAACAGGATGTGCTTGTCGAGGTCGGTGGCGCACTGCTGATACTGGCTGTAGACGCGCGCGACCTGCTCTTCGATGCTCTCGACATTCTGCGGCAGCAAGCCCATCAGATTGAAGCTGACACGCTCCTCGAGGCTGAAGGCGCTGCCCTTGTTGAGCAGCGGCATCTCGAGCAGGCTCGGGCCGGCGTAAGGAACGTACAGGGCGCGCTTGGAAGTATCCGTCATGGCGAGACTCTTGAATCAGTGGGGACGACCTCACGCTCGGCAAGCTTCTCGGCATGCCGGCAGACAAGCGCAGCATGCCCGCTGAAGCACCGCAGAAGACCTGGTGGCAACCGAGCGTCCGAGGGACCTTTCGACGTGCAGTTTCCACGTGCGAACAAGGCATGATGATAGCACGCGCAGTGCTATCTCCGGCAGCCTGTGCAAGGTCGGCGTGCGTTGCGCAGACAAGGGTACTGCATGACGAGAAACGCCCCGCTCATCCCCCTGACGGGGAAGGAGCGAGGCGTTCGCGGTCACGTGCGGGGAATGGCTCAGGCCAGATCGGCACGCGATGCCGGCTTGCGCGGCGCAAGGGCGAAGAAGGGACGCAGCTTCACGCCAAGCATGTTGCCGGCGAAGGCCATCACCAGCCACAGCCAGCCATGCAGGCTGCCGGAGGAGATGCCGCCGAAGTAGGCGCCGATGTTGCAGCCGAAAGCCAGGCGCGCGCCGTAACCCAGCAGCAGGCCACCCAGCACGGCAGCCACCAGCGAGCGCAGCGGAATGTTCCACTTCGGCGCGAACTTGCCGGCCAGCAGCGCCGCCGCCAGCGCTCCGACCACGATGCCGATGTTCATCACCGTGGTGATGTCCGTGTAGAGCGGTGCCGCCAGCGCCTTGGCATTGCCCGCCGCCTGCCAGTAACCCCAGTCACTGACATCGAAGCCCAGCGTGGTGTAGACCTTGGTGCCCCACAGCGCGAAGGCCGAGGTGATGCCCCACGGACGCCCGGCCAGCGCCAGGGTGGCGAAGTTGAGCAGCGCCAGCGCCACGGCACCCGCCAGCAGCGGCCAGGGGCCGCGCAGGAAACGTGACAGGCCGCGCGGCTGGCTGTCGGTCACGGCGGCCTTCTCGAGCTCACCGTGACGACGCTTCTCCAGCGTGCGCGTCACCAGCACGATGATGGCGAACAGCACCAGGCTGACGATGATGCCGCCCAGTGCGCCGAAGCTGTCCACCAGCGAGACGGCAGGCAGCGACGGCAGGCTCTGCCACCAGCTGAAGTGCGCGGTGCCGATCACCGAGCCGACGCAGAAGAAGATCAGGGTGATCACCATGCGCGCATTGCCGCCGCCGACGGTGAACAGCGTGCCCGAGGCGCAACCGCCGCCCAGCTGCATGCCGAGGCCGAACAGGAAGGCGCCGACCACGACGGAGGTGCCCAGCGGCGAGACGAAGCCGGAGACGTCCTGTCCCCACAGGCTGCCCGCTGCCAATACCGGGAAGAACAGCACCACGGCAATCGCCAGCATCAGCATCTGCGCGCGCAGGCCGCGGCCACGGCGCTCGGTGATGAACACTCGCCAGGCGGAGGTGAAGCCGAAGGCCGCGTGGTAGAGCACCACGCCCAGCGCGCCGCCGATCAGCAGTAGCAGGCCCTGGCGCCAGCCGGCGACCAGGCCCAGCAGCACTGAGGCAATGACCAGCAGCCCACCCGCCCAGACGGCGCGAGGGTTGATGGTGGTAGATGGCTGGCCAGGCTCACTGGCCTTGCCTGGCATCGCGTGTTGACTCATGTCATACCCCCTTGTGTATTCAGCATGCTTGAAGCATTGATGCGGCAAGCCTAACGCGTCGCTTTATAGCTGTGAATGAATTTCCAGCACGCTTTTCATTCCCCGCAGATATATGCCTGACATCACGCCCCGGGTGCCATCAGCCCGACAGCCCCGATGACGTCATCCTCTGAAACGACGGCGCCAGTAACAGAAACCCCCGCCATCCGGGAAGATGACGGGGGCCGATCGAGCAGCGTGGACGGGCGACCTAGAGGAAGTTGCCCAGGCCGACGGCGCGACGCAGGCGCTCCATCATCGGTGCGGCCTCTTCGCGGGCCCGCTCGGCGCCACGCTTGAGGATCGCCTCGACATGCGCCGGGTCTTCCATCAGCTCGACGTAACGCTCGCGCGGCGCCTTGAGGTGGTCATTCAGGTATTCGAACAGCTGGTTCTTGGCGTCGCCCCAGCCGATGCCGGCCGCGTACTGCTCACGCATGGCGGCGACTTCCGCCTCGGTGGCGAAGGCCGAATAGATCTGGAACAGCGAACAGGTATCCGGGTCCTTCGGCTCGCCCGGCTCCAGCGAGTTGGTCTTGATCTTGCGCACGCTCTTGAGCAGCTGCTTCTCGGTGCCGAACAGGGGGATGGTGTTGTTGTAGCTCTTGGACATCTTGCGCCCGTCGAGGCCCAGCAGCAGCTGGGATTTCTCGTCGGTCACCGCCTCGGGCATGGTGAAGTAGTTGCCCTTGAAGAGGTGGTTGAAGCGCCCGGCCATGTCGCGCGCCATCTCGATATGCTGGATCTGGTCACGCCCCACCGGCACCTTGTGCGCATTGAACATCAGGATGTCCGCCGCCATCAGCACCGGATAGCTGAACAGGCCCATGCTGATGCCGCGATCGAGATCCTCGATGCCGCTCTCTTCGTTCTCGGCCACGGCGCCCTTGTAGGCATGCGCACGGTTCATCAAGCCCTTGGCGCACACGCAGTTGAGCAGCCACATCAGCTCCGGGATTTCCGGCACGTCCGACTGGCGATAGAAGATGGCGTTGTCGGTGTCCAGACCCAGTGCCAGCCAGGTGGCGGCGATCTCACGACGCGACTCCTGCACGCGCTTCGGGTCCTGACACTTGATCAGGGCGTGGAAGTCGGCGAGGAAGTAGAAGGACTGGACCGTCGGGTCCTGACTGGCTTCGATGGCAGGCTTGATGGCGCCGACATAGTTGCCGAGATGAGGGGTGCCGGTGGTCGTGATGCCGGTAAGAACGCGGGTCTTGGTCATGGATGCACTTCTTGGGCGTCTGGGTCGGGAGGTCGTGCCGCGGGGCTGCACTCGCTCACAATGGATCACGACAGGTCGCGGCAGCGCCCGCTCGAAGTCCTCGAACGCAGCCACCATGACCTGTCGCTATATGCCCCACATCTTACCCTGAGGCGTGCAGCCTTCGTAAGGGCCGGCGCGCCCGGCTCACTCCTTCGCCAGTGCCTCGGCGAGTGCAGTGACCGGCATGTCGAAGGCCTCGCCGACTTCCGGCAGGATCAATTGCCCCGCGTGCACATTGAGGCCTGCGGCAAAGTGGCTGTCCCGGCTCAGCACCTCGCGATAGCCGCCATTGGCGAGGCGCACGATATACGGCAGCGTCGCACTGGTCAGCGCCTGGGTCGAGGTACGCGCCACCGCGCCGGGCATGTTGGCCACGCAGTAATGCACGATGCCATCCACCACGTAGGTCGGCTCGGCGTGGGTGGTCGCCTGGCTGGTCTCGAAGCAGCCGCCCTGATCGATGGCGACATCCACCAGCACGGCGCCCGGCGTCATCTTGCGCAGATGCTCGCGGCGAATCAGCTTGGGGGCCGCCGCCCCGGGCACCAGCACGGCACCGATGATCAACGCCGATTGCCGCACCGCTTCTTCCAGCGCCTCGGAGGTCGAATAGACGGTACGAATCTGGCCCTGATAGCGATGATCCAGCGTCTCGAGGCGCGCCAGTGAAGTATCGAGAATCACCACCTCGGCGCCCAGCCCCAACGCCATGCGCGCGGCGTTCTCCCCCACCACGCCACCGCCGATCACCGTGACCCGCGCCGGCGGCACTCCGGGCACGCCGGGCAACAGCACGCCCATGCCGCCCTGCGCCTTCTCCAGCGCGTGCGCGCCGGCCTGGATCGCCATGCGCCCGGCGACGCGACTCATTGGCGCCAGCAGCGGCAGGCCCCCGTCGGCATCCGTGATGGTCTCGTAGGCGATGGCCGTCACGCCGCTCTCCAGCAGGCTCTCGGTCAGCTCACGAGCGGCGGCCAGATGCAGATAGGTGAACAGGGTCTGACCGCGGGTGAGCCGCGCGACCTCGGCCGGCTGCGGCTCCTTGACCTTGAGAATCAGCTCGGCGTCGCGAAAGACCCGCTCGACGTCCGACTCGAGACGCGCGCCCACGCCCTGATATTCGGCATCGGGGTAGCCACTGCCCTCCCCGGCACCAGACTCGACGATCACCTCATGTCCCTGGGCGATCAGCTCACGCACACCGGCAGGTGTGAGGGCGACGCGATACTCGTGGTTCTTGATTTCCTTCGGCACGGCGATCTGCATGGCGGACTCCTTGCACTGCTGGCGGAATACACTGACGTCATTACGACGCCTGCTACAAGCACAGCAGACTCGTCAGCGTCTCGCCAATCAGATACCAGCAAGATTCACCAAAACACACCAATGATGCAGTGGAATGCGAGGAATCATCGCTGACTGGCAGTTTCCTCACTCACCAGCGCCGCCGAATAGCATTCACGATAGGCGCCGGGCATGCGCCGGGCCCGTCCACTCGAGAGCTCGATACAGACAAAGCGCGTGCGCGCCTCCAGCAGCGTCTGGCCATCCGAGCAACGGCGCAGCTGGAAGCGACGCGTCAGACTCAGGCGACCATCGCAATCCACCAGCCAGGTCGCCAGCATCAGCGAATCGCCAAGTCGCGCACTGGCCAGATAGTCGATCTCGTGACGGTGCACCGCCATGCCGCGGTCCTGCTCACGGTAGTGCGCCAGGCCAAGCCCCAACGCTTCGGAGTGTGCCCAGCTGATGTCCTCCAGCCAGCGCACATACTCGGCATTGTTGACGTGACCATAACCATCCAGCGCCTTCTTCTTCACGCTGATCGGCAACAGGAACGGGCGTGGTAGTGCCCAGCCGGGGGAATCTTGCGTCAACGGCGGCGCGTCGCTCGCCTTCGGGGTGCCTTTGCTCATGCCACGAACTCCGGGTCCTCATCGCGCGGGCGCGCCTGTGGCGCGGGCTGCTGCGGCGCGCTTGCCCCACACGCCCAGCACTCGCTGAAGCAGCCCTCGAGATGTTCGCCACAGGCACACTGCCAATCCGGCAGGGCCGGCGCGGCCTCGATGCTCGCCAGCAGGCGGCGGGCATGCGCAAGGTCATGCTCTGCCACCCACAGCTGGGGCTCGCAGTCGAGCACGGGCAACTCGCCCGCGGCCGAGCCGAGCAGGCGATTGCGCAGCTCACAGGGGATGCCCTCACTTTCCAGCAGGTTGCGCCAGTGATCGAGCAGCACGAGATTGTGATGAGATGTCAGTCGTCTATACATGCCGTCAGACTATCAGAGTCCATGAGCCATGGACGATTAGCCAAAAGCGAGCTGCAGTCGATAGACAAGCCATAGCCGACACTCAAGCCACAGACGACTCACAAGCCACAGACGACAACGCCGCCCCGAAGGGCGGCGTTGTCGTCGATACCGGATGGCACAGCCATCAGACCTGATATCCGTCAGGCGTCATCAGTCGCGATAGACGCGCACACCGAGGGCCTTGAGGTAGGACGTCTCGGGGATGGACGGGTGCACCGGGTGGTCGCTGGCCTGATGGCCCTGGAAGATGACCTGACCGTGGCGGTCCTGGTGACGCACGGCGCCACGCACCACATCCATCAGGCGCTCCGGCGCCAGATGCATGGAGCAGGAGCCGGACATCAGCAGGCCGTCACGGCCCAGCAGGCGCATGGCTTCACGGTTGAGGCGTGCATAGGCGCGCTCGCCGTTGGTGATGTCCTTGCGCTTGCGGATGAAGGCGGGCGGATCCGCGATGATGACGTCGAACTGCTCGCCTTCAGCACGCAGGGCCGAGAGGGCCTCGAAGACATCCGATTCCGCGATGGAGACGCGGTCCTCGACACCGTTGAGCACGGCGTTGCCCGAGACGCGCTCGAGTGCCGCGCCGGAAGCATCGACACACAGCACTTCGCTGGCGCCATGCGCCGCCGCCTGCACGCCCCAGCCACCGACGTAGCTGAACAGGTCCAGCACGCGCTTGCCTTCGACCTGACGGTTCAACCAGGCACGGTTGGCGCGGTGGTCGTAGAACCAGCCGGTCTTCTGGCCGTCGAGCACCGGCGCCGTGAACTGGACGCCGTTCTCTTCCAGCAGCACGCTTTCCGGCAGCTCGCCGTAGACGACTTCGACGTTGCGCTCGAGCTGTTCCTGGCGGCGACCGCTGGAATCGTTCTTGAAGACGATAGCCGTCGGCTTGACGACCTTGAGCAGCGCATCGACGATCACTTCCGCCAGACGCTCCATGCCGAAGGTGTTGAGCTGACAGACCAGCACGTCGCCGAAGCGATCGACGATCAGGCCCGGCAGCAGGTCGCCTTCACCGTGGACCAGACGATAGAACGGCTTGTCATAGAGGCTCTCGCGCAGCGACAGCGCCTGGTTGAAGCGGTGCACCAGCAGCGAGCGATCCAGACGCTGTTCCGGGTTGCGCGACACGATGCGCGCGCAGATCAGCGAGTTCGGGTTGACGTAGGCAACACCCATCGCACGACCATTGCTGGCCTCGATGATGGCCTGGGCGCCCGGCTCGAAGTTCTTGAGCGGCGTCGCGACGGTATCGACTTCATTGGAGTACAGCCACAGATGGCCGGCCTTGAGGCGGCGATCAGCATTCTTCTTCAGGCGCAGACGTTCAGTCACGGGAAATATCCAGAAAGCAGAGGAAGGGACAGGACGACGACAGGACGCGCCCGAACGGGCCTATTCTAGTCGTCATGGCGGCCCCGGTCACGGAGCCCCCGGTCAAGCAGTGGTCTGATGCGGCTCGCCGCTAGCGCTGACAATACGGGCAGAAGCAGCTGGCGCGCTGGCCCAGCACCAGACTCATGATCTCGTGGCCGCATTCGCGGCATGGCTCGCCACCTCGCCCGTAGACGTTGAGGCTTTGCGCGAAGTAGCCCGGCTTGCCATCTCCGCCGACGAAGTCACGCAGCGTGGTGCCGCCCTGGGCGATCGCCGCGGCCAGCACGCTGCTGGCGGCGTTGGCGAGGCGCTCGCACTCCTCGCGCGTCACTTCACCGGCAGGACGACGCGGGTCGACACCCGCCATGAACAGCGCCTCGCTGGCGTAGATATTGCCCACGCCCACCACATTGGCGTTGTCCATCAGAAACGGCTTGATCGCCACGCGGCGCTTGCGGGAGCGCGCAAAGAGGTGCTCGCCATTGAAGGCATCGGACAACGGCTCCGGGCCGAGTCGCGCCAGGCGCGTATCGGCATGCGGGTCACCACGCACGAAGTCGACGAAGCCGAAGCGACGTGGATCGTGATAGCGCAGCACATGGCCATTGCCGAGCACGACATCGACATGATCATGCGTGCGTGGCGGTGTGCCGATGGGCACCAGTCTGAGGCTACCGGACATGCCCAGGTGCCAGAGCAGATGGCCATCGGCAATCGGCAACAGCAGGTACTTGGCGCGACGCGCAAGCGTGCCGAAACGCTGACCCACCAGCCATTCGGCGAGCTCGCCGGGCACAGGGGTCCGCAGACGCGGCTGACGCACGATCACCTCGGTGACCTCCTGGCCCTCGACCAGCGGCGCGATACCGCGGCGGGTCGTCTCGACTTCCGGTAATTCGGGCATGTTCTCTCCTCGACTGACCGCCAGACGCACAACAGGGTGACGACAGAAGCCGCCACCCTGTTGCAGGATGCCCAGAACAGCGACATCCAGATACTCGAAAACCCGGTCAGGACCGGGTTTTCGAGGGTTCCGACAGCACGCTGGCGGGAGACAAGATCACTTGATCTTGGCTTCCTTGTACATCACGTGCTTGCGAACGACCGGATCGTACTTCTTGAATTCAAGCTTGTCCGGAGTGTTACGCTTGTTCTTGTCGGTGGTGTAGAAGTGGCCAGTACCGGCACTTGACACCAACTTGATCTTGTCACGCATTTTCAGTTTCCTTCCACAGTCGCATTCACCGAACGATTGAGAGCGCTGCCCTCGGCTCGGTTGCCATTGCTACAGGGGCTGTCTTCTAGTGTTTAGAAGCGCTCGCCACGTGCAGTGAGGTCCTTGAGGACTTCGTCGATACCCTTCTTGTCGATGATGCGCATGCCCTTGGTAGAGACGCGCAGCTTGACGAAGCGCTGCTGGGATTCAACCCAGAAACGGTGGGTGTGCAGGTTCGGCAGGAACCGGCGACGAGTCTTGCGCTGGGAGTGAGAAACATTGTTACCAGTCACCGGGCGCTTGCCGGTAACCTGACATACTTTGGACATTGGAGCCTCCAACCGCTGCGTTGGCTAAGTTGTTCAAAACCTGTCGGGCAAACCGGAAGTGGCAGGCGCCGCCTCATGCCCTGATTTCAAAGTGTTTACGTCCGTTCCGGAAGACAAGCTTTCGGGTGCTGGAACGTGCAGGCGCAGCATTTTACCCGAAGAGGAACGTGAAAGCACGTCCTATACGGATTTTTTTCGCCAGCACGCCCATGCCCGACGTGTCACATCGGTACAGACGCTTCTCAGCCAAACGCTTCACTCAGCCAATGTCGGCCAGAGTGGTCGCGAATTCTGTGGTGGGTGATACGGGAGGCGCAACATTACCACAACCAGTGCCCTGGTTTGCAATCCCTGCGCATTTCTCACGCCAGCGGCGACCGCATCTGGCGGGGGCTGTGCCGTCATCGAGCACTCAGCGCCTCAGCCTCCTCGACGCCCCAACTAGAGCCAGCCACGCTCGGCAAACGAGACCACCTCGCCGTCTCCGACCACGAAGTGATCCAGCACGCGAATATCGAAAAGCCCCAGCGCCTCTTCCAGCCGCTGCGTGATGCGTCGGTCAGCTTCACTGGGCTCCGCGACGCCGGAGGGATGGTTATGGGCCAGGATCAGGGCGCCGGCATTGAGCGCCAGCGCCCGCTTGACCACCTCGCGCGGGTAGACGGCGGCGGCATCCAGCGTGCCGGTGAAGAGTGTCTCGAAGCGGATGACGCGATGCTGACTGTCGAGAAACAGCGCGGCGAACACCTCATGCGGCAGGTCGCGCAGATGCGAGGACAGATAGCGCCGCACCAGCAGGGGCGACGTCAGGGCGGCCCCGCGCATCAACAGACTCTCCAGATGGCGACGCGACAGCTCCAGCGAAGCCTGCAGCTGCACATACTTGGCATCACCCAGTCCGCGCGCCGCGCAGAAGTCCTGCTGGGTCGCCTCCAGCAATGGCCTGAGACCGCCGAAGGTGTTCAGCAGGTCGCGCGCCAGATCCACCGCCGAGCGTCCTTTTATGCCTACGCGCAGAAAGATGGCCAGCAGCTCGGCATCTGACAAGGCCCCTGCCCCTGACGACAACAGCTTCTCGCGCGGACGCTCCCCGACCGGCCACTCTCGAATCCCCATGCACTCTTCTCCCATCGCCTGTCGCCCCGAATGGCTGACAGTCCAAAGCATGAGAAGCGTGGTCAGATGCCGCCTCTTTCGCCATTGTGAGCATCAACGCTTGCCGCCCCGGGGGCCTGCGTCTGGCCCCTGCATGCCACTCGAGAGGAGCCCCCGCCCCATGAAGCGAGCGCTTGGCGACACTCGGCGTCGCGGGCCAGCGGCGCTACGCAAGGTTGCATCACGGTGATATGGTAAAGGGCAAACGCGCGAGCGTAGCAATCGACGCATCAGGGACGCAGGACACACCATGCATTCACTCGCCGGACGGCGCATTCTGCTGGGCATCAGTGGCGGCATCGCGGCCTACAAGGCCGCTCTGATCACCCGCCTGTTGAAAAAGGCGGGCTGTGAAGTGCGCATCGCCATGACCGAAGGGGCTCAAGCCTTCATTACACCGCTGACCTTGCAGGCGTTGTCGGGCAATCCAGTGCACACCTCCCTGCTGGACCCCGAGGCCGAGGCCGGCATGGGACATATCGAGCTGGCACGCTGGGCGGAGGTCATCCTGATCGCGCCTGCCACCGCCGATCTGATGGCCCGCCTGGTGCATGGGCATGCCGATGATCTGCTCACTACCCTGTGCCTGGCCAACAGCGCGCGCTGGGTGATGGCCCCGGCGATGAATCAGGCCATGTGGGCGCACCCCGCCACCCAGCGCAATGCCCGCCAGCTCAGTGCCGATGGCTGGACGCTGCTCGGCCCCGCCAGCGGCGAACAGGCCTGTGGCGACGTGGGCGCGGGTCGCATGCTGGAGCCGGAAGAGATCGTCGCGGCGCTGAGCGACCTCATGAGCCAGAGCGACCTCATGAGCCAGAGCGACCTCATGAGCCAGAGCGACCCCGGCCGCCAGAGCAATGAGATGTCATTGCCGGCCGCAGGCCTGACGGTGACCATCACCGCCGGCCCGACCCGCGAGCCACTGGACCCGGTGCGCTACCTGAGCAATCACAGCTCCGGCAAGATGGGCTATGCGCTGGCCGCCGAGGCCGCGGCGCTGGGCGCCAGTGTGCGCCTGATCAGTGGCCCGGTGGCGCTGGCGACCCCGGCTGGCGTCGAGCGCATCGATGTCGAATCCGCGCTGGACATGCAGGCCGCCGCCGAGGCAGCCGCCAGCGAGAGCGACCTCTTCATCGGCTGCGCGGCAGTCGCCGACTTCCGCCCGGCCACGGTCGCCGACCACAAGCTCAAGAAGCAGTCGGGCGAGGAGCAGATGCAGGTCACGCTGACCCGCAATCCGGATATCATCGCCGGTATCGCCGCCCAGACGCAGGCACGCCGCGCCGCCGGTCAGCGGGCGCCACTGGTGATCGGCTTCGCCGCCGAGACCCGCGATGTGCTCCGCTATGCACGCGACAAGCTTGCACGTAAACAGCTCGACATGATCGTCGCCAATGATGTGAGCACGCCGGGCCTTGGCTTCGGCAGCGACAGCAATGCCGCCACCCTGCTGTGGCAGCCGCTCGATCAGAACACGAACACGCAACACGAACAGGCCATCGCGGCCTGTCCCAAGACGGAACTGGCGCGCGCGATTCTGAAGCGCGCCCTGGCACTCCATCAGCACAGGGTCAGCCTCGACCCTGCCATCCAGACCGTTACACCGACTGTCACCGACGATCAGGAAGCACCTTAGATGACCCGCCCCCGGCTCGAACTCAAGATTCTCGACGAGCGCGTTCGCGATTACCCGCTGCCGCATCACGCCACTCCCGGCAGCGCCGGCATGGACCTGCGCGCACTGCTCGACGCGCCGCTGACCCTGGCGCCGGGCGCCTGTGAGCTGGTGCGTACCGGGCTGGCGATCCACATCGCCGACCCCGCACTGGCCGGCATGATCCTGCCGCGCTCCGGTCTGGGGCACAAACACGGAATCGTGCTGGGCAATCTGGTCGGCCTGATCGACTCCGACTACCAGGGCGAACTGATGATCTCGGTCTGGAACCGTGGCGAGAGAGAGTTCGTGCTGGAGCCCGGCGAGCGCCTGGCACAGTACGTGCTAGTGCCAGTGGTACAGGCGGAGCTGGTGGAAGTCTCTGAATTCGAGGCCAGCCAGCGCGGCGAAGGCGGCTTCGGCCACTCCGGTCGCCACTGATTGACCCGTCATGCCAGAGGGCAACCGAGCGGCAGGCTCGCGCCGGCTTCCGGTCAAAAGGAAGCCATGCAGGTTTCCACACTGATCGTCATGCAGCGATAGCGTTCGAGACGCATGACGCCTCAAGCGACTTCACGATTGATTCAACCGACAGGGATGCACCATGAGTCAGGTACCCGCTTCAATTTTCCGCGCCTACGATATCCGTGGCATCGTGGATGAGACCCTCACCGAAGACGGCGTGCGCGCCATCGGCCAATCCATCGGCAGCGAAGCCGCGGCACGCGGCGAATCCACCGTCGTGGTCGCGCGTGACGGCCGTCTCTCCGGCCCGCGCCTGTCCAAGGCGCTGATCGCGGGCCTGCGCGATGCCGGCCGTGATGTCGTCGACATCGGCATGGTGCCGACACCGGTGCTCTACTACGCCACCAATATCCTGGAAGGCACCCGCTCCGGCGTGATGCTGACCGGCAGCCACAACCCGGCCAACTACAACGGCCTGAAGATCGTGCTGGCCGGCGAGACCCTGTCCGGTGACACCATCACCGACCTCTACCGTCGCCTGCAGGAAGGCGATCTGACGCAAGGCGAAGGCAGCCTGCGTGAAGAGGACGTGCGCGAGCGCTATCTGGAGCAGATCACCGGTGATGTGGTCGTCAAGCGCCCGCTCAAGGCCGTGGTCGATTGCGGCAACGGCGTGGCCGGCGAGCTGGGCCCGGAGCTGATCCGTCGCCTGGGCGTCGACACCGTGCCGCTGTTCGACGAGATCGACGGCAACTTCCCGAACCACCACCCGGACCCGGGCAAGCCGGAAAACCTGCAGGACCTGATCAAGACCATGCAGGAAACCGGCGCGGACATCGGTCTGGCCTTCGATGGTGACGGCGACCGTCTCGGCGTCGTGACGCCCAAGGGCGAGATCCTCTACCCCGACCGCCTGATGATGGCGCTGTCGGAAGACCTGATCGAACGCGTGCCGGGCGCGCGCATCATCTTCGACGTCAAGTGCACCGGCAACCTGGCGACCGTGATCGAGAAAGCCGGCGGCACGCCGGAAATGTGGCGCACCGGCCACTCGCTGATCAAGGCACGCATGAAGGAAACCGGCGCGGCACTGGCCGGCGAGATGAGCGGCCACATCTTCTTCAAGGAGCGCTGGTTCGGCTTCGATGACGGCATCTACGGCGCCGCGCGCCTGCTGGAAATCCTCGCCAAGCAGGATGTCGATGCCGACACCTTCTTCGCCCGTTTCCCGCAGGACCTCGGCACCCCCGAGATCAATGTGGAAGTGACCGACGAGAACAAGTTCGCTATCGTCGAGCGACTGGCCAGCGAAGGCGACTTCGGCAGCGACGGCGTCAAGACCACGCTGGACGGCATTCGTGTCGACTACGCCGATGGCTGGGGCCTGTGCCGTGCCTCCAACACCACGCCGATGCTGGTGCTGCGCTTCGAAGGCAAGTCGGAAGCCGCACTGGAGCGTATCAAGGACAGCTTCCGCGCCGCGCTGAAGCAGGCCGAGCCGAGCATCCAGGCACCGTTCTGATCCCGCTCTCGCTCGCCATCGACAGGATGGCATGAGCCGCAACGGGGGCGGCGGTCTGCCGCTTGATCGCCGCCCTCGCCTTGCCAGGCACTGCAGCCGCTCATCCGGGCGCATCAGGTGCCTGAAGCAACCGATTTGCATGACAGCGCGCACCGCGCGCGCTGAAAGACCGTTTCGAGTGACAGTGTCCGGACTCTCTTTCCGGACCATTTTCTGTGGAGTGATACGCTGATGAGCCACGCCAACCGCGACCCGCATCAGGTGGTCGAGGTCCTGTCCGAAGCCCTGCCCTATATCCAGCAGTTCTCGGGCAAGACCGTGGTGGTCAAGTACGGCGGCAACGCCATGACCGAAGAAGCCTTGATCGACTCCTTCGCTCGCGACATGGTGTTGATGAAGGAAGTCGGCATCAATCCGGTGGTCGTGCATGGCGGCGGCCCGCAGATCGGCGCGCTACTCGAGAAGCTGAACATCGAATCGCGCTTCGTCGATGGCATGCGCGTCACGGATTCCGAGACCATGGACGTGGTCGAGATGGTGCTGGGCGGCCTGGTCAACAAGGGCATCGTCAACCTGATCAACCAGAGTGGCGGCAAGGCCATCGGCCTGACCGGCAAGGACAGCGGCCAGATTCGCGCCCGCCAGCTCAAGGTCAGCGGCCAGACGCCGGGCATGAATGCCTCTGAAATCATCGACATTGGCCATGTCGGTGAAGTCGAGCATGTCTCCACGGACCTGATCGAACTGCTGACACGCAACGATTTCATTCCCGTCATCGCACCCATCGGGGTCGATGCCGAGGGTCGCAGCTACAATATCAATGCCGACCTGGTCGCCGGCAAGGTCGCCGAGGCACTGGGCGCGGAGAAATTGATGCTGCTGACCAACGTGGCTGGCCTGATGAACGCACAAGGCGAAGTCATGACCGGTCTGACCACCGAGGCGGTGGATGGCCTGATCGAGGATGGCACCATCTACGGTGGCATGCTGCCCAAGATCAGCTGTGCACTGGACGCCGTGAAACAAGGCGTGCGCAGTGCTCACATCATCGATGGCCGCGTGCCACATGCGACCCTGCTGGAAATCTTCACCAATGCCGGGGTCGGCACGTTGATCAGCAACGCGGAAGCGGACACTGACAAGGCGTAAGGTGACAAGCCGGGGCTCGGCCCCGGTGTTTCGCGCGAGGCAAGCGACATGCCTCAGGACACGGACCCGCCCGTAGCACACTGCTGCAGGCCGCGATAAACGACAAGATTCCATGACGCAGGCGAATCCAAAACAATCACGTCGCGAACAGATCCTCCAGGCACTCGCTCTGATGCTGGAAGAGGACAGCGGCAAACGCATCACGACTGCAGCACTGGCACGACAGGTCGGTGTCTCGGAGGCGGCGCTCTATCGCCACTTCCCCAGCAAGGCACGCATGTTCGAAGGACTGATCGAATTCATCGAGAGCACGCTGTTCGAGCGTATCGCGCTGATCATTCAGGACAACGACACCGCGCATGCCAGGGTGCATCACATCCTGAGCCTGCTGCTGGGCTTTGCCGAGAAGAATCCGGGGCTGTGTCGCCTCCTCAATGGTGATGCCCTCACCGGCGAGACGGCACGCCTGCGCACGCGCATGGCGCAGCTGTTCGAGCGTCTCGAGACGCAGATCAAGCAGGTGCTGCGTGAAGCCGAGCCTCGCGAGGGACTGCGACCGGCCATCACCGTCACGGCAGCGGCCAACCTGCTGCTGGCGTGTGCGGAAGGTCGCATCGGCCAGTACGTGCGCAGCGACTATCGCAAGCGCCCGACCGAGCACTGGGAAGACCAGTGGCAGCTGCTGAGCCGCGACCTGCTGCTGAGCAGTCAGGAGCGCATTGCCGTCTGAGGGGCTTGCCCCGCGCGCATGCGCCGCACCAAGACGAACGCCCCGCCTGCAGTCATTGCAGGCGGGGCGTTTTTTCTGGGTCAGGCCTTCTCATGTCACCACCGGGTGGGGTGGGATGGAATCGGACTGCACGGACGGCGCCTCAGGCGTTGACGCTGAAGCGCTCCAGTATGGCCTCGGCGGACATCGGCCGCGCCAGCAGGTAGCCCTGATAGGTGTCGCAGCCCAGTCGCTTGAGCTCCTCGAACTGCACGTCCGTCTCGACTCCCTCGGCGACGATCTCATGGCCCAGCGAGTGCCCCAGGCTGATCACGGCACCGACCAGCTGGATGGCCTGCTGATTGGGACAGCGGATACCGCCGTCAGAGCCGGCGACCGCATCCATCTTCATCACGAAGCTGCGGTCGACCTTGAGCACATCCAGCGGCAGGGATGACAGATAGGACAGCGACGAATAGCCCTGCCCGAAGTCATCCAGCGCCACACGCACGCCCAGCTCGCGCAGCGCGCCGAGCACCGCAAGCCCCCCTTCCATGTCCTGGATCAGCAGCGTCTCGGTCACCTCGACTTCCAGCCGCGTCGGCGACAGCTTCTGGCTTTCCAGCACGCCGAAGACTTCGTTCTCGTAGCCCGAGGTCAGCTGGCGCGCCGACAGATTGACCGCCATGCGCGGCATGTGAAGGCCGGCGTCCTGCCAGCGCACCATCTGGGCACAGGCTTCCTCGAGCACGAACCGTCCGAGGCGGAAGATCAGACCGGTCTCTTCGGCCAGCGGAATGAACTGGGCCGGCGAGATCATGCCCAGCTCCGGATGCTGCCAGCGCAGCAGCGCCTCGACACCCTGCAGCTCGCCGTGGCTATCCAGCTGCGGCTGGTAATGCAGATAGAGCTGCTCGCTGCCGATGGCCTGACGCAGGTCCTGCTCCAGCGTCATGCGCGAGGCGACGTGCTTGTCCAGCGACGACTCCCAGCGCAGCGCATGATCGCCGCGCGACTTGGCGTGATAGAGCGCCACATCGGCATTCAGCATCAGCGCCTGGGCATCGCCATTGGTCTCGGACAGCACATAGCCTGCCGTCAGACTGATGATCAGCGGGCGCCCCAGAATCGTGAAGGGACGCTCGACCTTCTGCTGGATCTCCTCCACTACCTGCGCTGGATCATCATTGCCATGCGGCAGGTAGAGGCCGAACTCATCGGCCCCCAGGCGCGCCACCAGACCGCCCGGCGGCAGCAGACGACGCAGACGCTCGCCGACCGCGACCAGCAGCTGGTCACCGGCTTCATGACCCAGACCATCGTTGACGGTCGAGAAACGGTCGATATCGGCGTAGATCATCAAGCCACCCGCCGCGACGCGCTCGTCGGCCGCCGCCATGAAGGCCTTGCGGTTATAGAGCCCCGTCAGGGCGTCATGGCGCGCCAGGAAGTCGAGCTGACGCTCGGATTCCTTGTGCGCACTGATGTCGAGCAGCAGGCCTTCCCAGTAGCGCACGCCATCCTCGCCCTCGATCATCACGCTGCGGTCCAGCACCCAACGCTCATGGTCGGCGATGATGCGGAAGACCTGCTCATGGCGCATCTGCGCGCACATCGCCCAGTGGCGGGCGGCGCTGACGGACTGACGGTCTTCCTGATGGATCAGCTCGGTCAGGGTGATGCCGGTGCCGACCAGTGATTCGGCCGAGCGGCCGAACAGCTCGGCCGAGCCGTTGCTGATGAAGGTCAGCACTCCGGTGTTGACCTCGATGCGATACACCACACCCGGCAGGTTATCCATCAGCGTCACCAGGGTACGAGAGCGCGCCGTCATCGACTCGAGTGCGCCCTCCAGCTCATCGTGGCGCTCAGCGCGCTTGCGCTCGGCACGCGCCACCACGACCACCAGCACGACCAGGAAGATGCCGCCGAGCAGCATGCCGAACCAGATACGATTCCACCACAGCCACCACAGACTGGAGAGCGGCTGACTCACGACGCTGAACAGCTTGAGCGGTGCGATATAGCTGCCCGCCGCCATGCGCGGCCGGCCGTCGAAGCCCGGCACATGGTAGCGACGCACACCACGCTCGGAGATGTACTTGCCCATGTTGGCCATCGAGGACAGCGGCAGCTTGCCGGTCACACCCAGCGCATGCTCCTGGGGGCTCGAGAACAGCAGCAGACCGTTGGTGGAAAACAGGCGCAGGCGCTGCCCATCATCGGAATTCGGGTTGGCCAGCAGGCTGCGTGACTCGGAGAAGTCCAGGCAGCCGATCATCAGCCAGGACATGCCTTCGATATCCATGTGACGGTAGAACGGCAAGCCCGGCTGACCGGATGCCAGCGGCAGTGCCGAGCCGAACAGCAGGCTGCTGCGCCCGGGCAGCGCCTGGGCTTCCGGCTGGGTCAGCTGCCAGCTGCAACTGCGCCCCACGCCGATCTGACGCAGGCTGCTGCCGCGGTAATCGGCAAACGGCACCACCATCAGCGAGACCAGAGAGGGATGACGGCCCAGCGCGCTGTCCAGCGAGCCACGCCACAGCTCCTTGCCTTCACTGCTCAATACGCGCTCCAGCACCATCATCTCGCGCGAGACATTGGCGATCAGCTGCTCGGTGGAGATATGCAGCTGGGTGTCCAGCAGCTCCAGGCGACGCATTTCCTGTTCACGCACATCAAACCATTGGCTGGCCAGAAACAGGCCACCCAATACCACCATCAAGGCTGCATTGAGCCCAAAGATTCGCCACAGCGAATGTGTGCCATTGACGTGCGAGGAGGTCGGGTCCACGGGGTCACCAGTAGAAATGTTTCATGTCTTAGTGTGACAGAATGAAACATTGTGTTGCACTGTTCAACCAATAACGACGGATTCATCGGGATCCACTCTCCCTCAACGAAAATGCCCCGCCGGGAAACCCGGCGGGGCATTTTCACGTGACAGCGAGCCTGAAAATCGCGGGCTCATGTCATGGGGTCATCCAGCTCAGGCAGCGAAGCCTTCGCTCATGTCACCCATCGATTCACGCAGCTTCTTCATCGCGTTCTTCTCGAGCTGACGGATACGCTCGGCAGAGACGCCATAGATGTCAGCAAGCTCGTGCAGAGTCGACTTGTTGTCGCTCAGCCAGCGCTGCTGGAGGATGTCGCGTGAGCGCTCATCCAGTGCCGCCAGCGCCTTGAGCAGACGACCGTGGGAGTCGTCTTCCAGGTCCTGCTGTTCCACCTGGGCAGCCGGATCGAGGCTGTGATCTTCCAGATAGTTGGCCGGCGCCTGATAGGCAGAGCTCTCGTCGTCGCTGGGGCCGGCGTCGAAGCCTGCATCGTGGGCGGAGAGACGGCTTTCCATCTCACGCACCACGGCAGGTTTGACGTCCAGATCGCCCGCGATGGCATCCACTTCATCGTTGTTCAACCAGGCAAGACGCTTCTTGGCGCCACGCAGGTTGAAGAACAGCTTGCGCTGAGCCTTGGTGGTCGCGACCTTCACGATGCGCCAGTTGCGCAGCACGAACTCGTGAATCTCGGCCTTGATCCAATGCACGGCAAAGGAGACGAGGCGTACGCCCTGATGCGGATCGAAGCGCTTGACCGCCTTCATCAGGCCGACATTACCTTCCTGGATCAGGTCCGCCTGCTGCAAGCCATAGCCGCTGTAGCTGCGCGCGATATGCACGACGAAGCGCAGGTGCGACATGACGAGTCGACGGGCCGACTCCAGATGATTCTCTTCATGCAACCGCAGGGCCAGCTCATGCTCTTCTTCGGCAGTAAGCACAGCGATACGGTTCACCGACTGAATATAGCCGTTTAGATCTTGACCCGGTGACAGGTGGCCAAGTGGCTGAAGACTGGTGCTCATAGTGCAGATGTCTCCATGGTTGCCTAACACGCATGCAAGTAGTGAGACTGTGAAGGGTGGGACAGGTTCCCGTCAATAGCTGTACATGGCGTGTACAATTGTCATGACGAGTAGCACTTCGTAACGCTGTCGGGTGTGTGGTGCGTTTAACCACCCACCAGCCCCCTTCACTGACGCCCGACATGAATGTTGTCGGAACGTAACTGTTGACCTTCCTGGGCAGAAATACTGGCTGAAAACCGCGAAAAATAATCGGAATCAGCGCGGAGAAATACTCGCCAGATGACGTCCGACCGCGATCCAGGCCCCTATCCAGCCCAATATTGTACTCGAAAACAGCAGCGTGGCACCCCCTGCAACGCCCAGCGCGGGCAACACATAGTTGCCGCCATAACTTTGTACAAGGGCCGTCACGGGTGCCGCCAGCCAGTTGCCGCCAAGCGCCAGGATTCCGCAGGCCAGCAGCCCTCCTCCCAGGCCGTACCAGGCACCGCTGTAGAGGAAGGGACGCCGCACGAAGGCGTGGGTCGCCCCGATCAGCGTCACGACCTCGATCTCCTGGCGGCGACTCTCCACGGACAGGCGGATGGTATTGCCCACCACCAGCAACACGCCCAGCCCGAAGAGTAACGCGAGTCCCAGCGTCACTTTCTGACCCAGCTCACCCAACTGACGCAGGCGCTCCAGCCAGGCGAGATCCAGGCGTGCGCTGGCGACACCCGGTTCGCCCTCGAGGCGCGTGGCCAGGGCGCGGACGGACTCCGGCGTGGTGTCCAGCGGCGTGATGACGATGCTGGCCGGCAGGGGGTTGTCATCCAGCAGGCTCAGCGAGCGCTTGAGGTCCAGCGCCTGGGCGAATTCCTGCATGCCCTCGGCGGCGGTAATCAGCCGCACTCCCCCGACACCGGCAGCGTCGCGCAGCGAGTCCGACAGCGTCAGCGCCTGGCTCTCGTCGACCGAGGTCTCGAGATAGAGGGTGAGCTGGGCGCTGTCATTGAGTTCATTGTCGAGCAGGCGTGCGCTGTCCAGTGCCAGCCACAGCGCCGCCGGCAACGTCAGTGCGATGGCGATGGCCAGCATGGTCAGCAGGCTGGCGATGGGCGCGACCAGCAGGCGGCGTGCGCTGTCGCGCGCCATGGCAGCGTGATGACGCAGCCAGCTGCGATAGCGGCTCTCGACCGAGACACGACTGGAGCGCGCACCCTTGCGCGCCGCACGCTCGGCGGCCTCCGATGATTCAGGCGCCTGCGCGGCGGCCTTGCGGGTACGCGTCTCGGCGCGGGACTGGCCACGCTCGCGTGAAGAAGAGGGAGACTCGTTGCGGGAACGCGGGGGGCTCATCGGGCATCCTTGTCGGCGATCAGACGACCATCGGACAGCTCCAGCGTGCGATGGTGCAGGCGGGCGATCAGCGCCAGATCGTGACTGGCAATCATCACCGTGGTACCGATGCGATTGAAGTCCTCGAACAGACGCATGATGTCGGCGGACAGTGCCGGGTCCAGATTGCCGGTTGGCTCATCGGCCAGCAGCAGGGCGGGCTTGTTGACCACGGCGCGCGCGATGCCGACCCGCTGCTGCTCACCACCGGACAGCTCGATCGGCAGCGCCTTCTCACGATGCAGAAGGCCGACCTTGTCGAGCGCCGCCCGCACCCGCCGCGCCTGTTCACGCGGCGGAACCCCCTGGATCATCAGCGGCAGGGCCACGTTGTGGAAGATGTTGCGGTCGGTCAGCAGCTGATGGTCCTGGAAGACCACGCCGATCTGGCGGCGGTAATACGGCACCTGGGAGGTATGCAGCCGCCCGATATCATGCCCCGCTACCAGAATGCGCCCACGCGAGGGGCGCTCGAGGAGCATGATCAGCTTGAGCAACGAGCTCTTGCCGGCACCGGAATGGCCTGTCAGAAAGACCATCTCGCCACGCTCGACCCTGAAGTCGAGCCCGGCCAGTGCATCGAAGCGCCCTCCATAGCGCTTGCCGACATGCTCGAAGGCAATCATGCCTCGCGCGACTCGGCGCTGGCCTCTTCGCTTGCCTCATCGCCAGCACGTGCAAACAGGGCACTGACGAAGTCATCAGCCGCGAAGGGACGCAGGTCATCGACACCTTCCCCGACACCGATATAGCGGATCGGCAGATTGAGCTGCTTGGCCAGCGCGAAGATGATGCCGCCCTTGGCGGTCCCATCCAGCTTGGTCAGCGTCAGGCCAGTGATGTTGACCGCTTCATGGAAGGTGGAGGCCTGTGACAGCGCGTTCTGGCCGGTACCGGCATCCAGCACCAGCATCACCTCGTGGGGCGCGGACACATCCAGCTTGGCCATCACGCGCTGCACCTTCTTGAGCTCTTCCATCAGGTGGCTCTTGTTGTGCAGGCGCCCCGCGGTATCGGCGATCAGGATATCGACGTTACGCGCCTTGGCGGCTTCCAGGGCGTCATAGATGACCGAGGCACTGTCGGCGCCGGTATGCTGAGCGATGACCGGTACCTTGTTGCGCTCGCCCCACACCTTGAGCTGCTCCACCGCCGCGGCGCGGAAGGTATCGCCCGCCGCCAGCATCACGCTGCGGCCCTGGCTCTGATAGCGCTTGGCCAGCTTGCCGATGGTGGTGGTCTTGCCGACGCCGTTGACGCCGATCATCAGGATCACGAAGGGGCCGCTGCCCTTGGCCGGCAGCTCCAGGTCCTTGGCGACCGGCGCCAGCATCACGCGCAGCTCTTCCTGCAGCGCTTCGTAGAGCGCCTGCGGCTCCTTCAATTCCTTGCGCGAGATGCGCGCGGTCAGGTTGTCGATGATCTCGGTGGTCGCCTCGATGCCCACGTCTGCCATCAGCAGCTGGGTCTCGAGGTCTTCCATCAGCTCATCATCGATCTGCTTCTTGCCGAGGAACAGGCTGGCGACGCCCTCGGTCAGATTGGCGCGTGTCTTGCCAAGACCGGCCTTGATGCGCGCGAAGAAACCACGCCGCGGCTTTTCCCGACCATCGCGGGCCGTATCACGCGCAGCGTCATCCTCGACCACGGCGTCTGCGCCAGCGGCGGCAGCCTCGGCGGCACGTGCTTCCTCTTCCTGGCGAGCCTGTTCCAGCGCGGCCTGCTCTTCGGCCTCGATGGCGGCCAGCTGCGCGGCGGCCTGATGCTCTTCTTCCTCGCGAGCCGCGATACGCGCCTCTTCGGCACGCGCTTCACTGGCGGCTTCTTCCGCACGGGCCTGAGCGGCCTGTTCGGCAGCGATGCGCTCGGCCTCTGCCTGGGCGGCCTGCTCGGCAGCCAGACGTTCCGCCTCTTCCCGAGCGGCCTTTTCGGCGGCGACGCGTTCTGCAGCAGCCTGCTCCTGGGCGATGCGCTCGGCTTCGTCTCGGGCGGCCTGTTCCTGAGCGGCCTGCTCCTGCGCTGCGCGTTCCTGGGCGATGCGCTCGGCCTCTGCCCTGGCGGCCTGGTCGGCAGCCGCCTGCTCAGAGGCGCGGCGCTCGGCTTCAGCTTCGGCTTTCTGCTCTTCGCGCTTCTGAGCCTCGGCCTGCTGCTCTTCGGCCTTCTGAGCCTCGACCCGAGCGGCCTCTTCACCGGCAAGGCGCTCTGCCTCTACCTTCTCGGCCTCGAGACGCTTCGCCTCGAGCCGCGCTGCCTGCTCGGCATCGGCTTGCTCGTGGGGCGTGGCGTCTTGTGTCTGTTCAAGAGCCTGTTGCTCGAGGGCCTGCTGCTCGGAGGCTTTCTGCTCCTGAGCCTTGTGTTTCTTGCGCTTGAAAAAACCGAACATGGCGAGACAGTCCTGAACTCGTGAAAGTGGCGTCATCCTACCATCCCTTCGGGGCTGAAGGTACGCACCGCGCGGCATCCGGCGTCGCACATGCTAGACTCGCGGCATGAAAAAACGCGCATCCTCCCAAGGCCCCGCACGGGGCAAATCCAACGCGCCCTCGCGCGCTGACAAACAGAGCGGCAAGCGTGGCCAGGCCGCCGGCGGGCCAGGTCGCCTGCGCATCATCGGCGGGCGCTTCAAGCGCCGCCTGCTCAACGTGATCGACGCACCGGGCCTGCGCCCGACGCCCGACCGCGTGCGTGAGACGCTCTACAACTGGCTGGGCTTTCATGTCGGCGGCGCCCGCGTGCTTGACCTCTATGCCGGCAGCGGCGCAGTGGGCCTAGAGGCGCTGTCGCGTGAGGCGGCGCATGTCACCTTCGTGGAACGCGACAGCCGCGTCGCGCGCGCGCTCGAGGCCAATCTCGCGACCCTCGCCAACGGTGACAGCCTGCCAACACAGGTGGTGACCGGCGATGTCCTGCACTGGCTCGAGACGGCCACTCCCGCCGCAGGGGGCATGGACCTGGTGCTGCTCGACCCGCCCTTCCGGCTCGAGCTGGCCGCCGCGAGCTGCGCACTGCTCGAAGCGCATGGCTGGCTGAGCGATGACGCCATGATCTATCTGGAAGTGGAATCCGGCCTCGACCCCGTGGTGCCCGCCAACTGGCAGCTGCACCGGGAAAGCCGTGCCGGCGACAGTCATGGCCGCCTGTATCGGCGCCATCCGCCCGCCTGAGCCACCTTCCCACTTGTGTCGACTCAGGCGGCGTCGTAGTCTGCCTGCAGGCGGGTATCGCTGCGCCATCCGGCAAGGATTCCCGACATGGCCGATATTCATCGCACCAGCATTTACCGCATACCTTTACCGCCCTCAACGAACCCCCTCGGGCCACGACCGTGACTCGACAAGGAGATAGCATGAGCACAGAACTCTTTACCCAACTTGAGCAGAAAGTCGGCCAGGCCATCGACAGCATCGAGATGCTGAAGATGGAAGTCGAAGAGCTGAAGGAAGAGAACCAGCGCCTGACCGAAGCCAAGACAGGTCAGGGCGAAGAGCTGGAACAGCTGCGCCAGACCAACGCTCAACTGCAGGAAGAGCGTGACCAGTGGGCACAGCGTCTGGAAGCGCTGGTCGCACGCTTCAGCGAGACCGAGAGCGAAACCCAGAGCGCCTGAGGCTCCCGCGCGTCCTGCGCGCTGGGCCGCGTGAACATGCACTCTTGAACAATGGCTCTTGAACAGGAGCTCCTGAACAAGAGTTCATGAACAGGGCCTCATGAAAACGCCGCCAACAGGAGACTGTCGGCGGCGTTTTCGTGTCGGCACCAGCATCAGAGCGATGCCGGAGCCCAAGACAGAAGGGCCAGGATCACACCAGCGGCAGCGACATGAGCCAAGCATCTTCTCGCCCGCCATCCGCCAGCGGATAGTAGCCCCTGCGCACTCCATCCCGGGTGAACCCGGCCTTCGCATAGAGGGCTGCGGCGGCGGCATTGCTGGTGCGCACCTCCAGCAGCAGGCGCTCAAGCCCCGAGTCACGTTGCCAGTCACGCGCCTGCGCGATGGCGGCGGCCAAAAGGCGTGCACCTACGCCCTGCCCGCGCTGCGCGGCGTGCACGGTGATCGCCTCGATCTCGGCCTCGAAGGGCCCGCGCGCCAGCACCACGAAGCCGATCAGCTCTGCGGTCGGCGACTCACAGGCCTGCCACCAGGCGCCCAGCACGCAGCGCGCGTCATCGTTGAACACATCGACCAGCTGTGACTGGCTCAGGCCGTGTGCCTGGCTGGCCTCGATAGCCTCAAGCGCCGTCAGGGTCGCTTGCTCATCGGCCAGCTCACGCAGCTCGAGGCGCCGGGAAACTGACTCGCTCATGAGGCGTCCGTCTGCGGCGATGCCGACTGCCACTCGCGTCCCCAGCGGATCAACAGCGGCCACAGTTTGCGCTTGGCGTCACTTGAGCGCGCCAGCGCCGACAGCGCCGATCCCTGCCAGACCGGCAGGTTCAGCAGACTTGAAGTCGCCTCACCGCGCTCGGAAGCGGTGATGCCAAGCACCTCGCGCAGCGTCTCGCTGGCCTCATCGCTGCCGAAGATCAACAGCCTCTCCGGCTGCCAACCACAACGCGCTGGGCCGCTCAGGAAGGCATGCAAACCTTCGCGAGCTTCTTCGAGTGGCGCACTGGCCTTGAGGTTGGGCAACAGCGGCCAGCGGAAGTGGCTGAAGGTGAGCCCTGATGCCGCCTCGATGCCGGCGGCGCGCCACAACGCCTTGAGCAAGGCTTCCCCTTCCAGATGCGGTGCCTCGTCACCGGGCAGCATGATCAACCAGCGCCCTTCCAGCGCCGCCAGCTGAACGCTGAAGCGCAGTGGCGGCTTGTCTGCCGCTGGTGGCGTCACTGCCTCATCTGCTGCCGGCGCCTCAGCCGAGACCTGCGTCGGCGGCGTCCCCCACGAGGCGGTGCTGCTGGTCTCGGCAGCGCCGGGCGTCGGCGAGGCAGCCGCAGCGGGGGCTTCGACCGCCGCCGGCGCCATGCCCAGCAAGGCGCGTGCACTCGAGGCCGGAGAAGGCCCTGCCGGGCGTGGCGTCGCGCTGCCGGCCATGCCGCCAGCCTGAGCGGAGGAGGCGTGACTGGCATCCGCCGTCTGGTGGGCAGCAGGCGGACGCGGCGCCTCATCGATCAGCGCGTGCAGGCGCGCCTGGGGCGCGACCGCCTCCGCCGCTTGCGGCTCGGGCCAGTCACACGCCTGGGTGGGCAAGGCATTGGGCAGCTGATAGCGACCGACCCAGGCGGTCAGTCCCATCGCGTCCAGATATTGCAGGCGTTGCGGTTCAGGGGTCATGGTCAGTGCTTGCCGCCGCCCAGACAGTTAGGGGAATCCGGAATCTCGCCACCGCGTGCCGCCCACTCCTGCGCGGTGTACAGATGCAGTGCCAGTGCGTGCACCGGGCCACCCAGCTCTTCGCTGAGCAAGGCATACAGCTGCTGGTGACGCTTGACCCGTGACAGGCCGCTGAAGCGATCGCTGACCAGGGTGACCTTGAAGTGGGTCTCGGAGTTGGCCGGCACGCTATGCATATGGCTCTCGTTGACGACTTCGACCATCAACGGGTCAAGCGTCGCGAGCTTGGTGTCTATCTGGGTCTGGATGCTCATGCGCAATCTCCTTGAAGGGGGGGAAGCCGCACGACGGACATGCGGAAAATTGAGGGTGACGATGCGATCGCCACAACGCAAATGGCCTCGGGCATTATGCCCGAGGCCATTGTAGCGTCTGTCGCCATCACTGACAGTCATTGCTGACGGCACTGGCTGACAGCTCTTGCGGAAAGTACGGCGACGACGGCCATCACGCGTCTGACAATCTGCGCGAGCATGTTAGAGCTTCAGTCAAGATCGGCCAGCAGCTCGTCATCGACTTCGCTGACTTCCAGCGGCGCCTCGTCGTCCAGGTCGACCGCCAGATAGCTGTGCTCGACAGTCAGGAAGCGCTCGAAGAGTGCCTTGTCCATCGGCTCCGGCCAATGGCGGGTGTCTTCTTCCCAGGCGCGCAGCTCGCTTTCCAGCACGTCCAGCCAGCGCTCGGAGACGAAGCCGTCCAGCGCCTCACGCGTGTCCATCTCGGGAATCAGGTAGACGGTGCTCTCCTGATTGACATCCTCCAGCGCCAGATCCTCGCCTCCCTCGCCTTCGGATTCCAGCGAGTTGATCCAGTCGACAAACGCCTGGGTCGGCTTGACGCTCAGGGCGGAACGGTTAAGCAGCTTCATTCTGCACTCTCCAGGACATTCAGGGACAATTCCGAGACAGGACACACCGTGGATGGCAGCGCCGCTCATAAAGCAGGCACGCGATGCGGGTGAGCCTCGAGGCGTCCAGCGCGTCACCCTGGCAGTGCCAGGGCGCCAGCAGACTGGACGCCGACCATTATGGCCGCTCGCGGGCAACAAAGCCAAGCGCCACCTTGCCTCATCGGCACCGATCATGCCCCGCGAGGCACTCGTCGTCAGTCATTCGTGTGAGGCAGAGACCACAACGCCCCCGATCAGGGATCGGAGGCGTTGTGGGTGCCCTCAGCGTGGCCTGTCACGATGGCGCGTCATGATGCGCCATCGTGACGGGCTGGCGGCCGACTGCTCAGCCCTGCTGCGGACGCATCGCCGGGAACAGCAGCACGTCGCGGATGGAGGCGCTGTCGGTCAGCAGCATCACCAGACGGTCGATGCCGATGCCTTCACCGGCGGTCGGCGGCATGCCGTATTCCAGCGCGCGCACGTAGTCGGCGTCGTAGAACATGGCTTCGTCATCCCCGGCGTCCTTCTCGGCCACCTGGGCCTGGAAGCGCTCGGCCTGATCTTCGGCGTCGTTGAGCTCCGAGAAGCCATTGGCGATCTCGCGGCCACCGACGAAGAACTCGAAGCGATCGGTCACGTGCGGGTTGGCATCGTTGCGACGCGCCAGCGGGCTGACTTCGGCCGGATATTCGGTGATGAAGGTCGGCTGGTCGAGACGGTGCTCGGCGACTTCCTCGAAGATCTCGGTCTCGAGCTTGCCCAGACCCCAGATCGGCTTGACCTGGATACCGAGACGCTCGGCCGTGGCGCGCGCGGCGTCGTAATCGGCCAGGTCGGCTTCGGTGATGCCATCGCCGTACTTGATGATCGACTCGCGCATGGTCATCTGGATGAACGGCTGGCTCAGGTCGTACTCGCTGCCCTGACAGGTGATCTGCGTGGTGCCGAGCACTTCCTGGGCGGCAGTCCGGATCATGTCTTCGGTGAGCGCGATCAGGTCACGGTAGTCCGCGTAGGCCCAGTAGAACTCGAGCATGGTGAACTCGGGGTTGTGACGCGTCGACAGCCCCTCGTTGCGGAAGTTGCGGTTGATCTCGAACACGCGCTCGAAGCCACCCACCACCAGACGCTTGAGGTACAGCTCCGGCGCGATGCGCAGGTACATTTCCATGTCCAGCGCATTGTGGTGCGTGATGAACGGACGTGCGGTCGCGCCACCCGGAATCTGCTGCAGCATCGGCGTCTCGACTTCCATGAAGCCGCGATCGCTGAGGAAGCGACGGATGGAGGCGACGATGCCGGCACGCAGCGCGAAGGTGCGGCGTGACTGCTCGTTCATGATCAAGTCGACATAACGCTGGCGATAGCGCATTTCCTGATCGGACAGACCGTGGAACTTGTCCGGCAGCGGACGCAGGTTCTTGGTCATCAGCTGGGCGCTTTCGATCATGACGTACAGATCGCCCTTGCCGGATTTGTGCACCGGGCCACTGGCACCGACGATGTCACCGATATCCCAGCTCTTGATGTCCTCGAGCAGCGCTTCCGGCAGGCCCTTCTTGTCGACGTAGAGCTGAATCTGGCCGGAGACTTCCTGCAGCACGATGAAGGGGCCACGTTTGCGCATGATACGCCCGGCGACGGCGGCCTTGCGGTCCAGCGTCTCCAGCTCGGCCTTGTCCTTCTCGCCCAGCTCTTCCATCAGGTCAGCGGCGAGGCTGTCACGACGGAAATCATTCGGGAAGGCACTCTTGCCTTCGGCGGCGGCCTGCTCACGGCGGGCGTTCAGCTTGGCGCGACGTTCGGCGATCAGGCGGTTCTCTTCCTGAGCCTGTTCGGCGGCCTGCTGCTCATCAATGGCGGGGGTCTGCTCTGTCGACATGGAGGGGCCTGTCTCGTGTCAAAGGGTCATGGCCTGGGCCACGACAGATCATGATCAGCCTGACGATTGTGACCATCAGTGCTGACCGCGATACGGGGATTCGTGGCCTCCGCCGGCGAGACCGGCGGAGGCGAATAGGCGCTGGGCCGCGAGGGTACTCGCGCTCAGAGCCCCATCTTGAGGCTGGCGACGATGAAGTCATCGAGGTCGCCGTCGAGCACCTTGTCACAGTTGCTCGACTGGACGCTGGTCCGCAGGTCCTTGATGCGCTGGTCATCGAGGACGTAGGAGCGGATCTGGCTACCCCAGCCGATATCGGACTTGGAGTCCTCGAGTTCCTGCTTGGCGGCGTTGCGCTTCTGCATCTCGGCTTCGTAGATACGCGCCTTCAGCATCTTCATGGCGCGGTCACGGTTGGAGTGCTGGCTACGCTCGGTCTGGCAGGCCGCCACGATGCCTGTCGGCACGTGGGTGATACGTACCGCGGAGTCGGTGGTGTTGACGTGCTGACCACCGGCGCCGGAGGAGCGATAGGTATCGGTGCGCAGGTCGGCCGGATTGATGTCGATCTCGATGTTGTCATCGATTTCCGGCGACACGAACACGGACGCGAACGAGGTGTGACGACGGCCGCCGGAGTCGAAGGGACTCTTGCGGACCAGACGGTGCACGCCAAGCTCGGTGCGCAACCAACCGAAGGCGTAATCACCCTCGACGTGGATGGTCGCGGACTTGATGCCGGCGACTTCACCGGCGCTCGCCTCGACGATCTCGGTCTTGAAACCGTGATGCTCGGCCCAGCGCAGGTACATGCGCAGCAACATGTTGCCCCAATCCTGCGCTTCGGTACCGCCGGAGCCTGCCTGGATGTCGAGGTAGGCGTTGTTGGCGTCCATCTCACCCGAGAACATGCGGCGGAACTCGAGCTTCTCGAGACTGGCCTTGAGCTGGTCCAGCTCGCGGACGACTTCGTCCACGGTGCCTTCGTCCTCTTCCTCGACCGCCATTTCCAGCAGGTCGGAGCAGTCGGACAGACCGTTGCTCATGTCGTCGAGGGTCTTGACGACCAGCTCCAGCGACGCACGTTCCTTGCCGAGCTTCTGCGCGTAGTCCGGGTCATTCCAGACATCCGGATTCTCGAGCTCGCGAGTGACTTCCTCTAGCCGATCCTGCTTTTCGGCATAGTCAAAGGTACCCCCTCAGGACTTCTGCCCTTTCGGACAGGTCCTTGATGAGGTTGGTGATCGGATTGATCTCTTGCATGGTCGTCCTGTCTTGAGGCGATGATGCGTGAATGGGTGCGCGGCGATCCTGTCGCAAGCGACGGGCTCCGCCACATGCCACCCGAGGGTGCATGTGCAGATCGACAGCGCGCAAAGCCCGATATTGTAGCCATTTCCCGGCGTGGCGACCATGCCCGGCCCATCATCCGTGGCCAGCGGGCAAGCGACGGCTCTCGGCTGCCAGGCATGCCGCCCATCAGCGGGCAGGCGGCGAATACGACCAAAGTGATTCAAAGGCCCGCCTGCCCCGAATGGCCCGAGTTTCCACGCCTTGCATGACGTTTATCGAATGCATGCATAAGCCATCCATTTTTTAACATGGACAGCGGGCAGGAAAAGATTCGATGGTAGAAGGCGACACTCGTATTACCCCTAACAACAATAGCGAGCTTCCCTATCATGGCACGACTGCACTCCCCCTCTCACACCCCGGTGCTCCCCGGACGCTTCATGCTCAAACGCCTGGCAGGCTCTCTGCTGCTGGCCGGGGGCATCGTTGCCTCCCAGGGCATCATGGCCGACACGCTCAAGCTGGCGATCATGGGTGAACCGGCCTCGCTGGACCCGCAGCAGATCTCCGGCACCTGGGAAAATGACGTGGTGGGCGACCTCTTCGAGGGCCTGGTCACCGAAGCCGCCGATGGCGAGCGCATCCCCGGCGCGGCCGAGTCGTGGCAGATTTCCGACGATGGCAAGACCTATACCTTCACGCTGCGCGAGGACGGCAAGTGGTCAGACGGTGAGCCGGTGACCGCCGAGGACTTCGTGTACGCGCTCAAGCGCATCATGACGCCGGAAAATGCCTCGGATTACGCCTACATCCTGTATCCGATCAAGAACGCCAAGGCCATCAACAGTGGCAAAGCCGAGCCGGACACCCTCGGCGTGCGTGCCGTGGATGACCACACCCTCGAGATCACCCTCGAGCGCCCGACGCCCTACTTCCTGGATCAGCTGTCGCACTACACCGCCTACCCGCTGCCGAAACATGTGGTGGAGAAGTACGGCAAGGACTGGACCGACCCCGGCAAGATGGTCTCCAACGGTGCCTTCGAGCTGAGCGAGTGGCAGCCGCAGACCCGCATCGTCGCGCTCAAGAATCCTGAGTTCCACGATGCCAGGGAGGTCGCGCTGGATGAGGTGATCTACTACCCCATCGAGGAGCGCAACAGCGCCCTGAAGCGCTTCCGCACCGGCGAGATCGACATCGCGCGCGAATTCCCGACCCAGCAATACGGCTGGCTGAAGGACAACCTGCCGGACGCCACCCACGTCGCGCCCTACCTGGGCATCTACTACTACGTGCTCAACTCGCGCGATGGCCATGCCACGGCAGACCCGCGCGTGCGTGAGGCGCTCAACCTCTCCATCCGCCGCAACATCATCACCGACAAGATTCTCGGCACCGGCGAAGTGCCGGCCTACAGCTTCGTGCCCACCGGCGTGAACCATTACGACATCCAGGAGATGGCCTTCAAGGACATGTCGATGGATGAGCGCATGCAGAAGGCCAGGTCCCTGATGGAAGACGCCGGCTACGGCCCGGACAACCCGCTGGAGCTGACCCTGCGCTACAACACCAGCGAAGACCACAAGAAGGTGGCCATCGCCGCCGCCGCGATGTGGAAGCCACTGGGCGTGAAGGTCAATCTGTTGAATGCCGAAGTCGCGGTGCACTACGAGGACATGCGCCAGGGCAAGTTCGATGTCGGCCGCGCCGGCTGGATAGGCGACTACAACGACGCCCAGAACTTCCTCAACCTGCTGGAAAGCGGCGTGCCCAACAACTACGGCGCCTATTCCAACAGTGCGCTGGATGACGACATGCAAGAGGCTGCCAATACGCTCGACATGGAGGATCGCGAGGCCCTGATGCAGGACGCGGAGCGCAAGGCGCTGGATGACTACGCCGTGCTGCCGATCTACTACTACGTGTCGCGCAATCTGGTGAACCCCAAGCTCAGCGGCTGGAAGAACAACATCGAGGATACCCACCGCTCGCGCTGGGTCTCGTTCTCCGAGTGAGGCGAGCCCTGTGAGCCTCTGAGCTGGCTCGCCGCTCTCTAGATCGTCATGGGTCCACGCTTGTGTCCGGCAGGGCAGGAGCGTGGCATCTGCCAAGGATGGCACCAGAAGATGACGTCGCGCCCCACGGGCGTGACAAGGAGTTCATGCATGTCCCCCACCTCACCGATGCAATGCGCGGCAAGCCTCAGCGCAGGCCTGCTGCTGTCCGTTCTTTCCCTCTCCCTTGGCGCTTCCGGCAGCGCCATGGCCGCAGAATCTACAAGCCGCGGCGAGCAGATCCTGCGTATCGCCAATGGCGCCGAGCCCGGCTCGCTGGACCCGCAACAGACCAACGGCACCTGGGAGACACGCATCACGCGTGATCTGTTCGAGCCGCTGATCGCCTACTCCGCCGACGGCAAGCTGGTTCCCGGGCTGGCAGAGCGCTGGGAGTCGTCCGCCGATGGGCTGAGCTGGACCTTCCATCTGCGCGAGGGGCTCGAATGGTCAGACGGCACGCCGTTGACCGCCGAGGATGCCGTCTTCGCGCTGCGCCGCCTGCTGACACCCGCCACCGCGGCCCACAACGCCACGCTCTACTACCCGATCGTCAATGCCCGCGCGGTGAATACCGGTGAGCTGCCCGCGGAGAAGCTTGGCGTTGCCGCACCGGATGCGCAGACGCTCACCATCACTCTCAGCCACCCTTCGGCGACGCTGGAGCAGACGCTGGCGATGAGCGAAGCCGCTCCGCTGCCACGCCATGTGATCGCGGCCAAGGGCGCTGGCTGGACGCGGCCGGCCAACATGGCCACCTCGGGCGCCTTCGTGCTCAAGACCTGGGCGCCCCAGGCCGAGATTCGCCTGACGCCCAATCCGCGCTATCACGCGGCGGACACGGTCGCGCTCGATGAGGTGGTCTACCTGCCCATCGAGGAGAGTCATGCCGCGCTCAATCGCTTCCGCGCCGGCGAGGTCGAGATCGCCTACGGCGTACCCGCCAGCCATTACACCTGGATCCAGGACAATCTGGCCGCTGCCCTGCAGACCTACCCGATCCTCGGCGAGTACTTCTATGTCTTCAATCTGCGCGAGGGCTCGCCGGTGGCCGACCAGCGCATCCGTCGCGCGCTGAATCTGGCCACGCGCCGTGAGGTGATCACCGAGCGCATTCTCGGCATGGGCCAGATTCCCTCCTGGCACTTCGTGCCGAAGGCATTGGGTGAGCATCAGGGCGCGCGCTTCGATTTCGCTGACTGGTCGATGGACAGGCGCATGGCGAAGGCGCGCGAGCTGATGGCAGACGCGGGCTACGGCCCGGATACCCCGCTTGAGCTGACCCTGCGCTACAACACCCTGGAAGACCACAAGAAGATCGCCGTGGCCCTGGGCGCGATGTGGAAACCGCTGGGCGTGAAGGTGACGCTGACCAACACCGAGGCCGCGGTGCATTACCGCGATCTGGCGCTGGGCGATTTCGAGGTCGGTCGTTACGGCATGATCGCCACCATCGCCGATGCCTACGACTTCCTGAACGCCTTCAGCAGCGACAACACCTCCAACGCGCCCGGGCTCAGCTCACCGACCTACGATGCGCTGATCGAGGCGACGGCGCGTGAAGGAGATGTCGGCACCCGCCAGCGCCAGCTCCACGACGCCGAGCAGTATCTGCTCGACAACAATGTGGTGCTGCCGCTCTACGACTATGTCACCTCCAGTCTTGTCGACCCCGCCATCAGCGGCTGGGCGCCCAATGCGTTGGACGTGCACCCGAGTCGCTATCTGCAGCTCGATACCTCGCACTGACAGACGACAGTCACCAATAACAACGACACACCCGGGCAGCGGCCCGGACGGAGCACTGGATGCTGAGCTACACCCTCAAACGGTTGCTGCAGGCGATTCCCACCCTGCTGATCGTGATCACCCTGTCGTTCTTCCTGATGCGGGTCGCCCCGGGCGGCCCCTTCGATGGCGAGCGCCGTCTGCCCCCGGAAATCGAGCAGAACCTGCGCGCGGCCTATCACCTGGATGAGCCATTGCCGATGCAGTATCTGCGCTATCTGGGCGATCTGGTGCAGGGCGATCTCGGCCCGTCCTTCAAGTACAAGGACTTCGATGTCAGCGAGCTGATCAGCCAGGGCTTCCCGGCCAGTCTGGAGCTGGGCATGTGGGCGATTCTGGCCGCGCTGCTGATCGGGGTTCCGCTGGGGGTGATCGCGGCCATCCGGCGCAACTCGACGGCGGATTACGTGGTGATGAGTACTGCGCTGGCGGGGATCGCGGTGCCCAACTTCGTCATCGCCCCGCTGCTGGCGCTGGTGTTCGGCGTGCTGCTCGGCTGGTTGCCGGCCGGCGGCTGGAACGGCGGCGCCTGGCAGAACCTGCTGCTGCCGGTGGTGGCGCTCTCCATCCAGCAGATCGCCTACATCGCCCGCATGATGCGCGCCAGCATGATCGAGGTGCTCGGCAGTCACTACATCCGCACCGCCCGCGCCAAGGGGCTGAGCGAGTGGAAGGTGATTCTGCGCCATGCATTGCGACCGGCGATGCTGCCGGTGGTCTCGTACCTCGGCCCGGCCATCGCCGGCATCATCACCGGCTCGGTGGTGATCGAGCAGATCTTCGGCATTCCCGGCATCGGGCGCTATTTCGTGCAGGGTGCGCTCAATCGTGACTACACCCTGGTGATGGGCACGGTGGTCTTCTATGGCGCCTTGATCCTGCTGCTCAACCTGATCGTCGATCTGCTCTACAGCATGCTCGACCCGCAGATCCGCTACGACGACTGACCCGAGGCCCTGACATGTCACAGACAACTCCCGCTTCCCACGGCACCGGCGGTGCCAGTGCCTTCGACGGCCAGCCCCCTGCCGCGCCGGCAGGCGACAGCCTGACCCGCGACGCCTGGCGTCGTCTCAAGCAGAACCGCGCTGCCATGTGCAGCCTGGTGGTGATGGCCGTCATCGTGCTGGCCTGCCTGATCGGCCCGTGGCTGACGCCCTTCGAACTCGATGAAGTCGACTGGAACGCCATCGGCACCGGTCCGGACCTGGCCTCCGGCCACGTCTTCGGCACCGACGTCAACGGCCGCGACCTGCTGACCCGCACCCTGCATGGCGGCCAGATCTCGCTGTCGGTGGCGCTGGTCGCCACCTTCGTCAGCCTGGTGATCGGCGTGCTCTACGGCGCCGTCTCCGGCTACTTCGGCGGACGCACCGACAACCTGATGATGCGCTTCGTCGACATCATGTATTCGCTGCCGTTCATGTTCCTGGTGATCCTGCTGATGGTGGTGTTCGGTCGCAATATCTTCCTGATCTACGCTGCCATCGGCGCGGTGGAGTGGCTGGACATGTCGCGCATCGTGCGCGGCCAGGTGCTGGCGCTCAAGAAGCGTGAATTCGTAGAGGCGGCGCATGCGCTGGGCGTGCGCGACCTGCAGGTGGTCACCCGCCACCTGATCCCCAATGCGCTGGGGCCGGTGATCGTCTACGTCACGCTGACGGTGCCCAAGGTCATCCTGCTGGAAAGCTTCCTGTCGTTCCTCGGCCTCGGCGTGCAGGAACCGCTGACCTCATGGGGCGTGTTGATCTCCGAAGGCAAGGACATGATGGAGACCGCCCCCTGGATGCTGCTGGTGCCCTCGGCCTTCCTCGCCGCGACCCTGTTCTGCCTCAACTTCCTCGGCGATGGGCTGCGTGATGCCCTCGACCCCAAGACTCGCTGAACCGGAGCGCTGATCATGACTTCTTCACCCTCTACCTCCGGCACCTCCTCCAGCCTGCCGCCAGCACGCAACGCCGCCGACCAGGCCCGCGCCGACACCCTGACCCGCCTGGGACTGGCCGCCGAGGCGCCGGGCACGCCGCCGCTGATGGAGATCGATGACCTCAAGGTCGACTTCCAGCTGCCGGACGGCGCGGTACCCGCCGTCAAGGGTGTCAGCTTCACCCTCAACAAGGGCGAGACGCTGGCGCTGGTCGGCGAGTCCGGCTCCGGCAAGTCGGTCACGTCCACCGCCATCCTGCGCCTGCTGCCGGAACTCGCCGAGATCAAGGGCGCCATCCGCCTGCGCGGCGAAGACCTGCTGAGTGCCTCCACGCGGCGCATGCGCGAGCTGCGCGGCAACCGCATCGCCACCGTCTTCCAGGAGCCGATGACCTCGCTCAATCCGCTGCACCGCATCGGGCGCCAGATCATCGAGGTACTGGCACTGCATCGTGACCTCAAGGGCCGCGCAGCCCGCCACAAGGCGTTGGAACTGCTCGAGCAGGTCGGCATCCCGGAGCCGGCGCGACGTATCGACAGCTATCCCCATGAGCTGTCCGGTGGCCAGCGTCAGCGCGTGATGATCGCCATCGCGCTGGCCTGCGAGCCGGACCTGCTGATCGCCGATGAGCCGACCACCGCGCTGGATGTCACGGTGCAGGCGCAGATCCTGCGGCTGCTCAAGTCGCTGCAGCAGCGCTACGGCATGGCGATCCTGTTCATCACCCACGACCTGAGCATCGTGCGCCACTTCGCGGACCGCGTCTGCGTGATGCGTCACGGCGAGCTGCTGGAAACCGGCGCCACCCACGACGTCTTCGAGAGTCCGCAGCATGCCTACACCCGCATGCTGATCGATGCCGAACCGGCCGGCGAGAAGGCGCCGGTGGCAGCGGATGCACCGGTGCTGCTGTCGGCGCGCGATGTGCGTGTCAGTTTCACCATCAAGCGTCCGCTGTTCGGCCCCAAGGTCGCCTTCGAGGCGGTGCGCGGCATCGATCTCGAGGTGCGACGCGGCCAGACCATCGGCATCGTCGGCGAGTCCGGTTCCGGCAAGTCGACGCTGGGGCGCGCCCTGCTGCGCCTGCTCAAGAGCCAGGGCCAGATCAGCTTCGATGGCGTCGATATCATGCCGCTGGACAAGCCAGGCATGCGCCCCTTGCGCTCGCGCATGCAGGTCGTCTTCCAGGACCCCTTCGGCTCCCTGTCGCCGCGCCTGACCGTGGGCGAGATCATCAGCGAAGGCCTGCGCGTGCATCACCCCGAGCTCAAGCGCGCCCAGCGCGATGCGCGGGTCTGCGACGCCCTGAGCGAGGTCAGCCTCGACCCCGGCATGCGCAATCGCTATCCACATGAATTCTCCGGCGGTCAGCGCCAGCGCATCGCCATCGCCCGTGCCCTGGTGCTCAAGCCGGAATTCTTGCTGCTGGACGAGCCGACCTCGGCGCTGGACCGCTCGGTACAGGTCACGGTGATCGACCTGCTGCGCGACCTGCAGGCGCGCCACGGCCTGACCTATCTGTTCATCAGCCATGACCTGGCGGTAGTCCGTGCGCTGTCAGATCACCTCATCGTGATGAAGGAAGGCGAGGTGGTGGAAAGCGGCAGTACCCACGCCATCTTCGAGGCACCCCGTGAGCGTTATACGCGTGAATTGATGCAGGCTGCCTTCGCCCCGGACCTGGGCCAGACGCACCACTGACACCCTGAAAAGACGACATGCCTGATGGGCGCTGAGGCGCCCATCAAGACCCCGCTTTGCCTGAGAAAAGGCGCATGGCCTCATCACTGCCTGTCTGAAGGGTGGCGATGAGCGCCCGGCCTCGCCCCGGGCAAGGGCAGCCGGGTCGCTCACGCGGATCGGCATTGGCTGCCAACCGGGTGCTTGCACCCGACCGAGGCCGGAGCAGGACGCTCCGGCATGACCCACACCGATGGAAAGACATGCACAGGATGACGATGCAACCTACAACAACAGCCAGCATCCCCCTCCACACTCACTCACGACTGCGTCACGCGATTGGCGCAGCCCTGCTCGGCACGGGACTGCTGAGCATGAGCCCCATGGCCCAGGCCATCGAGGTCTACAAGACGGATACCGACCGCGTCGAGTTCAGTGGCCGCCTGGCGGCGTTTGCGGTGATCCAGGATGGCGCACACGACGAGATCTACAACGGCGGCTCGCGGGTGCGCCTGATCCACGAGCATCAGTTCGAGCAGGGCTGGAGCTCCATCATCCGCGCCGAATGGGGCTTCGATCCCTGGTTCAAGGACGGCACCGATGCTCACTACAAGCGCATGCTCTACGCCGGAGCGGCCCACGAGAAATGGGGCAGCTTCACGGTCGGCAAGCAGTATGGCCCCTGGTACGACATGGTGGCCGTCAACACCGACTGGTTCTGGATCAATGGTGGCGAGGCGTCCGGCACCTTCGAAGGCCGCAGCGGTGATGGTGGCCTGCATGGCACGGGGCGGCCGGACAACTCGCTCTACTGGAAGAAAGGCTTCGACGATGTCACTGTCGGCCTGCTCTACCAGCTCGGCCATGATGGTCAGCACAGCAACGAGACCTCACTCTTCGAGGATGGCGTCTTCACCACCGAGACCGAGTATTCGGGGTATGAGCGTGACTACAGCTATGAAGCCGCGCTCAACTGGCACCCGAACGAGGACTTCACGGTGGGCGGGGTCTTCCACCATACGGAGCTGAGCGACTACGAGAGCGGCAACAGCGAGAACGGCGATATCGATGCCTGGCTGCTCGGCGGTCACTGGTCACCGGGCAACTGGTACATCGCCCTCGTGGGCGGGGAATATCGCAACCACATCGCCGGCAGCACCCTGGACTCCTCGGAAAGCTTCGTCGACAAGGCGCGCGGCGCGGAATTCGTGGTCAACTACAAGTTCAAGGAGGTCATCTGGGGCGATGACAGTGTCGAGCTCTACGGTGGCTTGAATCACCTGGAGGACGCCGACAGCGAAGCACGCTACGCCTATCAGATTCTGGGCGCGGCCTGGCGGGTCAAGGACCTGACGCTGGCCACCGAGTATCGCTTCGACAACAGCCGCCAGTCAGACGGCAGCGAGTACAGCGCCGACCGCGACCAGCTGATGTTCCTGGCGCGTTACGACTTCTGATCGTCATGTCATACGCTGGTGACGGTTCGCCAATGCTCGCGCTGAGGCGATAGTTCCGCCCTTGCCTGATGAACCCGGCAGGGACGACAAAAAACGCCCGGTCATATGACCGGGCGTTTTTTGTATCGGTTGTCGTGAGATCAGCTCAGCGCTTCAGGGCGCTGCCATGCTCAGAAGCGATAGGTCGCGCCGAGACCGAAGCCATGCGCTTCATTCTCGTAATCGGCTTCATAGGTGCCACGGTTGGGCTCGCTCAGGCTGACGGTGGCCGTCTCTTCCCACAGGTAGGTGTAGGCCATGTCGATGGTCAGCTCCGGCATCGGCGTCCAGCCGGCCCCCAGCGAGAAGATGGTGCGATCACCGGACGGGATACGCGCGCTGCGATGCTCATCCACGGTCGGGCTGTCATCGAAGGCCATGCCGGTGCGCAGCACCCACTGCGGATTGAGCTGATAGCTCAGACCCACCGCGTACTGCCAGCTGTCTTCGTAGCCCTGCTCCTCGACGATGTCGTTCATGTTGTCGACTTCCACCGCGATCTCATCGAAGCGGCTCCAGTGCACCCAGGTCACGCCCGCCATCAGCGTCCAGCGATCATCCAGCTTGTGCGTCACGGAGAAGTCGATGCTTTCCGGCAGGGTCACGTCCAGCGACGCATCCTGCTCGGTATTCGCGAAGCCCGTGCCAGTGAAGACATTGTTGTACTTGGCCTCGCCTTCCAGGCTGTAATCCACCTTGGAGCGATAGGACAGACCGAGACGGGTACTTTCCACCGGCTGGAAGATGACCCCGACGTTGTAGCCCCAGGCGGCATCGTCGCCCTTGATCTTGACCTTGCCATCGCCTGTGCCAGCATCGAGAGTATTCGACGTCAGCTCACCCTTGACGCTGTTGTAGGTCACACCGGCGCCGATGGCCCATTTGTCATTGATGCGGTAGGAGATGGTCGGCTGGGCGGTGACCACCTCGACTTCACTGTAATTGGCGAAATAGCGGCCGCGGAAATCAGAACCATAATCGGTGATCACACCAAAGGGCGCGTAGACCCCGAAGCCCAGTGCTACCCGGTCGTTCATCGGCTGCACGTAATAGAAGGAAGGCACTGCCGCCCCCGGCACCATGTCGCCGTCATCACTCCCTGATACCGGGCGGCCGAGTGCATCATTCGCGGTGGCGACATCAATATCGGTATTGACGTCCAGATAGGTCACACCGCCAGTGATCTGGGCACGATCCAGGAAGGACATGCCGGCCGGGTTGCCGAACACGGTAGAGGCATCATTGGCATTCGAGGCGCGCCCGGCGAAGGAGGTGCCCTGGGTGCTGACACTCTGCTCGTTCAGCTGGAAGGCCCCCGCGTGAACGCCACCGGCATAAGCCGTGGCTACCGTTGCCAGAGCGACCCCGAGGGTGAGTTTGTTCATCTTGTTTTTCATTATGGATGGCGTCCCATTGCAGATGGCTTGGAGAGCTGCATGTTGTTGTTATCGTTCGTTGATGCATAGCCCTGTCACTTACGTTTTGGGCGAGTCGATCGTTCAAGTCAAGGGCGAACGTTTGTTTGAATAGGGAGATTTCTAGTATTCAGGGAACTTTCATTCATGTCTGCACTGTCTCGTGCTGCTAAGCCCATGACCTGACGACGATTTAGTGCCTCGTCGCCAGCGTTTAAAACACGACAGCCCCCTCTGCTCCCCCCTCTAGCCTATTGGTCGAACATCAGCTTTTTCGTATGTATCGCCTCGCTTGACCTATGTGCAACACATAAGTCTTACACTGATGATCAGTCACGGAACATTGGCTGCCGACAGACCTTCAGGGCAGCCGAATGCTCTCTCCGCCACTCTTGATCACCAGGAGATGATGCAATGAAAGTCGCTGAACTGGCCCGCGCGGGGGGCGTCACCGCCGAAACCGTTCGCCATTACACGCGCCAGGGGCTGATCACGGCCCGACGTGATCCCGTCAACAACTACCAGCGCTTCGATGAGCAGGCGCTGGTACGCCTCAAATTCATCAGTCAGGCACGCCAGCTGGGCTTCAGCCTTGCCGACATCAAACAGATTCTCGAGCAGGCGGACCAGCACGACTCGCCGTGCCCGCTGGTTCGTGACCTGCTGCGACAGCACCTGCCGAGAGTGCGCGAGCGCATTCGTGAGCTGGAAGCCCTCGCAGAGCGCATGGAGCATGCGCTGGATTGCTGGCAGGACCTTCCGGATGGCGTGCCGGACGGCAACAGCGTGTGCTGTCTGATCGAAGGCTTTCCGCAGGACATGCCCGACACCGCTTCCACTTCCAAACGCCGCGACGGGGGGCAATCATGATGACTACATCACTTCCCGAGACACGCCTTCTGCAGGCGCCAGGCATCCATTGTCAGGGCTGTGTCAGCAGGATTCGTCGTGCCCTGCAGGCGCAGGACCCGCAGGCCGAGTTGCTCGGCGCACCTGATGCAGAGCTGTTGCTGATGCACAGCCAGTTGTTATCCACGGCACTGCAGGAAGTCGCGGACGACTGCGGCTACCCCCTCAAGGAGGAAGCCCTGCCGGAACGCGCCCATCACGATCTGTCGGTGTACGGCATGCACTGCCAGAAGTGCGTCGCCAGATTGCGCGAGGCCATCCAGCACTGGGATGACACCGCGCAAGTCAGTGGCACGCCGAAAGAAGACACTCTCGACGTGGACACCTGTCTGCCGCGCGGGCTGCTCGAGAGAATCATCCTCGAGACGGACTATTCGCTTGAGGCCCCCGCCGAGGCGGATGAAGCTCAAGCCGCGCCGGCTGCTGATACGCCGGCCGTTGCGAGCAAGTCAGGCGCTGCGAACGCGTCAGGTACTGCAAACAAGGCAGCGACTGAGAGCCAACTAGCCGATAGCGCAAGCGCCGAGTTCTCACTGTCCGGCGTCACCTGCGCCAGCTGCGTGGCGACGATCCAGAAGGCACTGGATGGCCTGGATGGAGTGGAGCAGGCGCAGGTCAACTTCGCCTCGCGCACCGCCCAGGTCACGAGCCGCCTCGCTCCCGACGAGATCGTCTCGGCCATCGAAGGCGTCGGCTACGGGGCAAGCCTGGTGGAAGACGCGCAGGCCGGTGAGCAGCAACAGCAAGAGGACGCCGATCAGGAATATCGCTCTCGTGTCCGTGACAGCGTGCTGTCACTGGGCATCGGCATCCCCCTGATGATCAGCATGTTCTTCCATCATCCCGGCTTCGACGGGCTCGAGCGCGGGGTGTGGCTTGCGATCGGCGTCGCCGTGCTGGGCGTGCTCGCCACGGCAGGACGCAGCTTCTTCACCAGCGCCTGGAAGGCCTTCACGCATCATCAGGCCAACATGGATACGCTGGTGGCGCTCGGTACCGGAGCGGCATGGATCTACTCCATGGGCGTGCTGCTGTTCCCCGACAGCGTGCCCCCGGCGGCGCGCGGGCTCTACTTTGAAGCATCGACCATGATCATCGGCTTGATCAGCCTGGGGCAGGCGCTGGAAGTCCGCGCCCGGGGCCGCACTCAGCAGGCGCTGCGTGCGCTGCTGGATCTGCAGACCCGCACGGCCCGCGTGATCCGCGACGGGGAAGAGCGCGAGATCGATATCAACGAGGTCCGCAGCGGGGACCAGGTGCGCATCCGCCCCGGCGAGCGCATCCCGGTGGATGGCCGGGTCATCGAGGGCCAGAGCCATATCGATGAATCGATGCTCAGCGGTGAGCCACTGCCCGTGTCACGCGGTATCGGCGACGAGGTAGCCGCCGGTACGCTCAATACGCGTGGCAGTCTGGTCTTCGAAGTCGAGCGAGTCGGTAGCGAGACTCGCTTGGGCCGCATCATCAGCCAAGTGCGTCAGGCGCAGAATTCGCGCCCGCCGATCGGCCGGCTGGCTGACACCATCTCCGGCGTGTTCGTGCCCAGCGTGATGATCATCGCCATCGTCGCGGCGCTGGTGTGGTTCAACTTCGGACCTGCGCCGACCGGCGTGCATATGCTGGTGGTCGCGACGGCGGTACTCGTCATCGCCTGCCCGTGTGCGCTGGGCCTGGCGACGCCGATCTCGACTATGATCGGGGTCGGCAAGGCGGCGGAACATGGCGTACTGGTACGCAGCGGTGAGGCACTGCAGACCGCCAGTCGCTTGACCGCACTGGTGGTCGACAAGACCGGCACCCTGACGCGCGGCAAGCCGGAAGTCACCGAGGTCTCGCTCCTCGAAGGGGAAGACGAGGAAGCCGTGCTGGATGCAGCATATGCACTGGAGCGGGGCTCCGAGCACCCGCTGGCCGCGGCGCTGCTGGCACATATCGAAGCCAGACGCCCCGAAGCCTCGCGCAGCAAGGCCTTCCATGACTACCAGACCATCAGCGGGCGCGGCATTCAGGCCCAGGACGATGCAGGTCGCACCTGGCGCATGGGCAACGCTGCCATGCTGGAAGAGGCAGGCATCAGCCTGGCTCCTCTCAGCGAGCAGATCACGGTGCTGGAAGACAATGCGCGCACCCTGATACTGATGGCTCGCGACGATGAATTGCTCGCCGTCTTCGGCCTGGCCGACCCGCTGCGTGACGATAGCCGCGATGTCATCGCTCGCCTGCATGCCATCGGCCTCAAGGTGATCATGCTGACCGGTGACAACCCTCACACAGCAGCGGCCGTGGCGCGCGAGACCGGTATCGATGATTACCGTGCCGGCGTCTCACCGGATGACAAGCACGATGAGATTGCGCGGCTGCAGCAGGAAGGTCATGTGGTGGGAATGGTCGGCGATGGCATCAATGATGCGCCGGCGCTGGCGCTGGCCGATGTCGGCTTCGCGATGGGCGAAGGTACCGACGTCGCCATCGAGACCGCCGGTATCACGTTGATGCAGCCGTCGCTGGGCGGGGTCGCGGATGCGATCGCGATCAGCCAGGCCACCCTGCGCAACATCAAGCAGAACCTGGTGGGAGCCTTCGGCTACAACCTGATCGGCATCCCGATTGCCGCAGGCATCCTCTACCCCTTCACGGGCATGTTGCTGTCACCGGTCATCGCGGGGCTGGCCATGTCCTTGTCCTCGGTCACCGTCGTGACCAATGCCAATCGTCTGCGCCGATATACGCCCCCGAGCGCAGCTGGATCCGCAACGAGTAACCCCGAGAATACCGCCACCACCTCACAAGGAGCGTCAGCATGATCTGCATGGCCATCAATCTGCTAGGGTTCGGCCTGATCGCCGCCATTGTCTGGTGGTTCTGGCTCGCCAAGTCATGAAACACACTCCAGGACTTGCTCTATAGGCGCTGAAATAGAGCAAGATGATCGCACAAGACAATCGCGCAAGATCATCACCTCCAAGCCCTGTCACACGCTGTGTGGCAGGGCTTTTTTCGTGACCACTTCCTGCCTAAAAGAGCACCAGACGGCTCTCGCAAGACTCGCAACGATAGCGCTCATGGCATGTCACCCAGCAACTCCGAGGCCTGGGCACCCGGCAGCACATTGGAGGGAAAACAGCTGTCGCGAGGTCTTGTGGATAGCTCCTGCACTGCCGAATCTTGAGTTTTCCACAGCCGCTTTGCTCTTCTTTACCCCGCGTGCCTCTTCTTTATCCCGCTTGATCAAGGTGCTGAGAATGCAAAAACGCCCCTGCCACATCGGTGACAGGGGCGTTTCCTTTGGCCTTCTTTCTGCACAACTTTTGCTCGCACAACTTTTCCTGAGCACAAAGAGAACCGCCCCTGCAGCAAGGCTACAGGGGCGGTTCGGTATAAGTGCCTGACGAGGATCGGGGCGGCCATCCGCGACTCTTGCAGGGAGAAACCCTACCTGGCGGGTCTATCACACCAATGATCTAGCAGCTTTCATCAGCAATTCTCGGCACATTTTGCTTGCACGAGGCTTTTCTTTTGCGCCAATTTTTCCTGCGCACAAAGAGAATCGCCCCTGCAGCAAGGCTACAGGGGCGGTTCGGTATAAGTGCCTGACGATGACCTACTCTCACATGGAGAAACTCCACACTACCATCGGCGCTAAGCGGTTTCACTTCCGAGTTCGGCATGGGATCGGGTGGTTCACGCTCGCTATGGTCGTCAGGCGAGTGAGAGGCTTGCTCCGATATTTGGTGACCTTGTCACCACTCATCGGCAAGCGCTCACACGAATTACCTGATCAAATTTTTAAAGAGCGTCGCTGTTAAGCGAGGAGGCATATTCTACCCGGAACGCTTGAGAAGTCAAGCACTTGATGATGAGTCAGTCGACTGCCTCTAAGCATCATCAAGCGGTGAGGAGCGTTGCTCAATCACCTGTTCCGTAAGGAGTGCGGCGTATTCTAGCGAATCGCCCGGGATTGTCAATCGATGAACTCGAAGCGGACTTCAAAAACATCAAGAAAAACAATCACCTGCAAACCTCTTTCACCGCTGGTAACGCCATGCGTCCCCGGCAGCGGATGCGTACTTTACGCAGGAATCGGTTTGATGGCAAGGGCTTTTTGGCCAGATATCGCTGTCAATTCAAACAAGCTCATGCAGGCACTGCGTGCTCCAGCATCAACTGCAGTGACTCTCTCCCCCGCCAGCGATTGCGCGACAACTTGTAAGCACACTTCAGAGAGGCCCCCACGCCAAATGCCGGTGATTCCCCCGGTGACAGCGCACGGAACCAGATCGCCTTGAGGCGTGTACGCCCGAGCGAGAGCTCCAATGACAGGTGCGTGCCATCGGCGCCTACCGGCCTGAGGCTCTCGACCAGGAAGCTGCCCTCGAAGAGAGGCGCCTCGAACTCACGCCCGAAAGGCGCCAGACGCTCGAGCTCATCCAGCGTCTCCAGACTCAACTGCCCTTCCAGCAGCTCACCATCGCTGAGAATCAAGGGATTGAGCGCCCTCTCCCCCAACTGCTCCGCGGCTGCCTGTTGCAGGGCACGAGTGAAGGTGTCCTTTTCCGTCAGCGGCAAGCCCACCCCGGCGGCGCCGCGATGCCCACCGAAGCGCGGCAGACACTGCGGCGCGAGATCATGGGCGCGCTGCAGCGCATCCCGCAGGTGCAACCCTTCGATGGAGCGCCCGGAGCCCGTCAACATGCCGGGCACCGCAGCTGGTGTCAGCACGACGGTCGGTCGCCCGAACTGCTGCACTAGGCGCGAAGCGACAATGCCTTGCACCCCGGGATGACCATCCTCCAGGTGGACCACGATCACCTGATGCCCTTCCCGCAAGGAGGTAAGCGCCAGGGCACGCGCCGACTCGACCATCTCGGCTTCGATCGCCTTGCGGGACTGGTTGTCCTGATCGAGCACTTCCAGCGCACGCTGCGCCGCGTCATCTTCCCGCGCCAACATGAAATGCAGCGCGGCGTACGGGTCATCCAGACGCGAGCGGGCGTTGATACGCGGCCCCATCTGGAAGGCCAGCGTCTCGGCATTGAAGGGCACGCTATCCGCCCCGAGCCGCTCTGCCATCGCGCGCCAGCAGGGTTCCTGCATGCGGTTGATCAACGTGAGGCCGAGATTGACCACCGCACGATTGATCGCACTGCCCCCCAGTGACACACAGTCCGCCACCGTCCCCAGCGCCACATACGACAGCCACGGCGACAGCTTGGGGGCATCGCTCGGCAACCTGCCCTGTTCGATCAAGACGTTACGGGTCAATGACATGGTCAGCCAGGCGACCATGCAGCCGGCAATGGTCGCGTCGGGATAGGCGCAGTCATCTCGTGTCGGATTGACGGTCGCGTAGGCGGAAGCCGGCGGCCCTTCCTGAGGCAACGCATGGTGATCCGTCACCACCACCTCTATCCCCGCCTCCTTGAGCAACGCCAGACGCGCCTCATCACTGGAGCCGCAGTCCGCGGTCACGATCAGAGACGGGCGCGGCGACAGCGTCATGATGCGCTCGACCAGCGGCAGACTGATGCCATAACCATCATGGATGCGATGGCCGATCAGGCTGTGCACGCGATCGTAAGGCACATCGAACAGCTCGGTCAGCGTGCGCAGCATCACCACATGCGAGGTGATGCCGTCCACGTCATAGTCGGTGAGGATGCCGATATGCTCCCCCTCGGCGACGGCGCGCGCGATGCGCTCTGCCGCGCGCCGGCCATCGGCCAGCCGTTCGGGATGCTCGATATGCCGGAGTGCCGGCGTGACCAACGCCTCCAGGGGCGCCTTGCAGCTCTCCAGCGTCAGACGCCCTGCCAGCACACGTGCCTGCAATTCGCTGAGCCCGGTCGCGATGCCCTGTTGATAGAGACGCTCGTCACGCACGCGCGGCTGAATGACCCGCGCAATGCTGGCCGCAAGCGTGCGCTCGTCCGGACGACTCATGGAGTCTTGCGAGAATGGGGGCGACACGGGGGAAGTGACAGACATGAAGAGCTCCTGGCAAACGACATGGCCGTCATCTCGGCAGCGGACTGCAGACATGACGGCCATGAAAAGATGACTGCCGATCACCCCGAGCGGGCCAACCGGCAGTTGTTGCAATCACCCGCGGCGATTCTCGCGCACGAAGTCCTGCACTGCCGCCAACTCCGCCGGCAGTACGCTGTAACGCTCCTCGCGCTCCAGCAGGTCATGCAGATGCGGCGGCAGATCGACGCCAGCAAAGCCGGCACGCGCCACGGCTTCGGCAAACTTGGCCGGATGCGCCGTCGCCAGCGTGATCATCGGCGTCGCGCTATCGGTGCGACAGACCTCAGCCGCACGATAGCCGGTTGCCGTATGCGGATCGAGAATCTCGCCGGTGCGATGGTGCGCCTCACGGATGACCTCGAGGATCGTCTCGTCATCGACACTGTGACTGGAGAACAGCTCACGCAGCTTCGCCAACGGGGCATCCGCCAGTGCTGCCGGTTCCCGCGAGAAGTGCTCGAGCAGCTCACGGATCGCCTGACCATCGCGGCCATAGGCCTCGAACAGCAGGCGCTCGAAGTTGGAGGACACCACGATATCCATCGACGGTGCCAGCGTCGCCTTCAGCTCCTGACGCGAGAAATCATTGGAGGAGATGGTACGATGCAGGATGTCGTTGGCGTTGGTGGCGATCACCAGCTGGCGCACCGGCAGCCCCATGCGCGAGGCCAGATAGCCGGCAAAGATGTTGCCGAAGTTGGCCGACGGCACCGTGAAGCTGACCTGACGCGCCGGAGCGCCCAGCGCCACACCGGCGGCCACGTAGTAGACGGTCTGGGCCATGATGCGCGCCCAGTTGATCGAGTTGACCGCGACCAGACGCGTGCCGTTCAGGAAGTCCTGATCGGCGAAGCTGGCCTTCACCATCGCCTGGGCATCATCGAAGTTGCCTTCGATGGCGATGTTGAAGACGTTGGGCGCCAGCACGGAGGTCATCTGGCGACGCTGCACTTCGGAGACACGGTTGTGCGGATGCAGAATGAAGATATCCACATGATCGCAGGCACGGCAGCCTTCGATGGCGGCGGAGCCGGTATCGCCGGAGGTCGCCCCCATGATCACCGCACGCTCGCCGCGCTTGGCAAGGAAGTGATCCAGCAGGCGACCCAGCAGCTGCAGCGCGACATCCTTGAAGGCCAGTGTCGGGCCGTGGAACAGCTCCAGCAGGTAATGGTTGCTGTCGAGCTGATTGAGCGGCACGACGGCATCGTGACTGAAGGTCGCGTAGGTCTCGCGCACGATGTCGCGGAAGGTCTCGTCATCGATGGCGCCATCGACGAAGGGCTTCATGACACGGAAGGCGATTTCCGCGTAGGACTCACCGGCCATCGCCGTCAGTTCTTCGGCGCTGAACTGCGGCAGGGTTTCCGGCACGTACAGACCGCCATCACTGGCAAGCCCAGTGAGAACCACATCTTCAAAACCGAGCGCCGGCGCCTGGCCGCGCGTGGAGATATAACGCATGTCGTGTCTTCCCGTGGCTCTTGCCACCGTTATGATTCTTGCTCTTCCGGCCTGCGCCGGCTGCCCAGCGGGGCGGTGCCATCACCGTCGATAGCCCCGCCCCGTTTGCCCGCGATCAGGCGTTGTCGTCGAGATCCTCGACACGAATGCGCACCACGGAACCGGCGACATCCACCAGCGCTTCCAGCTGGCGAATCGCTTCGTTCATGTGCAGTTCGCGCGCACGGTGCGTGAGCAGAATGATCGGCACCAGCTCCCCTTCGGTGGCTTCCTTCTGGATGATCGCCTCGATGGAGATGCCCTGCTCGGAGAGGATCGACGCGACACGCGCCAACACGCCCGGGCGGTCCACTGCGTGCAGACGCAGATAGCAGGCCGTCTCGATCTCTTCCATCGGCAGGATCGGCAGGGTATCGCCGTGCTGATTGATCTCGGCGAAGGCCAGATACGGCACGCGGTAGCGGTGGTCGGTGGCGATATCGCGCGCCACGTCGAGCAGGTCCGCGACCACGGCAGAGGCCGTCGGCTCTGCACCGGCGCCGGCGCCGTAGTAAAGGGTCGGGCCGACAGCGTCGCCCATCACCTCGATGGCATTCTTGACGCCATGCACGTTGGCCAGCAGACGTTCCTTGGGAATCAGCGTCGGATGCACGCGCAGCTCGAGGCCCTTGGCCGTGGCGCGGGTGATGCCCAGATGCTTGATGATGTAGCCCAGGTTATCGGCCTGCTCGATGTCCTCGGCCGTGATGCGCGAGATGCCTTCGGTGTAGGCCTTGTCGAACTGCAGCGGCACGCCGAAGGCGATCGAGGCCAGGATGGTCAGCTTGTGCGCTGCATCGATGCCTTCGACATCGAAGGTCGGATCGGCTTCGGCATAGCCCAGCGCCTGCGCCTCGGCCAGCACGTCCTCGAAGCTGCGACCTTCATCACGCATCGCGCTGAGGATGAAGTTGCCGGTGCCGTTGATGATGCCAGCCAGCCACTGGATGCGGTTGGCACCCAGGCCTTCACGCAGCGACTTGATGACGGGAATGCCACCGGCCACTGCGGCTTCGAAGGCCACCATCACGCCCTTCTCGGCCGCGGCACGGAAGATCTCGTTGCCGTGGACGGCGATCAGCGCCTTGTTGGCGGTCACGACATGCTTGCCGTTGGCGATGGCTTCCATCACCAGCTGATAGGCGACATCGTAGCCACCGATCAGCTCGACCAGCACGTCGATCTCGGGATTGCGCGCGACCTCGAAGATGTCGTGCGTGCGGCTGACGCCGGTGATATCGCAGTCAGGATTGTCGCGTCGTGCGCCGACCTGTTCGACGATGATCGGGCGTCCAGCACGACGCGCAATCTCATCGGCATTGCGAATCAGCACGTTATAAGTGCCGCCGCCTACGGTCCCTAGACCACAGATTCCTACTTTCACCGGTTTCAACGTCGCTTTCCTCTCTTGTTACGGTATCCAGCCTTGAGGGCCGCGCCACTGTCAGCGACGGCCTTGCCGATCTCACGTCGGTCTATTATCCAGACATCCTGCACGTACGTCTGTCGTGACCACGGTAGCAAGGCAGGACGCCCTGTCAACGCGCAGTCTTGTCGCCTGTGATTCAGTCATCGATGCCCAGCATGCTGGCAAGACGCTCCACCGGCAGGTAGCCCGGCACCATCTGGCCATCCGGCATCACGATGGCCGGGGTACCCTGCACTCCCATGCGCGTGCCCAGCTGATACTGGCTTTGCACCGGCGCATCGCAGCTGGCCGCCTGCTTGGGCACTTCGCCCTCATTCTTGATCTGGTTCATCGCCTCGGTGGGGTTGTCCGCACACCACACCTGCGCCAGTTCACGCGCGCCCTGCGAGCGCATGCCACCGCGCGGGAAGGCCAGATAGCGCACTTCGATGCCACGTGCATTGAGTTCCGGCACTTCCTGGTGCAGCTTGCGGCAATACGGGCAGGTGGTATCGGTGAAGACACTGATCACCGCCTTGACCTCACCCGCCGGGCGGAAGATGACCATATCATCTTCACTGACCTCGGCCAGCAGCTCGAGGCGCTCGCCATTGGCCTTCTGCTCGCTGAGATTGACCAGCCCCTTGTCGCCATCGTTGCGGTACATCTCACCCACGATCAGATGCTTGCCGTCGATATCGGTAAAGAAGCTCTCGCCACTGGTCAGACGCACCTCATAGAGGCCGTCGATGGGGCTTGAGGCCAGTGATTCGACCGGCAGCGGCTGGCCATTGACGACGAGCTTGTCGCGCAGATCATCCAGCGCATCAGCCTGGGCCAATGGCGCCACAAGCGTCAGCATGGCACTGGCGCTCAGGAGGCGGATCGCACGGGACAGGGCCTGCGGACGACGGAAAGACTTGCTCATCAAACACTCCTTGGCGTCCGCGCGCAGAGGGAAGGACACTCAGCCACGCGGATGATGTTCGGCATGCAGACGCTCCAGACGCGCCTGGGCCACATGGGTATAGATCTGGGTCGTGGAAAGATCACGATGTCCCAGCAACAGCTGCACGACACGCAGGTTGGCACCGTGATTGAGCAGGTGCGTGGCGAAGGCATGGCGCAGCGTATGCGGTGACAGAGGCTTGCTGATGGCCGCAGTCACGGCGTGACGCCGGATGCGATGCCAGAAGGTCTGTCGCGTCATGGCCTTGTCGTGTCGGCCGGGAAACAGTGCCGGACGCGTCTGGTCGGCCATCATCGCAGGTCGGCCAACGGACAGCCAGCGTGACAACCAGTCACAGGCCTCCTCGCCCAGCGGCACCAGCCGCTCACGATCGCCCTTGCCGGTGACACGCACGACACCCTGGCGCAGATTGAGCGCATCGACACTCAGGTTGACCAGCTCGCTGATGCGCAGGCCCGCTCCATAGAGCACTTCGAGCATGGTGCGGTCGCGCAGCCCGATGGGCGTGTCGAGATCCGGCGCCTCCAGCAGGCGCTCGACCTCCTCCTCATCCAGCGTGCTCGGCAGGCTGGGAATCACGCGCGGCAGGCGCACCTCATGCAGCGGGTCCGCCTCGATCACGCCTTCGGCCAGCGCCCAGCGATAGAAGCGCCGCAATGCCGACAGCAGGCGCGCCGTGGAGCGCAGCGCATGCGACTCACGCCGCGAGTCACAGAAGGCCTGCACCTGCTGCGGTGCCACGCTCAGCAACGGCACCGCGTCAGCGCCCGTCTCCGCCTGATCGGCCAACCAGCGCCGCCAGGCCGTGAGATCACTGCGATAGGCGCCGAGCGTATTGTCACTGGCACCCCGCTCTAGCCACAACGTATCGAGAAAGGCCTCGACCAACGCATCGTCGTCCATCATTCCCGCTTCCCCGTCCTCAATGACGCGTCATCCGCGCTCGCCGTGGCCGTCATGTTCCGCGGCACCTGGCCTGCGTGAGCCTCGATTCTACCGTGATGCCCTGACGATGAAATGAACCCGCTGCAAGTCACAGCGGATTTCCCAGGTGCACAAACACGAAGACCCCGCCATGCGATGCATGGCGGGGTCTTCATATGGCGGAGGAGCAAGTGGCAATTCGCTCCCCCGCAGTACTGCCGAGTTCTGCAGTCAGGGAATGCGGAGCGCTTAGCCCAGCTTTTCCTTGATGCGTGCAGACTTGCCGCTACGCTCACGGAGGTAGTACAGCTTGGCCTGACGGACGTCACCACGACGCTTGACGTCGATAGCGGCAACCTGCGGGCTGTAAGTCTGGAAGGTACGCTCGACGCCCACACCGTGGGAGATCTTGCGGACGGTGAAGGCGGAGTTCAGACCGCGGTTACGCTTGCCGATCACCACGCCTTCGAAGGCCTGCAGACGCTCGCGAGTACCTTCGACGACCTTGACCTGGACGACGATGGTGTCGCCCGGTGCAAAGGCCGGGATTTCCTTGGCCATCTGCTCGTTTTCGATCGCCTGGATCAGTTTATTCTTGCTGCTCATCGCTAGCTCCAAATTCGTTAGCATCAATCCTGGGATTGATGTTCGTCATGACCCCGGCACCGCAAACGGCCTTGAACACGGGGATCGACCTTGTGTGTGACGCGCCACGGAACTCCCGCAAGATGACTCCGGGCCGTGCCGCACCTCCGCCACGGTGGCGGCCTTCTCCTGACAGCGAACTTTCGGTTCGCAGCGGTCAGGCCTTGCCTTTCCGGGCGTGCTGCGCGATGAACTCGTCGAGCAGCTTGCGCTCCTCACGAGTCAACGTGCGACTCTCCAGCAAATCCGGACGCCTGAGCCAGGTACGTCCCAGAGACTGCTGCAACCGCCAGCGCTTGATCAGGGCATGATTGCCACTGAGCAGAACATCCGGCACCCGCTTGCCGTCGATGACTTCAGGGCGGGTATAGTGCGGACAATCGAGCAGGCCATCGGTGAAGGAATCCTCCTCCGCGCTGGCTTCATGCCCGAGTACGCCCGGCACCAGGCGTGCCACCGTATCGATCAGGACCATGGCCGGCAGTTCCCCGCCAGACAGGACGTAATCGCCGATCGACCACTCCTCGTCGATCTCCTCTTCCACCACGCGCTCATCAATGCCTTCATAGCGTCCGGCCACCACGATCAGACGCTCTTGCGTCGCCAGTTCGCGGGCACCGGCCTGATCCAGCTTGCGGCCTTGCGGGGAGAGATAGATCACACGAGCGTTGTCACCGCCAGCGGCGCGGGCGTCACGAATGGCGCCACGCAGGGTCTCGACCTTCATCAACATGCCGGGACCACCGCCGTAGGGACGATCATCGACCGTACGGTGCCTGTCGGTGGCGTAGTCGCGAGGATTCCAGAAATCGACCTCGAGCAGGCCCTTGTCGACCGCTCGGCCGGTCACGCCACTGGCGGTAATCGCCGTGAACATTTCCGGAAACAGGCTCACTACACCAATCCACACAGGCGTCAGCTCTCTGTGCTTAACATCAGAATTCGGGATCCCAGTCGACGCTCATGCGCCCAGTGGTGAGATCCACATCGCGAACCACCTGATCGGGAAGGTACGGCACGAGCCGTTCCTTCTCATCGATGCTGTCGTCGTTCGGCTTTATCACCAGAACGTCGTTGGCACCGGTTTCCATCAGGGTGCTCACTTTCCCGAGGCGCTGGCCATCCAGCGTTACCACCTCGAGACCTTCCAGTTGATGCCAGTAGTACTCACCGACTTCCAGCTGCGGCAGGTGCTGCTTGGGCAGGAGAATCTCCGCCCCGGCCAGCTCCTGTGCTGCTTCGCGACTGTCGATACCTTCGAGCTGTGCCACCAGGCCCTTGCCATGGCGACGTGCCTGAGCGAGGCGGGCGGGAATCTGCTTCCCGTCCAGCTTCAGCATCCAGCCAGCGTAATCGAAGATGCCGTCAATCGGGCTGGTGTAGGAATACACCTTGAGCCAGCCTTTGACGCCATAGGGGCTGGTAAGCTTCCCCATTACCACGACATCATCGTCATGCGATGACGCTGCGGTCGGCTGCGGGTTGTTCGGTTGAGTAGGCATCCTGGAATCAAGCCTGCTGCTTGCCAGCTTCCTTGATCAGCTGAGCGACACGGTCAGAGACCTGTGCGCCCTGCTGCTGCCAGTGAGCGACGCGCTCGAGATCGACGCGCAGACGCTCTTCCTGGCCGCGAGCGACCGGGTTGAAGAAGCCGACGCGCTCGATGAAGCGGCCATCACGGGCTGTGCGGGAATCAGCCACAGCGAGGTGGTAGAAGGGACGCTTCTTGGCGCCACCACGTGCCAGACGAATGGTAACCATTGCGTAATCTGTCCTTCGTGTTGAAGTGAAAATCGTGCCACAGAACTCGTCTTCGCATGGAGGGTCCACACGAAGAGGCGACATTCTACGGAAATTGGCAAGCCTTGGAAACCTTTTTCCAAGGCCATACACACGCTCCGCGACACGGGACGTGCCACGGAGCGCAATTCCTGGTGTCAGCGCCCATGTCTCATCAGCGCTGCATCGGGCATCGGGTCAGCAATCAGCGACGCGGGAAGCGTCCGCCGCCCATGCCGCCGGGGCCACCCATACCGCCCATGCCACCCATACCGCCGGGGCCGCCGGGGCCGCCAGGACCACCGCCACCGCCCATCATGCCGGACATGCCACGCATCATCTTCTGCATGCCACCTTTCTTGCCGGCCTTCTTCATCATCTTGGCCATCTGCTTGTGCTGCTTGAGCAGACGGTTGAGGTCCGGCACCTGGGTACCGGAGCCCATGCAGATGCGGCGCTTGCGCGACCCATTGATGAGATCCGGGTTACGGCGTTCCTTGGGCGTCATGGAGTTGATCATCGCCTCGAGCTTGCCCAGCTCCTTCTCGCTGGCCTGGCTCTGGGCGACTTCCGCCAGCTGACCCATGCCCGGCAGCTTGGACATCAGGCTGCCCATGCCACCCATGTTCTTGAGCTGCTGGAGCTGGTCACGGAAGTCCTCGAGATCGAAGCCCGAGCCCTTCTTGACCTTGTTGGCCAGCTGCTCGGCCTTGCTCTTGTCGACGGTGCGCTCGGCTTCCTCGATCAGCGACAGCATGTCGCCCATGCCGAGGATGCGCGAGGCGATCCGGTCCGGGTGGAAGGGTTCGAGGGCGTCGACCTTCTCCCCCATGCCCATGAACTTGATCGGCTTGCCGGTGATGTGACGCACGGACAGGGCCGCACCGCCACGCGCATCACCGTCGGCCTTGGTCAGCACGACACCGGTCAGCGGCAAGGCTTCATGGAAGGCCTTGGCGGTGTTGGCGGCATCCTGACCGGTCATCGCATCGACGACGAACAGCGTCTCGTCGGGATTGACGCTGCGGTGCAGGGCGGCGATCTCGTCCATCATGTCGGCATCGACATGCAGGCGACCGGCGGTATCGACCAGCACCACGTCGTGGAACTGGATACGCGCGTGCTTCATCGCCGCTTCGGCGATGGCCACCGGCTGCTGGGAGGAGTCGGAGGGGAAGAAATCGACCCCGACTTCCTTGGCCAGCGTTTCCAGCTGGTCGATGGCGGCCGGACGATAGACGTCGGCCGAGACCACCAGCACCTTCTTCTTCTCGCGCTCGCGCAGGTAGCGTGCCAGCTTGGCGACGGTGGTCGTCTTGCCCGCACCCTGCAGGCCTGCCATCAGGATGACGGCCGGACTGCCCTTGAGCGTCAGGCCTTCATTGGCTTCGCCCATGATCGCTTCCAGCTCCTGCTGGACGATCTTGACGAACTGCTGGCCCGGCGACAGGCTCTTGGACACTTCCTGACCGACGGCACGTTCGCGCACTCGCTCGATGAAGGCCTTGACCACCGGCAGCGCGACATCGGCTTCAAGCAACGCCTTGCGCACTTCGCGCAGGGTGTCCTTGATGTTGTCTTCCGTCAGCTTGGCCTGGCCGGTAATCGACTTCAGCGTATGCGACAGGCGATCACTCAAACTTTGAAACATGGGCCTCTCCGGCTAGGGACGTCTGGGGTCCGCGCTGCGGGGACGAGGGCGTAAGCCACCTCGTGACCGGCGCACGGCATGACGCCCCAGCGCGTGAATGGTTATCCTGTCGCGCATTATACGCACAGGGCGGCCGTGTCTCCATGCATGCAAGACTTGCAAGTCGCCATCCTGGCGATGACATGCATGAAGGAAGCAGCGCCGACAATCGTCATGCAATGCGGAGTCTGTCGCCGCGCAGGCCTCATCGCCCGCGAGAGCACGCGACAGGACACCGCGAGTGGATGCAATCCCGGCGGCGCATTCGGTATAGTCTCTGCAGATAGACAGTGCCTCATGCGAGGCCTGATCTCCCGCTACCCTCCGGCACCTGGACAACAGCACATGCAGGCTCTGCCTTTTGCCTTTCTGGCCATCATCTTCTATCTCGGCGCCGGCCTCTGGCAGGGCCTTACCCTGACACGCCGCGTCCCGGCACGCACGCGTCTGGTGCGCAGTCTGGCGCTGATCGCCGTCGCCTGCCATGCCGTCATCGTCTGGGTCACGCTCAACCACGGTGGCGCGCTGCACCTCGGACTGTTCGAGAGCGCTTCGCTGGTCAGCTGGGCCATCTGCCTGCTGCTGGTGACCGCCAGCCTGTTCAAGCCGGTGATCGCCGGGGGCGCGGCGCTGTTCCCGGTCGCCGCCGCCTGCGTGCTCGGCGTGATGAACCTGCCGAGCGCCACCACCGAGAACCCGCTCTCCCCCGGTCTGGTCGCCCACATCTTCACCTCGGTGGCGGCGCTGGCCTTCTTCAGCATCGCGGCCATGCAGGCCGGGCTGCTGTCGCTGCAACAGCACGCGCTCAAGAAGCGCCATACCCGCGGCATCGTCCAGGTACTGCCGGCACTAACCAGCATGGAACGCGCGCTGTTCGAGCTGATCTGGGCCGGCATGATCCTGCTCAGCGTGTCGATCATCAGCGGCACCATCTATCTGGACAACATGTTCGCCCAGCATCTGGCTCACAAGACGGTGCTCAGCCTCGGTGCCTGGATCATCTTCGCCGTGCTGCTGTTCGGGCATCACGTGCTGGGCTGGCGCGGCCAGCGTGCCGCCCGCTGGACACTGGGCGGCTGCCTGGTACTGGCGCTGGCCTTCTTCGGCACCAAGTTCGTGCTGCAAGTGGTATTTTCCCACTAAGCCCTGCCACCCCGACAGAGATCGCTCGCTGCGCCTGATGCATTGCAGCGAGCGTGTCAGTATCATGCGCCTAAATCCGCCACCGAGGACCCTTCACTCTTGAGCGACGACACCCCGTTGGGGCTGCTGTTCGGCCTACTGGTCATCCTGATCATCCTGTCTGCCTTCTTCTCGAGTTCCGAGACCGGCATGATGTCGATCAACCGCTACCGTCTCAGTCACCGCGCCAAGGGCGGTGAGCGCGGCGCCAAGCGTGTTACCCGCCTGCTTTCCCGTCCGGACCGCCTGATCGGCGTCATCCTGATCGGCAACAACTTCGTCAACAACCTGGCCGCCTCGCTGGCGACCATCATCGCGATCCATTACTTCGGTGATGTCTCGGGCCCGGCCGTCTCGACCGCCGTGCTGACCATCGTGGTGCTGATCTTTGCCGAAGTGACGCCCAAGACCATGGCCGCCGTGAACCCGGAGCGCATCGCCTATCCGGCCTCGCTGGTGCTGGAACCGTTGCTCAAGCTGCTCTACCCGCTGGTCTGGCTGGTCAATGGCATCTCCAATGGCCTGCTGCGCCTGTTCGGCGTGCGCGATGTCAGCGGCGGCGCCGACAGCCTGACCCGCGACGAGCTGCGCACCGTGGTCCACGAAGCCGGCAGCATGATCCCGCGTCGCCACCAGGGCATGCTGCTGTCGATTCTCGATCTCGAGAACGTCACCGTCGATGACATCATGGTGCCGCGTCAGGAGATCTTCGGCATCGACCTGGACGATGACCTCGACATAATCCTCAGCCATATCCGCGCCAGTCAGCACACGCGGGTGCCGGTCTACAAGGGCGACATCAACAACATCATCGGCATCCTGCACCTGCGCAACGCGGCGCGTTTCCTGTCGCTGGACGAGGTCACCAAGGCCTCCATCATCCAGGAAGCCCGCGAGCCCTACTTCATCCCGGAATCCACGCCGCTGCACACCCAGCTGCTCAACTTCCAGAAGCAGAAGCGCCGCATCGGCATCGTGGTCGACGAGTATGGCGATGTGCAGGGGCTGGCAACGCTGGAGGACATCCTCGAGGAGATCGTCGGCGAGTTCACCACCGATGTCGCCGGTACGCATCAGGAGATCCACCCGCAGGACAACGGCAGCTACGTGATCGAAGGCACCGCCAACATCCGCGAGATCAACAAGGCCATCGGCTGGCAGCTGCCGACTGACGGCCCCAAGACGCTCAACGGCCTGATTCTGGAACATCTGGAATCCTTCCCGGATGCCCCGGCCAGTCTCGCCATCGGCACCACGCGCATCGAGATCCAGCAGGTGAAGGACAACCAGATCACCTCGGCACGCTGCTGGCAGGCGGCTCGCACCACGCGCAGCTGACGCCCACCCGCATTGCCACGCAGCACGGCACTCTCGACGACAGGCCCGCCAATTGGCGGGCCTGTCGCGTCTGGGGCACGGCAACTCGCCCAGGTGCTCATTTGCAGGTACTCATTTGCAGGTGCTCAGACACAGCTGCTCAGGTGCAAGAACCAGCTGCAATACGGTGTTGCAGACCACGACACGCAAGCGGCCCGAACCCACGCTATGCTGTGCGCGTTCGCGCTGCCCGCCAGCGCCAGACGTCACGGACCTGCGCCAGAGCAGGCTGACTCACCGCTCCCCCTGCAATGCCCCACAACCTTCGAATGGCCCTCATGACTTCAGCTTCCGCCCCAACGACGACACCCGCCCTGCATCGACAACCTCACTTCACCGTGCTGCTGGCCCTGATGGTGGCGCTCGCCCCGCTATCGATGGATGCCTTCCTGCCCGCTATCCCCGCCATGGCCGCGGAATTCGGTGTCGATCACTCCCGTCTCGGTCTGACCATCACCTTCTTTTTGGCCGGCTACGCCTTCGGTCAGCTGAGTGGTGGCCCGCTGTCGGACAGCCTGGGCCGTCGCCCGATCGCGCTGGGCGGCATCGTGCTGTTCTTGATCGCGAGTCTCGGCTGCGCCATGACGCATAGCCTGGAATGGCTGATGGTCTTCCGTGTCCTGCAGGGGATCGCGACCGGCATGACCGGCGGCGTCTCTCGCACCGTGGTGCGCGATGTCGCGACCGGCAAGGACGCCGCGCGCCTGATGACCAACGTCATGATGGTGCTGATGGCAGCACCGCTGGTCGCCCCCAGCCTCGGCGCTCTCATCCTGGCACTGAGCACCTGGCAGATGGTCTTCATCGGCCTGGCCGTCTATGGCGTGATCGCCGGAGTCGCCATTCGCCAATGGCTGCCGGAGACCCTGCCTGCCAGCGAGCGTTCACCGCTCAGCCTGCGCGGCGCATTGGCCAGCTATCGCACGGTACTGACCACGCGCGGCGTCCCCGGGCACCTGATGCTGCTGCTGTGCGGACCCGGCATCATGTTCACCTTCCTGACCAACGCGAGCTATCTCTATCAGGGCGTGCTGGGGCTGAACTCCGGTGAGTTCGCGCTGGCCTTCGGCGCCAATGTCGGCGCGATGCTGATCGGCAACCGCCTCAACCACTTCGGCCTCAAGCATCTGCGCACGCGCAAGCTGGTTCAGGTGGCGCTGTGCATGCAGGGGATCGGCATCACCTGGCTGATCTCGCTGGTCATCACCGACAACGTCCAGGTCGCCACCCTGATTCCGGGCATCCTGTTCGTGCTGGGCGCCGGCGGCATGATCACGCCCAACGTGATGGCCGACTACCAGTCGCTGTTCGCACGTGGCCATGGTGCCGCCAATGCCATCTCCGGCACGGTGCTGTATCTCGGCGGCGGTCTCTATGGCGCCCTGGCCAGCCTGTGGCTGAGCGGCGATGACATGCTGGCGGTGCCGCTGGTCATGCTGGGCGCCTGGGCCATCGGCGGCTTCGGCTTCTGGGTCACGCGCCACACCGCTCCCTCCGAGCAGTCCAGCGACTGACGCGACGCCGCGCTCACCACCAGTGGCTATCTGCTGGTCGCCAGAACGTGAAATGCCGCCCCTGCCTGACGATCGTGTCGGCATTGGCGGCATTTTCATGCAGCACTAAAAAAATTGAAGGGCTAGCGGGAGCGCGCCAGCCGTGTCGCCTTGCGATGCAGATCACGCACCGCCTCTTCGAGCTCCACCGCCTTGGTGCCGACAGGGTCAAAGGTACGCCCGACGCACAGCTCTACCCGCCCGCGCAGGCGCCGCGGAAACTTGGCGAAGGCAGGCCCGCCGCCGTGGGAAAACCAGGAGCCCCACAGACCGCCCAGCGCCATCGGAATCACCGGCACCGGATCACGCGCCAGAATCAACTCCAGCCCGCGCCGGAAGCGACCGACCTCACCGTCACGCGTCAGCTTGCCCTCGGGGAAGATCATCACGACTTCTCCCTCGCGCAGCGCCTTGCCGACTTCCTCCAGCGAGCGGCGAACGCCGGCCGGGTCCTTGCGCGAGGAGTCCACCGGAATCGCCCCGGCGATGCGGAAGAACCACTTCAGCCACGGCGAGTGATAGATCTCGGCATCCATCAGGAAACGCAGCGGGCGTGGACTGGCCCCGCCCAGAATCAGCGCATCCATGAAGCTGACGTGATTGCACACCACCAGCGCCGCCCCTTCCGCCGGTATCCGCCAGCGCCCCTTGAGGTGCAGGCGATACATCAGATGGATGAGGATGAAGATATTGAGGCGCAGGAAGGGTCGCGGGTCACGCAGCATGCAGACCACCGCGATCAGCCCGCTGATCAGGGACAGCAGCAGCAGGAAGTCCGGGATATCGCGCCCCATCACGCCCAGCACCAGAATGCCGGCACCGGCCGACAGCACCATCAGCAGGGCATTGAGCACGTTGTTGGCCGCGATCATGCGCGCGCGGTGATCTTCAGGACTGCGGATCTGCAGCAGGGTGTAAAGCGGCACGATATAGAGGCCGCCGCCGAAGCCGATGACACCGAGATCCAGCCACATGCGCCAGAAACCGGCGATGCCCAGCAGCTCGATCAAGGGCGTGGCCATCTGTGCCTCGGCCAGTGCCGGGCGCAGGGCAAGATCCACCCCGCCAGCGAAGATGATCAACGCGCCGAAGGGCACCAGTCCCGTCTCGAGACGCCCGCGCGAGACACGCTCACAGGCCAGCGACCCCAGCCCGATACCGATGGCAAAGGCCGCCAGCAAGGCAGAGGTCGCCCCTTCAGCCCCATGCACGATATCGCGCGCATAGGCCGGCAACTGCGTCAGATAGCTGGCGCCGAGGAACCAGAAGGCACTGATGCCCAGCAGCGCCCAGCGAAGCCGGCGATTGCTCAGCCCTTCACGCATCACCGCGATGCTGCCGGAGAGCGGACGCCACGGCACGGGGCCGGGCGAAGCGGAGGGGGCCGGCGGAATCTTGCCGGCCGCCATCACGCCCAGAAGGGACAGGGAGACCAGCGACGCGGACAGCGCCCAGCGTGCCAGCTCGCCGCCCAGTGCCATCAAGGCCGCGGCGGCAAGGGTACCGATCAGGATGGCGAGGAAGGTGCCCAGCTCGACCCAGGCATTGCCGCTGACCAGCTCATCCGGCTTGAGGTGCTGGGGCAGGATGGCGTACTTGACCGGACCGAAGAGCGCCGACTGGGTGCCCATCATGAACAGCAGCGCCAGCAGCAACTCCCAGGCTTCGAAGATCAAGGCGCCGGCCGCCACGCTCATGGTGGCCAGCTCCAGCCACTTGAGTCGCACGATCAGGCGCTGCTTGTCGAGGCGATCAGCCAACAGGCCGCCCCAGGCGGAGAACAGCAGAAAAGGCAGGATGAACAGACCGGCCGCCAGGTTGTTGACGATGCCGGTGTCCCAGCCCCGCTGCTCGATGACCACGAAGGTCATCAGCAGCAGCAAGGCGTTCTTGAACAGATTGTCATTGAAGGCCCCGAGGGCCTGGGTCCAGAAGAAGGGCGCAAAGCGGGGTCGCCGGAGCAGTTCTCGACTCATTTGCCAGCTTCCGTGGCATCCCCCGCACACGCAGCCTCGCTGCGTACCTTGAGCCCCGCCAACATGGTGTCCAGCAACTGATCGAGCAGCTCCGTCACTTCCAGTGGCTGCCCCTGCCAGAGTCCCAGACGCTCGTTCATGCCCAGCTGCACCAGACCGTGCACGCTACCCCACAGCGTGCGCGCCATGCGCTTGGCCTCGACGGACTCGACGCGTGGGGCGTACTCGACCAAGGCCCCCTCCACACGTTCGAACAGCCCTTCGATCATCGCGTTCTGACGCTGGTCCAGCTCCCCTTCCTGCGCGAGCGGGAAGTCGAACAGCAGCTGCCAGCGGTAAGGGTCGCGCTGGGCGAAGCCCCAGTAGGCGCGCGCCAAGGCCTTGAGGCGCTCCGAAGGACTCGGCGTCTCCTGTCCGGCTATCGCATCGCGCAGCCTGTCCAGCGTCGCCAGATTGACGTGCTGGAGCAGGTTGCCGAAGCTGCCATAAAGCTTGAGCAGGGTGCTGGGCGCACAACCGACTTCGCGAGCCAGGTTGCGCAGAGACAGGGCGTGAACGGGCTGCTCTTTGAGCCATTCATCGCAGGTCTCCATTACCCGCGCATGCAGCGCTTCCGGTGCATGCTGACGTGGACGGGCCATCGAATTCCTCTGATGCTTGAGATGCGTTACCGCGTAGCGAATCTGACGCGGTGTGTGTTCGGACAGCACGGGTGGGCAAAGGGTTGCGACGCCTTGCGGGCATCTCTTGGAGCACCCCGTATCGGTCATTGAATCGAACAGTGTTTCCGTCCAGCATATCGAGACTGAGCACAAACGCAAGCACCACCAAGGTGTGGCATGCTGGCATCCGTGGCGTGCAGCGCGATCCACACCCCATCTCAGGCAGCAGCTGCCGCTGCATGTTCCCTTCGCCTCATCGCCTCAAAGGATTCTCGTGGCCGGTCGTCTGTATATCCCCCCCTACCCCGCTGACCTGCCCCTCGACGAACTGTTCGGGTCGCTGGCGACTCCCGCGCTCGAACGCCAGTTGCGCAGCGAACTGCTGGTCAGCGCCAATCGCGCCCCGCGCATGCCCGCCTCGATGCTGCGCCTGGAAGGCCCCCGCCTGCGCCTGGTGCCGGCACTCTGGGGCCTGACACCCAGCTGGCTGGAGATCATGGACCACGCCCCGCACGTGGCGCGGGCAGAGTCGCTGGAAACGCGACGCATGTTCCGCGAGTCGTTCATCAGCCAGCGGGCACTGATCCCCGTCGGCGGTGTCTATGTGTGGAAGGAACAACCGCGCATGAAGCAGCCGTTTCTGGTCACGCACCCGACCCGCGCCCCGCTGTTGCTGGCCGCCCTGTGGACGCGCCACTTCAGCGCCCCCCTGATGGAGGGGCTGCCCCCCGAGGGTCGCGACAGCTTCGCGCTGATCAGTGTCGAGTGTGCCGGGGTCACGTCACGCCTGACCGATCGCATGCCCGCCGTGATTGCGCCGCATCAGGTACGCGACTGGCTGAATGCCGAGACGCCGCTGGAGACGGTACGCAGCATGCTGACGCCGAACGCCAGCCTGGCCGCCTTCCCGGTCGCACGCCTCGTCAACGACCCCGAGCATCAGGAGTGGAGCGTCGCGCACCCCACCGGCCCGATGCTGACCTGAATCCGCCTGCGCCGACGGCACGTATCGAGGATGGCGGCACTGCATCGCTCTACCGCCTCGCGCGCATGTTCGCCCAATGAGAACCATCACCGAGTCAGCGCCACCTGCCCGAGCAGCGGTGGCATGAATCAGGAGAGAAGATGTCACTGCCTTCAGGATTTCGCCCTCTTGCACTGAGCACGGCCATTGCCGCCATCGTCATGAGTGGCCTGGCGCCGGCCATCAGCCATGCCGATACCCGCCCGGCTTCCGCGCCCGCGTCGTCCCTCGCGCCGGCCGCCAACTCCGCCTCAAGCACGGCGCCCGCCAGAGCCGAGCAGGCCAGTCCCGTCATCAAGAGCGAGAACGACCAGCGACTCTATCGCAGCCTGACCCTCGACAACGGCCTCAGGGTCCTGCTGGTCAGTGATGCCAAGGCCGACAAGGCCGCCGCCGCCGTCGATGTCGAAGTCGGCAGCGCCCAGGACCCCGACGATGTCCCGGGGCTGGCACACTTCCTGGAGCACATGCTGTTCCTCGGCACCGATCGTTATCCGAAGCCGGATGCCTACCAGGACTTCATCACCAAGCATGGCGGCCAGCACAACGCCTTCACCGCCAGCCAGGACACCAACTACTTCTTCGACATCGACCCGGATGCCTTCGATGAGGCACTGCCGCGCTTTGCACGCTTCTTCGTCGCCCCGCAGTTCAATGCCGACTACGTGGATCGCGAGCGCCATGCGGTCAATTCCGAGTATCAGGCACGCCTGCAGGACGATGGCCGGCGCATCTACGAGGCTGTCGAGGCGGCCCTCAACCCGCAACACCCCTTCAACCGCTTCAGTGTCGGCAGCCTCGAGACCCTCAAGGACACCGAGGCCGGCAGCCTGCGCCAGCGACTGGTCGACTTCTATCAGGCTCACTACGGCGCCAACGTGATGCGCCTGTCCCTGGTCGGGCCGCAGTCGCTGGAAACGCTCGAACAGCTGGCACGCGACAACTTCAGTGATGTGCCCGACCGCGGGCTGTCGCGCCCCGAGATCACCACGCCCCTGGCCAGCGGTGACGAGCTGCCGGCACGCCTCGAGGTCAAGGCGCTCAAGCAGGAGCGCAAGCTGTCGTTCATGTTCCCCATCGACGACCCGATTGCCCACTACCGCTCACAGCCGGTCAGCTACCTGGCCAACCTGATCGGTCATGAGGGCGAAGGCAGTCTGCTCGCGGTGCTAAAGGACAAGGGCTGGGCAGATGGCCTCTCGGCCGGCGGTGGCCTCAGTGATGGCGAGCATGCCCTGCTCAGCGTCGACATCAGCCTGACCCCGGAAGGCGCGCAGCATCAGGCGGAGATCCGTGCCGCGCTGTTCGACTATCTGGCGCTGATCCGCGCTGAGGGCATCAACGACTGGCGCTATACCGAACAGGCACAGCTGGGCGAGCAGAGCTTCCGCTTCCAGCAGCGCAGTTCGCCGGTCAATCTGGCCAGCAATCTGGCGATGATGATGACGCGCTATCCGATCGAGGACGTGCTGGCGGCGCCCTACCTGATGCAGGACTTCGATCCGGACCTGATCAAGGACACCCTCGCTCGTCTGACACCCGACAACCTGCTGGAGGTCTACTCCGGCCCACAGGTGGAGGGGGATCAACAGGGCGAGTGGTTCAAGGCGCCCTACACCCTGACGCGCCTGACGGCGGATGCCACTGCTCAGACCGCCGGCGGCGACCCCCTTGCCAGCCAGCTGGCGCTGCCCAGTCCCAACCCCTATCTGGCCAAGGACTTCCGCGTACTCGACCTGCCCGACGCCAAGCCGAGTCAGTTGATCGATGAGCCCGGTGCCGAGCTCTGGTATCAGGGTGATGCGAGCTTCGGCGTGCCGAAGGCCGAATGGCGCTTCGGCCTGCTCAATCCCGACGTCAGTCGCTCGGTGGATGACCAGGCCATGAGTCAGGTGCTGGCGGCATGGCTGAATGACAGCCTCAACGCGCGTCTGTATCCGGCACGTCTGGCCGGGCAGGATGCGCTGGTCTATGCCCATGGACGTGGCATCACCCTGCAGTTCAGTGGCTGGCGCGATGGTCAGCAGCCGGAAATGCGTGAAGTGCTCGACCAGCTGGTGAATGGCGAGATGGCCCCCGCCACCCTGGAGCGCATCACTCAACGCCTGCGTCGCAGCCTGCAGAACCGCGTTCAGGCACCGCTCTACACGCGCCTGGGCCGCAGCCTCAGTGAAACGCTGGTCGGCCTGCCGAGCACCGCCGCGCAACAACTGGCGGCCCTGGACAAGATCGACGCCCAGTCACTGGACAGCTTCCGCAAGCGCTTCCTTGCCAAGCTGCACGTGCAGGCGATGGTGACCGGCAATCTGACCGCCGACCAGGCCCGCGAGACCGGCCAGCTGGTGATCAACGGGCTTGCGCCGCGCATCACGCGCGAGGCGGTGCCAGACCTGGAAGTGCGTCAGGTCACACAGCACACGGTACTGCGCCCGGACAGCACACGCGGCGATGCCGGCGCCCTGCGCTACCTGCAGGGCAAGGACCGCACGCTGCAGTCCCAGGCACGCATCGCGGTGCTGGGTCAGCTGCTCGAAGCGCCCTTCTACAGCCAGCTGCGCACCGAGGAGCAACTCGGCTATATCGTCTCCGCACGCTATTCGCCCATGCTGGATGCGCCGGGGCTGAGCCTGCTGGTGCAGTCGCCATCCAAGGACAGCAAGACGCTGTTTTCGCGCATGGATGCCTTCCTCACCCGCTTCGACAGCCACGTGCAGTCGCTGGATGAGGCCGCGCTTGCCAGCTACCGTGACGCCGTCGTCGACAGCCTGACCCAGAAGCCCCGCAAGCTGTCCGAGCTGGCAGCGCGCAACTGGAGCGAGCTGAGCTTCGGCTGGACAGGCTTTGACCGCCGCCAGCAACTGGTCGCGGCCGTCGAACAGGTCAGCGCGCAGGATATCCGCGCCATCTGGCAGCAGCTGAATGACTCCAGCGCGCTGGAACTGGCCTTCGACCCCGGCACGCCCAGCGACTTCGACCAGCGCCTCACGGAACTGGACCTGCCGCCGCTGCCCGAGGCGCCGCGCGCCGAGACAGGCGCGACCCTGGCGGCACCCTCAGCCGAGGCCAGCGGCAATGCTCAGCATTGAGTCTCGACGGCCCGCCAGCGGCTTGACGGGCAAACAAGGCGCCGATCCTCACCGGATGGGCGCCTGAAACGACAAGACCCCGACGAGGTGCAGTTCAATAACCGCGTCGGGGTCTTGTTCATTCATGCCTTGCCGGCAAGTACTGCAGGCCGGCTAGCCCGTCATCAGCCGAAGGCCTGCGGCGGCATGATGCCTTCCACGTACATCGCCAGTTCTTCGAGAATCTGCACGCGGTCCGGGTCCTGTTCGCTCTGGGCCAGCCGCTGGATCTCGCTGACGAAGCCCTTCACGGTCAGGCTCGCGACCTGTTCATCGTTCATGCGCTCCCAGCGCCACTGCTCCCAGCGTTCGCGCTCGGCGGAGTTGAGCGTGTAGCCGTAGCTGCGCGCGCGATAGCGGAACAGCATCTCCTCGAGCCGTCCATCCTGGAAGGCGAACGGCGTATCGTCGAGCGCCTCGGGATGGGTGGCGCGCACACGCTCCATCTCCTTGCGGTCCGCGGGCGAGAAGAAGCCACCGGAATAGAGCATCAAGTCCGGATCAGCCGGGCCGGCCGGCGGCGCCTCGGCGAATACCTGCGCCACCTTCACGCCGACACCGGCGTTGTCCTTCAGCCACTTCCAGTGCACGCGACACTGGGCGGGGTCGATCTTGAAGCGCGCGGCGATCTCGCCGTACTCGCCCTCATGCGGCCCGGACACATCCTTGAGCGCATTGGCCGGCAGCAGCACCGGACTCTTGTTGAGATGGATGACCTTGAGCGGAATCCGCTCCTCGCCTTCCGCGAGGTCATCGGCACTGGCGAAGACACGGGCACGTATCTCTTCCGGTGACAGCTCCATCAACGGTGCCGGGTCTACCGAGAGGTCATAGACGATCACGCCATTGGCATTCGAAGGATGCTCCGCCAGCGGCACCACCAGCGCGCCACAGGCCCGCGAGGCCGGATAGCGACGCGAGATGTGCAGCATCGGCTTGCGTGCGCCGATATCCAGCAGGCTGGCGACATGGCGCTTGTTGCGCAGCTTGAGCAGGTAATCGAACAGCCGCGCATTGCGCGACTTGAGCAGGCGTGCCAGCGCGATGGTGGCGCGCACATCCACCAGCGCGTCATGCGCGCCGGCGTGCTCGATGCCATTGGCCGCCGTCAGATGCTCCAGACGGAAGCTGGGCGCACCATCTTCACGCTTGGGCCATTCGATGCCTTCCGGGCGCAGGGCATGGAAGGCGCGCACGACATCAATCAGGTCCCAGCGCGAATTGCCGTTCTGCCACTCACGTCCGTAGGGGTCGAGGAAGTTGCGGTAGAACAGATGACGGCTGACTTCATCATCGAAGCGCAGGCTGTTGTAGCCCAGCGTGCAGGTCCCCGGCACGCTCATCTCGTCATTGATGCGCCCGGCGAACTCGGCCTCGGGGATGCCGCGACGCTCGGCCTGCTGCGGGGTGATGCCGGTGATCAGACACGCCATCGGCTGGGGCAGGAAGTCATCGGCCGGCTTGCAATAGAGGGTCAGCGGCTCGCCGATCTCATTGAAGTCAGCATCGGTACGGATGGCCGCGAACTGCGAAGGACGGTCACGGCGCGGGTCGGCGCCGAAGGTCTCGTAGTCGTGCCACAGGAAGGTGGGCTCTGCCACAGGATGTCTCCACGCGGGCGGTCGAAAAATGAACGTGCCAGAGCACCGTCTCCAGCAAGGCTGGCACGGTGCTCTGGCAGGCAATGGGCATGGGCTGGGTCGGGACGTCGCAGGCGATGCCCGCTCGGCAACGCCTCAGGTGGCAAGCACCCGACGCCCCGCGAACTCAGGCCTCGCCGGGGCGCGGCAGAGTGACGTTGAGTTCCAGCACCGAGCAGTCGTCTTCGCGGTCCAGCGAGATGTTGATGGCATCCTGGTCGACCTGCACATACTTGCGAATCACCTCGAGCAGCTCACGCTCCAGCATCGGCATGTAATCCGGCTGGTCACGCTGGCTACGCTGGTGCGCGACGATGATCTGCAGCCGCTCCTTGGCGACATTGGCGGTCTTCTTGCGCTCTCGCTTCAGAAAATCCAGTAATTTCACTTGCGCCCCCCTCCAAACATTCTGGCCAGCAGACCGCGCTTCTCGACTTCATGGAAACGCAGCTGCACTTCCTCGCCCAACAGGCGGGACACGCAATCCACGTACGCCTGGCCGGCATCGCTCTTCTGGTCATGCGTGACCGGCACACCCTGGTTGGACGCGCGCAGCACGGCGTCGGATTCCGGAATCAGGCCGATCAGCGGGATCGACAGGATTTCCTGGATATCGGTCAGGTTGAGCATGTCACCGCCGGTGACGCGCGCCGGATGGTAACGGGTGATCAGCAGGTGTTCACGCACCGGGGTGTCGCCATTCTCGGCGCGACGCGTCTTGGAAGACAGCAGACCGATGATGCGGTCGGAGTCACGTACCGAGCTGACTTCCGGGTTGGTCACCACCACGGCCTCGTCAGCGAAGTACATCGCCAGCTGGGCACCGCGCTCGATACCGGCCGGCGAGTCACAGATGACGTAGTCGAACTCCTCGCGCAGCGCGTCGAGCACCTTCTCGACGCCTTCCAGCGTCAGCGCGTCCTTGTCACGGGTCTGGGAGGCCGGAAGGATGTGCAGGTTGTCGATGCGCTTGTCGCGGATCAGGGCCTGCTTGAGATTGGCTTCGCCCTGGATGACGTTGACCAGGTCATAGACCACACGGCGCTCGCAGCCCATGATCAGGTCCAGGTTACGCAGGCCCACATCGAAATCGATCACTACGGTCTTGTTGCCGCGCAAAGCCAGTCCGGTGGCAATGGCGGCGGCGCTGGTCGTCTTGCCGACTCCGCCCTTGCCTGACGTCACTACGATAATCTTGGCCAAAGGTATCTTCCTTGCTGAGAGTCCCTCGCCGAGCGAGGATCACCTGTAAATATTGGATATCGTTCAGAACACAGTGCTGGGGTCAGCCGAGTCGTGCGATACAGAGTTGGTCGTGTTCAAGCACGACTTCGACATTGGCACCCAGCAGGCGATTGTCGATGTCATCGAGCCGCTTGTAGGTTCCGGCCACCGAGAGCAGCTCGGCGTGCAGTTCCTTGCAGTAGATGCTGGCGTTGCGATCGCCATGGATACCCGCCAGCGCGCGGCCACGCAGAGCGCCATAGATGTGCACACTGCCGGCGGCCAGGATCTCGGCGCCGGCATTCACCGCGCCGATGATGACCAGATCGCCCTCCGGTGCGCTGACCTGCTGGCCCGAGCGCACCGTGCCGCGATACACCTTGCTGGCGTGGGCTGGCTCCGCTTTCTCGGCCGCACTGTCCGCGACTGCCTCGGCAGGTTCGGCGACCGGTTCAACGGCCACCGGCGGCACGGACTCGAGGGAGCGCCCGCGATTCTCCTGCGGCGGGAACCACCCCAGCCCCAACGCCCAGGCGGACTGACGCACCGGGTCTCCACCGCCACGCACCGCGACCGGCAACAGCTTGTGGCCACGGCAGACGGCACAGATGCGCTCCAGCGCCAGATGCGGCTCGTCGAGCTTCTCGACGCTCAGCACCACCGGCGTATGTTGAAAGAAGGCCGGCGACTGGCTGAGCTTGCTGGCCAGCTGAGCACGGATCTGCTCCGGATCACCGCTGACCAGCTCCATGACCGTCATCGGCAGCATGCCGCCCTTGAAGGTGAAGGCCTGAGGGGCCCTGTCCGTACTGAGACTCATGACCTGACTCCGGTTGCGTAAGGAGTGTCGAAGCCCTCCGACACTCTTGATGATGCACGTGCTGTTCACGGCATCCTCAAGGCGACCCTCGATTGGAAAGGCCACCTGAATAACATAGCTCGCCGTCGCACACGGCACAGCGACTGCTTGATAGGCGCCGAGCATGAATGACAGACACTGAATGGCATAGCGGTAACGTACAAAACTATGTGAGCGAACACAGTGCTGCAACTGATGATACGGCCAGCAGCAGGCACTGTCAGGTGTCGCGAGCCTACGACGTGGCTCACTTGCCGACCTGTCACCCGCCGCCGGTCGCCCTGCACGCCGCCGCGCGCGTGCAATAAGGCACATCGATCGACATGCGATACCACACAACGGGGGGCTGTGACTGGTAAGATAGCGGGGTGACGAAATTCATGCGCCGTCACTCCGCCCACTCCGTCGTGCCCACCCGATTGCACCCGCCGAGTGTGCGGCCAATTGTTGCGCCCCTCTATTTTTTGCCTGGATAACCGCTCTCTCATGACCGGACTGCTCTCCCGCCTCACTGGCCGCCTGTTCACTCCTCGCTGGCAACACGCCAACCCTGCCATTCGCTCCGCTGCCACTGACCAGCTTGATCCGGAGATTCCAGACCAGCGCAAGATCCTGGAGACCCTGATTCTCGAAGATGATGCCCTGGAAGTGCGCCATGCCGCCCTGACGCGCATGCAATCTCCCGAGCGTCTGCTGCCGCTGCTCGACCGCGCCGATGGCCTGGTACGCGAGCGCCTGATCGAACTGTTGAGCGGCGGCCAGGATGCGCCCTCACTGTTGAGCCGTGAACAGCTGGTCGAGCGCCTGGACGATAGCGAACTGCTGTCGGCCGTGGCATCCCGCGGCGACAACCAGCAACTGCGTCTGACCGCACTGAGCCGTCTGGAAGATGAAGAGGCGCTGATCCATCAGGCCTGCCACAACACCATCGCCGCCGTGCGCCATGCCGCTGCCGCCCGCATCACCAGCCAGGCCGGCCTCGAGCGTCTGGTGCGCGATGCCAAGCGAGACCGTCACGTGCAGCGTCAGGCGCGCGACACCCTCGCCCAGCGCCGTGCCGATGCCCAGCAGGCCGACGCGCTGGCCGCCAGCCGCGACAACCTGCTGCGCCAGATGGAGAAGCTGCCGCGTCAGGCGTGGGAAGACAGCGTGCCCTCGCGTTACCGCTCGCTGCTGCGCGAGTGGGAGCGTCTGCCGGCCGCGGACTACGAGATTCAACAGCGCTTCGAAGAGGCGCGCCAGCAGGCGCACAAGGTCATCAGTGACCATGAGGCCCGCGAGGAAGCCATTCGCGCCCATGAGCGCCTGAGCGCCAACCTCAACACGCACCTGGAAGAGATTCTCAGCGCCGTGGATCAGGCGCGGGAAGACCTCTACAGCCGCGACTGCGTCAATGACCACGACTTCGCCAGCCTGCAGGCCCAGCGCCGTCTGCAGGGAGAGCGCTGGAGCGAGTTGACCGACCAGTTCTCGGCCCCGGCCGAACTGCTCGAACGTCAGCAGCGCCTGCAACAGCAGCTGCAGGATGCCCTCGATGCCTGGCATCGCCATCAGCTGTGCCAGGGCGAGCTGGATGCCGCGCTGGTCGACAATGACATCGACCAGCTGCGTCGTCTGGAAAGCGAAGTGGCCTGGCCTGCGGGTCTGCCGCAGACCGCCAGCCTGAGCGCGGTACGTCAGGCAATCAGCGCGGCGCAGCCGGAAGAGCCGACAGAGGCAGCGCAGGAGCAGGACGCGCTCGATGGCAGCCCTGCACAAGACGCCGAGTCAGCTGACGCCTCCCGCGCGGCCGACGGCAAGGCGAGCCTGGATCTGGACGCACTGGATGCCGAACTGGCTCGCCTGGAAGCGGATCTCGATGCCGGCAAGCTCAAGCCGGCCAGCCGCCTGCATCGCTCATTGCGCGATCGCACCGAAGGCCAGCTCGACAATGCCCGCCAGACCCGCCTGCGCCAGCTGGGCGCGCGTGTCGCGGAACTCCGTGACTGGCAGAACTTCGTCGCGGCGCCCAAGCGCGAGCAGCTGCTCGAGGCCATCACCACCCTGAGCGAGCGCGATGACATCAGCGATGAGCAGCGCGACCGCCAGCACCAGCAGCTGATTCAGCAATGGCGCGAGCTGGGTGATGCGGCCGCCAGCCGCGATGCCAGCCAGGCCTTCCGCACCGCCTCTGACGCCATCAAGCTGCGCCTGCGGGATTACCGCGAATCGCGCAAGCAGCTGCGTGAACACAATCTGGCCATGCGCGAAGCGCTCTGCGAGCAGCTCGAATCACTCAACGGCCACGCCATGGACGATGCCGACCCCGACTCCCTGCGCCAGATCCGTGATCGCGCCCGTGAGGAATGGCGTCGCCACACGCCGGTGCCCGCAGGCCCCGGTCGCCAGCTGTCGCATCGCTTCGGTGAGGCGCTGACGGCACTGCAGGGGCTGATCGACAGCCGCGCGGGCCAGATCGCCGCCGCCAAGCAGGCACTGGTCGATGCCGTCGAGGCGCTGGCCAACGAGGACTCACCGGCACGTGCCCGCGCCGAACAGGCCAAGGCACTGCAGAGTCGCTGGCGCGAGATGGGCCGCGCGCCCAAGGGCGAAGAGCAACGCCTGTGGGCCGCCTTCCGCGCGGCGTGTGACCGTATCTTCGCTGCACGCGATCAGGACCGCGAAGACCGCGACAGCCGCGAGCAGGCACGCCTGGATCAGTGGCAGGCGCTGATCGAGCGCCTCGACAGCTGGGAGCCGGAGACGCTGGAAGACGCCGCCCTGCTCGATGACGCCCTGAAGGAAGCCGACACCCTCGGCCCGCTGCCGCGCGGCAAGCGGGGCGACGGCATGCGTCGTCGCTGGACCGGCATTCTCAAGCGTCGCGAGCAGCGTCTGGATGAACTGCACGCCCTGCAGCTGCGCGAGGAATGGCAGCAATGGCGTGATCTGCTCGAACAGCACGCCGTGGCGGATGCCAGCGCGCGCAACGGCGACGTGCAGGATGTCGAGCTGCCGAACACCTCGGCCTTCGACGACAACAGCCGTCAGGCCAATGCGGCGCGCAACCAGATGCGCCAGGCCCTGCCGAGCAACTGCAGCGCCGCCAACGAGCGCCTGGCCGAGCTGCGTGTTCATCTGGCCATTCTGTTCGAGGCCCCGCTGGGCAGCGAAGATGAATCACGCCGCCTGACCGTGCAGGTCGCGCGCATCAACCAGCAGCTGGGCGAGCGCATGGAGCGTGAAGAAGAGCTGGATGAGGTGCTGGATGCGCTGCTCGCCAACGGTCCGCTGGACTGGGACGCCTGGCAGACCGAACTGCCGCGCTTCGATGCGCTGTTCAATCACTGAGCCAGTGCTCTTGAGCTGGTGACGACGCGCTCGCAAGAGCGAAGTCATGGCAACGAAAAGCCCCCGTCTCGATAGAGACGGGGGCTTTTCGTTGCCAGAGGGGGCCGGGTGCCAACCCTGCTCTGGCTCGCGCTAGCGCAGAGCATCAGCCCATGAACTGGCCGCCATTGATATCCAGGTTGGCACCGGTGATGAAGCCGGAGTTCTCGTCGGCCAGGAAGGCGACCGCACGTGCGATCTCGTCCGGCTGACCATAACGCTTGACCGGGATGGTCTCGCGGATCGATTCACGGATCTCTTCGGGGATCTTCATGATCATGTCGGTGGCGATGTAGCCCGGTGACAGGGTGTTGACGGTGATGCCCTTGGTCGCGGTTTCCTGCGCCAGCGCCATGGTCAGACCATGCATACCCGCCTTGGCGGCCGAGTAGTTGACCTGGCCGAACTGGCCCTTGCGGCCATTGATGGAGGAGATGTTCACGATGCGGCCGTACTTGTGCTCCAGCATGTCATTGATGACGGCACGGCAGGTGTTGAAGACGCTGTCGAGGTTGCAGTTGATGACTTCGCGCCACTGCTCATAGCTCATCTTGCGCATGGAGGTATCACGCGTGATGCCGGCGCAGTTGACCAGTACCGCGATCGGGCCGAAGCGCTCGCGGATTTCGTTGACGCCTGCCTGACAGGCTTCGAAGTTGTCCAGCTCGATGCCGGACAGTGCGATGTTCTCGAACCCGGCAGCGCGCTGTTCCGACAGCCACCCCTCTGCCTTTTCCTTGTTCCTGTAACCCGCAATTACCTGATACCCCTGGTTCGCCAGCTCGCGGCAGATAGCGGAACCAATGCCACCGGTACCACCGGTAACCCATGCGACGGGTGCTGTTTGTGTCATCTTATTGTGTCTCCCTAATCCTGGAACGTCCTGTGTCCTTGGCTTGGGCACAGCTTGGCGAATCTGCGGACACCCCCGCCCTGAGAAAACGAGAATGCCTGCAACGACAACAATGACCCGCGTCTCTAACAGCCTGATGACAATCGTGCACTCTGTGACGCCTGCCATCCGCCTGTGCGAGGCGCGTCACCCTCAGTATGGACAGGATGCAGCGGGAATGTATGTAGCAGATCTCTCACACAAGATGCCGATAATCGCTCAAGAGGCGCAGACGGGTTGGTGACGTCTCACCGGACACGAGAAGTTTGCGTCAATTACGGGATAACGGTTGACGCAGCACTGTATATCCTTATACTACGCCCCACGTTGATGCGGGGTGGAGCAGTCTGGTAGCTCGTCGGGCTCATAACCCGAAGGTCATCGGTTCAAATCCGGTCCCCGCTACCACTGACAAGTCGTTGCCTATCAAGGTAATTGCCGGTCAGACACCAACGTGATGTTGCGGGATGGAGCAGTCTGGTAGCTCGTCGGGCTCATAACCCGAAGGTCATCGGTTCAAATCCGGTTCCCGCTACCAACCTCTGATGCGTCAGAGTTGGAGCAAAGGCAGTACCCAGTGTTGCGGGGTGGAGCAGTCTGGTAGCTCGTCGGGCTCATAACCCGAAGGTCATCGGTTCAAATCCGGTCCCCGCTACCAAGAATTCGAAAGGCCTGATGCCATGCATCAGGCCTTTTTCGTATGCGTGAAATTCCTGTGCGATGATGGCGAGGAAGCCGGTTCACGGGCCTGGCTACCCCTATCCACACTCGGCCTCTCCACACCGGGTCCTTCACACTCATCATGTCAGTCCCAAGGGAGTGCCTGCATGCGCCACTGGCTGGTCAAGACCGAACCCGATGCCTTCTCGCTGGATGACCTGCGCCGCGAATCACCGGCGCTCTGGGATGGCGTGCGCAACTATCAGGCGCGCAACTTCCTGCGCGAGATGCAGCTCGGTGATGTCGTGCTCATCCAGCACTCCAGCTGCAAGGTGCCTGCGGTGGTCGGACTGGCCGTCGTCAGCGAACTCGCCCTGCCCGACCCGACGGCCAGTGACCCCGAGCACAAGGGCTTCGACCCACGTCAGGTGGCGGATATCGATGCCGACAAGCCTCCGCGCTGGGTCGCCCCGCGTCTGAGCTACCTTCGCCCGCTGCGCACCACCCTGCCCATCGCGCGCCTGAAGGCCCGGCCCGAGCTGGCGGATAGCCACTTGGTGCGCCGCGCACGCCTGTCTGTGATGCCGCTCAGCGAGAGCGAAGCCGCCTGCATCGCCAGCATGGCCGGCGACACCCTGCTGCCGTGAACCGACGCGCCCGGGACGCTCGCGCGAGGAAGTGTCCGGCAGCGCCTTGAACTCCACTGCGACGGGCCGCATCATCAGGCCAACCGGCTCGCGCGCGAGCCTTGAATCGCAGACAGAATTTCGGGGCATGCACCATGATCATCGATCCCAATACCGGCCAGCCACTGACCGGCAATGACACCACCGCCGCCCAGCCACAAGGGGTGGTCGGCGGCGGTGCCGCCAGTGCACCGCGCCAGGCAGAAGACGCCAACACCTACATCATCGATGTGGACATGAGCAATCTTCAGCAGGTGCTGGAAGCCTCACAGCAAGTGCCGGTACTGCTTGATTGCTGGTCGCCGCAGAGCGAGCACTGCCTCGTTCTGACGCCGATCCTCGAGAAGCTGGCGCGTGAATATGCGGGCGGCTTCATCCTGGCCAAGCTGAACGCCGAGGAGCAGCAGGACATCGCCGCTCAGCTGGGCGTGCGCTCGGTGCCGGACGTCAAGCTGGTCATCCAGGGCGGTCTGGCAGGCAACTTCACCGGCGCACGTCCGGAAGCCGAGATTCGCCAGTTCCTCGAGCAGCACAAGGTCCAGCCGGCGGCAGGAGCAGGCCCCAGCCTCGCGGAGCAGGCGGCCACTGCACTGGAAAGCGGCGACCTCGTCACCGCCAAGGCGCTGTATCAGCAGCTGGCGCAGGAATCCCCCGAGACACCGGAATACCGCATCCACCTCGCCTCGGTGCTGGTCGCCGAAGGCAATGGTGAAGAGGCCCGTCAGCTGCTGGACTCCCTCAAGCCGGAAGACCGTGACGGTGCCCAGGCGCGTGGCGTACGCGCACGCATCGACTTCATCGCCGAGGCACCGTCTCCCGAAGAGGTGCAGGCGATGATCGAGCGGGACGACAGCGAAGCCCGCTACCAGCGCGCCATGCGTGATCTGGCGGATGGCCACTACGAGCTGGCGCTGGATGCCCTGATCAGCCTGGTGAAGACTGACCGCCAGTACGGCGATGATCTGGCACGCAAGACGCTGCTGCGTGTCTTCGACGCCCTCGGTGCGACCCATGAGCTGACCGTGCGCTTCCGTCGCCAACTGTTCGCTCTGATGTACTGATCGTGCTGATGCGCTGATCGTACTGCTGACCGTACTGATGAGCTGAACATGCCACGCAGACGACAAGGCCCCGCCTCCGGTTAAGGAAGCGGGGCCTTGTCATTGAGGGCCAGCCGTCGCGCTGACTCAAGGGCTAACGACGGCTCCAGCCCTTGAGAAGCGAGGGACGGGCACGCGATTCGCGCACGCTGGGCGGAAAGTCCACCTCTAGTTCCTGGCCCGCAGACTTCACGGCGTCTGGCGCAGGCGGGGTGGCTGATGACGCCGCGGAAGCACGGCAGCGGGAAGATGGCGGCGATGAACGCGCCAGGCGCAGGCTCCCGCCCTGACAACACCATTCACGACAGGCCGTCACGCCTGCATCCCTGCTTGCTGGCCGCCCCTGTCGCGGCGTCTCTGCCACCTCATGTCTCATCGTCGCATCTCCTGATGACAAGCCCCTCCCGATGAGCGGCCTGACTTCAGAGTTGACGATAATGATTCTCAATTCAAGTTTGCAATGAGCGATAGCTGCCAACGAAACGCCGCAGACTGACCCAGATCAACTCCGGTACTGTCGACTGCCCTTCTCGGCCGCTTCGCTCGCCCCCCTCTCGATCTCTTCGCCAACCTCAGCCTTTCTGCAGGCGCTCATCCATCTGCTGCAGCGCCTTCTCCAGCTGCACGCGCGTGGTGCCGTAGTTCAAGCGCACGAAGCCCGGCCAGCCGAAGTCTGCGCCATCCGACAGCGCGACATCGCATTCCTCGAGCAGGGTCTGCTGCGGAGACTCCCCGAGCCCTGCCTTGCGCATATCGAGCCAGGCCAGATAGGTGGCCTGCGGGCGCGACATGCTGACGCCGTCCCAACGTGCCACATGGCTTTCCAGCAGATCGAGGTTGTCACGCAGCACGCTCAGCAACTCCTGACGCCACGGCTCGCCCTCGCGCCACGCCGCTTCGGTCGCGGCCATGCCCAGCACATTGGTATCGGGCATCAAGCCATTGGCGGCGCCGGTGAAGCGTGCACGCAGCTTGGGATCGGTGATCACCGCGCAGGCGAATGTCAGCCCGGCGGTGTTGAAGGTCTTGGAGGGCGCCCACAGGGTCACGCAGCGCGCCGCCAGTCGCTCGCTCAGGCTGGCCAGCGGAATATGGCGGGCCGTCGGGTCCACCACCAGATCCGCATGCAGCTCATCGGAGACCACCAGCAGATCGTGACGCTCGACCAGCTCCGCCAGCGCCTCGAGCTCTTCCTCGCGCCAGACGCGGCCGGTAGGATTGTGCGGGTGGCACCATAGCAGCAGCTCGGTCTCGGGCGTGATGGCCGCTTCCAGCGCCTCCAGATCTAGACGCCAGGGGCCGCCTTGTGTCTCGGGCTCTGCCAGCGGTGCCATCTGCGCCAGTCGCCCGGTCTTCTGGGCCACCTTGAGGAAGGGCGGGTAGATCGGGGTCGTCGTGACCACGCCCGCGCCGGGAGAGGTCAATGCCAGACTGGCCAGGTGCAAGGCCGGCACCACGCCCGGCAGCCAGACGATGGCGTCACGCGGCACCTCCCAGCCATAATGCTCGCGACTCCAGTCACACAGGCTGTCATCGAGGCCCTCCGACGGCTTGGCATAGCCGTAGACCGGGTGCGCCACTCGCTCGGCCAGCGCTCGCGTCACAGCGGGCGGGGCGCTGAAGTCCATGTCGGCGATCCAGAGGGGCATGACGTCCGAGGCGTAGCGATCCCACTTCTGGGAAGGATACTGGCGTCGATCGAGCGGGGTGATGAAATCGAATGGCAAGATGGAGTCTCCCTGTGGCGGGCAAATTTGGCAGGCAACGCGAGCAGTGCTCTCGACTCACGCCGCCTTCGGGCGGCGAGAAGAATACCTGTGGACCAACTACAGCATAAGGCTTTGTGCATGTCTGAAGACACCTTTTACCCACAGGCCCAGCGCGGGCTGCCCGGTCTGTTGCGTGCCTGGCTGACCCATGGCCGCGGCGACAGCGAGCGTCTCGCCGTGCTGCTGGCCGATACCGCGCGCGTCGCAAGTCTTGGCCAGCCCGCCAGCAATCCCGATGGCGAGACGCTGGAGCAGTGGGCCGCCGAGGGCGGTGCGCCGCTGTGGGCACCCAAGGCAGCGCTGTTCCTGTTGATGCAGATGCCGGCACGCCCGGTGCCGCAGGGCCCGGATGACGCCTGCGCCTGGGCCTATTGCTGGTTGCGCATGCGCGAACACGACAGTCCCACGGCCGCCCTGGTGGCGCTGCCGGAACACCTGCGTCAGCCGCTGGCCTGGCCCATCGAAGCCGCCTGGCAAGACCTGACGCACCAGCGGCTGATCTAGCCGCGTCGATTTTGAACACTCGCAGCGCTGTTGGTGAGCAGCGCTGCGTTTCTCTCTGCTCTGCTCTCCTTCCTCACCTCCCCATCCTCTGCTTTCCCTCCCCTGCTTACCCTCTCTTGCCCGCTCTATTCTCTTGTCCGCTCTATTCTCTTGTCCGCTCCCGCCCGTTCCTGTCCGCTGTGCTCTATCTCGGCCCGCACTCTCCTTGCGGCTCCCTCTCCTGCGGCTCCTTCTCCTTGCGACTCCTACTCCTTGCCCCTGCGTCACTCCCGGGTCACATCCTCTTCACTCCCGCTCCTCCCTGCCACTGATGGCGATTCTGATGGTGACCCTGCTGGCGCCCTAAAGGACAGCTCGTCCCACTCTCGCCATTGCTGACAGCCATGGGTAGCAGTTTTCTCAGCGAATATCGTCACCACTGGCTAATGGCGTAGCGGAAACTCGAGACTCGTCAACGCGTAACTGACGCTATTTCGTTTAATCATCGTTTTGTGAAGCGATACACCCGAAGGGATTTCTTGTGTGAGCGAGGAGTAAAGTTCTTTCAACCGCAACGAAACGGTAATTCAACAAGAATCCGCTGGCGCGACACGACGACCAGCAAGCTTCAGGAGAAGCTCCATGACCACCTCCCTGATTGTCGGACTGGATGGAACCCCGGGCGGCGACAGTGCCATTGCCTATGCCAAGCGCGTCGCCTCTCTGGTGGGCGCGGAAACCAGGATCATTCTCTGCTACGTGGTCGAATGGTCGCCCTACAGCTTCAACACGCCGGAAGAGAACGCCCAGCGTGCCAGCCGCCGTGAGAACGAGATCAAGCTGGCCCGCGAGCGTGTGCTGGCGCCTGCCATCAGCGAGCTGGAAAAGGAGGGCTATCAGGTCGAGGGCCGTGTCCGCCACGGCGATGCCGCCGAGATCCTCAGCCTGCTGGCGCGTGAAGTGAATGCCGAGCAGATCATCGTCGGCCGCAAGGGGGAAAGCGTGCGCTCACGCATCTTCGGCAGCGTCACCGCCCATCTGATTCAAGAGGCCTCGGTGCCCGTCACCATCGTTCCCTGAGACAGGTGCCTCCCGCACCCGCCGCCTGCAGAGATTCGCACCAGACAATAACGACAATTCGCTTTTCGAGGTTACCTCTCATGAGTCGATTCCGCTCCCTGGCCCCCTGGGCTGCCGCGATGGCAGCCCTCATGGCCGCAAGCTCTGCCCGTGCCGAAGGCATGGACCAGGCCATCAGTGACATCGTCGGACCGATCGTCAACCCGATCGTCTCGACCATCTTCTATTCCGTGCCGGTGGCCGGCACCCAGTTCCCGTTGATCGTCGGCTGGCTGATCATCGCGGCCGTCATCTTCACGCTCTATTTCGGCTTCGTGCAGTTCCGCCTGTTCGGCCATGCCATCCGTCTGGTCAAGGGCGACTACACCGACCCGAAGGATGAAGGCGAGGTATCCCACTTCCAGGCTTTGGCCACGGCGCTGTCCGGCACGGTCGGCCTTGGCAACATCGCCGGCGTCGCGGTCGCCGTCTCGCTGGGCGGCCCGGGCGCGACCTTCTGGATGATTCTGGCCGGTCTGCTCGGCATGGCCTCCAAGTTCTGTGAATGTACGCTTGGCGTGAAGTACCGCAACGTCAACGCGGATGGCTCCATCTCCGGCGGCCCGATGTACTACCTGTCCAAGGGTTTCGCGGAAAATGGCAAGGCGGGTCTGGGCAAGATTCTGGCGATCTTCTTCGCCATCTGTGCCATCGGCGGCTCCATCGGCGGCGGCAACATGTTCCAGGCCAACCAGTCCTATCAGCAGGCCGTCAACGTCACCGGCGGTGATGCCAGTTTCCTGGTCGGCTACGGCTGGCTGTTCGGTCTCGTGATGGCCGCCATCGTCGGCATGGTCATCATCGGCGGCATCAAGTCCATCGCACGTGTCACCGAGAAGCTGGTGCCGATGATGGCTGTCATCTACGTGATCGCGGCACTCATCATCCTCGGCTTCAACTTCAGTGCGATTCCGGCCGCCTTCGGCGCCATCATCGAAGGTGCCTTCGCACCGGTCGCGGTCGGCGGCGGTATCGTCGGCGTGCTGATCCAGGGTTTCAAGCGTGCTGCCTTCTCCAATGAAGCCGGTATCGGCTCCGCGGCCATCGCCCACTCTGCCGTCAAGACCTCCCAGCCGGCGACCGAAGGGATCGTCGCCCTGCTCGAACCGTTCATCGATACCGTCGTCATCTGCACCATGACCGCGCTGGTCATCGTCATCACCGGCGCCTACCAGGTCGAAGGCCTCGGCGGCGTCCAGCTGACCTCCTACGCCTTCGAGACCGCCTTCCCGTGGTTCCCGTATGTACTGGCCCTGGCGGTGCTGATGTTCGCCTTCTCCACCATGCTGTCCTGGTCCTACTACGGCCTGAAGGCCTGGACCTACCTGTTCGGCGAGAGCAAGGGCTCCGAGATCGTCTACAAGCTGATCTTCCTCGCCTTCGTGGTCATCGGTTCCTCCATGAGCCTCGGCCCGGTCATCGACTTCTCCGACGCCATGATCTTCGCCATGTCCATCGCCAACATCATCGGCCTCTACTACCTGATGCCGGTCGTGAAGCGTGAGCTGGCCCAGTACATGGCCAAGCTGAAGTCCGGCGAGATCGCACCGGTCGACAAGGAGGCCAAGCGCCAGAACGCGTGATCCCCATCACGCCCAGGCGGGCCTGACACAGCCGTCAGCCGCCGCATGACCCAAGCCCCTGCCCATCGGCAGGGGCTTTTTCGTTGTCGATCATGCAATTCCGTGCATTGGACGGCTGAAACCACCCAAGTCGGATTGCCGCAACGCAGCGCAATGGGTAGGGTGTGGCGCTCACTGGCCACACTGGCCGGAACCCGTATCAACGAGGACGTCTCATGCTCGCTTCCATGCATGCCATGGTGCTGCGCAATCCCGGCCCGGATGCCGACTTCGTGGCGACCGAATGCCCGCTGCCCACTCCCGGCTCCGGCCAGGTGCGCATTCGCGTCGCTGCCTCCAGCGTCAATCCACTGGATCTCAAGCTGGCCAGCGGCCAGGTGCCTCTCCTGCCGCCAGCACCCTGCGTGCTGCACGGCGACGTGGCCGGTGTGATCGATGCCGTCGGTGATGACGTGCTGGCCTTCTCGCCCGGCGACGAGGTGCTCGGCTTCGCCGGCGGTGTCGCCGCTCATCCGGGCGCACTGGCGGATTACATGCTCGCCGATGAGCGCCTGATCACCCGCAAGCCGCGCCGCCTGAGCTTCATGGAAGCCGCCGCGTTGCCGGCAGTGTTCATCACCGCCTGGCAGGCACTGGTGGAGCGTGGCCAGCTGGAAGCGGGGCAACGCGTGCTGATCCACGGCGGCGCCGGTGGCGTCGGCCATGTGGCATTGCAGATCGCCCGTTGCATCGGCGCGGAAGTCGCCACCACGGTGTCCAGCGATGACAAGGCCCGGGCGGCACGCGACTGCGGCGCGGACCACGTCATTTGCTACCGCGAGGAAGCCGTGGCCGATTACGTGGCCCGGCTGACGGGGGGCGAGGGCTTCGATCTGGTCTTCGATTGCGTCGGCGGCGACAACCTGGCCGCCAGCTTCGCCGCCAGCAAGCTGGGCGGGCGCATCGTGACCATCAATGCGCGCACCACGGTGGATCTCTCGCCGCTGCACGCCGGCAGCCGCAGTCTGGAAGTGCTGTCGATCCTGCTGCCGCTGACCGCTGGCATCGGGCATGAGCAGCAGCGCCAGGCACTGGGCAAGCTGGTGGAGCTGGTCGAGGAAGGCGAATTCAAGGTGCGCCTCGATGAGCGCCAGTTCGACTTCAGCGAGGTCGCCGAGGCCCATCGTCATCAGGCCTCCGGCAAGGCGGTGGGCAAGATCTCGCTGGTGCGTCGTCAGTTCTGGGACGCCGCCCAATGAGCGCAGCGCTTCAGGGTGAGCTGGGCCTGCAACTGCTCAAGCTGCTGATCTCGGTGGCGGTGGTGATCGGGCTCTCATTGATCGCGGAGCGTCTCTCGACGCGCATGGCCGGACTGCTGTCCGGCTACCCGCTCGGCACGGCCATCACGCTGGGCTTCATCGGTGTGGAGATCTCCCCCGAGTTCGCCGGCCAGAGCGCCGTCTACACTCTGGCCGGCTTCTCCTCGACGCTGGCGCTGGGGGTCGGCTACTGGCTATGCGGGCGTGCACAAGGACTGCGTGGCGTCATCAATGGCACCCTCGGCGGCCTGCTGGGTTGGCTGCTCGCCAGTCTGGTGCTGGCGCAGTTCGAGTTCACGCGCGTCAGCGGCGTGATCGTGACGCTGATCGCCATCGTGCTGTGCATGCGCCTCTATCGCGGCGTACCGGAGAGCACGGCGCGCAAGTCGCCCTTCTCCTGGGTCTCGCTGCTGGCGCGCGCCGGACTGGCCGCCGGCATCGTGTTCGGCATCACCGCGCTGGCCCATCTGCTGCCACCCTCGTGGGCAGGCCTGGTGGCGGCCTTCCCGGTCACCATGTACCCGCTGCTGGTGATTCTGCATCTCACCCAGGGGCCAGTGGCCGTCGCGACCGTCATCAAGCACTACCCGGCCGGCCTTGGCTCGCTGCTGTGCTATGCGCTGGTGGTCTCGCTCAGTTACCCCGGCATGGGGGTCGGCCTGGGCACCCTGCTCGGTTTCATCGTGGCGACGGCGTGGCTGGGCGTGTTCACGCCGTTGCAACGTCGACTAGCCTCACGACGTACAGCCAGCGCCTGAGCTTCCTGATAGGCTGAAATGCCGCATGGATGCCCAGGAGCGATGACATGTACTTCAAGACGCTGGAACCGGCCTTCTACGACACCGATGCCCTCGGGCACGTCAACAACACGCGCCTGCCGGCCTGGTTCGAGTGGGCGCGCAATGACCTGTTCCGCGTCTTCGTGCCGGACCTCGACCCGCGCAAGTGGACGCTGATCATGGCGCGCATCGAGGTCGACTTCCTCGCCGAGCTGCAATATGGCCAGCCGGTGGAGATTCGCACCTGGCTGTCGCGTCTCGGCGGCAGCTCCTTCACCGTGACCCAGGAAGCGTGGCAAAGCGGCGTCTGTGGCGCGCGCGGCCACTGCGTGCTGGTGCAGTTCGATCATCATGCCAAGCAGTCGCTGCCCATCGAGGGCGAGCTGCGCGCGACCCTGGTCAGCCATGTGCACGAGCACACCGACAGCGCCGAACTGGATGTCCCCGCCCTGCGCGCGGCCGCCCGGGCACTCGGGACGCACAGCGCCACCTCAGAGGGGAGCGTGCCGGCATGACACCCGCGCTCAAGCTGCTCAAGGGCAAGCCGCACCGCACACTCGAGTATGCCCACGACCCGCGTGCTCCCGCCTACGGGGAAGAGGCCGCCCGCACGCTGGGGCTTGAGCCCGCCCAGGTCTTCAAGACCCTCGTCTGCCAGCTGGAAGGCGGCAATGCACGGCAGCCGCTGGTGGTCGCCGTGGTGCCGGTCAGCGGTACGCTCGACCTCAAGGCACTGGCACGCGCCTGCGGGGCACGCAAGGCGGCGCTGGCCGCGCATGAGGCCGCCGAACGTGCCACCGGCTATGTGGTCGGTGGCATCAGTCCGCTGGGCCAGAAGAAGCGTCTGCCACTGTGGGTCGATGACAGCGCCGCGACACAGGCGGAAATCTTCATCAGCGGCGGCCGTCGTGGACTGGAGATAGCGCTCGCCCCCACGTTACTGTGTGAGCTGGGCAATGGTCAGTTCGCCCCGCTGGCCCGTGACGACTGATGACCACGGGCCAGGCACACCATGGCAGACACCCGCCACAGCACCGCGTCAGCGAGGAGGCCCGATGGGCATTCGCTACAGCAAGTGGATCTACCCGGACATGACCGAGCTGCATGCGCAGGTCGAGGCGGCGCTGGAGCACTGGTTCAGTGAGCGCTTCGCCGACTACCCGCACATCAGCTTGCCGGGCCTTGACCCCTACGATTATGATGGCTGGTTCAATCGTCTGGCCCCGGAGCTGATGGCGCGCGGCAGTGACTACTGCGAGCGTGAGTGGCATGGCTATGTGCCGAGCCCCCAGCAGCTCAACCAGGCTTTCTTCCGGGCCGTATCCCGGTCCAACAAGTGTGTGCTGGAGCCTGACCGCAAGCATGGTGATCCTGACCAATCATAGTCCCGACGCGCGGGAGCTCGAGATCATCGAGCGCCAGCTCGGGCGCAAGCCGCGCGGCATCCAGGCCGTGGCCGCCACCGATGGCGAGGGCACTCCGCTGGTGCTGCGCATGCATTCGCTGGTGGACGGCAAGCCCTTCCCGACCCTCTACTGGCTGTGCGATGAACGCCTCAAGATCTCGCTGTCACGCATCGAGGCCGAAGGCGTCATCAAGGGGCTGGAAGAACGCCTCAAGACCGACGAGGAACTGCTGGCGCGCTATCGTGCCAGCCATGAGGCCTACGTCGCCGAACGCTGGAGCTTCATGAGCGAGGCTGAGCGCAGCGCCATCGAGTCCCAGGGCTTCGCCGACCTGATGCGTGAACGTGGCGTCGGCGGCATCCGTGACTGGAATCAGGTGCGCTGCCTGCACACCCAGTACGCCCAGCATCTCGCCTACGCCGAGGGCAACGCCATCGGTCACTGGGTCGATGCCCATTACGACGTGCTGTCCGAGCTGCCCTGAGCCCTGGTGACGATCGAGCCGATGCCGTCGGCTTGAAGGCAGAAGACGAAGAAGCCCGCCAATTGGCGGGCTTCTTGCGTCGGGACGAGCGTCAGGCCTACAGCGAGTGCGCGAAGACCAGCGCGATGCACAACGGGCAGATCAGGCGCACGTACCACGGCCAGATCTTCCAGAACAGGCTGGACTCGATGTCCGGCGCCCCGCTCTGGATCTCCTTGAGCAGCGCATGGCGCGACATCGCCCAGCCGACCAGCAGGCACATCACCAGCGCGACCAGCGGCTGGCTGTACTGGGTGGTCAACATGATCACCAGGCCGAACAGTGCCCCGAAGTTGGCGGCGATGGTCAGGCTGATGGCCATGATGGCGGCACCGACGGCCAGGGTGGCGGCACGCCGACCCAGCCAGCCACGCTCGACCACGAAGGATACCGGCACTTCCAGCATCGAGATGGAAGAGGTGATGCCCGCCACGCTCATCAGCGCGAAGAACGCCACCATCAAGACGTCACCTGCGCCGCCCATCTGGCCGAACAGCGCCGGCAGTGTGTCGAACAGCAGGGTGTCCGAGCTCTTGAGCAGGCCATCGGCATCGAAGATCTCGACGCCCAGATGACGCGCGGCGTACATGGCCGGAATCACCAGCAGGCCGGCGAGGAAGGCGATGCCGACATCGATCAGCGTCACCAGTACGCCCAGACGCGGCAGGTTCTGCTCCGGCCCCAGATAGGAGCCGTAGATCAGCATCGCGCCCACGCCGAGAGACAGCGAGAAGAACGCCTGGCCCATCGCGCTCAGCATCAGGTCGGCATCGAAGATGCGGTCCCACTGCGGCGTCAGGTAGACACTCAGGCCTTCATCGGCGCCCGGCAGGGTCAGCACGTAGCCGATCAGACCGACCAGCAGCATCAGCAACAGCGGCATCAGACGCGTGGACCACTTCTCGATCCCGCCGCGCACACCACCGACCACGATCGCCATCGTCAAGGCGAGGAAGACCGCCGTCAGCGAGACATTGCGCGTGAAGTCGAAGGTGGTCAGCCAGCTGGCGGCGGAGCTCATGCCCAGCGCCTCGCTGACCGGTGCGGCGGTATAGCCCAGCAGCCAGCCCGCGACGATGGCATAGAAGGCCAGGATCAGGCTGGCGGTCAGCATGCCCGCCCAGCCCGCCAGCGCGCCGAAGCGCTTGGTGATGCCTCGACCGAGACTCATGCTGGTGACGATGTTGGCCTGACCATGACGGCCGATGACAAGCTCGGCCATCAAGGCCGGCCATGCCAGCAGGAAGGCCAGCACCAGATACATCACCACGAAGGCCCCGCCTCCGTTGTTGGCCGTCTGGGACGGGAAGCCCCATACGTTGCCAAGTCCTACTGCCGAACCAGCGGCGGCCATCAAGAAGCCCAGCCGACTGGCAAAGCGTCCGCGCACCTGCGCCATCTGCCTCTCCTGCCTTGTTGTTCCGCGTCCGTCGAAGACGACGTCGCGATGAGTTGGGGTGCATCCCGATGCAAGCTCACGGGGCGCCAGCGCCCGCCAGCCGTCGCCTGCGGGGGCGGCAAGGGTAGCAGAGCAGGCCCGCGAATGCAGGCGACAACGCCGATAGTCAGCACGTACCCGCGTTGGCCACGGGGCAATGCCGAGTTCCTCACCGGCGTCATAGCGTCGCCGCACAACTCGCGTAGGATAGGAAGGACATGACATCAAGGCACGGCAGCCAGCAGTGAGCGCCGCCGAGAAACATTCAGGAGAGCAACATGCATCGCATCTGTGTCTATCTGGGCTCCCGCGAGGGCGTCTCCCCACAGCACCGCCAACTGGCCGAAGCCCTGGGCACTGCCATCGCCGAGCGCGGCTGGGGACTGGTCTACGGAGGCGCGCGCGCCGGGCTGATGGGGGCGCTGGCAGATGCCGCGCTGGCAGCGGGCGGTGAGGTGATCGGCGTGATCCCCCAGGCACTGGTACGCAACGAGAAGGCACATACCGGTCTGACGCGCTTGATCGAGGTGGCGGACATGCATGAGCGCAAGGCGCAGATGGCCGCACTGGCGGATGCCTTCGTGACCCTGCCCGGCGGGATTGGCACCCTGGAGGAATTGTTCGAGACCTGGACCTGGCAGTACCTGCGCTTTCACGCCAAGCCGATCGCCGTCCTCGACAGTGACGGCTTCTTCGCGCCCCTGCTCGAGTTTCTGGACCGCACCGTCGAGGCGGGCTTCCTCGATGCGGACACTCGCGCACGCCTGATCAGTGAGCGCGAGATAGCGCCCCTGCTGAAGCGACTGGCGCCCGAGACGTAAGGCATGAGACGTAAGACCTGAGACCTGACAGGCTGGCGCGTCACTCCCCATCAAGCGCATGACGCCGGCGCCATGGGGAGTGACTCTGCGAGCGGCCGTCTCAGCTCAATGCGCCATCTCAGCAGGGCGCCACCTCAGTTCAGCGCCGTCTCACCAACAGCCTCAACGGCGTCGTCCGAGGCGGCCTGCTGCTGAACGGGGTTGCCGATATAGCGCGCCCGTTTGCTGGCGGTGACCTGCTCGACATCGACCATCACCAGGCCGTCGATGCAGTAACCGAAATCGGCGTCGACACTGAAATCGAGGAAGCGGGTGCCACCGGGCTCGGTGACCTCGGCGTACTGCTTGTAGAGCGTCGGCACCGTCACACCCATCGCATCCAGCTGGGCACGCAGGCGGCGGAAATCGCCATCGGCGTCCTGACCATCGAACAGGCGCTCCGCTTCATGGGCGGCGCTGCCCGGCACGCTCTGGGCAACCGGTGCCCGCGCACGCGCCAGCCCCTCATCATCCCCGTAATAGTGACGGTAGTAGCTGACGATCAGTGCCCTGGCGGCCTCCGGATAGCTGTTGGAGAGCGTGACCGGACCGAACAGCCAGCGAATCTCGGGATGACAGCGCAGATAGGCGCCCAGCCCCTGCCACAGGTAATCGAGGCTGCGCCGCCCCCAGTAGCGCGGCTGCACGAAGCTGCGTCCCAGTTCCAGACCGTCCTGCATGCGCTCGAACATCTCCGGCGTGAAGCGGAACAGGGTCGGGCTGTAGAGCCCCTTCTCGCCATGTGCCGCCATGATCTTGCGTACCTCTCCGATGCGATAGGCACCGGCGATCTCGAGATCGGCGTCATCCCACAGCACCAGATGCCGGTAGTGGGCGTCATAGCGATCGATATCACGCCGCTCGCCGGTGCCCTCGCCGACCCGCCGGAAACTGATCTCGCGCAGACGACCGATCTCGCGCATCACGCTGGAGCCGGGGAAGGCATCGAACAGATAGATCTTCTTGCCGTCGCGGGTCTCGCCCAGCAGTTCACAGGGCGTCAGTTCCTCACGCAGCGCCTGGCGCTCCTCCGGATGGCCGATAGCCTTCTCGGTCACGAACAGGCCACGCTTGCCGCGCCCGATGCGATACAGGTGCTTGCGCAGCAGGCGCGTCTTGGCGTTGGTATTGAGGGCATCACTGTCGAGGCGCTCCAGCGGGATCAGCTCGCCGATGCGCAGCTTGAGCTGCCGCTCGCGCTGACGAAACATCTCGTGGGCCAGCAGGGGCGTACCGAAGCTGCGGTTGATCGACGACAGCGCATAGAAGAGCGTCGAGTTGCGCCCGCTGACGTGGATAGGCAGCACCGGCGCGTTGGTCTTGCGCGCGAAATGCAGGAAACCCGACAGCCACTTGCCATCGCGTGGCCCGGTCGGGCCTGCACGCGAGACCTCGCCGGCCGGGAAGATGATCACGGCCTCTTCATTCATCAGCGCATCGCAGATCTGACCACTGCTCTTGCGATAGCCACGGCGACTGAGGTTGTCCAGCGGCAGCAGCAAGGGTGCCAGCGGCTCGACCTTCATCAGGATGTCATTGGCGACGATCTTGACGTCGCGGCGCACTTCGCCGACCAGCTTGAGCAGCGCGAGGCCATCCAGTGACCCCAGCGGATGGTTGGCGACGATGACGACACGCCCGTAAGCCGGAATGTTCTCGCGCTCCCGCGAGGACACCGAGTAGCCGAAGGAGAAGTGATCGAGCACGCGGTCAATGAAGTCGAAGCCGCGCTGGTCCGAGTTCTCGCCGAGGAAGGCATTGATCTCGCCCTCGTGCACCAGGCGCCGTAGCATGGCCAGAGCTGGCCGCCGGATCAGCGGGTGACGTTTGGCAAAGGCAGGATACTTGGCAGCGATGACGCGGGCAGTATCGATCATGCTCTCTCCTTGGCCGCACGGAGTGCGGAACGCGATGTCTGGATCATGGGGCTTGATATCACGTCAGGTTCGCGCCACTTCATGACAGATGCGTCACAGTCCCCGTACAGTGAGATGACAGTCGCCCACGTGGTCCGCGGCCGATGCGCCCCGGCACGGAGATCATCCGCGTACGAACAGGCAGCGCGACTGCCACGCTAAGGAGAGAGCGAATGTTTGCGATAGCCGTCGAGAATGAATCACTGGTCTGGCAGGAAACCGAGGCCCCGCACGGGATCGCCTCGGATGAGGTGCGTATCGAGGTGGCCTGGGCCGGCGTCAACCGCGCCGACCTGATGCAGCGCGCCGGGCAGTATCCGCCCCCCGAAGGTGCCAGTCAGATTCTGGGGCTGGAGGTCAGTGGCACCATTCGTGAGGTCGGCCGCCACGTCGAGCGCTTCAAGGTCGGTGATCCGGTCTGTGCGCTGCTGTCCGGTGGCGGCTATGCCGAGGAAGTGGTCGTCAACGCCCTGCAGGTGTTGCCGGTGCCGGAGGGCTATAGCCTGCGAGACGCCGCCGCGCTGCCGGAGATGTTCGCCACCGCCTGGCTGAACCTGTTCATCGAGGGCAACCTCAAGCACAAGGAGCGCGTGCTGCTGCACGCCGGTGCCAGCGGCATCGGTACCACCGCCATCCAGCTGTGCGGACTGTTCGGGCATCCGTGCTTCGTGACCGTCGGCAGCCAGGAGAAGCTGGAGACTTGCCTGCGCCTCGGCGCGGATGCCGGCTGGAACCGCCACGATGGCAGCTTCGTCGAGGCCGTGAACGACTGGGGCGGCGCCGACATGATTCTCGACCCGGTGGGCGGCGGCTATCTGGCCGACAATCAGCAGGTGCTGAAGCAGGATGGCCGCATGGTGCTGATCGGCCTGATGGGCGGGCGCATGGATGAGCTGGATCTGGGTCGCATGCTGATGAAGCGCCAGCGCCTGATCGGCTCGACCCTGCGTTCGCGCTCCCCCGATGGCAAGGGCATGGTGCTGGATGCGCTCTACGTGCATGTGTGGCCACGCCTGGCACGGGGTGAGCTGCGCCCGCATATCGACAAGAGCTGGCCGATCCAGGAAGCCGATGCCGCGCATGCCTATGTGCAGGACAACGCCAGCACCGGCAAGGTGCTGCTGGCGGTGACGGGCGCCTGAGCCTCGTCATGACGCTGATGACATCAGCATGAAAAAGCGGCAGCCCAGTGGGCTGCCGCTTTTTTGGCTTTATTGGCGCTATCTCGTGCTCACTGCTCCGCCTGACAACACCCGGCCTGACGTCAGTGACGCTCATGCCGCCCGCCGTAGACCCCGAGACACCTGGCAGAGGCTTATTCGCTACGCCCGATCGACTGGGCTTTCTGCCAGGTGAGTTGCAGCAGACGGGCGTCGTCTCCGGCGCGATGGCGCTGGATGCCACCCTCGGCGATCACCGCTTCCTTGAGCTCCGCCCAGCAATTCAGCTGCTCCTCATCGAGCAGCCGTCTGAGCGCCTCGAGACGAAAGCGCGGCAGCATGCCGGCATGATAGAACAGCAGCGAGAGCCAGGTATTGTCGTAGCCCCAGCTGTCGCTATAGGCGATTCCCGCCTCACCCAGCTCATCATTGACCCACTGCGCCACCTCACGCACTGGCCGCCCTTCGCGTGCCAGCCGTGCCCGTGAGATGCCATGCAACAGCTCCGCCTTGGGGTCCCAATGCACCCACTCATCAAGAGGCTGTATCAGGAAGGCGCAACTGCTGCCGTCGGCACGCGCCAGCCCGATCTCGATCGGATAGCTACCACGGCCAAAGCCGGAGGCTTCAATATCGAGCAGAATAGGCAGCGTCACACGAATCTCCCAAGGTATCTCAGGCAGACAGGGCCCGGGCGAGAAGAGGTTGAATGTCCTCAGGTTACGGGAATTGCCCCCTGCTTGGCGAGTCCTGAGCGCGACGCTGTCAACGCAGGCATCAGGTCGATCTGCTCCATCACGCTGGCATCACGTTCAAGAGACGCGCATGAGAGGGCCAGAGACGACAACGCCCTCACGAAGAGGGCGTTGTCAGTGGCAGCGAGAGCAGTACATCAGCTGGTACATCCGGTCAGTACATCAGCTCAGTGCAGGTCTGCCTCACCACCCGTGCGGGCGTGGGCTTCCCACTGCTCGGCCTTGTGCGGGCAGACCGCCAGACCGAGGGAGCCTTCACGATAGGCACGCGCCAGGCGCTGGGCCGCGAGAGCATGGCGGCACTCGGCGGCACGTGCGTACCAGGTCACGGCCTTGGCCGGATCGCTCTGATACTGGGCACAGCCATACTCATAGATACGCGCCGCCTGATACTGAGCATGCACGTCGCCGGCCTGCGCGGCCTTGATGACGAAACGCGCGCCCTTGGCCTTTTCCTGAGCGGAGTTGCCGCGCTGGAACAGCATGTGCCCGTACAATGACAACGCACCGGTGTGACCGGCATTGGCGCAGTGATTGAACAGACGCATGGTCAGACGATGCTTCTGCTGAGAGCCGGACAGCCAGGAGGCGTGGAACAGACGCTCCGCCAGGCGGTATTTCAGTCCAGTCATCAGGGTTGGGGCCTGCGGCATGACGAGTAACCTTGATACAGAATAAGAGGGGTGACGCCGTGTCCTGGCCCGATCCTGAGCCCGCGACGCTATTCTCCTTGCCAACACTGTCAGTTTGCCCTTGCGGGCGGCCTAGAAAGACTGCTCCCCTGACAGCGGGGCGCCAAGCATACTCGCGCAATCGGGGGGACTCAAGCCCGCCTTGTGGGTTTTTGTTACGCTGCTAATATGTGCGCCATCCTTGGGGTAAAGTACGCGCGCGAACCGTGCGCCACGCGCGTGCTGGAAGCACTCGTCCTGCCCGCTACATTGACACCTACCCGATAGGGGAATCCTGCATGCAACGTAGAGCTCTTGGCCGTACTGGCATCGACGTCAGTCTGCTATGCCTTGGCACCATGACCTTCGGCGAGCAGAACAGCGAAGCCGATGCCCACCAACAGCTGGACCGCGCGCTCGACGCTGGCATCGACTTCATCGATACCGCCGAGATGTATCCGGTGCCCCCGAATGGCGAGACCCAGGGCCGTACCGAGGAATACGTCGGCAGCTGGCTGGCGGCACGCGGCAATCGTGATCAGGTCAAGATCGCCACCAAGGTCACTGGCCCGGGCATGGATTACCTGCGCGGTGGTTCACGCCTGACGCGAGAGCAGATCATCGCCGCCTGTGACGACAACCTGCGTCGCCTGGGCACCGATTACATCGACCTCTATCAGCTGCATTGGCCGGACCGCAAGACCAACTTCTTCGGCAAGCTGGGCTACCAGCCGACCGAAGACGAAGACATGACGCCGCTGGAAGAAAGCCTGTCGGCACTCGGCGAGCTGGTCACCGCCGGCAAGATTCGCGCCGTCGGCCTGTCCAACGAGACGCCGTGGGGCGTGATGCAGTGCCTGAATCTGGCCGAGCGCCTGAACCTGCCGCGCGTGGCCAGCGTCCAGAACCCGTACAACCTGGTCAACCGCAGCTTCGAAGTGGGTCTGGCCGAGTTCGCGCACCGCGAAGATGTCGGCCTGCTGGCCTACTCGCCGCTGGCCTTCGGCACCCTGTCCGGCAAGTATCTGGACGGCGCCCGTCCGGAAGGCGCTCGCCTGACGCTGTTCGAGCGTTTCCAGCGCTACAACGCCGAGCCGGCTCAGCACGTCATCGCCTGCTACGTGGACATCGCGCGTCGTCACGGCCTGAACCCGGCCCAGATGGCTCTCGCCTTCGTCAACACTCGCCCGTTCCTGACCAGCAACATCATCGGTGCCACGACGATGACCCAGCTGGAAAGCAACATCAAAAGCCTCGAGGTGGAGCTGAGCGAGGAAGTGCTGGCCGAGATCGAGATGATCCACAACACCGCGCCCAACCCGTGCCCCTGAATCGCCTCTGACCCGTAACGGATACACAACCCCGACAGGCCGGTCATCATGACCGGCCTGCTCGTGACCAAGGACCCCTCATGAATCCCGCTGAATTGAGCATGATCCTCATGGCTGTCGCCGCCGGTGCCATGATGCCGATTCAAGCTGGCGTCAACTCCACGCTGGCCCTGCAGACCCACAGTTCGCTCATGGCTGCCATGGTCAGCTTCGTGGTCGGCTCGATCGCGCTGGTCGTCATCGTGCTGGCCATGCGCCTGCCCATGCCGGGCGTCGGCGCTCTGAAAGCGGCCCCCTGGTGGAGCTGGACCGGCGGTCTGCTGGGCGCCTTCTTCGTCGCGGCCAGTGTGATACTGGTGCCCAAGCTGGGTGCAGCCACCATGATGGCCACCTTCCTGGCGGGGCAGCTGACGGCCTCGGTGGTGTTGGACCACTTCGGCTGGGCGACCTTCCCGCAGCATGATCTTTCGCTGGGGCGCGTGGCAGGCGTATTGCTGCTGTTCGCGGGGGTCTTCCTGATCCGCCGCTATTGATGCCTCTGGCGTCACGCAGTGCAATCTATGGCCCCGATAGTCCTGGCGGACTCGGGGCCATCTTGTCTGCCTGATATACTGAGACCTTTCCCTGCCAGGAGGTCTACATGCTGAGTGTGATTTCGCCCGCCAAATCGCTGGATTTCGACAGCGCCCCCGTGACCTCCCGTCATAGCCAACCCGATTTTCTCGAGCAGGCTCAACCGCTGATCGACATCCTGCGCGAGCAGTCGCCGCAGGACATCGCAAGCCTGATGAAGCTCTCCGACAAGCTGGCCGGCCTGAATGCCGCTCGCTTCCAGGAATGGCAGCCGCCCTTCACGCCGGATAACGCCAAACAGGCGGTGCTGGCCTTCCAGGGGGATGTCTATCAGGGCATGGCGGCGGACTCGTTCAACGAGGAAGATTTTGAGCGCGCACAACGCAAGCTGCGCATTCTCTCCGGCCTCTATGGGCTGCTGCGCCCGCTGGATCTTATCCAGCCGTACCGTCTCGAGATGGGCACGCGTCTGAGCAACCCGGCCGGCAAGGACCTCTACGCCTACTGGCGCAAGACGCTGACACCAGCACTGGAGCAGGCGGTGGAAGATAGCGGCACGCCAATACTGGTCAACCTGGCCTCCAATGAATACTTCAAGGCCATCGATGCCAAGGGGTTCCGCCACCGCATCGTGACGCCGGTGTTCAAGGACGAGAAGAATGGCCAGTCCAAGATCATCAGCTTCTACGCCAAGCGTGCACGCGGCCTGATGAGCGCCTGGATGCTCCAGCACGACATCGAGACAGCCGAGGACCTCAAGGACTTCGACGTGGCCGGTTATCGCTTCTCCAATGCCGCCTCTGAGGGCGATACGCTGGTCTTCACGCGCAGTGAGGCCGACGCGGCACGCGCCTGATACGTGACCGCCGGGTCACTTAACGCCTCATCCGCCCAGCCCAGGGAAAGTCAGATGTTCTGCGGCACGCGGTTTGAGGTAACGGCGATGAATATCGCCGAACAGGACGTGATCTGCACACCCAAGCCATTCATACGCCACCATCTCGGCACTGACGATACTGGCGCCCGCGGCCTCGCAGCGGGCCACCCCCAGCGCCGCCTCCCGCGGGCGGCGACTGGCGACCCCATCGGCGACCAGCGCCACTCGATAGCCTGCGCCACACAGGGACAGCACGGTCTGCATCACACAGACGTGCGCCTCGGCACCACATACCACCAACTGGTCACAGCCACTCTGCTCCAATGCCTTGCGAAAGTCCTGCGCATCCAGCGCGCTGAAACTGCGCTTGGTAAAGCAGCGGGTGCGCTCGCTCAGTAGATGCGTCATCGGAGCACTTGCGCCCAACTTGTCGGGGCAGTGCTCGGTCAGCCAGACGGGAATTTCCAGCGCCTGGGCGATTCCGCCCAGCCAGATGGCACTGTTGATGGCCTCGGTTCCGCCACTCAGAACCGGCATCAGGCGAGCCTGGAAATCGATCAGCAACAACAATGATCGCCTCGCCATCAGGTGTTGAGACTTTTCGTCGTCCATTGGTCCTCCCACGACGATTCTAAGGCTAGAATGGAGCTTCCACTTACACGCTAGCGCATCCAAGGAGATCCCACATGCGCCATCTGTTCATCATGCTGATGGTCGGCTTGCTCGGCTTCGGTCTGAGCGTCGAACACGCAGAGGCCAAGCGCCTCGGCGGCGGCAAGAGTTTCGGTAGCTACTCACGATCCGCTGACAGCGGAAAATCCTCCAGCTCACTGTTTGGCAGCAACAAGGCCACCAACAGCAGCACCGCAGCGAAGTCCAAGCCCTCCAGCGGCCTGTCCAAGTTTGCCGGACCTCTGGCAGGCCTGTTGGCAGGCGGCCTGCTGGCATCGCTGTTCTTCGGCGGCGCCTTCGATGGTCTGCGCATGACAGACTTCCTGATCATCGCGGTGATCGCCTTCATCGCCTTCAAGTTCCTCAGCGCGCGCAAGAAGGCCGCCATGGCGAGCGGCGGGCCGGCAGGTAGTGGTGGTGGTTCCTCTACACGCCACGATGACCAGCCGCGCAATGTGCAGGCGCGTGAAGCGCATCAGCCGCAAGGCGAGTCGCTGGCTCCGGCCGGTGGTATCGGGGCAGGCCTGACAGGCGGTGCCCCGACCAGCGAACCGGCCTGGTTCGACAAGGAGCAGTTCCTCGGCGGCGCCAAGGAACACTTCATGACGCTGCAGCGCGCCTGGGACAACAACGACCTGCCGCGCATTCAGGAGTACGTCACGCCAGAGCTCTACAATCTGCTGCGTGAAGAGCGCGCTCAGCAACCGGCCAACAACCGTACCGAGATCGTGCGTCTGTTTGCTGAACTGGGCAGCGTGCAGGAGATTGGCAAGCAGGCGGAAGCGACGGTCCTGTTCCACGGCGTGCTGGATGAAAATGGCGAGCAGAACGAGTTCAACGAGACCTGGCACCTGGTCCGTGAACTGCGTGATGGCGCCGATTGGCACATCCAGGGCATCGAGCAGAACAGCTAAGACGCTCCTCTCACTGACGTGACCTTCACTCCGTGAGGGCCACATCAGATGCCAAAGCGGCCGGATGATCACTCATCCGGCCGCTTTTTTGTGTCTCGCTGCAGGTGACCTACCAGGGTTTTGCAACAGCTCGCCGAAGACCACAAAGGCACCGTCAGAATGACAGGCATAAAAAAACCGGCCACTGGGGAAGTGACCGGCGGATAGGCTGCTCGACTGCAAGGCAGGAGCGCCAGATCGCAAAAAGTCTGCTGATGGGATAGCACAGACAAGTTTCTAAGCAAGGGAACGTCGAAACTCACATACTCAGAGTCGCCGATTGAGCTTTAGTTCAGCCTGATCGTAAAAAACATGAGCAACCCTGAGGTGCAGAACCCGCGACGCCTGATCAGCCCCCACCATCAGCCGGCTGTACCCAAGGTTTCAGCAAGGCTTGCCTACCCCAGGAAACACCTCATGCTCGCCAAGCTCTTGTGGATAATTCAGGTGCCGCTCCCAGATTCCGCTTGTCCACAGGCGGATCTCTGCGTACCTCCCTTCCTCAGCAGGGCGCCTTGCACCCCCTATGCACTGCCACAGACAGCACCGCCCCTGCAGCAAGGCGACAGGGGTGGTGCGGAACAAGTGCCTGACGAGCTTTTCATGACCGCCCTTGGTACAGGCCTCCCATGAGGTGGCCATCCGTGGACTTTCTGCGCGCCAATTTTCCTCACCACAAAGAGAACCGCCCCTGCAGCAAGGCGACAGGGGCGGTGCGGGACAAGTGCCTGACGAGCTTTTCATGACTGTCGTGGGGCGGCCATCCGCGGCTCTTGCAGGGAGAAACTGTTCTAGCCGCATTCTTTCCTGAGCACAACTTTTCCTGAGCACAAAGAGAACCGCCCCTGCAGCAAGGCTACAGGGGCGGTTCAGTATAAGTGCCTGACGATGACCTACTCTCACATGGAGAAACTCCACACTACCATCGGCGCTAAGCGGTTTCACTTCCGAGTTCGGCATGGGATCGGGTGGTTCACGCTCGCTATGGTCGTCAGGCGA
>NZ_JBISHF010000004.1:0-117466 GCF_045066615.1 Cobetia sp. Ld8 | reverse complement strand
GCCTGCCGCCAGCGTTCAATCTGAGCCATGATCAAACTCTTCAGTTGAAAGCTTGATAGTCTGTTAAGCAGACCAAACTTGGTTCAGAGTCAAACTTCTCGTGAGAGGCTTGCTCCGATATTTGGTGACCTTGTCACCACTCATCGGCAAGCGCTCACACGAATTACCTGATCAAATTTTTAAAGAGCGTCGCTGTTAAGCGAGGAGGCATATTCTACCCGGAACGCTTGAGAAGTCAAGCACTTGATGATGAGTCAGTCGACTGCCTCTAAGCATCATCAAGCGGTGAGGAGCGTTGCTCGATCACCTGTTCCGTAAGGAGTGCGACGTATTCTAGCGAATCGCCCGGGATTGTCAATCGATGAACTCGAAGCGGACTTCAAAAACATTAAGAAAAACAATCACCTGCAAACCTCGTTCACCGCTGGTAACGCCATGCGTCCCCGGCAGCGGATGCGTACTTTACGCACGAACCGCCGTGAGGGCAAGGGCTTTTTGAAGATCAGGCCAGATTTCGCCTTCACACCCCTGATTCTGGCACCTGGAGCACTCCAGCCAGGCGATCCCTGGCAACAAGGCTCGTTTTTAGCACCCTTTTCTCCACCTGGCGGCGCACGCAAAAAACCCAGTCTTGCGCACAAAAATATCCTGAGTGACACCACTCCCGGCCCAGACATGATGGAAATCAGCATCCCTCTGATGAACTCCGACGCCGACAGACCCATGCGAGGTGCCTCAAGCCGCACAAAAAACGCCCCAACAACAAAAGCTGCAGGGGCGTTTCTTGGCAAAACCAGGCATAAAGAAAAAGCGCACATCATTTTTCGTCAATGACAGAACCATCACAGCACGATGATGAGCCAAAGACTTTCTTCTTGCACAGCCAGGGAAAGCTTATCTCTCGCCCACAGCTATTTCACATCCAGGACTTCCTGCGCAAATTGTTCCTGAGCACAACTTTTTCTCACCACAAAGAGAACCGCCCCTGCAGCAAGGCTACAGGGGCGGTTCAGTATAAGTGCCTGACGATGACCTACTCTCACATGGAGAAACTCCACACTACCATCGGCGCTAAGCGGTTTCACTTCCGAGTTCGGCATGGGATCGGGTGGTTCACGCTCGCTATGGTCGTCAGGCGAGTGAGAGGCTTGCTCCGATATTTGGTGACCTTGTCACCACTCATCGGCAAGCGCTCACACGAATTACCTGATCAAATTTTTAAAGAGCGTCGCTGTTAAGCGAGGAGGCATATTCTACCCGGAACGCCTGAGAAGTCAAGCACTTGATGATGAGTCAGTCGACTGCCTCTAAGCATCATCAAGCGGTGAGGAGCGCTGCTCGATCACCTGTTCCGTAAGGAGTGCGGCGTATTCTAGCGAATCGCCCGGGATTGTCAATCGATGATGTCGAAGCGAGCTTCAAAAACATCAAGAAAAACAATCACCTGCAAACCTCGTTCACCGCTGGTAACGCCATGCGTCCCCGGCAGCGGATGCGTACTTTACGCACGAACCACCGTGAGGGCAAGGGCTTTTTGAAGAGATTGTCATTCTCGGGACATACGGGTGACATCTCTGCTCTGCCTTTCTCTTCTCTCCTCATTCTGCTTCTCTTCTCTTCTTGTCCTCGTCTCGTCGTTGCTTGCTGACATCCTCAAACCGTCCAGAAACGCATTCGGCCCCGCCAGGAATGGCGGGGCCGAATATCGATCATCACATTGCTGACAGCTGACGCTTACTTGTTACCGCGCAGCTTGCGCCCCAGCGCCATGATCGGGCCACTGGCGACATAGCAACCGAACAGGCCCAGCAGCATCACGGACGGCTCCAGCGAGATGACCACGAAGGCCAGCACGATGGCGAGCAGCGCCACGAAGGGCACCGGCCCCTTGAGGTCGATCTCCTTGAAGCTGTAGTAGCGAATGTTCGACACCATCAGGATACCGGCAGCCGCGACCACGAAGACCATCAGCGACTTGAAGGCGAAGGTCTCGGCGTCGAAGTTGTGCATGGTCCATACGCAGCCGGCCACGAGTGCCGCCGCTGCCGGACTCGGCAGACCGATGAACCACTTCTTGTCGGTGGAGCCGATCTGGACGTTGAAGCGCGCCAGACGCAGCGCAGCGCCTGCCACGTAGACGAAGGCGGCGATCCAGCCGATCTTGCCGACATCCTGCAGAATCCAGCTGAAGGTGACCAACGCCGGCGCCACGCCAAAGGACAGCATGTCCGCGAGGCTGTCGTACTCGGCACCGAAGGCGCTCTGGGTGTTGGTCAGGCGTGCCACACGACCGTCCAGGCCGTCGAGCACCATCGAGACGAAGATGGCGATGGAGGCGTTGGCAAACTCCCCGTTCAGCGCACACACCACAGCGAAGAAGCCGGAGAACAGCGCGGAGGTGGTGAACAGGTTGGGCAGCAGATAGATACCACGCCGACGAACGGGCTTGCCGTCCTCGATGGCTTCTTCCACGACTTCGCTGTCGTCGGTGAACTCCTCCACTACCTTGTCCAGCACTGAACTGCTGCGGCGTGTCTGTGCTTCGGGGGCTTCTTCTGCGCCGGGATGTCGATTTTCGTCAGTCATGGGATTCCTTGCATCATGCCTCGTCGTGGCAGGGTAACCACATTCTACACCTGCCAGTGAGCGCGAATAGTGGTGACACCCTAGCGGCCTCACCGTCGACTGTCACTTCCCTCTTCCACTCGATAGCGCTTATAGAGCAACAACGCAAGCGGGGCGCCCTCCTGATGGAGAGCGCCCCGCTCATTTCACGCCGGATCCAATAGCCAGGATCAGTTGCGTGACTTGTCGACCAGCTGGTTGGCAGTGATCCACGGCATCATGCCGCGCAGCTTCTCACCAGTCTGCTCGATCGGATGCTCGGCGTTCTGGCGACGACGGGCCGTCATGGACGGGTAGTTGGTGTTGCCTTCCTGGATGAACATCTTGGCGTATTCACCGCTCTGGATGCGCTTGAGTGCATTGCGCATGGCGACACGGGACTGCTCGTTGATGACTTCGGTGCCGGTCACGTACTCGCCATACTCCGCATTGTTGGAGATGGAGTAGTTCATGTTGGCGATGCCGCCTTCGTACATCAGGTCGACGATCAGCTTGAGCTCGTGCAGACACTCGAAGTAGGCCATTTCCGGTGCGTAGCCCGCTTCGGTCAGGGTCTCGAAGCCCATCTTGACCAGCTCGACCGCGCCACCACACAGGACAGCCTGCTCACCGAACAGATCGGTTTCGGTCTCGTCCTTGAAGGTGGTCTCGATGATGCCGGTACGACCGCCGCCGACGCCTGCCGCGTAGGACAGTGCGATGTCCTTGGCCTGACCAGTCGCATCCTGGTGGATGGCGATCAGGTCCGGGATACCGCCGCCCTTCACGAACTCGGAACGCACGGTGTGACCCGGTGCCTTCGGCGCGATCATGATGACGTCGAGGTCAGCACGCGGCACGACCTGGTTGTAGTGGACGTTGAAGCCGTGAGCGAAGGCCAGGGTCGCGCCCTGCTTCAGGTTCGGTTCCACCTGGTTCTCGTAGATGGCCTTCTGGTTCTCGTCCGGCGCCAGAATCATGACCAGGTCGGCAGCCTTGACCGCTTCCTCGACTTCGGCAACCTTCAGACCAGCCGCTTCGGCCTTGGCCCAGCTGGAGGAAGAGCGACGCAGGGCTACGGTGACGTCGACGCCGGATTCCTTCAGGTTGTTCGCGTGGGCGTGGCCCTGGGAACCGTAACCGAGGATGACCACTTTCTTGCCCTGGATGAGGGAGAGGTCACAATCCTTGTCGTAATAGAGTTTCATCGTCATTGCTCCTGGCGGCTCACCCCGTCAGCGGGATGGCGTGAGATCTTGAAAGAGTGTCTGTTGTTCTTGCGACCCTTCCCGCGAGGGAAAGGCGTATGACAGTGTCCAGCGCCGACGGCCATCTGTCTCGGCCGCTCTGCGTCCTGGGGAGGTCGTGCGCCTTGGATCAAGGTCTGCCGTCCTCCTCCTGCGCGGCGATGAGTCCACCTTACCTGCACCTCGACATTGCGTAAAATGCTATATTTGCACCATCATATGCCATATTGCGCAATGCAAGGCATTTCCCTCTACAGCACTCACCGACAGCGGACTCCGGCATGGACAATCGTCAACTCAAGCAATTCCTGACCCTCGCCGAAACGCTACATTTCGGGCGCGCCAGCACTGCCTGCCACCTGAGCGCCTCTGCCCTGTCACGTGCCATCCGGGCCATGGAGGAAGAGCTGGGCGTCAGCCTGTTCGAGCGCGACAACCGCAGCGTCGCGCTGACACCGGCGGGTGAACGCTTCCGTCGTCATGCTCGCGAACTCCTGAGTCAGTGGGATGACATTCGCCAGTCACTGCTGGAAGACAGCGATGAACTGCGCGGCGAGCTCTCCCTGTATTGCTCGGTGACCGCCAGCTACAGCTTTCTCTACGAGATTCTGGCCACCTTCCGTGCCCGCCACCCGCATGTGGAGCTCAAGCTGCATACCGGCGACCCCGCCGTGGCATTGGAGCGCGTCCTGATGGGGCACGAGGACCTGGCGATCGCCGCGCGCCCCGACGTGCTGCCTTCCCGTCTCGCCTTCACCGACTTCGCCGAGTCGCCACTGCGCTTCATTGCCCCGCGTCGTGATGGCCCCGGCCAGCAACTGGAAGGCATCGGCGAGGCGGACGATTCGGCGGCGGGCGACGACCACATCGACTGGACGCGCGTGCCGATGATCCTGTCGGAGACCGGCCTGGCGCGCGAGCGCTTCGATGCCTGGTGCCATACACGCGGTATCAAGCCGCGCCTGTATGCCCAGGTCGCCGGCAACGAGGCCATCGTCAGCATGGTCGGGCTGGGCTTCGGGATCGGCGTGGTGCCGCAGATCGTGCTCGACAATTCGCCGCTGGCCGACCAGGTGCGCATCCTTGATGTCGATCCGCCGCTGACCCCCTACAAGGTAGGCCTATGCGTACAGGAAAAACGCCTGCGTCACCCGCTGGTGCGCGCATTGTGGGAGCAACTGCCCGGCTCGCCGCAGCGCCCCACTGACTGATATCTGATAGCGAGCCAACGAAAACGGCGCCCCGAGGGGCGCCGTTCTTGTCTTGCGTTTCCACCACCGTCTTACAGGCTCAATACCTTCTCACCGCGGGCAATGCCGGAGACACCGGTACGTGCCACTTCCAGCACGCCCACCGGCTGCATCGCTGCCAGGAAGGCATCCAGCTTGCCACCGTCGCCGGTGATCTGGATGGTGTAGAGGCTCGGCGTGATGTCGACGATCTGGGCACGGAAGATGTCCGCCGTGCGCTTGATCTCATCACGCTGGGCGCCCAGCGCCTTGACCTTGACCAGCATCAGCTCGCGCTCGATGTGGCTGCCCTCGGTGAGATCCACCAGCTTGACCACATCCACCAGCTTGTTGAGGTGTTTGGTGATCTGCTCGATGACGCGATCTTCACCGACCGTGGTGACGGTCAGACGGGACAGGGTCGCGTCTTCGGTCGGGGCCACGTTGAGGGTCTCGATGTTGAAGTTGCGCTGTGAAAACAGGCCGACGACCCGTGACAGCGCGCCCGGTTCGTTTTCCATCAGAATGGAGATGATATGGCGCATCAGGTCCGCTCCGTCTTCGTAAGCAGCATGTCACGCATGGAGCCGAGAGGCACCTGCATCGGGTAGACGTGTTCACGCGGGTCGACATAGATGTCGAGGAACACCAGCTCGTCCTTGTTGCGGAAGGCTTCTTCCAGCGCAGGCTCGAGCTCCTCCACCGTGTGCACCTTGATGGCACGGAAGCCATAGGCACCCGCCAGCTGCACGAAGTCAGGCAGCGACTCCATATAGGAATGCGAGTGACGGGACTTGTAGTTCAGGTCCTGCCACTGACGCACCATGCCCAGCGACTGGTTGTTGAGGTTGATGATCTTGACCCCGATCCCGTACTGCTTACAGGTCGAGAACTCCTGCATCATCATCTGGAAGCTGCCTTCACCGGTGAACAGCACCACATCGTCTTCCGGGTAGGACATCTTGATGCCCATGGCCGCAGGGAACCCGAAGCCCATGGTGCCCAGACCACCGGAGGTGATCCAGCGGTTGGGGCGCTGGAACTTGTAGTACTGGGCGGCGAACATCTGGTGCTGACCGACATCGGTGGCAACGAAGGCTTCACCACGCGTCGCGCGGTGCACGGCTTCCACCACCTGCTGCGGCTTGAGCGGCTCACCCGGGGCGGACGGCTCATACAGCTTGCCTTCACGCTCGGCACGCCAGCCATCGATCTGAGACCACCAGGCCTCCAGTGCATCAGGATTGGCCAGCTCGCGACCCTGCACGAGACTGATCATCTCGTTGATCACGGCATCGGCCGGACCGACGATCGGCACATCGGCGCGCACGGTCTTGGAGACCGAGCTCGGGTCGATGTCGACGTGGATGATCTTGGCCGTCGGGCAGAACTTCGAGGTGTTGTTGGTCACGCGGTCATCGAAGCGCGCACCGATGCAGATGATCAGATCGGTGTGGTGCATGGCATTGTTCGACTCGTAGGAGCCGTGCATGCCGGGCCAGCCCAGACACTGCCGATCGCCCTGCGGGTAGGCACCGATGCCCATCAGCGAGGTGGTGATCGGGAAGTTGAGGCGGCGCACCAGGTCAGTCAGCGCTTCGCTGGCACGCCCGGACACCACACCACCGCCGGTGAAGAACAGCGGGCGACGTGCCTTGAGCATCAGCTCGACGGCTTTCTTGATCTGGCCGCTGTGGCCACGGGTGACCGGGCTATAGGAGCGCATGCGTACCTTCTTGGGGTAGCTGTACTCATAGCGTTCGGTCGGGGCGGTCATGTCCTTCGGGATATCGATGACGACCGGCCCCGGGCGACCACTGGAGGCCAGATAGAAGGCCTTCTTGATCACCTCGGGAATCTCGCTCGGGTGCTTGATCGAGAAGCTGTGCTTCACGATCGGGCGAGTCACACCGACGATGTCGGTTTCCTGGAAGGCGTCTTCACCGATCAGGTGGCTGGCGACCTGACCACACAGCACGACCATGGGGATCGAGTCCATGTAGGCCGTGGCGATACCGGTGACGGCATTGGTCGCGCCCGGGCCTGAGGTGACCAGCACCACACCCGGCTTGCCGGAAGCGCGCGCGTAACCATCGGCGGCGTGGGTCGCGGCCTGCTCGTGACGGACCAGAATGTGCTGGACCTTGTCCTGGCGGAACAGGGCGTCATAGATATGCAGCGCCGCTCCACCGGGATAGCCGTAAATATATTCCACGCCCTCGTCATGCAGGGCGCGGGCGATCATGTCAGCGCCGGAAAGCAATTCCACTTGGTTATTCTCCCCTGGAGGTCTCGAGTGCGTCCGGCGGCAATGCGCAAGCCGGATCGAGTGCGACCTGAATGTCGCTACCGCAGAAATTGCGGCACCTGATGCCAAACCCTGGCGTCTGCGGCCCGGTTAGGGCCTGCACTCTTGTCGCATCGGTTGGATGCGGTCGGGGCTGATGGCCGGTCGGTACGGTTGGCGTACCCGGACCGGCGTATCCTTTGACAGGCGGACAGCGACTCAGCGTCTGTCCTTCACGCGGCGCTTCGAGGGTCGCCCGAATGGCCGCGCCCGCAATCAGGAATGGTCAAGAGTCCAACAGCCGCAAGGGGCTGTCAACTCAACCTTACGCCAGTGTGCGCCGCCTGCGCCAAATGCCACACCGATAACAACGAATCCGGCCATAAGCGTGCGCAAAACCTCACCAATGGCGATAAATTCGCAATTTTCTGCTTCGTGAATTTCAGCCTGCCTCACACCGGGTTGTCTATTTGCGCCCAGGCGGCAGACACGAAAACGCCCCACCGCAAGCGGAAGGGCGTGCTTCCGTCACGGTGGGGCGTCACTCACGGGCGCACGAATCAGCGCGTGAAGGTCAGCCCCCCGCCCTCTTCGCCGACATGGATGACGTCACCGGGCACGAAGTCGCCGCCCAGCAGGGCCTGGGCCAGCGGGTTCTCGATGCGGCTCTGGATGGCGCGTTTGAGCGGGCGAGCGCCATAGACCGGATCGAAGCCGGCCTTGGCCAGCAACGCCATCGCCGGGTCGGTGATCTCGAAGCCGAGATCACGCTCGGCCAGACGCGCCTTGAGACGCTCAAGCTGAATGCCCGCGATGGAGGCGATCTGCGCCTGTCCCAGCGCGTGGAACACGACCACTTCATCGATGCGGTTGATCAGCTCCGGGCGGAAGTGATTGCCGACGACTTCCATCACCGCCGTCTTCATGTCGTCGTACTGGAAGGCCGCCTTGCGCTCGGCACGCTCGTCGACACTTTCCGTGCTGCCCTCGTCTTCCGCCAGCTCGCCATTGAGGCCGCTCATGCGCTGGATCATTTCCGAGCCCAGATTGGAGGTCATCACGATCACGGTGTTGCGGAAGTCGACGGTACGTCCCTGACCGTCGGTCAGGCGGCCATCTTCCAGCACCTGCAGCAGGATGTTGAAGACATCCGGATGCGCCTTCTCGACCTCGTCGAGCAGCAGCACGGAGTACGGCTTGCGACGCACGGCCTCGGTCAGATAGCCGCCCTCTTCATAGCCGACATAGCCGGGAGGCGCGCCGATCAAGCGAGCCACGGAGTGCTTCTCCATGAACTCGGACATGTCGATGCGCACCATCGCCTCTTCGGTGTCGAACAGGAAGTTGGCCAGTGACTTGCAGAGCTCCGTCTTGCCGACACCGGTCGGGCCGAGGAACAGGAAGGAGCCGTTGGGACGGTTCGGGTCCGACAGCCCAGCGCGTGAGCGACGCACCGCATTGGATACCGCGATCACCGCCTCGTCCTGGCCGATCACCTTCTCGTGCAGCGCCTCTTCCATGCGCAGCAACTTGTCACGCTCGCCTTCGAGCATCTTGGCGACCGGAATGCCGGTCCAGCGCGAGACAACCTCGGCAATCTCCTCCTCGGTGACATTGGAGCGCAGCAGCACGTGGGCGGAGGTATCCGCCTCGCCTTCGCCGGCTTCGCTGATCTGCTTCTCGAGCCCCGGAATCACGCCGTACTGCAGTTCCGACATGCGGCTGAGGTCGCCGGCGCGGCGCGCCTGCTCCAGATCGATCCGCGCCTGCTCCAGCTCGGCCTTGAACTGGGCCGCGCCCTGGATGCTGGACTTCTCGGCCTTCCAGACCTCATCGAGGTCGGCGTATTCCCGCTCCAGCTCCGAGATCTGGTCCTCAAGCGCGCCGAGACGCTTGAGCGCCGCCTCGTCGGTTTCCTTCTTCAGCGCTTCACGCTCCATCTTGAGCTGGATCAGGCGGCGGTCGAGACGGTCCATCTCCTCCGGCTTGGAATCCAGCTCCATGCGGATACGTGACGCGGCCTCATCGATCAGGTCGATCGCCTTGTCCGGCAGCTGACGGTCCGTGATGTAGCGCGAGGACAGCCGCGCGGCGGCGATGATGGCGCTGTCGGTGATGTCGACACCGTGGTGCACCTCGTAGCGTTCCTTCAGGCCACGCAGGATGGCGATGGTGTCTTCCTCGCTGGGCTGGTCGACCTGTACCTTCTGGAAGCGGCGCTCGAGTGCGGCATCCTTCTCGATGTACTGACGATACTCGTCAAGCGTGGTGGCACCGACACAGTGCAGCTCGCCACGCGCCAGCGCCGGCTTGAGCATGTTGCCGGCATCCATCGCGCCTTCGGCCTTGCCCGCGCCGACCATGGTGTGCAGCTCGTCGATGAACAGGATGACCTGGCCTTCTTCCTGCGCCAGCTCCTTCAGCACCGACTTGAGGCGCTCCTCGAATTCGCCGCGGAACTTGGCCCCTGCCAGCAGCGAGCCCATGTCGAGAGACAGTACGCGCTTGTTCTTGAGGCCTTCCGGCACCTCACCATTGACGATACGGCTGGCCAGGCCCTCGACGATGGCGGTCTTGCCGACGCCGGGCTCACCGATCAGCACCGGGTTGTTCTTGGTGCGACGCTGCAGCACCTGGATCGTGCGGCGAATTTCCTCATCGCGCCCGATCACCGGGTCGAGCTTGCCATCCCGCGCGCGCTCGGTGAGATCCAGGGTGTACTTGTTGAGCGCCTCGCGATTGTTCTCGGCATCGGCATCGCCCACGGCTTCGCCACCGCGCAGTGCATCGATGGCGGAGGTCAGGGCGGGCTTCTTGATGCTCGAGGAGGTGAACAACTTGCCGAGATCACCGCCCAGCTCCAGCGCAGCCAGCAGCGCGAGCTCGGAGGCGATGAATTGATCGCCGCGCTTCTGCGCTTCACGATCGGCCAGATTCAGAAGCTTGCCGAGGGCCTGCGAGGGCGCGACATTGCCGTCGAACTGGGACACGGTGGGCAGGTCATCCAACTGGCGCTTGAGGCCGCTCATCAGGCTGGTGGCATCGCCGCCCGCCTTGTTGACCAGTGCCTTGAGCCCGCCATCGCGGTCTTCCAGCAGTGCCAGCAGCAGATGCTGCGGGTGAATTTCATTGTGGCCTCGCCCGACGGCGAGCGACTGGGCATCCGCCAGAGCGTTCTGCAGCTTGCTGGTGAGTTTGTCGATGCGCATGGTGCCTTCTCCTGAGAGTCATGGCGGTACTCCTTTTCTCAGGAGCTTCGCCTGTAACATTTCGTATCTGACTCTCAAGATGGGGGCTGGCGCACGGCTTTCAAGGCAGGATTCGCCGCGCTGCAGCATGTTGTGGCATTTGCCTGATCCAGGTCAGATTCCGGCTGCCCCCGCCGGTCATCACCTTTGCCACACACAGAAACGCCCCGCCAACCTGAGATATCAGGTCAACGGGGCGCTTGTAGATGCTGCATGTCAATGCGCTGATCAGCGCCTCAGCGCAGCCAGATCACCGTGGCGAGGCGTCCGGTCACGCCATCATCACGCCGGTGTGAATAGAAGCGGGATTCAGAGGCGGTACAGAAGTGGCCGCCACTGATATGACCCACTCCGGCACGCTCGAGACGCAGGCGTGCCAGCTTGTAGAGATCACCCATGTAGTGACCGAGCCGGTAGGGGCTGGCCTCGAAGGCGTCATCGGCCTCGGGAAGGTCCGCGATGAAGGCATCACGCACCTCGGGGCCGACCTCGAACTGCGCATTGGAGATCGCCGGGCCCAGCCAGGCCATCAGCTCGCCGGGGTCATCGCCGAGACGCTCGATGGTGGCTTCCAGCACGCCTTCGACCAGCCCGCGCCAACCCGCATGCGCCACACCGACACGCGTGCCCTGCCGATCACAGAACAGCACTGGCAGGCAGTCCGCCGTCATCACCACACAGGCCTGCCCGGTGCCGGTACTGATGCAGGCATCCGCCCGTGGCGGGGCATCCGGCCGGTCTTCGGCGTGGCAGACATCGAAGGCATCCACCACCTGAGTGCCGTGCACCTGATCCAGCCACGCCAGCGGACGGCCATCATCGACCTCCGCGGCGAGCAGCTCGCGCACCTGCGCCACCATCGCCGGGTCATCGCCGACATGCAGCGCCGGATTGAAGCCGGCATACGGCCCCTGGCTGGGGCCGCTCTCACGCGTGGTCACGAAGGCCTGCACCGGGCTCGGCGCGGGCCAGTCCGGCAGTATCAGGGTCGGGCGTAGACTCTCGTCGTGCATAACCTCTCCTTGTGCGGCGTGTCGCGCGAGCCTGCCGCCTCAGCGAGCGATGTCTTCCTTGAGATAGTCGATCAACACCAGCATGTCGCCCGGCATCTCGGCGCGGAATTCGACTTCCTTGCCCGTGATCGGGTGGATGAAGGCGAGACGACGGGCATGCAGTGCCTGACGCGGGAACTGACGCAGCAGCTCCTTGAGCGGGTCACTGGCCCCCGGCGGCAGCTTCAGACGCCCGCCGTAGACCGGGTCTCCGACCAGCGGATAGCGCTGGTGCGCCATGTGCACGCGAATCTGGTGGGTACGCCCGGTTTCCAGCTTGCAGCGGATATGGGTGTGACCCCGGAAACGTTCCACCACGCGGAAGTGGGTGACCGCCGGCTTGCCACTGTGAGTGACGGCCTGACGCTTGCGGTCCTTGGGGTGACGCCCGATGGGCGCGTCCACGGTGGCACCGGAGGTCAGCACGCCCGTGACGACGGCGTCATACTCGCGCGACACGGTACGGGCCTGCAGCTGCTCGACCAGGTCCGCCTGGGCGGTCAATGACTTGGCCACCACCATCAGTCCGCTGGTGTCCTTGTCGAGACGGTGCACGATGCCGGCACGCGGCATCATGGAATTGCCCGGACAATGATGCAGGATGGCGTTGAGCAGCGTGCCATCGTGATTACCCGCGCCCGGATGCACGACCATGCCGTGCTCCTTGTTGATGACCAGCACGTCGTCGTCTTCATAGACGATCTCGAGCTCGATATCTTCCGGCTCGTGGCTGACTTCTTCTTCAAGCTCGGCGGTCAGGGCCAGACGTTCACCGCCATAGACCTTCTCGCGGGGTTTGACGGCGGCACCGTCGAGGGTCAGCGCACCGGTCTTGATCCAGTGCTTGAGACGCTCGCGGGAATAGTCGGAGAAGATCTCGGCGCAGGCCTGATCAAGGCGCATGCCAATCATCGCCTCCGGGATCCGCTCTTCGCGGTTGATGGTGTCTGCCATATTGCTCTCTGAGGCCGTTTCGCACGAAAGGGCCTTTGCTTTATAGTGAGTGCGGATCGGCGGATTCTAGCATGCCCGCCATGGATTGCCCGAGATGAGGAAACCGATGCGCGCCCTTCCCTTGACTGCCCTCGCCCTGGCCAGCACCTTGCTGGCTGGCTGTGCGTCCAACGAGCCGGCACCGGATCTTCAGGAGCAGGACCTGTATCGTCAGGCCCAGGTTTCCCTGGATACCAGCCGCTTCAACTCCGCTGTGCAACAACTTGAAGCCCTGGATACTCGCTTCCCGTTCGGCAGCTACGCCGAACAGTCGCAGCTGGAGCTGATCTACGCCTATTACCAGGTCGACAACTGGGAGGCGGCACGCGCCGCGGCCAGCCGTTTCATTCGCCTGCACCCCGATCACCCGCAGGTCGATTATGCCTACTACATGCGTGGACTGGCAGCGTACAGCGCGGGTCGCTTCAGCCTGGAATCCCTCGATCTGATCGATATTTCCAAGCGTGACCTGGGCGCAACACGCGATGCCTACGTCGACTTCGGTGAGCTGGTACGTCGCTTCCCCAACAGCACCTACGCGGCAGATTCCCGTCAGCGCATCATCTATCTGCGCAACGTACTGGCTCGCGGCGAGCTGCAGACAGCCGATTTCTACCTGCGCAAGCAGGCCTATCTGGCTGCCGTGAAGCGGGGTGAGTGGGTCATTGAGCACTACCCTAACACTCCTGCCACCCGCGATGCGCTGGCCGTGATGGTCGAGGGCTATCTGGGCCTCGGTCTGCGTGACCGTGCCAGCGAGACGCTCAAGGTGCTGATCCAGAATGATCCGGACAACGAACGTCTGGATGGCCGCACCTTCGAGCCGCGTTACGTGAAGGCTGACGACCTGACGGTCTGACGACCGGCAGGCGTCACCATCGAAAAGCCCGTGATCGATGATCACGGGCTTTTTCGTGCTGCCAGCATGGCCAGAATCGTTAGATTCAGGCGTTTTCAGCGTCTTGCGCAAAGAATCCACAATCCGTCATTCGCCAGCCACCCAGCCATTGACGATCGGGTAGCGACGATCCCGCCCGAAGCCGCGCGGCGTGACGCGCACGCCTACCGGTGCCTGACGACGCTTGTACTCGGTACGGTCGACCAGACGCACCACACGATAGACATCCTCTTCCTCGAAGCCTGAGCGGATGATCGCCTCGGCGCTCATGTCACCCTCGATATAGTGGGTGAGAATCGCATCCAGGGTGTCGTAGTCCGGCAGCGAATCGCTGTCGAGCTGGTCTTCGGCGAGCTCGGCGGACGGCGGGCGCGTGATGACGCGCTCCGGAATCGCCGGGCCCATGGTGTTGCGCCAGTTGGCGAGACGGAACACCCAGCTCTTGTAGACATCCTTGAGCGCGTTGTAGCCGCCGACCATGTCGCCGTAGAGCGTGGCGTAACCCACCGCCATCTCGCTCTTGTTGCCGGTGGTCAGCACCATCAGGCCCTTCTTGTTGGAGATGGCCATCAGCAGCACGCCACGGCACCGCGACTGCAGATTCTCCTCGGTGGTGTCGCGCTCGCTACCGGCGAAGCTCTCCGCCAGGGTCTCGGTGAAGGCCTCGACCATCGGCGCGATGGGCATCACCTCGTAACTCACGCCCAGCAGCTTGGCCTGCTCGGCGGCGTCTTCCTTGGAGATGTCCGCGGTGTAGTGATACGGCATCATCACGGCGTGCACGCGGTCCGCGCCCAGCGCATCGACGGCGATGGCCAGCGACAGGCCGGAATCGATGCCCCCGGAAAGCCCCAGCACCACACCCTTGAAGCCGCTCTTGTTGACGTAGTCACGCAGCCCGGTGACCAGCGCACAGTAGAGTGACTCCTCCGGCGACAGCAGCTCGGCGATCTCGCCACTCTGCGGCACCCAGTTGCCACCCTCTACCTTGAGGAACTGCACCGGCATCAGGCCGACATCCCACCACGGCGCCTGCACGCAGGTCTTGCCGTCGGCATCGATGGCGGCAGAGCCCCCGTCGAAGACCAGCTCATCCTGACCGCCGATCTGGTTGACGTAGACCAGCGGGCAATTGACCTCGGCTGCCCGCTCGGCGAACAACTGATTGCGCTCGGCCGGCTTCTCCAGGTGATAGGGCGAGGCGTTGAGGCTGACGAGAATCTCGGCTCCGGCATCGCGTGCCTGACAGATCGGCGCGCCGTCCCACAGGTCTTCGCAGATGACGATGCCCAGGCGGGCACCACGGCACTCGACCACACACGGCTCGCTGCCCGGCGTGAAATAGCGCTGCTCATCGAAGACCTGATAGTTGGGCAAGGCCTGCTTGGCATACTCGGCGATCCACTCACCATCCTTGAGCACGCCGGCCAGGTTGTAGCGCTTGCCGTCACGCATGCCTGGGTAGCCGACGATGACCATCACGCCCGGCGCGACCTTCTTCGCCATCTGGGCGCGCGCCTCCTCGAGGCGGGATTCCATGGACTCGCGCAGCAGCAGGTCTTCCGGCGGGTAGCCGGTCAGACACAACTCGGGCAGCACTACGACATCGGCCTTGTGCTCAAGACTCGCTTCACGCACCGATTCGATGGCACGCGCAGTGTTGCCGGGAATATCACCGACCAGCGGGTCGAGCTGGGCCATCACCAGAGTCAGATCTTGCATGCGGTAAGGATCTCTCGATTGGCGGTTCGATAAGGGGCCAGTACACTGTGGCCAGACATCTGGCTCAGATCACTGAGCCGTGCACCGGCCCACCTGTCATCATGTTGGCCGCCATTGTCCCGCAAGGTCGCGCCGCTGGCAAAAGCCACGCGCGCCGCCTCATCTGGGAGTCATATAGGAATGAGCCTGTTGATCATCCGTCTGCTGGTTTTCGTCGCCCTGTTCTGGGCCGGCCTGCGCCTTTACCGCATGTATCGCCAATGGAAGCTGAGCCAGGACGACTACGGCAACGACAGCCCCGCCGAACGCGAGGCGCAGAACATGGTGCGCTGCGCCTACTGCGACCTGCATCTGCCGGAAAATGACGCCATCCGCCATGAGGCGCTGCACTTCTGCTGCCAGGAACACCAGCAACACTTCCTCGACGAAGGACCGCGCAAATGACTCGCCACCGAGGCGAAGCGCTCAATGGCGAAAGACAACACGAAAATACTCAGGCCCAGCGGGTCTCACCGGCATCTGACGACGTATCCAGCGCAGCGATCTCGGCCAGCAGAGTCTCGGGCTGGTAGGGCGCGGGGTCGATGATCGGCGTGCGCCCGAGCAGTTGATCCGCCAGCAGGCGGGTCGAGGCCGGCGCCAGTACCAGCCCATTGCGGTAATGGCCGGCATTGACGTGCAGGTGGCGGCGTTCAGGCACGGCACCGATGAACGGTGTGCCGGTCGGCGAACCGGGGCGCAGTCCCGCCCAGTGGTGCTCGACCTCACACTCCGCCAGCGCGGGGATGATCTCGCAGGCGCTCTTGATCAGTGACTCGCGCGCCTCGGCAGTGGTCGCCTTGTCGAAGCCGACCTCCTCCAGCGTCGAGCCGGCCACGATACGGCCATCGCCCCGCGGTATCACGTAGCGACCATTCTTGAGCACCACGCGCTCCACCAGCCCCTTGGGTGCCTTGAACAGCACCATCTGGCCGCGTACCGGCCGCACCGGCAGCGCAAGCCCCGCCTCACTCAGAATCTCTCGACTCCAGGCACCACCGCAGACCACGACCTGCCCGGCAGACAGCACTGAATTGGCGGTCTGTACGCCGATGGCGGTGTCGTCCTGCAGCAGAATGCCCTGCACCGCGACATTCTCCAGCAGGCGCACGCGCGGGTGAGCGTCGAGCGCGGCGCGCAGTGACTTGCCCAGACGCGGATTGCGGATGCTGCCCAGCGTCGGCATCCATAGCGCCGACTCGCAACCGGGCGCGACCGCCGGTGCCTTGTCATAGACGAAGTCGGCGTCCACGCGCGTCAGCGGCTTGGTATATTCCCGGGACCAGGCCAGTGCCTGCTCGGCATCCTCGACATTCAGGTACAGCAGGCCCTGCTGGCGATATTCGGGGTCGATGCCGGTGGTCTCGATCAGGCGCTCGGCCAGCGTGGGGTAGAAGCCTTCCGACCAGGCAGACAGGCGTGAGATCGGCGCGCTATAACGCCACGGATACAACGGCGAGACGATACCGCCGCCCGCCCATGACGCCTCACGCCCACACTGGCCTCGCTCGACCAGCGTGACCTCGGCACCGCCATCCGCCAGCTCCAGCGCGGTCAGCATGCCGATCACGCCACCGCCTACCACCACAAAGTCATTCACGCCTGTTCGCTCCTGCCATCAGCCCGGGAAAGGGGTCAAGAATACGCCGCCCGCAAGGCGGTGCAAGCGAGCCGCGTGCAATCCAGCATTGCGCAGAGCCTCCAGCATTGAGCAGAGCCGAGCGCTTCACGGCTACCAGCAATCGCCATCGCCTTCAGCCGTCCGGCGCCCGGTACTACTCAAGCTCAAGGACTTGCACTCAGTATCGCGAGCCTGAACACCTGTCGCCGTCGCCTTGACAGTAAAAGCAGTTGCATTGCCATCAAGACTCAATGTGTAAAAGCCATCAGGCGACGTGGTCGCACGCCCCAAACCGTCATCATCACAGCTCGAGCCACCCCCGATACTGGATGAGTATTCACCACAGCGCGCCATGTAGCGCTCCTGCGCCTGTGCCAGCGACACCAGCGCGACATGAGCGTCCTCGCGGTGGGTACGCAGAACATGATTCTGGTAACTGGGATACGCGATGGCAGCCAGAATGCCGACGATGGCAACCACTATCATCAACTCGATCAGACTGAAGCCCCGCCCTCTTCGATAAGCGCTTGACTGACTGTCTATACGCTCATTGGCAATGGCTTGTTCAATCATGGGCATGTCCTGTCGTGAAACAGCCACCGCGGCAAGTTGCGGTGGCTGACATAAGAAGTAAAAGTACACGCTTTACCGAGAGCTTCAGCGCAGCTGGTACCAGGAGACACGGCCAGATGTCGCAGACGTCTGTACATTGAGCTCGAACGGAGTAACCGTGCCAGGGTCGCTGCCACTGGCCCCTGTAGCGACAAAGACATGATTGCCAATACTGGCCAGGCCACTAGGCTCACCAGAGAGTTTGATGCTGACCAGGATATTGCCAACCTCAGGACCAGCTTCATTTACTGTTCCAATAAGATCTCCATCATCGAAGCTACTGTCTCCATTGAGATCGAAAATCGGGACATAGCTTGAGTTGCCGCTATCGTAAGAAGGCAGACCAGTCTGTACGTCGACCGCTATCAACCAACCACTACTATTGGCTTCACAGAAGTTACTGCCGCCCCCGTCAGTGCGTGTTGAGACGACCAGCAGATTGCCCAGCAAACTGGCAGGCTGGACGACCTCCTCGCCAGCATCAACGAGATCCAGATACCAGCCGAAGCGTGACTCCTTGTCACTGGCTAAAGGCTGCTGGCCGTAATCAAAAAGCTGGCCATCCAGCGTGCGCCCGACAATCTCTCCCTCAGCATGCTCCACACCAGTAAACTCACGCTGCTCAAGCTGCTCACGCCCCAGGTCGAGATGCTGGCCGTCATCGAGCACGGTATACAAACTTTGCTGGCTGGCCACGTCATCATCAATCGGCGTATAGAGCTGTTCACCCGTGCCGAATGACACAAGGAGATTGGGCTCTTCCATGGTATTCGTCGCACCAGAAAGGCGGCTCAATGTCGGCTTGACCGTGATCGGCTGAACACTCCCGCTGGCGCAGCCTTCACTACTATCCGAGTCACAGGTGGCAGTGAAAAGCAGACTGGACTTCCACTCCGCTGGGTCCCTCTCACTAAGGTCAAACTTCCACATTCTCCCCTGCATATCACCGCCGTAAGCAAAATCGATCGTGCCGTTGCCATCAAGGTCAGCGACCTGAAGGCTGGTGAGTTCTCCTGCATCACTCCCGCCGACAAGCTTGGCTATCGCGGTACCAGACGTCAGCTCACGCAGAAACAGAGTGGCAGAAGCCTTGTCGTTCTCCGGTTTGAGTCCATTGGGGATCAGCAAGGCCTGCTGGCCATTGTTGAGTTGACCAACATGAACACCGCCATAGACATAGCCGATATCCTTATCCTTGAGGCCATTGCGGTTATTGGCGACTCCAAACTCCCAACCTGCCAGTCCAGCAGCCGAAACCTCGTTGCCTTTGACGGCATCCGAGACATTGAGCACGAAAACCCCACGGCCACCGCCGCCCAACCCGGACGCCAGCCAGGTACTCCCATCAGCTAACGTCGTCACACGTGGTACGGCATCAACATAATAACGATGCTGGTAACCGGTGCTTGCCAGATAACCGAGCCCTTCTCCATCTTCCTTGCTGAACAACAGCTCAGGAATATACGCGAACTGCTCATCGCCAGACTCGAGATCAAAGGCATGCAACATGCCGTCATTGGCTCCCACAAAGACACTGCCCTGCTCATTTCCGCCATCGCGAGTCACAACGACTGGGGAAGATCCAATGATATCGCCCAACACGCTACCCTGACGGGTACGCAGGCCCTTACCCTCGAGTGCGCGACTCCCTTTGAGCCAGGCAACCACCGCCTCGCGACCCTCACTTTTGCTCAGATCATCGGGCGCATAACGCTCCAGATCCTTCTGCTGCGCACTGGTGAGGTTGCCCTCTGACAACACGACTGTTGAACCGTTATCCGCGGTATAGACCTTGCGACTGGCGACTCCTGACTTATTGAGATTGGCCGTCAGCCTGTCCGATGCATTCCATACAGGGGCCTCTTGGTTTGCCTCGAATGTCTCGCTATCCACCACTTCGGCATCGGAGTCTCCCTGAGCCACTGCCGATACCGCCGTGACTTCCCCCGACCAGCTGGCGGGGGAATAGCTGACCTGAAGTACGACACCACCTGCTTCAACCTCCGCAGTACTCAGATTGGTCGCCACACCGCTGACACTCTCACCACGCGCCACGATATCTCGCGAAATGGCTGCCAGAGCATCGACCAAGGCCGCAGGATCAGCGGCATTGAAGTAGAGCCCGCCCCCATCTTCCGCAGCTTGCTTGAGGTCATCGATGGTGCTGGAGGTCGATTCCTGCACATATCCAGGTATGTCGCTATTCAGCCGAGTATTCCACCTGTCATCATCAGCCTCGACACCAAATGCGACGGTATAGGTCGTCATCACCTGGTTCTCATAACTACCACTACCCAATGATTCCTTGAGGTCCTTGTTCGCGTAGTAATAGGCAACATCAGCCAATGTCGTTTTGCCTCCGTATCCTCCATTGGAGTAATACCAACGTCGCCCATCATTATTTGCATCTCCGATCGACTCAACGCGAGTACGATCGCCACTGGTACTTTCGCGGTTCCAGAAACCATCAGTAACCAGAATGGTGAAGTTTTGCTGACACATGCCGCCCAAATCAGCACTCATGATAGGTGAGCTATCTCCGCGATAATATTCGCCAGCACGATAGAGTGCTTCACGCAATGGTGTGCCGCGATAACTATTGACACTACTGATTACACTGGTAGCAATGGCATCACGCACATCGTCGAAGTGCGCATTGGTATTGACAGCGGCCCCACCAAGAGCAGAACCCAAAAGACTACCGACCGTATTTAGTATCTTGGTGATAATATCATCGACTGGTACTTGTTGAGCTGTATCAGCATCTGGATTGATCGTCATGAAGCCAGTACGATATTGCGTCCCTGTCAACAGCTCCAAACTGGCCGCCTTACCCACACTCAGACGATCTCGATAATAGGTAAACCAATTAGCATAATTTTGTTTTTGTGCAGGTAATAGATCTGAAACTTCATATTTTACACTGCAACCACTACCAGCATTACCACTATCCACATAATAGGAAAAACCACGCTTACGATCTGTCAAGTCAACGTGATTTCCTGAGACATCGCCTTTAGAATAATCAATCAAAGCATTTTCTGGATCACTATCATCGGCCCGAGCGCCATCTTCCTCTAGCTTCCAAGGAAGATAATCAAGATTTGGGTTATAGGCCTGCGAGTTATATGACGAACAGAAAAAATGCTTATCAAGCTCATACTGGGAGAACACATACTTCCAGCTGCTATTCCAATTACAATAACTGGAACAACGCCAATTGTATCCGAATAGCTTATTATAACCACGAGGCGACCCCCCGCCTTCTACTGTATCTTCAAAGGACATTGACCCAGAATCATCCAACAACAGCAGAACATTCGGAGTGACACCCACGTTCTGGGTAATCGGTAGCTGTGAGAGCGTACGCTCGTCATTTGAAGAGGCAGCAAAGCTTGCTGTAGTGATAAATGCCAAGCCATACATAGGCAGCAGGCAATAACGTAAAGTACGCGGAGTCATGTAAAGAATCCTTACTGTGCCAGTATGATTTCGCTCTGCACGACTGCCAGCGCCTGGCGCTCACTGCCATCCCAGCCAGCTGCAGTAATGCGATATCCATTTTCAGGCAAGGCATTGTTCATGTTGTCGGCATTGAGAATGCCCTGAACGGTGCTGCCCAGATACTCGATGATATAATTTCCGCTCTCTCCTACCTTTAAATGACCGATACCGGTCCAGCCATCTGGAGTCAGCAGATCACTCGGCGCATCAACACCCGATACCGTCAGATCGTAGAGTCCGTTGCTCTCTCCTGTCGAAAATTCGCCCAGTGAGATGACACCACTTTCCAGCTGTTCCTCAGCCTCTTTCAACAATCCTTCAGCACGTGCATAAGCAGTATCATATTGCTGCACATTGACCGTCATACGGGTTTGCAACTGAGTATTTTCACTACCCGACACAGCCATCATGCCCACGACTACCAGCATGACCAGGACCATCAGCAGCACCATACCACCTTGCTGGTGGGCCGAAGCATAACGAGGACTCATAAGCCAAGGTTCCGTGGGCTAAACGTCATGGAGAAGGTACGTTGCATGGTGCCACCAGCTTCGCCTTCAATCTGAAGTGAAGGCGGAGTGCTGAGCGCCAGATCAAGGTGGATGCGCCGCACTTGATCCCAACGGCCGGCGACTTGGCTGGCCGTCTGGTCAACGGCATAGCCGCCGCCTACGGCAAGGTCAAAACGAAGTTGTATCTCATTCACGTAACTGGCCAGCTCCTCTGCACATCCAGCCTCCGGGCCGTCACCTGACGCATTATCCGAGCTAAGGCAAAGCCGTTGTGGGTTATCACTGGTAGACGCCAGCATTACCAGATACCAACGCTCGAAAGGATAGACAAAAGGACGGGTTTGCTGATTACCGCCGTAGCCATACTGCAAGCCACTCGACAATGACAATTTGCCATCTTCACTACCACTGACAGTGTCGATGTCACCACTCTCACAATCGCTGATCATGACGTAACTACCAGATGACAATTGCTCGCCACTGTAGCTCTTCACCTCAATGGAGCGATCGCCCTGCGCGGCCGCGGAAGACAACTGCCAACCGCGTTGACCGTCATCAGTCAAAGCCAAGGCAGGAATCTGCATGGCAAGGCGGTCATAGCTCACCCCATCCTCAGTGACAGACTTAACGGCCAGAGGTTGAGCGTGAGTTCCCGTGTTATCGCTGACACTCGACCAGGGTGTACACCCCGAGAAGCCGATATTGCGCATGACCGGCTGCAGGCGGTGTGAAACATGACGAGCACTCTCCTGAAGATAGGAAAGAGCTTCTTGGGTCGTTGCGGTAGCGCGTATCGTCAGGAAGTACTGAAGCGCCATACCCGTGATGAATAACCCCAGCACCAATCCCAGCATCAACTCAACCAGTCCAATACCCTGCTGACGGCGAAGTCCTTGTAGTCGGCACTGGCGGTGACAAAATGAAGGTTTCATGGCGCTATCCGGATCTGAAGTGTCTCAGTGAGTGTTTGGCTATCCGTATCTCCGAAACTCCCCTTGTCGGCTGCTGCCTGCCAGGAAAGAGTGAGATCAAGCTGGCCGCCACTTTCAGTGATGATGCCTATGGATTCAGGTAAACGACTATTGGCAAGTCTTTGCTGCCACGACCAGACGTCATGGGCTGCCAGCGCATCATCGCTTGTCACGGCCTGCTGCTCCGTGGCGGTTTTCGTATTGCTCCCCGAATATTGGCCTTCAGGGTTCGCCTGAATGCGCTCAGCCATACCCACCAGCAAAATGCGCGCTTCAGTGCGAGCGAAGCTCTCATTATTCGCCTGCAGAGTTTCCATCTGCATCAATGCAAACCCGAGCAGTGCAAGCCCCATCAACAGCACGGCAATCAATGCCTCGATCAAACTAGCCCCGTGCTGGTTAGGACGTACTGGCCAGCATGCCTTATCCACAGCTCATTCCTCCGGCTCCATACGCCTCTGGCGCCAGGCGACCAATGATAGAAAGACCCAGCTGACGATGTGCCTGTGACGTTACACGACCACATATCAGAAGGCGCGTCGTGCTTTGCACCGCGCCTTGGCTATCAAAGGAAATGCTTTTACTCGCGATCTGCACTGAAGCGCTGCCAGTGTGCTCGCGTAATACCTCGACTTTATCGGTACTAAAGTTGCTCAAAGCCTCTGCTGGGCTCCCTATAACCACTGCCCAGCCATTGTTCCAGGCAGCCGTATCCTCACAACGAGTACCGTCCCCACTAAGCGGGCACACGGATACCTGGCGCCCTCGAGTCACAGCGGTGCTCCGCGCATAGTTGAGCGCAGCGGTGAGTGTTTCGGCCGTGCTTGCCACCTCCTGACGGGTGATGAACCCCTGCCAAGCAGGCACAGCGACTGTCGAGATGATGGCCAACACCGAAATGGTGACCATCAACTCGACAAGGGTAAAACCACGCATCGCGCTGACCCGCTGCCCGGAGTACCTGGTAGCCATCTGGAGGGATTGCTTCATTGATTCATCCATTGGAGTGGCCCGAAAGACGACCAAAATGCAAATATTCGTAGTTAAGCAGTTACACATTCTCACTCAGCCGATACTCAACAACAAGACCAGGGAGCTTGCGTCCAAACATGCGTGCCTTGAAATACTGGCACATGACAAAAAAAGCCCCGATCATCGTAGATCGAGGCTTCAGGCGCTTGCCATGCAATGGCGGCTATCAGTGCTTACCAACAATCACTGCTGTCGGTGCCGACCGAGTCCGCGAGGACTGCCGCTCCCTTCACTCCCAACTCCGTGAGCGTAAAGGTGGCACAGTCCTCATCATTGGCCTGACTGCCGGCGGCAGTGGCGGTCAGGGTATAGCTGTCTGCATCTCCTGCGACGGCCAGGTTGTAGAAGCCTTCCTCGCTGACGGCATCTGCCTGCCCCAGCCCGATACCACCGCCACCGCCTCCGAGCGCATCTCCACAGCTGGTCGCCGCTGTCATGCTGGCGGTCGCGTATTCACCGCAGGTTGCCATGATGCGCTCCTGCGTCTGGGCAAGCGCCAGCAGAGTGGTGGTGGCGTCGGTACGACGTGAACGCTCCACCTGATCCTGATAGCTGGGATAGGCGATCGCCGCCAGAATGCCGATGATGGCCACGGCAATCATGAGCTCCAACAGACCAAAGCCGCCTTGTGCCCGAGCCCCCCCTGTTCGCCTGATCATCAGCGCCCCCGACGCAGCAGCGTGATGTCGATGACCTGCTTCGGCTCACCACGAGGGTCGAAGCGCACCTCGACCTCCTGCCCCGGCGTGAGGTGGAAGGCCTTCAGCTCGCGCCCATTGCGATTGAGTATTCGGCTCTCCGGCTGAAGCACGAACCCCATGTCGTCGACGAGCAGCTGATCTCCCTCTCGCTCGTCGATGACGCCCGTGACGCTCTGCTCCATGACCAGCGGAATCGGAGTATCTTCCGCCAGGGCCTGGGAGCTCCAGCTCGAGAAGAGCAAGCCTGCCGCCAGCATCAGCCAACCACTTGCCAGCTTGTGTCGTGATGTCTGCATGATCCTACTCCTATCGCAGCTGATACCAGGCACTACGGCCTTCCAGCCCGTCGATCCCGAAGTCCATGGCCATCTCGACCACCTGATTGGTGCCACCCTGGCCGACATACTGGGTATCTCCCAGGAATTTCGGTGAAGTGGGCTCGCCTTGTGTCTTGATCGAGAGCACGACCTGATTGTTGACGTTGTCGCTCGCGTTGACCTCGCCGTCATCGTTGTAATCAAAGACCTGCTGCACATTGTTGTAGCTGCGCACCGGTTGTAGCCCATTGCGCAAGCTGAGCGCATTCAGCCAACCACTTGCGCCGCCAGTACAGGGGCCATTGGAGCCCGGGATGGTGGTATTGAAGACAATCAGATCACCACGGACAGCCGGGATGGTCACCAGACGCTCACCGGCGTCCGGTAGCTCCAGGTACCAGCCGTACTGCATACCATTGTTGTTCTGATTGGAATAATCGACGCCTACCCCCGTGACCGTCCGCGCGTCACTCACGCCACTGATATTGGAGAAGCTCTGCTTTTCCAACTGGCCATGATGACGGCGAGTCGAAGACCCGGTATGCAGCACGCTGTAGAAGGATTGCGTCGAGGTATCGACCGCATCCTGCAGCGACAGCAACTGCCCCGTCCCCCAATAGACATTCAAGTACGGCGTATCGACGGTACTGTTGAAAACACCGCTGCGCGCCACAGCTACCCGCGATGTGATGGGCTGGCGAGAAGCTGTCGGGCATGTCGATGCCGTACTGTTCAAGGCAACGGCACATGACTGGAACAGACGCGACATTTCGCTGCTGCCGATGTTGCTCAGCGAGAACTCGCGCATGTCAAACACCCAGACATTGCCATGCAGGTCGCCAGCATAGACCCAGTCGGTGATGCCATCGGCATCGATGTCAGCCAGTTCAGGACTCGACATGCCATTGCAGTCACTGGTGCCAGATGTACATGAGCCACCAGCATTGCTGCCCTGTTGAGAGTCCAGCAGCGCATAGTTGTCGGGATCTTCCAGGTCCACGATGAACAATTTGGCACGCCCGTCGCTATCGGCATTGTAGCCATTGCCAAAGATGGCATACCACTTGCCGTCATCCAGACGCGCCACCTGAATATCGCTGAAGGTATAGCCAAGGTCCTCGTGCGTAAACTCCCACTGCACGATCTCGGAAGGCGAGGTGCCGTTTGACTCGCCCAATGATTCGAAGCCTTCAGGATCGGTGATATCCAGCATGTAGACTGCCTTGCCCCCCGCACCCAACCCACCCAGCAGGACTGAGTGCCAACCAGGCGCATCCTCATCTCCCAATTGGACATGCACGTCACGCGCGACCGGCGTGGCATCGACATAGTACTGGTGCACATAGTTCTGATCAGCGAGCTGGCGAATGCCGCGCCCGCTCTCGATGCTGAAGGCGGCATACGGCATGTAGGCGAACTTCTCTTCACCGGTCTCCATGTCGATGGCGTGCAGCATGCCGTCGTTGGCACCGATGTAGATCATGTTTTGACGATCTTCATACAGCGTCTTGAAGGAGCGGTAGGAGGACACTTCCATGTCATTGCGATAGCTGGCCGAAGGCGGCCCGACGATCGCCGGGGAAGCATGCACGATATCCCCGAGATAGTTGTCGTCACGCTCGCGGAACAAGGTACCTTCATATTCATCATCCCCCTTGAGGTACCCAATGAGGTTCTCAAGCTCGGACGTTCTCACGGCCAGCGGAGTACCATTGAGACGGAGGAAAGTCCCGCTCGTATCTAGAATCTGCCCCGTCAGCTGCGTCAGTGTGTCTCCGACAAGATCCAGGACCCCACTCTGCCCACCAGTCAGCCCCAAGGTGTCGGTCAGGCCACCACTCCCAAGACCAAGCCCGCTACCAAGACTACTGGAGACACCATTCGCGGCTTCACGCACGGATATCAACACGGCATCGGTCAACAGGGACTCATCAAGAAAGCCGACAAGGTCGAGTACCTGCTCAGCCTCGAGTGATCCGGCCTCCTCGATATCGAAGAAGAAGGCCTTCTCGTCAACGTCCGCGATTCCCGGGTTATAGGTAATTACCTTGCGACTTGAGCTACGGTTGGCATCCTCACGCAACCAGTCCGCGACAGACCAGTCCGACGCAGAACTCAAGGCTCCATTGGCGCCGATCTTGCGCGCCACGACATCCCCCGACCAGTCAGCGGGATCATAGGTTGTCTGGATAACATAAGCGCCGCTGGCCTGCCCGCCGCTGCTGATGTCCAGACTACCGGTGCTGGCCGCGCGCCCTGCGATGGACTGCGCGATATTGTTCAGTGCATCAATCAATGCCTGCGGATTGGCGGCGCTGAGATATTCACCACGTCCGTTCCAGGCCGCATGGCGCAGATCATCGATGGTGGTATTGGTATTGGCGGAAGGCTGCGGCCAGGTGAAGGCAGACTCGAGATCAGCAGGGTTCTCGGACAGCGAGCCATCCACACCGAAAGCGACGGTGTAGGTCACCATGTGCTGAGCGGAATTTTCATCCACTCCCGGTATGGTAGGCACACTGTCAATCAAGTCAGTACGCAGGTCGGTACGGTAGTAGTGCATCGCCACGTCACCCAAAGTGTTGGAATGACTGTCACGGTGACTGGCACTGATGAAGTCGCCGCTGCCACCGTCGACATTGCCGACACTGGGACTGGAGCCATTCCAGTAGCCATCGGTCATCATGATGGAATAGTTCTGCTGGCACATTCCGCCCTCATCCGCACTCAGGATGGGAGCATTGCTTCCAGTGCTGGAATAATACTCACCGGCATTCTTGAGCGCGGTACGCAGAGGGGTGCCACCGGAGGGATAAGCAGTAAACAGCTCCTCCAGCAGGTCTTCACGCTCATCGACATCCGTCATGTCAGCAACGTTGCGATTGTTGCGACCTTGGATAGTGCGTAGCCCGACCCGGGACTCGTTGGCATCGATCACACCGGCCATGGCGGATTTGGCAACCAGCATTCGGTCGCGATAGTAGGTGAACCAGTTGGCGAAATTGACTTGCTGAGCCGCGGGCAGGTCTTCCACTTCAACGACATGGTCTTCGTCTAGAAACAAGCGCCCTGAATTGTTGCTATAGACGCCGCATTCACCATAGTCATAGTCCCCATCGCCATTGTCGTCCCAGCGAACGTAGTAGGCGTCATCCTTCATCCTGGCCGAGCTGGTGGGGTCGTAAGGATCTTCACGGACATTCGACAGGCTCATGTCCTGATAGGCGATTCCCACTCGGTCTGCCCCCGCCCAGGGGGTGTAGGTCAGAGCAGGGTTGTAGGCCATGACATTGAAGCCCATGCAAGCCCCTATCGCCCCCCCAAGATCCGTGTATGTCGAGATACGATCCTCGGCATCATGATTGTTCCTCATCGTGAGCAAGCCCTTGGAATACACCCCGGTATATCCCATCAACGAGGAAGCCGGCTGAAGGTTCCAATGTTCCACCCCTTTGTTGAGAGTGTCCTCCCAGGCCATGCTGCCCGAATCATCCAGAATGAACAGGATATTGGGCTGGACCCCGGTCGCTTCCGTGACTGGGGCGCGGGCGATTTCCCCGGGGGCCGCCAGACAGGGCAAGGCGACAAGGCACAGGGCACCACTCAGCAGATAACGCATATTCATGCTCCTCTCAGAAGTAAGGGCCCAGTTCCATCTCGCTTTGCACCACTGTCCAGGAAGCACCATTGCCGCCCCCCGCGCCCATCGCATTGATTCGGAAGGCATCCAGGCGCGTGCCCACCGCATTCACTTCGTTGCTGGCATTCAGCGGCGGCTCGCCGACCTTGCCCAGATACTCGATCACATAAGCACCGATGACCACACCGGTATCACTGTCGAGCGTCTGGATACCGCTGGCTTGCCAATCCGCTTCCGAGAGCGGGTTGATCGGCGGTGCATCCTCGGGCAGCGCCAGCATCAGGCCAGCCGAGTCATCGAAGCTGTTCAGGCTCCAGGTGCCATCCTCCAGACTTTCCTGCAGTGCGCGCTCACCGATGCTCAGGCTGGTTTCCGCGTTGTAATAGGACTGCTCGAAGTTGCGGCTGTTGACGGCCATGCGTGTCTGCAGCTGACTGTCCTCGACCCCGGTGACGGCCAGCAGGCCGATCACGACCAGCATGATCAACACGATCAGCAAGGCGATGCCTTGCTGACGTGCTGGCCCCCGGGTGACCGTGCAGGCTCTGGACGTTGAAGACGATGTATTCATCAGCTGCCCCTCAGTTGCAGATTGCGCGGTGTGAACGTGAGATTGAAGGTTCGCGTCAAACGCCCATCGTTATCCCCGCCCGGCACCACTCCCGGCAGGCTCTCGAGCGTCAGGGCGATCTCGATACGGCGCACCTCATCCCAACGGCCTTCGCTGCGCACCGTGGCGGCCGGCACCTTGACACGATCGACATTGCCATTGCCGGTGGTATCCAGGCTGAAACTGACATCGAAGCCCTGTACGCCGGAGGCCAGTTCTTCGCGTGCGAAAGCGGCATCGATACGGTCGATATACAGTGCACGCACCGAAGAATCGTTGGCCTGGTCATCCAGTCGCAGCTCCCAGGCCTGCACCGGGTAGAGATAGGCATTCGAGGACTGAGAGCTGCCGTAGGAACGTGACAGGGTGTCGTTGGTTTCCACATTGCCCTGGGTAGTGCCCGACACCCTGAAGACATCGGTGCTGCTGCAATCACTGACCAGCGCATACTCGTTGGTCACGAAGGCATCTTCGCTACCGTTGCGCACGGACAGTGGGCCGCCCAGCGACGTCATGCTGCTGGTCAGCGTGGTTTCATCGCCGTCCTTGCTGGCAGCGACGAACGTCAGATTGAAATAGCTGAGGCCCCGCTGGGTACGCTGCTGACCACCGAAAGGCGCCGTGAGGTCATGGGAGGCATCCACCGAGCTGGCATTGGTGATATCGCGGCTATTGGCACAGCCTGCGTAGCCCACATTGCGCATCAGCGGCTGGAGCCGGAAGGACACGTAGCGGGCCGATTCCTGCAGATAGGAAAGCGCCTCCTGGGTGCTCACGGTGCTGCGTGAGGTCGAGAACATCTGCACGGCCATCGCCGTGATCAGCAGCCCCAGCACCAGGCTGATCATCAGCTCGACAAGCCCCACGCCCGCCTGGCGTTTCAAGCCATGCGGACGGGCGGTGTCGGGGGCCAAGCGTCGGCGGACCGATGCAGGGGAACAGCGATTCATGGCTCTACCTCGAAACGATAGGTCTGCTGGTCAACTCCCCCGCTGATGGGGTCACTCCACTGCACCTGGACACTGACGTCGTGAACGCCGATGCCGGCGCCGCCGACAACACGCTCGTCGACTTCCACGCTGCCGACGCCGCTGGTCAGCGTGGAGCCGATGATGGCGTCACCCCAATCAATGATGTCCTGGTCCGCCAGCTCTGCGGGCACGCAGTCCGAGCTGCATCCATCCGCCGGCGCATTGGTGGTATCGGCATCATCATATTGATCGATGGCCTCAAGGTTGGCGCGGATACGCTCAGCCATGTCCAGCGACAGCAGTTGTGCCACGGTATTGCTGTAGCTGACGCGCTGATGCTGAAGCGTCTGAACTTGCAACAACCCCAGCCCCAGTAGGGAAACCCCCAGCAGCATGACCGCGACCAGCGCCTCGATCAGGCCGACGCCGCGCTGAGAATGCCGAGCGGAACGGCGCCGTTGCAGGCGAGACAGCAATGTCTTCCTCAGCGCTCTCGGCTGCAGGGCTTGCTTGAGGGATGTGGTCATCAACGATGCTGTCATGAGCAGTCCCCTCCTGATTCAAGGCGTACACGGCCTGAAGGCGCCACTACCACAGAGGTAGCATCGGAGGCCGCACAGAACACCAGCGTACTGTTGCCACTAGTCAACGTGCCGCGATCGTTGTAGGTAATCCTGGAAGCGCCCCCCGACTGGGCAACCGCATTGCTGTCCTGATGGATCCACAGGCGGTCGTCGAGGGTGAAGTTGGAAGTACCCCCGACATAGACGACCCAGCCATTCGCCCAGTCATCGTCGCAGGTCGTGGGATTGGGGGTGGCGACGCTCGGCGCATAGGGACAGACACTCACATCCACACCGCGCGTGGTGGCGGTGCTGCGCGCCATGCCGAGCGCATGGGTCAGGGCACGCACATCGGACTCCACCTGAGAGCGCTGCACCAGGCCTTGCCAGGCCGGCACCGCCCAGGTCGCGATGATGGCAATGATCGCCACTGTCACGACCAGCTCGATCAGGGTGAAACCACGGGATTGGCGCATGAGAGATACTTCTCCTTGCCGCTAAGGGTCGACCGGCCGTGCCGGACTCGAGTCTGTCTTCTGGGGCCCACCATCACCAGCACCGACCTCCTCCTTCGGCACCGGTATTCATGTCCTGGTCCATCCACAGCACGCCGCAGTCATCATTGAGTTGTGCCCCTTGAGGCGTCGCCTGCAGGACGAAGGCCGAGGCAGACAGACTGCGATACGTGATCAGGTAGCGAAGATTGCCACCGCCGTCCTCTATACGGCTGACGCCATCCGTCGGCTGGTCATCATCCCCCACGGGCGCCTCGGAAAAATTCTGGTAGTAGAAGCCATGCAGCTGTCTGGCCTGCTGCCCCAGTGCCTGCTGGGCATGCGAGCGCCAGCTGCGCTCCACATAACCGAGATAGGAGGGAATGGCGACCGCCGCCAGAATGCCGATGATCGCGACCACCATCATCATCTCGATCAGGGTGAAGCCCTGAGCCCGACGCCTGCCAGGTGCCCCGCGCCCCGGTTTCGGCTCACGGCGTGCACCTGCACTGCTGACACCGTTGACCGAGAAGAGTCGCGGCATGGGGAATTCTCCAGAGTACGAACCATACCTCCATTATGTATCATTTTGGTAACCACGCATTACATTTTTTTTCAATACGCGCCAAATAGATCAACGATTCCATTCAAGAAAGCTGCCGTTTATACAAGAAACTGCTGAATTGAATGGCAAAATGCGAATGGCGCGCACAAAAAAGCCGCGACAGGGTCGCGGCTTCGTCACTGGCAGAAACTTACAAGGCGTTACAGCTCACGGATCTGGTCCGAGGCGATCAAGCGCTCCTTGAGCTCCTTGGGCATGGAGAAGACGATGTTTTCCTCCTGGCCCTCGAGCTCCTCGGGCGCCGAGGCCCCCAGCGCCATCAGACGATCGATCACGCCCTGCACCAGCACTTCGGGGGCACTGGCCCCGGCGGTGATACCGATGCTGCCGATACCCTCGAGCCAGCTGGCCTCGATCTGCTGCGCATCATCGATCAACCAGGCCGGGGTCTGCATGCGCTCGGCCAGTTCGCGCAGGCGATTGGAGTTGGAGCTGTTGGGGCTGCCGACCACCAGCACCACATCGCAGGCTTCCGCCAGCATGCGCACGGCGTCCTGACGATTCTGGGTCGCGTAGCAGATGTCATCCTTGCGCGGACCCTGAATCGCCGGGAAGCGTTCGCGCAGCGCGTCGATCACGCGCGCCGTGTCATCCATCGAGAGCGTGGTCTGGGTGACGAAGGCCAGCTGATCCGGGTCCTTGACCTCCAGACGCGCCACATCGGACTCGTCTTCCACCAGATGGATGGTGCCACCCTTGGAAGTGTCATAGCGGCCCATGGTGCCCTCGACCTCCGGGTGGCCCTCATGACCGATCAACACGCAATCCTGGCCCTTGCGCGCATAGCGCAGGACTTCCATGTGCACCTTGGTCACCAGCGGGCAGGTGGCATCGAAGACCTTGAGGTTGCGACGCTCGGCTTCTACCTGCACGGCACGTGAGACACCGTGCGCCGAGAAGATGACGATGACGTCATCCGGCACCTCGTGCAGCTCCTCGACGAAGATGGCACCGCGATCCTTGAGAGAGTCGACCACGAAACGGTTGTGCACCACCTCGTGACGCACGTAGATCGGCGGCCCGAACACGTCGAGCGCCCCGTTGACGATATCGATGGCGCGATCCACTCCGGCGCAGAAACCGCGCGGGTTGGCCAGCTTGATCTGCATGACAGGCTCCGCTTGATGGCGAGGCGCGCTCACGGGGAGCGCACCTCTGGAAAGAAGACTCAGTGCGTGGTCGCGGGGGCGACTGACAGTACCTCGACCTCGAAGGTCAGGGTACGCCCGGCCAGCGGGTGATTGAAGTCGACCTTGACGTCACGCTCATCGATCTCGCGGATGATGCCCGGCAGTTCCGAACCCGACGGCTCGGCGAAGGACATCACCATGCCGACCTCGATCTCTTCATCGAAGCTCTTGCGCGCCACGGTCTGGACGTTCTGCGGATTGTGCTGACCGAAGGCATGCTCCGGCGTGATCGTGAAGCTGCCGGTCTCGCCCGCCGCCATGCCCATGATCGAACGCTCGAAGCCCGGCGGCAGATTGCCGTCACCCACCTGGAAGGTGGCCGGTGTCTTGTCGAAGGTGGAGTCCACCTCGGTGCCGTCTTCCAGACGCAGACGGAAATGGAGGCTGACCTCCATGTTATCGGCGATACGATGCTCGCTCATGCTGACCTCGCTTGTAGCGCTCATTCGGAGCGGCCACGGAAAGATTCAAGAATCAGTGCCACGGCTCCCAGGCTGATGGCGACGTCCGCCACGTTGAAGGCCGGGAAGAAGGCATTGCCCCAGTGGAAGGACAGGAAGTCCACCACGTAGCCATGCACGACACGATCATAGAGATTGCCAAGCGCGCCCCCCAACACCAGCGCGATACCCAGCGCGGTGAAGGTCTCGTGACGCTTGAGGCGTGTCAGCCAGATGCTCAGACCGACGGCAGCCACCACCGCGATGCCCGCAAACAACCAGCGCTGCCAGCCATCGTGGGCCGCCAGGAAGCTGAACGCTGCACCGGTATTGTGGAGCAACGTCAGATTGAAGACCGGCAGCACTTCGTTTGCCTGGCCGTAGACCAGCGAGCTGCTGGCCAGCCACTTGGTGGCCAGGTCCAGCACCACGATCGCCAGTGACAACCAGAGCCAGCGCAGCGGTGAACGCATCGGCTCGCTGCCGGCCGAGGGGGTATCCGTCGCTGGCCCTTGTGAAGAAGACGTCATGTTACCTTCCTGTCGTGAAATGAGTCTGCGACCGGCAAGACACGAACGCCGGGCCAGAGCCCGGCGTTCGATATCAGCGCTCAGCGGAGGCTGAACGATGCCGCGGTCGCATCAGCGATCAAGCGAAGTGACGCGTCTCGCCTTCGCCATCCGGCAGATTGGTCACGCAGCGGCTGCACAGCGTCGGATGTTCCGGCAGGGTGCCGACTTCCGGACGGTGGTGCCAGCAACGCTCGCACTTGGCATTCTCGCTGACCTTGACCGCCACCTTGAGGCCGGACACTTCTGTCTCTTCTGCCTCACCGGCCGCCTCGAGAGGCGCCAGGGTCACGCCGCTGGTCAGCATCACGAAGCGCAGCTCGTCGCCGAGACTTGCCAGCAGCGTGTTGAGCTCGTCATTGACGTAGAGGGTGACTTCCGCCGCCAGGCCATTCTTGACCAGACCGGCGTTGCGCGCGCCTTCCAGCGTCTTGTTGACCGCCTGCTTGACGTGCAGCACCTGCTCCCAGAACTCACGCCCCATGGCCGCATCATCCGCCAGGGTGGTCAGGCCGGTGTAGGCCGTCTCGAGGAAGATGGTGTCCTTGCGCGGGCCCGGGATGTTGGCGTAGATCTCTTCACCGGTGAAGGAGAGGATCGGCGCCATCCAGCGTGCCAGCGCCTCGATCACGTGATACAGCGCCGTCTGACAGCTACGACGCGCACGCGAGTTCGGCTGCGTGGTGTACTGACGGTCCTTGATGACATCCAGATAGAAGCCGCCCAGCTCACGCGAGCAGAAGGTCAGCACCTGCTGATAGATGTCGAGGAAGCGGTATTCCTCGTAGGCCAGCTCGACACGTGCCTGCAGCTGGGCGGCACGATCGACCACCCACTGGTCCAGCGCCAGCATGTCGTCAAAGGCCAGCGCATCACGCTCGGGCTCGAAGCCGTTCAGATTGGACAGCAGGAAGCGCGAGGTGTTGCGGATGCGACGATAGGCATCGGCGGTCCGCTTGAGGATCTCGTCCGAGACGGCCATCTCGCCGGAGTAATCATTGGAGGACACCCACAGGCGCAGGATGTCGGCGCCCAGCTTGTCCATCACCTGTTGCGGCGCGACCACGTTGCCGACGGACTTGGACATCTTGCGACCCTGCGCATCCACGGTGAAACCGTGAGTCAGCAGCGCCTTGTAGGGCGCGTGGCCGTCGATGGCACAGCCGGTCAGCAGTGACGAGTGGAACCAGCCACGGTGCTGGTCGGAGCCTTCCAGGTACAGGTCGGCACGCGGGCCTTGCTCGTGACCATGCGGGTGCGAGCCACGCAGCACATGCCAGTGGGTCGTCCCGGAGTCGAACCACACGTCCAGCGTGTCGGTGACCTTCTCGTAGTTCTCGGCCTCATCGCCCAGCAGCTCCTGGCTGTCGAGTGACCACCAGGCATCGATGCCGTGCTCGGCAACGCGATCGGCGACCGCTTCCATCAGCGCCACGCTGTCGGGGTGCAGTTCCCCCGTCGCGCGATGCAGGAACAGCGGAATCGGCACGCCCCAGTTGCGCTGACGCGAGATGCACCAGTCCGGACGGTTGGCGATCATGCTCTTCAGACGCGCCTGACCCCAGGCCGGGATGAAGGCGGTGTCCTCGATGGCGGACAGCGCCTTGTCACGCAGGGTCACGCCGTCGGTGCCGGCAATGTCCATGCCGACGAACCACTGGGCCGTCGCGCGATAGATGACCGGGGTCTTGTGGCGCCAGCAGTGCATGTAGCTGTGGCTGATCTTCTCGTGCGCCATCAGCGCGCCGAGCTCTTCCAGACGCGCGACGATGTTCGGATTGGCCTTCCAGATGAACTGACCACCGAATTCCGGCAGGTCCGGCACGTAGACGCCGTTGCCCTGCACCGGGCTTTCGATCTCGTCGAAGCTCATGCCGTAACGACGGCAGGTATGGAAGTCATCCTCGCCGTAGGCCGGCGCGGAGTGGACGATACCGGTACCGGCGCCGGTCTCGACGTAGTCGGCCAGATAGACCGGCGACAGACGATCGTAGATCGGGTGACGGAAGTTGGTCAGCTCCAGCGCCGCGCCGTTGACGGTCGCCAGCGTCTCGCCGCTCAGGCCGAAGCGCGCCAGGCTGTCCTCGACCAGTTCCTCGGCCAGCACCAGCAGGCGCTCGCCGGTGTCGACCAGCGAGTAGACGAAGTCCGGGTGCACGTTGAGTGCCTGGTTGGCCGGAATGGTCCACGGAGTGGTGGTCCAGATCACGATCGCCGCCGGCTTGCTCAGTGACTCGAGGCCGAAGGCCTTGGCCAGCGCCGCGCTATCGTCTGCCGCGAAGGCGACGTCGATGGCGTCAGAGGTCTTGTCGGCGTACTCGACTTCCGCTTCCGCCAGCGCAGAGCCGCAGTCGAAGCACCAGTTGACCGGCTTCAGGCCCTTGAAGACATAACCGCCCTTGACCATCTCGGCCAGCGCACGGATCTCGCCGGCTTCATTGGCGAAGTCCATGGAGCGATACGGGTTGCCCCAGTCACCGACGATGCCGAGACGGATGAACTCGTGCTTCTGACCTTCCACCTGCACGCCGGCGTATTCACGGCAGAGATGACGCGCCTTCTCGGACTCGAGATGCTTGCCGTGGGTCGTCTCGACCTTGTGCTCGATGGGCAGACCATGACAGTCCCAACCCGGCACGTAAGGCGCGTCGAAGCCCGCCATCGTCTTGGACTTGACGATGATGTCCTTGAGAATCTTGTTGACGGCATGACCGATGTGAATATTGCCGTTGGCATAGGGAGGGCCGTCGTGGAGCACGAAGCTCGGACGGCCCTTGCCTGCTTCACGCAGACGCGCGTAGAGGTCAATCTCGTTCCAGCGGGCCAGTTGGTCCGGCTCACGCTTGGGGAGATTGCCGCGCATCGGGAAGTCGGTATCGGGCAGATTCAAAGTGTGCTTGTAGTCGCTCATAGCCTTTCGGGTCAGCCGTCGTGGGGGCGGGAAGCCTGGGCTTCCCGAGCTGTGGAATCAGACACCTCAGCAGTGCCGTGTAAGGGTGCCGTCGGCGCATCCGTCATCAGTGCGCTCAGCGGACGGCTGGCCAGCGGCAGGTCAGCCATCGAGGTCATGCAATCGAGCAACGCCTGCTCATCACCGGCAGGCGTCTCGCCCGCGGCCAGCGCGAAGAAGCGCTTCGCCAGGGCGATGTCGGCGTAGATGGCGGCCTTGAGGGCTTCCAGGCCATCGAAACGCTGCTCACCGCGCAGGAAGGCGCAGAAGCTGACGCGCATCGGCTGGCCGTAGAGGTCTTCCGCGAAGTCCAGCAGATGGACCTCGAGCACCGGCCGCGGCGTGCCGACCGTCGGGCGCCAGCCGATGTTGGCCACCGCCGGACAGTCGCGGCCGTCGGCAAGGTGCGCCATCACCGCGTAGACGCCGGAGACCGCCAGCGGCGCATTCGGCAGCGGCAGGTTGGCGGTCGGCACGCCCAGCGTGCGGCCCAGTTGGCGGTCCGCGACCACGCGTCCCTGCCAGTGGTGGGCACGCCCCAGCAACCGGGCGGCCAGCGCCATGTCGCCTGCGGCCAGCACCTCACGCACGCGGGTACTGGAAACACGCTCACCGGCGATCTCGAAGGTGCGGGTATGCTCCACCGCGAAGCCTTCGGCGGCGCCGATGCGCTCCAGCAGCGCGAAGTCTCCGGCGCGATCGCAGCCGAAGCGGAAGTCGTCACCGACCACCAGATGACGCACTCCGAGGCCATCGATCAGCACCTGCTCGATGAACTCGCGTGCCGACAGCGAGCGCAGCGTCTCATTGAAGGGCAGACACAGTACGCGCTCGGCGCCATGGCTGCCCAGCAGACGCACCTTGTCCGCCAGACGCGTCAGCCGCGGCGGCGCCTTGTCACCCGCGAAGAACTCACGCGGCTGCGGCTCGAACACCACCACCGTGGCGGGCAGACCATAGGCCGCCGCGCGCTCGCGAAGTTGCTCCAGAATCGCCTGGTGGCCGAGATGCACGCCATCGAAATTGCCGATGGTGGCCACACAGCCGCGACTGCCATCCTGCTTGCGCAGGCGGGCGAGATTGTGGAGTCCTCTGATCAAGTCCATGCGTGCATCACACAAGCCGCCGAAAGTGGTCGATTATAGCGAAGGGGCACGGCGCTGACAGCCACCGTTGCCCCGCCAGGGAGAAAACAGCTGGAACCGAGGGCACCAACCTGCGTGGCACTCGGGCAGCAGACTCAGCTCTGCATGCGGAAATGGCGCGGGCGGACACCGCACAGCCCCAACCACACCGCATAGGCCAGTACACCGCCGACGACCAGCGCTCCCATCATCGCACAGCGCTCCCACAGGCCCCAACCAAGCCAGGTGGTCCAGTCCGGCGACAGCCACATCAGGCCGCCGCCCATCAGGGCACAACCGCCGATCAGGGTCAGCGAATAGCGTCCCCAGCCGGACTGGAAGCGCAGCACGCCGTCACGATACAGGCCGCGTGCCAGCAGACCCGCATTGAGGAAGGCCGACAGCGCCGTGGCCAGCGCGAGCCCGGCGTGCGCCAGCGGCACGATCAGCGCCAGGTTGAAGGCCATGTTGGCGACCATCGCGATGATACCGATCTTGACCGGCGTTTTCGTGTCCTGACGTGCATAGAAGCCCGGCGCCAGCACCTTGATCAACATGAAGGCCAGCAGACCGAAGCTGTAGGCACGCAGACTCTGGGCCGACATCACCACATCGTTGTCGGTCATCGCGCCGTAGTGGAACAGCGTGATCAGCAGGGGTTCGGCCAGCACGCCGAGCGCCAGCGCCGCCGGCACACCGATCAACAGCACCGAACGCAGCGCCCAGTCGAGCATCTTCTGGAAGTGCTCCAGTGATTGCTCGGCGTGGCGTTTGGAGAGTGCCGGCAGAATCACCGTCCCGATGGCGATGCCGATGATGCCCAGCGGCAGCTCGACCAGACGGTCGGAGTAATAGAGCCACGACACGCTGCCGGTGACCAGAAACGAGGCCAGCACGGTATCCAGCAGCAGATTGATCTGCGAGACCGAGACACCGAACAGCGCCGGGGTCATCAACTTGAGGATGCGGCGCACGCCTTCATGGGCGAAATTCGGCCATGGCTTGGGCATCAGGCCAAGCCGCAGCAGGAACGGCACCTGGAACAGCAACTGCACGCCACCTGCGATCAGCACGCCCCAGGCCAGCGCCATGGCGGGTGTCTCGAAGCGCGGGGCCAGCAACAGTGCCGCGCCGATCAGACTCAGATTGAGCAGCACCGGCGTGATGGCCGGCACCGCAAAGCGATTCCAGGTATTGAGCACGCTGCCTGCGAAGGCGGTCAGCGAGATCAGCAGCAGATACGGGAAGGTCAGGCGCAGCATGTCGCCGGTCAGCGCCAGCTTGCCGGCATCGTCACCGAACCCGGGCGCGAAGACCCACACCAGCCAGGGCGCACACAGCATCGCAAGCGCGGTGATCAACGCGAGTATGACGCCAAGACTGCCGCTGACGGCGTCCAGCAACTCGCGGACCTCTTCCCGCGTCCGGCGAGTCGCATACTCCGACAGCACCGGAATGAAGGCCTGGTTGAAGGCACCCTCGGCAAACAGGCGGCGCATGAAGTTGGGGATCTTGAAGGCGACGAAGAAGGCATCTGCCCCGCTGCCGGCCCCCAGCAGGGATGCGATGGTCACATCGCGCGCCAGGCCCAGCACGCGCGACAGCATCGTCATCACGCTGACGATCAACCCGGAGCGCAGCAGACCACCCCGCACCGGCAGGCTGTCGCCCGAGCGGGTCTCGCCCTGGGCACTCGCCTGTGAAGCCGACTGCGCGGCGGCCTCGGCCTTGCCGTCTTCTCCCCTGACTTCCTTCTCGCCTGCGGGCGACTCATCCTGCGGCTTGCTCACCCTGACACCCCTCTCGCTTCCCTGACCTGACACCGATGTCATCCACTCGACAGACAGACACAAAAAAACCGGCCGAAGCCGGTTTTTTCACACTCACACGTCTTAGACAGCCAGTGCCTTGACGCGAGTGTTCAGACGGCTCTTCAGACGAGCGGCCTTCTTCTTGGACAGAATGTCCTTGTCGGCGTAACGGTCGAGGACCTTCTGCGCGACATTGAAAGCGGCCATGGAAGCAGCGTGATCGCCAGTCTTGACGGTCTTCAGCACGTTCTTGATGCTGGTACGCACGGCGGAACGCTGTGCGGAGTTGTGCTGACGACGAACTTCAGCCTGACGAGCGCGCTTACGTGCTTGCTTGGAATTTGCCACTTTGATGCTCCTTATGAGTCCACCCGTAGGCGCGTACTCATGAACTTGAATTTGGAAGACGTTGTCGCACCGCGACAGCGAGTCCGATCATCTCTCGCCTTTCGACACTGAAGTGAAGACTTTCGAGAAATCAGCGACTTGACGTGGAAGCCCCGTCAAACCTTCGCCATCGGGGCGGACCAGCACCCGACAGGACGGCAGAGTCTAGCATGACCCGAGCGTATATCGCCAGTCTGAGCTTGCCTGCGCCGGCCCCAGGCACAGAGCCAAGCACAGAGCCAGGAAGCAGGCCTCATGGGTGCTACAGCACGATGAGGTTGTCGCGGTGGATCAGTTCCGGCGCCTCGACATAGCCCAGCGTGGCCTCGATCTGATGGCTGGGCAGGCCGAGAATCCGCCCCGCATCTTCGGCGCTGTAATTCACCAGGCCCTTGGCGATGCGCTGGCCGGATTCATCGACGCACTGCACCAGGTCACCGCGCTTGAAGGCGCCCTCGATCTTCCTGACGCCCACCGGCAACAGGCTGGAGCCACGCGTGGTCAACACATTGACGGCGCCGGCATCCAGCGTCAGGGTGCCGCGCACCTGCAGCTGCCCCGCGATCCAGCGCTTGCGCGCCGCGATCGGCGCATGCTCCGGCAAGAGGAGCGTGCCGAAGCGCTCACCGGAAGCCAGCCGGGTGATGACCTCGGGCTGACGACCAGAGGCGATCACGGTCAATGCGCCACTGCGCGCCGCCAGACGCGCCGCGCGCACCTTGGTCGCCATGCCGCCACGCCCGAGCACGCCACCGCCGCCGGCCACCTTGACCAGTATCGGGTCATCGGCCTGGGCTTCCTCGATCAGGCTGGCCGCCGGGTCATGACGCGGGTCGGCATCATAGAGGCCTTCCTGATCGGTGAGCAGCAACAGCGCATCGGCCTCGAGCAGGTTGGCGACCAGCGCACCGAGGGTGTCGTTGTCGCCGAAGCGGATCTCGTCGGTGACCACGGTGTCGTTCTCGTTGATCACCGGCACCACCCGCAGGTCGACCAGGGTGCGCAGCGCCGAGCGTGCATTCAGGTAGCGCTTGCGGTTGGAGAGGTCATCGTGGGTCAGCAGAATCTGCGCCGTGGTCAGTCCATGACGATGGAAATGCTCTTCATAGCACTGGGTCAGGCCATTCTGACCGACCGCCGCTGCCGCCTGCAGCTCATGCACGCCGCTGGGGCGAGCCGACCAGCCCAGCCGCGACATGCCAACGGCGATCGCCCCGGAGGACACCACGATCACCTCGACACCCCGCGCGTGCAGCGCCGCGATCTGATCGACCCAACGGCCGATACCGGCATCATCCAGCCCGCGGCCATCGTCGGTCAGCAGCGCACTGCCGATCTTGACCACTACGCGTCGTGCATTGGCCAAGGCCTCGCGCCCCGTCTGACTGCCCAGTTCCGCCACTTCCGCCACCTTCTGCTCCGACACCGTGCTCTCTCCTGTCATGTAATCCCTCGCCCGGCAGGCTCTGCCTCCCTGCTTGCCATTGTCTGCTCCCGCCCGCCCGCTGTCATCACTCCTCGCCGGCCCCGACAACGAAAACGCCCCGCCGCGAGACCATGAGGTTCGGGGCGGGGCGTGAATCGCGAAGCGGGTCGCTCGTCACTCAGTGGCTGCCGCGCAGGACAGCCACCGGACGAACTGAGACCTCAGGGCGCGTATTCGACTTCGACGTCGTAATCGTCGTCATTGAAGTCGTCATCGTCCTCTTCTTCGTCATCCTTCTTGCGCTTGCGACGTGTCAGGCGCTCTTCAGCGCGCTCCAGCGACTCGTTCTCCATGCGCGCCAGCAAGGCGGCATGTGCCTCGGCAGCTTCCGGATCTTCCGCCAGCTGCAGGCGTTGCTCGCCCAGCCAGCGGTGAGCGGCCTGCACCAGCTCCTGAGTGCCGATACCACTGGCCGCGGAGACGACGAACAGCTCGCCTTCCCAGCCCAGGCGCTCGACGAGGTCCTTGACCATCGCGTCGCGATCGTCCTCGGGCAGCAGGTCGATCTTGTTGATCACCAGCCAGCGCGGCAGCTCCGTCAGTGCCGCGGAGAAGTTCTTGAGCTCCTTGAGGATCGCCTCGACCGCATAGGCCGGGTCGCTCTCGTCAAAGGGCGCAATATCCACCACGTGCAGCAACAGGCGCGTACGCGTCAGGTGCTTGAGGAAGCGCAGACCCAGGCCAGCGCCATCAGCAGCGCCTTCGATCAGACCGGGGATATCGGCCATCACGAAGTGCTGGTGGCTACCGATCTTCACGACACCGAGGTTCGGCACCAGGGTGGTGAACGGGTAGTTGGCGACCTTGGGCTTGGCGGCGGAGACGGCGCGGATCAGCGTCGACTTGCCGGCATTCGGCATGCCGAGCAGACCGACATCTGCCATCACCTTCATCTCGAAACGCAGGTTGCGACGCTCACCCCAGGTTCCCTTGGAGGTCTGGCGCGGCGCGCGGTTGGTCGAGGACTTGAAGTGGATGTTACCCAGGCCACGACGTCCGCCCTGCGCGACCAGCAACAGCTGACCGATTTCCGTCACGTCACCGATGATCTCGAGGGTTTCCTCGTCGATCACGGTGGTGCCGACCGGCACCTTGACGATCAGATCCTCGCCCGCCTTGCCTGCCATCTGGCGGCCTTGACCGGCATCGCCGCTCTCCGCCTGATAGTAGCGCTGGAACTTGAAGTCGATCAGGGTATTGAGGGAGTCATCCCCGATCAGGTACACACTGCCGCCGTGCCCGCCGTCGCCCCCATCGGGACCACCGCGCGGCACGTATTTTTCACGGCGAAAACTCAGGCAACCATTGCCGCCACGTCCGGCCTCTACAATGATCGACGCTTCATCAAGGAACTGCATGCTGCTCTCTCCTGACGACGACCCGGGCCGTCATGCGACAAAAAAGCCCCGCCTGAGCGGGGCTTCCTTGCAGACTGCCATGCGACACCGGGGCATCGAGCAGTCTGCGTAAGCTGTCAGACGTTTCAGGCAGAAACGATGCTGACGAACTTGCGGTTCTTCGGACCCTTGGTCTCGAACTTCACGTGGCCGTCGGCCAGCGCGAAGAGAGTGTGGTCCTTGCCGATGCCGACGCCAGTACCAGCGTGGAAACGGGTGCCGCGCTGACGCACGATGATGTTGCCGGCGATAGCCGCTTGGCCACCGAACAGCTTCACACCAAGGCGCTTGGATTCAGAATCGCGACCGTTGCGGGTAGAGCCCGCCGCCTTCTTATGTGCCATTGGATAATTCTCCTATGGTGGGTAGCACTGCAATTAAGCAGAGATACCAGTGATCTTGACTTCGGTGAACCACTGACGGTGGCCCGCACGACGCATGGAGTGCTTCCGGCGACGGAACTTGATGATGGTGACCTTGTCGCCACGGCCGTGAGACACGACCTCGGCAGAAACCTTGGCACCTTCAACCAGCGGAGCGCCGACCTTGATGTCGTCGCCTTCAGCGACCATCAGGACTTCGTCAAACTGGATAGCTTCGCCAGTCGCGACTTCAAGCTTCTCGAGCTTCAGGGTCTGGCCTTCCTGAACGCGGTACTGCTTGCCACCGCTCTTGATAACTGCGTACATGATTCTCTCCATCGGACTCATCAAGGGTGTGCTCTTGGGTGGCCTGCTGCGAGTGGCGCCCCTTCTGGAGCCATCTGACAGGGAGCGGGATGAGTCACGGCCGCGTATTATAGCGCCACGTGCCGCGACCGACAAGCAATGTCAAGGTTTACGCGACCAATCGGCCGCCAGCCAGCATCCTTGCGCGGGTGCACGCCTTGACGGCCATAGGGGTGCCCCATAGCATTACCGCCAAACGGCACGCCACGGCGGCCTCACCTCTCGCTACGGGCACGACGATCTCATGCAAGCCGACGCATCGACCCTTCACGCGGCAGTGGCAGATGACTTCGCCGCCGTCGACCGCACCATCCTCGCGCAGCTCGAGTCGCGCGTGCCGCTGGTCCAGACCATCGGTCAGTACATCATCCAGAGTGGTGGCAAACGCCTGCGCCCGGTGCTGGTGCTGCTGGCGGCCCGCGCGCTGGGCTATCAAGGCGAGAAACACGTTCATCTGGCCGCGCTGATCGAATTCATGCACACCTCGACCCTGCTGCACGATGATGTCGTGGATGAATCCAGCCTGCGGCGTGGCCGCTCCACCGCCAATGACACCTGGGGCAATGCGCCTTCGGTGCTGGTCGGTGACTTCCTCTATTCGCGCTCCTTCCAGATGATGGTCGAAGTCGGCTCGATGGACGTGATGGCGATTCTCTCCGCCGCCACCTGCACCATCGCCGAGGGCGAAGTCCTGCAGCTGACCAATATCGGCAATGCCGACATTGATGAAGCCGCCTACTTCGAGACCATCCACGGCAAGACCGCCATGCTGTTCGAGGCGGCCGCACATGCCGGCGCGATTCTGGCCAGGGAAACCGACGACACCGTCACCCCGGCACAGGTCAGCGCGCTGCAGAACTATGGCCGCTACCTGGGCCTCGCCTTCCAGCTGATCGATGATCTGCTCGACTATCAGGGCGATGCCGAGACCATGGGCAAGAACGTCGGTGATGACCTGGCCGAAGGCAAGCCGACCCTGCCGTTGATTCGCGCCATGCAGGTCGGCAGCCCGGCGCAGGCCAGTCTGGTGCGCGGCGCCATCGAGAAAGGTGGGCTGGAGCAGCTCGACGAGGTACTGGAAGTGGTGCGCCTCACGGGCGGCCTCGACTATACCCGCAGCCGTGCCCAGGAGATGGCCGACAACGCCCTGAGCGAGCTCAAGGCACTGCCGGAGAGCGAATTCCGCGACAGCCTCGAGCGCATCGCGCTGTTGAGCGTCGGCCGCCAGGCCTGATACCCGCATGGCGATGGCCTGCCTGGCAGGTCGTCAGCCAGTGGGTCAGTCAGTCCATCAAGACAGCAGAAAAGCGCCGCCAACGTGGCGAGAAGCGCCGGCAGGATGAGGTGAAGAGAAGTGCGCTTCTCGACAGCGGAATTGCCCCTTGAGACTCAGATAAAACTTTTTGACCTCAAGGGCTTGCAAAGCAAAGCTGCCTGCGTATAATTCACCTCCGTCGAGACAAGCTCACGACGCATCGGAGTATAGCTCAGCTTGGTAGAGCGCTGCCTTCGGGAGGCAGAGGTCGTAGGTTCGAATCCTGCTACTCCGACCAGATATATGAAAAAGCCGCTGATCACTGATCAGCGGCTTTTTTGATGCTGGAAGGTTTTCCCTGCCTCACAAGCTTCCTTCTGCTTGCTCGCGCCTGCGACGCGCTCCCCAACGCGCTACATCCCTCAGGATGCCCCATGCACACACTGCGTCTTGCCTTGCTGTCCCTGCTGCTGACCTCACTGCTCTCCGCCTGCGCCACCCCGCGCGCCCAATGGGAAAAGCCCGGCGCCAACAGCACACAAGCCCACAATACCTATGCGGGCTGCCAGTACGAGCTTGGCCTGACCGACAATTCCGCCAACGAGAAGCAGACACTGCTGAAATACTGCATGGAGCGCGACGGCTACCGCCTGCAGAGTTACTGATTCATAGCGCGCACTGAACCATATCGAGCGGCGAGTCAGTCGGACATCCAGCTGTCACTCGCCTTGCGGGCCCGCTCGCGACCAGCACGTTCACGGTCGCGGCGGGCCTTTTGCTTGAGGTAGTAACTGCGCAGGGCAAGGCCGAGACCGAAGGCCAGCATCAGGGCGAATACCAGGCCCTGCCAAGGGCGGGCGGCATCGCCAAGCCAGGTCTCCAGCGCGACGATGGCGATCAGACCAGTGGCCTGACTGGCAACGGCGATCGCACGGCTACGGTCATAATGATGTGACAGCATGGGGATATCCTTGCAGCGTCCTCGCGGCAGAGCATTGATCAGTGCGCGAGGCGTGGATGTCGAAGTCCGTCGATTATCGCATACTCGAGCCTCGCGACTGCAGCGACTGCCGAGCGTTTGCCAAGCGCCTGCCACATACAGGCCGACAGGCATTGCTGCCCTGAACGCCTCCCCGGACACCGCCAGAGGATAACCGCATGGACGCCATCGCCCTGGGCCCTGCCCTGATTTCCGTCGAACGCCTCTATGCCTTCGTGGCAGCCCTGGTGATGCTGATCGAGTTCTCGCTGCTGATTCGTCTGCTGGCACGCATGCACGCCAGGGGCACGACCGCGCCCGCTCACGATTCACCGCCGCTGAGCCCCTCGCGCTGGTTCAATCGCATGCTGGTCAGCTGGGTGATCGGTGCGCGCCTCACTCATGTCGCGCTGCACTGGGCAAGTTATCAGCAGGCACCGCTGGATATCCTCAAGCTGTGGCAACCGGGCTACCACCTGCTCGGCGGCATGCTGGCCGCGACCCTGGCCAGCCTGTGGCTGCTGCGCCGGCATGGCGCGATTCGCCAGGTCATCGCGCTGGGTAGTCTGACCCTGGGCCTGACCGCCTTCCTCGGCCTCAAGCAACTCGACCCGCTGGGCAATGACTCCGCCATCGAGGCGATGCCTGCCATCACCCTCAATCATCTGGATCGCCGCCCCGTCGCGCTGAATGACATCCGGGACGAGCGCGTGATCGTCAATCTGTGGGCCACCTGGTGCCCGCCCTGCCGGCGCGAGATGCCACTGCTGGCTGAGGCCGATCAGACACCCGGCGTCACCGTGGTACTCGCCAATCAGGGCGAGCAGGCACTGGCGGTGACCCGCTTTCTGAAAAGCGAACAGCTGACGCTCGAGTACGCGCTGCTCGACCCCGCCATGCAACTGATGGCGCTGGCCGAGGCGCAGGGACTGCCCGCGACCCTCGTCTTCGATGGCGACGGACAGCTGATCGAGCGTCATATCGGCGAGCTGAGCCGCGCCCAGCTGGACGCCCTGCTACCGGCGTCACAGCCATAGTGCGACACGCCGCTGGCCTCGCTCGGTGCGACAAAGACGCTCGCCACAAGAAAAGGCGCTTAAGCCACGGCGTCTGATCCGGTAAGATACCGCGCCCCTGTATTCCCGATTCCCGTCTTTGTCCTACCCCGAGGCTTCATGAGCGACTTCATTCCCGGTCAGCGCTGGATCAGTGACGGCGAGGCTGATCTCGGCCTTGGCACCATCCTCAATGTCGACTTCCGCACCGTCACCGTGCTCTTTGCCGCCAGCGAAGAAACCCGCACCTACAGTCTGCGCGAAGCGCCCCTTACCCGGGTGGCCTTCGGCAATGGCGACCGCATCCAGTCCGACGATGGCGAATGGCTGATCGTCGATGACTTCAAGGAAGTGCGCGGCCAGATCGTCTACATCTGTGAGCGCAGCGGCGAACATGCCGGCGAGCTCATCGAGCTTCCCGAAGCCCGCCTGAACGACAAGATGCAGTTCAATCAGGCGCGTGACCGCCTGCTGACCGGCCAGGTCGACCGCAATGACTGGTTCGACCTGCGCTACCGCACCCTGCGCCACTTCCATCGTGTCGAGCAGAGCCCGGCGCTGGGTCTGTCCGGCCCCAAGGTCGATCTGGTGCCGCACCAGCTCTACATCGCCGATGAAGTCTCGCGACGTCACGCACCGCGCGTACTGCTGGCCGATGAAGTCGGCCTCGGCAAGACCATCGAAGCCGGCCTGATCCTGCACCGCCTGCTGCTCAGCGGCCGCGCCAGCCGAGCGCTGATCCTGGTACCGGCGAGCCTGACCCACCAGTGGCTGGTCGAGATGCTGCGCCGCTTCGCGCTGGATGTCTCACTGCTCGACGAGGAGCAGTGCAAGGCCTACGGCACGCGCAATCCCTTCGAAGGCAACCAGATCATTCTGGCCAGCCAGGACTGGCTGTTCGCCAACCCGTCGCGTCAGGTCCAGGCTGCTGCCTGCGATTGGGACATGCTGATCGTCGATGAGGCCCATCACCTCGACTGGAGCGAAGACAAGGTCGGCCCGGGCTACGCCTGTGTCGAATCCCTCGCTCGCCAGACCGCCGGTGTGCTGCTGCTGACCGCCACACCGGAGCAGATGGGACTCGAGAGCCATTTCGCGCGCCTGCGCCTGCTCGACCCGGAGCGCTATCACGACATCGAGCGCTTCAAGGCCGAGGAACAGGGCTATGTGGCCGTCGCCAGCGCCATCGACGCCCTGGAAGCGCTGCCCGCCGATCAATCCGGTCTCGACAGCCTCGCCAGCGTGCTGGATGACAGCGACAGCCGCGCCCTGCTCGACACCCTGATGGACAGCGATGCCGACGATGCCCAGCGCGACAGCGCGCGTCGCCAGCTGCGCGACCAGCTGCTCGACCGCCACGGCACCGGCCGCGTGATGTTCCGCAACTCACGCACCCATGTCGCCGGCTTCCCCGAGCGTCGCCTGCACGTCCACGAGCTGGAGCTGCCCTCCTCCTACCGTCGCGTGGTGCGCAAGCTGGAGCGTGACGAGGACTATCTCGATGATCTGCTGATCGAGACCGGCATGAACCACCCCGAGGTGGTGCTGTTCCTCGACGAGATGTATCGCGCCCTGCCCGATGACCGCATGAACGCGGAACCCTGGTGGCAGATCGACCCGCGCGTCATGTGGCTGCTGGAAACCCTGACCGACCTCGGCAACGAGAAGGCGCTGGTGATCTGCCATACCGCCGATACCGCGCGTGAGCTGTCCGAAGGCCTGCGCGTACTGGGCGGTGTGCATGCACCGGTCTTCCATGAGGGCATGAGCCTGGTCGAGCGCGACCGCGCCGCCGCGGCCTTCGCCTCCGAAGAGGAAGGCGTGCAGCTGCTGGTGTGCTCGGAAATCGGCTCGGAAGGTCGCAACTTCCAGTTCTGTCACCACCTGGTGATGTTCGACCTGCCGGTACACCCGGACCAGCTCGAACAGCGCATCGGGCGCCTGGACCGCATCGGTCAGCAGTTCCCGATCGAGATCCACGTGCCGGTCTTCGAAGGCTCGCCGGGTGCCCAGCTGCTGCGCTGGTACCGTGACGGCATGGACGCCTTCAGCGCGCCGCACGGCATCGGCAGCGAGCTCTACGCCCAGTTCGGCGACGAGCTGGAAGAAGCCCTGCTCGACAGCGAAGAGATCGACAGCATCATCGAGCAGACCCGCGAGCGCTTCGACGCCCTGCAGGAAGAGCGTCAGTCCGGCCGCAACCGCCTGCTGGAACTCAATGCCTGCCGTCACGAGCGCGCCGAGGAAGTCATCGCCGCCATCGAGACGCTGGACAACGACAAGGCACTGCCCGGCTATCTGGAGCGCGCCTTCGACATCTTCGGCATCGAGAGCCGGGACCTCGGCGACGGCATCACCTATCTGGCGCCGGGCCCGCACATGCTCGACGGCCTGCCGGGGCTGGTGAAGGGTGAGGAAGGCTTCAGCGTCACCAGTGACCGCGCCACCGCGCTGTCACGCGAAGACGTGCAGCACCTGTCGTGGGAGCACCCGCTGGTACGCGAGATGCTGGTCCGCATCCTGGACGGCTCGATGGGCAACACCGCGCTGGCGCTGCTCAAGCACCCGGCGATTCCCGGTGGCCGCCTGATGACGGAAGTGGTGTTCCGCACCCAGTCCACCGCGCCGCGCGGCCTGCGTCTGGGCCGCTTCCTGCCGCCGACCGCCATCCGTGTGCTGCTGGATGAAACCGGCAGCAACCTGTCCGACAAGGTGTCCTTCGGCGGTCTGGCCAAGAACCTCAAGCCGGTCAAGAAGGCGGTCGCGCGCGACCTGATCAAGCAGAGCCACGCCACGCTGCGCAAGCTGATGAGCGATGCCGAGCAGGAAGCCGAGCGCGAACTGCCGACCATCGTCGAGCAGGCCCAGCAGCAGATGCGCGAGCAGCTCAGTGCCGAACTGGCGCGCCTGGAAGCCCTGGCCAGCCACAACCCGGCCGTGCGCGAGGAAGAGCTCGAAGCGCTGCGTCAGGAGCGTGCCGCGCTGGATGGCGCCATCGAGACCACCCGTCTGCGTCTGGACAGCGTGCGCGTCATCGTCACCGTGGATGCCCACGAGCGTTGAGCTGACCCCAGGCGTCAGTGATGCACCTGAAACGCCCCACCTGCCATCGGCAGGTGGGGCGTTTTGCCGTGTGCGCCAGCGACAATGCCCCGCTGGACTTGCCAGATCGACCAGCGGCCGCGACGATGCCATCGCTTGCGTGTCACGATTCGCGGCCCATCACGTACGCTTCATCACTTCCGCTTCACCCCTATCGTTTCATCCTATCGTTTCATTACTACAGAGCACCCTCATGGCGAGATCATATCCAGAGAGCGACGAGGCAGCGTCAGGGCAGAGCTGGCAGGGAGAGCGCCTGGCCGAGGAAGGCGAGCGTGTCGCGAAGGTGGGGCTGTCGCTGCTGGCCGCAGGCGATGACTGGTGGGCCATCGACAAGCCGGCTGAGCTGCCCTCGGTGCCGGGGCGTGATCCCTCGCGCTTCGACAGTGTCCATTCGCGCCTGTGCCAGCTGAGCGACGATACCCGCGCCGTGCACCGTCTGGATGTGGCGACCTCCGGGGTGCTGCTGGTGGCGCGCAATGTCGAGGGCCAGCGGCGGCTGTCGCGGCTCTTCCAGTCGCGCACCATCGAGAAACGCTACCTGGCCGTGGTGGCAGGTCATCTCACGCCCGCCGAGGGCAGCATCGCCCTGCCGCTGCGCTGTGACTGGCCACGCCGCCCGCGTCAGATCGTCGACTTCACGCATGGCAAGTCGGCACTGACGCATTATCGGGTCGAGCAGCATCTGACGCTCGAGGGCCGGCGCCCGGATGGTACGCCCCAGACCCTCGCCGCCAGTCGTGTATCGCTGACGCCGCATACCGGGCGCTCACACCAGCTACGCCTGCATATGCTGGCGCTCGGCCATCCGATCATCGGCGATGGCTTCTATGCGCGCGGAGCGGCACTCAATGCCAGCCCGCGCCTGTTGCTGCATGCGGCGCGCCTGGTGATTCCGCCAGCCAGCGACAGCGATGCGCCGCCACTGGTGCTGGAAGCGCCGCTGCCCTTCTAGCGGCGCCTTGCTGCCAAGGCTCACTTGCGTGACAGGATATCGGCGAAGGCCACGTCGAGGGTCGGGTAGTCGAAGGTGAAACCGGCAGCCAGCAGACGCGCCGGCACCATGCGGGCGCCTTCCAGCAGCAGGGTACTCATCTCCCCCAGCCCCAGCTCAAGCGCCTTGGCCGGCAGCGGCAGGATCGCCGGACGCCCCAGACCGCGAGCCAGAGCATGGGTGAAGCCCATGTTGGTGACCGGATGCGGCGCGCTGGCATTGAAGGCACCGCTGAGACTGTCATCCCCCAGCAGACGCTCGATGATGCGAATCATGTCGTGGCGGTGAATCCACGGCATGTAATGGCGCCCATCACCCAGCCGTCCTCCGAGCCCGAGCTTGAAGGGCGTCAGCAGCTTGGCCAGCGTGCCGCCATCGGCCTCCATCACCAGGCCAGTGCGGATGATGGCCAGCCGCACGCCGTATTCGGTGACGGGCATGGCGGCCGCTTCCCAGTCGCGACACAGGCGATGATTGAAATCGTCGTGGGGCGTCGCCTGCTCGTCGATCTCGACATCGTCCGGCTCGCCCGCCTTGGGCTGTGCGCCGTAATAGCCCATCGCCGAGCCGGACACCATCACCTGCGGTGGATGGCCTTCGGCGGCCAGCTGCTGACACAGCATCACCAGATGCTCGGTGGTCTCCAGCCGCGAACGCCGTAGCTCACGCTTATGGTCCTCACTCCAACGCCGTCCGGCTATCGACTCCCCCGCCAGATTGACGATGCCCTCAGGCTGCCAATCCTTGAAGGCCAGCGACGAATCCGCCGCGACCACCGTCAGCCCCAGGTCGGCAAACTGGCGCTCAGCACGCTCCGGGCGGCGCGACACGACCGCCAGCGAGTGACCCGCAGCGGCCAGTGACTGACACAGCGCCTGGCCGACGAACCCCGTTGCACCCGTTATCAATATTCGCATGTTGCCCTCCTCGGCGATGAAGCATCGAGTGTGCCGACTTCCGCCATAAATCTATACTTACATTGTACAATTATGCGCAAGAAGTTAACTTTAGCGTATCTGCTGTCGGGTCACATGACGACCCGTCCCCCCTGAACACCGTCCGCGCAGGAGTCGCCTCCAGATGCCAGTATCGTCCATCGCCATCATCGGTGCCGGTATCGCCGGATTGTCAGCCGCTACCCGACTGGCCGCACAGGGCCATGCGGTGACGATATTCGAGAAGGCACGCGGCCCCGGCGGACGCCTGGCCAGTCGCCGCACGAGCGAAGGCCCCATCGACATCGGCGCGCAATACTTCACGGCGCGTGACCCACGCTTCCAGTCCGCGCTCGAGCAGTGGCGGACCGCAGGCGTCGTCGCAACTTGGGGTGAGAGACTGTTGAGCCTCGGCAAGTCGCCATCTGACGAGAGCCAATGGCAGCGGCTGCGCGATGATTCCACCCGCTACGTGGCCAGTCCGCGCATGAGCGCCCTGAGCCGCCACCTCAGTGAACAGCTGCCGGCCCACGCCAGTCTGCACAGCGAAACGCGCATCACGCGCCTGATCGCGGACGAAGGCACAGCATCAGGCAAGCGCTGGCGGCTCGAGGACAGTCACGGAGATCACCACGGCCCCTTCGATCACGTGGCGATCAGCGCACCGGCGCCGCAGGCACGCGCCCTGCTGAGCACGGCCGGTACCGACGCCCAGGGGGCGGCGCTCTGCGAGGACTCGCTGGCCCCGGCCCTGAGTGAGGCGCTGGCGCAGGTGGAGATGGCGCCGACCTGGACACTGATGGCCACTCTGGAGACGCCGCTACCCGCACTGGGGGGCGACGCCGACTGGCAAGGGTTGCTGGTCAGTCGCGGTGATGATGGCCCGCTGCGCTGCGTGATGCGCCAGCATTCGCGCCCCGGCCGCCAGACACCGTCACATGCCAAGGAGACCCTGAGCAAAGAAACCCTGAGCCTGCTGGCGACCGCCGGCTGGAGCCGAGCGAATCTGGAGAAGTCGCCACAGGAAGTCGCGACCTTGCTGTGGCAGGCCTTCGAGGCACTGCCGGAGATCCGCGAGCTGGCGCCGGGCTGGAGCCAGGGCAAGGTCACCCTCACGGCGCATCGCTGGCGCTACGCTCACCCGACCCAGACACTGCTGCAGACCTCAGCGGCAACCGGCCACAATGCCCATGCCCACAATGTCCATGGCCACAATGTCTGCGGCCAGAGGAGATCCGGGCTATGGCTGGCCGGAGACGCCCTGCGTGGCCCGCGCGTCGAAGACGCCTGGCTGTCAGGACACGAGGTAGCCGAACAGCTGCTCAACACCCTCGCCGACAGCTGATACGCTGCCTCGACCCCTCATCGCCCACAGGATAGCTGCATGACTACGTCCACTGATCACGACAACGCCTTGATTCTATTGGCCCATGGGTCACGTGACCCGCGCTGGCGCGAGCCCTTCGAGGCACTGGAAGCCACACTGGCTTCCCGCCTCAAGCGCCCGACGCGTCTGGCCTATATGGAACTGTGCGATCCGCTGCTGACCGACACCATCGATGCCCTGGCGGCAGACGGTGCCGCGCGTATCGACATCCTGCCGCTGTTCTTCGCGGCCGGCCGTCATCTGCGCGAGGACGTGCCCGCCATGCTGGAAGACTCGCAGCGCCAGCACCCCGACTGCCCCATCAGTCTGCTTGACCCGGTGGGTGCACATCCGGCCTTTGTCGAGGCCTTGATCCAGATTGTGGAGCAACAGGACAACGCCTAGACGGCCGATTTCATGACGGGACCTTCGGCGTCAAAGGCGCTGTGATGCACCTTCAAAACATGCGCACCGGGGATGCGACGCAGCTTGCCTCTTGTCAGGCTCTGGCGGCTGCGCCATCCTGATGCCCACATGTACAGCTAGTGCACAAGATGCATTGCCGGTATCCCACAGCGCCCCAAGTGACGACACTTCAACTTTACCCTGTGTGTCGTCCTCACCTGTGCTTCACCCGGGATGCCTCGTCACCCAGAGGTAACACCATTCATGACTGACAAGGCCACGGAAACTGCCAGTTCGCCGCTGTTTCCGATCCGCGAAGTCTCTCGCCTGACCGGCGTCAATTCGGTCACGCTGAGAGCCTGGGAACGCCGCTACGGACTGATCGAGCCCCGCCGGACGCCCAAGGGGCATCGCCTGTATGCCCGCGAGGACATCGAGCGGATCGAACACATCCTGCAGTGGCTCAACCGCGGAGTACCTGTCAGCCAGGTACGCGAGCTGCTCGACCAGCCGCAGCCGGAAAGCACGCCGATGCCGGACGAAGGAAGCTGGAGTGGCCAGCAGCAGCTGGCACTGGCCGCCATCGACGCCCAGGACGAGGCGCGCCTGGCCGAGCTGTACAACCAGAGTCTGGCGCTGTACCCGGTCAGCAGCGTGGTCGAGCGCCTGTGGCGTCCGCTGCTCGAGCAGCTCGAGGAGCGCGGTACCGCCACCTTCGGCACCCGCCTGGCCCAGTGCTTCTTCGAGAGCTTCCTGCGTTCGCGCATCGGTGCCCGGCTGGTGTTTGCCAATCAGGAGCGTCACGCCCCGCACATCACGCTGACGCGCCTGCCGGAAGAGCCGGGCCTGAGCTGGCTGCTGCTGTTCGCGCTGGTCGCCAGCGACGCCGGCTATCACGTCAGCCTGCTGGATGGCCCACTGCCGCTGGCGGAGCTGCCGCTGGCCGCAGAGCGCCTGCAGGCACAGGCCGTGGTACTGGTCGGCACCCAGGCCGAGCGCTCGGATGTCATGCGCCGTCAGCTGCCGCGGGTCGCAGAACAATTGAGCGTGCCGCTGGCCATCGCTGGCCCGGCCGCCCAGATTCGCCAGCAGGAGCTGGTAGACGGGCCCATTGAAGGCCTGGGAGCCGACCCGATTCAGGCGGTCGCTCGCCTGAGGTCCTTGATGGCACGTTGATCGCAGGCTCCTGCTCGGCATTGGTTTCACCGATCGCCAAGGAGCCCCGATGTCATCTGACTCACCATCCGCCTCTTCCCCCGCCTACGCACCAGCGGGGGCTCCCCTGCAGCTGGTCTGGCTGCGCAGTGACCTGCGTGTACATGACAATACCGCGCTCTCCCAGGCTGCCGCACGTGGCCCGGTCGTGGCCGTCGTCGCCCCCTGCCTGGCGCAGTGGGTCGAGCATGGCCACGGTGCCAACAAGCTCGACTTCCTGCGCCGCGGCCTGCATGTCCTGCAACAGGCACTCGCCGGCTATCACATCCCGCTCAAGGTGCTCGACTGCGACACCTTCGCTGAGGTGCCCGAGGCGCTGGCCGCGCTGTGCGACGAACTGGGAGCCCAGGGCCTGCACTTCAATGACGAATATGCCGTCAATGAGCGTGAGCGCGACCGGCGCGTGCGTGAGCGCCTGGCCGAGCGCGACGTCCGCCTGCATCGCTACACCGACATGCTGGCCTTCACGCCCGGCGAGCTGCTGACCGGCAAGGGCGATTACTACGGCGTCTTTACACCCTTCTCCAAGCGCTGGCACAAGGAAGTCGATTCCCGCCGTCTGGCGCTGAACGAGGCACCTGAAGTGCAAGCCACGCCCCGAGACGCCCAGGGGCGCGAGATCCACGACGATGCCATCCCGCCACTGCCCGAGACGCTCAAGGGCGAGCCGGCGACAGCGCTGGACGCCGAGCTGTGGCCGGCCGGCGAAGAGGCCGCGCAGGAGCGTATGGAACGCTTCCTGACCTTCCGAGCGCGCCGCTACCACGAACAGCGCGATATCCCCGCCACCCGGGGCACCAGCGAGCTCTCGCCCTATCTGGCACTGGGCATGATCTCGGCCCGCCAATGCTACGCCGCCGTGCTGGCAGAGAACGGCAGCCTCGCCGATGGCGATGTCGGCCTGACCAGCTGGGTCAACGAGCTGATCTGGCGTGAGTTCTATCAGCACATCCTGGTCGGCTTCCCGCGCGTCAATCGCCACCGTCCCTTCCAGCGTCATACCGAAGCCCTGCAGTGGCGCGATGACGACGCAGGCTTTGCCGCCTGGTGCGAGGGCCGTACCGGCTACCCCATCGTCGATGCCGCCATGCGTCAGCTGGTGCAGACCGGCTGGATGCACAATCGCCTGCGCATGGTGACGGCGATGTTCCTCACCAAGCATCTGCTGATCGACTGGCGACGTGGCGAGGCCTTCTTCATGACCCACCTCGTCGATGGTGAGCTGGGCGCCAACAATGGTGGCTGGCAATGGGCAGCCTCCACCGGCACCGATGCCGCGCCCTATTTCCGCATCTTCAATCCGACCACCCAGGGTCAACGTTTCGACAAGGACGGCGAGTTCATCGCGAGCATGGTGCCGGAACTGGCCGAGCTGCCGGCCAAGCGGCGCCACCAGCCCAGTGCGGATGACTGCCAACAGACGGGCTATCCACGACCGATCGTCGATCACAAGGCCGCCCGCCAGCGGGCGCTGGATACCTTCAAGGCGCTATCAAAAAGCGAATGACCCCTCAAGCGGCCTGCTGATCTTCAGCAGGCCGCTCTTGTATCCCTCCCCTTCAGGAGCATTGCCATGCAATCGCTACCCGACGAGATGAGCCCGGCCCTGACTCGGGTATGTCGTCTTTACGAAAAGCTGGACAAAACCTCTACAGAACTGCTCAAATCAGTCTACAGTGACGATATCGTCTTCCGCGACCCCCTGCATGAAGTCCGCGGTCTGACGGCACTCAACGCCTATTTCTCAGGGTTGTACATGAATGTCGCCGCCATCGACTTCGTCTTTCATCACCCGCTGGGGCCGATGCCTGCGCAAGCCGCCGGCCCTGCGGATGAAGGCAATGCGAATGAAGGCAATGAACAGGGACTTGCCTGGCTCAGCTGGACGATGACCTATCGCCATCCCCGCCTGAACGGGGGCAAGGACATCAGCGTGCAGGGTGCCTCACGCATCGAGTTCCGAGACGGTAAGGTCATCCAGCACCGTGATTTCTTCGATGCCGGTGAGCTGCTCTACGAGCAGGTGCCCGTACTGCGCAACGTGATCGGCCTGCTGAAACGTCGCATGGACTGAGCAGCAGAGGGTTTGGCCACTGGTGACATCCATACGGACAAACCCAGCGTTCTCTGAATCAGTGCCATCCAGATTCGCCAGGCCAGACAGGCAAGGCGCAGACACGCACAGGCACGCCAGACACACACATGCCAAGGAGGGGAAATGGCCAGTCATGGTTCGAGCACCACATCGACGACCGCATCGACGTCCACAAAGGCTCGCAAACGCATCTGGCTGACCGGCGCCAGCTCCGGCATCGGCGAAGGGCTGGCGCGCCGGCTGCTGGCGGATGGCCACCGAGTCGCCCTGAGCGCGCGCTCCGCCGACAAGCTGGAGGCCATCGCAGCCGATGCCGAGCAAGGCCCCGGGGAAGCGCTGGTCGTGACGCTCGACCTCACCGACCGTGAGGCCATCCGCGCGGCGGCCAGCCAGATAGAGGCCCGTTTTGGTGGACTCGACCTTGCACTGCTCAACGCTGGCACCTGCGAATATCTGGATGCACGGGAATTCGAGGCAGACCTGGTCCACCGCGTGTTCGCGACCAATTTCCAGGCCGCCGTGGATGTGATCGAAAGCGCCTTGCCGCTGCTGCGCATGGCAGCGGCAGACGGCGGTGAGCGACCGCAGCTGGCGGCAGTCTCCAGTGCCTCGGCCTACCTGCCGCTGCCACGCGCGGAGGCGTATGGCGCCTCCAAGGCCGCGGTGAGCTACTTCCTGGAGTCGCTGCGGCTGGACCTCGACAACCAGGGCATCGATGTCAGCGTGATTCACCCCGGCTTCGTCAAGACACCGCTGACCGAGCGCAATGACTTCCCGATGCCGATGCAGGTCACTGTCGATCAGGCGGTCGAGGCGATCGTGGCGGGGCTCGCGCGTCATCGGCTCGACATCCATTTCCCGCGCCGCTTCACGCTGCTGGTCAAGTTGCTGGGCATCCTGCCCGCCCCCTTGCGACGCAGCATCGGCCTGCGCATGACCCGCGACTGACGATTCATTGCCGGTGAGGCAAACAGGCCTGCCAGTGCACCTTCCCGCAGCCCAGCTGCTGACGACATGGTTCGACTCGTTTTCCTTCTGGAGTGGCATGAATACAACAACGACACACGCGACAGCACCTCTGGACCGCCAGCGCATCGCCGTCATCGGCAGCGGCGTCAGCGGCATGTCAGCGGCCTATTACCTGAGTCGCAAGCATGAAGTGCATGTCTTCGAGTCAGCCGAGCGCCTGGGCGGTCACACCGCCACCATGGATGTGCAGTGCGCCGATGGCAGCGACTGGGCCATCGACACCGGCTTCATCGTCTTCAATGACCGCACCTACCCGCATTTCCAGCGCCTGCTGGAACGCCTCGACGTGGCCTATCAGCCCACCGAGATGAGCTTCTCTGTCCATACCACCGCCGAGGACTTCGAGTACAACGGCCATACCCTGCTGTCGCTGTTCGCCCAGAAACGCAACCTGCTGCGTCCGCGCTTCTATCGCCTGCTGCGCGACATCCTGCGCTTCAACAAGCAGGCTGCCGCCGATCTGGACAACGGCAAGCTCGCCGAGGGCGCGACCCTGGGCAGCTACCTGGATGCCAATGGCTACTCGCAGGTATTCCGTGAGCATTACCTGCTGCCGATGGGCGCGGCGATCTGGTCCGCCAGCATCGCGGATATCACACAATTCCCGCTGCTGTTCTTCGTGCGCTTCTTCCGCCATCACGGCCTGCTGTCGGTCAATGACCGCCCGCAGTGGTTCACGCTGGTCGGTGGCTCGCGCGCCTATATCGCACCGCTGACCGAAAGCTACGCCGAGCGCATTCAGCTCGACAGCAAGATCACCCGGATCCTGCGCGATGCCGACGGCGTGACGCTTGAGCATGCCGATGGTCGCCGCGAGCGCTTCGACCAGGTCGTGCTGGCCTGTCATGCGCCACAGGCACTGGCGCTGCTCGGCGATGCCAGCGAGCAGGAGCGCGAAGTGCTCGGGGCGATCACGACCCAGCGCAATGACGTGGTGATGCATACCGACACCTCGCTGCTGCCCAGGCGCAAGGCGGCCTGGGCGAGCTGGAACTATCGCCTCGACGGGCGCGACGACGCCCAGCGGGCCAGCGTCACCTACGACATGAACATCCTGCAACGCCTTGAGGAGCGTACGCACCCGCCTCGTGAGACCTTCTGCATCACGCTCAATGACAGTGACGCGATTGATCCCGCTCGGGTGCTGGGGCGTTATGCCTATGACCACCCACGCTTCACGCTGGCTGCCGAAGCCGCCAAGGCCCGCTTCGAGGAGATTTCCGGTGTTCAGGCAACCCCGAACGGCAAGGTCGGCCACACCCATTTCTGTGGCGCCTGGTGGCGCAATGGCTTTCACGAGGATGGTGTATGGAGTGCGCTGCGGGTCGCCGAGGCACTGGGTGCGCGCGAGGCAGACGATTGAAGGCGCCCGCCAGCCGCATCGGTTATGGCACGCTGCGCCACCGTCGCCACGCGCCGCGCCAGCATGCCTTTCGCTATCGCGTCGCCATGGCGTGGCTGGCACTGGATGAATTGCCGACGCTGATGGCCGGCAAGCGTCTGGTGAGCGCCAGTCACGCCGCGCCACTGGCCTTTCGCGACAGTGACCATCTGCCGGCCGCGGTCCACGACATTGCCGATGGCCCACTCGAGAAACGGGTGCGCACCGCCTGCCAGCGCGAACTTGCCCGCAGTGGCGATCACGCGCCGCTGCCGCAGGGGCGCATCTTTCTGCTGACCCAGTTGCGCCACTTCGGGATCGGCTTCAACCCGATCCGCCTCTATTACCTCTATCACGCCTCAGGCCAGCTGGGCGCCGTGCTCGGTGAGGTAACCAATATTCCCTGGGGGGAGCGTGTGCTGTATGCCGCCCGCACGGACCCGCAGCGACGCATGCAGGCGGCGCAGTTCGACAAGCGCATGCATGTCTCGCCCTTCATGCCGATGGGCATGCGCTATCACTGGCGCTTCAACGACCCCAGCGCAGATGAGCTGTTGCTGCACATGGAAAACCACCCCCTCACCGGGGATACGGCGCGAATAGCGCAGCACTCGCTGTTCGATGCCAGCCTGAGCCTGCATCTGGAACCGGCGACCCCGCGCGCCTTTCATCGCCTGCTGCTGCGTTTCCCCTGGATGACGCTCAAGACGGTCGCAGGCATTCATTTCGAGGCGCTGCGTCTGGCGCTCAAGCGCGTGCCGATCTTCGACCATCCGCGCTCGCCGTCTTCATCATGAGGAACTCATCATGAGCCAATTCGAACCCGCTCCCCCCACACTGGCCACGACCCGGGCACCGGCAGACCGCCTGACTCGGCTGCTGCGGCCACGCCTGCTGCGCATGCTCGACAAGCTCGAGGGTGGCAGCCTGACGGTGCTGGAAGGCCGTGAGCGCCACGTGCTGGGCAAGGGCGGCGCGCGTAACGTCACGCTGCGTATCCATGACTCACGCGCCTGGCGGCGCATGGCACTGGGTGGCACCGTCGCGGCGGCGGAGGCCTACATGGATGGCCAGTGGGAGACGGATGATCTGGTCGGGCTGGTGCGCCTGTTCGCCTACAACCTCGAACAGGTCAATGACTCGGTGGACAGCGGGACGTCGCGACTGTCCAAGTGGGCGCTGAGCGTCGCCTACGCGCTGGCACGCAATACGCTGGCGGGTTCGAAGCGCAACATCTCGGCGCATTACGATCTCGGCAACGACCTCTTCGAGCTGTTTCTCGATCGCGAGCACCGCATGTATTCCGCGGCAGTGTTCCCCTATCCCGAAGCCAGCCTGGAGGCGGCCTCGACCCACAAGCTGGAGAAGCTGTTCAACCTGCTGGAACTGGGGCCACAGCATCACCTGCTGGAAATCGGCACCGGCTGGGGCGGGCTGGCGATCCATGCCGCAAGAACACGTGGCTGCCGCGTGACCACCACGACCATTTCCGATGAGCAGCACGCCTATACCCAGGCGCGTATCGCCGCGGAAGGGCTGGAGGATCGCATCACCCTGCTCAAGGAAGACTACCGGGCACTGGAAGGTCGCTTCGATCGCATCGTCTCGGTGGAGATGATCGAGGCGGTCGGCCATCAATATCTGCCGACCTACCTGAAGACCCTCGAGCGCCTGCTCGAACCGGAAGGCCTGATCGCGCTGCAGGCCATCACGATCCGCGATCAGCGCTTCGTGGCCGCCAGCCGCGAGATGGACTTCATCAAGCGCTACATCTTCCCCGGCGGCTTCCTGCCGTCTCATGCGGCGATTCTCAGCGCCATGCAACAGGATACCCAGCTGAACCTGTTGCAGCTCGAGGATATCGGCCTGCACTACGCCGCCACGCTCAAGGCCTGGGGGCAGCGCTTCGAGGCGCGTCTCGGTGAGGTCTATGCGCAGGGCTACGACGAGCGCTTCGTGCGCATGTGGCGTTACTACCTGGCGTACTGCGAGGGGGGCTTCCGCGAGCGCACCATCGGCACCTGTCAGCTGCTGCTGGGGGGGCCGGGGGCGCGCCCGGTACAGGCGGGGCTCCAGGATTGGGACGCCTGAACATGCTGTCCGAGCGCCCTGGAGCACTGCTCAATGCCGGGCTCTTTCAGCTCGGCTGGTTCTGCTGCGTACTGGGCGGCTCGACGGTCGCCCTGCTGGCCACGCCGCTGATATTGGCCGTGCATCTGTGGCTGATCGTGCCGACGAGTGAGCGCCTGCGCGAGCTGCGCTGGCTGGCCGCCTTCGTGGCGCTGGGCATGGTGGTGGATGGCAGTCTGTCACTGGCCGGCGGCTACACCATCACCTCGGACACGCCTGACTGGGCGCACTGGCTGCCCCTGCCTGTCTGGATGTGGTGTCTGTGGCCGCTGTTCGCCAGCACGATCCATCATGCGCTGCGCTGGTTGTGGCAGCGGCCCTGGCTTGCGGCGGCTGGCGGTGCCATCAGTGCGCCGCTGTCCTATTACGGCGGGGCGCAGCTCGCCAGTGTGACCCTCGCCGACTGGCTGCTACCGGCGCAGGCGCTGATCTGGGGCGGCCTGTGCCTGGGTATCGCACGCCTTCATGGCCATGCCGAGCGCGCCTGAGCGCCTCAGGCAGCTTTGATGGCCAGATTGCCGGCCTCGTAGCCATTGAGCCGCTCGATGACCTCCCCCGCGGGCGCCGGCCGCGAGAAGTAGAACCCCTGGATCCAGCCGCAACCATTCGATACCAGATATTCACGCTGCTCAGCGGTTTCGACGCCTTCCGCGATCATCTCCATGCCCAGGCCCTTGGCCATCGCCAACACCGCCATCGTGATGGCAGCATCCGCACGCTCGCCGGGCAGGCTGCGGATGAAGGCGCGGTCCAGCTTGAGCTTGTCCACCGGCAGGTCCTTCAGATAGGCGAGTGATGAATAGCCGGTACCGAAATCGTCCACCGCGATCAGATGGCCGCGAGCGCGCAGGTCGGCCAGGCGTCGTGAGATGTCTCCGGCACGCTCATCCAGCAATACCGATTCCGTCAGCTCCAGCCCGATGGAGCTGGCGGGCACGTCATACTCCATCAACAGGCCCGCCAGCGAGGCCTCAAAGCCACCCTGGATCAGCTGCAAGGCCGAGACATTGACCCAGATGCACAGGCGGTGACCGGCACGCCGCCAGCTGGCCTGCTGCTGTACTGCCTCGCGCAGCACCCAGTTGCCCAGGCGCAGCATCAGGCCGTGGCGCTCGGCCAGCGGCACGAATTCGGCCGGTGAGATGGCCCCCCGCAGCGGGTGCTTCCAGCGCAACAGCGCCTCGACACTCGCAACCTTGCCGGTGCTGGCGTCGTGCTGACATTGATAGTGCAGCTGCAATTGCCCCTGGCTCTCGATGGCGAGCCGCAGGTCATTCGCCAGCCCCAACTGCAGGTCACCGCCCGCATCCAGTGCGGGCTGGAAGCGCATGTCGGTATTGCGACCATGTCGCTTGGCGGCATACAGGGCACTTTCCAGACGCTGCATCAGCACATCGGCATCAGCGCCATCCTCCGGGGCGCGGCAGCTGCCGATCGACAGCGCAAGGTGCAGCGCCTGATCGCCGATCTCGAAGGGCTTGGTCAGCCCCTGGCGCAGCTCATCCACCCAGGCGGTATGCTCGCCACCCGCCGTAGAGCGCAGAATCACGAATTCGTCGCCGCCGATGCGCCCGACCACGCCGCCACGCGCCAGCGCCGTCAGACGCTGGGAGAACTGCTGCAGCAGGCGATCGCCCCCTTCCGCGCCCAGGGCATCATTGATGCTCTTGAGCGCATCGATATCGATCAGTGCCAGGTCCATCGCCTCCCCGGCGCGCAGGCCATTGAGGCGACTGACCAGCAGGTCGCCCAGCCGGCGGCGATTGGGCAGGCCCGTCAGGGCATCTTCCAGCCCCAGGCGCTGCAGGTCCTGCTCGCGTGCCTTGTGGCGGGTGATATCGGTAAAGAGAGCGACATGGAAGACGTCGCCGCCCTGCTCGATACGGCGTGCCCGCAGCCACTCGGGGTATTCATCCCCCTGCTTGCGCCGGTTCCAGACCTCGCCCTCCCAGTGGCCATTGGCCTCGAGCGCCTGGCGATAACGGGCGTGAAACTCCTCGTCATGGCGCCCGGAAGACAGCAGGGAAGGGTTGCGACCAATGATCTCTTCCGGTGCGTAACCGGTGATATGACTGAAGGCGGCGTTCACGGCCAGCACCCGATTGTGGCGATCACTGATCACCAGACCATCACTGCTCAGGTGCACGGCGGCTTCCAGCAGCTGACGATGCAGCAGCTGGCGACGACGCTGGCGCGCGATGTCCAGACCCGCCAGAACGGCGGGCAGCAACGCGGCAAGACGCAGCTCGAGCCCCGGCAACCAGGGCAGCGCTGTCAAGGCAACGAGCGCCCCGATGATCAGGGGCCGATTGAAGTGGGCTTGCGGCCACATAAGCAGCTCTCGGTGGAAGGGGTCATCGGGGATGATCCTGCATTTGCAGGCAGCGGGCCACTCTCGGCACGACTCCAGCGGATTGCGACCGATGCCGGCAAAGGGGATCCCGCGCGAATCACACACTAGCTCCTATCGACCACTTTCCCCCCAGCTGTAGGACTTATTTGCACCCGCCCTTGCTGCCCTTTAGTCTGGCCCCCACGTGCATTCAGGGGTGCCAGCCATTAGACTAGCCCCATTCAGGCGCTCAGGTGCCTCGTACGGCATTACCATCCCGCTACTCGGAATGACTCAGTGACCAAGCAACACTCCTTTACTCGCGACGAGCTGCTGGCCTGTGGCCAGGGCGAACTCTTCGGCCCGGGCAATGCGCAACTGCCTGCTCCCAACATGCTGATGCTGGATCGCATCACTCACATCAGTGAGGAAGGCGGTAGCCACGGCAAGGGTCAGCTGATTGCTGAGCTGGATATCTCTCCGGACCTGTGGTTCTTCGACTGCCACTTCCCGGGTGATCCGGTGATGCCGGGCTGCCTGGGCCTCGATGCCATGTGGCAGCTGGTGGGCTTCCACCTCGGCTGGCTGGGCAATCCGGGCCGTGGCCGCGCGCTGGGCTGCGGCGAGGTCAAATTCTCTGGCCAGGTGCTGCCGACCGCCAAGAAAGTGACCTACACCATCAACATCAAGCGAGTCATCACTCGCAAGCTGATCCTCGGCATCGCCGATGGTACAGTGACAGTTGACGGTCGCGACATCTATCAGGCCAACGACCTGCGCGTCGGTCTGTTCACCTCCACTGCGAACTTCTGAACGGGAGGCTCCCATGCGTAGAGTGGTAGTCACCGGGCTGGGCATTGTTTCCTGCCTGGGCAATGATCGCCAGCAGGTCCTGGAATCGCTCCGCGAAGGACGTTCTGGTATCCGCCGCAAAGAGGAATACGCCGAGCTGGGCTTCCGTAGCCACGTGGCCGGCGTTGTCGACATCAATCTCGAAGACCACATCGATCGCAAGCAATTGCGCTTCATGGGGGATGCTGCGGCCTATGCCTACATCTCCATGGCGCAGGCGATTGCCGATTCCGGTCTCACCGAAGAGCAGGTTTCCCACGAGCGTACCGGCCTGATCGCCGGTTCCGGTGGCGCTTCCTCCGCGAACCAGGTCGAGGCCGCAGACGTGATGCGCGCCAAGGGCCTGCGTCGCGTCGGTCCCTACCGCGTCACTCGCACCATGGGCTCGACCGTCTCTGCCTGTCTGGCCACGCCGTTCAAGATCAAGGGTATCAACTACTCGATCTCCTCGGCCTGTGCCACGTCTGCCCACTGCATCGGTAGCGCCGTGGAACAGATCCAGCTGAACAAGCAGGACATCGTGTTTGCCGGTGGTGGTGAAGAAGAGCACTGGACCCTGTCCTGCCTGTTCGACGCCATGGGCGCCCTGTCCACCAGCTACAACGACACGCCGGAAACCGCGTCGCGTCCGTACGACAAGACCCGTGACGGCTTCGTCATCGCTGGCGGCGGCGGCATGCTGGTGCTCGAGGAGCTGGAACACGCCAAGGCACGCGGCGCGAAGATCTACGCCGAAGTGACCGGCTATGGCGCGACCTCCGATGGCCACGACATGGTGGCACCGTCCGGCGAAGGTGCAGCACGCTGCATGCGTCAGGCGATGGCGACCGTGAATGGCGATATCGACTACATCAACACCCACGGCACCTCGACGCCGGTGGGCGATGTGGCCGAGCTCAAGGCCATCCAGGAAGTCTTCGGCGCCGCCAGCCCAGCAATGAGCTCGACCAAGTCGCTGACGGGTCACTCGCTGGGCGCCACTGGCGTGCAGGAAGCCATCTACTCCATGCTGATGATGGAGAACGACTTCATTGCCGCGTCTGCCAACGTCAGCGAGCTGGATGACCGCGCCGAAGGCCTCGACATCGTCACGACCCGTCGTGATGGCGTCAAGATCGACCGTGTGCTGTCCAACAGCTTCGGCTTCGGTGGCACCAACGCCTGCCTGATTCTGGAACGTTTCCAGGACTGATTCAGCACGCGTTCAGCAGACATGCAGTCTGCAGATTACGCGCTGGTGTGAGACACGAAAAGGCCGCCCTTCGGGGCGGCCTTTTTGGTGGCTGTCCGGTGCTCGCTGGCAGCACCGGATGCATCAGACGAGCAACAGGGAAAGCGTCAGACAGTCAGGCACCGACGCTATCGGCCGCCGCTTCCTCTTCCAGCGGCGGACGCTGGACGCTGGAGATTTCCTGCAGCTTGGCCTCGACCCAGGCCTCCACATCGGCGATCACCGCGTCCGGCTTGCGCCCCGCCGTCTCGATGGCCGGGCCATAGGCGACATGGATGGTGCCCGGGCGCTTGATCCAGCTGTCGTTGGGCCAGATCTCACCGGCATTGTGCGCCACCGGCACCACCGGCACACCGGCACGGCAGGCAATCGCGGCACCGGACTTGTTGAACTTCTTGCGGGACCCCGGCGCGATGCGCGTGCCTTCCGGGAAGATCAGCACGGTAAAACCGTCCTTGAGGCGCTGGGTGCCTACTGACAGCACCTGCTTGAGCGCCTTGGACGGCTGAGTACGATCCAACGGAATCGGCTCCAGCAGTTTCAGCCCCCAGCCGAAGACCGGAATCTTCAGCAGCTCCTGCTTGAGCACGGTGCATAGCGGGCGCTTGGCCACCTGCAGATAGATGGTTTCCCACTCGCTCTGGTGGTTGGCCAGCAGCACGCAGGCCCCCTCAGGCAAGGCGTCACGTCCAGTCACCTGCACCTTCACGCCGCAGGTCAGTCGGAACCACCACAGCACGATATGGTTGTAGCTATGCAGGACACGGTAGCGCGCCTGTAGCGGAAGGCAGGCCGCCAGCGGCACCAGCACCACGGCGCTGAGCAGCAACGCCATGAAATAACCTACATAAAACAGCACGCTACGCAGCGCATTCACAGGCACAGTCTCCACAGGTCAGATCGAATCAGGGCGGGATGAGCCGGAGGCGCGCTGCGCGATCCAGTCATCCATCAGGCGGGATAGTTCGAGGCGCCACGGCTTCTGATGCACACCGAAGGTGTCCAGCACGCGGCGGCAATTGAGCACACGCCGCAGCGGCGTACCGGAATTAAGGGTCAGCGCCTTGAGCGGGCCTGCGGCCACCGTCTCGCCCAGCCCCTCGAGACGGGTGATCAACTGGGTACGCACGACACTGACGAAGGCGTAGGCACTGATCGGCTCGGTGCCGGCCAGATGGTAGGCCCCCCAGGCATCCGAACCGCAGCGCTGTTGCTGGAGCATACCGATCAACGCCATCGCCACGGCATCGACACTGGTCGGGCACAGGATGACGTCCTCGGCGGCACGCACCTCTTCGCCCGCCAGCAGGCGCTCGATCAGTGTCGGCAACCAGGCATCACGCCCTTCCGGACCGAATAGTGGACCCAGACGCACGATCAGGTGATTCGGCAGCTCGGCACGGATGCGATCACCGGTCGCGATGACGCGGCGCAGCGCCGTATCGATCGGCGAGGGCACCTCATCCTCGTCGAGCAAGCCTTCGCCGCCCTGCTCGAACATCTGATCTGCCACGCACCACACCAGCGGTGTGCCGGTCTCGATGCAGGCGGCCAGGACTTGCTCCACCGCCTCGGCATGCGCCATCACCTCGGCAGGTGCGGAATCGGCCGGGCGTGCGAACGGCGGCACGATGACGACATCCGCCTGGCTGGCGCGGATGTCATCGGCGCCAATACGGTCAGACTCGACGGCGTTGAGCTCAAGATCGGCGCGCGTACTGGCCGCACGAATCAGACCCAGGCCAAGACAATGCCCGGCATCTAGCAGCAAGAGTTTCACAGGCAGGCTCCAGCAAACAGGCGCATCGCCGCAAGAGGCGACGATGCAAAGATGTCATTCTATCAACCTTGCAGACTGGCTGCAGGCCCGTTGTTGCGTGGAGTGATGGGGATCAGCGGGGCACCGATCGGGTGAGGACGACCGATGCCGTAGCCTTGCACGAAGTCGACACCGATCAGCTCGAGGGCGGGGATCAGCTCAAGACGCTCGACATATTCCGCCACCGTGATGATGCCCATCTGGGCACAGATGCCACAGATGGCGGAGACGATGGCGGCGTCGAGGCTATCGCGTGTCAGGTTGCGCACGAAGGCACCGTCGATCTTGAGCTGGTTGACCGGCAGCTCCTTGAGGTAGGCAAAGGACGACATGCCGCTGCCGAAGTCGTCCAGGGCGAAGCTGCAGCCGAGCCGGCGCATGCTGTAGATGAACTCGCGCGCCTGGGTCAGATTGCTGATGGCTGCCGTCTCGGTGATCTCGAAGCACAGCCGCTGTGGTTTGACGGAGCTTTGCGTGACCAGCGCCACCAGCTGATCGCGCATGCGCAGGTCACCCATGCTCTGGCCGGAGAGGTTGATCGCCAGCACGGCATCCGATTCGATGCGGCCATCATCGGACTCCAGCACCTGCAGCGCCTGGGTGACGACCCAGATATCAATCTCGGGCATCAGGCCGAATCGCTCCGCCGTCGCCATGAAGTGCGCCGGGGCCAGATGCTCACCCGAGTCGTTGACGTAGCGCAGCAGCACCTCGTAGTAGGGCTTGCTGGTGGCATCAGTCAGCGAGCGGATCGGCTGAATGTACAGCGTGAAGCGATCATTCGCCAGCGCCTCGTGCAGCAGCGGCAGCCATTGCACCTCGCGCTGGGCCTGCTCGAAACCTGCATCCCCGTCATGATAGGCATGCACCTGGTTGCGCCCGCTCTGCTTGGCCATGTAGCAGGCCCCATCTGCCTGACGCAGGACTTCGGAGGCCTGGACGCCGTTCTCGACCGGCGCGACCCCGATGCTGACGCCCAACTGGAATGGCCGCCCCTCATCGTAGTAGCGATAGGCACTGACGGCCGCGCACAGCGCTTCGGCACGCTCGATGGCCTGCTCGTGAGAACAGCGATAGAGCAGCACGGCGAATTCATCCCCCCCCAGGCGCGCCAGTACATCCGTTTCCCGCACCTGCGCTCGCATCAGCGCGGAGAGCTCGCGTAATACGGTGTCTCCGGCCGCATGCCCGCAGGTGTCATTGACCACCTTGAAGAAATCGAGGTCCAGGTACAGCAGCTGGTGAAAGCCGCCATCGGCCAGCGCCGCGGCGAGAGAGTCATCGAAGGCAGTGCGATTGTGCAGGCCGGTCAGGCTGTCGTGATGCGCCTGGAAGTTGAGCCGCCGAATCATGGCCTGGCGATAGCTGATGTCGCGGAAGACCAAGACAGCCCCCTCGACATCCCCACTGCGACGACGCACGGGCGAGGCCTTGAGCTCCACGGCACATTCACTGCCATCACGTGCCACCAGCAGCGTCTGGCTGGACATGTGCACCACTTCGCCGCGCTGCAAGACCCCTTCCAGCTGACTGGCGACGGACTGCAGCGTACCTTCATGGCGTAGCTGCAAGATGCGCGCCCAGGGACGACCGCGGGCCAACGACGGGGCCCAGCCACACAGTTCGGCAGCGATGGGGTTGATATGCTGGATATGCCCCTCGCGATCGAGGTTGATCACTCCCTCATCGATGGAATCCAGCATGACTGCCACCTGATCGCGCTCATGACGCAGCTCCCGGGTCCGGTACTCCAGCAGGCCATCCAGACGCGAGCGGTAATGGCGGCTGCGGCGCATGCGCTGCTCGGCGCTGATGGCCAAGAGGGCCAGCCCCAGCACGGCCAGGGTCGCGATCGCGATGGCCAGGGCCAGCCACAGGTTCTGCCCAGAGTTCATGCCCGCCCCGGCGGGAGAGATGATGGGCGTGGTCAATGGCATCATCTCCATCGCCGCCATGCCGATGTAATGCATGCCGGCGATGGCAAGTCCCATCGCGCCGGCCGCCAGGGCCTGATAGGTGCGATTGGGGCGACGCTGGCGCAAGAAGAAGCCTCCCAGCCGCAGGGCCGCCGTCGCAGCCACCACCGCCACCACGATGGACACCGCAAACAGCAGCGGGTCATAGCGGTAAGGCATGTTCATGTGCATCGCCGCCATGCCGGTGTAGTGCATCGTCGCGATGCCCCCACCCATGACGCTCCCGCTCGTCATCAACAACATCGGCGTCAGACGTGGCAGCGTATTCACCCAGAGTGCCAGTCCTGAGGCCAGCATCGCGATCAACACCGACAACGCCGTCAGGCCAGGCGCGTAGGTGATGGAAACCTGGCTTTCATACGCCAGCATGCCGATGAAATGCATGGCCCAGACACCCAGCCCCATTGCCACGGCTCCGCCCACCAGCCAGCCGAGGCTGGTGGCGCGCGAAGGAGCCAGTGCGACCTGACGAATCAGCTGCAGCGCTGCATGTGAAGCCAGCACGGCGACCACGATTGACAGGGCGACCAGTGGGTAGGAATAACTGCCATGCATGAATAACCTCGATCATCAGGGGCATGCCACAGTCGGCAAGATAGGGGCGAAAATCCGACAACAGTGTCATGTCGCCAACATTCCTTCGAAAGTCCCACGACAGGAATCTCAAGCCATTGATTGCCACCCAACAACATTGGCAGCCCAACGGCGAGACACTGAGAGAATACGGGCATGAAGCGTTTTTTGCACAACGCTCGTTTGCAACGCATGTATGAGCCGCAATGGAGTGGCGCTCAACCTCCCTTACGCGCGGCACAAGCCACTGGATGTCGCGCTCGGCACCATTTTTCATGATCAGAAATAATTCATGAAAAACAGACGCTTACATAAACAAAAACGCGAATATCTTATGGTTAATTCAAAAAAAGCCCTCGCTGAACGAGGGCCTTTTCATCGCTATCGCTTGCGCGTTCTATCGGCGCACAGACGAAAAACTTTATTCAGAACGGGATTTCATCATCGAAATCATCGAAGCTGCCCGCGGGCGGCGCACCGAAATTGTTGTTCTGGGAGTTGTTCTGCTGGGCAGGCTGCTGGCCACCGAAGTTGTTGCCCTGCTGAGGTGCCGGCTGCTGACCACCGAACTGCCCGCCTTGCTGAGGGGCCGGCTGCTGACCACCGAACTGGCCACCTTGCTGCGGGGCCGGCTGCTGACCACCGAACTGGCCACCCTGCTGGGGGGCTGCGGCCGGTTGCTGGCCGCCCTGCTGAGGCGCCTGCTGCGGGCGACCACCAGCGAAGTTGCCGCCGCCACCTTCACCACGCGTATCCAGCATCTGCATGTCGTTGGCCACGATTTCGGTGCTGTAACGGTCATTGCCGTTCTGATCCTGCCACTTGCGCGTCTGCAGGCGACCTTCGATATACAGGCGTGAGCCTTTCTTGACGTATTGCTGGGCCACTTCAGCCAGCTTGTTGAACATCACCACACGGTGCCATTCGGTACGTTCCTGACGCTGACCGCTCTGGCGATCATTCCAGGTGTCCGTCGTCGCGAGGTTCAGGTTGCACACCGCACTACCGGACGGGGTGAAGCGAACTTCCGGGTCTTGACCGAGATTACCGATCAGAATGACCTTGTTTACGCCACGAGCCATGAAGATTACTCCTGCAAATAGACCGGCGCGCCATGGGCACCGGAGAAGGTATCGAGTGCACCGGCAATGTGTTGCCGATGTCAGGGTTCAGCTGGCAGGCACTTCCGCGCCTGCCGGAGTTTCGTCATCACGCTGGCGAGTGAAACGGGCCAGCGCCTTGTCATCCAGTGTATCGCGTGTGACCTTGAGATAAGCGACCCGTTCCTCACGCACCACGAGCGCCTCTTCCACGCCGGCGATCGCCAGCAGGCGTGTCTGCAGCTCGACGGCCGACAATTGCGAGGCCTCGGGTGACAGGCCGATCACTTCACTGCCCAGATGTCGCGGCGGTTGCATGCCCCACACCACGGCCAGCCACAGAATGGCGACCAGTCCCATGGCGAAGAACACGCCGCTCAGACCGAAATGCCCGGTCAACCAGCCGCCCCCGACACCGCCCACGAAGGCGCCCAGGAACTGACTGGTGGAATAGACCCCCATCGCCGTGCCCTTGGCACCGGCCGGGGCCAGCTTTGAGATCATCGACGGCAAGGTCGCCTCAAGCAGATTGAAGGCGACGAAGAACAGCCACAGCAGGCCGAGGAACATCGCCAGCCCCGCATGCTCGATGCCATCGACTCCCAGCAGCAGCAAGCTTGTCGCGATGGTCGCGACGGCCCCCAGGAAGACGGGCTTCATGCGCCGATACTTCTCGGCCACGATGACCAGCGGCAGCATGGCGACAAAGGCCAGCCCCATCAATGGCAGGTAGATCCAGCCGTGATGCGCCGGGGCGATGCCGAAATTGACCAGCTGCTGGGGAATGGCCACGAAGCAGGCGGTCAGGATCATGTGCAGCGCAAAGATCGACACATCCATGCGCAACAATGCGGAATTCGCGAGGATACCCTTGAGCTGGCGCCTATCAAGCCCCACATCCTGATGTTGACGCCTGGGCGCAGCTGGCACCAGCTTCCAGAGCACGAACAGGCTCGCGACGGCCATCACGGCGGTCAACCAGAAGACCCCCGACAGGCCGAAGGCATCTGCGGCCAGTGGCCCTGCGACCATCGCCAGCGCGAAGGCGACCCCGATCGACATGCCGATGGAGGCCATCGCCATGGTGCGAACCTCCTCCCGTGTCTGATCGGCCAGCAGTGCCATGATCGCTCCCGCCACGGCGCCGCTGCCCTGCAGACAGCGTCCGAGGATGATCATCTCGATGCTGTCGGCCGTCGCCGCGACCAGCGAGCCCAGAATGAACAACCCGAGCCCGAAGCCGATCACGGCCTTGCGCCCCAGTCGGTCTGACAGCCAGCCGAACGGAATCTGCAGCAATGCCTGGGTCAGCCCGTAGCCACCCAGCGCCACACCGACCAGTGTCGGCGTCGCTCCGGCGAGGTCACGGGTATAGAGCGCCAGCACCGGCAACACCATGAACAGCCCCAGCATGCGAGTCGCATAGAGGCTGGCAAGGCCGACGATGGCGCGGCGTTCCGGCGCGAGCAGTCGAGAGGTTTTCATGGGCGGCGGCGGGCTCCGGAGCATGACAGTCAAGAAGAGGGAGGCCGACCACGTGGGTCGCCGAGATGTGACACCCAACGGTGGTCGCCCACCAATGGACTGCATATTCTAAGGCCCGCTTGGCGGCTTTGAAAGCATGCAGCCTTTGCCGGGTGTTTCACCCGCGCCTTATAATCGTTGCTTTTATCGACGCAGCCCGAGGTGGCAATGGACAGGATTCAGGTGAGGGGTGCGCGCACCCACAACCTCAAGAACATCGATGTCGAACTGCCGCGTGACAAGCTGATCGTGGTGACCGGACTTTCCGGTTCCGGCAAGTCATCACTTGCCTTTGACACTCTCTATGCCGAGGGACAGCGGCGCTACGTCGAATCACTGTCCACCTACGCACGTCAGTTCCTGTCGATGATGGAAAAGCCGGACATCGACCATATCGAAGGCCTGTCACCGGCGATTTCCATCGAACAGAAATCGACCTCGCACAACCCGCGTTCCACCGTCGGTACCATCACCGAGATCTACGATTACCTGCGCCTGCTGTATGCACGCGCCGGTACGCCGCGCTGTCCGGACCACGCGATCGATCTGGAAGCCCAGACCATCTCGCAGATGGTCGATCAGGCGCTCGCCCTGCCGGAAGGCAGCAAGCTGATGCTGCTGGCTCCCGTGGTCAGTGGCCGCAAGGGTGAGCACCTCCAGCTGTTGTCAGAGCTGCGTGCCCAGGGCTTCGTGCGGGCACGCATCGACGGCGTGATCGTCGAGCTGGATGACCTCAAGCCGCTGGAGAAGAACAAGAAGCATGACATCGACGTCGTCGTCGATCGCTTCAAGGTGCGCGAAGACCTCAAGCAGCGTCTGGCCGAATCCTTCGAGACCGCGCTGAATCTGGCCGACGGCAGCGCACGCCTGCACTTCATGGATGGCGAACAGGAAGACCTCGTCTTCTCCTCGCGCTTCGCCTGCCCGGTGTGTGGCTATGCGCTGGCCGAGCTGGAACCGCGCCTGTTCTCCTTCAACAACCCGGCGGGCGCCTGCCCGACCTGTGACGGCCTCGGCGTGAAGCAGTATTTCGATCCCGATAAGCTGATCAGCCACCCTGAGCTGTCACTGGCCGAAGGCGTCATCAAGGGCTGGGACCGCCGCAGTGTCTACTACTTCAGCCAGCTGCAGGCCGTTGCCGAGCATTACGGCTTCGCGCTGGAAGCGGCCTGGGAGTCGCTCAGCGATGAAGCGCGTGACGCCGTGCTCAATGGCAGTGGCCGCGAGGACATCGCCTTCAGCTACGTGAATGACCGTGGCCGCAAGGTGACCCGCGAGCATCCCTTCGAGGGCGTGCTGCCCAACATGGAGCGCCGTTACCGCGAGACCGAATCCAACATGGTGCGCGAGGACCTCGCCCGCTATCTGGCGGTCCAGCCGTGCCCTAGCTGCGACGGCTCGCGCCTGCGTCGTGAAGCGCGCAACGTCTATGTCGATGACCGCACACTCTCCGAGGTCGTGCGTCAGCCGATCGGCGAGGCGTGGGAAGAGTTCGGCAAGCTGAGCCTGCCGGGACGCAAGGGCGAGATTGCCGCCAAGATCGTGCATGAGATCCAGGCGCGCCTCGAATTTCTCGTCAATGTCGGCCTCGACTATCTGACCCTGGAGCGCAGCGCCGACACCCTGTCCGGCGGTGAGGCGCAGCGTATCCGTCTCGCCAGCCAGATCGGTGCCGGCCTGGTCGGGGTGATGTACATCCTCGATGAGCCGTCCATCGGCCTGCATCAGCGCGACAATGATCGCCTGCTCAAGACGCTGATCCATCTGCGCGACCTGGGCAACACCGTGATCGTGGTCGAGCATGATGAGGACGCGATTCGCGCCGCCGACCACGTGCTGGATATCGGCCCAGGCGCCGGCGTGCATGGTGGCGAGATCGTCGCCCAGGGCACGCCGGAGCAGATCGAGGCCACGCCGGGCTCATTGACCGGGCAATACCTGAGTGGCAAGCGCGAGATCGCCGTGCCGCCCTACCGCCTTCCGGCCAACCCTGACAAGGTGCTGCGCCTGACCGGTGCCACCGGCAACAACCTGCAGGATGTGACGCTGACGCTGCCGACAGGCCTGCTGACGTGCATCACCGGGGTCTCGGGCTCAGGCAAGTCGACGCTGATCAATGCCACCCTGATGCCACTGGCGGCGCGTGAGCTCAACCGGGCCACCACCCTGACGCCCGCGCCCTACGGCACCATCGAGGGGCTGGACCTGTTCGACAAGATGGTGGATATCGACCAGAGCCCCATCGGGCGGACGCCGCGCTCCAACCCGGCGACCTATACCGGCATCTTCACGCCGATTCGCGAGCTGTTCTCAGGCACCCAGGAAGCACGCGCCCGCGGCTACAAGCCGGGCCGCTTCAGCTTCAACGTCAAGGGCGGCCGCTGCGAGGCCTGTCAGGGCGACGGCCTGATCAAGGTCGAGATGCACTTCCTGCCCGACATGTACGTGCCCTGCGATGTCTGCAAGGGCAAGCGCTACAACCGCGAGACGCTTGAAGTGCAGTACAAGGGCAAGAACATCCACGAAGTGCTGGAGATGACCATCGAGGAGGCGCTGGAGTTCTTCTCGCCGGTTCCGGCCATCGCCCGCCGCCTGCAGACGCTGATGGATGTCGGCCTCTCCTACGTCCGCCTCGGCCAGAGTGCGACCACGCTGTCCGGCGGTGAAGCCCAGCGCGTCAAGCTGGCGCGCGAGCTGGCCAAGCGCGATACCGGCAAGACGCTCTATATTCTCGATGAGCCGACCACCGGTCTGCACTTCGAGGATATTCGCCAGCTGCTGGTCGTGTTGCACCGCCTGCGCGATCACGGCAACACCGTGGTCGTGATCGAGCACAACCTGGATGTGATCAAGACCGCCGACTGGCTGATCGACCTCGGTCCGGAGGGCGGCTCAGGCGGCGGCCAGATCATCGCCGAAGGCACACCAGAGCAACTGGCCACGCAGGAGATCTCGCACACCGGTCGCTTCCTGGCCCCGCTGCTGGAGCGCCAGAAAGCCACCAGTGCCACCTCGAGCAGCAAGAAGAAGGCCGAGACCAGCAGCTAGGCGCCGGCTCACGTCCCTTCCGCTCCTCTGATTCACCTCGCCCCAGCACACTCTCAACACACCCCGGGGCGAGGTGGACCTTTCGGCAAATGACACGCCCGTGTCACCCGGCCAACTGCCAGGCATAAAAAAAGGCCAACCCGTGAGGGTTGGCCTTTTCTTGTGGACGAAGCAAGCCGAAGCTTACTCTTCGCCCGCTGCCTCGGAGGCAACCGGACGATCGACCAGCTCGACGAATGCCATCGGGGCATTGTCACCGGCGCGATAGCCGCACTTCAGGATGCGCAGGTAACCGCCCGGACGGGAGGTGTAGCGCGGGCCGAGCTCATTGAAGAGCTTGCCGACCGCTTCCTTGGAGCGCGTGCGAGAGAACGCCAAACGGCGGTTCGCAACGGTGTCCTGCTTGGCCAGGGTGATCAGCGGCTCGATATGACGACGCAGTTCCTTGGCTTTCGGCAGGGTAGTCTTGATGACTTCGTGCTCTACCAGAGAGATGCACATGTTCTTGAACATGGCTTCACGGTGAGAGCTGGTACGGTTCAGGTGACGACCACTCTTACGATGACGCATGGTTGTGATTCCTTACCAGTCTGGGGCTTGAGCCGACCGGGCTTCCTTAAGCGGAAGCCTTGTCGTCCTTCAGGCTTGCGGGCGGCCAGTTTTCCAACCGCATGCCGAGGGACAGACCACGCGCGGACAGCACGTCCTTGATTTCATTCAAGGACTTCTTGCCGAGATTCGGGGTCTTCAGCAGCTCAACTTCGGTGCGCTGAATGAGATCACCGATGTAATAGATATTCTCGGCCTTGAGACAGTTCGCACTGCGAACAGTCAGCTCAAGATCGTCTACGGGACGGAGAAGGATCGGATCGATTTGATCTTCCTCTTCTTCGACTTCCTGTTCCTTGTCTGCTTCCAGATCAACGAAGGCGGCCAGCTGCTCCTGCAGGATAGTTGCGGAGCGGCGGATCGCTTCTTCCGGATCCAGTGTGCCGTCGGTTTCCAGGTCGATCACCAGCTTGTCGAGGTTGGTGCGCTGTTCAACACGCGCAGCCTCGACGGCATAGGAGACCCGACGAACCGGGGTAAAGGTCGCATCCAGCTGGAGGCGGCCAATGGCACGTGATTCGTCATCAGCAGAGATGCGAGCATCTGCCGCTTCGTAGCCGCGGCCACGAGCGATCTTGAGCTGCATCTTCAGCTCGCCACCATCATTGAGGTGAGCGATGACGTGATCCGGATTCACGATTTCGAGATCGTGGTCGCCAGCGATGTCGCCAGCAGTCACGATACCCGGGCCCTTCTTGTTCAGCGCCAGCACAGCTTCGTCGCGACCATGCATCTTGATGGCCACGTCCTTGAGGTTCAGCAGGATTTCGATTACATCCTCCTGCACCCCTTCAATGGCGCTGTACTCGTGCAGAACGCCTTCGATCTCAGCTTCCACGACGGCACAGCCGGGCATGGAAGAAAGCAGGATGCGACGCAGAGCATTCCCCAGGGTGTGGCCGAAACCACGCTCGAAGGGTTCGAGGACGATTCGCGCGTGATGGGCGCTGACTTCCTCGACCTTGATATCGCGAGGACGGAGAAACTCTGTCACTGAGCGCTGCATAAGAACACCTTTAAGGCTGCCAAACGGATAATCTGGGTACTCCAGCCGGGCCGACGAATCGGCCCGGCGTTACATTACTTGGAGTACAGCTCGACGATCAGGTTTTCGTTGATATCGGCAGACAGGTCGCCACGCTCGGGGACAGCCTTGAAAGTGCCTTCCATCTTCTTGGAGTCGACGTCGACCCAGGAGACATCACCGCGGTTGGCAGCGAGTGCCAGAGACTGCTGGATGCGAGCCTGGTTCTTGGCCTTCTCACGAACGGTGACCACATCGCCAGCCTTCACTTTGAAGGAAGCAACGTTGACGGTACGGCCGTTCACGGCGATCGCCTTGTGGCTGACCAGCTGACGTGCCTCGGAACGCGTGGAGCCGAAGCCCATGCGGTAGACGACGTTGTCGAGACGAGTCTCGAGGAGCTGGAGCAGAACCTCACCGGTCGCACCCTTGAGGCGAGCGGCTTCTTTGTAGTAGTTGCGGAATTGCTTTTCCAGCACGCCGTACATGCGACGTACCTTCTGCTTTTCACGCAGCTGCAGGCCGTAGTCTGAAAGACGCTGACGGCGCTGGCCATGAACACCCGGGGGTTGTTCGGATTTGCACTTCTTCTCGAACGGAGTCACGCCACTCTTCAGGAAGAGGTCGGTGCCTTCACGACGAGACAGTTTGCACTTCGGTCCAATATAACGAGCCATGAGTCTGTCTCCTTAAACGCGGCGTTTCTTCGGCGGACGGCACCCATTATGCGGGATGGGGGTCACGTCGGTGATGCTTTGCACGCGGAAGCCTGCGGCATTGAGAGCACGCACGGCGGACTCACGACCCGGACCCGGGCCCTTGACCAGCACGTCGACGTTCTTCACACCATATTCGGCTGCAGCGGTCGCTGCACGTTCACTTGCGACTTGCGCAGCGAACGGGGTGCTCTTGCGAGAACCACGAAAACCCGAACCACCGGCAGTTGCCCAGGAAAGAGCATTGCCCTGGCGGTCTGTGATCGTCACGATAGTGTTGTTAAAAGAGGCGTGGATATGCGCGATGGCATCCACTACCTGCTTTTTAACCTTCTTGCGCTTACTCGGGTTAGCCATTAGATGTTTCCTGTCTAAACGCCAGTTCGTTTACTTGCGAATCGGTTTACGCGGACCTTTGCGTGTACGTGCGTTGGTCTTGGTGCGCTGACCGCGCAACGGAAGACCACGACGATGGCGCAGGCCACGATAGCAACCGAGGTCCATGAGACGCTTGATGTTCAGCGTGATCTCACGACGCAGGTCGCCTTCGACGGTGTACTTACCCACCTCGGCACGAACCAGGTCCAGTTGTTCAACAGACAGATCAGCGATCTTGACGCTCGGTTCTAAACCGAGAGCGGCGCAGATCTGCTGTGCACGCGTACGGCCAATCCCGAAGATATAAGTCAGCGAGATCGCCGCGTGCTTGTTGTCCGGGATATTGACGCCAGCAATACGGGCCATCAGTTTTCTCCGAAAGGTTAGCGGCGGATTTTACATCCACAAAGGGCGCAATAGCATACCCCCTTGATCCCATTGGGAACAAGGGGGTATGCCAGCACCCGAGCTTGTATTCAGCTAAGCGGGTCGAGGGAATTAACCCTGACGCTGCTTGTGGCGGGGCTCAGTGCAGATGACCCGCACTGCGCCACGACGCCGAATGATCTTGCAGTTACGGCAAATTTTCTTGACGGAAGCTCGAACTTTCATCGTTCTCTCCAGTTTGCTAACAGGGGCTGCGCAATCAGCGCATCATGCCACCGCTGCCATAGCCTTTGAGGTTGGCCTTCTTCATCACCGACGCATACTGATTTGACATCAGATGCGACTGCACCTGGGCCATGAAGTCCATGACCACCACGACCACGATGAGCAGAGAGGTGCCGCCGAAATAGAACGGAACCTGCCATGCAACAACGAGGAATTGAGGCATCAGGGAGACTAGGGTGATGTAGAGGGCGCCGAACAGCGTCAGGCGAGTCATCACCTTATCGATGTAACGGGCGGTCTGTTCGCCTGGGCGAATACCCGGCAGAAACGCTCCTGACTTCTTGAGGTTGTCAGCAACATCCTTCGGATTGAAGACCAGCGCCGTGTAGAAGAAGCAGAAGAATACTACAGCGGCAGCGAAAAGCAAGATATACAGTGGCTGACCCGGCCCGAGAGCCTGAGATGCCGTCTGCAACCATTGCATGCTTTCACTCTGGCCAAACCATTGACCCATCGACGCAGGGAACAGCAGGATGCTTGACGCGAAGATCGGCGGGATGACCCCGGCCATGTTGACCTTCATCGGCAAGTAGCTGCTCTGACCTGCATACATCTTGTTGCCAACCTGACGGCGCGGATAGTTCACCGTGATGCGGCGTTGGCCGCGCTCGATGAACACCACGAAGGCAACGGTAATGACTGCGAGCAGCGTCAGCGCCAGCAGCGGAAGCACATTCCAGGCACCATCATTGCGCGCCAGTTCGAAAGACTGGCCGATGGCACTCGGCAGCCCGGCGACAATACCAGCAAAGATGATCAGTGAGATCCCGTTGCCGATACCCTTCTCGGTGATCTGCTCTCCCAGCCACATCAGGAACACTGCACCAGCCACGAACGTACTCACGGCGGTGAAGTAGAAGCTGAAGTCAGCGGAATAGGCGACACCGTTTCCGACCAGTCCGACTGCCATGCCGATCGATTGGACCAGGGCCAGTACTACCGTGCCGTAGCGCGTGTACTGGCTGATCTTGCGACGGCCGGCCTCGCCTTCCTTTTTCAACTGCTCAAGCTGAGGCGAGACCACCGTCAGGAGCTGCATGATGATCGACGCGGATATGTAGGGCATGATGCCCAGCGCGAAGATACTCATTCGCTCCAGTGCACCACCGGAGAACATGTTGAACATGCTCAGGATGGTGCCCTGGTTTTCCCTGAACAAGGCAGCAAGCTGGTCAGGATTGATACCGGGAACGGGGATGTGTGCACCGATTCGGTACACCACGATGGCGATGAACACGAAGCGCAAACGCGCCCAGAGTTCGCTCAACCCACTTCCCTGCATCGCCGGTACGTTTCCTGACTTAGCCATTTAGTCCTCTACCTTGCCACCGGCAGCTTCGATCGCAGCACGGGCACCTTTGGTGACCTTAATGCCGCGAACCGTGACTGCCTTGTCCAGTTCGCCGGAGAGCATGACCTTCGCGAACTTCGTGGAATCACGAAGCACGTTGGCCTTCTTCAGCGTTTCGAGGTCGACGATCTCGCCGTCTACCAGTGCCAGTTCGCTCAGGCGCACTTCTTCGGAAATCAGAGACTTCGCGGAAGTGAAACCAAACTTCGGCAGGCGACGCTGCATAGGCATCTGACCGCCTTCGAAGCCCGGCTTGACGCTGCCACCGGAACGGGACTTCTGGCCCTTGTGGCCACGACCGCCGGTCTTACCAAGACCGGAGCCGATACCACGACCGACACGCTTTGCAGCGTGCTTGGAGCCCGGGGCCGGACTCAGGGTATTCAATTTCATGGATTACTCTCCCTCAACACGGACAAGGTAGTGAACCTTGTTGATCATGCCGCGTACCGCGGGGGTGTCTTCCAGCTCGACAGTGTGACCGATGCGGCGCAGGCCAAGACCTTTCATAGTGGCCTTGTGCTTTTCGAGGACGCCGATGGTGCTGCGGATCTGGGTTACCGTGATCTTAGCTGCCATGGTGCCTTACCCCGCAATCTTGTCGACAGACAGGCCACGCTTGGCGGCGATGTCTTCCGGAGATTTCATGGCAGCGAGACCGTTGATGGTCGCGCGCACCACGTTGACCGGATTGGTGGAACCGTAGCACTTGGCCAGGACGTCATGGACGCCTGCCAGTTCGAGCACGGAACGCATCGCACCGCCGGCAATGATGCCGGTACCTTCGGACGCTGGCTGCATGTAGATCTTGGATGCGCCGTGACGAGCCTTCACCGGGTACTGCAGGGTGTGGCCCTTCAGGTCAACCTTGATCATGTTGCGACGAGCTTGGTCCATTGCCTTCTGGATCGCGACCGGCACTTCACGCGCCTTGCCACGGCCGAAGCCAACACGACCATTGCCGTCACCAACGACAGTCAGAGCGGTGAAACCGAAGATACGGCCGCCCTTGACTACCTTGGCGACGCGGTTGATCTGCACGAGCTTCTCTTGCAGGTCACCGCCCTTCTGTTCGATATTCGCCATCGTAAAACCCTTTAGAATTCCAGGCCGCCTTCACGTGCGGCATCGGCCAGGGCCTTCACGCGACCGTGGTACTTGTACCCGGAGCGATCGAAAGCCACTTGCTTGATACCCGCTTCCTTCGCGCGCTCGGCAATCAGAGCACCCACCTTGGCGGCGGAGTCCGAGTTACCGGTAGAACCTTCGCGCAGGCTCTTGTCGAGCGTGGATGCGGTGGCCAGGACCTGGCCGCCATCCGGCGAGATGATCTGCGCGTAGATGTGACGCGGGGTGCGGTTCACGCACAGGCGAAACACGCCCAGCTCGCGGATTTTCGCACGAGCGCGGCGGGCACGACGGAGACGAGATTCTTTCTTCGCGTTCATAACCCTGCCTTACTTCTTCTTGGCTTCTTTACGACGGACGACTTCGTCGCTGTACCGAATACCTTTGCCCTTGTAGGGCTCCGGCGGACGGAATGCGCGAATCTCTGCGGCGACCTGACCCAAAGCCTGCTTGTCAGCAGACGTGAGGACGATCTGAGTGTTCTTCGGCGTTTCAGCCGTAACACTTGCCGGCAGTTCATAGTCGACCGGGTGTGAGAAGCCCAGTGTCAGGTTGATTGTCTGGCCTTTGGCCTGGGCACGATAACCCACACCATTGATTTCCAGAGACTTGGTGAAGCCTTCGGAAACACCAGACACCATGTTGTTGACCAGAGCACGAGTGGTACCAACCATCGCCCAGTTCTTGGCGGTCTCGGACGGAACGAAGGTCATTTGACCTTCTTCCATAGAGATGACCACGTCCTGGTGGACGGTCAGTTCCAGCTGGCCTTTGCTGCCCTTCACGGTCAGCTTGTCGCCGTCGAGCTTTGCCTCGACGCCGTTCGGCAATTTAACCGGATACTTGGCTACGCGGGACATTCCAAACTCCTAGAATACGGTGCAGAGGACTTCGCCGCCGACACCAGCTTGACGGGCCGCACGATCGGTCATCACGCCCCGGGAGGTGGAAACGATCGCAATACCCAGGCCATCTGCGACTTTCGGAAGCTCACCCTTGCCTTTGTACTGGCGCAGGGACGGCTTGGAAATACGCTTGATGCTCTCGATAACCGACTTGCCTTCGAAGTACTTGAGGGTCACGGTCAGTTCCGGCTTGGCGCCTTCTGCGACGGCAAACTCGGAAATATAACCCTCTTCCTTCAATACGCGGGCCACTTCAACCTTGAGCTTGGAAGACGGCATGGTAACCGTCTCCTTGGTGGCCATCTGCGCATTGCGGATACGAGTGAACATATCCGCCAGAGTGTCTTGCATGCTCATTTACGTTGCGCTCCTGAATTCTTGCAGTGGTGTTACCAGCTGGACTTGGTCAGACCAGGCACGTCACCACGCATAGCGGCTTCACGCAGCTTGTTGCGGCTCAGGCCGAACTTGTTGTAGTAGCCGTGCGGACGGCCAGTGATACGGCAGCGGTTACGCTGACGGACCGGGCTGGCATCACGCGGCAGCTGCTGCAGCTTCAGCTGTGCGTCGAAGCGCTCTTCTTCAGAAGCGTTGACGTCGTTGATGATGGTCTTCAGTGCGTCGCGTTTGGCGGCGTACTTAGCGACCAGCTTGGTGCGCTTGAGCTCGCGCTCAACCATGCTTTTCTTTGCCATGATCCACCCTTATTTCTTGAACGGGAAGTTCAGCGCGCCCAGCAACGCACGACCTTCATCATCGGTGTTGGCGCTAGTGGTGATGGTGATGTCCAGGCCACGAATCCGGTCGATCTTATCATACTCGATCTCCGGGAAGATGATCTGCTCACGCACACCCATGGAGTAGTTTCCACGGCCATCGAAGGACTTCGGGTTCAGACCACGGAAGTCACGAACGCGCGGGATAGCCACGTTCACGAGACGGTCCAGGAAGTCCCACATACGATCGCTGCGCAGGGTCACCTTAACACCGATCGGCCATCCTTCGCGGACTTTGAAGCCAGCGATGGACTTGCGTGCCTTGGTGACGATGGGCTTCTGACCAGAAAGCATCTGGAGATCGGCAAACGCGTTGTCGATCAGCTTCTTGTCAGCGGTGGCTTCACCGATACCCATGTTCAGGGTCACCTTGGTGATGCGGGGAACCTGCATCACATTGGCGTAGCCGAACTGCTCTTTAAGCTGGGCGGCCACTTCGTTCTGATAACGTTCTTTCAAGTTCGCCATGTTGTACCCGACTCGCGTTAGGCGTCGATCAGCTTCTGAGTCGACTTAAAGATGCGTACCTTAGTACCGTCTTCCTGTACCTGGATTCCGACACGATCCGCCTTGCCGGTCTCCTGGTTGAAGATGGCCACGTTGGACGCGTGAATCGGAGCCTCGCGCTCGACGATACCCCCCTGGGTGCCCAGCATCGGGTTGGGCTTGGTGTGACGCTTGATCATATTCACACCGGACACGAGCAGACGCTCACCTTTCAGCACCTTGCTGATGGTACCGCGCTTGCCCTTGTCCTTCCCGGCGATGACGATGACTTCATCGTCACGTTTGATCTTTTGCATATCCGCTTCCGCTCCTTACAGCACTTCGGGCGCCAGGGAAATGATCTTCATGAACTTCTCACTGCGAAGTTCACGGGTAACCGGGCCGAAGATACGGGTACCGATCGGCTGTTCGTTGGTGTTGTTCAACAGAACGGCCGCATTACCGTCGAAGCGGATCACGGAACCGTCATTACGACGGACACCGGCTTTGGTACGAACGACCACTGCCTTCATGACCTGGCCTTTCTTGACCTTGCCACGCGGGATAGCTTCTTTGACGGTGACCTTGATGATGTCTCCAACACGAGCGTAACGGCGGTGTGAACCACCCAGCACCTTGATGCATTGCACCCGGCGCGCGCCACTGTTGTCGGCGACATCCAGCATTGTCTGAGTCTGAATCATCGGTTTTCTCCAAACCTAATCTGACTGCCTGGTGGGAACTGGCCTAGGGATTAACCCTTGGCCTGTTCAACCACCTCGACCAGGGTCCAGGCTTTCTTCTTGGACAGCGGACGAGTCTCGGCGATAGAGACGGTGTCACCGATCCGAGCCTGATTCGCCTCATCATGGGCGTGCAGCTTGGTGGAGCGTCTCAGGTACTTGCCATAGATCGGGTGACGCTCACGGCGCTCGACCATGACAACGATGGATTTTTCCATCTTGTCACTCACCACCTTGCCGGTGAGTGTGCGTGCTTTAGTTTCTTCGGCCATTTTACTCACCTGACTTCTGGTTGAGCACAGTCTTAACCTGAGCAATTTGGCGACGAGTCTGCTTGAGCAGGTGAACCTGGCTCAGCTGGCCTGTTGCCTTCTGCATGCGCAGATTGAATTGCTCACGCAGCAGTTCGAACAACTGCTCCTGGAGCGCCTCGACTGACTTTTCACGGAGTTCTTGGGCTTTCATCACATCACCGTCCGCTTAACAAAGGTGGTGGAGATCGGCATCTTCATAGCGGCCAGGCTAAATGCTTCACGGGCCAGCTCTTCGGATACACCTTCGATCTCGTAGAGGACCTTGCCGGGCTGGATCTGAGCGACCCAGTACTCGACAGAACCCTTACCTTTACCCATACGAACTTCCAACGGCTTGTTGGAGATCGGCTTGTCTGGGAAGACACGGATCCAGATCTTACCGCCACGCTTGACGTGACGAGTGATGGCACGACGGCCAGCTTCGATCTGACGAGCGGTGATACGACCACGGCCGGTGGCTTTCAGGCCAAACTCACCAAAGCTTACCTTGCTTCCGCGATGCGCCAGGCCACGGTTGCGACCTTTCTGCATCTTGCGGAATTTCATACGCTTGGGCTGTAACATCGATTACCCCCTTACTTGCCTTTCTTCTTGGGTGCGGACGCGGGCTGCTTCGCCTTGGCTCGCACCTCTTCGATGCCACCGAGGATCTCGCCTTTGAAGATCCAGACCTTGACACCAATGATGCCGTAGGTGGTGTGAGCTTCGAAGGTGGAGTAATCAATGTCAGCACGCAGGGTGTGAAGCGGAACGCGGCCTTCGCGGTACCATTCGGTACGGGCGATTTCGGCACCGCCGAGACGACCAGAGAGCTGAATCTTGATGCCCTTGGCGCCCAGACGCATTGCGTTCTGCACAGCACGCTTCATCGCACGACGGAACATGACACGACGCTCGAGCTGACCTGCCACATTGGCAGCAACCAGCTTGGCATCGAGTTCCGGCTTGCGAATCTCCTCGATGTTGATGTGGACGGGAACGCCCATCATCTCGGAAACTTCACGACGAAGGCGGTCGACATCTTCACCTTTCTTACCAATCACGATACCCGGACGGGCGGTGTGAATGGTAATACGGGCGTTGTTTGCCGGACGCTCGATGCTGATGCGGCTCACGGAAGCGCTTTTCAGACGCTCTTCCAGGAATCCACGCACCTGCAGATCGTTGTTCAGTTTGTCGGCATAGGTAGCGCCTTCGGCGTACCAGACAGAGGTATGATCCTTGACAATACCCAGTCGGAAACCTGTCGGATTAACTTTCTGACCCATTGGTCGTCTCCTACTTCTCGGCTACCTTGACGGTGATATGACAAGTGCGCTTCAAGATACGATCCGCACGGCCTTTGGCACGTGGCTGGATGCGCTTGAGCGTCATGCCCTCGTCGACACAGATAGTCGAGACGCGAAGCTCGTCAATGTCCATGCCGTTGTTTTCTTCCGCATTCGCGATCGCGGACTGCAGAACCTTGCGAACAATCTTCGCGGCCTTCTTCGGTGAGAAAGCGAGCAGATTCAGCGCCTCGGCGACCGGCTTACCGCGCACCTGGTCAGCCACCAAACGGGCCTTCTGGGCGGATAAACGAGCGCCGCGCAGCTTAGCAGCTACTTCCATCTCTTAAATCCTCTCTGGCTTACCGTTTGGCTTTTTTATCTGCAGCGTGCCCGCGGTATGTGCGGGTGGCAGCAAACTCGCCGAGCTTGTGACCGACCATTTCCTCAGAAACGAGAACCGGGACATGCTGGCGACCGTTATGGACGGCAATGGTGAGCCCGACCATGTTCGGCAGGATCATGGAACGACGCGACCAGGTCTTGATCGGTTTGCGGTCGTTCTTTTCCACTGCTGTCTCAACCTTCTTCAGCAGATGAAGGTCAATAAAAGGACCTTTCTTCAGTGAACGTGGCACAGCCGTTACCCCTCAATATCTGTTACTTGGCCTTGCGGCGACGGACGATAAGCTTATCGGTGCGCTTGTTCTTGCGAGTCTTGTGACCCTTGGTCGGGACGCCCCACGGGCTGACCGGGTGACGGCCACCAGAGGTACGACCTTCACCACCACCATGCGGGTGATCGACCGGGTTCATCGCGACACCGCGAACAGTCGGGCGCACGCCTCTCCAACGCTTAGCACCGGCCTTGCCCAGTTGACGGAGGCTGTGCTCGGAGTTGCCCACTTCGCCGAGAGTTGCACGGCATTCGGACAGCACCTTACGCATCTCGCCAGAGCGCAGACGCAGCGTGGTGTAGTTACCGTCACGTGCCACGACCTGGGCACTGGTACCTGCACTACGAGCGATCTGGGCGCCCTTGCCTGGCTTCAGCTCTACACAGTGAACGGTGGAACCCACCGGGACATTGCGCAGCGGCAGAGCGTTGCCTTTCTTGATCGGTGCGTTAACACCAGACTCGAGACGATCGCCAGCAGAGACACCTTTCGGTGCAATGATGTAGCGACGTTCGCCGTCAAGGTACTTCACCAGCGCGATGTTCGCGCTACGGTTCGGATCGTACTCCAGACGCTCAACGATGGCCGGAATGCCATCCTTGTTGCGCTTGAAATCGACCAGACGGTAATGGTGACGATGACCACCGCCGATGTGGCGAGTAGTGATGCGACCATTATTGTTACGACCACCGGACTTTGACTGCTTTTCAAGCAGCGGAGCGTACGCGCGACCTTTGAAAAGTTCGTCATTGACGACCTTTACCAGGTGGCGGCGACCGGCGGAGGTAGGTTTTGTCTTAACAATTGCCATGTTCCGTACTCCTGCCTTACTCGGCGCCAGAGAAGTCTTCGATGGTCTCGCCGGCGGCCAGAGTTACATAGGCCTTGCGATAACCAGCGCGACGACCAACACCGCGAGCGGTGCGCTTGGTCTTGCCTTTCATGTTCAGAACCTGAACACGATCGACTTTCTTACCAAACAGCGCTTCGACGGCTTTCTTGATTTCGGGCTTTGTCGCGTCGCTGGCAACCTTGAACACGTACTGGTTGTTCTCGGCAGCGACCGCGGCCTTCTCGGTCATGTGAGGACCAAGCAGGACCTTGAATACGCGTTCCTGATTCATCCCAGGTTCTCCTCGAACTTGCGCAGGGCAGCGACAGTCATCAGCACCTTGTCGTAACCGACGAGGCTGACCGGGTCAGCGCCAGCGACATTGACGACGTCAACATACGGGATGTTGCGCGCGGCCAGGTACAGGTTGACGTCCTGCTCTTCAGTGACGATCAGCGCTTTCTCAAGGCCCAGTTCCTGGAGCTTGGCGATCAGCAGCTTGGTCTTCGGAGCTTCGACGCTGATAGCGTCGACCGCGACCAGGCGATCCTGACGGACCAGCTCGGACAGGATGGAACGCATGGCAGCGCGATACATCTTGCGGTTGACCTTGTGCGAGTGGTCCTGAGGACGCGCTGCAAAGGTCACACCGCCAGAACGCCACAGCGGGGAACGGATGGTACCGGCACGTGCACGACCAGTACCTTTCTGACGCCACGGCTTCTTGCCACCGCCGGACACGTCAGAACGGGTCTTCTGAGCCACGGTACCTTGACGTGCACCAGCCAGATAGGCGGTGACGACCTGGTGAACCAGAGCCTCGTTGAAGTCCTTACCAAAGGTGGCATCGGAGACGTCTACTGCGCCGCCTGCACCTGCAAGATTAAGATTCATCGGTTAATTCCCCTCAGCGAGCTTTCACAGCGGAACGCACGATCACTTCGCCGCCCGGAGCACCTGGAACGGCACCCTTGACCAGCAGAAGATTGCGTTCAGCGTCGACGCGGACCACTTCCAGGCTCTGGACGGTGGAACGGACGTTGCCCATCTGGCCAGCCATCTTCTTACCTTTGAAGACGCGGCCCGGGGTCTGACAGTTACCGATGGAACCCGGCGCGCGGTGCGACAGTGAGTTACCGTGGGTAGCGTCTTGGGTGCGGAAGTTCCAGCGCTTAACTGCGCCCTGGAAACCTTTACCCTTGGAGGTGCCGGTCACGTCAATCTTTTGACCAGCTTCAAAGAGGGATACGGTGAGTTCGCCGCCCACTGCAGGAGCTTCGTCGCCTTCGTTCAGGCGGAATTCCATCAGGGTACGGCCAGCCTCAACACCCGCCTTGGCATACTGACCAGCAGTTGCCTTGGTGAGGTGCTTGGCTTTACGAGAGCCAGTTGTCACCTGAATAGCATTGTAGCCGTCAGTCTCGAGAGACTTGATGGTCACGATGCGGTTCGGCTCAACTTCAATCACGGTAACCGGCACAGAGGCGCCAGCTTCGGTGAAGACACGGGTCATCCCGGCCTTCTTACCGACTAAACCGATAGACATGTTCAGTCTCCTTTAGTGTACGGGGCTGTCACCCGCTATGGCTGCCCTTTCCAGAGCATTCCACTAGCACATTGTATGACGCCATCCCGGCGTGGCGGCTGCTGCTCTATCAGTGAGAGCGCTGGGCCGCAGTGACTAGTGAGGTATCAGTCAACCTTGATCTGGACGTCCACACCGGCAGCCAGGTCAAGCTTCATCAGCGCGTCGACAGTCTTCTCTGTCGGCTCGACGATGTCGAGAACGCGCTTGTGGGTACGAATCTCATACTGGTCACGCGCGTCCTTGTTGACGTGCGGAGAGACCAGGATGGTGTAACGCTCGCGACGGGTCGGCAGCGGGATCGGGCCACGAACCTGAGCACCGGTACGCTTTGCAGTTTCAACAATCTCTGCAGAGGACTGGTCGATCAGACGGTGGTCGAATGCTTTCAACCGGATGCGAATCTTCTGGTTTTGCATTGCCCAAAACTCCAATGGATGTCGACGGCGTAGGCCGTCACCCACGCATTCAAAGGATGCGCATTATAGGCAGACTGACATCAGGTGTCAAACATGCGAGAAAAGGGGGCCCATCAGGGCCCCCTTCTGTGTCAGGTAAGGAGAACCTTACTCGACGATTTTGGCCACGACGCCAGCGCCGACGGTACGACCGCCTTCACGGATAGCGAAACGCAGACCATCTTCCATGGCGATCGGAGCGATCAGAGACACGACCATCTGGACGTTGTCGCCCGGCATGACCATCTCGACGCCTTCCGGCAGCTCACAGGTACCAGTGATGTCAGTGGTACGGAAGTAGAACTGCGGACGATAGCCTTTGAAGAACGGAGTGTGACGACCGCCTTCTTCCTTGGACAGGACGTAGACTTCGGCTTCGAACTTGGTGTGCGGCTTGATGGAGCCCGGCTTGGCCAGAACCTGGCCACGCTCGACGTCATCACGCTTGGTGCCGCGCAGCAGGGCGCCGACGTTTTCGCCAGCACGACCTTCGTCCAGCAGCTTGCGGAACATCTCGACACCGGTAACGGTAGTCTTGGTGGTGTCACGCACGCCGATGATCTCGATCTCTTCGCCAGTCTTGACCAGACCACGCTCGATACGGCCAGTGACGACGGTACCGCGGCCAGAGATGGAGAAGACGTCTTCGATCGGCATCAGGAACGGCTGGTCGATAGCACGCTCCGGCTCCGGGATGTACGCATCCAGGGCCTTGATCAGGTTGGCAACGGCGGTAGTACCCATGCCGTTGTCGTCCTTGCCTTCCAGAGCCATCAGGGCAGAGCCGATGACGATCGGAGTGTCGTCGCCCGGGAAGTCGTACTCGCTCAGGAGTTCACGAACTTCCATCTCGACCAGCTCGAGCAGTTCTTCGTCATCGACCATGTCAGCCTTGTTCAGGAAGACAACGATGAACGGAACGCCGACCTGACGGGACAGCAGGATGTGCTCGCGAGTCTGCGGCATGGGGCCGTCAGCAGCGGAACAGACCAGGATAGCGCCGTCCATCTGGGCAGCACCGGTGATCATGTTCTTGACGTAGTCGGCGTGACCCGGGCAGTCGACGTGCGCGTAGTGACGCACTTCGGACTGATATTCCACGTGAGCGGTGGAGATGGTGATACCACGCTCACGCTCTTCCGGGGCGTTATCGATGGAGTCAAACGCACGCGCGTCACCACCGAAAACTTCTGCAGAGACACGAGTCAGTGCCGCAGTCAGAGTGGTCTTGCCGTGATCGACGTGACCAATGGTGCCGACGTTGACGTGCGGCTTCGAACGCTCAAATTTTTCCTTAGCCACTGCTATAACCTCTTTCGTTAGCTAATCGGTTACTTCTGGTTGATGACGGCTTCGACGATGCTGTTCGGCGCTTCGTCGTATTTCGCAAACTCCATGGAGTAGCTTGCGCGGCCCTGGGTCTGTGAGCGCAGGTCGGTCGCATAACCGAACATCTCACCCAGCGGCACCAGTGCATTGATGATCTTGCCTGTGGAAGAGTCATCCATGCCCTGAACGAGACCACGACGACGGTTCAGGTCGCCCATGACGTCACCCATGAAATCTTCAGGGGTTACGACTTCGACTTTCATGAGCGGCTCAAGCAGCACTGCACCCGCTTTCGGGGCACCGGCCTTGATCGCCATGGAAGAGGCAACCTTGAACGCAGTCTCGTTGGAGTCGACGTCGTGGTAGGAACCATCGAACAGCGTGACCTTGACGTCGATCATCGGATAACCGGCGATGACACCATTCTTGAGCTGCTCAGCGGCGCCCTTCTCGACGGCCGGCACGTATTCCTTCGGAACAGCACCACCGACGATTTCGGACACGAACTTGAAGGTCATTTCTTCGTCGTCGCCCTTGTCCTCTGCAGTCAGAGGCTCAATGCGGACCCAGACGTGACCGAACTGACCACGACCACCGGACTGACGAACGAACTTGCCTTCCTGCTCGACCTTGGTACGAATGGTCTCACGGTAAGCTACCTGCGGCTTGCCGATGTTCGCCTCGACATTGAACTCGCGACGCATACGGTCAACGAGGATGTCCAGGTGAAGCTCACCCATACCGGAGATGATGGTCTGGCCAGACTCTTCGTCTGTCTCGACGCGGAAGGACGGATCTTCCTGGGCCAGCTTGCCCAGTGCGATACCCATCTTTTCCTGGTCAGCCTTGGACTTCGGCTCGACGGCAACGGAAATCACCGGCTCCGGGAATTCCATGCGCTCAAGGACGATCTTGTGATCCGGGTCACACAGGGTGTCACCGGTGGTCACGTCTTTCAGACCGATGCATGCCGCGATATCGCCAGCATACACTTCCTTGATCTCCTCACGAGAGTTGGAGTGCATCTGGACGATACGACCGACGCGCTCCTTCTTGCTCTTGACGGAGTTGAAGACACCATCACCAGACTTCAGCACGCCCGAGTAGACGCGAATGAAGGTCAGGGTACCCACGAACGGATCGGTCGCGATCTTGAACGCCAGCGCCGCGAACGGAGCCTTGTCGTCAGCTTCGCGGGTCTCGATGGTGCCGTCCTTGTCGTCAAGCTCACCTTCGATGGCCTTGACTTCAAGCGGAGACGGCATGTATTCGATGACCGCATCCAGAACTGCCTGGACACCCTTGTTCTTGAAGGCAGAACCACAGGTCACGAGGCAGATTTCGTTGGCCAGGGTACGCTGACGCAGCGCAGCCTTGACTTCTTCCTCGGACAGTTCGCCTTCTTCAAGGTACTTGTCCATCAGTTCTTCGGACGCTTCAGCAGCAGACTCGAGCATGTGTTCACGCCATTCGGCAGCTGTATCTTGCAGCTCGGCCGGAATGTCGATCAGCTCGTAGTTCATGCCGTGATTGTCTTCGTCCCAGACAATGGCCTTCATCTTGATCAGGTCGATGACGCCCTTGAACTCGTCTTCCGCACCCCAGTTGATCTGGATCGGGACGGCGTTCGCGCCCAGGCGCTTGCGCACCTGCTCGACGACCATGAAGAAGTCCGCGCCAGCACGGTCCATCTTGTTGACGAAGATCATGCGCGGAACTTCGTAACGGTTGGCCTGACGCCAGACAGTCTCTGTCTGCGGCTGGACACCGGAAGAAGCACACAGCACCACGACCGCACCATCGAGAACACGCAGTGAACGCTCGACTTCAACAGTGAAGTCAACGTGCCCCGGAGTATCGATGATGTTGATACGGTGCTCGTCGAACTGCTTGCTCATGCCCTGCCAGAAGCAGGTGGTCGCCGCAGAGGTAATCGTGATGCCACGTTCCTGTTCCTGCTCCATCCAGTCCATGGTGGCAGCACCATCGTGAACTTCGCCGACCTTGTGAGACAGGCCGGTATAGAACAGGACGCGCTCGGTAGTGGTAGTCTTACCGGCGTCGACGTGGGCACAGATACCGATGTTGCGGTAACGCTTAAGTGGAGTCTTGCGTGCCACGGTGAGTATCCCCGTTGTTTAGAAGCGGTAGTGGGAGAAGGCCTTGTTGGCTTCTGCCATGCGGTGCACGTCTTCACGCTTCTTCACAGCAGAACCCTTGCCTTCAGCGGCATCCAGGATCTCGCCAGAGAGGCGCTGCACCATGGTCTTTTCGCCGCGCTTGCGCGCAGCGTCCACCAGCCAACGCATGGCCAGTGCCTGACGACGGGAAGGACGAACTTCAACCGGCACCTGGTAGGTTGCACCACCAACACGACGGGACTTCACTTCGACCATCGGCTGGATGGCTTCCAGCGCCTTGTCGAAGAGGTCCAGCGGCTCGTCATTGGAGCGTTCGGCAACACGATCGAGAGCACCGTAAACGATGCGCTCAGCTGCAGACTTCTTGCCGCTGATCATCAGGTGGTTCATGAACTTGGCCAGGCGCTCGCTTCCGAACTTCGGATCCGGCAGGATTTCGCGCTTAGCTGCTACACGTCTTCTAGGCATGATAAGCCCTCAGTAGAAGGGTCCTTCAGGTAAACCCGGGACGCCTCGCGTTGGACGCGACGCCCGACCTTACTCTTATCAGACCGATATTAAACTTTGAATTACGCCTTCGGACGCTTGGCGCCGTACTTGGAACGACCTTGCTTACGACCTTGAACGCCAGAGGTATCCAGTGCACCACGAACGGTGTGGTAACGGACACCCGGCAAATCCTTCACACGACCGCCACGGATCAGAACAACAGAGTGTTCCTGAAGGTTGTGACCTTCACCGCCGATGTACGAAGAAACTTCGAAGCCGTTGGTCAGACGAACACGGCAAACCTTACGGAGTGCGGAGTTCGGCTTCTTCGGGGTAGTAGTGTATACACGGGTACACACGCCACGCTTCTGCGGACATGCCTGCAGCGCAGGGACGTCGCTCTTGGACGCCTGACGCTTGCGCGGCTTGCGCGGCTTGCGCACGAGCTGGTTAACGGTTGCCATTTGCTTGCTCCAATGGGTTGTACTGCCTTCCAACGACAGGACAGGATTCACCCGCCCTATTGTTAAAGGCTGCATATTCTAGGGCTTGGGCCACAAGGGCGTCAACCCCGCCGTCAGAGACGGCGGGGCGCAAGACCTCAGAGGTCGTCGTCGTCCGCGTCGAGGGCAGTGAGCTGAGCGCCCAATTCCTGCTCGACGTCCTGTGCCGACGGGGCCGGTGCGAGCGGCAGGCCATCGCGACGGCGACGACGCTCGTCGTGATAGGCCAGGCCAGTACCCGCCGGAATCAGGCGACCGACCACGACGTTCTCCTTCAGACCACGGAGATAATCGCGCTTGCCGGTGACAGATGCCTCGGTCAGAACTCGCGTGGTTTCCTGGAAGGACGCCGCGGAGATGAACGATTCAGTTGCCAGGCTCGCCTTGGTGATACCGAGCAGGATGCGATCGAACTTGGCCGGGAACTTGCCGTCCGCCTCGAGTCGCATGTTTTCTTCGACGACACGGGCGTATTCCACCTGGTCGCCCGTGATGAAGGTGGAATCACCAGAGTCGGTAATCTCCACCTTGCGCAGCATCTGACGCACGATCACTTCGATGTGCTTGTCGTTGATGCCGACACCCTGAAGGCGATAGACCTCCTGGACTTCGGTGGTGATGTACTTGGTCATTTCCGCGACGCCGAGCAGACGCAGGATATCGTGCGGGTTGCTCGGGCCATCGGAGATGACCTCACCCTTCTCGACCGTTTCACCTTCGAAGACACTGATCTGGCGCCATTTCGGGATCAACAGCTCGAACGGATCACCTTCCACCGGCGTGATGGTCAGACGACGCTTGCCTTTGGTTTCCTTGCCGAAGGTCACGGTGCCGGAGATCTCGGCCAGAATGGCCGGCTCTTTCGGACGACGTGCTTCGAACAGGTCGGCAACGCGCGGCAGACCACCGGTGATGTCCTTGTTACCGGACGCTTCCATCGGGATACGTGCGATGACGTCACCCACGCCGACGGCTGCGCCATTCTCGGCGGACACCACGGCATTGCCCGGCAGCAGGTACTGGACCGGCGTGTTGGAGCCCGGCAGTGTCACGTGCTTGCCGCTACCGTCTACCAGCATGATCATCGGACGCTTGTCACGTGCCGCGGACGGACGTGAAGCGCTCTCGATGATCTCGATGGAGGACAGGCCGGTCATTTCGTCAGTGGTACGGTTGATGGTCTGACCATCTTCCATATCCGTGAACTGCACCTGACCTGCCACTTCCGCGACGATCGGGTGGGTGTGCGGATCCCACTTCGCCACGGACTGACCGGAAGAGACCGAGTCGCCATCGCGCACGGACAGTTCAGCACCGTACGGCAGCTTATAGAATTCACGCTCACGGCCTTGCGCATCGGCCACGGCCAGTGCACTGGAACGCGAGACGACAATCAGCTTGCCATCGGCACGCTCAACCGACTTGATGTTGTGCAGACGTACGCTGCCACCATGCTTGACCTGGACACTGTCCACGGCAGATGCCCGCGAAGCGGCACCACCGATGTGGAAGGTACGCATGGTGAGCTGGGTACCCGGCTCACCGATGGACTGTGCCGCGATGACACCGATGGCTTCACCGACGTTGACCTGATGGCCACGCGCCAGATCACGGCCGTAACAGGCCGAGCAGACACCGTGCACAGTTTCACAACCGATGGTGGTACGCACGATGATCTCATCGACGCCCATGGTATCGAGCTGTGCACACCAGGCTTCGTCGAGCAGCGTGCCGCGTGCGATCAGGACTTCATCAGAGACCGGATCGACCACGTCCTGCGCCACGACACGACCCAGCACACGCTGGGACAGCGGGACGATGATGTCGCCGCCTTCGATGACCGGGTGCAGAATCAAGCCTTCCTGAGTACCACAATCCGCTTCGGTGATGACCAGATCCTGGGCAACATCGACCAGACGACGGGTCAGGTAACCGGAGTTGGCGGTCTTCAGTGCCGTATCCGCCAGACCCTTACGGGCACCGTGCGTGGAGATGAAGTACTGGAGTACGTTCAGGCCTTCACGGAAGTTGGCGGTGATCGGCGTCTCGATGATCGAGCCATCCGGCTTGGCCATCAGGCCACGCATACCAGCCAGCTGACGAATCTGTGCGGCGGAACCACGCGCACCGGAGTCGGCCATGATGAAGACGCTGTTGAAGGAGTCCTGCTCCATCGGCTTGCCGTCTTCGTCATTGACCACTTCGCCTTTCCAGTTGACGACGGTCTCTTTCGAGATACCTGCCATCATCTCCTTGGCGACACGGTCGTTGGCACGCGCCCAGATATCGATGACCTTGTTGTACTTCTCGCCCGCGGTCACGAGACCGGAGGAGAACTGGTTTTCGATCTCTTTCACTTCGTCTTCGGCCGCGTCGATGATGACCTTCTTCGCGTCCGGGATGACGAAGTCGTTGACGCCGATGGAGGCGCCGGACCAGGTCGCGAGACGGAAGCCGGTGTACATCAGCTGGTCAGCGAAGATGACCGTGTCCTTCAGACCGACACGACGGTACGCCTCGTTGATCAGACCGGAGATGGCTTTCTTCTTCATCACCTGGTTGATCAGCTCGAACGGCATGCCCTTCGGCAGAATGCGGAACAGCAGTGCGCGACCGATGGTGGTGTCGTGCAGGGACGTCTTCTCGTACAGCTCGCCGGACTCTTCGTCCTTGAGTGTCTCGGTCAGACGGACCTTGACCATCGCGTGCAGGTGAGCGCTGTGAGTGCCGAAGGCACGCTCGACTTCACCCAGGTTCGCGAAGGCCATGCCTTCACCCTTGGCACCGATCTTCTCGCGGGTCATGTAGTACAGACCCAGCACGACGTCCTGGGACGGCACGATGATCGGCTCGCCGTTGGCCGGCGACAGCACGTTGTTGGTCGACATCATCAACGCACGCGCTTCCAGCTGGGCTTCCAGCGTCAGCGGTACGTGGACAGCCATCTGGTCACCATCAAAGTCGGCGTTGTACGCAGCGCAGACCAGCGGGTGCAGTTGGATGGCCTTGCCTTCGATCAGCAGCGGCTCGAACGCCTGGATACCCAGACGGTGCAGAGTCGGGGCACGGTTCAGCAGCACCGGGTGCTCGCGGATGACGTCGGCGAGGAAATCCCAGACTTCCGGGGCTTCGCGCTCGACCATCTTCTTGGCGGCCTTGATGGTGCTGGCGTGACCGGAGGCCTGCAGCTTGGCGTAGATGAACGGCTTGAACAGCTCAAGCGCCATCTTCTTCGGCAGACCGCACTGATGCAGACGCAGGGTCGGGCCGACGGTGATGACGGAACGACCGGAGTAGTCGACACGCTTGCCCAGCAGGTTCTGACGGAAACGACCCTGCTTGCCCTTGATCATGTCGGCCAGCGACTTCAGCGGACGCTTGTTGGAACCGGTGATGGCGCGACCGCGACGACCGTTGTCGAGCAGTGCATCCACGGATTCCTGCAGCATGCGCTTCTCGTTGCGCACGATGATGTCCGGCGCATTGAGGTCGAGCAGACGCTTGAGGCGGTTGTTGCGGTTGATCACACGACGATACAGATCGTTCAGATCCGAGGTCGCGAAGCGGCCGCCGTCCAGCGGCACCAGCGGACGCAGGTCCGGCGGCAGCACTGGCAGCACTTCCATGATCATCCAGCCCGGCTTGTTGCCGGAATAGTAGAAGGCTTCCAGCAGCTTGAGGCGCTTGGACAGCTTCTTGATCTTGGTCTCGGAGTTGGTCTGCGGAATCTCTTCACGCAGGCGCTCGACCTCTTCTTCCAGCTCGATGTCCTCGAGCAGCGCCTTGATGGCCTCGGCACCCATGCGGGCGTCGAAATCATCACCGAATTCTTCCAGCGCTTCGAAGTACTGCTCATCGTTGAGCAGATGACCCTTCTCGAGAGTCGTCATGCCCGGATCGATGACCACGAAGCTTTCGAAGTACAGCACGCGCTCGATATCACGCAGAGTCATGTCGAGCAGCATGCCGATACGGGACGGCAGAGACTTCAGGAACCAGATATGCGCGACCGGGCTCGCCAGTTCGATGTGAGCCATACGCTCACGACGCACTGCCGCCTTGGTCACTTCAACGCCACACTTCTCACAGATGATGCCGCGATGCTTCATCCGCTTGTACTTGCCACACAGGCACTCGTAGTCCTTCACCGGGCCAAAGATCTTGGCACAGAAAAGACCATCACGTTCCGGCTTGAATGTCCGGTAGTTGATGGTTTCAGGCTTCTTCACTTCACCAAAAGACCACGAGCGAATCATGTCCGGAGACGCCAGGGTAATCTTGATGGCGTCGAATTCTTCGGACTGCGCCTGCGATTTGAGAACTTTCACCAAATCTTTCATGGGTCGCTCCGTTGCGGAGTTGTCATGGGCAAAGCCTGGCTGCTGACACCAGGCTTTGCGGACCGTCAATACTTGTGGCTTTTCGGCGTCAGCCTTCCAGCTCCATGTCGATACCCAGCGAGCGGATCTCCTTCACCAGCACGTTGAAGGATTCGGGCATGCCCGCCTGCATGGTGTGATCGCCATCTACGATGCTCTTGTACATCTTGGTACGGCCTTCCACGTCATCGGACTTGACCGTGAGCATCTCCTGGAGGGTGTAGGCAGCGCCGTACGCCTCGAGGGCCCAGACCTCCATCTCACCGAAGCGCTGACCACCAAACTGCGCCTTACCACCCAGCGGCTGCTGCGTGACGAGGGAGTAGGAGCCGGTCGAACGCGCATGCATCTTGTCATCCACCAGGTGGTTGAGCTTGAGCATGTACATGTAACCGACGGTCACCTTGCGATCGAACTTCTCGCCGGTGCGGCCATCGTAGAGGTCCATCTGTCCGGAATCAGGGATACCGGCCAGCGTGAGCAACTGCTTGATCTCGTGTTCCTTGGCGCCATCGAAGACCGGCGTTGCCATCGGCACGCCCTTCTTCAGGTTGTGCGCCATGGTGATGATTTCATCATCGCTGAGCACGGAGAGGTCTTCCTGGCGACCGCCGACGGTGTTGTACACCTTGTCGAGGAATTCGCGGATCTGCTTGACCTGCTCGGCACGCTCTTCGCGCAGCATGTGCTCGATCTTCACGCCCAGACCACGCGCGGCCATGCCGAGGTGGGTCTCGAGGATCTGACCGACGTTCATGCGCGACGGTACACCCAGCGGGTTCAGCACGACGTCAACCGACTCGCCATTGCCATCGAACGGCATGTCTTCGACCGGCATGATCGCGGAGATGACACCCTTGTTACCGTGACGACCGGCCATCTTGTCACCCGGCTGGATACGACGCTTCACGGCGACGTACACCTTGACGATCTTGAGCACGCCCGGTGCCAGATCATCACCCTGGGTGAGCTTGCGCTTCTTGTCTTCGAAGCGCTCGTCCATCTCGCGACGACGGATCTCGAGCTGCTCATCGGCCTGAGCCAGCAGTTCGTTGAGAGACTCGTCCTGCAGACGCAGCTTGAACCACTCCTGGCGCGGCAGTGCTTCCAGGTAGTCATCGGTCAGCACGTCGCCCTTCTTGAGCTTCGGACCACCGTTGACGGCCTGACCGACCAGGTTGCGCTGCATGCGCTCGAAGGTCGCCTCTTCCGCGATGCGGTAGGTTTCCTGCAGGTCCTTGCGGACCTCGGCCAGCTGCATCTGCTCGATGGAGAGCGCACGCTGATCCTTCTCGACGCCGTCACGGGTGAAGACCTGAACGTCGATGACGGTGGCCTTCATGCCGGTCGGGGCACGCAGAGAGGTGTCCTTAACGTCGGACGCCTTCTCGCCGAAGATGGCACGCAGCAGCTTCTCTTCCGGCGTCAGCTGGGTCTCGCCCTTCGGCGTGACCTTGCCGACCAGGATGTCGCCCGGGTTCAGCTCGGCACCGATGTAGACGACACCGGACTCATCCAGCTTGGAGAGTGCGGATTCGCCGACATTCGGGATATCGGAAGTGATTTCTTCCGGCCCGAGCTTGGTGTCACGCGCGACACAGGTCAGTTCCTGGATGTGGATGGTGGTGAAGCGATCTTCCTGCACCACACGCTCCGAGAACAGGATGGAATCCTCGAAGTTGAAGCCGTTCCAGGGCATGAACGCCAGACGCATGTTCTGACCCAGGGCCAGATCACCCATGTCGACGGACGGGCCGTCGGCCAGGATGTCGCCGATGGCGACTTCGTCGCCAGGACGCACGATCGGGCGCTGGTTCTGACAGGTATTCTGGTTCGAGCGTACGTACTTGGTCAGGTTGTAGATATCAACGCCGGCTTCACCGCCGATGATCTCTTCTTCCCGCACACGTACGACGATGCGCTTGGCATCGACGGAATCGATAACACCGCCACGACGTGCCACGGCGCAGACGCCGGAGTCACGCGCCACGAAGCGCTCCATGCCGGTACCGACCAGCGGCTTGTCAGCCTTCAGAGTCGGAACAGCCTGACGCTGCATGTTCGCACCCATCAAGGCGCGGTTGGCATCATCGTGCTCGAGGAACGGGATCAGTGCGGCAGCGACAGAGACGACCTGACGCGGAGACACGTCCATCATGGTGACCTTTTCCGGCGCCATGAAGGTGGTCTCGCCACGGTGACGAACCTGAACCAGGTCGTCGACCAGACGGCCGTTCTCATCGACGGTCGCGGAGGCCTGGGCGATGATGAAATCGCCTTCCTCGATCGCGGACAGATCGACGACATCGTCGGTGACCTGACAATCCACGACCTTACGGTACGGCGTCTCGAGGAAGCCATAGCTGTTGGTCTTGGAGTAGGTCGCCAGCGAGTTGATCAGACCGATGTTCGGGCCTTCCGGCGTCTCGATCGGGCACAGACGGCCGTAGTGCGTGGCGTGAACGTCACGAACTTCGAAGCCGGCGCGCTCACGGGTCAGACCACCCGGGCCAAGCGCGGAGACACGGCGCTTGTGCGTCACTTCGGACAGCGGGTTGTTCTGATCCATGAACTGGGAGAGCTGGCTGGAACCGAAGAATTCCTTCACCGCCGCCGCAACCGGCTTGGCGTTGATGAGGTCCTGCGGCATCAGGCCTTCGCTCTCGGCCATGGACAGACGCTCCTTGACCGCACGCTCGACGCGGACCAGGCCGACACGGAACTGGTTTTCCGCCATTTCGCCCACAGAGCGAATACGACGGTTACCCAGGTGGTCGATGTCATCGACATCGCCATTGCCGTTACGGATGCTGATCAGCTCCTTCATGACGGTCAGGATATCGTCCTGATCGAGCACGCCGCTGCCGGTATCGCTTTCGCGACGCAGGCGACGGTTGAACTTCATGCGGCCCACGCCCGACAGGTCGTAGCGGTCTTCGCTGAAGAACAGGTTCTGGAACAGTGACTCTGCTGCATCCTTGGTGGGCGGCTCGCCCGGACGCATCATGCGGTAGATCTCGACCAATGCCTCGAGCTGGTTACGCGTGGTATCCAGTTTCAGGGTATCGGACACGAACGGACCGCAATCCAGGTCGTTGGTGTAGATGACTTCGAACTGGGTGATCTTGGCCTGAGCCATCTTCTCCAGCAGTTCCGGAGTGATCTCGCTGTTGCTTTCGCAGACCAGCTCACCAGTGGCCGGATCGATCTGATCCTTGGCCAGCACCTTGCCGTACAGGTAGTCCATCGGCACTTCGAGACGCTCGAGGCCGGAGGCTTCCATCTGACGGACGTGCTTCTGTGTAATACGACGACCTTCCTCCACGATCACGCTACCGTCGGCATCCTTGATGTCGAAGGCGGCGGTCTCGCCACGCAGACGTGCCGGCACCAGCTCAACGGAGAAGCCGCTGCGCTCGATGTGGTACATCGTGGTGTCGAAGAACGTACCGAGAATCTCTTCGCTGGTCATGCCCATGGCACGCAGCAGAACGGAAGCCGGCAGCTTGCGACGACGGTCGATACGGACGTAGACGTTGTCCTTCGGATCAAACTCGAAGTCCAACCAGGAACCGCGGTAAGGAATCACACGTGCGGAGTACAGCAGCTTGCCGGACGAGTGGCTCTTGCCCTTGTCGTGGTCGAAGAACACACCCGGCGAGCGGTGCAGCTGTGACACGATGACACGTTCGGTACCATTGATGACGAAGGTACCGTTCTCTGTCATCAGGGGGATTTCCCCCATGTAGACTTCCTGCTCCTTGATGTCCTTGATCGCCTTGTTCGACGATTCCTTGTCATAGATCATCAGGCGCACTTTCACGCGCAGCGGTGCAGAGTAAGTGACTCCGCGCAGCTGACATTCCTTGACGTCGAACGCCGGCGTACCGAAGCGGTAGCTGACATACTCGAGCGCTGCGTTGCCAGAGAAGCTGGCAATCGGGAACACGGACTTGAAGGCAGCGTGAAGGCCGACTTCCAGGCGCTGTTCTGGCGCCCTGTCCTGCTGGAGAAAGTCGTGGTAGGAATCAAGCTGGATGGCCAGCAGGTAAGGCACATCCATCACTTGGGGCAGTTTGCCAAAATCCTTGCGGATGCGTTTTTTCTCAGTGTATGAGTAAGCCATCTGTATTCCCCAGCTTGTTCACCTTGGGTGACCGATGCGTGGTCGGCTCATACCTGATGGCGCGGCGATGTCCATCAGGCGCGGACGGCAAGCCTCCCTTGCGGGCTGGCTCGCCGTCATAATTCGTCTTGCAACAGAAAAAGGCTGGTGGCGGAGTCCGCCACCAGCCAGGAAGCTTACGCAGCGTGCGCAGCCTGGAACACGAGTTACTTGAGTTCCACGGACGCGCCAGCTTCTTCCAGCTTCTTCTTAGCTGCTTCTGCGTCTTCCTTGCTCACGCCTTCTTTCAGGGTGGCCGGAGCGCCGTCAACAGCTGCCTTGGCTTCTTTCAGGCCCAGGCCAGTCAGTTCACGAACAGCCTTGATGACGTTGACTTTCTTGTCACCAGCAGCAGTCAGAACGATGTCGAACTCGGTCTGCTCTTCAACAACTTCAGCGGCAGCCGGGCCAGCAGCGACGGCGGCAGCGGCAGAAACGCCGAACTTCTCTTCCATTGCTTCGATCAGCTCAGCCACTTCCATGACGGTCATGTCAGCGACGGCGTTGATGATGTCTTCTTTGGTCAGTGCCATTTTAGCAATCCTAAACTTTGCGGAGCAAAGATGCTCAGTCAAACGGAAATCGATTCAGGCTGCACGAGACAGCCAGGAGGTCAAAGCGCTGCTTACGCGGCGGCTTCGGCTTCCTTCTGATCGCGCAGTGCTGCGATAGTACGGACCAGCTTGCCTGCAGAAGCTTCCTTCATGACAGACAGCAGCTTGGACAGTGCTTCATCGCGGGTCGGCAGAGATGCCAGACGGTCGATATTCGCCGCCGGGATGAACTCGCCTTCGTAGGCCAATGCCTTGACTTCGAACGCCTCGACCTGCTTGGCAAATTCCTTGAACAGACGAGCGCCAGCGCCCGGGTGTTCCATGGAGAATGCAAGCAGAGTCGGGCCGACGAAGGACTCGTTCAGCACCTCGTAAGAGGTACCGGACAGCGCACGACGAGCCAGAGTGTTGCGAACAACACGCAGCTGGACGCCCGCTTCGCGGCACTGTTTGCGCAATTCGGTCATTGCACCAACAGTTACACCACGAGAGTCGGCAGCGACTACGGAGAGAGCACCCTTGGCGGTTTCGCTGACCTCAGCAACAATTGCCTTCTTGTCTTCGAGACCTAAAGCCACGGTGTTGACTCCATTTCGTGCCGGGGAACGAATTCCCCAGTGGTTTACCATCTCTCTCACCAGAACTGCGCGGGAGAGTCTTGGAGGATGGCTGCCACCAGCAGGGCTGGGACACCATCTGCGCAGGCTACGCGCAATGCAAGCATCGCGGCGCGATTAAGCTGGCCCTGTCACCGAGGTGACAAGGCCAGCGCCTGCGGTCTTTGACGGCGCCCCGCGGCTGAGCACGGGGACCGCAAAGTGAAACATTCTGAGACTGCCTTACGCGTACTTGGCGTGATCGACAGTCAGACCCGGACCCATGGTGCTGGACAGGGTGATCTTCTTCAGGTAGATACCCTTGGAAGTGCTCGGCTTCAGCTTCTTGACTTCGGCCACTAGGGCGTCAATGTTACCCTGAATGGAGTCAGCACTGAAGTCGATCTTGCCGATACCGGCGTGAATGATGCCGTTCTTGTCAGTACGGAAACGCACCTGACCAGCCTTGGCATTCTTCACGGCAGTCGCGACGTCAGGCGTCACGGTACCGACTTTCGGGTTCGGCATCAGGCCGCGCGGACCGAGGATCTGGCCCAGCTGACCGACAACGCGCATGGCATCCGGAGAAGCGATGACGACGTCGAAGTCCATCACGCCTTTCTTGACCTGTTCTGCCAGGTCGTCCATGCCGATCACGTCTGCACCGGCTTCCTTCGCTGCTTCAGCGTTGGCGCCCTGGGTGAAGACAGCGACGCGCACTTCGTTACCGGTGCCATTCGGCATCACGGTAGCGCCGCGAACGACCTGATCGGATTTACGCGGATCAACACCCAGGTTCAGAGAGACTTCGATGGTCTCCTTGAACTTGACGGTGGACAGCTCGGACAGCAGAGCAACAGCTTCTTCGACGCTGTAGACCTTGCCGGATTCAACTTTCGCGTTGATCGCCTGGGCGCGCTTTGAAATCTTGGCCATGATCAAAGACCCTCCACGTTCAGGCCCATGCTACGGGCAGTACCGGCGATGGTGCGAACAGCAGCGTCCAGATTGGAAGCTGTCAGGTCCGGTTCCTTGGTGGTCGCGATCTCTTCGAGCTGAGCGCGAGTCACGGTACCGACCTTCTTCTTGTTCGGCTCGCCAGAACCGGACTTCAGACCAGCCGCTTTCAGCAGCAGGACGGCCGCAGGCGGCGTCTTGGTGACGAAAGTGAAGCTACGGTCGGAGTAGACAGTGATGACCACGGGAGTCGGGAGACCCGGCTCGACGTTCTGGGTAGCGGCGTTGAACGCTTTACAGAACTCCATGATGTTGACACCGTGCTGACCGAGGGCAGGACCCACGGGCGGGCTCGGGTTAGCTTTACCGGCTGCAACCTGCAGCTTGATGTAAGCCTGTACTTTCTTGGCCATGATAGGACTCCAGTATGGGTGGTAGCGCCTTGCGGCTCCCCGTAAAACCGGGCCGCCTCAGGCGACCCGTCGTGTTGCCGTGATGCTCGTATTCAAACAGGTGAGATGATGACCCTGAGATCAGTCCTTCTCGACCTGGGAGAACTCGAGCTCCACCGGCGTAGCACGCCCGAAGATCAGTACGCTGACCTGCAGACGGCTCTTTTCGTAATTCACTTCTTCGACTACGCCATTGAAGTCCGCGAACGGACCATCAGTGACACGCACCGTTTCACCCGGCTCGAAGAGAGTCTTCGGACGCGGCTTGTCGGTGCCATCCTGAACGCGACGCAGCATGGCGTCGGCTTCTTTCTGGGTAATCGCTGCCGGCTTCTCCGGGGTTCCGCCAATGAACCCCATGACGCGCGGGGTTTCATTCACCAGGTGCCAGGACTGATCATTCATGTCCATCTCGACCAGCACGTAGCCCGGGTAGAACTTGCGCTCGCTCTTGCGGCGCTTGCCGTCACGCATTTCGACGATTTCTTCGACCGGCACGAGAATCTCACCGAAGTGATCTTCCATGGCGTAAAGCTTCACACGCTCGTTGAGCGAACGCATGACCTGCTTTTCGAAACCGGAATAGGCGTGTATGACATACCAACGCTTGGACATGGAAACTCCGTTAACTGACGATGCCGGACATCAGCCAGCCGAGGGTGGTATCGATGAGCCATAGCAACAGGCCCACGATAAGCACGGCACCCAGCACGATGGCAGTTGTCTGGACAGTTTCCTGTCGGGTCGGCCAAACGACGCGCTGGATCTCGCGGCGCGCACTACTTGCCAGCTCGACAACATCACGGCCTTTGTTGGTCGTGATCGCCAGAGCAGCCGCTGCAACACCAAGCACGACGACGCCAAGCACGCGATAAAGCAGCGCTTGGTCAGCAAAATAGGCGTTGCCAGCAACAGCCAGCACAAGAAGAATGACAACGACCGACCACTTGAACCCGTCGTGGCGCGCTTCCTGCACCTCGGCGTTCTGTTTCATCAAAGAGACTCCTCAAGGGTGCAGCGATCGCTAGAATCGAGAATCGGTAAGAAGTCGAATACCATCCTGGGGAAGGATGGCAGGCCAGGAGGGAATCGAACCCCCAACCTGCGGTTTTGGAGACCGCTGCTCTGCCAATTGAGCTACTGGCCTGTAACACTTGCGTGTTCCAGAGACTAAAAACAAGGCTGAATGAACAGCGGGCGCCATCATAGCTGAGACAACCCAAACTGACAAGCCTTATCTTTGACCGCGACCTGGGAGGTCGTCGGAAACGAAAAAGACGAGCCAAACTGCGACTCGCCTTTCCGTTGTATGGAGCTCGTGGGCGGATTTGAACCGCCGACCTCACCCTTACCAAGGGTGTGCTCTACCCCTGAGCTACACGAGCAAAACCTTTGCGCAATCTCGACTGACGAGATGAACTGGAGCGGGCAGCGGGAATCGAACCCGCGTCATCAGCTTGGAAGGCTGAGGTTCTACCATTAAACTATGCCCGCTTTCCAACTCTTGCTGCCCTGATGCACACGGCATCATAAGCGAATCTGGTGGTGGGGGAAGGATTCGAACCTTCGAAGCTTTCGCGGCAGATTTACAGTCTGCTCCCTTTGGCCACTCGGGAACCCCACCATCTGTGACGACGAATCTTACGCCGCTTGGGATACGCTGTCAAGTGCTTGATTTCATTCTACTTCAAGCGCTTGAGGGAATGTATCGCCTCAGAACGGGACGTAGTATGTCAAAGCATCTGGGTGAGCGCAAGCCCTGAGCGAAGTTTTTCTAGATCAGGCACTCGCGGCTGGTCGGGCGCACCTGACAGGCGCCCTGCCCGCTCGGCAGCGGTCAATGGATACAGCGCCTCCAGGCCGGCGTACACCATGTCTGGCCACAGCGCATGCGGCACCCGCAGACCGCGCGCCACCACCCGCGCGTCACCGCCGGTCAGCAGTAGCGGCAAGGCTACCCCTTCACGATCGCAGACCTCGGCATAGAGACGATTGACCGCACTGACGGCCGCCATGTAGATGCCGTGATTGACGGCCTCTACCGTATTGCGACCCGGCGCGAGCAACGTATCCACCTCGGTATCCGGGTCGATGGCCACATTGCGCGTGCCCAGCTTGAGGCTTTCCTTCATCAGACGCAGCCCCGGGAGAATATAGCCCCCCAGATGCTTGCCACCCGGCAGCACGAAATCCACCGTGATCGCGCTACCGCAATCGACGCTGCAACAGCCCCCGGTGAGATGATGGCCGGCGAGTGCGCCCAACCAGCGATCGACGCCCAGGCGTTGCGGCTCTTCATAGCCGCAGGTGACGCCCAGCGCCTCCCGCGTCGAGTGTGCGACATGCACGACGCCGACCTGCTTGCGCAGCAACTCCACCGTCTCATCCAGCACCTGCTTGCGCGCCACGCTGGAGATACGCACGGCCGTGACGACATCCAGGTCAGGAATGTCCGCGCCCGGCCGCCACTCCTCTCGCGTCCAGACGGCGCCGCGCGAGCGGATCTCGCTGGAAACGGTGTCCTTGAGACGCCATTTTGACAAGGTGTTGCCGATATCAAGATCCAGAATCATGAGACGGCGCGCAGACTGATCTCGCCACCGGCGAGAGTGATGGTTTCGCCATTCATGCGCACCTCGAGATTTCCATTGATATCGACACCTTCTGCCACGGCCTCTTCTCGTCTGTCTCCGCGCAAAATCACCACATCACGCCCCTTGAAGGCATTGCGCTCATTCCAGCGCGCCTGCCATCCGGCAAAGCCCTGCGACTCGAACTCGGGCAACAGTGCCAGCAATGACTCCATCAGACGCGCGGCATAGCGATTGCGTGAAGCACCGGGAATGATGTCACGTACCGCAGCCACCGGTTGAGTGATCGCCTCGCGTCGGGAGGCCGGCAACTCGATGTTCATGCCGATACCGATGACGACATCACAGGGACCGGACACATCCCCCGTCACCTCGACCAGGATGCCGGCGATCTTGGGTTGATCCTTCTGTATCTGCAGCAGGACATCGTTGGGCCACTTGAGGCGCGCGGGCAGGCCATCGGCCTCGAGCACCTCCGCCACCGCCACGCCGATCGCCAGACTCAGGCCTTCAAGCGATGCGGCCCCTGATTCGAAGCGCCAGCCAAGCGAGAAGACCAGGCTGCGCCCCCAGGGAGTCTCCCACTCACGCCCACGACGGCCACGCCCAGCCGATTGCACCTCCGCCAGACAGACCTCGGCATGGCCGGCTCCCTGACGAAAGCGCTCGCGGATGAAGGTATTGGTCGAGTCCACCGACTCCTCGACGAACAGGCGCGTCAGGTGTTTGCGAGTCTCGCGCGGCAGCGCCTCGATGATCTGTTGACCATCGATCAACTCGATGGGGTTGGCCAGTCGATAGCCAAGCCCCTTGATGGCTTCCAGCGGAATGTCGAGCGCCTCAAGTTTCTTGAGCTGCTTCCAGACCGCCGTACGCGACACCCCGAGCTCTTCGCCCAGGGCCTCTCCGGAGTGGTAGCCACCATCTCCAAGCAGACGAATGAGATCACGGATGGTCATGCGGAGGCCTGTCCCTGTGCAAAAGCGCACATTCTATCGGATTCATGGGCTTGCGAGCCAAGAACAACGACCAAAGATAACGCTCTTTTCGTCAATTCCGCTCCCCGGCACGCATTCCCGCCCCCGCCAGGCGATTGAACAAGGCAGAAAGCAGCATCAGGACACTGCCCAGTCCCAGCCATGAACCTACTCGCCACAACCCCTCAAGGGTGGCGGTATCCCATACCCCCACCTTGATCACGGCGAGGATCAGGATGCCCTGTCCGATGCGCTGCCAATGCTGCTGCCCCGCCTTGGCACCACTCACGATCAGGGCCGCCGCGACGACCAGCATCAACACACTGTAGGCATATAGCTCCGCCTGCTCGATGCCCTGCCATACGCCCAGCTCAGCGCCATGCCAGCAGTGACGCAAGTTGAGCGCCAACCACAACCCTGCCGACAGCAGGCCGAGCACTTCGCTCAGCCCGCGTATTCGTGAGCGTGACGCGGCGCTTCCCGCATCCGATGCGCGTCTGGATGTCATGCGCCAGAGCATAGCGGCGCCGAGTGCAGGCAGGCCGTAGGCCGGCAGAAGCCAATTGACCAGCGGCCAGCTCCCGACATCCCCCGGGTGCCAGAGCGGATTGAAGATGCCCAGCACGCCGACACTCCAGAGAAGCACGGCCGCTCCACCGACCACCAGTGCCAGCACGCGATACAGCTGCGTCCCTGCCCGCGCCTCAGCACCGTCGCCACGGGCACGCCAGGCATAGCTTGCCGCCACCCCGGCCAGCGCCAATACCTGCAGGGAAAGCTCCGCCAGGGTGAGGCTGCCCTCGAAGGGCTTTCCACCGGTCAACACATAGCGGATTTCCATCACCACCGTCGCGACGGCAAGCTGGACAACAGCACCTTCCAGCCAGCGCTGTGTCCGCGGGCGGTGGCGCATGCCGAGACTGGTCATGGCGACACAGGCCAATACCGGCAGCAGTATCTGCAGTGGCCAGTGCGCGATATCGGCATAGTCGTCATGCGCCATGCCATACATCAAGCGAGCCACGACACCCCACGCCAGCAAGCGTGACAGCTCAGCAAACACGGAGCGCGCCGCGGTATGCCCCTCGCGATACCAGCGCCATTCACAAGCGGTCAAACCCAACAGCTGCAACGCCAGCGCCAGGGTCAACGATGGCCCCTCCAGCACTGCCACCAGGGCAAGGAATATCCCGGCCTGCGCCGGCAACCACAGTCCTGCGGCAAGCTGAGCGCCTTCACGCGCCTGGAAGCGCATGGCACCTGCCCAGCACACCAGCCCCCAGATCAATGGCGGTAGCCCTGTGTTGACCAGTCCTGTGTTGATCAGCCTCCCTGCATCGCTCGCCTCGGTCGTCCATGGCATGACGTCCTGCCAGAGAGCCAGAGCCCATGCCAGCAGCGGCACCATGGTCGCCAATGCCCACCAACAGGCTGCAAGCGGCCTCTCTGCTCTTTCACCCGCATCATGACGCGGTCGCCAACGCGCCAGCGACAACAGGCCGACACTCAGTATCAGCGGGCTGATCATCGCGCTGCTCGACAGCGGTGCCGTCAGGGCAAGCCCCCACACCAGCAACCAGAGTCCGTTGCCAGCAACCACCATCGACCACAGCACCGCATGGCGGCGACTAGACCAGGCAATCACCAGCATCGGCATGAGGCTAGCCAGCCACCCCCGATGCCACAGGGACACACCGGAGCCGGCCATATCGGAAGGCGCCACCAAGGAGTCAAAGGAGACGCCATGCACGAGACTGCCCAGCCAGGGCAGCCAGAGTCCCAGCACGACGCTCACTGAGACAAGGCCTCCGGCGAGCCAGTGCCGACGCAGCTCAAGAGATGCGCGCCAGGGCAACCAGGTCGCAAGTGAGGCCTGCGCCTGTCGCTCATCCTTCTCTGCGGCGCCCGTTGATGACTCCCACACCCCCTCCCGCAGATACCCCAACGCCAGCACGGCCAGCCAGACACCACCCACCCAGGGCAACAGCCCCACCAACAGTGTCGTGCCAGAGGAGATACCGAAGGGCATCAACAGCAACCACCAGGTGAGCGCTCCCACCAGGCCGCCCCAATACAGCCAGCTCACCGCGACCTGCCGGTACAGCACACGACACGCTGCCGCGATCACACCCGCATACCCCAGCAACAGCAAGGTCGAGGCTTCCTGCCACTGCTGGTGAATGGGCAGCGCCAAGGGCAGAGCATATCCGCCCAACATGCCCAATGCTGCCAGCCACGGCCCATGGTGCCGCGCACGCTCCAGCATCCACAGGCTCAAGGCTGCCAGCAGTACGAAGGTGACCGGCATGGACACCAGCGAAAGCAGAAAGTGACCAGCCAACAGGCTCGCCGCGAGCACCAGACTGCCGGCACCGCTGACGGCGCCGGTCAAACTCGATGACTGGGACGTACGCAGTCTCAGCCACTCGGCCAATACCGTCATGCTCAGGCCGAACCCGAGACCCAGCGCCAGCCGTACCCCCGGCCCCAGCAAGCCCTGCTCAAGGGAGTACCCGACGAGCAGGATGCCTGCCATCACTAGAGACAAGGCACCCACAAGAATCATCCAGTGTTCCTGAAGGACCGTCAGCAGACGTGACATGCCCCCCGGCAGCACCTCTGATGCCTTGCTTGCAGGGTCTGCGCCCTGCCCGTTCTCGCCTGAACGACTGGAGGCAGCTCCATGCAACAAGCGCTGAAGTAGCCGGTAGGACAGAGAGTGGCCGCCACTAGATGATGCAGTGGTCCGCGAGTCGCTGATCGATGGCGTTGCACCGGATGCTGCCAGCCCTTCCTGGGGCGGCACTTCGGCAGGCGATTTGTCCACACCCCCTTCTTGCAAGGGGGTGTGCATAACCGGAGCGCCATGAGCAGGAAGCTCGCGAGCAAGCCTGGCCTCCATATCGCGCAGTCGCTGCTCCAGCGCCTTGAGGCGTAGCATGCTGAGCCACCCCATCAAGGAACCACCCAGTACCAGCAACGCCATCATGACGCCCACCAACATCAGCTCATCCATCGCCCAGCCCGTCATCGAAGAGTTGTGCTCAGAGACTACGGCATTTTGCCCGGCACCTCATGCTGTCAGTCTCTCAGCACCGTATTTGCACATTGAACGCAAAAAGCCCGACTCCTGGGGGAGCCGGGCTTTCTTTTCCTGCGCACAAAGAGAACCGCCCCTGCAGCAAGGCTACAGGGGCGGTTCGGTATAAGTGCCTGACGATGACCTACTCTCACATGGAGAAACTCCACACTACCATCGGCGCTAAGCGGTTTCACTTCCGAGTTCGGCATGGGATCGGGTGGTTCACGCTCGCTATGGTCGTCAGGCGAGTATAAGTGCCTGACGATGACCTACTCTCACATGGAGAAACTCCACACTACCATCGGCGCTAAGCGGTTTCACTTCCGAGTTCGGCATGGGATCGGGTGGTTCACGCTCGCTATGGTCGTCAGGCGAAACGGTGGCATCTTGCGATGCCTGAGTCTCGAGGCTTGTGGCCTCGCGACTCGCAATATGAATCATGCTGACCGATATGTCTCGATCCTGTCGCAATCCCGGCGTTTGCCTACGCAAACCCCTTGGGTGTTATATGGTCAAGCCTCACGGGCAATTAGTACTGGTTAGCTCAACACATTGCTGTGCTTCCACACCCAGCCTATCAACCTTGTAGTCTTCAAGGGCCCTTCAGGAGGCGCAAGGCCTCAGGGAAGTCTCATCTTGAAGGGGGCTTCCCGCTTAGATGCTTTCAGCGGTTATCCCGTCCGAACGTAGCTACCGGGCAATGCCATTGGCATGACAACCCGAACACCAGAGGTTCGTCCACTCCGGTCCTCTCGTACTAGGAGCAGCTCTTCTCAAACTTCCGACGCCCACGGCAGATAGGGACCGAACTGTCTCACGACGTTCTAAACCCAGCTCGCGTACCACTTTAAATGGCGAACAGCCATACCCTTGGGACCGACTTCAGCCCCAGGATGTGATGAGCCGACATCGAGGTGCCAAACACCGCCGTCGATGTGAACTCTTGGGCGGTATCAGCCTGTTATCCCCGGAGTACCTTTTATCCGTTGAGCGATGGCCCTTCCATACAGAACCACCGGATCACTAGAACCTACTTTCGTACCTGCTCGACGTGTCTGTCTCGCAGTCAAGCACCCTTATGCTCTTGCACTCAATGCACGATTTCCAACCGTGCTGAGGGTACCTTCGTGCTCCTCCGTTACTCTTTAGGAGGAGACCGCCCCAGTCAAACTACCCACCATACACTGTCCTCGATCCGGATAACGGACCTGAGTTAGAACGCCAATGATGTCAGGCTGGTATTTCAAGGTTGGCTCCACCGCATCTGGCGACGCGGTTTCAAAGCCTCCCAGCTATCCTACACAGACAACATCAGCATCCAGTGTAAAGCTATAGTAAAGGTTCACGGGGTCTTTCCGTCTAGCCGCGGGTACACAGCATCTTCACTGCGATTTCAATTTCACTGAGTCTCGGGTGGAGACAGCGTGGCCATCATTACGCCATTCGTGCAGGTCGGAACTTACCCGACAAGGAATTTCGCTACCTTAGGACCGTTATAGTTACGGCCGCCGTTTACCGGGGCTTCGATCAAGAGCTTCGCGTGAGCTAACCCCATCAATTAACCTTCCGGCACCGGGCAGGCGTCACACCCTATACGTCCGCTTGCGCGTTTGCAGAGTGCTGTGTTTTTAATAAACAGTTGCAGCCACCTGGTATCTTCGACCGGTAAGAGCTTACGGAGCAAGTCCTTCACTCGAACCGGTGCACCTTCTCCCGAAGTTACGGTGCCATTTTGCCTAGTTCCTTCACCCGAGTTCTCTCAAGCGCCTTGGTATTCTCTACCTGACCACCTGTGTCGGTTTGGGGTACGGTCGCATGTGATCTGAAGCTTAGAGGCTTTTCCTGGAAGCGTGGCATCGATGACTTCCTGACCGTGGTCAGTTCGTCTCGCATCTCGACCTCAGAGGAACCGGATTTGCCTGATTCCTCGGCCTACATGCTTTCACCAGGACAACCAACGCCTGGCTCACCTAGCCTTCTTCGTCCCCCCATCGCAACCACATCCGGTACGGGAATATTAACCCGTTTCCCATCGACTACGCGTTTCCGCCTCGCCTTAGGGGCCGACTCACTCTGCTCCGATTAACGTAGAACAGAAAACCTTGGTCTTCCGGCGGGGGAGTTTTTCACTCCCCTTATCGTTACTCATGTCAGCATTCGCACTCGTGATACCTCCAGCAGACTTCTCAATCCACCTTCATTGGCTTACACGACGCTCCTCTACCGCTCATCCAGAGGATGAACCCGTAGCTTCGGTACCTGATTTAGCCCCGTTATATCTTCCGCGCAGGCCGACTCGACTAGTGAGCTATTACGCTTTCTTTAAAGGATGGCTGCTTCTAAGCCAACCTCCTAGCTGTCTGAGCCTTCCCACATCGTTTCCCACTTAATCAGGATTTTGGGACCTTAGCTGACGGTCTGGGTTGTTTCCCTTTTCACAACGGACGTTAGCACCCGCTGTGTGTCTCCCACGCTGCACTCACTGGTATTCGGAGTTTGCCTCGGGTTGGTAAGTCGGGATGACCCCCTAGCCGAAACAGTGCTCTACCCCCAGCGGTGATACGTGAGGCGCTACCTAAATAGCTTTCGAGGAGAACCAGCTATCTCCGGGCTTGATTAGCCTTTCACTCCGATCCACAGCTCATCCCAGCATTTTTCAACATACTTGGGTTCGGGCCTCCAATTGATGTTACTCAATCTTCACCCTGGCCATGGATAGATCGCCCGGTTTCGGGTCTATACCCTGCGACTGGTCGCCCAGTTAAGACTCGGTTTCCCTACGCCTCCCCTATACGGTTAAGCTCGCCACAGAATATAAGTCGCTGACCCATTATACAAAAGGTACGCGGTCACACCACGAAGGTGCTCCCACTGCTTGTACGCATACGGTTTCAGGATCTATTTCACTCCCCTCGCCGGGGTTCTTTTCGCCTTTCCCTCACGGTACTGGTTCACTATCGGTCAGCCAGGAGTATTTAGCCTTGGAGGATGGTCCCCCCATGTTCAGTCAAGGTTTCTCGTGCCCCGACCTACTCGATTTCACGTGACTCAGACTTCGACTACGGGACTATCACCCTGTATCGTCAAGCTTCCCAGCTTGTTCGTCTGTCAGTTGTCACGCTTAAGGGCTGGTCCCCGTTCGCTCGCCGCTACTTGGGGAATCTCGGTTGATTTCTTTTCCTCCGGGTACTTAGATGTTTCAGTTCCCCGGGTTTGCCTCTATAGGTTATGTATTGGCCTATAGATACTCACCTGATGGTGAGTGGGTTTCCCCATTCGGAAATCGTTGGGTCGCAGGGTATTTGCCACCTCGCCAACGCTTATCGCAGGCTATCACGTCCTTCATCGCCTCTGGCTGCCAAGGCATCCACCGTATGCGCTTAATCGCTTGACCATATAACCCCAAGGGGTCTGTCAAGGATTACGAATCTGTCGGACCTCTCCGACATATCGTTTGATAGACATGCGCTTGGCGCACATATCTATCGTCAGCATGATTCACATTGTTAAAGAGCGGCTGTTCAGAGAACAGTGAGAAGCGCGCTCTATGATGAGCACGCTTGCCACTGCCGGCTAAGCCAGCAATAAGATCAGGTAATTCGTTGTGAGCACTTGCCGCGAGCAGTAGACAGTGTCGATAAGGAGGTGATCCAGCCCCAGGTTCCCCTAGGGCTACCTTGTTACGACTTCACCCCAGTCATGAACCACACCGTGGTGATCGCCCTCCCGAAGGTTAGGCTAACCACTTCTGGTGCAGTCCACTCCCATGGTGTGACGGGCGGTGTGTACAAGGCCCGGGAACGTATTCACCGTGGCATTCTGATCCACGATTACTAGCGATTCCGACTTCATGGAGTCGAGTTGCAGACTCCAATCCGGACTGAGGCAAGCTTTATGGGATTGGCTCCACTTCGCAGTATTGCAACCCTTTGTACTTGCCATTGTAGCACGTGTGTAGCCCTACCCGTAAGGGCCATGATGACTTGACGTCGTCCCCACCTTCCTCCGGTTTGTCACCGGCAGTCTCCTTAGAGTTCCCGACATTACTCGCTGGCAAATAAGGATAGGGGTTGCGCTCGTTACGGGACTTAACCCAACATTTCACAACACGAGCTGACGACAGCCATGCAGCACCTGTCTCAGAGTTCCCGAAGGCACCAATCCATCTCTGGAAAGTCCTCTGGATGTCAAGGGTAGGTAAGGTTCTTCGCGTTGCATCGAATTAAACCACATGCTCCACCGCTTGTGCGGGCCCCCGTCAATTCATTTGAGTTTTAACCTTGCGGCCGTACTCCCCAGGCGGTCAACTTATTGCGTTAGCTGCGCCACTAAGTCCTCAAGGGACCCAACGGCTAGTTGACATCGTTTACGGCGTGGACTACCAGGGTATCTAATCCTGTTTGCTACCCACGCTTTCGCACCTCAGTGTCAGTGTCAGTCCAGAAGGCCGCCTTCGCCACTGGTATTCCTCCCGATCTCTACGCATTTCACCGCTACACCGGGAATTCTACCTTCCTCTCCTGCACTCTAGCCAAGCAGTTCCAGATGCCGTTCCCAGGTTGAGCCCGGGGCTTTCACACCTGGCTGACTTAGCCACCTACGCGCGCTTTACGCCCAGTAATTCCGATTAACGCTTGCACCCTCCGTATTACCGCGGCTGCTGGCACGGAGTTAGCCGGTGCTTCTTCTGCGAGTGATGTCTTTCCTCGGGAGTATTAGTCCCAAGGCGTTCTTCCTCGCTGAAAGTGCTTTACAACCCGAAGGCCTTCTTCACACACGCGGCATGGCTGGATCAGGCTTTCGCCCATTGTCCAATATTCCCCACTGCTGCCTCCCGTAGGAGTCTGGGCCGTGTCTCAGTCCCAGTGTGGCTGATCATCCTCTCAGACCAGCTACGGATCGTCGCCTTGGTGAGCCATTACCTCACCAACAAGCTAATCCGACATGGGCTCATCCGATAGCGCAAGGTCCGAAGATCCCCTGCTTTCTCCCGTAGGACGTATGCGGTATTAGCCTGAGTTTCCCCAGGTTGTCCCCCACTACCGGGCAGATTCCCATGCATTACTCACCCGTCCGCCGCTCGACGCCTCCTAGCAAGCTAGGATCGTTTCCGCTCGACTTGCATGTGTTAAGCCTGCCGCCAGCGTTCAATCTGAGCCATGATCAAACTCTTCAGTTGAAAGCTTGATAGTCTGTTAAGCAGACCAAACTTGGTTCAGAGTCAAACTTCTCGTGAGAGGCTTGCTCCGATATTTGGTGACCTTGTCACCACTCATCGGCAAGCGCTCACACGAATTACCTGATCAAATTTTTAAAGAGCGTCGCTGTTAAGCGAGGAGGCATATTCTACCCGGAACGC
>NZ_JBISHF010000003.1:0-2090 GCF_045066615.1 Cobetia sp. Ld8 | reverse complement strand
GCCGATGTTGCGGGTGTCGGCGTTGGCGACCGGCGCGGTATCGAGGATCGCGATGTCCAGGCTGTCAGTGCTGCTCTGCCCGGTGATGTCGGTGACCACGACGGTGAAGCTGTCGGTGATGTCGCCGGCAGTGTGATCTTCGCTCGCGCCATCCTCGGCGTAGGTGTAGGTCACGGTGCCATCAGCCGCATAGTCGGTGATGGTCAGCGTGCCTTCATCGGTGGTGATCACGACCGGCGTGGTGCTGGCGTCGCTGATGTCGATGCCACCAATGGTGACAGCGGCAACGCCGGCGGTGGCCGCGACCGTGAAGCTGCCGGTGACGGTGTCGCCGGTGGCTTCGGTGACGCTGTTGTCGGCCGTGGCACTGATGTCAGTGATGGTCGGCGCGCCATCGGTGGAGCCGTCGACGGTGATGGTCAGCGTGGTGCTGGAGGTATCGCCATCGGCGTCGGTGATCGTGTAGCTGAAGACGTCGGTCAGTGACGCGCCGTCATCCAGGCCCTGGACCTCGGCATTGCTGTTGTCGAGCACATAGCTGTAGCTGCCATCACTGTTGAGGGTCAGCGTGCCGTAGCTGCCGGTGACAACCGTCGCATCATCCGCGGTGACGGCAGACGCACTCCCGCCGTCCGGCGTGACGCTGGTCACGCTGGTGGCATCGGCCCCCAGGGTGTCAGCGGTGTCGCTGGCGCCGTCGATGACGTTGCCGTCGAGTGCCGTGGTGGTGTCTTCGCCGATGTTGCGGGCGTCGGCGTTGGCGACCGGCGCGGTATCGAGGATCGCGATGTCCAGGCTGTCGCTGGTGCTCTGCCCGGTGATGTCGGTGACCACGACGGTGAAGCTGTCGGTGATGTCGCCGGCAGTGTGATCCTCGCTCTCGCCATCCTCGACGTAGCTGTAGGTCACGGTGCCATCAGCCGCATAGTCGGTGATGGTCAGCGTGCCTTCATCGGTGGTGATCACGACCGGCGTGGTGCTGGCGTCGCTGATGTCGATGCCGTCAATGGTGACAGCGGCAACGCCGGCGGTGGCCGCGACCGTGAAGCTGCCGGTGACGGTGTCGCCGGTGGCTTCGGTGACGCTGTTGTCGGCCGTGGCACTGATGTCAGTGATGGTCGGCGCGCCATCGGTGGAGCCGTCGACGGTGATGGTCAGCGTGGTGCTGGAGGCGTCGCCATCGGCGTCGGTGATCGTGTAGCTGAAGACGTCGGTCAGTGACGCGCCGTCATCCAGGCCCTGGACCTCGGCATTGCTGTTGTCGAGCACATAGCTGTAGCTGCCATCACTGTTGAGGGTCAGCGTGCCGTAGTCGCCGGTGACGACTGCCGCGGCATCGGCCGTGATGGTGCTGCCATCGACGTCTGTGACCGTGGTGGCGTCCGCGCCCAGGGTGTCGGCGGTGTCGCTGGCGCCGTCGATGACGTTGCCGTCGAGTGCCGTGGTGGTGTCCTCACCGATGTTGCGGGCGTCGGCGTTGGCGACCGGGGCGGTGTCGAGGATTGCGATGTCCAGGCTGTCAGTGGTGCTCTGCCCGGTGATGTCGGTGACCACGACGCTGAAGCTGTCGGTGATGTCGCCGCCGGTGTGATCTTCGCTCGCGCCATCTTCGACGTAGCTATAGGTGACCTCACCGGTGCCGGCGTCGTAGCCGGTCACGGTCAGGGTGCCTTCGTCGGTGGTGATCTCGACCGGCGTGGTGCTGGTGTCGCTGATGTCGATGCCACCGATGGTGACAGCGGCAATCCCGGCGGTGGCCGCGACCGTGAAGCTGCCGGTGACGGTGTCGCCAGTGGCTTCGGTGACGCTGTTGTCGGCCGTGGCACTGATGTCAGTGATGGTCGGCGCGCCATCGGTGGAGCCGTCGACGGTGATGGTCAGCGTGGTGCTGGAGGTGTCGCCATCGGCGTCGGTGATCGTGTAGCTGAAGACGTCAGCCAGGCTCTCGCCATCATCCAGCGATTGCACGGCCGGATTGGTGGTGTCGAGCACATAGCTGTAGCTGCCGTCGGCTTCAAGCGTCAGCGTGCCGTAGTCGCCGGTGACGACTGCGGCGGCATCGGCCGTGACGGTGCTGCCATCGACGGCAG
>NZ_JBISHF010000002.1:0-3775 GCF_045066615.1 Cobetia sp. Ld8 | reverse complement strand
TGTCCAGGCTGTCAGTGCTGCTCTGCCCGGTGATGTCGGTGACCACGACGGTGAAGCTGTCGGTGATGTCGCCGCCGGTGTGATCTTCGCTCGCGCCATCCTCGACGTAGCTGTAGGTCACGGTGCCATCAGCCGCATAGTCGGTGATGGTCAGCGTGCCTTCGTCGGTGGTGATCACGACCGGCGTGGTGCTGGCGTCAGTGATGTCAGTGCCATTCACGGTGACGCTGGCGATGCCGGCATCCGCTTCCACTAGGAAGGTGTCAGTAACGGTTGCGCCGGTCGCTTCAGTGACCGACTGGTCGTCCAGCGAGGTGATCGTCGGCACGCCATCGGTCGAGCCGTCGACGGTGATGGTCAGCGTGGTGCTGGAGGTATCGCCATCGGCGTCGGTGATCGTGTAGCTGAAGACGTCAGCCAGGCTCTCGCCATCATCCAGCGACTGCACGGCCGGATTGGTAGTGTCGAGCACATAGCTGTAGCTGCCGTCGGCTTCAAGCGTCAGCGTGCCGTAGTCGCCGGTGACGACTGCGGCGGCATCGGCCGTGACGGTGCTGCCATCGACGTCAGTGACCGTGGTGGCGTCCGCGCCCAGGGTGTCAGCGGTGTCGCTGCCGCCGTCGATGACGTTGCCGTCGAGGGCCGCGGTGGTGTCTTCGCCGATGTTGCGGGTGTCGGCGTTGGCGACCGGGGCGGTATCGAGGATCGCGATGTCCAGGCTGTCAGTGGTGCTCTGCCCGGTGATGTCGGTGACCACGACGCTGAAGCTGTCGGTGATGTCGCCATCGGTGTGATCTTCGCTCGCGCCATCCTCGACGTAGCTGTAGGTCACGGTGCCATCAGCCGCATAGTCGGTGATGGTCAGCGTGCCTTCATCGGTGGTGATCACGACCGGCGTGGTGCTGGCGTTGGTGATGTCGACGCCGTCAATGGTGACGGTATCGATGCCCGCTTGTGCCGCGACCGTGAAGCTGCCGGTGACGGTGTCGCCGGTGGCTTCGGTGACACTGTTGTCGACTGGCTCGCTGATGTCAGTGATGGTCGGCGCGCCATCGGTGGAGCCGTCGACGATGATGGTCAGCGTGGTGCTGGAGGTGTCGCCATCGGCGTCGGTGATCGTGTAGCTGAAGACGTCAGCCAGGCTCTCGCCATCATCCAGCGACTGCACGGCCGGATTGGTGGTGTCGAGCACATAGCTGTAGCTGCCGTCACTGTTGAGCGTCAGCGTGCCGTAGCTGCCGGTGACAACCGTCGCATCATCCGCGGTGACGGCAGACGCACTCCCGCCGTCCGGCGTGACGCTGGTCACGCTGGTGGCATCCGCGCCCAGGGTGTCGGCGGTGTCGCTGGCGCCGTCGATGACGTTGCCGTCGAGTGCCGCGGTGGTGTCTTCGCCGATGTTGCGGGCGTCGGCGTTGGCGACCGGCGCGGTATCGAGGATCGCGATGTCCAGGCTGTCGCTGGTGCTCTGCCCGGTGATGTCGGTGACCACGACGGTGAAGCTGTCGGTGATGTCGCCGTCGGTGTGATCTTCGCTCGCGCCATCTTCGACGTAGCTGTAGGTCACGGTGCCCGTGTCGGCGTCGTAGCCGGTCACGCTCAGGACACCTTCGACGGTGGTGATCTCGACCGGATCGGCCTCGGTCGCGCCGGTGATATCAGTGCCATTCACGGTGACGCTGGCGATGCCGGCATCCGCTTCCACCAGGAAGGTGTCAGTAACGGTTGCGCCGGTCGCTTCAGTGACCGACTGGTCGTCCAGCGAGGTGATCGTCGGCACGCCATCGGTCGAGCCGTCGACGGTGATGGTCAGCGTGGTGCTGGAGGTATCGCCATCGGCGTCGGTGATCGTGTAGCTGAATTCGTCCGCCAGGCTCTCGCCATCATCCAGGCCCTGGACCTCGGCATTGCTGTTGTCGAGCACATAGCTGTAGCTGCCATCACTGTTGAGGGTCAGCGTGCCGTAGTCGCCGGTGACGACGGCCGCGGCATCGGCCGTGACGGTGCTGCCATCGACGTCAGTGACCGTGGTGGCATCCGCGCCCAGGGTGTCAGCGGTGTCGGTGGCGCCGTCGATGACGTTGCCGTCGAGTGCCGCGGTGGTGTCTTCGCCGATGTTGCGGGTGTCGGCGTTGGCGACCGGCGCGGTATCGAGGATCGCGATGTCCAGGCTGTCAGTGCTGCTCTGCCCGGTGATGTCGGTGACCACGACGGTGAAGCTGTCGGTGATGTCGCCGTCGGTGTGATCCTCGCTCGCGCCATCTTCGACGTAGCGGTAGGTCACGGTGCCATCAGCCGCATAGTCGGTGATGGTCAGGGTGCCTTCGTCGGTGGTGATCTCGACCGGCGTGGTGCTGGCGTCGCTGATGTCGATGCCACCAATGGTGACGGTATCGATGCCCGCTTCCGCGGCGACCGTGAAGCTGCCGGTGACGGTATCGCCGGTGGCTTCGGTGACGCTGTTGTCGGCCGTGGCACTGATGTCAGTGATGGTCGGCGCGCCGTCGGTCGAGCCGTCGACGGTGATGGTCAGCGTGGTGCTGGAAGTGTCGCCATCGGCATCGGTGATCGTGTAGCTGAAGACGTCAGCCAGGCTCTCGCCATCATCCAGCGACTGCACGGCCGGATTGGTGGTGTCGAGCACATAGCTGTAGCTGCCGTCACTGTTGAGCGTCAGCGTGCCGTAGCTGCCGGTGACAACCGTCGCATCATCCGCGGTGACGGCAGACGCACTCCCGCCGTCCGGCGTGACGCTGGTCACGCTGGTGGCATCCGCGCCCAGGGTGTCGGCGGTGTCGCTGGCGCCGTCGATGACGTTGCCGTCGAGTGCCGCGGTGGTGTCTTCGCCGATGTTGCGGGTGTCGGCGTTGGCGACCGGAGCGGTATCGAGGATCGCGATGTCCAGGCTATCAGTGCTGCTCTGCCCGGTGATGTCGGTGACCACGACGGTGAAGCTGTCGGTGATGTCGCCGTCGGTGTGATCCTCGCTCGCGCCATCCTCGACGTAGCTATAGGTCACGGTGCCCGTGTCGGCGTCATAGCCGGTCACGCTCAGGACACCTTCGACGGTGGTGATCTCGACCGGATCGGCCTCGGTCGCGCCGGTGATATCAGTACCATTCACGGTGACGCTGGCGATGCCGGCATCCGCTTCCACCTGGAAGGTGTCAGTAACGGTGCCGCCGGTCGCCTCAGTGACCGACTGGTCATCCAGCGAGGTGATGGTCGGCGCGCCATCGGTGGAGCCGTCGACGGTGATGGTCAGCGTGGTGCTGGAGGTATCGCCATCGGCGTCGGTGATCGTGTAGCTGAAGACGTCGGTTAGTGACGCGCCGTCATCCAGGCCCTGGACCTCGGCATTGCTGTTGTCGAGCACATAGCTGTAGCTGCCGTCGGCTTCGAGCGTCAGCGTGCCGTAGTCGCCGGTGACGACCGTCGCATCATCTGCGGTGACGGCAGACGCACTCCCGCCGTCCGGCGTGACGCTGGTCACGCTGGTGGCATCGGCCCCCAGGGTGTCAGCGGTGTCGGTGGCGCCGTCGATGACGTTGCCGTCGAGTGCCGTGGTGGTGTCCTCACCGATGTTGCGGGCGTCGGCGTTGGCGACCGGCGCGGTATCGAGGATCGCGATGTCCAGACTGTCGCTGGTGCTCTGCCCGGTGATGTCGGTGACCACGACGGTGAAGCTGTCGGTGATGTCGCCGGCAGTGTGATCTTCGCTCGCGCCATCCTCGGCGTAGGTGTAGGTCACGGTGCCATCAGCCGCATAGTCGGT
>NZ_JBISHF010000001.1:0-2380 GCF_045066615.1 Cobetia sp. Ld8 | reverse complement strand
ATAACGACGCGGACGGTGGCAACGACACGGATGCCCTGGCGGTCAGCCAGGTCGGTGAGGATGCCGCCAATGTTGGTCAGCCGACTGCCGGTGACAACGGTGGCCAGTTCACCGTCAATGCCGACGGCAGCTATGACTTCGCGCCAGGTGCGGACTTCGACGACCTTGCGGTTGATGAGGCCCGAACTACCACCATCAGCTACCAGGTCAGTGATGGTCAGGGCGGCGTGGATACCGCGACCCTGAGTGTCACTGTGACCGGCACCAATGATGCGCCGGTCGTCAGCACCCCGACGCCTGACGCGACTGCCGAAGATGGCGATGCGATCGATATCCCGGCGGGTGATGCCTTCCGTGATGTGGATGGCAGCGACGACCTGACCTTCACGGCCGCGGGTCTGCCGGTCGGTGTCACCATCGATCCGGACACGGGCCGCATCACGGGTACCCTGACGCCGGATGCCTCCCAGAATGGGCCGTTCGAGATCACTGTCACTGCCGATGATGGCAATGGCGGCACGGTCACCGACACCTTCACGCTGACGCCGAGCAATACTGCGCCGGTCGCGCAGGATGATCAGAGGGAAACTGCCGAGAATGTCTTGGCAATTGGCAATGTTCTGGCCAATGACACCGACGGGGGCAACGACACGGATGCCCTGACCGTCAGCCAGGTCGATGGCAGTGCCACCGCTATTGATCAGCCTGTTACGGGAAGTAATGGTGGCCAATTCACGATAGGGGAGGATGGGGGGTATGCCTTCAATCCGGGGGCGGACTTCGACGACCTCGCGGTTGATGAGACCCGTACCACTACCATCCGCTACCAGGTCAGCGATGGTCAGGGTGGCGTGGATAGCGCGACCCTGAGCGTCACCGTGACCGGCACCAATGATGTTCCGGTCGCTGTGGCAGATACCAATGTCACGACTGAGAACAGCTCTGTCAGTGGCGATGTCTTGCTCAACGACAGTGATATCGATGCCAGCGATACCCTGACTGTCAGTCAGGTCGGCGAAGATGCCGCCAATGTCGGTCAGCCGACTGCCGGTGACAACGGGGGCCAGTTCACCGTCAATGCCGACGGTAGCTATGACTTCGCGCCGGGCGCGGACTTCGACGACCTCGCGGTTGATGAGACCCGTACCACCACCATCAGCTACCAGGTCAGTGATGGCCAGGGCGGCGTGGATACCGCGACCCTGAGCGTCACCGTGACCGGCACCAATGATGCGCCGGTCGTCAGCACCCCGACGCCTGATGCGACTGCCGAAGACGGTGACGAAATCGATATTCCGGCTGGCGATGCCTTCCGTGATGTGGATGGCAGCGACGACCTGACCTTCACCGCCGCGGGGCTGCCGGAAGGGGTCACTATCGATCCGGACACGGGCCGCATCACGGGTACCCTGACGCCGGATGCCTCCCAGAATGGGCCCTTCGAGATCACCGTTACCGCTGATGATGGCAATGGCGGTACCGTCACCGACACCTTCATCCTGACACCGAGCAACACCGCACCGGTTGCCCAGGATGACGCCGTGACCGTCGCCGAGAAGGCGCCGGCCTCCGGCAACGTGCTGGATAACGACGCGGACGGTGGCAACGACACGGATGCCCTGGCGGTCAGCCAGGTCGGTGAGGATGCCGCCAATGTTGGTCAGCCGACTGCCGGTGACAACGGTGGCCAGTTCACCGTCAATGCCGACGGCAGCTATGACTTCGCGCCGGGCGCGGACTTCGATGACCTCGCGGTCGGAGAAAGCCGTACCACCACCCTCAGCTATCAGGTCAGCGATGGTCAGGGCGGTGTCGATACCGCGACCCTGAGTGTCACCGTGACCGGTACCAATGACGTGCCGGTCGTCAGCACGCCGACGCCTGACGCGACTGCCGAAGATGGCGATGCGATCGATATCTCGGCGGGTGATGCCTTCAATGATGTGGATGGCAGCGATGACCTGACCTTCACCGCCGCGGGTCTGCCGGACGGTGTCACTATCGATCCGGACACGGGCCGCATCACGGGTACCCTGACGCCGGATGCCTCCCAGAATGGGCCGTTCGAGATCACTGTCACTGCCGATGATGGCAATGGCGGTACCGTCACCGACACCTTCATCCTGACACCGAGCAACACCGCACCGGTTGCCCAGGATGACGCCGTCACCGTCGCCGAGAAGGCGCCGGCCTCCGGCAACGTGCTGGATAACGACGCGGACGGTGGCAACGACACGGATGCCCTGACGGTCAGCCAGGTCGGCGAGGATGCCGCCAATGTCGGTCAGCCGACTGCCGGTGACAACGGTGGCCAGTTCACCGTCAATGCCGACGGCAGCTATGACTTCGCGCCGGGCGCGGACTTCGATGACCTCGCGGT